>NZ_JBWKMV010000002.1:0-1133094 GCF_059415225.1 Caulobacter sp. GW821-FHT10E02
CAGTCGACGTGCGCGTAGTGACGGTTGGCCGTCTCGTACTCGACGTGAGCCGTGTTGATCGTGATGCCGCGGGCCTTTTCTTCCGGCGCGGCGTCGATGTCGGCGTAGTTCTTGGCGGTCGCGCCGCCCGACTTCGCCAGCGTGATCGTGATCGCGGCCGTCAGCGTCGTCTTGCCATGGTCAACGTGACCGATGGTGCCGATGTTGCAGTGCGGCTTATTACGTTCGAACTTTTCCTTGGCCATCTTCTTAGCTCCAGGACCCCAGAGGGGCCTTTATCAAAACAGGTTGGACGTCTGGGGTGGGGTCGGAAGGGGCCCATAGAGCCCCTTCCCAATCCGTCGTCTAGGCTTTTCCGCGAGGAAAGGCTTAGGCGTACTTCTTGATCACTTCGTCGGCGACGTGTTGCGGCACCGGGTCGTAGTGGTCGTAGACCATGCTGAACTGAGCGCGGCCTTGCGACATACCCCGCAGGGTGTTCACGTAACCGAACATGTTGGCCAGCGGCACATAGGCGTTCACGACAGTCGCGTTGCCGCGCATGTCTTGACCCTGGATCATGCCACGGCGGCTGTTCAGATCGCCGATGACCGAGCCCAGGTATTCTTCCGGCGTCACGACTTCGACCTTCATGATCGGCTCGAGCAGCTTCGGAGCGCCCTTTTCGCGCAGCTCCTTGAAGGCGGCGCGCGAGGCGATTTCGAAGGCCAGGACCGACGAGTCGACGTCGTGGAACTTGCCGTCCGTCAGGGTCGCCTTGAAGTCGATCAGCGGGAAGCCGGCCAGTAGGCCGTTGTCCTTGACCGATTCCAGGCCCTTTTGGACGCCCGGGATGTATTCCTTCGGCACGGCGCCGCCGACGATCGCGTTCTCGAACACGAAGCCCGAACCCGGCTCGCCCGGTTCGAAGGTGATCATGACGCGGGCGAACTGGCCCGTACCACCGGTCTGCTTCTTGTGCGTGTAGTCGATGTCGACCTTGCGGCCGAGCGATTCACGATAGGCGACCTGCGGCGCGCCGATGTTGGCTTCGACCTTGTAGGTGCGCTTCAGGATGTCGATCTTGATGTCGAGGTGCAGCTCGCCCATGCCCTTCAGGATCGTCTGGCCCGACTCGTGGTCGGTCGAGACGGTGAAGGACGGATCTTCGGCGGCCAGCTTCTGCAGGGCGACGCCCAGCTTCTCCTGGTCGGCCTTCGACTTGGGTTCGACGGCGATCTCGATGACCGGAGCCGGGAATTCCATGCGCTCCAGGATGACCGGCGACTTCAGCGGATCGCACAGGGTGTCACCCGTGCGGGTTTCCTTCAGGCCGGCCAGGGCGACGATGTCGCCGGCATAGGCTTCCTTGATGTCTTCGCGGTTGTTCGAGTGCATGAGCAGCATGCGGCCGACGCGCTCGCGCTTGTCGCGCGTGGCGTTCAGCAGCGACATGCCGGTTTCCAGCTTGCCCGAGTAGATGCGGCAGAAGGTCAGCGAACCGACGAAGGGGTCGTCCATGATCTTGAACGCCAGAACCGACAGCGGCTCTTCGTCCGAGGCGTGACGCACGACTTCTTCTTCGGTCTTGAAGTCGATGCCCTTGGTCGGCGGGATGTCCAGCGGCGACGGCAGGTAGTCGACGACGGCGTCCAGGAGCGTCTGCACGCCCTTGTTCTTGAAGGCCGAGCCGCAGAGGATCGGATAGAAGGCGCCGGTCAGAACGGCCTTACGCAGGCACTTCTTGATGGTGGCTTCCGAGGGCTCTTCGCCGCCCAGATAGGCTTCCATGGCTTCGTCGTCGAGTTCGACGGCGTTCTCGACCAGGTAGGCGCGGGCCTCGACGGCCTTGGCCATCAGGTCAGCGGGGATTTCCTCGTCGCGGAAGTTGGCGCCCAGGGCGTCGTTGTCCCAGACCACGGCCTTCATGCGGACCAGGTCCACGAGGCCCTTCAGGTTCGTTTCCGAACCGATCGGGAATTGGATCGGCACGGCCTTGGCGCCCAGACGGTCGCGGATCGATTCCACCGACTTGTCGAAATCGGCGCCGATCTTGTCCATCTTGTTGACGAAGACGATGCGCGGAACCTTGTACTTGTCGGCCTGGCGCCAGACGGTTTCCGTCTGCGGCTCAACACCGGCGTTGCCGTCCAGCACCGTCACGGCGCCGTCGAGGACGCGCAGCGAGCGTTCGACTTCGATGGTGAAGTCGACGTGCCCGGGGGTGTCGATAATGTTCAGGCGCTTGCCGTTCCAGAAAGCGGTCGTCGCGGCCGACGTGATCGTGATGCCGCGTTCCTGCTCCTGCTCCATCCAGTCCATGGTGGCCGCGCCATCGTGGACTTCGCCGATCTTGTGCGACTTACCCGTGTAATACAGGATCCGCTCGGTCGTCGTGGTCTTCCCGGCGTCAATGTGCGCCATGATGCCGAAGTTACGGTAATCTTCGATGTTATGCTGGCGGGCCATGATGGAGCTCTGCGTAGCGCTGCGGGTGAGGCAGGGACATTTAAACGTGCGGCGCGGGCGGTTTATCGCAAACCGCCCGCGCCTGAAAGAGTGCTGATAGCGAAAAGCTTACCAGCGGTAGTGCGAGAACGCCCGGTTGGCTTCAGCCATCTTGTGGGTGTCTTCGCGCTTCTTCACGGCGGTGCCGCGGTTGTTCGAGGCGTCGAGCAGCTCACCGGCCAGCTTTTCGGTCATGGTGTTCTCACCACGCTTGCGCGCGGCGGTCACCAGCCAACGGATGGCCAGGGCGCGGCGACGGTCCGGACGGACTTCAACCGGCACCTGATAGGTGGCGCCGCCGACGCGGCGCGACCGGACTTCGATCGCCGGGGCGACGTTGTCCAGGGCGGAGTGGAAGGTCTCAAGCGGACCTTGGTCCTTGCGCTTGTTTTCCAGGATGTCGAAAGCACCATAGATGATGTTTTCGGCGACGGCTTTTTTGCCCTCGTACATCACGTAGTTCATGAACTTCGTGACAATCAGGTCCCCAAACTTGGGATCCGGCAGGACTTGGCGTTTCTCGGCGCGACGGCGGCGGGACATTCTTCTTTTTCCTTACTTCGGACGCTTGGCGCCGTAGAGCGAACGACGCTGCTTACGATCCTTGACACCTTGGGTGTCGAGGACGCCGCGCAGGATGTGATAACGGACGCCGGGCAAATCCTTGACGCGGCCGCCGCGGATGAGCACCACCGAGTGCTCCTGCAGGTTGTGGCCTTCGCCCGGGATGTAGCACACGGCTTCGATGCCGGTGGTCAGACGGACCTTGGCGACCTTACGGAGAGCCGAGTTCGGCTTCTTCGGGGTCGTGGTGTAGACGCGCGTGCAAACGCCGCGACGTTGGGGGCAGCCCTTCAGGGCCGGCACCTTGTTCCGGACCGGCTTCGGGGAGCGCGGCTTACGGATGAGCTGGTTAATGGTAGGCATTAAGTCTCTGCTCTGATGGAAGCGTGTGCCTTTCGGCCGGGGCGCTTCAGGTCCTTGTCTTTGTTGTTCTTGGTTCAAGGCTCCGCTTGGAGACCCGATAAACACGAAACTCGCCGGGGCGCGGATGCACACCGGCGGGTTCTCCGCCCACGAGGAACAGAAGCTCATCGGAACGCACGCGAACGCACGCCTCGAAAAAGAGCGCGGTATGTACTCGCGAAGCCGCCGAACGTCAACCGCCTGTTCCTGCGCCGGTTAACGCCGCCTTAAGGGCTCGCGCACGGTCAAGTTTTCGCCACCGCAGGCTGTGCACTTTCCCGCCGGGATGGAGCGTCTTGCCTTGCCGGTCTTCCACACCACGTGGGAAGAGCGCGGGCAAGTGTCGGAGGCCGGGTGAGCGTCAGCGTCAGGAGCAGCAGGGACAACAGGCGACGGGCGACGATTCTCGCCGGTTCGCTGCTGCTGCACGTGGCGTTGCTGGCCTGGCTGGCGATTCCCGCGCGGCCGATGCTGGAAGACATGGTCGCCGAGGACCTGTCGGTGATGACCCTGGACCTGCAGCGGCCGGTCCCTCAGGAACTGCCGGAGCCGCGCCCCGCGCCGGCCTCGGCGACGGTGCCCCCCTCCCCCGTGCTGCCGTTCCAGGTGCGCGCGCCGACCCGCGCCGCGCCGGCCGGCGTCCCGACCCTGTCCGTTCCCGCCGCCGGCATCGCCAAGCCCGGGACAGCCTACCATCCGGCCCCGCTGCCGGGCGCCAGCGGCGGCGACCTGCGCTCGGCCCTGCGCGGCAGCGCCACAGGTTGCGTCAGCGCCGACGCCGTCGGCCTGAACCGCCAGGAGCGCGACAAGTGCGACGAGCGCTTCGGCGCGGCCCAGGCGCGCGGGACCTATGTCGGCCCGATGAACGCCGCCAAGGCCCGCGAGTTCGAGGCCCAGGCCATCATGCAGGACTTGGCCCGCAAGGCGAAGGCGGCCCCGATGGGCGTGGGCGTCGACCATCGCAGCAAGGACCAGCCCGGCACGATGAAGGAGATCCCCTTCGTGCTCGGGGCCGGGCAGGACGCCCTGGGCAACCCGCTCAACGCCCAGCAGCAGCGCCTCAAGCAGATCGACGACTACCGCAAGGCCGATGTCCGCGCCAAGCAGCGCTCGCGCGACAACGATCAACGTTGAGAGTGGGGCGCTAAAAAGGGCTTTCATCCGTGTGCCCGCCGAATACCCTCCCCCTCAGGTAGGCGCGCGGGCTCAAGAAGCGCGCCGTGGTTGTGAGGGGACGTTATGCGTTTTTCGGCTTCATTGTGCGCCGCGCTGATCCTGGCGACGGCGACCGCGCCGTCGGCCGTGCTGGCCCAGGACTATTCGCAGTTTTCGGACGCCGCGCTCGACAAGGAACTGGCGGCCAAGGCCGACGTGCAGATGTACGTCATGGTGCCGATGCGCGACGGCGTGCGGCTGTCGACCAATGTCTACCGCCCCAAGGGCGCGACCGGACCACTGCCGACCATCTTCATCAAGACACCGTACAACGAGCTTCCGTACAAGGCCGGCAGCACCCGCAACGCGCTGGACGCCATCAAGCACGGCTACGCCCTGGTGCTGCAGAACGAGCGCGGCCGCTACTACTCCGAGGGCGAGTGGGAGATCCTCGGCCATCCGCAGACGGACGGCTACGACACCCTGACCTGGATCGCCAAGCAGAGCTGGTCGAACGGCAAGATCGGCACGCGCGGCTGCTCGTCCTCGGCCGAGTGGCAGCTGGCCCTGGCCGGCCAGAACCATCCGAACCACACGGCCATGGTCCCACAGGCCTCGGGCGCGGGCATCGGCAAGGTCGGCGAGTTCCAGGAGCAGGGCAACTGGTACACCGGCGGCGTGCCGCGCAACCTGTTCTTCGTGTGGCTGTACGACGTCGACAACCCGCTGCGCGCCCAGCCGCCCAAAGGCCTGGACTCCCAGACCATCGCCCGCCTGGCCAAGTACAACGACCTGGAAGCCAAGAAGCCCGACGTGAAGTGGCCCAGCCAGATCCGCCACTTGCCGGTCAATGAGATGCTCAAGGACCTGGGCGAGCCCAAGGGCACGTTCGAGGAGCTGATCAACCGCGACGGCCCGGCCGATCCGGCCTGGCGCAAGGGCGGCCTCTATCACGACAGCGAGGGCTGGGGCGTGCCGGCCCTGTGGTTCAATTCCTGGTACGACGTGTCGATCGGCCCGAACCTGGCCCTGTTCAACCACGCCCGCACCGTGAACTCGGACAAGGAAGCCAGCGCCAACCAGTACGCCATCGTCGCGCCCAACAACCACTGCGGCTTTGGCGCGCGGACGCTGATGGCTCCGTTCAAGTCGGGCGACCGCGACCTGGGCAACCCCAACTTCGACAGCGAGAAGGAGGTCTACGCCTTCTTCGACCGCTGGCTGAAGGGCGACGTCAACGCCTTCCCGAAGACCACCCCGGCGGTGCGCTACTACGCGATGGGTGAGAATACCTGGAAGCATTCGGCCCAGTGGCCGCCGGAAGGCTCGGCCCCGATGCGGCTCTATCTGCGCTCGGGCGGCCGCGCCAACAGCCTGGCCGGCGACGGCAAGCTGAGCGCCGCGGCCCCCGCCGCCGGCGAGCAGGCCGACCGCTACGCCTATGATCCGGCCAATCCGGTGCAGACCGTCGGCGGCGGCGACTGCTGCAACGGCGGCCTGGTCACGGCCGGGGCCTTCGACCAGCGCGGGGTCGAGGCCCGCGACGACGTGCTCGTCTACACCAGCGAGCCGCTGACCGAGCCGCTGGAGGTCTCGGGCTTCGTGCGGGCTTTCCTGAAGGTGTCGTCGGACGCCAAGGACACCGACTTCGCCGTCAAGCTGGTCGACGTCGCGCCGGACGGCACGGCCTATATCCTGGGCGACACCATCATACGCGCCCGCTATCGCGACAGCTACGAGAAGCCCGCGATGATGACGGCCGGCCAGACCTACACGGTCAAGCCAACGCCGATCACGACGTCCAACACCTTCCTGCGCGGCCACCGCATCCGGGTGGAGGTCACCTCGTCCAACTTCCCGAAGTTCGTCCGCAACCTGAACACCGGCGGCGCCAACGAGAAGGAGACGAAGTTCGTGGTGGCGAACAACGCCGTGCACCACGCGGCCGGCGAGGAGTCGTATATCGAGCTGCCGGTGGTGGGCCGGAAGTAAGGCTGGTTAGGCGGCGCGTCGCATCGACGCCGCGCCGCCGACCTTGAAGCGTTGGACGAGGGCCGCCAGGCCGTTGACCTCGTCCAACAGCGACTGGCTCGACGCCGCCGAGCGGCTGGCCATGGCCGTTGTATGCTGCGTGCCCTGGTCCATCTGGTTCACGGCGGTGTTGACCTGCGACAGGCCCGCCGACTGCTCCTGGGCCGAGGCGGCGATCTCGGTGATCACCGCGCTGATCGCGCCGACTTGGTTGGCGATGCGCTGCAGGGTCTCGCCCGCCGCGCCGACCAGCGACACGCCCGACTCCACCTGGCGCGCCGAGTCGCCGATGTGGATCTTGATCTCCTTGGCCGCGTCGGCCGAGCGCTGGGCGAGCGCCCGCACTTCCTGCGCCACGACAGCGAAACCACGACCGGCCTCGCCCGCGCGGGCCGCCTCGACGCCGGCGTTCAGCGCCAGCAGGTTGGTCTGGAAGGCGATCTCGTCGATGACGCCGATGATTTGGGCCACCTGGCGGGACGAGGCCTCGATGCCGCCGATCGCCTCGACGGCCGAGGCGACGACTTCGCGCGAACGGCCGGCTTCGGTCTGAGCGTCGCTGACGGCGCGGTGGGCTTCCTTGGCGCCGTCGGCCGTCCTGCGGACGGTGGCGGTGATCTCGTCCAGCGCGGCGGCGGTCTCTTCCAGGCTGGCGGCCTGGGCCTCGCTGCGGCGTGACAGGTCGTCGGCGGCCGTGGCGATGCCGCCGGCCCCGGCGTTCAGCCCCGACACGGCCGAGACCACGGCGGCCATCGCGCCTTCCAGGCCCTCGACGGCGCGGTTGAAGTCGGCGCGCAGGCCCTCGTAGTCGTGGGCGAAAGGCTCGGACAGGCGAACGGTCAGGTCGCCGTCCGACAGGCGGTGCAGGCTCTCGGCCAGACGACGGACAACCTGGGCCTGCTCGGCCGAGCGGCGGGCGCTGTCGGCCCCGGCGGCGTCGCGCTCGGCTTCCGAGGCTTCGCGATGGGCGGCGGCCTCGGCGGCGATGCGGTTCTTCTCCAGGGCCCCGTCACGGAACTGGTGCACGGCGTCGGCCATCAGGCCGATGTCGTCCTGGCGGCCGGCGAACGGCAGGGTGACGGAGAGGTCCCCGCCCATCAGCCGGCTCATGGCGTCGCGCAGGGTCGACAGCGGCGACAGCTGGCGACGGGTCATCAGCACCGAGGCCCCGCCCCCAGCCAGGCCCAGCAGCAGGCACGCGGCCGCCAGCAGGGTCAGCTGGTGATAGACGGGCTGGAAGTAGTCGGCCTGCGGCACGCCGACATAGAGCACGCCGATCACCTGGCCGCTGGCGTCCTTGATCGGGTCGTAGGCGACGAAGAACGGCTTGCCCAGGATCTTGGCCTCGCCGCGATAGGGCTCGCCCTTGCCCAGCACCGCGTCATAGACGGGGCCCTTGGCCAGGCTGGTGCCGACGGCGCGCGAGCCGTCGTCCTTGGTGACATTGGTGGTGATCCGCTTGTCGCCCATGAAGACGGTGGCGGTGCCGCCGACCAGGGTCTTGACGCGATCGACGCCGTCGAAGTCGCCGTTCAGGGCGTGGTCGCCGACCAGCAGCCTGTCGCCCTGGCGGCTGAACGTCTTGCCGCGCTCGCCGACCACGTCCCACGCCACCCGCATGCTGGCTTCCTGCGCCTGCGTCGCCTGGCGGCGCGCGAAGTCGAGGGAGCTGTGCGCCACGATCCCCAGGACCGCGACGGTCAGGACAAGGAAGGCGGCGGCGATGGTCAGGCTGACCTTG
The DNA here is from genome assembly GCF_059415225.1 of Caulobacter sp. GW821-FHT10E02. Classification (NCBI taxonomy): domain Bacteria; kingdom Pseudomonadati; phylum Pseudomonadota; class Alphaproteobacteria; order Caulobacterales; family Caulobacteraceae; genus Caulobacter; species Caulobacter sp. GW821-FHT10E02. The sequence goes on from NZ_JBWKMV010000002.1 coordinate 8,381, forward strand.
GTGGAGATGCTGGCGCGCATGGGCTCTGGGAATTTGAGGCGGATCAAAAGCCTGCATCGCCCGCATGGTTTAAAATCTTGATGAATATCAACGTTATGGAACCGTCACCGTGGCGGTCCGCGACGTTCGGTCGCGGGGACCTGCAGCTTGGGGTCGCGCACGCCGCTTCGAAGTCGCCCTTGTTGAGCCTGGACGGCAGGAACGCTCCTCGACGCCCGGGGTTGTGCAAGCGTCTCGCGGCGAGCCGCGTCCCCTTCCCCCTCGAGGTTCGATCATGACCGACTATGCCGACAGCCTGACCGCCCAGACCACCAAAGCCGCCTCGGGCGTCCGCGCCAAGGTCGAGCCCAAGCTCAAGGCCGTCGCCAGCACGGCCCACGACGCCTATGACAGCCTCAAGGACGTCGCCTCGGACGTGGTCGGTGAGACCCGCGCCCGCGTCAAGGACATCGCCGCCCAGGCCGGCGACGAGATCCAGACCCGCTACGGCGACCTGGAGGCCTGGGTGCACCAGAAGCCGGCTCGCGCCCTGGGCGTCGCGGTGGGTATCGGCGTCGTGCTGGGCCTGCTGCTGCGCGGCCGCTCGACCAAGACCATCTACGTGCGCGAACCGCGCTAGGCTTTCAGCACCTTCCGCAGCGACGCCTCGATCTGGCCGCCGCTCCAGGTGTCGCCGTAGTCCTCGCGGGCCTTGTCGGCTAGCGCGCGCAGCGGCGGCAGGTCGGCGACGCGGCGGAACAGGGTGGCGGTCATCGGCGCGGTCTCGTCGAGGATCGCGCCGATCGGCTCGAAGCGGTCAGTGATCGTCGACCACAGGGTGGCGGTGACGACGTCGGCGATGCCCGGCGCCTCGCCGCCCAGCAGGAAGCCGCTGTCGGCCTTCAGGCCGTGGCGGCGGCCGGTCTCCTCCCAGAAAGACATCCACTTCTGCAGGCGCGGGACGAACTCGGCCCAGCGCTTGTCGGTCCACATCTCGCGGCCGCCGTCGTTGGTCAGCTCGTCGATGACGTCGTTGGCGTCGCAGACGATCTTCAGGGTCAGGGCGCGCAGCTCCGGCGTCGCCGGCAGCAGGTCCAGCGTCTCGCCCAGATAGAGGATCACCGCCGGCATCTGGGCGATGGCAACCTTGGCCTTTTTGTCGACCAGCATCGGCGGGCCCATGAACGGGACCGGCATGTCCTTCACCGCCCCGCCCATCAGCTTGCCGATCGCGTCGTCGCCGCCTTCGGTCCAGGTCTTGCCTGCGTGGGCTAGCACGGCGCGGACAAACTGCCCCCGGAACGGCGCGGACCAGTAGTAGAGCTCGTAGTCGGACATGGGGACCTCGCGGCTGCCCCAGACCAACGAAAAAGGCCCGGGATCGCTCCCGGGCCTTTCCGTAGTCATTCAAGCCAGAAGGCTTACTCGGCGTCCGCGAGCGCGATTTCGGCCGGCAGCGGCTCCATCGCTTCTTCGCGCTGCTGGGCCAGCTGCTCGTCGCGCTTGGCGGCGACGCGCTGCAGGCTGCGCAGATAGGAACCCGTACCGGCGGGGATCAGACGACCCACGATGACGTTTTCCTTCAGGCCTTCCAGGGTGTCGGTCTTGCCGTGCACCGAGGCTTCGGTCAGGACGCGGGTCGTTTCCTGGAACGACGCGGCCGAGATGAAGCTCTTGGTCTGCAGCGAGGCCTTGGTGATGCCCAGCAGCACCGGCTGGGTCACAGCCGGACGACCGCCGCGAGCAACAGCCTTGTCCTGTTCCTTGTCGAACTCCGGCTTATCAAGGTGGTCACCCTTGATCAGGCCGGTGTCGCCGGGCTCGAGGATCTCGACCTTCTGCAGCATCTGACGAACGATCGTCTCGATGTGCTTGTCGTTGATCGGCACGCCCTGCAGTCGATAGACCTCCTGGATCTCGTCGACGAGGAAGTTCGCCAGGGCCTCGACGCCCAGGATGCGCAGGATATCGTGCGGATCCGGGTTGCCGTCGATGATGTACTCGCCCTTGGAGATGAAGTCCCCGTCGTGGACGGCGATGTGCTTGCCCTTCGGGATCAGGAACTCGACCGCTTCGGCTTGGTTGCCATCGGCGTCGACGTCCGGCGTGATCTTGATCCGGCGCTTGTTCTTGTAATCCTTGCCGAATTCGACACGGCCGTCCATTTCCGCGATGACCGCGCAGTCCTTCGGACGGCGGGCTTCGAAGAGTTCGGCGACGCGCGGCAGACCACCGGTGATGTCCCGGGTCTTGGCGCCTTCGGTCGGGATACGCGCGATGACTTCACCCGGCTTCACTTCGTCGCCATCGGCGACGGAGAGAATGGCGCCGGCCGACAGGAGGTAACGAGCCTCGCCGCCGTTCGACAGGCGCTTGTACGAGCCGTCGTCCGACAGCACGCCCATGGCCGGACGCAGGTCCGAACCACGAGCCGACGTACGCCAGTCGGCGATGACGCGCTGGGCGATGCCGGTCGCTTCGTCGACTTCCTCGCGGATGGACAGGCCATCCACCAGGTCTTCGGCGCGGATCTTGCCGGCCACTTCGGTGATGATCGGGGTGGTGTAGGGGTCCCAATCGCCGAGGCGCTGACCGCGCTTGACCAGGTCGCCGTCCTTGACCCGCAGGCGGGCGCCGTACGGCGGCTTGTAGGTTTCGCGCTCCTTGCCGTCGACCAGCACGCTGACCGAGGTGTTGCGGCTCATGATGACCAGCGCGCCGTCGGCGCCAATAACGGTCGGGCCGATCACGCGGACCGTACCCTCGTTGGAGGCTTCGAAGAACGACTGCTCGGCCACCTGGGCGGTGCCGCCGATGTGGAACGTACGCATGGTCAGCTGCGTGCCGGGCTCACCGATCGATTGGGCGGCGATGACGCCGACCGCTTCGCCGATGTTCACCGGGGTGCCGCGGGCCAGGTCGCGGCCATAGCAGGCGCCGCAGACGCCGACCTTGGCTTCGCAGGTCAGGACCGAGCGGACCTTCACCGACTGGACGACCGCGGCCTCGATGGCGTCGGCGATGTTCTCGTCGATATAGGTGTCGGCCGGAACGACCAGCTCGCCGGTGCCCGGATCCTTGACGTCCTCGGCCGTGAAGCGGCCCAGGACGCGGGTGCCCAGCGAGACCAGCACGTCGCCGCCTTCGACGACGGCGCGCAGGGTGATGCCCTTCGTGGTGCCGCAGTCTTCCTCGACGATGATGCAGTCCTGCGCGACGTCGACCAGACGACGGGTCAGGTAGCCCGAGTTGGCGGTCTTCAGCGCGGTGTCCGCGAGGCCCTTACGAGCGCCGTGGGTCGAGTTGAAGTACTCCTGAACGGTCAGGCCTTCCTTGAAGTTCGAGACGATCGGGGTCTCGATGATTTCACCGGACGGCTTGGCCATCAGGCCGCGCATGCCGCCCAGCTGCTTCATCTGGGCTTGCGAACCACGGGCGCCGGAGTGGGCCATCATGTAGATGGCGTTGATTTCCTTCTCGCGGCCGTTCTCGTCCTTATGCTTCATCTGAAGCTCGGCCATCATCTCGTCGGCGACGCGATCGGTGGCCTTGGCCCAGGCGTCAACGACCTTGTTGTACTTCTCACCCTTGGTGATCAGGCCGTCGGCGTATTGTTGCTCGTACTCTTCGGCCAGCGAGCGGGTTTCGGCGACGATCGCCTCCTTCCGCTTCGGGATGATGATGTCGTCCTTGCCGAAGGAGATGCCGGCCTTGGCGGCTTCCTTGAAGCCCAGACCCATGACCTTGTCGGCGAAGATGACCGTCGCCTTCTGACCGCAGTGGCGGTAGACGATGTCGATCAGATTGCCGATTTCCTTCTTGGTCAGCGCCTTTTCGATCAGGCGGTGGCCAATCTGCGGGTGGTGCGGCAGCAGGGCGGCGATCTTCATCCGGCCCGGCGTGGTGTCGATCACCTTGCGCAGCAGGACGCCTTCCGGAGTCATCTCGGTGTGGCGCGCCTTGATCTTGGCGTGCAGCGAGATGACGCCGGCGTCCATGGCGGCTTCGATTTCACCCAGGTCGGCGAAGATCTTGCCTTCGCCCGGCTCACCCTCGCGGGCGACCGACAGGTAGTACAGGCCCAGGACGATGTCCTGCGACGGCACGATGATCGGGCGACCGTTGGCGGGCGACAGGATGTTGTTGGTCGACATCATCAGGACGCGCGCTTCCAGCTGAGCTTCCAGGCTCAGCGGGACGTGCACGGCCATCTGGTCGCCGTCGAAGTCGGCGTTGAACGCGGCGCAGACCAGCGGGTGCAGCTGGATGGCCTTGCCCTCGATCAGCTTCGGTTCGAACGCCTGGATGCCCAGACGGTGAAGCGTCGGGGCGCGGTTCAGCATGACCGGGTGTTCGCGGATCACCTCTTCGAGGATGTCCCACACCTGCGGCTGCTCGCGCTCGACCATGCGCTTGGACTGCTTGACGGTGCCCGACAGGCCCTTGGCGTCCAGACGCGCGTAGATGAACGGCTTGAACAGCTCCAGAGCCATCTTCTTGGGCAGGCCGCACTCGTGCAGCTTCAGCTCGGGACCGACCACGATGACCGAACGGCCCGAATAGTCGACGCGCTTGCCCAGCAGGTTCTGACGGAAGCGACCTTGCTTGCCCTTCAGCATGTCGGCCAGCGACTTCAGCGGACGCTTGTTGGCGCCCGTGATGACGCGACCGCGACGGCCGTTGTCGAACAGGGCGTCGACCGACTCCTGCAGCATCCGCTTTTCGTTGCGGATGATGATGTCGGGTGCGCGCAGCTCGATCAGGCGCTTCAGGCGGTTGTTACGGTTGATGACCCGGCGATACAGGTCGTTCAGGTCCGAGGTCGCGAAGCGGCCGCCGTCCAGCGGCACCAGCGGACGCAGTTCCGGCGGGATGACCGGGACGACCGTCAGCACCATCCACTCGGGACGGTTGCCCGACTCCTGGAAGGCTTCCAGGATCTTCAGGCGCTTGCTGTACTTCTTCTGCTTCATGTCCGACACGGTGCCGGCCAGTTCCTCGCGCAGACGCTCGGCCTCTTTCTCGAGGTCGATGGCCTTCAGCAGGTTCTGGACGGCCTCGGCGCCGATCTCGGCGGTGAAGCTGTCGTCGCCGTACTCTTCCTGAGCACGCATGTAGTCGTCTTCCGACAGCAGCTGGTGCTGCTTCAGCGGGGTCAGGCCCGGCTCGGTGACGATGTAGTATTCGAAGTACAGGACGCGCTCGATGTCCTTCAGCGGCATGTCGAGCATCATGGCGATACGCGACGGCAGCGACTTCAGGAACCAGATGTGGGCGACCGGCGAGGCCAGTTCGATGTGGCCCATGCGCTCGCGGCGGACGCGGGCCAGGGTGACTTCAACACCGCACTTTTCGCAGATGATGCCCTTGTACTTCATGCGCTTGTACTTGCCGCACAGGCATTCGTAGTCCTTGGTCGGGCCAAAGATACGGGCGCAGAACAGGCCGTCACGCTCGGGCTTGAACGTGCGGTAGTTGATGGTTTCCGGCTTCTTGATCTCGCCGAACGACCACGAGCGGATCTTTTCCGGCGAGGCCAGCGAGATGCGGATCTGGTCGAAGGTCGGAGCGGCCTGGACCGGATTGAAGATGTTCAGGACTTCCTGGTTCATCTTGGTTCCTTCTGCGGGATCACCCGCGAAAATTCAAAGTTGGAGAGGGCTGACGGGAGGCCCCTCCCCGGTCATCCGACCAGGGAGGGAGATCCGGATCAGCTGTTCTCCAGCTCGACGTTCAGGCCGAGCGAGCGCATTTCCTTGACCAGCACGTTGAAGCTTTCCGGGATACCGGCTTCGAACGTGTCGTCGCCACGGACGATCGACTCGTAGACCTTGGTCCGGCCGGCCACGTCGTCGGACTTCACCGTCAGCATTTCCTGCAGGGTGTAGGCCGCGCCGTAGGCTTCCAGAGCCCACACTTCCATTTCCCCGAAGCGCTGACCGCCGAACTGGGCCTTACCACCCAGCGGCTGTTGCGTGACGAGCGAGTACGGACCGATCGAACGGGCGTGGATCTTGTCGTCGACCAGGTGGTGCAGCTTCAGCATGTAGATGTAGCCGACCGTGACCGGACGCTTGAACTGCTCGCCGGTCAGGCCGTCGAACAGGATCGACTGACCCGACTTGTTGACGCCGGCCATTTCGAGGTGACCCTCGATGTCGTCCATGCGCGCGCCGTCGAACACGGGGGTGGCGATCGGAACGCCCTTGCCCAGGTTCTTGGCCAGCTCGACCAGACCCTCTTCGGTGTCCGGCAGTTCTTCGTCCGGGCCGTAGATGTCACGCAGGCGATCGATCAGGGCCTGCTTCTGACCGCCGTGCTGCCAGTCTTCCAGCAGGTTGGTGATCTGCTTGCCGAGGTTGGCGCAGGCCCAGCCGAGGTGGGTCTCGAAGATCTGACCGACGTTCATGCGCGAAGGCACGCCCAGCGGGTTCAGGACGACGTCGACGTGCGTACCGTCGGCGAGGAACGGCATGTCCTCGATCGGCAGGATGCGCGAGATGACGCCCTTGTTGCCGTGACGGCCGGCCATCTTGTCGCCCGGCTGAAGCTTGCGCTTCACGGCCACGAAGACCTTGACCATCTTCATGACGCCCGGGGGCAGTTCGTCGCCGCGCTGCAGCTTGTCGACCTTGTCTTCGAAACGACGGTCGAGGCGCTTGCGGTTCTCGTCGAACAGACGGCGCAGGCTTTCCAGTTCGCCCATCGCCTTCTCGTCTTCGAGAGCGATCTGCCACCACAGACCCGAGGCGATCTGCGCCAGGCCTTCCGAGGTGATCTCGCCGCGCGACAGGCCCTTGGGACCAGACAGAGCGACCTTGCCGACCAGCAGCTCGCGCAGACGGCCCGAGATGTTGCGGTTCAGGATCGCGAACTCGTCGTCGCGGTCCTTGCCCAGACGGTCGATCTCGGCGCGTTCGATGGCCAGGGCGCGTTCGTCCTTGTCGACGCCGTGACGGTTGAAGACGCGAACGTCGACGATCGTGCCGGCGACGCCCGGGGGCAGGCGCAGGCTGGTGTCGCGGACGTCCGAGGCCTTTTCACCGAAGATGGCGCGCAGGAGCTTTTCTTCCGGCGTCATCGGGCTTTCGCCCTTCGGCGTGACCTTGCCGACCAGGATGTCGCCCGGCTGGACTTCGGCGCCGATCGCCACGATGCCGGCTTCGTCGAGGTTGCGCAGGGCTTCCTCGCCGACGTTCGGGATGTCGCGGGTGATTTCTTCCGGGCCGAGCTTCGTGTCGCGGGCCATGACTTCGAATTCCTCGATGTGGATCGAGGTGAAGACGTCGTCACGGACGATGCGTTCGGAGATCAGGATCGAGTCTTCGAAGTTGTAGCCGTTCCAGGGCATGAACGCGACGAGCGCGTTGCGGCCCAGGGCCAGTTCGCCCAGCTCGGTCGACGGGCCGTCGGCGATGATGTCGCCGGCGACGATCCGGTCGCCCACCTTCACCAGCGGACGCTGGTTGATGCAGGTCGACTGGTTCGAACGCTGGAACTTCGACATCCGGTAGATGTCGACGCCCGAACGGGCCGCGTCGGTTTCTTCCGTGGCGCGGATGACGACGCGGGTGCCGTCGATCTGTTCCACGACGCCGGTGCGCTTGGCGATGACGACGGCGCCCGAGTCACGGGCGACGACGGCTTCCATGCCGGTGCCGACCAGCGGGGCGTCCGACTGCACCAGCGGCACGGCCTGACGTTGCATGTTCGAACCCATGAGCGCGCGGTTGGCGTCATCGTTTTCGAGGAACGGGATCAGGGCGGCGGCCACCGACACGACTTGGCGCGGCGACACGTCCATCAGGTCGACCGTCTCCTTTTGCAGGAGCGTCGGTTCGCCGTTGATGCGGCCCGGGACCAGGTCGTCGACGATCTCGCCTTCGAACACCGCGATGTTCGACTGGGCGATGACGTGCTTGGATTCCTCCATCGCCGACATGTAGACGACTTCGTCCTGCGGCTTGCCGTCCTTCACGCGACGGTACGGGCTCTCGATGAAGCCGTACTTGTTGACGCGCGCGTGGGTGGCCAGCGAGTTGATCAGACCGATGTTCGGGCCTTCCGGCGTTTCAATCGGGCAGATGCGGCCGTAGTGGGTCGGGTGGACGTCGCGGACTTCGAAGCCGGCGCGCTCACGGGTCAGACCGCCCGGGCCGAGGGCCGAGAGACGACGCTTGTGGGTGATTTCCGACAGCGGGTTCGTCTGGTCCATGAACTGCGACAGCTGCGAGGAGCCGAAGAATTCGCGGACGGCGGCGGCGGCCGGCTTGGCGTTGATCAGGTCGTGCGGCATCACGGTGTCGATGTCGACGGACGACATGCGTTCCTTGATGGCGCGTTCCATGCGCAGCAGGCCGACGCGGTACTGGTTTTCCAGCAGCTCACCGACCGAGCGGACGCGACGGTTGCCCAGGTTGTCGATGTCGTCGATTTCGCCGCGACCGTCGCGCAGGCCCACCAGGACCTTCAGCACGGCCAGGACGTCGTCCTTGCGCAGGATGCGGACTTCGTCCGACACGTCCTGCTCCAGGCGCATGTTCATCTTCACGCGGCCCACCGACGACAGGTCGTAGCGCTCGGCGTCGAAGAACAGCGACTTGAACATCGCTTCGGCCGCTTCAACGGTCGGCGGCTCGCCCGGACGCATGACGCGATAGATGTCGAACAGCGCGTCTTCACGGACGGCGTTCTTGTCCACGCGCAGGGTGTTGCGCATGTAGGCGCCGACCGTGACGTGGTCGATGTCCAGCACGTCGATGGTGTCGAAGCCTTGATCGGCCAGGGCCTGGATCGAGGTGACGTCCAGCTCGTCGCCGGCTTCGGCGTAGATTTCACCGGTCGAGAAGTTGACCGCGTCGCGCGCCAGATAGCGGCCCGTCAGGGCTTCCGGAGCCAGCAGCAGGGTCTTGAGGCCGCCGTCGGCGAACTTCTTGGCCTGGCGAGCCGTGATCTTGGTGCCGGCCGGAGCGACTTCCTCGCCCGTGTCGGCGTCGACCAGCGGGAACTCCGGCTTCACGCCGCGCCAGCGCTCGGGCTTGTACGGGGTGGCCCAGCCGCCCGCGCGCTTTTCGAACGGGACGACGTCGTAGAACGTGGTCAGGATCTCTTCGCCGTCCATGCCCAGGGCATAGAGGAAGGTCGTGGCCGGCAGCTTACGGCGACGGTCGATACGGACGTAGACGATGTCCTTGGCGTCGAACTCGAAGTCCAGCCACGAGCCGCGGTACGGGATCACGCGGGCGGCGAACAGCAGCTTGCCCGAGGCGTGGGTCTTGCCCTTGTCGTGGTCGAAGAACACGCCCGGCGAGCGGTGCATCTGCGAGACGATGACGCGCTCGGTGCCGTTGACGATGAAGGTGCCCTTGTCCGTCATGAGCGGGATATCGCCCATGTAGACGTCCTGCTCCTTGATGTCCTTGACCGAGCGGGCGCCGGTTTCTTCTTCCGTTTCGAACACGATCAGGCGCAGCTTGACCTTCAGCGGCGCCGCGAAGGTCATGTCGCGCTGGATGCATTCCTCAACGTCGTACTTGGGCTCTTCGAACTCGTACGAAACATATTCCAGGACGGCGCGTTCGTTGAAGTCCTTGATCGGGAACACCGACTTGAAGACCGCTTCGACACCTTCGTCGCGACGCTGGCCCGGACGGACCTCGCGCTGCAGGAACTGTTCGTAGGAGGAGCGCTGAACCTCGATCAGGTTCGGCATCTGCACAGCTTCGGGGATGCGACCGAACGACTTCCGGATCCGCTTCTTGCCGGTGAAGGATTGCGCCATGTTGTTTCCCTGCGGCGCGGACGGAATCCGCGCGTGAATTCGAATGTCCGTAGCGTCCACCCTCGCCGCTCGCCTGCTGGAGGGAGCTGCGGACGCTGGAATTCCCCTGTCAGGCGACCGGGACCGGAAGCCTGAGGGCGCCCCTTCGCGCGATCGGAGGGCTGTTGATCGCGCCTCGGGGCGTAATACGGACGCGTGGATACGCTCCGCCGATGTAATCGTGAACGCGGGGATATAGGGGAACCGAGCGGGGAAGGAAAGGGGGATTCGTAAAGAGGCGTAAATAGGCCTTGCGAATTCCGTTCGCCTTGTACGGTCAGGCTTTCAACGAACCAGGTTCGGCCTAAGCCTGCTTGTTCAGCATCTTCATCACCAGCGAGACGCCCAGGGCGATCAGGCAGACGAAGAACGCGACCTTGGTGATGGCCCCGGCCACATTGGCGACGAAGCCCAGGACCCCGAACAGGATCATCAGGACGAGCAGGACACCGGCGACCTTGAGCATGGCAAAGCTTCCCTGAGGCTGACCCGCCGTTAGCGCACAGCTTGGCTTGGCGTTCCCTGCCTCAGGCCTGGAAGTCCACGAATTGGGGAACGGCGGTCCCGCCCAGCTTGTCGCCCTTGCGCTTGGCCTCCTCGCGGGCCGACTCCATGGCCTCTTCGATCTTGCGCCGCACGAACTCGTCGATCTTCTCCATGGCCTTGGCCCGGTCCTCCGGCGACATGGCCGCGAGCTTCTCCTCGGTCAGGCCCATCGCCTTCATGGCCTCTTCCTTCCAGCGCCGGATCTTCTCGGCCCAGGCCTCGGCCTTGGCCTGCTTGGCGAAGGCGGTCAGGCCCTTCTCGCGGACGGTGTCGATGTCGCTGTTGGACGCCGTGTCGGCGCGGGCGGTCGCCGTGCCGCGCGTACGATCGGCGCTGGCGGCGGCAAAGACCGCCCAGTTCCCATTCCCGTAGCTCGAGACCGACATTGCAGCCCTCCGCAGCGACCACGCCCGGAGGTTGCAAGAAACACGCCACGCGAGCGGCGTTGAAAAGCTTGAGCTTTGTCAGGCCCGCCAGAGACCGATGGCGCCCTTGGGCCCGCACAGCACGGCGGATTTTTCCGAGCTGAGGCGCACGGTGTTCATTGGCGCGGCCGAGACCCGCTGGAACGGCGCGCCCTTGCGGCTGACGATCGTGCCGGCCAGGCCCGTGGCGATGACGGTCGAGCCCTTGACCGAGATCCCCGACAGATAGCCCGCCGGCGCGGCGACCGGCTCGAAGCTGACCCGGCCCGGGTCCAGCCGCGCCAGGTTCACGCCCTCGGCCCGTGGCTTCTGGTAGTCGCCGCCGCAGACCCACAGCACGCCGTGCTTGTCATAGGCCACGGCGAAGGCGCCCTTCGACGCCGCATCGCCCAGGATCGGCGTGTCGGTGGCGACAAACACCCCGCCCCCGCCGCGCGAGACATAGACCCGCGCCTTGCCCGCACCGCCGGTGCAGAAGGCGACCTGGCCGCGCGGGCCGATCGCCACGCAGCCGTTGCTGGCCGCGAAGGCCCCCTCGTTCGGCGCGGCCGGCGGCACGCCCTCGTCCTTCAGGCGCGCCCAGGTCTCGCCGCCGTCGGCGGTGTAGAGCACCGTGAACCGCCCTTGCGTCGGATCGCCCAGGATGAAGCCGCGCTTCTTGTCGACGAAGGCGATCGAGTCCCAGAAGCCGTCCCGGTCCTGGTTGGCGGCGATCCGCTTCCAGGTCTTGCCGCCGTCCCTGGTGCGCCACAGCTGCGAGGCCTCGGCCGGCCCGGCGCTCATGGCCAGGACGTGGTTGTCGTCGAAGGCGTGCAGGCCGCGGAAGTCGAGCGTCTCGGCCCCGACGATCCGCATCCCGTCCTGCCGCTCGTCATGCCCCCGCACCAGCCAGCCCTTCGAGCCGGACGCCCAGTAGCTCTTGCCCCCGGTCGGCGAGAGGCCGCGCAGCTCGCTGTCCACCACCGAAGCCGGCATGCGGATGCCGCCCACACCCTCGGCGAGGCCGTCCTGAGCGAAGGCCGGCGTGGCGGCCAGGGCGGCGGCGCCGACGATCAGGTCGCGGCGCGAGGGGGTGTGGATCATGACGACGGCCTTTCGACGAACCGTCAGCTTAGGAAGCGTCGGCGTCCTGGTTCAAGGCCTCTGTCAGGACGCCTTGCTCAGCATCGTCAGCGCGATCCGCGCGCCGACCAGCAGGACCAGGCCCAGCAGGGTCAGGAACACCTGCCCCGCGCCGCCCGGCCGATGCAGCGCCACGCGCCGGCTCGGCTTGTCCCACGGCGCGTGGCCGTCGTCCTTCAGCCAGGAGAAGCCGGCGAACTGCGTGAACAGCGAGATCAGCGGGATGCCCATGGCCATGCCCTGGAACCACACGCGGATCTCCCGCCACAGCGCGGCGAACACCCCGATCGGCCGCCCGTCGGGCCGCACGATCTTGATCCCGAACAGCCACTTGCCCAGCGTCCCGCCGGTCATGCCCAGCAGGATGGCGTTGCCCGGTATCGCCACCACCAAGGTCAGCAGGACATCGGCCAGCTTGCCCATCGCCGTCGTCGTCAGGAACTTGAAGAAGGCCGTGGTCGGCTCGGGCGCGACGAATCCGCCGACGAAACCGATCACCCCCCAGGTCAGGCCGCCCGTCACCACGATGTCCAACATCCGCGCCCAGTAGCGCCGCCAGGCGTGCGGCTTGCGGTCGGTCCAGCCGCTGACAGGCGCGGCCGGCGCCGGCGTCAGGACGAAGGGCGCGGAGTCCTCGGGAAACGCGCGCGGCGCCGGCGCGGCGAACGGCGCGTCCCAAGGTGAAGGCGAAGGCGCGGGCGCCGGCAGGGCGGGCGCGGGTCTCGGAGCCGGCAAGGGAACTGGCGCGGCCGAGCGCACGCCGAACGGGGCCAGTTCCGGCAACCATTGCGACAGCGGCGCCCACTGCATGCCCTCGACCGGACAGACGGGCGTGTCGATGGTGATCAGCCGCTCGCGCAGGAACAGGGCCAGCTCGTCCGTCGAGACGGGACCGGCTTCCCCCTGCGGGCCGGCATAGCCCCAATAGCGCTGCGACATCCAGGATCCCCCGCCCACGCATCACCCCTACGCGAACCCAGGTCGTGACCGCATCGGGGCTCATCCTCCGGGCGAGCGGCTTCATCCGCCGGGCGAGCGCGCAAAAGAAAACGGCCCCGGAGGTTTCCCTCCGAGACCGTTCCAGCAGTTCCAAAAGGAACCCGATCCCAGCGAAAGCTGGGGCCAGATTACTTGATTTGGATCTTGGCGCCGGCTTCCGTCAGCTTCTTGGCGACTTCGTCGGCTTGTTGCTTCGAGACGTTTTCGACGACGTTCTGCGGAGCGCCTTCGACCAGGTCCTTGGCTTCCTTCAGGCCGAGGTCCGGACGGACGCCGCGGACTTCCTTGATCACGTTGATCTTCTTGTCGCCGCCGTCGACCAGGACAACGGTGAACTCGGTTTGCTCTTCAGCAGCTTCAACCGGGGCGGCAGCGCCACCGGCAGCGGCGACGGCGACCGGAGCGGCGGCCGAGACGCCCCACTTTTCTTCCAGCAGCTTCGACAGTTCAGCGGCTTCCAGCACCGACAGGGTGGACAGTTCTTCGACCAGCTTTTCGAGCTTCGACATGTGTCAGTTCCTTAGAGAGATTGGGATAGATATGCGGGGATGACCGTTACGCGGCGTCTTTGGTCGCGTAGGCGTTGAAAACGCGAGCCAGCTGGGCAGCCGGGGCCTGCAGGACGCCAGCGATCTTGGTCGCCGGAGCCTGGATGAGGCCGATAAGCTTGCCACGCAGTTCGTCCAGCGACGGCAGCGTCGCCAGAGCACGCACGCCAGCTTCGTCCAGCACGTTGGTCTGGTCCAGAACGCCACCGACAATCTTGAGCTTGTCGTTTTCTTTGGCGAACTGCACCGCGACCTTGGCGGCCGAGACAGCGTCCGGGCCGTAGGCGATGGCGACCGGGCCGGTGAACAGGGCGGAGCCCGTGTCACCAAGCTTGCCGTCCAGAGCCTTGAGGGCCAGGGTGTTCTTCACAACCTTGATCGCGGCGCCTTCCTTGCGGAGGCGAAGACGAAGGTCGGTCATTTCCGCAACGGTCAGACCCATGTAGTGGGTCACGACGACAGCGCCGGCATCGGCGAAGACGCTTTTCAGCGACTCGATCGATTCCTGCTTTTGAGCGCGGTCCATTGCGGTCTCCTACTCAATAACAGCGGCCGGACCATTCCGGCAGCCAGATGCGGTCCCATGCGGAATTGCTCCCGCTTGCGAGTCGCATATGCCTGTTTCAAGGAAAGTCGGCCGCGTTCCGGTCTCGGACCGATTAGGTCACGAGCAGGAAGACTTGGCGTCTCTATCCCTGTCTCCCGACGGCGAGGAAGGGCTCTTCCTCGATTATGGCGTTGGTGACCCCACGCCCCGTAGTTCTCAAACAGGTTCTCCGTCGGACCGGAGTCCAGCGAAGAGGCGGGCCGTATAGACGAACTGACGGCGGATATCAACAGGCGAGCGATAGGAGGATTGTCAAAGTCGTGGCCTACTCCTCGCCGCCGAGGGAGATCTCCATGCGCCGCACCGCCGCCATCCTGACCGCCGCTCTGCTATCGGTCCCGGCCCTGGCCCACGCGGCTGGGCCTGAAGCGCTTCCGGACCGCTTCATCGCCGCCTGGAACACCCACGATCCGAAGGCCTTCGAGGCGCTCTACACGCCCGACGCCATCTGGGTGCCTGTCGCCGAAGAGCGGACCCACGGCCGCGAGGCCATCGTGTCGGAATTCGCCAAGGTCCATGTCGGCGGCTGGGCGGCCAAGACCACGATCACCAAGAAGGACGTTCCCGAGGTGCACATGCTGCGCCCCGACGTGGCGACGATCTTCTTCCACATGGACTTCCTGATGAACGGCCAGCCCGTGCCCGGCCTGCAGCGGGCCATGGTCCTGGTGGCGACGTCCGAGAAGGGCGAGTGGAAGATCGCCACCGGTCAGCTGACCAAGGAATCGCCGGCCAAGTGACGGCTCCCCAAGCGCGACCGGACCATGCTTTATGGTCGCGCACCGAGGGGCCCACCATGCATCGCACCATCGCCGCGCTGACCGCGCTTCTGCTCGCTGTCGCCAGTCCGGCTTTCGCCGAGCTCAAGGCCCCACCGACACCCAGGGCCGTGGTCACCGATCCTGTACGCGACAAGGATCACCCGGCCGACATGGCCGCCTTCCAGGTCGACATCGCGGGCTCGAAGGTCAACGCCATCCTCTACACGGCCTCGGGCGACCAGCCGCATCCGACCCTGCTGTTCCTGCACGGCTTCCCGGGCAACGAGACCAATATCGATCTGCTGCAGGCCGTGCGCCGCGCCGGCTGGAACGCCATGCGCATCAACTATCGCGGCTCGTGGGGCAGCCAGGGCACGTTCAGCTTCGCCAATGCCCGCGCCGACGGCGAGGCGGCCGTGGCCTGGCTGCTGGATCCCGCCAATGCCGCCAAATACCATATCGATCCTGCGCGCATCGTCGTGGCCGGCCACAGCATGGGCGGCTTCATGGCCGCCGACGCGGTCGCCGCCGAGCCGCGCGTGGCCGGGGCGGTGCTGATCGACTCCTGGGACATCGGCTCGCGCAGCGAGCGGATCACCTCGCCCGAAGCCCGCAAGGCCGTGATCGAGGGCATGCGCCCCGACACCGCCCCCCTGGCCACGACGCCCGAGGCCCTGGTCGCCGAGATCGAGCGCGACGCCGACAAGCTGGACCTGGAGAAGCTCACCGCCCAGATCTCCGACCGCCCGCTGCTGCTGATCGGCGCCGAGTTCGCCGGCGCGCCGGGCACGCGCAAGCTGGCCGCCGCCGCGCGCGGCGCGGGCGCAAAGGCGCTGACCGAAACCTACATGGCCACCGACCACAGCTTCTCGGACGCGCGCATCGCGCTGGAGAGCGAGGTGATCCGCTGGCTGGCCCGGTTCGATCCGACGATCGCGCCGACCGGGCCGCGGATTCCGCTGAAGGCCGCCTATGATCCGAACAACGTCTTCGCCAGGATCATCCGGGGCGAGCTGCCGGCCTACAAGGTCTATGAGGACGCCGATGTCCTGGCCTTCATGGATCGCGCCCCGCTGGAGTCCGGCCATGTGCTGGTGATCTCCAAGACCGCCAAGGCCCGCACCCTGCTGGACATCGCCCCCAAGGACCTCGCCAAGGTCATGGCCGTCGCCCAGAAGGTCGGCCAGGCCGAGGTCGACGCCTTGGGGCTGGAAGGCTTCATGCTTATCCAGAACAACGGCGTCGGCCAGAGCGTGCCGCACCTGCATGTCCACGTGATCCCGCGCATCGCCGGCAAGCCGGTCTACCTGGCCGAGAACGCGCCGGCCGATCCGAAGGACCTCGAGGCGATGGCCGCCAAGATCAAGGCGGCGATGAAACCCTAGAGCCGGGCCAGCGCCTGCTTGCCCGCCGCCACGCCGGTGGCGAAGCAGGCCTGAAGCAGGTAGCCGCCGGTCGGGGCCTCCCAGTCCAGCATCTCGCCGGCCAGGATGATGTTCGGTCGATCGCGCAGCGCCAGGCCGTCCAAGCTCTCGAACGTCACGCCGCCGGCCGCCGAGATGGCGCGGTCCAGCGGCTGGACGGCGGTCAGCACGATCGGCGCGGCCTTGATGGCCTGAGCGAGAACCGCAGGCTCGGCCGGCAGGTCCAGGCCGTGCGCCTCGCGCAGCAGATTGACCTCGACCGGCGACAGCTTGACCGCCTTGCGCAGGAAATTGGCCAGGCTCTGGCCGCCACGCGGCGCGCGCAGCCGGCGCTCCAGGGTCTCGACGGGGATGTCTGGCCGCAGGTCGATGGTCAGCACCGCCTTGCCCTCGGCCTCGACCGCATCGCGAAGGCTAGCGGCCAGCGCATAGACCGCCCCGCCTTCCAGGCCGTAGCCGGCGACCATGGCGTCACCCCGCGCGTGCGCTTCGCCGTGGCGCAGGCCGATGTTCTTCAGCGGCTCGCCGGCGAAGCGCTCGCGGAACACCTCGCTCCAGGCGACATCGAACCCGCAATTGGCGGCGCGGAACGGCGCGACCTCGGCAAGCCCTTCAAGCGCCGGAACCCAGGCCGCGTCCGAGCCAAGCTTGGCCCAGCTGGCCCCGCCCAGCGCCAGGACCACCGCCTTGGCCCGCACGACCTCGCCATTGATCAGCAGGCCGCCATCCGCGCTCCAGCCGGTCCACTCGGCCCGCGTCCGCAACTGCACGCCCAGCCCCTCCAGCCGCGCCAGCCAGGCCCGCAACAGCGGCGAGGCCTTCATCGCCTTCGGAAACACCCGACCACTGGCCCCGACGAAGGTCGCCTGCCCCAGTCCCTCGGCCCAGGCGACGAGATCCTTCGGCGCGAACGCCTCCAGCATCGGCGCCAGCGCCGCCGACCGCGCGCCGTAACGCTGCGAGAACCGCTCGAACTCCTCGGAATGCGTAAGATTGAGCCCGCCTCGCCCAGCCATCAGGAACTTGCGCCCAAACGTCGGCATCTTCTCGAACACCGCCACGGACTTCCCGGCGCGCGCCACGGTCTCGGCCGCCATCAGCCCAGCCGGCCCACCACCGATCACGGCGACGTCGAAGGTCTGGTCCTGACTCACGCGGCCTCGATATCGGTCTGGGAAAAGTCGTCGCCCTTGTAGAGAAGCGGCACGCCGTGAATCTTCGCGCAGGCATAGGCGAAGCAGTCGCCCATGTTGAGCTTGGCCGGATGCACACCCTTGCCGAAACGCGAAAAGGCATCGAGCGCCATGGTCGCCTCCCGAAGACCAATGTCCACGGTCACGATCTCGGCCAAGCCCAGGTAGCGCAGCATCTCGGCCTCGGCTTCGGCGACAGTCAGCCCCTTACCGCGCACAAGACTGCGGACGGTCTCCCAGACCGCTATACCCGACGTCACGGCGCCGACCGCGCTGGCAAGACGCTCTTCAAAGCGGTCTCGGTCAGCTTCGCCCAACAGGATGGCGCAGAATGCGGAGGCGTCGACGAACATCTAGTCGCCGGACATCTCGTCGAAGAACGCCTTGTCGACCTTCATGCCCGTGTCTGGCAACGCAGCGATCCGATCGCTTACGCTGCGCATGCGCGCCAACTTCTCGGCTCGCCCTTTTTCATCGGCTTCGCGAGCGCGCCGGACCGCCAACTTGATGGCGTCCGTGATCCCCACGCGGTTGTCCTCGGCATATTGGCGCAACATGGCGTCAGCTTCGGCGTCTCGGACATGGAAGGGCATCAGGCATCTCCGTCTAGACGAAAGATAGCATCGGCTAGCCGAACCACCAAACCCGCCCCAAACGCAAGACGGGCGCTGGATTGCTCCAGCGCCCGTCCAGGTAACTTAAGCTTCAGAAGGCGATTAGCCGACCGAGGCGGTGTCCACCTTGAAGCCCGGACCCATCGTCGACGACAGGCCGATACGCTTCACGTAGATGCCCTTGGCGCCCGACGGCTTGGCCTTGTTCAGGGCGTCGATGAGCGCCTTGACGTTGATGACCAGGGCTTCGTCGGTGAACGAGGCCTTGCCGATGCCGGCGTGGACGATGCCCGCCTTCTCGACGCGGAACTCGACGGCGCCGCCCTTGGCGTCCTTAACGGCTTGACCGACGTTCGGGGTCACGGTGCCGACCTTCGGGTTCGGCATCAGGCCGCGCGGGCCCAGCACCTTACCGAGGCGACCGACCAGGGCCATCATGTCCGGCGACGCGATGACGCGGTCGAAGTCCATGAAGCCGCCGGCGATCTTTTCGTACAGGTCTTCGGCGCCGACGTGCTCGGCGCCCGCCGCGGTCGCTTCAGCGGCCTTGGCGTCCTTAGCGAAGACGGCGACGCGGACGTCACGGCCGGTGCCCGACGGCAGGTTCACGACGCCACGGACCTGTTGGTCGGCGTGACGCGGATCGACGCCGAGGTTGACCGAGATTTCGATCGACTCGTCGAACTTGGCCTTGGCGTTGGCCTTGACCAGGGCGATGGCGGCTTCGACCGTGTGGGCCGCTTCGCGGTCGCCGGTCCAGGCTTGGATGCGCTTGGGTTGCTTAGCCATGTGATTAGGCCTCCACGATCTTCAGGCCCATGGCCTTGGCGGAGCCTTCGATGATCTTGGCCGCGGCCTCGATGTCGTTGGCGTTCAGGTCCTTCATCTTCTTTTCGGCGATCTCGCGCAGTTGCGTGCGCGTGACTTCACCGACGGTCTCACGACCGGTCAGCTTCGCACCCGACTTCAGACCGGTGATCTGCTTCAGGTAGTGCGTCGCCGGGGGCGTCTTGGTGATGAAGGTGAACGACTTGTCTTGGTAGACAGTGATCACGGTCGGCAGGGGCGTGCCCTTTTCGACGTTCTCGGTGCGCGCGTTGAACTCCTTACAGAAGCCCATGATGTTGACGCCGCGCTGACCCAGAGCCGGGCCGATGGGGGGCGAAGGCGTGGCCGAGCCAGCCTTCACCTGGAGCTTGATGTAGCCCAGGATCTTCTTAGCCATAATATCCTCACTTGTGAGCCGTGGTCCGGGCTTGGCGGCCCTCCCACGGATTTGACCTGTCGCCAAAACGACAAGCACGCCCCAGGACCAGGGTCCGGGAGCGAGGCGCGGCGTTTAGCAGGCGTGCGCTAGAGAGTCAAAGCCTGCTAGGCCGCGTTCGGGCAGCAGCGCAGCATCGTGTAGAACTGCGACGTCAGCTCGGATCGCGCCGCGTCGGTGGCGCAGGCCGCCGCCGGGGCCAGGACGGCCGCCTGGCTGGTCTCCAGGAACACCGCGTCGCTGGCGTCGCCGCACGCCCAGTCATAGATCGCGCCCAGATAGTTGGCGTAGATCATCCGCCCCAGGCGGTCGGGATCGATATGCGGGGCGATCTCGCCGCTGGCCTGGGCCTGGATCATCGCCTGGATGACGATCTGGGCGACGTCGCGGCCCAGGTGCGTGCCTTCGAACAGCACCCGCGGGATCCGCACCAGCACCTGCCGATAGAGGTGGGCGTCGTCGATATAGTGCTGGGCCGAGACCCGCGCGGCCTCCAGCGCGAACGCCACGCCCCTGGCCGCCGAACGGTTCAGCTGCGACTCGACCCGGTTCATGGCCACGTTGATGACCGCCAGGGCGATCGCGTCCAGCCCGCCGATCAGGTTGTAGATGGTCTGGGGCGAGACCTGGGCGGTTGCGGCGATTTGACTCAGGGAGACCTTGTCGAACTCGTGCTCACGCCACAGAACGGCGGCCGCGCCGACGATCTCGGCGTATCGGCGCGCCTTGCCCAGTTCCCGCAGGGCCATGCCAGAGTTTGGAGCTGAATCCATTTTCATTGATGCGTCTATTTTTAGACTGTATTCCATTTTCCGAACAAGCGGAACCATGCGGCCGACGCAAAGGGCCGGATTCAGAAAGCAAGCACTTGGCACTCTTCGACTCGCACTCCGCCCTGGCCGCCCGCTACGAGGCCGCGCGTGCTTCCGGCCAGATGCCGACCGGCGTGGTGATGGACCAGCTCCTCTCGGCCAGCGAGGCGATCATCAACGGCCGCAAGACCGTGACGGTTGGGACGCACAACTATCTGGGCCTGGCCTTCGACGAGGCCAGCATCGAGGCCGCGGTCGAAGCCGTCCGTCGCGAAGGCACCGGCACCTGCGGCTCGCGGATCGCCAACGGCTCGTTCTCGGACCACGTCGCGCTGGAGCGTGAACTGGCCGACCTGCACGGCATGCGCCATTCGATGGTGTTCTCGACCGGCTATCAGGCCAATCTCGGGATCATCTCGACTCTGGTGGGCGCCGGCGACTTCCTGCTGCTGGACGCCGACAGCCACGCCTCGATCTACGACGCCTGCAAGCAGACCCAAGCCAGCGCCATCCGCTTCAAGCACAACGACGCCGCCGACCTGGACAAGCGCCTGCGCCGCCTGGCCGGCGAGCCGGGCAACAAGCTGGTCGTGGTCGAGGGTATCTATTCGATGCTGGGCGACATGGCCCCGCTGAAGGCCATCGTCGAGGTCGCCAAGCGCCATGGCGCCTATATCCTGGTGGACGAGGCCCACTCGATGGGCGTGCTGGGCGACAACGGCTGCGGCCTGGCCGAGCAGGAAGGCCTGCTGGACCAGGTCGACTTCGTGGTCGGCACCTTCTCCAAGAGCCTGGGCGCCGTCGGCGGCTACTGCGTGTCCAACCACGAGCAGTTCGACATCCTGCGCATCGCTTGCCGCCCCTACATGTTCACCGCCTCGCTGCCGCCGGCCACCGTCGCCTCGGTGCGCGCCTCGCTGAAGGCCGTGAAGGAGCGTCCGCACCTGCGCGCCAAGCTGTGGGCCAACGTCAACCGCCTCTACAGCGCGCTCAACGCCGCCGGCTTCGAGCTGGGCTCGACGCCCAGCCCGATCGTCGCGGTGTGCCTGCCGTCGGACGAGATCACCATGGCCATGTGGCGCGCGCTGCTGGAGGCCGGCTTCTACGTCAATATCGGCCTGCCGCCGGCCACGCCGTCGGGCGAGAGCCTGCTGCGCTGCGCCATCTCGGCCGCGCACAGCGAGGCGCAGATGGACGGCCTGGCGCAAGCCCTGATCCGCCTGGGCCACGAGTTCGGCGTGCTGGAGAAGCAGCGCCTGATGGCGAAGGCCTAAGCCTTCGCCAGCTCGGCCTCGACCTGGCCGAGCCGCTCCTTGCCGAAGAACATCTCGCTCCCGACGAAGAAGGTCGGGATGCCGAACACGCCGCGCGCGACGGCGGCGTCGGTGTTGGCCATCAGCTGAGCCTTCACCTCGGGGTCGCCGGTCGCCGCCAGCAGGGCCGCGCCGTCGAGGCCGGCCGCATCGGCCGTGGCCACGAACACCTCTGGGTCGTCGAGCTTGCGGCCCTCTTCCCACATGCCCTTCAGCATCGCGTCGAGATAGGCCTCGCCGACACCCGCGCGCTGGGCGGCGATCTGGCCGCGCATCAGCAGCAGGGTGTTGACCGGGAAGTGCGGGTTGAACCGGAAGGCCTGCAACCCGTGCGCCTCGATGAAGCGGCGCATCTCCAGCATCTCGTAGTCCAGCTTGCCCTTCACCCCGCTGAAGGCCACGCCCGGCGCCTGGTTGCCGGTGGCCTTGAAGATGCCGCCCAGCAGGCACGGCAGCAGGGTCACGCTCGCACCATGGCGGGCGGCCATGGCCGGCAGCACCTTCCAGGCCAGGTAGGCGTTGGGGCTGCCGAAGTCGAAGATGAAGTCGACGGATTTGCTCACCAGGTTTCTCCCCAAGGGCGCAGGTCGATCTCGTGGGTCCAGGCCGAGCGCGGCTGATCGTGCAGCCAGACATAGTTCGCGGCGATCTCGGCGGGCTTGAGGATTTCGTCGCGATCCAGCAGGCCCTGGACGTCGTCGCGCATCGAGCGGGTGAAGACGCCATCGATCGCCCCATCGACCACGATGTGCGCGACGTGGATTCCCTTGGGTCCCAGCTCCCGCGCCGCGCTCTGGGCCACGGCGCGAAGGCCGGCCTTGGCCGAGGCGAAGGCGGAAAAGCCGTCCTTGCCGCGCAGGGACGCGCTGGCGCCGGTGAACAGGATCGTGCCGCGACCGCGCGGGACCATCACCCGCGCCGCCTCGCGGGCGGTGAGGAAGCCGGCGAAACAGGCCATCTCCCAGACCTTGCTGAACACCTGGGCCGTGGTCTCGGTCAGGCCGAAGCGGACGTTCGCGCCGATGTTGAAAACCACAATCTCCAGCGGCCCGACCTCGGCTTCGATCTTGTCGACCAGCGCGATCATCTCGGCCTCCTGGCGGGCGTCGACGCCGTAGGCGCGAGCGCCGCCGCCGATCTCGGCGGCCAGGGCCTCCAGCTGGTCCAGATGGCGCGGGCGGCGGGTCATACAGACCGTGTAGCCCTCAGCCGCGAACGCCTTGGAGATCGCGCTCCCGACTCCGTCGCCGACACCCACCACCAGGCAGGCGCCCTTGGAGCTGCTCATTGTCGCTTCCTCCGCTGTTCTCCATTCAAGTTCGTATTGAATCTGTACTGAGTCAAATGCAGAATGGCGCGATGAAGTGGGAAGAGCTCTCCGACCAGCCCTGCTCGGTCTCGCGCGCCCTGGCGGTGATCGGCGACCGCTGGACCCTGATGATCCTGCGTGACTGCTTCCTGGGCGTGCGGCGGTTCGAGGTTTTCCAGCGCCGGCTGGGCGTCTCGCGCACGATCGTCACCGACCGCCTGCGGGTGCTGGTCGACGAGGGCGTGCTGCGGCGGGTGGCGTATCAGGACAACCCGGTGCGGCATGAGTATCGGCTGACCGAGAAGGGCCTCGATCTCCACCCCGTGGTCATGGCCATCGCGCACTTTGGCGACAGCCACTATGCGGATGGGGCGGGGCCGCCGGTGCTGCGGCGGCACAAGGGCTGTGGGTGCGATTTCCACCCGGTGCAGGTGTGTTCCGAGTGCGGGGAGGCGGTGACCGCCCGGCAGGTCGAGGCGCGGGCGGGACCGGGGTTCCCGGAGCCCTAGGCCGCGCCGCCCAGGAACGCGGCCAGGCTGTGCGGGGCGTTGTCGTCCAGGCACAGCGCCAGGGTCGCGTGGGAGTCCTCCGCCGCTTTGCGGACGCGCGGGAACATCGCCGCCTCATAGGCCGCCAGCGCCGCCTCGACATCACCCGGATGCGCCACCAGCGCCAGGGCCAGCTCGGCTCCATCCAGCATGGCCATGTTCGCGCCCTCGCCGGCGGGCGGGGCCAGGTGGGCGGCGTCGCCCAGCAGGGTCACGCCGGGCGTGCGGGCCCAGCCGTGATCGTCGGGCAGGGTGTGCAGCGCGCGCGGGATCAGCGGGCCGTCGGTCTGGGTGATGAGGGCGGTCAGCTCTGGCGCCCAGCCTTCGAACTCGGCGGCGATCCGGGCCTTGGCGGCCACGTCTTCGCTGAAGTCGATCGCGTCGAACCATTCGAGCGGCCGGTTCAGAGCGACATAGGCGTGCAGCACCCCGCCGGGCTCGCGGTGGGCGAAGATGCCCTGCCCCGGCGCCATGGCGAACAGTCCGCCGCCGCCGGCCAGCCGGGCGGTCTCCGGGAAGCGCTTGTCGACGTCGTGCAGCCACGCCTCGACGAAGGTCGTGCCGATGTACTGCGGCTTCGCGTCCGACAGCAGCGGCCGGACCTTCGACCAGGCGCCGTCCGCGCCGACCAGCAGGTCGGTGGTCACGGTCTCGCCGTCGGTGAAGGTCAGCTGATGGCGGCCCTCGCCAAGCGAAACCACGCCGGCCAGCTTCTTGCCCCACCGCACCGTCCCGTCCGGCAGCGACTCCAGCAGGATGCGCCGCAGCTCGCCGCGCGGGACCTCGGGCCGGCCGCCCGTGCCATCGTCGGGCTGGTCCAGCAGCACCACGCCATGCTTGTCGAGCACCCGCGAGGCCTCGCCGCCCGCGTGGATCAGCGCCGTGAACGCCTCGAACAGCCCCGCCGCCTTCATCGCCAGCTGACCGTCGGTCTCGTGGATGTCGAGCATGCCGCCCTGGGTCCGCGCGCCGGCCGAGGCCTCGGCCTCGTAGACCGTCGCATCGATGCCGTGGACATAGAGGACACGCGCCAGGACCAGACCGCCCAGGCCCGCGCCGATGATCGTCACCATGGGACACCTTTCACATTGGAACGCCGTTCCATTTCGCACCTATTGGAACATCGTTCCAGACATGTCAAGAACACCCTCATGGCACCCCGGACCGAACGCCGCGCCGATGCGCTCTCCAAGGCAAAGATCGTCGAGGCCGCGATCGCGATCCTCGACGCCGACGGCGAGGCGGCCCTGACCTTCCGCGCGCTCGCCGCGAAACTCTCGACCGGGGCCGGCGCGATCTACTGGCACGTCGCCGACAAGAACGACCTATTGGCCGCCGCGGCCGACGACATCGTCACCCAGGTGATGGCCCAGACCCCCAGCGACGCCGAGCCGAAGGCCGCGATCCGCGCCATCGCGCTCAACGTGTTCGAGGCCGTCAACGCCCACCCCTGGGTCGGCGGTCAGTTCTTCCGCGATCCGGCCCGGCCGGCGGCGCTGCAGATCCTGGAAGGCGTCGGCAGCCGGCTGCACGCGCTGGGCGTGCCCGAGGCCGCGCAGTTCGACACCGCCACCGCCCTGGTCAGCTATATCCTGGGCGTCGCCGGCCAGAACGCCGCCAACGCCCGCCAGGCGCGCGAGAGCGGCCGCACCGACCGCTCGGCCTTTCTCGGCGGCATCGCCGACCAGTGGGCGGCGCTCGATCCCGACCAGCATCCGTTCGTGCGCCGGATGGCGGCCCAGCTGCGCGACCACGACGACCGCGCCCAGTTCCTGGCCGGCGTCGATCTGATCCTGGCTGGCGCGGCGACGCTGATCGGATAACGTATCTCCCAACAAGCGCCGGGGGCGCGGGGGAGTTCTCATGGATCGTCGTCAGTTTCTCGTGGGCGTCGCGCTGACGCCGCTCGCCGTCTCGCCTGCGTTCGCGGCTCCAGGCGCGAAAGACGCCGAGCTCAAGGCGCTGCTGGACCAGTTCTGGGAAGCCGACCTCGACGCCTCGCCCGAAACCGCCACCAGCCGGGGCCTGGACGTCGGGGCCCGCGCCGGCCAGCGCGCCCAGTTGAACGACGCCTCGCGCGCCGCCCGCACCGCCTGGGTCGCCCAGCGCAAGGACCGCGTCGCGGCCCTGGCCAAGATCGATCCGGCCCAGCTGTCGCAGGCCTCCAAGGTCGACCACGAGGTCACCACCTACACATACAAGCGCAGCGTCGAGGGCGGTGAAAAATTCACCTACGGCGAGGGCGCGGCGGGCTTCGGCTACGCGCCCTATTCGCCCTATGTGCTGAGCCAGCTGACCGGTCCCTACCAGTCGGTGCCGGACTTCATGGACTCGCGCCACCCGGTGAAGACCAAGGAGGACGCCGAAGCCTACCTGTCGCGCCTGGAGGCCTACGCCAAGGTCCTCGACGACAACACCGCGTCGTTCAAGCTGGACGCCGCCGCCGGCGTGCTGGCCCCAGACTTCGCCCTCGACGCGGGCCTGGCCCAGCTGAAGCGCCAGCGCGCGCCGAGCCCTGAGCAGACCAGCATCGTCCAATCGCTGGTCACCCGCGCCGCCAAGGCCGGCCTCGCCGGCGACTGGTCGGCCCGCGCCAGCGCCATCGTCGGCGGCAGGGTCCAGCCGGCCCTCGATCGCCAGATCGCCGCGCTGGAAGCCCTGCGCCCCAAGGCCACCGGCGACGCCGGGGCCTGGAAGCTGCCGATGGGTGAGGCGTTCTACGCCGGGGCCCTGGCCTTCCAGACCACCACCCGTCGCACGCCCGAGGAGGTCCACAAGCTGGGCCTGGAGCAGGTGGCCAGCCTGACCGCCCAGATCGACGTGCTGCTGAAGAAGCAGGGCCTGACCACCGGCACGGTCGCCGCGCGCCTGACCGCCCTGTCGGCCCGTCCCGACCAGCTCTACGCCAACACCGACGCCGGCCGCGCCACGCTGCTGGCCGACCTCAACGCCCAGACCAAGGCCATCCGCGCCCAGCTGCCGACCCAGTTCCGCACCCTGCCCGCCGCGCCGGTCGAGATCGTCCGCGTGCCGCCCGAGATCGAGGACGGCGCCCCGAACGGCTACGCCCAGCCGCCGTCGCTGGACGGCTCGCGCCCGGGCCGCTTCTACATCAACCTCAAGGACACCACCGAGTGGCCGAAGTTCAGCCTGCCGACCCTGACCTATCACGAGGCCCTGCCCGGCCACGTCTGGCAGGGCTCGATCGCGCTGGGCTCGCAGGAGATCCCGATGCTGCGTCGGGCCGGCATGGGCTTCGCCGCCTATAGCGAGGGCTGGGCGCTCTATTCCGAGCAGCTGGCCGCCGAGATGGGCGCCTACAAGGACGACCCGCTGGGCGAGATCGGCTTCCTGCAGTCGCTGCAGTTCCGCGCCGTGCGCCTGGTGGTCGACACCGGCATGCACCACAAGCGCTGGAGCCGCGCCCAGGCCACCGACTACATGGTCGACAACACCGGCATGCCGCGCTCGCGGGTGCAGCGTGAGATCGACCGCTACTGCATCTGGCCGGGCCAGGCGTGCAGCTACAAGATCGGCCACACCGAGTGGGAGCGCCTGCGCGACGTCGCCCGGGCCAAGGCGGGCGCCAAGTTCGACCCCAAGGCCTTCCACGACGTGCTGCTGCGCGGGGCCATGCCGCTGGTGGTGCTGGAGCAGGTGCTGAGCACCATGACTTTCACCGCCTGACCGCTCAATCTTGACGATCCCGCCGCCGCACCCACAGCTTGAGTGAACTCGGGCGGATGCGGCGGCGATTCATCCCGCCCGCGCGGACCCGGGACGGGAGAGAGACTTGGCCGATCCGCGCGACTTCCACACGCCCCAGGACCACTACACCAAGGCCGACCTGCTGAAGTCGGGCCTGGGCGGCTATTTCGGACCCGGCAACGCCCAGCTGCCCGCGCCGCCGATGCTGATGATGGACCGCATCGTCGAGATCAGCCTGGACGGCGGCGAGTTCGGCAAGGGCCACGTGGTCGCCGAGCTGGATATCACCCCCGACCTCTGGTTCTTCGACTGCCACTTCATCGGCGATCCGGTCATGCCGGGGTGCCTGGGGCTGGACGCCATGTGGCAGGTGATCGGCTACTGGCTGGGCTGGTCGGGCTCGCCCGGCAAGGGCCGCGCCCTGGGCGTCGGCGAGGTCAAGTTCCGGGGCGACGTCACGCCCAAGGCCAAGCTGGTCCGCTACGAGATCAGCCTGCGCCAGGTCCGCCGGGGCAAGCTGGCCCTGGGCCTGGCCAACGGCCGCATGTTCGTCGACGGCGAGTGCGTCTACACGGCCAACGACCTCAAGGTCGGGATGATCGCGTCGCGCGACTAGCGCAGCGGATA
Source organism: Caulobacter sp. GW821-FHT10E02 (assembly GCF_059415225.1). Classification (NCBI taxonomy): domain Bacteria; kingdom Pseudomonadati; phylum Pseudomonadota; class Alphaproteobacteria; order Caulobacterales; family Caulobacteraceae; genus Caulobacter; species Caulobacter sp. GW821-FHT10E02. The sequence goes on from NZ_JBWKMV010000002.1 coordinate 36,000, forward strand.
GACGCCCGCCGCGCCGATGCCGACGCGGTCGGGCGGCGTCTCCAGCATGCGAGTCAGGGTCTCGCCGCCCTGGCTGCGCATCTGGGCTTTCAGGGCGTCGGCGCCCGGCGCGCGGGGGTTGCGCTGCCAGGTGATCTGGCTGCTGGCCAGCAGCATGCCCAGCACCGCCAGGCTCTCGTAGGTGACCGTGCGATCGGCCGCCGACAGCGACTGCAAGTCGCCGACGCGCTGGCGCATCTGCTCGACCAGCGGCACGTAGTACTGATCCGGGAAGGGCTTGTTGTTATAGGCCATCCAGGCGCCGGCGACGGCGCTGGCCAAGCCCACGCCCAGGTCGCCCGACGGCAGGCCGAACTTGCGGATGACCTGCTCGTGGTAGGCGAAGGCTTGCCGATAGGCGGCCTGACCGACGGCGGTCTGGTCCTTGGGCAACCCGGCGGCCAGCTGCGAGACGCCCTGCCCGGTGACCTGAGCGCGCGGCGCGGCCCCGGCGGCGGCGGCCTTCTTGGCCTTCTGCTCAGCCTCATACTGGTCCCAGTGATGGATCGTCTTGTTCAGCCGCTCGTGCATCAGCTGGTTGCTGATGACGTTGATCGAGACGTTGGACGGGATCTCGTAGACGTTGACGAAGCCGTCCTGCGCCAAGGCGGGCGAGCCGCAGACGAAGAAGGCGATCGCCAGAACGGCCTGCCGGATACGCGCCAAGGTTCCCTCCACTCCGAATCCGCCCAGTCGGGCCGGCGCCAAGCTACAACCGCAAGTGTGGCAGCTCGACGACCGTCGGCCTACTTCAGCGGCAGGAACAGCTCGACCGTCACGTCGTGCACCTCGGCATTCGGGAAGAACGAGAGATGCCGCCGGCAATAGAGCGGGAAGTCGCGGGCCTCCTCGCCGCTGGCCGGCAGCCAATCGCGATAGAGATAGAGCGCCGGAGCCTCAAGATTGTGGGTGTTGTGGGCGACGCGCAGCACGGCGCAGCGGCCGCCGGGGATCACGCCGGCCTTCATGTCCGGGTCGTCGGGGGCGATCGGCTGGTCGGTGCCGACACAGATGTCCATGGCGTAGGCGGCGGGGTCCTGCGGCGTCCGCTCTGAGCGGAAGATGTTGAAGGTCGCGCTGGTCTGCGGCGACAGGCCGGCGGCCTTGCGCCAGGCGATGAAGCGCTCGATCGAGGCGGGAAGGGTCGCTCGGTCGCCGCGATGCTCCAGGATCGCCACCGGGGTCGGCGGCGCCTCAAGGATCGTGACGTCGGCGGGTTCGTAGATGATCTGCATCAGCTTGCTCCTGGCGGTGTTCAACGGCCCGAAGGCCGCAAGCCACGGCGCCCAGTCGGGCGATCTGCGGAACGATGACGGCGACTGCTTGAATCGCTTGCGAAAGGCCCGCGCGAAGGCGTCCGGCGCGTCATAGCCGGCCTCCATCGCGATCTGGGTGATGCTCTGGGCGTCGTTCGCGGCCAGCCGATGCGACGCGCGCTTCAGCCGGGCCAGCTGGACGTAGCGGTGCACGGACACCTCGAAGGTGGCCATGAACTGGCGGTGGAAATGGAACTTGGAGAAGGCCGCCACGCCGGCGAGCGCCTCCAGGTCCAGATCGCCGTCCAGATGCTGGTCGATATGGTCCAGCACCCGCTGCATCCGGGCGTTATAGGTTTCAAGCGCCGCCTTCATCGTTCCTCCGTGGCGGCCCCACTTAGGCGCTGACAGACAGGGCGCGCTCGACCGATCTTGCGGTTCGGCGGACCCGGCCTCCAAGCCCCCTCACCCCGACGTTGTGGTATAGTTCCACCGACTCTTCGAAGGGATCGGCCATGCGCTGCGAAATCTGCTCCGGAGAGGCCGTTCACGACTTTTCCAAGACCTTCGACGCGTTCGGCCTGGGGCGGGCGGACTACTGGCGCTGCGTCGACTGCGGCTTCGTGCTGTCGCGCACCCACGCCGAGCTGTCGCCCGAGGCCTTCGCCCGGATGAACGAGCTGTGCCACTCGACCTATCAGGGCCAGGAGGCGAACGCGCTGGATCCCCGCTGGAAGACCCGCCTGGCCGCCCAGGCGCAGGCCCTGGCGGACCTGGCGCGAGCGGGCCTGCTCCAGGCCGAGGGCCGCTGGCTCGACTTCGGTTGCGGCGACGGCAGCCTGTCGGCCCAGCTGAAGGCCGAGCACGGCCTGAACCTGCTCAAGCACGACGAATATATGGGCCAGGACGCGGACTATCTGACGGCCGCCGATCTGACGGACGGCGCCTTCGACATGGTCATCACCACCTCGGTGTTCGAGCACCTGACCCGGCGCGAACAGTGGGACCGGATCGAGGCCCTGGTCGCGCCGCGCGGGGCCCTGGCGATCCACACCCTGGTGGCCGAGCACGTGCCCAGCGATCCGACCTGGTTCTACCTGCAGCCGCCGCACAGCGCGTTCTTCTCGAACGCGGCCATGGACCGGCTCTTCCGCGACTGGGGCTACAGCTGCTCGATCTACAACGTCGCCGCCAGCCTGTGGGTGTGGTTCCGGGGCGATCCGGCCGTCGTGGCCTTGGGGATCGAGCGCCTGAACGCCCTGCGGCCGGACACGCCCTTCCTCTTCAAGGAAGGCTTCCTCGACTACTGGAAGAGCGAACCGCGCCGGAAGGACGAGGCCTGAAAAGCCCTGAGCCCAAAAAGCAAAGGCCCCGCGCCGTTGCCGACGCGGGGCCTTGAAAGCTTCGGTGGAAGACCGCCTTACGAGATCTTCTCGACCTGGGCGTATTCCAGCTCGACCGGGGTCGCGCGGCCGAAGATCGAGACGGTGACCCGCAGGCGGGCCTTTTCCTCGTCGACCTGCTCCACCGAGCCGTTGAAGCTGGCGAACGGGCCGTCGATGACGCGGACGTTCTCGCCGACTTCGTACAGGACGACGGTCTTGGGCTTCTCGACGCCTTCCTCGATCGCGCCGACGATGCGCTGGACTTCCTTTTCGGAGACCGGCATCGGCTTGGAGCCGCTGCCCAGGAAGCCCGTGACCTTCGGGGTGTTCTTGATCAGGTGGTAGGCTTCGTCCGAGAGGTTCATCTTCACCAGGACGTAGCCCGGGAAGAACTTGCGCTCGGCGTTGACCTTACGGCCACGACGGATCTCGACGACCTCTTCGGTCGGCACGAGGATTTCCGAGAAATTCTCTTCCAGGCCCTGGTTCTTGGCCTGCTCGCGGATGCTCTCGGCCACCTTCTTCTCGAAGTTCGAGTAGGCGTGGACGATGTACCACTTGTGGTTCGGGTTGGACGCGGTTTCGGTGCTCATCGTCTCTATCTTATCCCGCGGTCGCCAGCTTCAGAAGCTGGGTGATGACGAAGCCGAGGCCACCATCGACGGCCAGGAAGAACAACGACGCCAGAACCACCATGATGAAGACCATCACGGAGGTGATCCAGGTTTCCTTGCGGCTGGTCCACGTGATCTTGCGGGTTTCAGCGCGCACTTCACGGAAGAACTGCACCGGGCTGGTGCGCTTCTTGGGTGCGACAGGGGCGGCGGCGACAGCCGCGCCAGCCCCGGCGGGCGCCATCGCCGCGGCCGTCTTAGCGGCGCGGTTCTTGATCGCGGACGGGTTCGATCCCGGTTTCCTGGCCATGCGTTAGAGGCTCACGAACTTTCATAGCCGGGCCTGAAAGCGACCCGTCGAACACATATAGTGGCAGGAGTGGGGGGACTCGAACCCACGACTTTCGGTTTTGGAGACCGACGCTCTACCAGCTGAGCTACACTCCTGCAGACCGACCGCCCTTTCGGGCCGACGGACATCCGGAGACAGACAGCGCGCCGGGAGGCTTTTGAGCCTCGGCGCGCCGTGTTCTGTCGCCAGAGCCGCGCCATTTAGCAGGGTCGCGAACGGCGAGCAAGCGGCGCGCAAAGGATTGAGCGGCTTCGCGCGCCCGACAGGGGTTTTTGTCCCGGTCTGCGGGACTCCCGAGGACTTCCCGGAAGGATCGAAGACCCCGCGCACGCGTTGTTTCGCCATGCCCACGATCAGCAATCCATCCCCGTCGTCCGACCGCCCGTCGAATCGGGAGGTCGAGAACGAGAACCAGAAGTCCTCATCGCGCGAAGGCGAGCCCCCGCGCCCGGCGACCGAGCCTCACGGCGCGGCCGACAGCGTCCGCTCGCCGAAAACCCGGACCGATCCGGGCTCCGGCGAGAGCTGAGCGTCCAGCCCCCAGACGGGCCAGGGGCTTTCGGCGTGACCTAGCCGGCCTTGGCCTGCTTGGTCTTCTCGCTCTTGTCAGCCGAGGTGTCGCTGGCCGGCGTGGCGGTCGGACCGCACTGGATGCCCAGATAGGTGAACCTCACGTTCGTCAGCTCACGGCCGCACTGGGTGTTCTTGCCCATGTCGCTGCCGCGCAGCGACACCGCGACGCCCTTCGACAGGTCCGGCGCCGGGCTGGCGCTGCTGATGTCGTAGTAGCCGCCGCCACGTCCCTTCACGACCAGACAGTTGGTCTTCTCGACGGGCCGCACGCAGCCCGACACCGTGACAGGGGTCGCTTCCAGAACAACTTGATTGGCTTGCGCGAGTTTCGTCTTCGCGCCGCCGTCACTGCAACCAGCCAAACCAAACGCTAACAGACCGGCCGCCGCGGCGGCCTCTATGAACCTTACCCGCATACGTTCCTCCGTATCGTTGGCTCCGCGAACGAAGCAAAAGGAAGTCTGCGCCTCGTTTCGAATACCGGCAATCATATTTTTGACGCTTTCGAAAAAGCGGTTCGGCGTTTTGACGGTTTGGGAAAAAGATTGTCCTTAACCGGACGAGCCGCGCATGGGTTCGCGAAACTGAATCCCGCTCGGCGCAAACTGATGCCGCTGACAGATGACATCTCTTCTCATCTGAACATTTGTTTGCAAACCGAGACGCCGCTTTCTGCCCTTGGGCGAATACTGGGTCTGATCTTTCGACTCGCCGACACAGCGGCCCGCGCGCCCCACGCGGCGGCGAAGTTTTTCCGAAGACGGCTTTAGACAACCGGCGTTGACATCAAGACGGGCTTGCACACATGAGACAGGCGTCGCCTCAGGGCCGTGGCGACACCCGTTTATTCCAAGGATTTCAGAGCTCAGATGACGGCCACCGCCACTGCCGCAGCCCCCGTGAAGGAAGCCCCGTTCCACGTTGAAAAGGTGCTGTGGGTCAAACACTGGACCGACCGCCTGTTCAGCTTCGGCATCACCCGGCCGGCTAGCTTGCGCTTCCGCTCGGGCGAGTTCGTGATGATCGGCCTGCCCGCCCGCGAGGAGCTGGGCGAGAAGAAGCCGATCCTGCGCGCCTATTCGGTGGCCTCGCCGCACTTCGCCGAGGAGCTGGAGTTCTTCTCGATCAAGGTGCCGGACGGCCCTCTGACCTCGCGCCTGCAGCTGATCCAGCCGGGCGACGACATCCTGCTGGGCAAGAAGCCGACCGGCACCCTGGTGCTGGACGCCGTCCGCCCGGGCAAGCGCCTGTTCCTGTTCGGCACCGGCACGGGCTTGGCGCCGTGGCTGTCGGTGGCCCGCGACCCCGACGCCTATAGCCGCTTCGAGCGCGTGATCGTCGCCCACGGCGTGCGCGAGGTGCAGGAACTGGCCTATCGCGACCTGTTCACGTCCGAGATCCATGACGACCCGCTGGTCGGCGACGAGGCCAAGGCCCAGCTGACCTACTACCCGACCGTGACCCGCGAGCCGTTCGAGCGCCAGGGCCGCTTCACCGACCTGATCGAGAGCGGCAAGCTGTTCAGCGATCTGGGCCTGGAGCAGACCAAGTTCGATCCCGAGCACGACCGCGCCATGCTCTGCGGCTCGATGGCCATGATCAAGGACACGGCGGCGCTGCTGGAAGCCCACGGACTGAAGGAAGGCTCGAACGCCGATCCGGGCGACTTCGTGATCGAGCGGGCGTTCGTGGGGTAGTCCATAAAAACCGCTCATCCCCGCGAAAGCGGGGACCCAAGCGGTCTTGGACGATGATCAATGCCCAGCCCAACCTTGTGATTCAGCTTGGTTCCCCGCTTTCGCGGGGATGAGCGGTATATTGGGTTCTGGAAGCTAGTCGGGGCTGTGCGTGACCAACCTCAAGAACCTCACCGTCGAAGACGCCCGCGCTCGCATCCTCGACGCCGCCGCCCGCCTCGGCGTCGAAACCGTCTCGCTCGAAGCCAGCCTTGGCCGTGTCCTGGCCCAGACCGTCGCCGCGTCCCGTCCGCAGCCGCCGTTCGACGCCTCGGCGATGGATGGCTGGGCGATCCGCCGCGCGGACTACGCCCCCGGCAAGGCCTTCGCGATCGCCGGCGAGAGCGCGGCCGGCAAGGCCTATCCCGACACGGTCGAGGCCGACCAGGCGGTCCGCATCTTCACTGGCGCCCCCGTCCCGGCCGGCGCCGACCTGGTCGTCATCCAGGAAGAGGCCGTCCGCGACGGCGACACGGTCCGCTTCGAGGCCGGCGAGACCCCCAAATCCAACACCCGCGCGGCCGGCGGCGACTTCCAAGCCGGCGACGTCCTGCTGGAGCCCGGCGTCGTCATTGATCCCTGGCGCCTCAGCCTGGTCGCCTCGGCGGGCCTGGCGCAAGTCGCCGTCGCCCGCCGCCCGCGCGTGGCGATCCTGGCCACCGGCGACGAACTGGTCCCGCCCGGCGCCAGCCCCCGCCCGGACCAGATCTTCGAAAGCGGCTCGTTCAGCCTGGTCGCCCTGGTCCAGGCCTGGGGCGGCGAGGCCGTCCGCCTGACCGCGGCAGCCGACGACGCGGCCGCCATCACAGCGGCCGTGGAGCCCGTCGAGGCCGACCTGATCGTCACCATCGGCGGCGCCTCGGTCGGCGACCACGACCTGGTCAAGCCGGCGCTGAAGACCTTGGGCTTGGAACTTTCCCTCGAGACCGTGGCCCTGCGCCCCGGCAAGCCCACCTGGTCCGGACGCCTCGCGGATGGCCGCCGCGTGCTGGGCCTGCCCGGCAACCCCGCCTCGGCCCTGGTCTGCGCCGAGCTGTTCCTGCGTCCGCTGCTGGCGGCGCTGACGGGCAACGACGCCGAGGTTCGCCTCGTCCCCGCCCGTCTGGCCGAGTCCCTGCCCGCCACCGGCCCGCGCGAGCACTGGATGCGCGCGGCCCTGTCGATCGATCCCGAGGGGCGAACGGTCGCCCGCGCATTCCCCGATCAGGATTCCTCGCTGGTCGGCGTCTTCGCCCGGGCGGATGCTCTGCTACGACGACGGGCGGGTGCGCCCGCCGCCTCGACGAACGACGTCGTCGAAGTTCTGCCCCTGCGTCGCGGCTGAAACCGCGACGGCGGCAATTTAGCGTGCTAAGCCCGACCCGTTTCCCGGGTGCGGACCCGATCAGGCCAAGAGGTTCTTTCATGGGGCATGCAGGCAAGATCGCGACCCACGTCCTGCTGGCCGTCCTGGCCCTGCTGGTGGGCCGCTACCTCGTCATCGACATGCCCTTCACGCTCGATACGCTGGTGCAGGCCGGCTATTACGGCCTGGGCGCGCTGATCGTCGAGCTGCTGTTCCGCGTCGAGCGCGCGCCGTGGCGCTTCGTCTCCGCCAGCGACCACCTGCGCCTGTTCCGCTCGGCCGTGCTGACGGCGGCGACCTTCCTGGCCATCACCCGCTTCGTCCATCCGGGCATCGACGGCGGCCTGCGCATGGTCGCCGGCGCGGCCCTGATCCAGGCCACCTTCCTGTCGGCCCTGCGCGTCATCCGCCGCAGCCTTCACGAGCGCCAGCTGTTCGATTCGGTCCTGCGCCTGGGCCCGGCCTCGATGCAGCCCGCCCTGCCCCGCCTGCTGATCATCGGCTCGGCCAACGAGGCCGAGGCCTTCCTGCGCGCACCCGCAGGCCTGGGCGAACGCTACGCTCCGATCGGCGTGGTCTCGCCGCACGACCGCGAGATGGGCGACGAGCTGCGCGGCGTCTGCGTGCTGGGCTCGATCGCCGACTTCGACAGCGTCCTGGCCCGCCTGCGCGACAGCGGCCTGTCGCCGTCCGCCATCCTGTTCCTGACCGACAGCGCCATGAGCACCTTCGGCGCCGAGCGCCTGGGCCGGCTGAAGACCGAGGGCGTGCGTCTGCTGCGCCGCCACGGCGTGGTCGAGATGGGCGCCGACACCACGGCCGCCGCCTCGCTGCGCGAGATCAGCATCGAGGAGCTGCTCAGCCGTCCGCCCGTGCGCCTCGACCCCGAGCCCGTCCGCGCCCTGGTCTCGGGCCGCCGCGTGCTGGTCACCGGGGCCGGCGGCAGCATCGGCTCGGAGCTGTGCCGCCAGATCGCCGCCAGCGGCTGCGCCCACCTGACCATGGTCGACGCCTCGGAATACAACCTGTTCCACATCGACCGCGAGATGGCCCAGACCTGGCCCAGCATGCCGCGCCGCGAGCTCCTGTGCGACGTCCGCGACGCCGCCCGGGTCCAGCGCGTCTTCGCCGAGCAGCGTCCCGACATCATCTTCCACGCCGCCGCCCTCAAGCACGTCACCCTGGTCGAGAACCACCCCTGCGAGGGCGTGCGCACCAATGTGCTGGGCACCCGCAACGTCGCCATCGCCGCCAAGGCCTGCGGCGCGGCGCACCTGGCCTTGATCTCGACCGACAAGGCCGTGGCTCCGACCAGCGTGATGGGCGCGGCCAAGCGCGTGGCCGAGGCCGTGGCCCGCCAATACGGCGGCGGCGGCGACATGCGCGTCAGCATCGTCCGCTTCGGCAATGTGCTGGGCTCGGCCGGTTCGGTCGTGCCGATCTTCCAGAGCCAGATCGCCCGCGGCGGCCCGATCACCCTGACCGACGCCGCGGTCGAGCGCTACTTCATGACCATCCCCGAGGCCGTGCAGCTGGTGCTGCGCGCCGTGGCCCTGTCGCGCATCGCTTCGGAGCCCGACGCCGGCGTCCTGACCCTGGAGATGGGCGAGCCGGTCAAGATCATCGACCTGGCCCGCCGGATGATCGAGCTGCAGGGCCTGACGCCCGGCAAGGACATCGAGATCCAGATCACCGGCCTGCGTCCCGGCGAGAAGCTGACCGAGACCCTGGTCGACGTGAACGAGGTCGCCCGCCCCAAGGCCCCCGGCATCATGGAAGCCCTGCGCCTGGCCGACGCCCCGGTCATCGAGCCCGAGCGCCTGGAGGCCCTGGACGCCATGGCCGAGGACGGCGACGAGACCGCCGTCCGCGCCGCCCTGTTCGACCTGGTCGAGGACCTGCGCCAGGTGGGTCCGTCCAAGGTGGTGAAGATCCGGGCGTCGTGACGCCGGACGACGCCGGCATGGACTGGCGGTGCGTGTCGGTGCGAGACCCCGTGGTGTTGCGCTGGATTGACGGCGCGCCGCCATGGTTTCCTCGATCGACCGACGTCGAGGCTCGCGTGGTCTCGGTCCTGGGGGTCGAGAGCCAGGCGCCCATGGTGGTCCAGCTCGCGGCGCCCTCGGCGGTCGGCTTCGGCGACGATGCCGGCCTCCACCTGGCGCTCACCGACGATCAGATCGACTGGCCCAACGCCGGCGTCGTCCAAGTGAGGCGGTTCCAGTTTCCGGCCGACTCCCCCGCCTTGCACGAGGGAACCGCAGGAGATGCGGTCGAAGGCCTGTTGCACTACGCGCGCCTGCCCTTCGACTTGGCGACGGTCCATGCCGAAGCCGACACGGCCCGTGGCTCGCGATTGATCAACAGCCGCGAACTGGCGGAACTGGTCGACTATGCCAGCGAACGCGACAGCGCCGTCACCTTCGTCGAGACCTACGAACTGCAAGGCGTATTCCAGTACGCCCGCCCCGACCTCAGCCTCTATGGCCTCGATCCAGAGGATGAATTGCTGGCCCGCGCCGACCTCATCGCTGAAACCCGACGCCGGGTGATGGAGATGCTGGCCTTGGCCCAGGCGGAAGACAGCCGCTTTGGTTTCCAGGTCTGGGCGGGCTGACCAGCCGCGGCTGGAGCACGCGGGCAACGCTCACCCCAGCTTGAACTTCGGCGGCGGCAGGGTCAGGCGCGTATCGGCCACGGCTTCGCCCTTGAAGAACCGCACCAGCAGCGGCTGCACCTCGGGATGGGCCTCGAAGACGTTGTGGCCGGCGTTCTCGACGATCACCCGCGACTTGCGCTGGAACTGGGCCGCCACCTCGTCCTGCTCGGCCATCGGCGTGCGGCCGTCCAGCGTCCCGGCGACCAGCAAGGCGGGCTGAGGGATGCGGAACGACGCCCGGAAGGCCTCGCCCAGATCGACGCCCGGGATCGCGCCCAGCAGCTGCGGCATCGGGAAGTTCAGCGCCGAGCCCACCACGGCGGTCCTGGCCTCGCGCCGCACCACGGCCAGCTTGCGCGGCGAGATCCCGGACGCCAGGTCCATGGCCTCGGGCATGCCGCGGAAGCTCAGCAGGTCGGCCACGTCGCCCAGGAACGGGGCCAGCACCTCGGTCTCGCCGGCGTCCAGCGCCAGATAGAGGCCCGGCAGCATGGCCAGCGTATTGGGATTGGCGATCAGCCCGCCCGCCAGCATCTGGACGCCGAAGCCACCCATGCGGATCTCGCCCGGCGCGCCGTTCACCTTGACCTTGGTCACGGCCGGCTGCGCCTCCAGCCGGGCATGGACGCGGCGCATCAGGGCCGGCAGGTCGGGGATCGCCGCGCGGGCCGCCGGATCGGCGCCCATCAAGGCGTCCACCTGGCGCAGCAGGTCATCGACCCGCGCCGGCCGCTTCACCGTCTGGTCCTGCCCCTCCAGGCTGGACAGGGCCACGCGGCTGACCCTGTCGCCGTGCCGCTTGAGCACGCTGAGCGCCAGGTGCGAGCCGTAGCTGGTGCCCCAGAGACTGATCTTCTCCGCGCCCAGGTGGCGGCGCAGGTCGTCGATATCGTCGGCGTTCTGTTCGGTGTTGTAGCCGGTCATGGCCACGCCGGCCCTGGTCCAGTCGACCCAGGCCTCCTGGAATTCCGTGCGGAAGTAGGAGGTCAGCCCCGCCTCGGTGAACACCGGCGGCGGACGCTTCGAGGCCGGCCGCTCCGGGATCGAGGTGGACAGGCCCGTGCCCCGCTGGTCGAAGGCGATGACGTCGGCCACGGCACGCAGGGCCATGAAGATCGGGAAGCGCGGCCCGGTCGCCGCCCCGGTCCCCTCGCCGCCCGGACCACCGGCCAAATAGACGATCGGCGGACCTGGATTGGCCGCCGTCGAGGGGAACCGGACATAGCCCAGCCGGATCTTCCGCGCGCCGGGGATGCGGCGATCCTCGGGGACCTCGAAGAAGCCGCGCTCGGCATCGACCTCCTGGCCACGCCAGCCCTTGAAACGGAACGGGCCGGCCTGCGGCGGGGCCGGTACCGGCTTGAGGGCCTGGGCGAAGGCCAGGGTCGGGAGGGCGAGGCCGGCGGCGGCGAGCAGGGCGCGGCGATGAAACGAGGTGTGGGTCATGGCGACAGCTGAGCTGTCCCGATGGCCGCCCGCCACGCCGCTTCGGTCAATGGCGCCGTTTGATCGGTGAATGGCGGCGCGGTTCGGCCAGCGGCGCCCTACAGTGGCGCCATGTGGCGAACCCTGCTTCTCAGCCTGCTCCTGACATGCCTCTCGACCCTGGCCCGCGCCGCCGACCTGTCGTGGGAGGCCTGCCACGGCGCGATCGGTCCGGCCGGTCCCGTGCTGACCGACTGCCGGCCGGTCGCGGGGTTCGTCGATCCCCAGGGCCGAGAGCTGTGGATCCGCGCGCCCCTCGCCGCCCCGACCGACACCCGGCCGCGCGCGCTCTATGTGGCCGGCGTCGCCTCGTCCGAGGCCTGGATCAACGGCCAGCGCCTGGGCGTCAACGGCCGCCCTGGCCCCACGGCGCGCGACGAGGCGCCGGGTCGCTACCAGGCCGTCTTCCCGATCCGCGAGACGCTTTGGCGTCCCGGCGCGAACACCGTGGTGCTGCGCCTGTCGTCCTTCCACGGCGGCCTGCGGTTCGACGCCCCGATGAGCGCCATGCTGATCCTGCCCTATCCCTATCCGCAGCGCACCGCCCTGCTGGCCGGGACCTTCGTGGCGGCCGGGACCCTGCTGGCGGCGGCGTTCGGCTTCGGCGTCATCCACGCCATGCGCCGCACCGGCTCCAGCCTGATCCTGGCCGCCATGGCCGGGGTCGCGGCCCTTCAGGCCATCGTCGAGAGCCTGCGGACGCTGTTCGACTATCCCTATCCGTTGCACGCCTGGCGGATGAGCGCCATCTGGGTGCTGGCGGCCGCCTTCGCGATCCTCCTGGTCACCTATGTCACCAGTCGGTTCCTGCCCCGGGCGCGCGGCCTGATGATCGGCCTGGCCCTGGGCGTGGTCGGCGCCACGGTCCTGCTGCCCGGCTTCGACATCAAGACGGTCTGGGCGCTGATCCTGGGGGTTGGGCTGGCCGCCCTGCCGGCGGCGGCCGGGGTGCGGGCGCGTCTGCCCGGCGCGCGGCTGACCCTGGCCTATCTGGCGCTGTTCCTGGCCCTGGCGCTGGGCTTCCCCGAGTGGCTGGCCGACTTCTCCTACTTCCTGCTCGCCGCCATGCTGGTGCTGCCGCTGCTGATGGTCGAGGTGGTGCGGCTGGGTCGCGACGACCGGGGCCGCGAGGCCGCCCTGACCCGCGCCGCCAGCCAGCCCGACCGCCTGACGGTGGCCTCGGCGCGCGGCGTCGAGCTGGTCCCGATCGCCGAGATCCTGGCCGTGGTCGGGGCCGACGACTATGTCGAGCTGCGCTTGGCCGGCGGCCGCAGCCTGCTGCACGCCGCGCGCCTGGACGGACTGGCCAGCCAGCTGCCCCCGAGCTTCCTGCGCGTCCACCGCTCGGTGATCGCCAACCTGGCCCAGGTCCAGCGGCTGGAGCGCGACGGCGACCGCTGGCGTCTGCACCTGCGAGAAGGCGCGCCCCTGCCCGTCAGCCGCTCGCGCCAGCCCGCCCTGCGAGAGGCCCTGGACGCGCCGCCCGCGGCGGCGACTGCGACGATCTAGCCGACGACGGACGATCGACTTCGGTATCGCGTCCGGAAGACGACCTGCTAAACCGGGCCCATGGCCGAGCTCCACGACACCTATGATCCGCTGACCCCCGTGCCCGAGGAGCGCCGGGTCTTCCGCGCCCAGGACGCCTTTTCGCTGTGGTTCAGCCTGGGCATCGGCCTCCTGGTGCTGCAGGCCGGCGCGTTCCTGGTGCCGGGCCTCAGCCTCGGCATGGCCCTGGCGGCGATCGTCACCGGCTCGGTGCTGGGGGCCCTGCTGCTGGCCGCCGCCGGGGTGGTCGGGGCCGACACCGGCCTCTCGGCCGTCGGCACCTTGCGGCTGGCGCTGGGCGCGCGCGGCGCGGCCGTGCCCGCCGTGCTCAACGCCATCCAGCTGACCGGCTGGGGCGCGTTCGAGATCATCGCCATGCGCGACAGCGCCGACGCCCTGGCCAAACAGACCTTCGGCTTCTCCAACCCGATGATCTGGACCCTGGCCTTCGGCATACTGGCCACCTTCCTGGCCATCCAGGGGCCGGTGTCGTTCGTGCGCCGCTTCCTGCGCGCCTGGGGCCTGTGGCTGCTGCTGGCCGGCGCGGGCTGGCTGAGCTGGCGACTGCTGGCCGAGCACGATCTCGGCGCCCTGCTGGCCAAGGCCGGCACCGGCGAGATGAGCTTCGGCGCCGGCGTCGACCTGGTGGTGGCCATGCCGCTGTCGTGGCTGCCGCTGATCGCCGACTACACGCGCTTCGGCCGCACCAGCGGCGGCATGTTCAAGGGCGCGGCGGCCGGCTACGTGCTGGCCAACATCTGGTTCATGGCTCTGGGCGCGGCCTACGCCCTCGTCGCCGGCGGCGGCGACAACCTGCTGCTCACCGCGCTCGCTGCCAGCGGCGGCGGGATCGCCCTGCTGCTGATCGTCATCGACGAGACCGACAACACCTTCGCCGACATCCACTCGGCCGCCGTCTCGACCGCCACCCTGGTCCGCGCCACGCCGGCCAACCTCGCCTTGCTGTTCGGCGCCCTGTGCACGACCATCGCCCTCTTCGCGCCGATCACCCAGTACGAGGGCTTCCTGCTGCTGATCGGCTCGGTGTTCGCGCCGCTGTTCGGCGTGCTGCTGACCGACCACTTCGTGCTGCGCCGGCGCGCGGCCGCCACGGCCCAGGGCGGGCTGAACCTCCCTGGCCTGCTGGCCTGGGCGATCGGCATCGCCGCCTACCAGGCGCTGAGCCGCCTGGCCCCGGGGATCGGCGCGACGCTGCCGAGCTTCGTGGCGGCGGGGGTGGCGTACTGGGGCCTGCGCCAGATCTGGCGCGGCCCGTCAGTGGAAGTCGCGGCTTCGTAGCAGCCGGCCCGACACCTTCTGGCGCACGCGCGGGGCCGGCGCACCCGGCTCGTCGCGCAGGGTGGAGAGGTGCGCCGACAGGTCGGTGAAGCCCTCGGCCACCACGTGGATGACGTTCTCGGCCCGCTGCACCCGGCCGTGGACGACCAGGAACGAGGCCGTCATCACCACATTGCGGTCGGCCTCGAAGCGGTCCTTCCAGACCACGGCGTTGGCGACGCCCGTCTCGTCCTCCAGGGTCACGAACACCACGCCCTTGGCCGTGCCCGGCCGCTGGCGGATCAGCACCAGCCCCGCCACCGACACCTTGCGGCCGTCCGGGACGGTCAGCAGCTGCTCGGCCGTGATCACCCCGCGCCGCGTCAGCATATCGCGGTAGAAGCCGACGGGATGAGCCTTCAGTGACAGGCTGGTGGTGCGATAGTCCTCGGCCACCTCCTGCGGATCGCCCATGACCGGCAGCGCGACCTTGTCCTCGAACAGCGGCAAGCCGGCCAGCAGCGGCGCCTGCACCGGGGCCTTGTGCTCGCCTTTGAGGCCCTTCACCGCCCACAGGGCCTCGCGGCGGGTGAGGCCCACCGAGGCGAAGGCGTCGGCCTCGGCGAGGAGTTCCAGCGCGCGTTGCGGCACGCCGCCCTGGGCGAACTCGGCGGGGGTGCGAGCGCCTTCGGTGCGGGCCATCGTCAGGATTTCGATCTCCGCCTTCTTCAGTCCTTTGATCTGCCGGAAACCCAGACGGACGGCCTTCCAATGGTGACTGTTCCCGTAGTCCGCGACCTTGTCCTCGCGGATGCGCGGCGCGCGGAAGCCCGCCGTCATCGGCTCCAGCGTGCAGTCCCACTCGCTGGCCAGGATGTCCGGCGCCAGCACCTCGACCCCATGCTCGCGCGCGTCGCGGACCAGCTGGGCCGGCTGGTAGAAACCCATCGGCTGCGAATTGATCAGCGCCGCGCAGAACACGTTCGGCCACGCCCATTTGATCCAAGCCGAGACGTAGACCAGCTTGGCGAAACTGGCCGCGTGGCTCTCAGGGAAACCGTAGTGGCCGAAGCCCTCGATCTGCTTGAAGCACCGCTCGGCGAAGTCGCGCTGATAGCCGCGTGAGGTCATGCCCTCGACGAACCGGTCACGAT
Organism: Caulobacter sp. GW821-FHT10E02; assembly: GCF_059415225.1. Lineage (NCBI taxonomy): Bacteria > Pseudomonadati > Pseudomonadota > Alphaproteobacteria > Caulobacterales > Caulobacteraceae > Caulobacter > Caulobacter sp. GW821-FHT10E02. The sequence goes on from NZ_JBWKMV010000002.1 coordinate 51,424, forward strand.
ATTCGTCCGGCGTGCCGAGGTTGCGAAAGGTGGCCATGGCCTTGCGCAGGCCGTCGGCCTCGTCGGGCGTGAACTTGGCCGCCTCGATGGCCAGGCTCATGGCCTGCTCCTGGAAGAGCGGCACGCCGTAGGTGTTGCCAAGGATCGCCAACAGCTCGTCCGGTGGCCCGTGTTCCGGTGAGGGCTTTGGCCACTCGACGGGCTCGATGCCGTTCCGCCGCTTCAGATACGGATGCACCATGTCGCCCTGGATCGGACCGGGGCGAACGATCGCCACCTCGATGACCAGGTCGTAGAACCGACGCGGCCGCAGCCTCGGCAGCATCGACATCTGCGCCCGGCTCTCGACCTGGAACACGCCCACGCTGTCGGCCTTGCACAGCATGTCGTAGACGCCGGACAGCTCCACGGGGACGTCGGCCAGGTCCGTGATCTTCTGGCCGTGATCCGCCCGCAGCATGCCGAAGGCCCGCTGGATCGCGGTCAGCATCCCCAGCGCCAGCACATCGACCTTCATCAGCTTGAGGCTGTCGATGTCGTCCTTGTCCCACTCGATGAAGGTGCGGTCCTCCATCGCCGCATTGCCAATCGGCACAGTCTCGTCCAGCCGCCGCTTGGTCAGCACGAAGCCGCCGACGTGCTGCGACAGGTGGCGCGGGAAGCCCATCAGCTCCGTCGCCAGGGCCACGGCGCGGGCGATCTCGGGCGCTTCGGGGTCCAGACCCGCATTGCGCAGGTGCTCCTCGGGCAGGCCGTCACCCCAACTGCCCCAGACCGTGCCGGCCAGCAGATTGGTGACGTCCTCGGTCAGGCCCAGGGCCTTGCCGACATCGCGGATGGCGCTGCGTGGGCGGTAGTGGATCACCGTCCCGCAGATGGCGGCGTATTCGCGGCCGTAGCGGCGATAGACATATTGCATCACCTCCTCGCGCCGCTCGTGCTCGAAGTCGACATCGATGTCCGGCGGCTCGCCGCGGTTCTCGGAAATGAAGCGGGTGAACAGCAGCCGGTGCTCGGTCGGATCGATCGCCGTCACGCCCAGGCAGAAACACACCGAGGAATTGGCCGCCGACCCGCGTCCCTGGCACAGGATGCCCATGCTGCGGGCCTCGCGCACGATGTCGTGCACGGTGATGAAGTAGTTGGGGTAGTCCATCTTGGCGATCAGCCGCAGCTCTTCCTTCAGCTGCGCCTCGACCTTCTGCGGCACCCCGGCCGGATAGCGCCAGGCCGCGCCGGACCAAGTCAGGTCGCTCAGATGCTGCATCGCCGTCTTGCCCGGCGGCACGGGCTCGTCCGGATATTCCTCGTTGAGCTGGCCGAGATCGAAGCCGATCCGCTCGACGATCTCGGCCGTCCGTTCCACCGCGCGCGGCCAGCGCTCGAACAGGCGCGCCATCTCGGCCGGGGCCTTGATGTGGCGCTCGGCATTAGCCTCCAGGTGAAAGCCCGCCTCCCGGATCGTGCAGTGCTCGCGGACGCAGGTGATGACGTCCTGCAACGGCCGCCGTTCGGGACCATGATAGAGGACGTCGTTCGTGGCCACGATCGGCGCGCCGGCGGCGCGGCCCAGGTGGTCCAGGCGCGAGAGGCGCTTGAGGTCCTGGGCGGCGTAGCCCCGGCTGGCCGCCAGCCAGGACCGGCCGCGCAGGTCGCCGGCCATGCGGGTCAGGTCGCGCTCGAAGGCTTCGTCCAGGTCCTTCGGCGGGATGATCAACCCGATCTGGCCGTCGGCATGGTCCAGGAAATCCTGCCAGGACAGATGGCACTCTCCCTTCTCGGCCCGGCGCTGACCGACGGTCAGCAACCGCGTCAGGCGACCGAAGGCCTCGCGATCGGTCGGATAGCAGAGCAGGCTGGGCGTGCCGTCCATGAAGTCCAGCCGGCAGCCGCTCAGCACCCGGACATCGCGCTTCTTGGCCGCCGTCCAGCCGCGCACGATCCCGGCCAGGCTGTTGCGATCGGTGATGCCGATGGCGGAGAGACCCAGGGCTTCGGCGGCGATCGCCAGCTCTTCCGCGTGCGAGGCGCCGCGCAGGAAGGAGAAGTTGGTGGTGGTTTGCAGCTCGGCATAGGCGGGGGTCATGGCGCTAGCTGAACAGGCCATGGATCCACCATTTCGGGGCTTCCGCTTCACCGAACAGGCCCTGGCGGTAGATCCAGAACCGGCCGCCGACATCGTCCTCGACGCGGTAGTAGTCGCGGATCTTGCCGGGGCCGGTGTCGTCCTCGGCGACGCCGGCGCGCCACCATTCCTGGCCGATGCGTTCGGGGCCTTCGGCCCGGCGGACACGGTGGGATCGGCCGCGCCAAGTGAACATGCGAGGGGGATAGTCCGGCACTTCAGCGGCGATGGCGGTGATGGCTTCGGGCCGCTTGAACAGGCGCACCGGGCGCGGGCGGTCGGGGTCCCACTTCGCGGCGGCCGGCGGGTCGAGCGGGGCGTTGCGGATCACCGAGCGTTCGGGGACGTGGCTCTCATAGGGGTCGGCGCGCCAGACGCGGTTCTCGCCCAGGCGGTTGACCAGGCGATCGACCAGCGGGGCCAGGGTCTCGTCGAGGCTGGTCCCGGCCTCCGCGTCCAAGCGATCCTGGGCGGCGGCCAGGGGTTCGACCGCCCAGGCGTGGACAGTGACGACCTCGATGCCGAAGCCGGGGTCGACCTTGTCGAGCTTGGGGACGATCAGCTTGGTCAGCCGCTTGGCGTCGCGGCCCAGGCGGGCCAGGCCGGCCCGGACCGGATAGGCCTGGCCGTCCAGGCGGTGGAACACGACCTCGAAACGCTTGGCGCCGCGGCCTTCCGCCTCCAGGCGGGCGCAGATCAGGGCCAGGGCGTCGCCGGTCACGCGGGCCAGGTCGTCGGGCGCGCTGATCGGTTCGAAGAAGGCCAGGCGGTCGAACCACGGACTGGCCGGACGGCGGAAGGTCAGGGCCTCGGCGGCCATGCCCAAGGCCTGGTCGAGGCGCAGGGTGGTGGCCAGGCCGAAGCGCTTGGCCAGCTGGGCGCGCGGCAGGGCGAAGAGCTGGCCGACGCGGTGCAGGCCGAGGCGCGGCAGCTGGGCCTCGGCGGCGTCCTCCAAGCGCAGGGCCGCGACCGGCAGGGCTTCGATCGCCGCGCGCTGCTCTCCCGGCGCGGCGATGGCCAGGTCGTCGCCGTAGCGGGCTAAAGCCCAGGCCGCGCCGGGCGTGTCGGCGATCGCGGCGCGGGCCGGCACGCCCCAGCGGGCCAGGCGGCCGACGAGATCGACCAGCATCTCGCCCTCGCCGCCCCATAGGTGGTCGGTCCCGCTGATGTCGAGGAACAGGCCGTCGGCGCCGTCGATCGCCACGGCCGGCGAGAAGCGGACGCACCAGTCGCACAGGGCCTCCAGCGCCAGGCGATCGGCGGCGGGATCGTGGTCGAAGGTGACCAGGGTCGGGACCAGGGCCATGGCGTCGGCGGCCTTCTGGTCGACGTTGAGGCCCTGGGCGCGGGCGGTGTCGTCGACGGCCACGAGCCGGCGCGTGCCGCCTTCCGTGGCCAGCAGGGCGAACGGGAGCTTACCCGACCAGTCGTAGCCCGGGTTCCGTCGGCGCCACGTCGTGATCGGCCAGTTGGGACACCAGACGGAAAGGATGCGGGCCATGGCCGGCCTCCTGTTGTTCCAAGATCCAGGCGCCGGCGCGTCCGCCCCGGCAGCGTTCGAGTTCGACCCGCCAGCGCGGCGGGCCGAGGCCGATGTCGTCGGCCGGCGGCGGGGTGGGCGTGGGCCCGATCCGCCAGCGGCTGAACGAGGCCGAGCCGGACACTGCCCGCCCCGCCCCCGCTCGGCCGCCGTACGGTCTTCGGTGCAGCACCACCCCGAAGCCGCCGCGCTTCTCGCAGGCCAGCTGCAGGCGCCGGCCGGCGGTCAGGTCCGGGGCCTCGGCCTCGCCGACGGCGGCGGCGACGCCTTGGGTGGAGAGCGCGTCCTCCAGCACCGACAGGGTCTCGGCCTCGTCGCGGGTGCGGACCTGGATCAGCCGGTCGGCCGGGAAGCCGAGGCCGAACAGGCCGGGCGCGAACAGGTCGCTGCGCCGGGCGACCCAGACGATCGCGCCGGTCTTGACCAGCGGTCGCAGCAGCAGGCCGACGAAGGCGGCGGGGGCCGCGCTGGTCTCGGCCTCCAGCCCCGCGCCCGTCACCTCGTGCCAGCCGCCCAGCGGCAGGCCGCCGCCCGGGAAGCAGCCGTCGATGGCCGGATCCCCGAACGGCAGGACCGGAGTCGGAGTCCGAGTCCCCGCTTCGATCGCGGCGATCCGGCCTCTGAGGGCCGCAAGACGCGCCTCGCGCGATCCGGCCATTCCACACTCCTTGTTCTACTTTTGTTCTGATCTTTCGCGCTTGGAGAGTCAAGCGGCTCGGGCGAAGGTGCGTCAAACGGCCGTATGAAGAGAGCCCTGCATGACCTTGTCCCGCGTCCTGATCGCCAACCGTGGCGAGATCGCCGTCCGCATCGCCCGCGCGGCGGCGGAGGCCGGGATCGAGAGCGTAATGGTCCATGCCGAGGGCGACACGGCGCACGTCTCGGGCCGCGCGGTCGCCCTGTCCGGCGCGAGCGCAAAAGCCTATCTCGACATCGCGGCGATCGTGGCGGCGGCCAAGGCCGAGGGCTGCGACGCCCTGCATCCGGGCTACGGCTTCCTGTCGGAGAACCCCGCCCTGGCGCGAGCCTGCGCGGCGGCGGGGATTATCTTCGTCGGTCCGTCGGCGGAGCATCTGGAGGTCTTCGGCGACAAAGCTCGCGCAAGGACGCTGGCGGCTGAACGCGACGTGCCGCTGCTCCCTGGAACCGGCGCGATCTCGCTGGACGAGGCACGGGCGTTCCAGGCGCAGCATGGCGCGATCATGCTGAAGGCGCGGGCCGGTGGCGGCGGGCGCGGGATGCGGGCGGTACGCGACACAGCCGAGCTGGACGCCGCCTTCGCCGCCTGCGCGCGCGAGGCCGAGGCGGCGTTCGGCGACGGCGGGCTCTATGCCGAGAAGCTCATTGAACAGGCCCGGCATATCGAGGTGCAGATCGTCGGCGATGGCAGCCGCGTGCTGGCGATCGGCGACCGCGACTGCTCGTTGCAACGCCGGAACCAGAAGCTGGTCGAGATCGCGCCGGCGGCGTTGCCCGAGGCTCTACGGGCAGATCTGTGGCGACATGCCGAGGCGCTGTGCGCCGGCTATCGAGGCCTGGCCACCGTCGAGTTCCTCGTCGAGGGCGACACGCCCTACTTCCTGGAGGTCAATCCGCGCCTGCAGGTCGAGCACACGGTGACCGAGGAGGTCACGGGCCTGGACCTGGTGCGGCTGCAGTTCGACCTGGCGGCGGGCAAGCCGCTGGAGCTGGACGTCCCGCCGGCTTTCGGCGTCGCGATCCAGGCGCGGGTCAATGCCGAGACCCTGACGGCCGACGGTCAGGTGAAGCCATCCAACGGCACGATCGGCGCCTGGGGGCCTCCGGGCGGTCCGGGGGTGCGGGTCGACGCCGGCGTCTCGGCCGGGACAGTGGTCGGCGGATCTTACGACAGCCTGCTGGCCAAGGTGGTGACGCGCGGTCGCACCTACGCCGAAGCCGCTGCCCGCCTCGGCCGGGCGCTGGCGGAGTTCCAGATCACCGGCGTGGCGACCACCGCGCCGCTGGTGCGGGCGATCCTGGCGGCGGCGCCAGAGACACCGACGACGCGGTTCATCGAGGACCACGCGGCCGCTCTGGTCGCCGGTCTGCCGGCGCAGGACACACAGGCCTTCGAGACCCTCGACGGCTCGGTCGCGATCACCGCGCCGCTGTCAGCGACGGTCGGTTCGATCAGCGTCTCCGAAGGCGATCTCGTCCGCCCCGGCCAGGCCCTGGCCGTGCTGGAAGCCATGAAGATGGAGCACCTGGTCCACGCCACGACCGGCGGACGCGTACTGAAGATCGCCGCCGCGCCCGGTACGACCGTCGCCGAGGGCCAGCCGTTGGTGTTCCTGGAGCCGATGGACGTCGCCGGCGGCGAGGCCGTCGAGGCCGTCGCCGAGGACCTCGACACGATCCGCCCCGACCTCGCCGAGGTCATCGCCCGCCATCGCTACACCCTGGACGAGGCGCGCCCCGACGCCGTCGCCAAGCGCCGCAAGACCGACCACCGCACGGCGCGGGAGAACATCGACGACCTGGTCGATCCCGGCAGCTTCCTGGAATACGGCGCCCTGGCCATCGCGGCCCAGAAGCGGCGGCGCTCGACCGAGGACTTGATCGTCGCCACGCCGGCCGACGGGTTGATCACCGGCATCGGCAGCGTCAACGGCGCGCTCTTCCCGCCCGACAAGGCGCGGACGGCGGCGCTGGCCTATGACTTCACGGTGCTGGCGGGCACCCAGGGCGCGATGAACCACCGCAAGTCCGACCGGCTGATGGCGATCATCGCCGACCAGAAGCTGCCGGTCGTCTGGTTCGCCGAGGGCGGCGGCGGGCGGCCGGGCGACACCGACACCACGGCGGTGGCGGGGCTGGACGTGCCGACCTTCAGGAGCTTCGCCCAGCTGTCGGGTCTGGTCCCCAAGATCGCCATCGTCGCCGGCCGCTGCTTCGCCGGCAACGCCGCCATCGCCGGACTGTCGGAGATCATCATCGCCACCCGTGACAGCAACCTCGGCATGGGCGGGCCGGCGATGATCGAGGGTGGCGGGCTGGGCGTCTTCCGGCCCGAGCAGATCGGACCGTCGGCGCATCAGTGGGCCAACGGCGTCATCGACATCCTGGCCGACGACGAAGCCCACGCCACGCGGCTGGCCAAGCAGGCGCTGTCCTACTTCCAGGGGACGCTGGCGACCTGGACCGCGCCGGACCAGCGGCGGCTGCGCAACGCGATCCCGGAGAACCGCCTGCGGGTCTATGACGTCCGCGCCCTGATCGCCGGGCTGGTCGACGAGGGTTCGTTCCTGGAGCTGCGCGGCGGTTTCGCGGCGGGGATGGTCACCGGCCTGGTCCGCATCGAGGGCCGGCCGATGGGGCTGATCGCCAACGATCCGCGCCATCTGGGCGGCGCGATCGACTGCGACGGGGCCGAGAAGGCCGCGCGGTTCCTGCAGCTGTGCGACGCCTTCGCCCTGCCGGTGCTCAGTCTCTGCGACACCCCCGGCTTCATGGTCGGTCCCGACAGCGAGGACGCCGCCGCCGTGCGCCGGGTCAGCCGCCAGTTCATCGCCGGGGCCAAGCTGCGCAGCCCGCTGTTCACCGTGGTCACCCGCAAGGGCTACGGCCTCGGCGCCCAGGCGATGGCGGGCGGGAGCTTCCACTCGCCGGCCTTCATCGCCGCCTGGCCGACCGGCGAGTTCGGCGGCATGGGGCTGGAGGGCGCGGTCAAGCTGGGCTACCGCAAGGAGCTGGAGGCCGAGACCGATCCCATGAAGCAGAAGGCGCTCTACGACCAGCTGGTGGCCCGGCTCTACGCGGCCGGCAAGGCGACCAGCATGGCCGCCGCCCTGGAGATCGACGCGGTCATCGACCCGGCCGACACCCGGCGCTGGATCGTCGGCGGCATGGACGCGGCGGCGGGGATGAGCAAGCCGTGGAGCGTGCGGGTGGACAGCTGGTGAAGCGACTGACGCGTGAAGAGCTGCCGATCGACACCCAGACCCTCGCCCGCTTCCTGATCGGCAAGGTCGTGGCGCGCGAGACGCCTGACGGCATGATCAGTGGACGGATCGTCGAGACCGAGGCCTACATCATCGGCGACGCGGCCAGCCATACCTTCAAGGGCATGACGCCCCGCACGCGGCCGATGTTCCTCGAGCGCGGCCACGCCTACATCTACCTGAACTACGGCGTGTCCTGGATGCTGAACGTCTCCAGCGAAGCCGAGGGGATCGGGGCCGGGGTCCTGATCCGGGCGCTGGAGCCGCTGGAGGGGATCGCCCTGATGCAGGCCAGTCGTGGGACCGAGAAACTGCGCGACCTGGCCCGAGGCCCAGGACGACTGACCCAGGCGCTGCAGATCGGCCCCTGGGCCGACGGGCTGGACCTCTGCGCGGAAGGTCCGCTGTGGCTGGGCCACGACGACCACGACCCCGCCGACATCGGCGTGGGTGTCCGCATCGGCATCACCAAGGACGCAGACCGGCCGTTGCGGTTCTATCTGCGGGGCAGCCCTTTCCTCAGCGGGACGCGGGCGCTCAATGCCTAAGCCCCTCCCCGACATCGTCGCGCCTGGCCTGTCGGTGGTGTTCTGCGGGCTGAACCCGGGACTGTCGGCGGCGGCCGAGGGTCACCACTTCGTCGGGCGCAGTAACCGGTTCTGGCGCGTGCTGCACCTCTCAGGCTTCACGCCGCATCTGGTCGCCGCCGAGGATGACGCCAGCCTGCTGGACTACGGCCTGGGCATCACCAGCGTGGTCGAGCGGCCCACCGCCGGCGTCGATGACCTGGCCCGCGCGGAGTTCGTCGAGGCCGCCGCCGGGTTCGAGGCCTGGGTTCGTCGCTGGCGGCCCGCCTACCTCGCTTTCCTGGGCAAGGCCGCCTACTCGGCCATGATCGGCCGCCGCGATGTAGCCTGGGGCCGGCAGGACGCGCCGTTCGCTGGGTCCATCGCCTGGGTGCTGCCCAATCCCAGCGGGCGTAACCTCGCCTTCAGCCAGGACGCCCTGGTCGAGGCCTATCGCGAACTTCGCCTGGAGAGCTCCCAATGACCGAAGTCCTCGTCGAAACCGACGGTCCGGTCTGGACCGTCACCCTCAACCGTCCGGACAAGCGCAACGCCGTCGATCCCGAGACCGCCCTGCAACTGCGCGCGGCGTTCGACGCCTTCGAGGCCGACGCGGTCGCCGCCGTGGCCATCCTGACCGGGGCCGGCGGGACGTTCTGCGCGGGCTTCGATCTCAATGTCGCGGCCACTGGCGAAGGCGAACGCTACGATCCGGAGGGCGAAGGCCCGATGGGGCCGACGCGGCGGCTGTTGTCCAAGCCGGTGATCGCCGCCGTCGAGGGCTATGCGGTCGCCGGCGGGCTGGAGCTGGCCCTGTGGTGCGATCTGCGGGTGGCGGCCGAGGACGCGACCTTCGGGGTGTTCTGTCGGCGCTGGGGCGTGCCGCTGATCGACGGCGGCACGGTGCGTCTGCCCCGGATCGTCGGCCAGGGCCGGGCGCTGGACATGATCCTGACCGGACGCGCCGTGGGAGCCGCCGAGGCCCTGTCGTGGGGCCTGGCCGACCGGGTGACGCCGAAGGGCGAGGCCTTGGCCAAGGCCCGCGAGCTGGCCGCCCAGATCGCCACCTTCCCGCAACTGTGCCTGCGCGCCGACCGCGCCTCGGCCTTCGCCCAGTGGGACGTCGATCTGGCCGAAGCGCTGAAGGTGGAAGGGCGCGGCGGGGTCGAGCCGCTACGCCAGGAAGCCCGCGCCGGCGCGACGCGGTTCAAGGACGGTGCGGGGCGCGGCGGCCAACCTGCCTGAAACTAACCGGCCTGACGCCCATCCAGCCACTGGCGGACGATGATCGGCCCGAAGAAGAAGCCGACGCCGCAGGTGTCGGCGACCACATCGAACACGTCGGCGTCGCGACCGACGATCGGCAGGCCCTGCAGGATCTCGATGCCGATCCCGAAGCCCAGCAGCACCACCGCGATCTTCCAGAACCGGCTCTTGGGCAAGGCCACCGCCGCCAGGAAGGTCAGGCCGTAGAAGACGATGAAGTGCTTGGCCTTGTCCCACGGGATCAGGCCCTGGGTGTCGTCTCCCGGCGCCAGGGCGGCGTACAGGGTGAACGCCACGGCGGCGACGAAGACCGCGAAGCCCAGGCGGTTGATCTTGCGAGGAACGAGCAGGGACATCGGGTCCTGACATGAAGAAGGGGAGCGCCGACGAACCGGCAGCTCCCCTTACAGACATCGAATGACGGCGTCTTCCAGGCGAAGACGCCGCTATACTCAGAACGTCAGCGCGCGCGCTTCCTTCACGTGCGGCAGGGCCTGAATCTTGGCCAGCAGGTCGGCGGCCGGGGCCTGGTCGACGCCGACCAGGGCGATGGCGTCCGCGTCGGCCGAGAGGCGGCCCAGGTTGAAGGTGGCGATGTTGACGCCCGCTTCACCCAACAGCATGCCCAGCGCGCCGATGAAGCCCGGCTTGTCCTGGTTGTTGATGTAGAGCATGGCCGGCGAGAAGGCCGCGTCCAGTTCCATGCCCTTGACCTCGACGACGCGCGGGGCGCCGGCGATCACCGTGCCGGCGAAGGCGCGCTTGCCCTTCTCGGTGGTGATGGTCACGCGCATCAGGCTGTCATAGGTGGGGCTGACTTCCTGGCGGCTCTCCGAGACGGTGATGCCGCGTTCCTTGGCGATGGCCGGGGCGGAGACCATGTTAATCTCGGCCAGCATCGGCTTCAGCACGCCAGCCAGGGCGGCCGAGGTCATCGGCTTGACGTTGAGGTTCGACACTTCGCCCTCGTAGGCGATGTCGATGGCGGTGATGCCGAAGTCGACCATCTGGCCGGCCAGGGCGCCGATCTTCTCGGCCAGGGCCACGAACGGCTTCAGCTTCGGGGCTTCTTCGGCCGTGATCGACGGGCTGTTCAGGGCGTTGGTCACGGCGCCGGTCAGCAGGTAGTCGCTGACCTGCTCGGCGACCTGCAGGGCCACGTTCTCTTGCGCTTCGCTGGTGCTGGCGCCCAGGTGCGGGGTGGCCACGACCTTGTCCGAACCGAACAGCGGGTTTTCCTTGGCCGGCTCGGTGACGAAGACGTCGAAGCCGGCGCCGCCGACATGACCGCTGTCCAGCAGAGCGCGCAGGGCGGCTTCATCGACCAGGCCGCCACGGGCGCAGTTGACGATCAGCACGCCCTTCTTGGTCTTGGCCAGGTTCTCGGCCGACAGGATGTTGCGGGTCTTGTCGGTCAGCGGGGTGTGCAGGGTGATGACGTCGGCGCGGGCCAGCAGGTCTTCCAGCTCGACCTTCTCGACGCCCATCTCCACGGCGCGTTCCGGCGACAGGAAGGGGTCGTAGGCGACGACCTTCATCTTCAGGCCCAGGGCGCGGTCGGCGACGATCGAGCCGATGTTGCCGGCGCCGATCAGGCCCAGGGTCTTAGCGTACAGCTCCACGCCCATGAAGCGGTTCTTCTCCCACTTGCCGGCCTGGGTCGAGACATCGGCGGCGGGGATCTGGCGGGCCAGGGCGAACATCATGGCGATGGCGTGCTCGGCCGTGGTGATCGAGTTGCCGAAGGGCGTGTTCATCACGACGATGCCCTTGGCCGTGGCGGCCGGGATGTCGACATTGTCGACGCCGATGCCGGCGCGGGCGATGACGCGCAGCTTGTGGGCGGCGGCGATGACGTCCTTGTCGAGCTTGGCGCCCGAGCGGATGGCGACGCCGTCATAGTCGCCGATCACGGCGATCAGCTCGTCCTTGGACAGGCCGACCTTGATGTCGAAATCGACGCCGCGGTTCTTGAAGATGTCGACGGCGGCGGGGCTGAGCTTGTCGGCGATGAGGACGCGAGGAGCGGTCATGGAAGTGTTCCTTGGATCGGGGCGGCGGTCAGGCCGCGATGTCTGTCAAAAGATCCGCGAGGCTCAGCGAAGCCATCGCAGCATGTGGGGAAAGGTGGCGAACCCGCGCTCGGCGGCGAGACGGGGTTCGAGGGTCAGGCCGTAGTACTGCAGCAGCGGCGTGCCGATGTTGGCGCCGTTCCGGAAAGCCTTGATCAGGCTTTCCGAACCGCCCTTGTAGCCCTCGGCGTGGAAGACCACGGCCGGGTCCAGACCCAGATGGGTCAGGGCGGCCCATGACCAAGCCAGCGTCGCCATCTCCTCGCCGTCGGTCGGTTCGAGCCGTTCGGCCTTGCGGGCCTGGGGCTCGACGACGGCGATGTGGCCGGCCTCGTGCAGGATGTCGCCGGGATGGGCGAGCTTGGCCTCGTCGATCACGATCACGCCGAACTGGACGTCCAGTCCGGGCAGGAAGGTGTCGTCGGGAAGCTCGCCCTTGCGCACATCGATGCCGAGGCCGACGACGAAGTCGACCAGGCGCTGCGTCATGGGGTCGGCGAACACCGGCGTCAGGCCGCTTGCAGCACCGCGGCCTTGGTTTCCGAGAACGCCCAGTCGAGCCACGGCGTCAGGGCTTCCAGGTCGGAAGCCTCGACGGTGGCGCCGCACCAGATGCGCAGGCCGGCCGGGGCGTCGCGATAGCCGCCGATGTCGAGGGCCGCGCCCTCCTTCTCGAGCAGGCTGGCCAGCTTCTTGGCGAAGTCGGCTTGCGCGTCTTCCGGCAGGGCGGCGATCTGCGGATCGACCACCTTCAGGCACACCGAGGTGTTGGAGCGGATGTCCGGCGTCGCGGCCAGGAAGTCGACCCAGTCGGTCTTGGCGACCCAGTCGGCCAGCACGGCCAGGTTCTGGTCGGCGCGGCCCTGCATGCCTTCGAGGCCGCCGATGGACGAAGCCCACTTCAGGGCGTCCAGGGCGTCTTCGACGCAGAGCATCGACGGGGTGTTGATCGTCGCGCCTTCGAAGATGTCGAGCGAAACCTTGCCGCCCTTGGTCAGGCGGAACAGCTTCGGCATCGGCCAGGCCGGCGTGTAGCTTTCCAGGCGGGCCACGGCGCGCGGCGACAGGATCAGGATCCCGTGCGCGCCTTCGCCGCCGAGGGCCTTCTGCCAGGAGAAGGTCACGACATCCAGCTTCGTCCAGTCCAGGTCCTGGGCGAAGGCGGCGCTGGTGGCGTCGCAGATGGTGATGCCTTCACGGTCGGCCGAGATGAAGTCGGCGTTGGGCACGCGCACGCCCGAGGTCGTGCCGTTCCAGGTGAAGACCAGGTCCTTGGCCGGATCGACCTTGGTGGTGTCGGGCAGCTCGCCGTACGGCGCGCTGAGCACTTCCACGTCGGGCAGCTTCAGTTGCTTGGTGACGTCCGTGACCCAGTCCTTGCCGAAGGACTCGAAGGCCATCAGCTGCACCGGGCGGGCGCCGAGCATCGACCACAGGGCCATCTCGACGGCGCCGGTGTCCGAACCGGCGACGATGCCGATCAGGAAGTCGGCCGGCACTTCCAGCACTTCGCGCGTCTGGTCGATGGCGGCCTTCAGGCGCGCCTTGCCCAGCTTCGAGCGGTGCGAACGGCCCAAAACAGCGTTTCTGAGATTTTCGGGGGTCCAGCCGGGGCGCTTGGCGCAGGGGCCGGAAGAGAACTCGGGGCGAGCCGGGCGGATCGCCGGCTTGGCGAGGGTCGTCATATCGATGTCTCCCATCCTTACAGATGGACTGCACCCCGTTGGGGGGGTGTGGCCCGCCGGCGAAGAACCGCGTTTCGCATCGGATTGCAAGGGAGATTTTTGCGAGGACCGTGACGGATCGTCCGATCGCGGCAATTATTTTGCGGCGCGGCCGCGCTTGCGCCAGGCGATGATCGTGCCGATCAGGATGCAGGCCAGGACGCCGATCGAATCGAGATTGTTGACGACGGCGTAGGTGCGGCCGCGCGGCAGGTCACCGACCAGGTAGTAGGCGTGCAGGCTGAACTGGATGGCCTGCAGCAGCATGGCCACGCCCAGCCACGGACTCATGTGGCGCAGGGCCAGGAACAGGAAACCGCCCCCCATCGCCCCCTCGCCCAGCAGCAGCAGCGGCGCCGTGGCCCCTTTCGGCGCGACCGCGTGGACGATCAGGGCGTAGGCCGCCCCGGCCAGGACGATCACGACACCCATGCGCTCGGCTTGGCTGCCTTTCCAGCAAGCCAGCACCAGGACGATGACTAGCACCGTCCAACCAATCATGGGTGCGATTGAGGTGTACATGAAAAAGGCCTCTAACCGGAATTAGAGGCCTAAAGTATTAAACTATTGCAATGTCGGTTCAGGACGCTTCGCGAAGACCGCGAGCTTCGTGAAGACCGGTTTGGCCCGGCGGCTTGTCTTCGAAGCCGATCATCTTGGTGCGCACGCCGATGCGCAGCTTCACGTCGTTCAGCTCGTTGTGCGCCTCGACCATGGCCGAGCGCGCCTGGCCCAGCGCCGAAAGCGCCTCGACGAGCTTGGCCGTGGCCTTGTCGCCAACGACGGCCGACAGACCCAGATCCTTACGCGCCTTGACCAGATCGGCCATCAGTTCGGCCGCTTCGACCATCGCCGCATCCACGGCGCTCTCCGACGCGAACAGCTTGGTCGCGACACGTTGAGCTACGAAAACCTTTTCCACGCCCGCCTCCTTAACGAAACACCAAGAAGAAAGGTAAATAGAATGTTAAAGCAAAAGCAATGAGGAAAATGCGCCCTAGCGTTGTTTTGTCGCGCTACTAGGTCTCTCCCTAGTTCGCCTTGGAAGCGAACCGTTAGGAACCTTGCGGCACACTGTCGCAAGCTGAATGAATACCTGGACGTGGGATGAACGACGACCGCAACCATAGCGGGTCAACACACGCACCGCTGCAGGCGCGCATCGCCGGCGTGGCTTTGGCCACGACCGTGCTGGCGCTGGTCGCGGCATGCCTGTGCTTCATGCTGCAGCAGTGGAGCGTGGCGCGGCAGGAAGCGCGCGCCAATCACGAGATCCTGGCCCAGATGGCCGCCGCCGGCGCCGCCGCGCCCCTGGCCGATCACAACATGGTCGGCGTCTATCGCGCCCTGGAAGCCGTCGCCAAGGCCCCCAGCGTCGCGGGCGTGCGCATTCTCGACCCCAAGGGCCGCGTCGTCGCCCAACTGGGCGCGTCCGATCCGGCCGACACCGACACCCTGTCGCGGCCGATCAAGCTGTCCTCGCAGAACATCGGCACCCTGGTGCTGCTGGCCGAGCATCCGGGCCTGGGCCAGACCCTGGCCCGCGACCTGGCCCTGACCGGCGCTCTGTTCTTCGGCGCGGCGGGTCTCGCGATCCTGCTGGCCAACAGCCTGGCGCGACGCCTGGCCCGGCCGATGGAGCGCCTGTCCGAAGCCATGCACGAGACCGCCGTCGGCGGCCGCTTCAAGGCCGTGGAGCAGACCTCCGACGACGACGTCTTCCAGAGCCTGACCGACAGCTTCAACCACCTGGTCTGCCGCCTGGAGGCCAACGACCACGACCTGCGCGGCGCCATGGCCGAACTGGTCAAGGCGCGCGACGACGCCAACGCCGCCAACGTCCTGAAGTCGCACTTCCTGGCCAATATGAGCCACGAGATCCGCACGCCCCTGAACGGCGTGCTGGCCATGGCCGAGGTCATGGCCATGGACAAGATGAGCGAGACCCAGCGCGAGCGCCTGAAGGTGATCCGCGAGTCGGGCGCGGTGCTGCTCTCCGTACTCAACGACGTGCTCGATCTCTCCAAGATCGAGGCCGGCCGCCTGGAGATCACCGACCGTCCGTTCGACATCGCCCAGCTGGCCCAGTCGATCCGCGAGACCTACGCCCAGCAGGCCCGCGACAAGGGCCTGGCCTTCGAGGTCGCGGTCGCGCCGGAAGCCCAAGGCCTGTGGCGCGGCGACGCCGACCGCCTGCGCCAGATCCTGGGCAACCTGATCGCCAACGCCCTGAAGTTCACCCTGGAAGGCGCCGTCGCCGTGCGCTTCGCCTCGGCCGAGGACGGCTCGGGCCTGCGCATCGACGTGGCCGACACCGGCATCGGCATCTCGCCCGAGATCCTGCCGCGCCTGTTCGACAAGTTCGTCCAGGCCGACAGCTCGACCACCCGCCGCTTCGGCGGTTCGGGCCTGGGCCTGGCCATCTGCCGCGAACTGGCGGTGCTGATGGACGGCTCGATCAAGGTGCAGAGCCGCGAAGGCCGTGGCTCGACCTTCACCGTCCTGGTCGCCCTGCCCCGCGAGGAAGCGATCACCGACGTCCACTATATCGACGACGACCACGTCCCCGCGCCAGAGGCCGAGACCTCGGCCGAGAGCGCTCCGGCCGATACGGCCCGCCTGCGCGTGCTGGCCGCCGACGACAATCCGACCAACCAGAAGGTCGTCGCCGCCGTCCTGGCCCCGCTGAACGCCGAGGTCACCCTGGTCGCCGACGGCGCCGCCTGCGTCGAGGCCTGGCAGGCTGGAACCTTCGACATCGTGCTGATGGACATCCACATGCCGGTGATGGACGGCGTCGAGGCCTCGCGGGCCATCCGCGCCCTGGAGGCCGAGGCCGGCCGCGTCCGCACCCCGATCATCGCCGTCACCGCCAACGCCCTGGCCCACCAGGTCGAGGACTATCTGGCCGCCGGCATGGACGGCCACGTGGCCAAGCCGATCGAAGTGACCAAGCTCTACGCGGCGATCGAAGCGGCCATGAACGCCGCGCGGTTGGCCCAGGCGGCCTGAAGCTAGTGGTAGCTCTCTCCCTTGAGGAGACGCTTCTCGCTCGCGCCCCAGCTCACGAGATCGATGCCGCGCGCGGCCAGGAACGCGACCGGGATCCTCATGGTCACGTCGAAGCCCGGCCCCATGGTCGGCTTTAGCGGCGGTCCCTCGTACTGCAGCAACCGGTCGGCCTGGCCCCTGATCTTCAGCACCAGCTCGGTCTCGCTCAGCGCCAGATCGATGCGGTAGGTCGAGATCGCGTGTCGCCCGGCGACCGCGCCCAGGGTCCAGGCCTCGGTAAGGAAGCCGACGCAATCGCCCTTCACCTCAAGATACCCTGCCCGCTCGCCGCCCAGAATCTTGGCCCACATGTCGTGGCCCATCCCGAACAGGGTGAGCCTGGGGGCGTAGAGGCCTTGGGCGGCGGCGAAACCGTCCGCAAGCAGCCAGGGCGTCTTGGCGGCGTCCAGCACCAACATCTTGTCGATGTCCATGGCCTGGACGCAGGACGACGACACGCCCCGCTCGACGATAAACGGGCCCTGGAAGATCGGCAGGCCGTTGCTCCTGTCGAAGGCAACGCCGGACAGACCCGGACGGCCGAGGTCGAACAGCGGATCGCCCTGCTTCCAAGGCGCCTGGAACGGGCTTCCCAGGCTAGCCAGCGGCGATTGCTGAATGATCAGATAGGCCCACGGGATGACGATCTCGCCCTGGACGCGGCTGTCGGCCAGGGCGGGGACGGGCACGAGCGGCTTAAGAAAACCGGCCGGTTTCCCCAGCGCGTCGACCGCGCCGCTGAACGTCACACCAAGCCCGGCCTCCAGCACGCGGGCCTCGATCTCCAGGCTGGGGATCCGCCCAGAGACCCGTCCGAAGTCGCCGCACGCGGAGATCGCCACCCACTCCACGCGACGCGAGCCAGGGACTGCCGAGGGACCGACCATGTCGACCAGCAGTCGCTCCAGGTCGACGGCGGCCGGCAGGTGCAGCGACAGAGAGCGTTCCGGCTTGGCGCCGGCGAAAAATCCGGGCGGTTCCTCTTTGAATTCGCCCACGCTCAGCCACGCCCCGAACCGCTCGCTCATGGACAGGGAAATCCTAACGCCCTCCGGCCCGACCGGGGCGCCGCCGGGATAGTGCGGCGTTTCCAGACCAAACCGCCCCTCGACCACACAGCCGGGCGTCCCGCCGGGAAGGAGACGAAGCTCATCCAAATGCATCACGCCGCCCATTCATAACGCTTGGGTTGAGTTCCACACCGACCCTTGCCACGGCCATCGCCCTAAGTCGAACCCTCGACACAAGATGAACAGAACATAACGAGCGGCTCAGAACCGCTTCAGGCTCCGCGTGTTTCTCTTAGCTCAACGTCGCTTCCCCCGGAGTGACGGGACAAGTTTCAGAGAGGAACCGAACCAATGAAAAAGATCCTGATCTCGATCGCCGCGGTCTCGGCCCTGTCGGCCGCCGCCGTTCCCGCCATCGCCTCGGCCCAGTCGATCAACGACCGTCAGGCCATGCTCGACCGTCGTATCGACATGGGCGTGCGCAATGGCTCGCTGAACCGCCAGGAAGCCTATCGCCTGCGCGCCCAGCTGCGTGACACCGCCCGCCTGGAACGCGACTATCGTCGCGGCGGCCTGAGCGGCTGGGAACGCGCCGACCTGGATCGTCGCTTCGACCGCATCAGCGCCCAGATCCGCTACGAGCGCCACGACCGTGACTACGGTTACGGCTACGGCAACGGCCCGCGTCGCTAAGGGCTGACTTAGGCCGGCTCCACCCGGAGCCGGCTCTCCACCACCGTGAAGCCGCGGCCGCGCAACAGAACGCGCGCGCCGCGGCTTTCGCATTCCAGGTCCCCGCCCCGGCCGGGATAGGCCTGGTGGAACTTCAGCGGACTCGCGCCCAGCTTTTCCTCGTAGAGCGGTGTCAGGATGCAGTGGGCCGAGCCGGTGGTCGGATCCTCGGGGATGCCGAAGCCCGGCGCGAAGAAGCGGCTGACCACGGCATAGGGCCGGCCGGGATCGGCGGTGGCGACGACGACCGTCTGGCCGGGTCCGCCAGTGGCCTCGCCCTCGATCTTCTTGATGGCGGTCAGGTCGGGCTTCAGCCTCCGCACCGTCGCCTCGCTGTCCATCACCGCGATGAGGTACGCCCCGGCCCAGACCTCGACGGGCTGTGCGCCCAGGGCTTCGGCTAGGCCCGCCGGGATCTCAGTCTGGCGCGGTGGATCGGCCGGGAAGTCCATCTCCAGGCCATCGCCCGTGCGCTTCACCGTCAGCGGCCCCGACAGGGTGTCGAAGGTCAGCAGCGGGACGTCGACACCGAGCTCTTCGAACAGGGTGTGCGCGGCGGCCAGGGTGGCGTGGCCGCACAACGGGGCCTCAAGCGCCGGCGTGAACCAGCGCAGGCCGTAGCGGGCCGGGTCGGCGGTCTTCAGCAGATAAGCGGTTTCAGCCTGATTGTTCTCGGCCGCCAGGGCCTGCATCCAGTCGGCCGAGGGCCAGGCCTCGAACGGCTCGACCACGCAAGCCGGATTGCCCTTGAACGGGCCGCTGGCGAAGGCGTCGATGGTCCACTGGCGCATAGCGATCTCCCGAGCTGGACATCGCTGTTATGCGCGGCGGAAGCCGTCGGCAAAGGCTTTATTGTCCTCGTGACAATCAGCCTTCGATGCTGATCTCCGGCCACCGCGCCTTGGCCGAGCCCGTGGTGCGCGCCCAGCCGCCCGCGCCCTTGACCCGCAGCGGGTTGGGCCGCAGGCGCATGGCGAAGAGGTCCTCCAGCCCGAACGGGGCCCAGACGCGCAAGGTATCGTCGGCCTCCAGCCGCACGCCGACGCAGAAGGCGGTGGCCACGAAGCGCTTCAGGGCCGCGGCGCTGTCCTCCAGCGGCGGATAGGGCTCGTCGGCGCCGAACTTCTGCTCGAACCACAGGTGCACGCGGGCCTGGTTGCGGACCTCGACGAGGTCGCGCAGCGGCGGCTCGAACGCGGCGGCCACCTGCTTGATGACCACGTCCTCGGCTTCGTAGCTGGTGTCGCTGTCGTCGTGATAGGCGACGTCGTAGTCCTTGATGCCGTAGCTCAGGTCGCGGCCGGTCAGGGCGTTCCACACCGGCTGATAGACTGCGCCGGAGAAGATCATCCAGTCGGGCAAATCCAGCTCGCGGACGGTCTCCAGCACCTGCCAGGTGGTCGGGGTGGCGCGGACGATCTCGCGCAGGCGGTCTTCCAGGATCTCGGTCATTTGCGCAGCGTCCAGCCGTGGTCCAACGGGCCGTGGCCGGCGCCGAAACCGGGCGCGCGCAGCATGGCCTCGTGGACATAGTTCCAGGCCCGGGCGACGGCCTCGTTCAGCGACAGCCCCTGAGCCAAGCCGGTGGCGCAGGCCGAGGCCAAGGTGCAGCCAGTGCCGTGGGTGTGGCGGGTGTCGATCCGCTCGCCCTCGAAGGTGGTCTCGCCGTCGACGGTCATCAGCACATCGACGACGCGCTCGCCCTCGACATGACCGCCCTTCATCAGCACCGCCTTGGCGCCCATCGCCAGCAGCGCTTCGCCGGCCCGGCGCAGGTCGTCGGTGGTCTCGACGGTCAGGCCTGTCAGGGCAGCGGCCTCGGGCGCGTTCGGCGTCAGCAGCGCCGCGCGCGGGATCATCAGGGTCTTCACCGCGCCCACGGCCGCCTCGGCCAGCAGCGGCGCGCCGCCCTTGGCGATCATCACCGGATCGACGACCACCGGGACCTTGCCCGCATGGTCGATGGCGGCGGCTACGGTCTCCACCACACCCGCGTCGCCCAGCATGCCGGTCTTGATGGCGTCGGCGCCGATATCGTCCAGCACCGCTCGGGCCTGGGCCGCGATCACGTCCAGCGGGATCGGGTGGACGCCGGTGACGCCCAGAGTGTTCTGCACCGTCACGGCGGTGATGGCGGTGGCCGCGTAGCCGCCCAGGGCGGTGATGGTCTTGATGTCGGCCTGGATCCCCGCTCCGCCGCCGGAATCCGACCCGGCGATGACGAGGACGCGGCCCCTGAAAGCGTTGGGATGAGCGTCTGACATCCCCGCTGTTTAGGCGGGATTCGGAAGGTCCGCTACGCCGCCTGCAGCGCGTGCTGCCAAGCCCCTGCCAGGATGTTCGGACGGATCGGTTTCTGCACCACGACGCCGTCGGTCTGGTCGTCCAGAGCCTTGGCGTGGCCGGTGACATAGACCACCGGAATGGGTCCCAGGTGGGCCATGATCATCTTCACGGCCTCGACGCCGGTGCCGTCGACGATCCGGTAATCGGCGGTAATCAGATCGGGCTTGCGCCTCAGGGCGCTGTCCAGAGCCTCCAAAGGACTGTCGGCGATGGCGATGCTGGTGAAGCCCTGCTCCTTGAGCAGTTCCTCGATTTCCAGCGCGATCAGGATCTCGTCTTCGATAATCAAGGCATGTCGCGGGCGCATCTTGCGGGTGCTTTCGATAGGCCGTCCCCAGATATTTAAGCGCGGTGATTCCCCAACCCGCAAGCGAGACCAGGCGTCGCAATCAACCCAGACTCGCGCAACGACGCCCCCAGCCCCTATGCGGTAAGGGGTTCCCTGGTCGGGGCTTCAAATAGCTTTGATCGCCGCCTGCACATCCAGCGCTTGCACGGTCTCGCGCACGTCGTGGACACGCACGGCCGCCACGCCCGCCGCCGCGCCGTGGAGATGCGCCGCCAGCGAGCCGCCCAGGCGATCGATGGCCTCGCCGGCCGACGGGTCGATCCCGGCGATGAAGCGCTTGCGGCTGGCCCCCAGCAGGACCGGATAGCCCAAGGCCACGAAGCGCGGCAGGGCCTTCAGCAGGGTCAGGTTGTGCTCGACCGTCTTGCCGAAGCCGATGCCGGGATCCAGCCAGATCTTCTCCTTGGCCACCCCGGCGGCCATGGCGGTGAAGGCCCGCGCCAGCAGGAAGGCCTCGACCTCGGCGACCACGTCGCCATAGCGCGGGTCGTCCTGCATGGTCCCCGGCTCGCCCAGCATGTGCATCAGGACGACCTCGCAGCCCAGCTCGGCGGCGACCTCGGGAGCGTCGTGCGCGAGCCGCAGGGCGGCCACGTCGTTCCAGATCGTCGCCCCGGCCTTGACCGCCGCGCGGGCGACGCCGGGCTTCATGGTGTCGATCGAGATCGGGATGTCGCTGGCCGCGCGGATCGCCTCGATGACCGGGACCACGCGCAGGATCTCGTCGAACTCCGAGACCGGGGCCGCGCCCGGCCGGGTGCTCTCGCCGCCGATGTCGAGGATGTCGGCGCCCTGGGCGATCAGCCGCCGCGCGTGCTCGATCCCGTCGGCGGGGCCCAGGTACTTGCCGCCGTCGGAGAAGCTGTCGGGCGTGACATTGACGATCCCCATGATGCGGGGACGTTGGAGCGCAGAAGCCATCGCGAGGTTCTACGCCTCGCGCAGCATCCGGTCGACCCGGCCGGCCAGGTCGCTGACGGCGAAGGGCTTGGTCAGCACCTCCATGCCATGCTCGATGTGGCCGTGGTTCAGCACCGCGTTCTCGGCATAGCCGGTGATGAACAGCACCTTCAGGTCGGGCCGCAGGGCGCGGGCCCCGTCGGCGACTTGGCGGCCGTTTAAGCCGCCCGGCAGGCCGACATCGGTGATCAGCAGGTCGATCTTGGCGTTGGTCTGCAAGATGCGCAGGCCCGTCGCGCCGTCGCCGGCCTCCAGGCAGGCATAGCCCAGCTCGGCCAGGGCATCGACGACCAGCATCCGCACGGTCGGCTCGTCGTCGACCACCAGCACGGTCTGGCCGGCCGGAACCGCCGGCGCGCCCACGACGGGTTCGGGGGCCGCCTCGCCCTCCTCGGTGCCCAGGTGGCGCGGCAGGTAGAGGCAGACCATGGTCCCCTGCCCGACTTCGGAATAGATCCGCACGTGGCCGTCGGACTGGCGAGCGAAGCCATAGACCATGGACAGGCCCAGGCCCGTGCCCTGGCCGATCGGCTTGGTGGTGAAGAACGGGTCGAACACCCGCTCCAGCGTCGCCTTGTCGATGCCCGTGCCGGTGTCGCTGACGCAGACCGAGACGTACTGGCCCGGCTCCAGCCCGTGCTCGCGGGCGGTGCGCGCATCCAGCCAGCGGTTGCCGGTCTCCAGCGTGATCTTGCCGCCCTCCGGCATGGCGTCGCGGGCGTTGATGCACAGGTTCAGCAGGGCGTTTTCCAGCTGGTTGGCGTCGACCAGGCTGGACCACAGGCCCGAGGCGGCGATCATCTCGACCTCGACGCCCGGCCCGACCGTGCGGCGGACCAGTTCGACGAAGTCGGCCAGCAGGCGGTTCATCACCACCGGCTTGGGCGCCAGGGTCTGGCGGCGCGAGAAGGCCAGCAGGCGATGGGTCAAGGCCGCCGCCCGACGCGCCGCGCCCTGGCCGGCGGCCAGGTAGCGCTCGACATCCGAGGTCCGCCCCTGGGCCAGCCGCGCGCCGATCATCTCGAACGAGCCCGAAATGCCGGCCAGCAGATTGTTGAAGTCGTGGGCTAGGCCCCCGGTCAGCTGGCCGACCGCCTCCATCTTCTGGGCTTGGCGCAGGGCCTCCTCGGTGTTGCGCAGGCGCTCCTGCTCGGCCATGCGCTGGGTGACGTCATAGACGAACTGGTAGGCGCCCAGCCGCACCCCGTCGCTGTCCAGCAGCGGGTGGAAGCGCATCTCGTAGTGCCGGCGCTCACGGCCCTCATCGCCAAACTCGCCGACCTCGATGAAGCTGTCGCCGGTCAGGGCGCGATGCCAGATGGCGTGGACCGACTCCCGCCCCTCGGGATTGTCGGCCAGCAGGTCCAGCATGTTGTCGCCGACCTTGGGCCGCACCCCGAAGATGCGCTCGAACTCGTCGGCCGAGGCGGCGTTGATGGCCAGCCAGTTGAAGTCCATATCCGAGACCTGGACGAAGACGCTGGCGCGCTCGACCACCTCGGCCAGTTGCCGGCGCTCGGCCAGGGCCTGGGCGACGCGGAGCTCCAAGGTCTCGTTCAGCAGGCGCAGCTCGGCCTCGGCCCGCTTGCGCTCGGTGATGTCCTGGAACAGTACGGCCACCTGCTTCAGCTCGGGCGGCTCGATGCGGAACGACGACAGCGACAGGTGGCGGCCGGTGGCGACCAGCTCCTGCTCGAAGCGGATCGGCGCGCCGGTGCGCAGCACGCCGCCATAGCGGGCGACCCAGGCGTCGGCCTCGTCGCCGACCATCTCGCGCAGCTTCTGGCCGACCACGTTGGGGATGCCCGCGTGCCGCTCATAGGCCGAGTTGGCCATGACGTGGACGTAGTCGCTGAGCGGCCCCTCGGGCCCGTCGAAGAACTCGATGACGCAGAAGCCCTCGTCCATGCTCTCGAACAGCAGGCGATAGCGCTGCTGGTCGGCGTCGTGGGCCTGCTCGCGGCGGACGCGGGCGGTGATGTCGTTGCAGACACAGAGCACGCCCTCGACCACGCCGGTCTCGCCGCGCACGGGCGACAGCATCAGGTTGCACCAGGCCGGCTCGCCGTTCGGGCGGATGAAGGCGACGTTCTCGCGCACCTCGCTCTCGCCGGTCCGAGCCTTGGCCAGCATGGCCATGCCCTCGACGACCGGGAACACGTCGGCGAACCGGCGGCCCAGGGCGGCCGGACCCGCCGCGCCCAGGAAGGCGCCGCCGGCGGCGTTGTAGAGGATGGTCTCCTGCTCGCCCCAGACCAGCACCGACGGGATCGGCGTGTTCAGCATCAGCGAGGCGGCCATGCGCAGGCCGGGAGACCAGGCGTCCAGCGGACCGAAGGGCGTCGCCGACCAGTCGCGTTCCGCGACCGCCACGGCCATCTCGCCGCCTCCGGTCAGGAAGGCGGGGATCGCGGATAGCTGGGA
This sequence comes from Caulobacter sp. GW821-FHT10E02, assembly GCF_059415225.1. Taxonomy (NCBI): domain Bacteria; kingdom Pseudomonadati; phylum Pseudomonadota; class Alphaproteobacteria; order Caulobacterales; family Caulobacteraceae; genus Caulobacter; species Caulobacter sp. GW821-FHT10E02. The sequence continues at coordinate 75,551 of NZ_JBWKMV010000002.1, forward strand.
GGGCGAGCCTTGCGGCTCGTCGATCGCGCTCATGGTCGTCCGAATAGCAGATTGCCCCGCGCCACGCATGCGCGGCCAAGTTCCAACGACCAGACGCCACGTCGGGTTGCCGACTTCAAGAAAAAAGCCGGCCCGTTTCGGGGCCGGCTTTGATCGTTTGAGTCTGATCCGCCCTAGGCGGTGACGCTGGCGCCCGCGCCCGGGGACAGCGGCACCAGGGACGGCGCGGCGACCGTTTCCTTGTTGCTCTCGTCCTCTTCGCGCTTGGGAGCCTCGCCCTTCATGACGCCGATGATCTCATCGCCGCTCAGGGTCTCGAACTCCAGCAGGGCCTTGGCCACCACGTGCAGGTTGTCCAGCTCGTCGGTCAGGATCTTGCGGGCGTCGTCCTCGCCGCTCTTGACCAGGCGACGGACTTCCTTGTCGATCTTGATCATGGTCTCGGGCGAGACGTTCTGGGTGCGGGCGACCGAGTGGCCCAGGAACACCTCGTCCTGGTTGTCGCCATAGGCCACGGTGCCCAGCTCGTCCGAGAAGCCCCAGCGGGTGACCATGTTGCGGGCCAGGCTGGTGGCGGCGCTGATGTCGCTGGACGCGCCCGAGGTGATCTTCTCCTTGCCGAAGATCAGCTCCTCGGCGACCCGGCCGGCCATCATGATGGCCAGGCGCGAGGTCATCATGTCGTAGCTCATCGAGTAGCGGTCGCCTTCCGGCAGCTGCATGACCATGCCCAGGGCCCGGCCGCGCGGCACGATCGTGGCCTTGTGGACCGGATCGGCGACGGGGACGCGCAGGGCCACCAGGGCGTGGCCGCCCTCGTGATAGGCGGTCAGCTTCTTCTCGGCGTCGCTCATGGCCATCGAGCGGCGCTCGGCGCCCATCATGACCTTGTCCTTGGCCGCTTCGAAGTCGTGCATGGTGACCATGCGGCGGTTCTTGCGGGCGGCCAGCAGGGCGCCTTCGTTGACCAGGTTGGCCAGGTCCGCGCCCGAGAAGCCCGGGGTGCCGCGCGCCAGCGTCTTGACGTCGACGTCGGCGGCCAGCGGCACGTTCTTCATGTGGACGCGGATGATCTTCTCGCGACCGGCGACGTCCGGGTTGGGCACCACGACCTGACGGTCGAAGCGGCCCGGACGCAGCAGGGCGGGGTCCAGCACGTCGGGACGGTTGGTGGCGGCGATCAGGATGATGCCTTCGTTGGCCTCGAAGCCGTCCATCTCGACCAGCAGCTGGTTGAGGGTCTGCTCGCGCTCGTCGTTGCCGCCGCCCAGGCCGGCGCCGCGGTGGCGACCGACGGCGTCGATTTCGTCGATGAAGATGATGCAGGGGGCGTTCTTCTTGGCCTGCTCGAACATGTCGCGCACGCGGCTGGCGCCGACGCCGACGAACATCTCGACGAAGTCCGAACCGGAGATGGTGAAGAACGGCACGCCCGCCTCACCCGCGACGGCGCGGGCGATTAGGGTCTTACCCGTACCGGGAGGGCCGACCAGCAGCGCGCCCTTGGGGATCTTGCCGCCCAGGCGCTGGAACTTGGCCGGGTCCTTCAGGAAGTCGACGACCTCCTGCAGTTCTTCCTTGGCCTCGTCGACGCCCGCGACGTCCTCGAAGGTGATGCGGTTCTTGTTCTCGGTCAGCAGCCGGGCCTTGGACTTGCCGAAGCCCATGGCGCCTTTGGCCCCGCCCTGCATCTGGCGCATGAAGAACAGCCAGACGCCCACGACCAGCAGGATCGGCAGCAGCTGGACCACGATGGCCAGGAAGCTGATCGAGCCGCTCTTGAACTTCACGTCGGCGTTCTTGGCCACCATGCGGTTGACCAGCTCGTCGGAGTTCAGCGGCGCGTTGACCGTCTGGACCTTGCCGTCGGCCGACTTGGCCATGACGGTCTGGCCCGAGATCTCGGCCGACTTGATCTTGCCCGCGTCGACGTCCTTGAGGAGCTGCGAGTAGCTGATCTCGCCGCCATTTTTCGTGCGCGCGTTCTGACTGACGACGAACACGCCCGCCAGCACCGCGACGATCACCAGCCAAATGGCCAGATTCCGGAAATTCATACGCCTTGTCTTCCTAGCGAGTAGGGTTCTTGACCTCCCAAGATAGGAGGTCCCGAGCAGTTGCGCCACGTGCGTGACATCAGGTCACGGATTCTTGGTCGATCAGGCCGATCGCAGCCTTGAACCGGTCCAGAACGAGCGGACGCGCACATGCGTTTCCTTCAACTGCAAGGTCCGGGCCGTCAAGCGCGGGACAGTACGGGACGGCTCCGTCGCGGCGGATCAGCGGCAGGCTCGGGCGGGCGGCGGCGGGGATGGCGGAGAGATCGAGCGAGAGGCTGGAGGCCTTGCCCTTCAAGGGTTCGACGGTCAGGGGCGCGGCGCCGGCGGTGATCTCCCAGCGACCGTCCCAGACGCTGGTCTGGCCGGGCGCGAGGTCCAGCGGCGCCAGGCCACCCCGCGCGGTCTCGCCGGCGTCGCGGCAGATCAGGACATCCTCCGCCGCTTCGATCCGCGCGCCAGACAGCGTGGCGGCGAAGGTCTCGCCCGAGCGCAGGCGCTCGACGAGGCGCGTCAGACGTTCGCCGCGCGGCGGTCGTTCGGTCCCGGCGGCGCAGAGCAGAGCGGCGGCGAGATGGGCGGCGGCGACGTCGCGCGGCAGGCGGATCGTCCCGGCGCGGTCGACCTCGAAGGTTGGCGGCGAGCGTGGTGTGGTCTCGATGGGCGCGACCTCGTCCGCGCCGGCCGCCCGAGCGCGCACTCGGGCGTAGCGCAGATCCTCATTGGCGGGATCGTCCAGCCAGGTCTCGCCCTCGGCCGCCAAGGCCTGACGAATCTCATCGCGACCTAAGCCCAGCAGCGGCCTCAGCAGAAAAACACCCCGCCCTTCCGGCCAGACCGGAGACGGCGCCCATTCGCGCGGATCGGAGACCGTCGAGCCCTCGGCCCGCATGGCCGCGCCCTCGGCGAGATCGCTGGCGGTGTGGCCTAGGAGCAGGACTTTGGCGCCGGCTTCACGGGCGGCGTTCGCGAGCAGAGCGTGACGCGCACGACGGGCGGCGGCGGGAAGGCCCGTCGAAGGCTTGTCGCCGATCCAGGTCAAAGCCACGGCTTCGGCCCCCAGCGCTCGCGCCTTGGCGACCGCATCGGCCGTCCAGCGCGCGCTGTCAGCCTGCAGGCCGTGATCAACCACCAGCGCCAGCACGGGCCGGCCCAACTCCAGGACCGCCTTCAGCAGGAAAAGAGAATCGCCGCCGCCGGAGAACCCGACGGCCAGCGGCGCGGCGGAGGCGCGATCGAGCCGCCGGTCGAGGGCGGCTCGGACCGTCTCTAGGCGCACTTGGCCGCGACGCGGGTCGAGGCCGCGCGCGAGGTGACCTGAGCCGGGGCCTTCGGATAGCGCTTGGCCAGTTCGTCCAGCGTGCGGCAGGCGTCGGGCGTCTTCTTCAGGGCCACCATCGAGCGGGCCAGCTTCAGCGTGGCGTCGGGCGCCCAGCTGGTCTGTGGCCAGCCGCGGATCGCGCCGATATAGGCGCCGGCGGCGTCGGTATAGGCCTCGCGCACGAACAGGGTCTCGCCCTGCCAGTAGCGGGCTTCCGGCGTCTTGGCGCTGTCAGGATAGTTGTTCACGTAGGCGGCGAAGGCCTGCTCGGCATTGGCGTAATCGCCGGCCAACAGCAGGTCCTTGGCCTGCTTGAAAGCTACGGCCGGATCGGCCGGCGGCGCGGGCGGCGGCGGGGTCCCGCCGGCCAGCGGCGGAGCCGCGACCTGGGCCGCAGCGGCGGCCTGCATGTCGGCGATCGCCTTCTCCAGCCCGGCCAGGCGCTGTTCCAGCTGATCGGCGCGCGCCTTCTGGTCGGCGGCGGCGCGATTGGCCTTAGTCAGCTCGAAATTGGCGGCCTCGTTCTGGCCGTTCAGACGGGTCAGGGTCTGTTCCAGGTCGCCGACGCGCTCGTTCAGCGCGGCGATCTGGGCGTCGGTCTCGGCCGGCTGCACGACCACGGGCTTGCCGGTGTCGCGGCCCTGGAAGACGATCGCGCGCAGTTCGCGCACCACCTTCTCCATGCGCTCGACGCGCTTGGCCGAGCGGTCGTCCAGCGGATCGGCCGGCGGCAGCGGGGTCTGGGCGACAGCGACCGCGGCGGTCGAGGCGAACAGGACGGCGAGCAGAGCGGATTTCAGCTTCATGACCCTGATTTACCGGTAGGGACTGGACAAAACTAGGGCGGCATCTCGCGAGAGAAGCCGCCCCAGGACTTGCAGCTTAGCGGGCGCCGTCCGTGATGGCCGTGTGGCCGTTACGGTTCTTGGCCCACGACTCTTCGCTCGAACCGCCGTCGATCGGGCGTTCCTTGCCGAACGAGATGGTCTCGATGCGGGCCGCGGCGACGCCTTGGCCGATCAGGAAGTCGCGGATGGCGTTGGCGCGACGGGCGCCCAGGGCCAGGTTGTACTCGCGGGTGCCGCGTTCGTCGGCATTGCCTTCGATGCGGATGCGGACCTGCTGGTAACGGTTCAGCCATTGGGCCTGACCGGCCAGGACCGGCTGGGCGTCAGCGCGGACCGAATATTCGTCGGTGTCGAAATAGACGCGGTCGCCGACATTGACGACGAAGTCCTGCACCGAGCCCGGCAGGACGCCGCTGGCGACCGGCGGCTGCGGCGGCGGGGTGTAGGGGTTGCTCGGCTGCGTCGGCGCCGGCGGTTCGGCCGGGGCGACGGGCTGGGGCTTCGGACGCGAAGCGCAGGCGGCGAGCGAAGCGGCGGCCACGCCGACAAGCGCCAGTCTAATGGCGCGCTGGGTGTCGAAGCTCATCCAGTTTCTCCTCAGTCTACGAATTCTGGACCTGATCCATACCTGCGCAACGCTTGGAATGGACCCATGAAATGCCTGACCAAGCCTCACAATGATGTCAGAAGCTCGTCATCAGGTGCGGATTCACTTCCAGCGCGAATAGACCACGCGCCGGAACCTGTGCCTTGAACGCTTGTGCGCCGCTCAAGTTGCCCGAACTTCGTGTCAATCAGTCCAGCAGCGGCGACCAGGCGGGATCCGAGCCCGAACCGCCATAGGCCGCCGGCCGCAGGATCCGGCCGGTGATGTCCACCGTCCAGAGCTTGGGATTGCCGGCCGAGCTCTCGCGGAAGAACATCAGCACCCGGCCATTGGGCGCCCAGGTCGGGCCCTCGTCCAGATAGCTGGTGGTCAGCAGACGCTCGTCGCCGCCGTCGGGACGCATGACGCCGATGTGGAACTCGCCGCCCGTCTGCTTGGTGAAGGCGATGAAGTCGCCGCGCGGGCTCCAGACCGGAGTGGTGTAGCGGCCGCCGCCGTACGAGATGCGGCGCACGCCCGAACCGTCGGTGTTCATCACATAGAGCTGGGCCTGGCCGCCGCGGTCGGAGTTGAAGGCGATCTTGGTGCCGTCCGGCGAGAACGACGGCGAGGTGTCGATGGCCGGGTCGGTGGTGATGCGGGTCGACGCGCGGCTGCGCAGGTCCATCAGATAGATGTCGCTGTTGCCGTTCTTCTCGACCGAGAACGCCACCTTGCTGCCGTCCGGCGAGAAGCGCGGGGCGAACACCATGCCCGGGAACTTGCCGACCGTTTCCTGGCGGCTGGTCTCCAGGTTCAGCAGGTAGATCGAAGACCCCGTCGGCCGCAGGGCCATGTAGGTCAGTTCCTGGCTGGTAGACGAGAAGCGCGGCGTCATCACGATGTACGAGCCGTCGGTCAGGTACTGCGGGTTGGCGCCGTCCTGGTCCATGATCGCCAGGCGCTTGACGCGCGACAGCTTGGGACCGCTCTCGGCGACGAAGGCCACCCGGGTGTCGAAATAGCCCTTTTCACCGGTCAGGCGCTCATAGACGGCGTCGCTGATCTTGTGGGCCACGCGGCGCCAGTTGTCGGGCGTCGAGGAAAACTGCAGGCCCAGCAGCTGCTGCTGGCTGAACACGTCCCACAGGCGGAAGTCGACGCGCAGCCCGCCGTCGGGGCCGACCGTGACCTGGCCGTTGATCAGGGCCTGGGCCCCGGTCGCCTGCCAGTCGGGGAAGCGCGGCTGGACGTTGACGTCCTGCAGCTTGTCCGAAACGGCCGAGACGTTCAGCGGCTGGAACAGGCCCGAGCGCTCGAGGTTGCCGGTGATGACCTGGGCGATCTCGGCCCCGCGCGTCGTGCCCGAGAAGGCCGGCACGGCGATCGGCAGCGGCTTGACCGCGCCGGAGTTGATGTCGACCTCGATCTGCGCGGCGGCCGGGGTCACGAACGCTGCGCCGCCCAGCAGGACGGCGGCCATGAGCACCAGGGCTTTGAAGCGCATCGGGGTCTCCTTGTGTGTCGTTCCAGTCCTCAACGCGAACAGGCCTGTTTTGCGTTGAAGTTGAGGGCGATTTTCTGACCGTACAGGTCTTGCGGCAGGTAGGCGAACGGCGAAGCCGCGAACAGCGCGCGCACGGCGCGGTCCGAGGCCGCCTTGACGACGGGGTCGGACGAGGACGTGCCCGGCGATTCCGGCTGGCCGACGACGCGGCCGCCAGGGCCGATCACGAACACCACCCGCACGGTGACATTGGCGCCGCCCTCGACCTCGCAATTGGGGTTCCAGCGATCCTGGACCTCGCCCTGCAGGCGGCCCAGCGCGGCGGCGGACAGGCCGGTGGCCGCGCCCATGGCCGGACGGGCCGAGACCGAGGTCTCCGCGCGGGCCGGACCCTTGGGGGCGCTGGCGGTCGGCTTGCCGGTCGCCTTCTTGGACTTGGCGATCGAGGCTTCCAGCGAGGCGAAGAAGTCGGTGTCCGGCTTCTTCTGCGTCGGGGTCGGCTTGGCCGGCGTCGGCGTCACGGCCGGCTTGGGGACCGGCGTCGGCTTGGGCGGCGGCGCGGGAGCCGGGGTCGGCGTCGGTGCAGGCGTCGGAGCCGGCGGCTGCGGCGTGGCCTCAGGCACAGGATCCGGCGTCTGGGCCGTCTGCTCCTCGGGCGCTTCCTCGGCCGGACGCACATTGGTCGGGCCGTTGGTGACGATGGTCACCGGCACCGACTCGCCGATGGTGATCGGCTTCTGCGACTTCCACGGCAGGCCGAACGCGATCAGCGCCGCCACGGCTCCGTGCAGCGCGATCGAGGCCAGCAGGCCCGGAGAGATCTGGGGTTCGCGGCGAGCGCTCATGCCGATCCTACTGAGCCGGCCGCAGGTCGCCCGAGCCCTCCGGCTGAGCGTCCTTCGGCGCCGCTCCCGTGGAGGGACCGCCCGTCTCGGTGATCAGGTTGATCTTGTTGAAGCCCGCGTTCGACAGGCCCGCCATCACCTGGGCGACGACCGCATAGGTCGCCCCGCCGTCGGCGCGGACGAAGATCGGCTTGCTGTAGCCGCTGCCGGCGATGGCGGTGACGCCCGGCGCCAGGTTCTCGAACGGGATCTGCTTCTCGCCGACGAAGATCTGGCCGTCCTTGCGGATCGACACCGTGATCGGCTCGTCCTGGTTCTGCAGGGCGGCGGCCTCGGTCTTGGGCAGCTCCAGCGGCACGCCGGCGGTCAGCAGCGGCGCGCTGATCATGAAGATGATCAGCAGCACCAGCATCACGTCGACCAGCGGGGTGACGTTGATCTCGGACAGGGCGCCCTTGCCGCGGCGACCGCGACGGCGGCGACCTCGGCCGCCGCCCGTGGCGAAGGCGTCGTTGGAGGACATCGCCATGGGATCAGACCCGGTCCGACAGGCGACGCTGGATCGCGGTCGACAGGTCGTCGGCGAAGCCTTCCAGGCGGCCGGCGTACTTGCCCGCGTCGGTCGAGAACTTGTTGTAGGCGATATAGGCCGGGATGGCGGCGATCAGGCCCACGGCCGTGGCGAACAGCGCCTCGGCGATCGACGGGGCCACGACGGCCAGCGAGGTGTTCTTCGAGATCGCGATGTTCTGGAAGGCGTGCATGATGCCCCAGACCGTGCCGAACAGGCCGATGAACGGGCTGGCGGTGGCGACGATGGCCAGGCTGCCCAGGCCTTCCTCGACCTTGGTGCTCTCGCGGGCGATCTGGGCGTCCAGGATGCGGTCGATGCGGGCGATCAGGAAACCGGCCTGGTTCTCGCTCATCGCGCCCTTGGCCTTGGCGTCGCGCCATTCCTTCAGCGCCGCCTGCAGCATGCGCGGCAGGGCGTGGCGCGGATTGGCGCCGGCCTCGCCCGCGACGTCCTCCAGCGAACGGCCGCCCGAGACCTGCTCCTCGAAGCGGTCGGCGGCGCGGTTCAGGTTCGCGAACCGGAACAGCTTGTCCAGAATCACGGCCCACGAGCCCAAGGAAGCCAGGATCAGACCGATCATGACGGCCTTCACGACCCAGTCGGCCTGCATGAACAAGGCGAAGAACGAGAAATTCGGGGCGGCTGCCGAGGCGTCCATGCGGGTTTGGCTCCGTTGGGGCGTCTGAAAGATCTTACTACGCGCCGTATGGCATGAAGCGACGCTTGGGTGAAACTATGACAATCGTCGAGCGATCCCGAAAAACGATGTTTGTTTATTCGCCGTCGGTCGCCAGCCACGGCGCCAACTGCGCCAGCATCTCCGCCGTCGGACGACGTGGCCGCCCGTCCAGGGTGATGCAGACCGCCTCGCCCCTGGCCTCGATCAGCACCTCGTCGCCGCGCGTGACGCGCTGGGTGACATAGAGCCTAACGCCTTTGACCCGGTCATAGGTCGTGCGCACCACCAGCGCGTCGTCGATCCGCGCCGAGCGCTTGAAGTCCAGCGTCATGTGGATGATCGCGAACGCCGTATCGGCCTTGGCCAGTTCGGTGTGCGAAATCCCGACCATCCGGAAGAAGTCGCTCCGCCCCCGCTCCAGATAGCGCAGGTAGTTGGCGTGATAGACGATCCCCGAGAAGTCGGTGTCCTCGTAGTAGATGCGCACGGGCAGCTGATGCTCGCGGCCGGAGAACACGCCGGCAGTGGGTTCGGGCGGGGTCGTCATGCGGACTGCTTAGCCGCTGGCGACGAGAACGTCAGCCCCACCGATAGCAACCACCCCAGCACCGGCGCGGCCCCGGCCCCGATCACGGGCGCGGGATAATTGGCGAGCAGGTTGGCCAAGACGAAGCCGGCCCAGGCGGCGGCGAGGGCCAAGGTGGCGGGGGTGCGGCGACTCCAGAGCATGGCCAGGGGCACGGTGATCAGGGCGACGGCGGCCAGGGGCCCTAGGGTCGGGGAGGCTTCGAAGGCGCGGCGGACGACGAGTTCGACGTGATCGACGGCCGGGAGCGGGTCGGGACGGCTCAGGGCCCAGGCGACGCCGGCCGCGCCGACGGCGGCGAGGATGCCGGCGGTCTTGCGCTTGGACTTGTCGATCAAGGCCACGGCGCCGAGCGCGAGGGTCAGGGCCAGGACGGCCGCCGCATCCGGCTGGGCGGCCAGGACGAGCAGGGTCGCGGCGAGCGGGATGGCGGTCGCCGTCTCAAGGCGCTGGGCGGCGAGCCAGGCGGCCAGCGGGACCAGCAGCGAGGCCGCATGCAGCTGGATCGGCCCCAAGGCGACCCAGCGACGGACGCCCTCCATCGAGACGCCCGCGACCAGGACGTACATCTCGGCGATCAGGATCAGCACCAGCAGGACGGCGGCGACGATGCGGCCCGGCGGTCGGACCAGCCAAGCCACGGCGAGCGCCACGAGCGCGCCGACCACGCCGGCCGCGCCTTGCAGGATCATCGCCGAGGACGAGCCGCCCGCCGCGCGGATGGCCAGGATCGAGATGGCCAGGGTGGCGATCACCTGCAGCGCGACGGCGGCCTTGCGCATGGCGGGTTACTCGTCCCCGAACAGCCCGCCCTGCCCCGTCGGGGTCGGCGGGGCCTTCAGGCCCAGGTGCAGATAGGCCTTGCCGCAGGCCACCCGGCCGCGCGGGGTGCGCTGGATGAAGCCCTGCTGCATCAGATACGGCTCGATGACGTCCTCGACGGCGTCGCGGGCCTCGGCGATGGCGTAGGCGATGGTCTCCACGCCCGCCGGGCCGCCGCCGTAGTGCTCGATCAGCGCGCGCAGATAGCGGCGGTCGAGGCTGTCGAGGCCGACCTCGTCCACTTCGAGCCGGGCCAGAGCCAGGCCAGCGGCCTTGCGGTCGATGACGGCCGCGCCGTCGGCGGTGGCGAAGTCACGGACCCGGCGCAGCAGGCGGCCGGCGACGCGTGGCGTGCCCCGGGCGCGCTTGGCGATCTCGTCGGCCCCGTCCTCGGACAGCGGCGCGCCCATCTTGCGGGCCGCGCCCAGCAGCACGTGGCGCAGCTCGGCCGGGGTGTAGAACTCCAGCCGGATCGGAATGCCGAAGCGGTCGCGCAAGGGCGTGGCCAGCATCCCCGCCCGCGTGGTCGCCGCCACCAGGGTGAACGGCGCCAGGTCGATGCGGATCGAGCGCGCCGAGGGGCCCTCGCCGATCACGAGGTCCAGCACGTGGTCCTCCATGGCCGGATAGAGGATCTCCTCGACGTTCGACGACAGGCGGTGGATCTCGTCGATGAACAGGACGTCGTTCGGTTCGAGATTGGTCAGGATCGCGGCCAGGTCGCCGGGCTTGTTCAGCACCGGGCCGGAGGTGGCGCGGAAGTTCACGCCCAGCTCGCGGGCGACGATCTGGGCCAGGGTGGTCTTGCCCAGGCCCGGCGGGCCGAACAGCAGCACGTGGTCCAGGGACTCGCCCCGGCCCTTGGCGGCCTCGATGAAGATGCGCAGGTTGCCCTTGGCCTGCTCCTGGCCGACGAACTCGGCCAGGGTCTGGGGACGCAGGGCGCGGTCGGTGGCCGGGACCTGGTCGCCGTGCTGGGGATCGCCGGAGATGATGCGGGTCACCGCCCAAGCTCCTGCAGGCCGGCCTTGATAAGGGCCTGCACTGTGGCCTCTTCACCCAACTGGGCGGCGGCGGCCTCGACGACGCGGCGGGCGTTCACTTCGGCGACGCCCAGGCCCATCAGGGCGGCGACGGCGTCGCCGGTGGGGGCGGGCTTGGCGGGCGCGGTGGCCGAGGACGAGGTCGGTGCCGTCATCAGCACCGGCCCGTCGGTGATCGGCTTGTCCTTCAGCTCGGTGACAATGCGCAGGGCGAGCTTCGGGCCCACCCCGTTGGCGCGGCCGACGGCGGCCTTGTCCTCGCGGGCGACGGCGCTGGCCAGCTCGGCCGGCGACAGCACGTCCAGCACCGCCATGGCCGCCTTGGGACCGACGCCCTGGATGGCCTGCAGCAGCACGAACGCCTTCCGGTCCTCGCGCGTGGCGAAGCCGTAGAGGCGCAGGCCGGCGCTTTCGCTCCACTGGCTCTCGATGTGTAGCAGCGTCTCCTCGCCCAAGGCCGGCAGGCGCTGGAGCGTGCGGTGACCGCAGCGGACGACATAGCCGACGCCCATGACGTCGATCAGGGCCTCTTCCTCGCCGACCTCGGCGACGGCGCCGCGCAGACGTCCGATCATGCGACTCTCCGGGCGGTGCGGGCGTGGGCGTGGGCGATGGCGACCGCCAGGGCGTCAGCGGCGTCGGCGGTCGGCGAGCCGGCGGTCGGCAGCAGGCGGGCGATCATGAAGGCGACCTGGTTCTTGTCGGCGCCGCCGGTCCCGACCACGGCCTTCTTGACCATGGCGTTGGAATACTCGGCCACCAGCAGCCCGGCGCGGGCCGGCGCGATCATCGCCGCAGCGCGGGCATGGCCCAGCTTCAGGGTCGATTGGGCGTTGGTGTTGACGAAGGTCTCCTCGACCGCCGCCTCGTCGGGCTTGTGCTGCTCGATCACCGCGCAGATGCCTTCGAAGAGATGCAGCAGGCGGTCCGAGAACGCCGCCTTCTCGTCCGGCGCGATGACGCCGTGAGCGATGTGGGTCACCCGCGAGCCGAGCACGCTGACGACGCCCCAGCCGGTGCGGCGGAGGCCAGGATCAAGTCCGAGGATGCGAATGGCGTTCATCATGTGTTCTCGCAACATCGTCTGATCCGCGCCTCAGGAAAAGCCCCTGTATTGCTAACGATCGGTAAAGACCGGCCCTTGCGCGGCGCGCGCTGGCGGGCTCTCCTCCCGCCCAAGCTTTATTGGGGAGAGTACGGATGAAACGGTCGGTTTGGATGATGACGGCGGCGCTTCTGGCCGCGCCGGTTCTGGCCAGCGCGCAGACGGCCGAACCGCCCAAGACCGTCCGCCCCGACCAGTTGGCCTTCCGCGACCTCTACAAGGAGCTGGTCGAGATCAACACCACCCTGTCGGTCGGCTCCTGCACCGCCGCCGCCGAGGCCATGGGCGCACGGCTGAAGGCGGCGGGCTATCCGGCCGAGGACATCAAGGTCGTGGTCGCCGACGGTCATCCCAAGGAAGGCAGCCTCGTGGCCGTCCTCAAGGGGACCGACGCCAAGTCCAAGCCCATGCTGCTGCTGGCCCACATCGACGTGGTGGAGGCCAACCGCGCCGACTGGACCCGCGACCCGTTCAAGCTGGTCGAGGAGAACGGCTATTTCTTCGGACGCGGCACGTCGGACGACAAGGCCCAGGCGGCCATCTGGGTCGACAGCCTGGTTCGCCTGAAGCAATCCGGCTTCAAGCCCAAGCGCGACATCAAGATGGCCCTGACCTGCGGCGAGGAGAGCGAGGCCTATAACGGCATCGAGGACCTGGTGAAGAACCACCGCCCCCTCGTCGACGCCGAATTCGCCCTGAACGAGGGCGCCGACGGCCTGCTGGACGAGCACGACAAGCCGGTCGTGCTGGAGGTCCAGGGCGGCGAGAAGGTCTATCAGGACTTCACCCTGACCGTGACCAATCCCGGCGGCCACTCCAGCCGGCCGGTGCCGGCCAACGCCATCTACCAGCTGTCGGCGGGGCTGGATCGGATCGGCGCCTACGGCTTCCCGCCGCGCTTCAACGACGCCACGCGCGGCTACTTCACCAAGATGCAGGCCCGCGTGCCCGCCGAGCAGGCCGCGGCGATGAAGGCTCTGGTCGCCAACATCAACGACGAGGCGGCGCTGAAGACGGTCACGGCCGATCCGATGTGGAACTCGATGCTGCGCACCACCTGCGTGGCGACCATGGTCAATGCCGGCCACGCGCCCAACGCCCTGCCCCAACGCGCCACGGCCAACGTCAACTGCCGCATCCTGCCGGGCACGCCGACCGAGGAGGTCCGCACCAAGCTGGCCGAACTGGCTGGCGCGCCGACCACCGTGACCCTGGCCCACGAGCCCAACAGCGTCTCGCCGCCCCCGCCGCTGACCCCGGCGATCATGGGGCCGATCGAGAAGGAAGCCGCCAAGCTGTGGCCCGGCGTGCCGGTCGTGCCTATCCTGCTGACCGGCGCCACCGACGGCGTCCATACCAACGCGGCGGGCATCCCGACCTACGGCGTCTCGGGCCTGTTCGGCAGCTCGGACGGCGACGGCATCCACGGCCTGAACGAGCGCATCCGGGTCAAGTCGCTCTATGATGGCCGCGACTTCCTCTACGCCCTGATCAAGGACTATGCGGGCGGCAAATGACCCGGATCGCCCACTGCACCTGCGGCCAGCTGAGCATCCGCCTCGAGAGCGAGCCGCGCGGCGTGGGCGTCTGCCACTGCCTGGCCTGCCAGCGCCGGACCGGCAGCGTCTTCGCGACGCTGGCCGGCTTCCGGGGTCCCTATGAGGTCACCGGCCAGGCGACCGAATATGTGCGAGAGGGCGACCAGGGCGCGCGGTTCCGGTTCCGCTTCTGCCCGGTCTGCGGCACGACCCTGTTCCACACCGAGGAAGGCGTCGAGGGCCGGGTCTCCGTGGCGGTCGGAGGCTTCGGCGATCCCGGTTTCCCGCCGCCGACGGTGTCGGTCTACGACTGTCGCCGGCACGGCTGGGTGCGGTTGCCGGACGGCGTCGAAACTTTCGAGCGCGATCCCGACTGACGCCTCTGGACGTCGCCGGATGCCTCCCTATCTCCCGTCCAGTGATTAGGGAGACGCCGATGGTCAGTTCGTCGGATGAGGGTATCCTGGCCGAGTACATGGTCAGCTACTGGTCGATGAAGCACGAGAAGCTCGACCGCCCCACCAAGCTCCTCGAGACCCTCTACATCACCGAGCGCTACCAGGCGGGCGACAGCCTGCGTGAGGCCCGTTCGGTCTATGATCACGGGGTCTGGAACGGGGTGTCGGTCGCCGAGATGGATCGCCGCCTGGCCGAGCTGGACCAGTTCATGCGCGATCTCGTCCGCGAACGCGCCGCCCAGTGGGGCCAGCCGCACTAGCCCTGATCGATGTAGGCGAACGTCCGCGTGAAGTCGCCCTTGGCCGTGTCGTGGGCATTGGCCAGGTAGATGACCGTGTCGTGGTCGTTGAACTCGAAGCCGGCCTCGCCGCCCGAGCCCAAGGCTAGCAGCACGAACCAGTCGGCGGGATCGGCCAAGTCCGTCCAACCCTGGGCGACTGCGTGCTTGGCGGCGCGCCCCGCCGGCGAGCGCGGGCCGTCCGCCTCGGTCCACGCCTGGCCGAACATCTGGTGCTGAGGGCCGTCCCCGGTCGCCGGCGCCCGCAAGCGCTGCGGCTCGGCGGCGATCTCGTATTCGGACGCCAAGGCGATCACCGACGCGCCGTCGCGGAAGAACCGTAGCCGTCCGTCGGCGTCGGGCTCGGCGGTCAGGCCATCGTCTCCGGGCCGCTCCACGGCCATGCGGCCCAGGGCGGCGTCCCAGCCCAGCATGGCGGCGACCGCGCGCGAGACCTCCGCCGCATCGTCCGGCAGCGCGTGGCGGGCCAGGGCGACGTCCGCCGGGCTGTACAGCACCCGACCGTCGGCGAACTCCGTGCCGATGAAGAACGACAGCAGGCCGCGCTCCGGCAGCGGCGCCGCGTGCGACGGCAGGTCGGCCAGGTCGATCTGGGCCAGCAGGTTCAGGTGCAGGCCGCTGGCGTCGCGAGGCCATTCGACGCCCTCAGGCAGGTCGGGACCGCCGCCGATCCGCGAGCGGCCGGCGGGTCCGCGCGGGTCGTCCGCGCCCGCCTCGGTCAAATGGATCGCCGGCGTCATGGGAAGAACCCGTCGATGACGTCGCCCTTGAGCCGGATCGTCGGCTCCCACAGGGTCAGGTCCCACTGGCCGTCGCGGTAGGGGATCGTCTCGTCGGCGGTGATCTCCTCCGACAGGGCGCGCGGCAGGAACGGGAAGGCCGCGCCCATCCGGGGATCGCGGGCCCAGGCCGGGGCGTCGGCTAAGCGGAAGGCGTAGTGCAGCCGAGCGACCGGCTTGCCCGCCCCATCGACCGCGGGCCACACGCGGGTGACCTGGCGGCGGGCGTAGCACAGCTCCAGCGCCACGGGCTGGCCGGAGCCGGATCGGCGCTCCTGGAACCATCGCGCCGCCTGCGGGGCCGGCGCGAGGCGGACCTTGCCATCGTTCAGCGCCGTCTGGGCCAGCAGGCCGTTGTCGAGCAGCGCCCTGACAGTGGGACGGTCGAGATCCTCGGCCGCCATCTCGATCGGCAGCCTGGCGGTCAAGACGGGCGCGCACTGCCGGCGCGTGTCGAACTGCTTCTGCAAAGCCGTCAGCGCGCGGCCGTCGGCGATCTGGCGCTGGGCTTCTTTTTCAGGATTGGGCGAACAGGCGCTCACAGCGACCAGGGTCAGGGCCAAGACCCAGGGGGCCGCACGCGGCGTCGTTAGGCTGAGCATACGCAATCTCTCGACCTCGGCGGCCGCTTGGGGCCGAGGCTTGAACACACGCGGGCGCGCCCAGGTTGCGAGAAAAGAGCTCTAGGCCGCCTCGACGGCGCTCCAGCCGAACAGGCCGCCCAGGATCAGACGCTTGACTGCGGCGACGTCCAGGCCGGTGCAGATCTCGGCGTTGGGGACGCCGTCGATGCGTTCGACGCGGCCCAGGCGCTCGCCGTCGACGATCACCCGCAGGCGGGCCGGCGCGAAGGTGAAGAGCTCGGGCGCGACCAGGCTGGCGGCGGCCACCGCGTCGTGCGGCCGGCAGCCCTGCCCGCCCCAGACCTGCTGGTGGAAGGCGATATAGGGCCCGGCGGCCTTGGTCAGGCGCTGGGACAGGGGCGAGCCGCAGCAGACCGCGCCTTTCGAGAGGTCTTCGCCTGTGACCGACACCTGGTGGGTGACGTCCATCGGCATCAGGCGCGGCATGACCCCGCGCTCCAGCACGCGCTGCAGGGCTTCCGGATCGCTCCAGGTGTTGAAGTCGGCGCCGCCGGCGGCCTTGCCGGCCACGTCGAAGGCCCCGGCCATGATCGTCGGGCGCCAGTCGCGGAAGGCGGCGGGGTCTTCCAGCAGGCCTTTGGCCAAGTTGGTCAGCGGGCCCAGGAACAGGCCGCTGACCTTGCGGCGGGCGGCGAAGGCCAGGAAGTTGGCCGAATGGCCGCGCTCCAGCTCGGGCAGCTTCCAGCGCTGCGAGAAGCCCGCGCCGTTCAGGCCGTCGACCCCGTGGGCCGGCCGCATGCGCTCGACCCGGCGCTTGGCCAGGCCCGAGCCGGCGCCGATATAGACCTCGGCCCCGCAGCCGGCGAGGCGCAGCACGCCCCGGGCATTGGCGGCGGCCTGATCCACGTAGGTGTTGCCGAACACGGCCGAGACCGACACGACCTCCACGGCCTGTCGCGCGCGGGCCAGCAGCGCCAGCGCCAGGGCGTCGTCCACGCCGCAATCGGTGTCGATGTGAACCCTCAGGACCATGCGGCGCAGTCTAGCCGTACGGTGTGACGGCGAGAAGATCAGTCCTTACGGGGAAGGATATCGAACTCGATCACACGCGAGTCGTCGCGCAGGCGGTGGGCGACTTCGCACAGGCGTAGCGCGCCCTTGCCGGAGAATGAGCCGGCCAGTTCGAACACCGTCCCGCCGGCGTGCAGGCAGTGGTTCAGTCGCGTCCCCTTCAGGTCGTACTCGACCAGGATGGCCCGCAGCTCGGCCTCGTCCAGCGGGGTCTCGCGGCGGGAGCGGACAGCGATCTCGGTGAAGTTCTTCTGCGGCATGGTGCGGTCCAGCCAGCGGGCGGCGCTGAGCGTGACCACCGCCAGCACGGTGCCCAGGATCGCCAGGCCGTAGAGCCCGACGCCGAACAGGGTGCCGATCGCCGAAGTTATCCACAGGGAGGCGGCAGTCGTCAGGCCGTGCACCGAGACGCCCTGTTGGAAGATCACGCCGCCGCAGAGAAAGCCGACCCCGGTCAGCACGCCATGGGCCATGCGGACGGGATCGATGCGCATCACCTCGGCCGGAGTATCGCTCATCCACCGCACCTGGTGCACGGCGGCCAGCATCAGCAGCGACGAGGCCAGGGCCACCAGCACGTGGGTGCGCAAGCCGGCGGGCCGACTGCGATACTCGCGCTCGAAGCCGATCACGCCGCCGGCCAGCAGCGCGCCGAGAATGGGAAGCAGTTCCGCGGGAGCCAGCCAGTCCATGCCGGCTGTAACGAGCGGGAAGCTCGAGTGATCCCTAGGCGGCCAGGAAGGCGTCCAGATTGCGCTTCACCCGCGCCATCACCGGCTCGTCCGAGACCGAGCGATCGAACGTCTGACCGGTGATCGTCTCGAACGCCTCGATATAGACGTCGGAGGTCTGGCGGATCAGCTCGGCCGGAATCTCCGGCACGTCGTCCTTGTAGGGATCACAGCGCTCAGCCACCCAGGCGCGGACGAAGTCCTTGTCGAAGCTGTCGGGACGCTCGCCGGCTTCGAACCTGGCGTCGTAGGTCGCGGCCTTCCAGAAACGGCTGCTGTCGGGCGTGTGGATCTCGTCGGCCAGGACGATGCGGCCGTCGGCGTCGAGGCCGAACTCGTACTTGGTGTCGGCCAGGATCAGGCCACGCTGGGCGGCGAGCTCTTGGCCGCGCGCGAACAGGGCGAGAGCATAGGCGCTGAGTTGCTCCCACTGCTGCGCGGTCAGCAGGCCCTGCTCCAGGATCTGGGCGGGCGACAGCGGCGCGTCGTGGTCGCCGTCGGCGGCCTTGCTGGTCGGGGTGAGGATCGGCTGCGGCAGGCGCTGGTTGGCGCGCAGGCCGTCCGGCAGGGTCACGCCGTACATCTGGCGCTCGCCCTTGTTGTACAGCGTCAGGATCGAGGTCGAGGTGGTCCCGGCCAGATAGCCGCGCACCACCAGCTCGACCGGCAGCATCTCCAGCCGCTGGCCGATCAGCACGTTCGGGTCCGGATAGGCCAGGACGTGGTTGGGGCAGATGTCGGCCGTGGCGTCGAACCAGTAGCGCGCCGTCTGGGTCAGCACCTGGCCCTTGTACGGCACCGCGCACAGGATGCGGTCGAAGGCGCTGAGGCGGTCGGACGCCACGATCACGCGGCGGCCGTCCGGCAGGTCGTAATTGTCCCGCACCTTGCCGCGATAATGGTTGGGCAGGCCCGGAAGGTCGATGACTTCCAGGGCGCCCAACAAGGCATTTGGGGGGGTGCGGGACATGGTCATCAACCCAGCTTGGCCAGGTCTTCGTCGCTGATGTCTTCGTTCGAGTAGACGTTCTGGACGTCGTCGTCGTCGTCCAGCAGGTCCAGCAGCTTCATCAGGGTGGCCACCGAGTCGCCGGTGACCGGCACCTGCATCTTCGGACGCCAGGCAATCTTGGTGTTCGACGCCGCGCCGAACTTGGCTTCCAGGGCGGCGGCCACTTCGTTCAGGCTCTCGAAGGCGGTGTAGATGGTGTGGCCTTCACCCTCTTCTTCCATGTCCGAGGTGACGTCGTCGGCGCCGGCCTCGATGGCGGCTTCCATCATGTCGTCTTCCGACGCGGCCTTGGCCGGGTAGGTGATCTGGCCAACGTGATCGAAGTTGAAGGTCACCGAGCCGGTGGCCCCCATATTGCCGCCGATCTTGGTGAAGTAGGACCGGACGTTGGCGGCGGCGCGGTTCTTGTTGTCGGTCAGGACCTCGACAATGATGCCGACGCCACCGGCGGCGACGCCTTCGTAGCGGATTTCCGAGTAGTCGGCCGCGTCGCCCATCTGCGACTTCTTGATCGCGCGGTCGATGACGTCCTTGGGCAGGCTTTCGGCCTTGGCGTTGTTCACGGCCAGGCGCAGGCGGGGGTTCATGGCCGGATCGGGCAGGCCGGTCTTGGCCGCGACGGTGATTTCCCGCGACAGCTTGGAGAACAGCTTGGAGCGCGCGGCGTCGGCGCGGCCCTTGCGGTGCATGATGTTCTTGAATTTCGAGTGGCCGGCCATTCGGAGGCTCTGTCTCTGATCTGAAAAATGGAGTGTGGGCGCTTCTAGCCCCCGGGGGCGGGTTTTGTCACCCCCAGGGAGGCTTGCCTTACGACGCCCGTCGATGATAGTTAGGCGATAACTTAAGTATCAGGGAGCCGACGCCATGAGCCTGACACTGCACGCCCACCCATTGTCCTCGTTCTGCTGGAAGGTGCTGATCGGCCTCTACGAGAACGACATCGCCTTCACCAACGCGATGGTGAACCTGGGCGACCCGGCCGAACGCGAGGCGTTCCTGAAGCTGTCGCCGATGGGCAAGATGCCGTCGCTGCGCGACGACGGCCGAGACGAGACGGTCAACGAGACCAGCGTCATCCTCGACTATCTGGACACCCACTATCCCGGCCGGGTGCGGTTCGTGCCGCAGAACCCGGACTTCGCCTGGCGGATGCGGTTCTGGGACCGGTTCTTCGACCACTATATCCATCACCCGATGCAGCGGGTGGTCACCGACCGGATCCGACCAGCGGACGCCAAGGACCCGTACGGGGTGCGGGAAGCCCTCACCCAGATCGCCACTGCCTGCGATCACCTGGAGAAGGAACTGGCCGACGGCCGCTCATGGATGTGCGGCGACTTCGGCCTGGCCGACTGCGCGGCCCTGCCGGCCCTGTTCTACGCCGACAAGGTTCAAGCGCTGGAGGGCCGCTGGCCGCTGTGCCTGGCCTATCTGGAACGGCTGAAAGCCCGGCCATCGGTCCAGCGCGTGCTGACCGAGGCCGAACCGTTCTTCAAGTACTTCCCGGCCGCCTAGGCGACTTCCAACGCCACATCCACATTGCCGCGCGTGGCCTTGGAGTACGGGCACACCTCGTGGGCGGCGTGCAGCAGCTTCTCGGCGGTCTCGCGATCCAGGTCCGGGGCGGTCAGCTTCAGGCGCACGCCAACGTGGAAGCTGGTGTCGTCCTTGATCAGGTCGACCTCGGCGTCGAGGCTATGCTCGCCCAGCTTGACGCCCTGGCTGCGGGCGACGAGGCCTAGCGCGCCCAGGAAGCAGGCCGAATAGCCGGCCGCGAACAGCTGCTCGGGATTGGTGCCGTTGCCGTCGCCGCCCATCGACTTCGGATAGGCCAGCTTGACGTCCAGATGGCCGTCGTCGGACTTGGCGGTGCCCTGGCGGCCGCCGACGGCGTGGGCGTGGGCGGTGTAGATGGCGTCGGTCATGAAGGGCTCCTGCTGGCTGAAGACGCGACCCTGAGCCCCGGTTGTGACAGGCGCAAGTCTAACCGCCGCGCGAGGTCGTCCGCACGAAGGTGGCGATATGGGCGGCGCTGGCTTCCGGATGCTCGTGCTGCGGCCCGTGGCCCGCGCGGGAGAAGGTGACCAGCTGCAGGGTCGGCAGCTGCTGGTTCAGCGCATACCAGTTCTCGACCGGGAAGCTGATGTCATGGTCGCCGCCGAGGTGCAGCACCGGGACATCGGTGGTCTTCAAGAGCTCCAGGATCGGCTCGGCCGGGAACGGCGCGGTCTTGGGCGTGTCGCCCAGCAGCTCAGCGGCCCAGTCGCGGGGCACGGGCGGGCTGAGGTCGATAGTGCGGGCGGCGATGCGGTCGTGCGAGGCCTTGGCCGCCGCGCGGCTGGCCGGCGACCTGGGCTCGAAGAACAGGATGGCCTCGTCCTCGAAGTCGTTGTCCTTGCGGGCGGTGTCGTAGAACAGCTGCTCGGGCGGCTTGATATAGGTCCCGGGCGGACCGCTGCCGATCAGCACCACATGGCTGATCAGGTCCGGGAACAGGGCCAGCCCCGCCTGGGCCGCCAGACCGCCCAGCGACCAGCCGCCGAGCACGACCTCTTTCAGGTCCAGCGCCTTGATCAGGTCGGCGGCGTCCTTGGCCAGGGCGAACGGGTTGAGGG
The DNA here is from genome assembly GCF_059415225.1 of Caulobacter sp. GW821-FHT10E02. Classification (NCBI taxonomy): domain Bacteria; kingdom Pseudomonadati; phylum Pseudomonadota; class Alphaproteobacteria; order Caulobacterales; family Caulobacteraceae; genus Caulobacter; species Caulobacter sp. GW821-FHT10E02. The sequence continues at coordinate 96,611 of NZ_JBWKMV010000002.1, forward strand.
TCTTGTCGCCCGTCGAATTACCCAGGCCGCTGTAGTCGAAGGTGATGACGCGGAAGCCCTCGGCGACCAGGGCGTCCAGGAACGCCGGATCCCAGACGTCCATCGTGCCCCGGAACCGCACGCACAGCACCAGCGGCACGCCGGCTCCGATCGAGCGATAGGCCAGCGTGCGGCCCTCGACCTCGACGAACTGGGTCGGCGCGTTGACGGCGGTGACGATGGGGGTGACGGCGTTCATGGCGGCGCTCCTTCCGGGTGATGGAGGGAGGCTAGGCCCGCGCTAGGCGGGCCTATTGAACGTTCCGAACAGCGATCAGACTTCGGGGATGCTCTGCTGCAGCCGCCCGCCGACCCGGATCGGCTCGACGCGCGTCGCCAACCCCGTGCGGTCGTTGGTCTCGACGAACACGCCGCAGATCGTGGCCGGACCCGAGGCCGGGGTGTAGCGCCCGCCGCTGATCTTGGTGGTGAACCGCCGCAGCGGCTCGTCCTTCTGGTTGCCGATGACGCTGTCGTAGTCGGCGCAGGCGCCGGCGTCGGTCTGATAGGCGGTGCCGCCCGGCAGGACCTGGCAGTCGGCGGTCGGGACGTGGGTGTGAGTGCCGACCACCAGCGAGGCGCGGCCGTCGCAATAGTGGCCCATGGCCATCTTCTCGGAGGTGGCCTCGCAGTGCATGTCGACGATCACCGCGTCGGCCACCTGGCCCAGCGGGGCCTTGTCCAGCTCGCGGTCGGCGGCGGCGAACGGGTCGTCCATCGCGTCCATGTGGACGCGGCCCAGCAGGTTGACGACGAACACCGTCTTGCCGCTGTCGGTCTGGAACAGGTGGCTGCCGCGTCCGGGAGCATCCGACAGGATCGGGTAGTTGGCCGGACGGATCAGGCGCGGCTCGCGGACGATGTAGGTCAGGGCCTCGCGCTGGTCCCAGCTGTGATTGCCCAGGGTCAGGCAGTCGGCGCCGGCCTCGAACAGCTCACGGGCGGTGTTCTCGGTGATGCCGAAGCCGGCCGCGGCGTTCTCGGCGTTGATGATCACGAACTCGAGCCCGAGACGGCGGCGAAGATCGGGCAGATGGTCGGCCAGGCCGTCGCGGCCCGACTTGCCGACGACATCGCCGAAGAAGGCGAAACGCATCAGAAGTCCTTAAGCGGGCCCTGATCGGCCCATGTCATTGACGGCCATATACTCTTTTTCGGTGAGAATGGCGTCCAGCCTTTGGTCATGCGGCTCGTGCGGCAAATTCTCGACCTTTTGGCCACTGTACGCCAGGCCCAGAACGACAACGCGCTTGCGGGCTCTTAGAGCCTCCAGCGCCCGGTCGTAGTAGCCGCCGCCCTGCCCCAGCCGCAGGCCGTCCGGCTGGAAGGCCAGCAGCGGCGTGATCACCAGGTCGGGCTCGACGATCGGCGTTCCCGGCGGGGGGCTGCGCAGGCCGATGGCGTCGTGAACCAGCGGCGTCCTGCCATCCCAGCGCCGGAACACCATCTCGCCCTCGTCCTTGTCCAGGACCGCCGGCAGGGCCAGGTCCCAGCCGGCCTCGCGCATCTGGTCGGCCAGGATGCGCGGCGACACCTCCGAACCGAGGCCATGATAGAGCGCGGCGACCTTGCCCCGAGGGTCGGGGAAAAGCCTGGCCAACGGCTCGCGCGCCACGTCGGCGATCATCCAGTCGGCTTCGGGATGCTCAAGGGCCAGTTGCTTGCGCTGGTTTCGCAGGAAGACGCGTAGCGCGATCTTGGCCGCGACGGGGTCGGCGATGGTCATCGCCTGTCTATAGCGTGTTTAGGGAAAAGGTGGCGGCGCCGCGAAGAACCGTGAAGACGTTTCAATCCACTCGAACCTGTTAGTTACAGGTGGGCCCCGTGTTCCCGCAGCCACGGCCACGGGAGGGAACAGGTCCCGATAGAGAGATTAAGGTCCCTGGGAATAGAAATCTTCGACGAGAGCCACAGCATGACCCGCCGTCTGACAAGATAGGGGTTCGGAGGGCGGATTGCTAGCGGCGTGGTGACGCGGCCTACTCCGCCGCCAGCTTTTCCAGTTTCTCAGACGCCGCATCCAGAGCGCGGATCGCCGCGATCTCGGCCTTGGTGCCTTCCTGGTTCAGGCGGGCGATCTCGGCGTTGGCGTGGGCCAGGCGCAGCTTCATGTCCGACAGCTCGTCGGCCATCAGCAGGGCGCCCATCAGGAAGAGCCGGGTCTCGCCCAGTTGGCCGACGTCCTGGCTGACCTGGCGCACCTGGCGGTCGAACAGGCGGGCCAGCTCGGTCAGGTGCGGCTCCTGGCCGTCCTCGCAGCCGACCATGTAGGGGCGGCCGTTCACGTGGATGGTCACCTGGGCCATGCGTCAGGCCTCCCCTCGATCGGTGACTTTGGGATCGTCGCGCTTGGGATCGTCGAACAGGTCCTGGTCTTGTTCGGGCGAGACGGCGTGACCGTCGTGATGGGCGTGGTCGTCATTGGCCACGGACTCGTCGCCCAGGGCCGAACGGATCTCGGCGATCGCGCGGCCCAAGGCGGCCGAGGCCTGCTCGCCAGCTTCCTCCAGCGCCTTCTCGCGCTCGCGGGCGGCTTCCAGGTCGGCGACCAGACGCAGGCGCTCTTCGTCGGCGAAAACCTCGGGAAACAGACCCGGCTCGGCCGAGGACACGGCTGCCGCAGGCGCGCGCGCGGCCTCGGCGGCTTTCGCCGCCTGGCGCTGCTCAAGCTGAGCCACCGCGCGCTCCAGACGGCGCACGGCAAGGTCGAGGGCCGTACCGTCGGCCGGGATCATCGGCGATTTCCAATCATGCGATGCAACATATAGATGGTGCCCGTCTATGCCAGTCGTCAGGGCGAGATTTGGGCGGCGCGGAGCCCATAGCAGCATTCATCTAGCCGGTCTCAGTTTCTGAGGCCTTGACTTCGCGCCTTTCCCCCGCAAAACGCGCACCCAAATAGGGAACGCCGATCGCATCCGATCGCGCGGTCATAACAGGAGAAAGACCCATGGCTATTCGCGTCGCCATCAACGGCTTCGGCCGCATCGGACGTCTGGTCCTGCGCTCCATCGCCGAGCATGGCCGCCGCGACATCGAGGTCGTCTCCATCAACGACCTGGGTCCGGTCGAAACCAACGCCCACCTGCTGCGCTACGACAGCGTCCACGGCCGCTTCCCCGGCACGGTCACCTCGGGCGAGGACTGGATCGATGTCGGCATGGGCAAGATCAAGGTCACGGCGATCCGTGACCCGAAGGACCTGCCGCACAAGGAACTGAACGTCGACATCGCGTTCGAGTGCACCGGTATCTTCACCGCCCGCGACAAGGCCGCCCTGCACCTGGAAGCCGGCGCCAAGCGCGTGCTGGTCTCGGCCCCGGCCGACGGCGCCGACAAGACCATCGTCTACAAGGTCAACCACGAGACCCTGACCGCCGAAGACATCGTCGTCTCGAACGGCTCGTGCACCACCAACGCCCTGGCCCCGGTGGCCAAGGTCCTGCACGACCTGGTCGGCATCGAGCGTGGCTACATGACCACGATCCACAGCTACACCGGCGACCAGCCGACGCTGGACACCATGCACAAGGACCTCTACCGCGCTCGCGCCGCGGGTCTCAGCATGATCCCGACCTCGACCGGCGCCGCCAAGGCCCTGGGTCTGGTCCTGCCGGCCCTGAAGGGCAAGCTGGACGGTTCGTCGATCCGCGTCCCGACCCCGAACGTCTCGGTCATCGACCTGAAGGTCGTGCCGTCGCGCGACACCGACGTGGCCGAGGTCAACGCCGCCCTGCAGGCCGCCGCCGATGGTCCGATGAAGGGCGTGCTGTTCACGACCACCGACCCGCTGGTCTCGCACGACATGAACCACATCGCCGCCAGCTCGACGGCCGCCCTGCCCCAGACGCAAGTCATCGAGGGCAAGCTGGTCCGCGTGCTCAGCTGGTACGACAACGAGTGGGGCTTCGCGACCCGCATGAGCGACACCGCTCTCGAGATGGCGAAGTTCCTCTAAGGAACGCCTACCCAGCCCCGCTCCCACAAGGAGCGGGGTTTTCCTTGGCCCTTCGCGGGGCCGCCCTCGTCCTTCGACTGGCTCAGGATGAGGGCTACTGACGACTTCCCTCTTGAACCTCATCCTGAGCTTGTCGAAGGACGAGGTTCAACGCACCGCAGGATCCGCCCATGACCTTCCGCACCCTCGACACCGCCGACCTCGCCGGCAAGCGCGCCCTGGTCCGGGTGGACTTCAACGTGCCCGTCGATGGCGGCAAGATCACCGACGACACCCGCCTGCGCTCGGCCCTGCCGACCATCCACTACCTGTCGCGGCAGGGCGCCAAGGTCATCCTGCTGGCCCACTTCGACCGCCCCAAGGGCAAGGTCGTGCCGGAGATGAGCCTGGCCTTCGTGGCCGAGCCGCTGTCCAAGCTGCTGGAGCAGCCGGTCGCCTTCGCCTCGGACGCCATCGGCCCTGAAGCCGCCAAGGTCGTCGACGGCCTGGAGAACGGCGGCGTCGCCCTGCTGGAAAACGTCCGCTTCCACGCCGGCGAAGAGACCAACGACGCCGAGTTCGCCAAGGCCCTGGCCGCCAACGGCGACGTCTATGTCAACGACGCCTTCAGCGCCGCCCACCGCGCCCACGCCTCGACCGAAGGCCTGGCCAAGCTGCTGCCGGCCTATCCGGGCCTGTCGATGCAGCGCGAGCTGGAAGCCCTGGACGCCGCGCTGGGCAACCCGAAGAAGCCGGTGATCGGCATCGTCGGCGGCTCCAAGGTCTCGACCAAGCTGGACCTGCTGAACAACCTGGTCGCCAAGCTGGATCGCCTGGCGATCGGCGGCGGCATGGCCAACACCTTCCTGTTCGCACAAGGCCACGACGTCGGCGGCTCGCTCTGCGAAAAGGATCTGGCCGACACCGCCCGCGAGATCATCGCCAAGGCCGCCGCGGCCGGCTGCGAACTGCTGCTGCCGGTCGACGTGGTCGTCGCCAAGAAGGTCGCGCCCGGCGTCGACACCGCCGTCCGCGCGCTGAACGAAGTCCAGGCCGACGACCTGATCCTGGACGCCGGTCCGGAAAGCGCCAAGCGTCTGCTGGCCGCCATGGATGCAAGTGTCACCTTGATCTGGAATGGTCCGCTGGGTGTCTTCGAGGTGCCTCCGTTCGATGCAGCGACCGTTTCGGCGGCAAAACACGCTGCTTCGCTGGCGAAGTCGGGTAAGCTTGTGGCCGTCGCGGGCGGCGGTGATACTGTCGCTGCACTGAATCACGCGGGCGTGTCGGGCGACTTTACTTTCGTCTCGACCGCCGGCGGCGCGTTCCTCGAGTGGATGGAAGGCAAGACGCTCCCGGGCGTCGCCGCGCTCGAGGCCTAAAAAGAGAACCTGTGCTGGCGCGGATCGTGCAGATCCGCGTTCAGCCTGTGTCAGACTGACTAACGACCCTGGGCAAAGAGCGCTTCAGCGCCGGGCCCCAAAAACAAGAAACGACCCAACCACTTCACGCTTGCAGGAGAGAAATACGTGGCTCGCATCACGCTGCGCCAGCTGTTGGACCATGCCGCAGAGCATGAGTACGGCTTGCCCGCCTTCAATATCAACAACATGGAACAGGGCCTGGCGATCATGGAGGCGGCCGACGCCGTCAACTCGCCGGTCATCATCCAGGCCTCGCGCGGCGCGCGAAACTACGCCAACGACATCATGCTGGCCAAAATGATCGACGCGCTGGTCGACATCTATCCGCATATCCCGGTCTGCATGCACCAGGACCACGGCAACGGCCCGGCGACCTGCGCCACGGCGATCCAGTACGGCTTCACCTCGGTGATGATGGACGGCTCGCTGATGGAAGACGCCAAGACCCCGGCGACCTACGAGTACAATGTCGACGTCACCCGCAAGGTGGTCCAGATGGCCCACAGCTGCGGCGTCTCGGTCGAGGGTGAGCTGGGCGTGCTGGGCTCGCTGGAGACCGGCATGGGCGAGGCCGAGGATGGCCACGGCTTCGAAGGCAAGCTGAGCCACGACGAGCTGCTGACCGATCCGGACCAGGCGGTCGACTTCGTGCAGGCCACCGGCGTCGACGCCCTGGCCATCGCCATGGGCACCAGCCACGGGGCCTACAAGTTCACGCGCAAGCCGGACGGCGACGTCCTGGCCATGAACGTGATCGAGGAAATCCACCGCCGCCTGCCCAACACCCACCTGGTGATGCACGGCTCGTCCAGCGTTCCGCAGGACCTGCAGGACATCATCAACCAGTACGGCGGCGAGATGCCTCAGACCTGGGGCGTGCCGGTCGAAGAGATCCAGCGCGGCATCAAGCACGGCGTGCGCAAGATCAATGTCGACACCGACAACCGCATGGCCATCACCGGCGCGATCCGCAAGCTGCTGGCCGAGAAGCCGGGCGAGTTCGACCCGCGCGCCTACATGAAGCCCGCCAAGGAAGCCATGCGTAAGGTTTGCCAGGCCCGCTTCGTCGAGTTCGGTTCGGCCGGTCACGCCGACAAGATCAAGGCGCTGTCGACCGCGACCATGGCCAAGCGCTACACGGCCGGCGAGCTGAACGCCAAGTTCGGCGCCGGCGCGGCCAAGGCCGCCGCCGAGTAAGGCTCAGGACTTGAAGACGCAGAGGCCTCCCGGAGCGATCCGGGAGGCCTTTTGCTATTCGGCCGCGGCCAGAAGAAAGCGGCGACGACGGGCGAGCAGCTTGACCGCGCCAGCCCCGACCGCGCCGCTGAGCAGCATGGCCAGGGTGAACCAGGGACCCACGAACGCGTAGGTCTCCTGCCAGCAGTGCAAGCCGTCGACCGTCGCCGCGACGCCCCCACAGAACAGGCCACAGGCGAAACCGGTCAGCGCGGGCTGCTCCAGGTCGATGTCGCGCAGGCCGGCCATGGCCAGGGCCAGCATCGGCGCGGCGATGACCAGGACGTTGCCGACGCAGATCGCGGCGTCGGGCCAGTACAGCGCCTTCAGGGCGCCCGGCGCCATGGCGGAGGCCTGGACGGCGGCGGCGATCAGCATGGCGCTGGCCAGGGCGGCCGCGCCGGCCAGGGCCAGCAGCCCGCTGGTCCGGCAGCGGGCGATCCAGGTGGCGGTGACCAGGGCCAGCACCGCGACGGCGGCGGGATAGGCGGCCTTGATCCAGAAGAACGGTTGGAAGACGGCGACCGACAGGTCCGGGCGCAGCTCCAGCCACGCCAGGATCATCAGCACGCCCGTCAGGGCGCCGGCGCCGGCCACCTCGGCCAGCCGCCACGGCAGGGTCTCGGCCGCCCAGATGGGCGCGCCCGCGCTCGCTCCTTCTAGCGGAGCGACGGTTTCGTCGATCGTCACGCGCCTCTCCCCACAGAGCCGTATGGCGGTTGCAGCAGCGCCTACCGCGTCTCATTCGCGAAAGGCGGCGGCACTTCAGTGGCGGAACGTCGGTTTGTCAATCGACCGGAAGGCGACGACACGAAACTTGATCGTCACTCATTCTAGGGACACGGGGGTTGCCTACCAGCGCAGCGCCCAGCGCCCGATCAGCGCGCCCAAGGCGGCCAACAGCAGGACCCCGAGGCTGTACCACAGCGCCACGAAGGTGAAGGTGTGCTCGGCGCAGTGCAGGCCGTACACCGTCGCGGCTACCCCGCCCGAGAACAGGCCGACGGCGAAGCCCGCCCGCATCGGCCGGGTCGGGGCCATGTCGCGCACGGACCACAGACCCAAGCCCAGCATCGGCAGGCCCAGCGCGAAGATGTAGACGCTGCAGACGTGCCAGGAATGGCCGCGCAGCATGTGCAGGGCCATCTGGATGTCGGGGCTCATCATCGCCTGGACCGCGCCGGCCATCGACAACACGGTCAAGGCGACGCCGCCCACGATCCAGCCGCGCCGGCCGCCGCCCGTGGGGCGCGCCAGCCGCTCCAGCGCCAGATAGCCGGCCAGGGCCAGCACGCCGGTATAGACCGCCTTTATCCAGAACATGGGGCCGCGCATGGCTGGCATCAGGTCATGACGCGGACCCAGCCAGACCAGCACCAGGCACAGGGCCGCGAACCCGCCGATGCCGGCGACCATCGCCAGGCGGCGCGGCGGGGCCCTATCGGCCCCGTGGCCTGCCTCGGCGGCCAGGGCGTCGATCAGGTCATCCGTCCGCAAGACGCATCCTTTCGGCCAGGGCCTTCAGCGCCCGGTGCAGGGCGACCTTGGCCGCGCCTTCGGAAATACCGGCCTTGGCGCCCGCCTCGGCGAGGGAAAGGCCCGTCAGCTTGACGTCGGACACCAGAGTCCGCTGGCGCTCGGAAAGGGTGGACAGGGCCCGGTCCAGCTCCAGGCCGACGCCGGGCTCGGGCGCCTCGGCGGCCAGGAACTCCATATGATCCTCGATCGGCAGGGTCTGGCGCACCTTCCGCCGGCGCCAGTGGTCGATCAGCTTGTAGCGCGCCACCGCGTGCGCCCAGGCGGTGAACGACTGGGACCTGTCCCAGGTCGACCGCTTCAGATGCACCGCCAGCAGCGTCTCCTGCACCAGATCCTCCACATCGCCGGGCGCGCCGGACATCCGACGCGCGAAATAGGCGCGAAGCCGGACACCAAGAACGGCCAGACACTCGCGGTAGGCGGCGTTGTCGCCATCCATCCCGCGCAGCATCAGCGCCTTCAAACGGGTTTCGGTGTCCGTCACGCCTACCTCTATATCCGCGCGCGAGGGCCGGATGGTTACACCGCGTCGCGCCACGCCGGAAACATATCGCTGCACGAAGGCGGAAAAATTGAAACATCCACGCACGAGGCCCCGGAAAACAGGGGTCGAAAAAAATGTTCGCCGATCGCTGTAACTTCACCTCGCGCCGCTTCGTACTTCCCCTCGACCGAGCGGCGATGACCGCCGGCCCCCAACAGGAGAAACCCCATGAACCGCACTGCCGCCACCGCCGCCCTCGCCGCTGTCCTGGCCCTCTCGGCCGGCGTCTCGATGGCCTCGGCCGATGACCACGCGAAGGCCAAGGTCGAACAGGAAAAGTGCTACGGCGTCGCCAAGGCCGGCGAGAACGACTGCAAGGCGGGCGCTGGCACCTCGTGCGCCGGCACCTCGAAGGCCGACTACCAAGGCAACGCCTGGAAGCACGTCGCCAAGGGCACCTGCGTCACGATCAAGACCCCGACCGGCATGGGCTCGCTGACGCCGAAGGCCTAAGCGCAGCTAAAACTGTCATCCCGGCCAAGCGCGAAGCGCGCCGAGCCGGGACCGCCGGAAGCACCGCGTTTGTTGCGGTCCCGGCTCTCCGCTGCGCTGCGGCCGGGATGACAATTCAGGTGTAAAATGACCCCCACCGCCGGCCTCGGCCTCAAATCCCAGCATTACGCCGACGCCCTCGCGTGCGAGGCCGAAGGCCTGTGGTTCGAGGTCCATCCCGAGAACTACATGTCGGCCGGCGGCCCGCGTCTGGCCGCGTTGGAAGCCATCCGCGAGCGGCGGCCGATCTCGCTGCACGGCGTGGGCCTGTCCCTGGCCGCCGACGCCGATCCGGACCGCGAGCATCTGGCCGCGCTCAAGCGCCTGGCCGACCGGTTCGAGCCGTTCGTGGTCTCCGAGCACCTGGCCTGGTCGACGCACCGAGGCCAGCACCAGCCCGACCTCCTGCCCTTCCCCCGCACCCACGCGGCCCTGGCTCGCATCGCCGGCAATATTGGCCGGATGCAGGACGCCCTGGACCGCCGCGTGCTGGTCGAGAACCCCTCGCTCTATCTGCCGCTCACCGGCCACGACCTGGACGAGGTCGACTTCCTCAAGGCCCTGGTCGCCAAGATCGGCTGCGGCCTGCTGGTCGACGTCAACAACGTCTTCGTCAGCGCCAGCAACCTCGGCTACAGCGCCGAGGCCTATCTGGACGCCCTGCCGGCCGAGGCCATCGGCGAGATCCACCTGGCCGGCCATGGCCTCGACGAAGGCGGCTCGCCCCTCCTGATCGACACCCACGGCGCGCCGATCACCGAGCCCGTCTGGGCGCTTTATCGCCGCCTGATCGATCGCATCGGTCCGCGCCCGACCCTGATCGAGCGCGACGACGACATCCCCGACTTCGCGACGCTGATGGCCGAGCGCGACCGCGCCGCCGCGATGCTGGAGCCGGTTCATGCCTGAGCTGCTGGACTTCCAGGACGCCTTCGTCACGGCCCTCGACGGCGAGCGCTCCGCCCTGTCGCCCTGGCTGGCGCCCGACGCGGGCGAGGCCGGCCTGTCGGTCTACCGCAACACCATCGCCAAGGGCTGCGTCGACGCCCTGGCCGCCAATTTCCCGACCGTGCTCTCCATGGTCGGCGAGGACTGGTTCCGCGCCGCCGCCGCGCTGTTCGCCCGCGAGGCCCCGCCAACCAGCGCGGCCTTGCTGGACTACGGCGAGGACTTCCCCGCCTGGCTCGGCCGCTTCCCGCCAGCCCAGGACACGCCCTATCTCGTCGGCGTCGCCCATCTCGACCGCCTTCGGATCGAGAGCCTGTTCGCCGCCGAGGCCCCGGCCCTGAGCGCCGAGGCGCTGGCCGCGCTGGCGCCCGAGGCCTTGGCCGAGACCCGTCTGCGGCTGCACCCCAGCGTCCGCTTCGCCGCCTTCGACGCCGGCCTGCCCAGCCTGTGGGCGGCCGCCTACGAGGGCCGGGAAGACCTGGCGCTGTCCGAAACGCCCGAGACGCTCCTCTTCATCCGCGCCGCCCACCGCGTGATCGGCGAGGCCGAGACCGAGTTCCTGCGCGCCTGCCGCGACGGCCAGACCCTGACCCGGGCCGCCGAGCGCGCGGGCGACGATGTCGCCTCAATCTTCGCCCGGCTGATCGCCGACGGCGTCTTCATGGAAATCAGCCAATGACCGCCCTGACCCTGCGCGCGCCCTTCGACGCCTTCGCCAATCTCGCCCGCAAGGTGCTGACCGAGGACGTCCTGGCCCTGGTCACCCGCTTCGGCGTGGCGGCGATCTTCTTCCAGTCGGGCCGCACCAAGGTCGACGGCCTGCTGCACATCACCGACGGCACCTATTCGCTGTTCGAGACCGAGTACCACGTGCCCCTGCTGTCGCCGGACGTGGCGGCGCACGTGGCGACCTATTCGGAGCACCTGTTCTCGATCCTGCTGGTGCTGGGCCTGTTCACGCGGTTCTCGGCCCTGGCGTTCCTGGGCATGACCGCGGTGATCGAGATCTTCGTCTATCCCGACGCCTGGCCGACCCACCTGTCGTGGGCCGCCCTGCTGCTGTTCCTGATCGCGCGCGGCGGTGGCCGGTTCAGCCTGGACCGCGCGCTCCGGATCGCCTGAGGGGACCTAGTGAATCGTCGGCATCCTCGGCACGGGCTTGCGCCACAGCTGCGCGGTCAGGGCGTTGGCGATGCCGACCCAGCCGAGGTCGGGGGCGACGCCGCCGCCGACCTTGCGGGCTTCGATGGCATAGGCCGCCGAGGCCGCCAGCGAGGCCGTCGCCGCGCCCAGCTGGCCGCCGACGCGGCGCGCGCCCAGGCCCAGCCACAGGGCGTTGAACCCCTGCACCAGGCTCCAGATCGTCAGCGCGCGCGTGCGGGCCGGGCTGGCCGGGGCGTTCCAGGTGCGCAGGCCAGATAAGGTCATGGCGATGAACAGCGGCGGCAGCAGCAGGCTGGTCAGCGGCTTGGGCTGATGGGCGACCGGCTCGTGCATCTCGGCGAACTCGACGGCGTACATCTCGTCGTCCAGCAGGCGCTCATGGCGGCGCCCCATCACGATGGCCGCGATGATCGCGCCGCCCGCCAGGGCCGCGCCGACGGCGATCTGCGCGGCGGGGTGATGGCCTTCCCGCCGATCCAGCTCGAACGCTTCGCGTCCAGCCAGGGCGCGCTCGCGCGACTTTCCGTTGGCGATATGCATGGCGGGACTCCCTCGTGAACTCGCAAGGTCAAACAGCCCAGCTGAACCTTGGTTCCAGCGTGACCAGGACCCTCGCCTCATGATGGCGTGATCCGCGCCGCGCGCCAGCCGAAAACGCCGCCGAAGTGTCCGGTCCTCGACCTTCGCGCAGGACAACCCCACCTTGTTCCATACCAAAGTCTCGTGCGACCGTATGACGCGTTAAGCAAGGCGCCGCTTGCGCGCCTCCGGCGTCGCCATTGTTTTCAAAGGATATTTTTGCGTAACTGCGTAATTTGTCGCAGGTCTACGTCTTGCCGCCGTTAAGCCTCTCTTGAAGTTCGGAGCGCAACTTTTCGCCGAAGCGCGGAGAGCAGGCGTCGCCAGGGTGGTGACGTTCCGGGCTCTTAAGCGCAGGGGAAAACCAGCCGATGTCCTTCTTCAGGCCTCGCCAGGACGACACCAAGACGGCCCAAGTCGCCGAGATGGAAGCCGTGATCGCCGCGATCCATCGCAGCCAGGCGGTCATCGAGTTCAACCTCGACGGCACGATCGTCACGGCCAACGAGAACTTCCTGAACACGCTGGGCTACTGCCTGAACGAGATCCAGGGTCGTCACCACAGCATGTTCGTCGAGGCCGACTACGCCAAGAGCGGCGAGTACCGCGACTTCTGGCGTCGCCTGAACAGCGGCGAGTTCTTCTCCGACAAGTTCAAGCGCGTCGGCAAGGCCGGTCAGGACATCTGGATCCAGGCCTCGTACAACCCGATCTTCGACAAGGTCGGCAAGCCGGTGAAGGTGGTCAAGTTCGCCGCCGACATCACGGCCGTCGAGCTGGAGCGCGCCGCCGCCGAGGCCGCCCGCAAGAAGGCCGACCAGGACAACAATCTCGTATCCGTGGTGGCCGAGGGCCTGCGCCGCTTGGCTTGCGGCGACGTCAGCGAGCACATGACCTCGCTCGTGGATCCGCGCTACGCCCAGATCAAGGATGACTTCAACACCGCCGTCGACTGTCTGCGCGACACCGTCTCGACCATCGTCCAGCGCACCCACAGCATGCAGGCCGGCATCGACGAGGTGTCCTACGCCTCGGACGACCTGTCGCGCCGCACCGAACAGCAGGCCGCCAGCCTGGAAGAGACCGCCGCCGCCCTGGACGAGATCACCGCCACCGTGGTGCGCAGCGCCGAGGGCGCCAAGCGCGCTTCGGCCGCCGCCTCGGCCGCGCGGATCGACGCCGGCCGCTCGGGCGAGGTCGTCCAACAGGCCGTCGCGGCCATGGGCGAGATCGAGAAGTCCTCGGCCCAGATCGGCCAGATCATCGGCGTCATCGACGAGATCGCCTTCCAGACCAACCTGCTCGCCCTGAACGCGGGCGTGGAAGCGGCTCGCGCCGGTGAAGCCGGTCGCGGCTTCGCCGTCGTCGCCCAGGAAGTCCGCGCGCTGGCCCAGCGCTCGGCCGACGCGGCCAAGGAGATCAAGACCCTGATCGCCAACTCGACCGCCCAGGTCGATCGCGGTGTGAAGCTGGTCGGCGAAAGCGGCGCCTCGCTGGACGGCATCGTCAGCAAGGTCGGCGAGATCGACGGCCTGATCAGCGAGATCGCCCGCTCGGCCCAGGAACAGGCCACCGGCCTCAACCAGGTCAACAGCGCCGTCAACCAGATGGACCAGGTGACCCAGCAGAACGCGGCCATGGTCGAAGAGACCACCGCCGCCGCCGCCAACCTGCGCACCGAGGCCCACGAGCTGTCGCACCTGATGACCCGGTTCCGCACCGGCGAGGAGCAGGCCCAGCCGCAAGCCAAGGCCGTCGCCCAGCAGCGTCGTCCGGGCGCCCGCGCGGCCTAGAAGTCTTTCCTTCTCCCCTTGCGGGAGAAGGTGTCGGCGAAGCCGACGGATGAGGGGTCGCACAAATAGAAACGCCGCGACTAGCCGATGGGCCAGTCGCGGCGTTTTCGTTCTTCAACCCCTCACCCGACCGGCGGAGTTTATCCTCGGGCGCGCGCTTCGCGCGACCCGGGGGGCGGCCACCCTCTCCCGCAAGGGGAGAGGGACAGACCTTAAGCCGGCAGTTCGCCCATGGCGCTCTGCAGGTAGTTCTGGTCGCCCAGCGACTTCACCAGGCCCAGCTGCATTTCGAGGAAGTCGATGTGCTCTTCGGTGTCGGTCAGGATCTCGCGCAGGATCTCGCGGCTGACATAGTCGCGCACGGTCTCGCACTCGACGATGCCCGGGACCAGGAGCTCGCGGTTGAACAGCTCGACGTTCAGGTCGCTGGCCAGGCATTCCGGCACGGTCTCGCCGATCTTCAGCTTGTGCAGGTCCTGGAGGTTCGGGAGCCCTTCCAGGAACAGGATGCGGTTGATCAGCTTGTCGGCGTGTTTCATCTCGCCGATCGATTCGTCGTAGATGATCTTGCCGAGGCGCTTGAAGCCCCAGTTGTCGTACATCCGCGCGTGCAGGAAGTACTGGTTGATCGCGGTCAGTTCGTTGGTGAGCACCGCATTCAGAATACGGATGACGCCGGCGTCGCCCTTCATGGCCGCCTCCTTAAGGTTCGCTGTTCGGGCGGAACCTGGGGCAAGCTGAAACGCGCTTCAACCTGAATGTGTGCAAGTGTTTCGCGCTTTCACAGAAAACCGTGAGAGTGCTTCGCGATAGCTGACTTTGTTGGCTTTTGCGCCGTTACTCGGCTGCGAATGCGAGGGCTTCGCGGCTTTCCTGGATCATCTGGCGCATTTCACAGACGCACTTGGCGCACTGAGCCTGACAGCCCTTGGACCGGAAGATGTCCGCCGGACGGCTGGCGCCAGCGTCGATGGCGGCGCGCACTTCGCGCTCGCGGATGCCGTTACAATTGCAGACGTACAAGGAAAGAACGCCCTACCCGATTGAGTGTCATTCTCAATTAGCGACTCTCGACGGCTTTTGCAACTGACTCTCACTATGGTTAGCAGCGGCGAGGTGTCGCGCCCTCCTTCCTTGCTTCTGCGCGGTCGCGCAGGGGCCCGAATTGGCATAAAGCGACGTCATGACCGCCGACTGCCGCCTCTATCTGATCACCCCGCCGTCCCTGACCGACCTGGCCGCGTTCGGCCGCCAGCTGGCCAAGGCCCTGGAAGGCGGCGACGTCGCCGCTCTGCAGATCCGCCTGAAGGACGCCGCGGACGACGTGATCGCCGCCGCCGTCGACGCCCTGGGTCCGATCGCCCAGGCCCGCGACGTGGCCGTGATCCTCAACGACCGCCCCGACCTCGCCGCCCGCCTGGCCGTGGACGGCGTCCACGTCGGCCAGTCGGACATGGCCTTGAAGGACGCGCGCAAGCTGATGGGCCAGCGGATGGTCGGCGTCACCTGTCACGACAGCCGTCACCTGGCGATGGAAGCCTCGGAAGGCGGAGCCGACTACGTCGCGTTCGGGGCCTTCTTCCCGACCACGACCAAGGAAGCCCCCACCACCGCCGAGCCCGAGATCCTGACCATCTGGCAGGAGACGATGGAGATCCCGTGCGTGGCCATCGGCGGCATCACGGCGGCCAACGCCGCGCCCCTGGCCACGGCCGGCGCGGACTTCCTGGCCGTCTCGGCCGGGGTCTGGGCGCATCCGGAAGGCCCGGACGCCGGCGTCGCAGCCCTGAACGCCGCCATCGCCGAAGGGCTGGCGCTGCGCAAATAAGGCGAAATAACGGCGTTCTCTTGTGACGCACCGCACACAGGCATAGCGTCCTCCCCAGCGAACAAAAGTAGAGGGGGAGACGCAGTGATGAAGCGACTCGTAGTGTGTTTGCTTAGCGTACCGGTCCTGGCGTTTTCCGGCGCCGCGACCGCCGAGACTTGGAAACAGGCTCCAGGGGACACCAAGTCCTACTACGACGCCGACTTCACCCGCGTGGACCAGTCCAGCGGCCTGATCGTCACCCGCGTCGCCGAGGGCAAGCCCAACGGTCCCTACAAGAACTGGCCGGCCAACAAGGGTCCGATCCTGGTCTTCGCGCTGGACTGCGCGGCCGACAAGTGGATGGACCTGGGGATGGACTTCGACGGCACCAAGGGCCTGCCCAAGGGCTGGCGCAAGGAAGCCAAGATCGACGACATCTCCGGCGCCGTCGGCAAGGCTGGGAAGCTGGCCTGCGAGACGAAGGATACGCTGCCGAAGGTGGAGCTGCCCTAGACCAGCGCGTTACGCGTCCAACCCGGAGAGCTTCTCCGGGTTGCGCATCGCATAGACCGCCGCGATGCGGCCGTTCTCGATCTCCAGGCTCATGGTCTGGAAGACGACGCCGTTCGACGCCAGGACAAGGCCCGGCTGGCCGTTGACGCGCGCCAGGCGGACGGTGGTGTCGGCCGGCGGCGGGAACTTGCGCCGGATGCCCTGCAGCATGGCCACCAGCTTGGTCGCGCCATAGATCGGGTTGAGGTTGGCGTTGGCCTTGCCGCCGCCGTCGGCGTGCCAGACCACGTCCTCGGCCAGCAGGTCGCGCAGCGCCACCTCGTCGCCGGTCACCAGGGCCTGGAAGAAGGCCGTGGTCAGCTTGCGCTCCTCGTCGACCGTCGGCGTGTAGCGCGGCCGGTCGCGGCGCACGTGCTCCCGAGCCCTTGAGGCCAGCTGGCGGCAGGCCGTCTCGCTGCGGCCCAGGGCGGCGGCGATCTCGGCGAAGGGCGTATCGAAGACGTCGTGCAGCAGGAACGCCGCGCGCTCCAACGGGGTTAGCCGCTCCAGGGCCAGCAGGAAGGCCACCGACAAATCCGCGTCGCCGCCGGCCTCGAAGTCGGGCTCGACCACCGGCTCGGGCAGCCACTCGCCGACATAGACCTCGCGCCGGGCGCGGGCCGACTTCATGCGGTCCAGGGCCAGGCGGGTGACCACGCGGTTGAGATAGGCGCCGGGCTCCTCGACCGTGTCGGCGTCGACCTTGCGCCAGCGCAGCCAGGCGTCCTGCACGACATCCTCGGCCTCGGCCCGCGAGCCCAGCATGCGGTAGGCCAGGCCGGTCATGGCCGGCCTGCGCGCCTCGAAGATCGCGTCCGCCGTAGTCATGTTCGGACCGCCACCGCCTCCCCGGCCACCTCAACGCGCGAGCAGGTCTTGCCGTGGCCCATCGCGTACTTGACCGTGGGATAGACCCGCGCGGAAGCGATGGCGAGGGCGATCGCCGACAGGCCCTTGGGACCCCAGCGCTCCAGCACGTCGTCGCGCAGGGCGTCGGAGCGCTCCAGGTCGCGGGCCAGCGAGGCCTTGGCGAAGCGGAAGGCCAGGCCCGCGTCCGGCCCCATCAGGGCGAGGTCGCCGGTCAGGATACCGCGCAGCACGTCGGCCGGCACGTGGCTCTCCTCGGCGATCTTCACGCCGATCTGCACACAAGGTCCGCAGTCCTCGGCCAAGGTCGCGACAAGGCCCGCCGCCGCCAGGGCCGCCGGTGGCGCGCCCTCGCGATAGCCCGACAAGGTCCGCACGCCCTGGAAGGCCCGCGCCGCCTTGGGGCTGGCCTCCAGGAGGTCGCGGATATAGGTCGCGTCGTAGTCGTAGCGCTTTTCGAATTGGCCAATCGCGGCGGCCATGATCGCCTTCAGCATCGTCAGGCCTCCTGCTTCTTGAAGGCCGCGACCGCCAGCCAGAGGGTCAGCAGGGTCGGCAGGAAGACGCCGGGGAAGTCCCGCGCCAGCAGCGGCCACGGCAGGGCCTTCCCGCAGAACGGCGTGATGACGTGGATGATCGCATGGACGCCCTGGAACGCCGCGGCGACCGCCACCGCGCCCGCGTGCCGGCGCAGGTCCAGCACGCCCAGCAGGGTGCCGATCCCGCAGGCCAGGTAGGTCGCGCCGATATCGCGCACGAAGTGGTCGTTGAACGGTCCGGTCTGAATGACCCCGGGAATGGTCAGGTACCAGGGATAGGGGATGGTCAGCATCACCAGGCCGTTGCCTAAGAACAGCACCGTCAGTCCGATCGCGATCCAGCGCATGGCACCCTCCGAAGTGGTTTCGGAAGACAGGACGAGCCAGCCTTCGCCGACGTGACACGGGTCGGCGAAAAATGCCGTTAAGCCTGTGTTTTCTGGCGCATCTTGCCATCGGCCCTGTGGACGACTAGGTTCCGCGCCCGTTCTTTCACACCGTCGACCTACCGCTCCGCCGCCGGACTTTTCCGGCGGGCGTCGACGGCAATTCTTGAGGATATCCGCCCGTGGCTACCCCTTCCGCCCTCCTGAACGTCATGATCGACGCGGCCCGGAAGGCCGCCCGTGGCCTGGCTCGCGACTTCGGCGAAGTCACGGAACTGCAGGTCTCCAAGAAGGGCGCGGCGGACTTCGTCACCAATGCCGACCTCAAGGCCGAACAGACCCTGTTCGAGATCCTGACCAAGGCCCGTCCAGGCTACAGCTTCCTGGGCGAAGAGCGCGGCATGATCGAGGGCACCGACAAGACCCACACCTGGATCGTCGACCCGCTGGACGGCACCACCAACTTCATGCACGCCATCCCGCACTTCGCGGTCAACATCGCCCTGCAGCGTGAAGGCGAAGGCGTCGTCGCCGGCGTCACCTACAACCCGATCTCCAACGACCTGTTCTGGGTCGAAAAGGGCAAGGGCGCCTTCCTGGGCGCCGAGAAGCGCCTGCGCGTCGCCGCCCGCCGGAACCTGGACGAGAGCGTCCTGGCCACGGGCGTGCCGTTCGCCGGCAAGCCGGGCCACGGCCAGTTCCTGAAGGAGCTGCACCAGGTCAGCCAGAAGGTCGCCGGCGTCCGCCGCTTCGGCGCCGCCTCGCTGGACCTGGCCTGGGTCGCCGCCGGCCGCTTCGACGCCTACTGGGAGCGCAATGTGCATCCCTGGGACGTCGCCGCCGGCGTGCTGATGATCCAGGAGTCGGGCGGCAAGGTCTCGACGATCGACGAGAGCGACCTGGACGTCGTCAACGGCAAGTCGATCCTGGCCAGCAACCAGGACCTCTATCCGCAGATCCTGGAGAAGCTGCGGGCGGCGTAGGCCGTTAAAAACTGTCATCCCGGACAAGCGCGAAGCGCGCCGATCCGGGACCGCCGGAAGCGCCGCGCTTTCCGCGGTCCCGGCTCTCCGCTTCGCTGCGGCCGGGATGACAACTTAGGCTAGCCAAACCGTCACATCCCGGCGCTAAATCGCGCCCCATGACCCTGCTTACCCGTCGCGCCATGACCACCGCCGCGCTCGCCGGCACGCTGCTGCCCGGCTTCGCCCGCGCCCAGGCCAAGAAGCCCCTCGTCATCGGCCATCGCGGCTGCAGCGGCGAGCGGCCCGAGCACACGGCCCTCAGCTACGAGCGCGCCATCGAGCAGGGCGCGGACTTCATCGAGCCCGACCTGGTCCCGACCAAGGACGGCCACCTGGTGGCCCGCCACGAGAACGAGATCGGCGGCACCACCGACGTGGGCAAGCGTCCCGAATTCGCCGCCCGCAAGACGACCAAGACCATCGACGGTCAGCCGGTCACCGGCTGGTTCGTCGAGGACTTCACCCTGGCCGAGATCAAGACCCTGCGCGCCCGCGAGCGGCTGCCGCAGCTGCGTCCGACCAGCGCCGCCTTCGACGGCCAGGCCCAGATCCTGACCTTCGACGAGGTGGTCGCCATCGCCAAGGCCGGGACCAAGCGCACCGGCCGCACGATCGGCGTCTATCCCGAGCTGAAGCACCCGACCTTCTTCGCCTCGATCGGCCTGCCGACCGACGACCGCCTGGTCGCCAAGCTGAAGTCCAACGACCTGAACTCGGCGACCGCGCCGGTGTTCGTGCAGTGCTTCGAGGTCGGCACGCTGAAGAAGCTGCGCGCCAAGACCCCGGCGCGCCTGGTGTTCCTGGTCGACGGCGAAGGCGGTCCGGCCGACCTGCCGAACGTGAAGTACGCCGACCTGATCACCGCCCAGGGTCTGAAGGACGTCGCCGTCTATGCCGACGGCCTGGGTCCCAACTGGAGCCTGGTGGTCCCCAATGACGGCCAGGTGCTGCTGCCGGCCACGGACCTGGTCAAGAACGCCCACGCCGCGGGCCTGCAAGTGCACCCCTGGACCGTGCGGACCGAGAACTTCTTCCTGCCCGCCACCCTGCGGAAGGGCGATCCCAAGGACCCGGCGTTCCTGGCCATGCACGGCGACGTGACCCCGGTGTTCAAAGCCCTGTACGCGGCCGGCGTCGACGGCGTGTTCAGCGACTTCCCGGGCCTGGCGGTCGCCGCCCGCGCTTGACCGAACGCGGTTCCACGGCGGACAGTCGAGCCTTCTCGGGGGAATGACTGACTTGCGCGCGATCGTCTTCACGGCGGGGCTGTTCGCCCTGATCCCGGCCTTCACCCAGGCCGACGCGCCCGCCCCCGCGCCCAGCGGCATGGGCCTGTGCTCCGGTAGCCCAGCCGCCAGCGACGCCCCCGCCAAGGCCGTGAAGCTGCTGCCCGGCTACGGCGCGGCGACGTGGAAGATCCGCACCGCCTCGCCCGACGCCCAGGCCTTCTTCGACAACGGCCTGCAGCTGGGCCACGCCTTCGCCCACAAGTCCGCCGTCGCCGCCTTCGAGGAGGCCGCGCGCCGTGATCCCACCTGCGCCATGTGCCTGTGGGGCCAGGCCTGGGCCGGCGGGGCGACGATCAACTACACGGTCGACGACAAGGTCCAGAAGGCGATGGCCGAGCTGATGGCGCGCGCCACCGTGCTGGCCGCCGACGGCCCGCCGCTGGAGCGCGACCTGATCGCGGCCATGAAGGCCCGCTACGAGCACGGCGGCGGCAAGGGCGCGGGCGACGCCGCCTACGCCAAGGCCATGGACGCCTTGGCCCGCGCCAATC
The DNA here is from genome assembly GCF_059415225.1 of Caulobacter sp. GW821-FHT10E02. Lineage (NCBI taxonomy): Bacteria > Pseudomonadati > Pseudomonadota > Alphaproteobacteria > Caulobacterales > Caulobacteraceae > Caulobacter > Caulobacter sp. GW821-FHT10E02. The sequence continues at coordinate 117,265 of NZ_JBWKMV010000002.1, forward strand.
CGGACGACGACGAGCTGGCCGTGCTGGCCGCCGACGCCCTGATGGTCCCAGCCTCGCTGGCCGGCGCTAAGCAGAACCTGCCCCGCGCGGTCGAGCTGCTGGAGACCTCGCTGAAGCGCGCCCCGCAGAGCGCGGCGGCCATCCACTTCTACATCCACGCCACCGAGATGAGCGGCTTCACCGCCCGCGCCGAGCCGTGGGCCGACAAGCTGGAAGGCCTGGCGCCGTCGGCCAGCCACCTCGTGCACATGCCCTCGCACACCTACTACTGGGTCGGGCGCTATGAGGACGCGCTGAAGTCCAACCTCTCGGCGGCCAAACTGGACCGGGCCAATGCCACCGCCCAGGGCTTCACCGGCGAGGACGGCGTCTACAAGCTCTACTACCACGCCCACAACGTGCAGTTCGGCGCGGGCTCGGCCCTGATGTCCGGCGACGCCGAGGGCGGTCTGGCCATCGCCCGTCCGTTCCTGACCCATTCGCTGACGCTGAAACCCGACCAGCCCTGGGACCAGGCGGTCGCGGGCACGGCCTATTCCGTCGAGGGCCGCTACGCCACGCCCGAGGAGGTGCTGGCCCTGCCGGAACCCTCCCTGCCCTATCTCAAGGCCATGTGGCGCTATGCGCGCGGCGAGGCCCTGGCCCGCAAGGGCGACGTCGCCGGCGTGCGGCGCGAGCTGGCCCAGGTCCAGGTGGACGCCGTCGCGCTGAAGCCCTGGGGCGAGTTCGGCGCCCTGGGCGTCGACGCCATCAAGGTCGCGCGCCTCGTGCTGGAGGGCCGGGCGGCGATGCTGGAGGACAAGCCCAAGGTCGCCGCCAAGGCCTTCCGCAAAGCCGCCGAGCTGGAAGAGACCCGCTTCGGCGACCAGACCGACCCGCCGGTCTGGTGGTACGCCCCGCGCCGCGACCTGGCGCTGGCCCTGCTGGCCTCCGGCGACGCCAAGGGCGCGGCCAACGAAGCCCGCGCGGCGCTGTCCAAGCGCCTGCGCGATCCGGTGACCCTGGCCATCCTGTCCCGCGCCGAGCGCAAGCTGGGCATGATCGAGGCGGCTGAGATGCACCAAGCCGAGGCCCGCAAGGCCTGGGCCGGTGACGCCAAGGCGTTGGAACTGGCCAGCCTCTGATCGGCCCTTGCCGAACGGGGGGCGGGCGGTGCAGCGTGCCGCCCAAGTTCCCAGGGGAAGCCTCATGAAGATCCGTCACGCCGTCTCCACGGCCGTCCTCGCCGCCACCCTGGCCCTGGGCTCGGCCGCCTTCGCCGCGCCCAAGACGGCCTCCAGCGAGGTCTTGGACCGCGTGGCCGAGGACTTCGTGCGCATGACCCTGGAGGCCGGCGAGCGCGAGCCCGGCTATGTCGACGCCTACTATGGCCCGGTCCACCTGATGGACAGCGCCAAGGCCGCGCCGCGTCCGGTCTCGGTGCTGCGCAAGGAGGCCGACCGCCTGATGATCCTGGTCAAAGCGACCAAGGACAAGGACCTCACGCCCGACGAGCGCCGCCGCAAGCTGTTCATGAAGGGCCAGCTGAAGGCCGCCCAGACCCGCCTGGCCATGATCGCCGGCGACAAGTTCAGCTTCGAGGACGAGGCCGAGGGCCTGTTCGGCGTCCGCCCGGTGCTGAAGCCCCTGAAGAACTACGACCCGATCCTGGCCCGCATCGACAAGATCGTTCCCGGCAAGGGCGACCTGGCCGCCCGCGTCGACGCCTTCCAGAACAAGTACGTAATCCCGACCGACAAGGTCGAGGCCGTGATGCAGGCCGGCATCGCCGCCTGCAAGGCCAAGACGGAAGCGCACATCAAGCTGCCGGCCAATGAGCGCTTCGACCTGGCCTTCGTGACCAAGAAGCCGTGGAGCGGCTACAACTGGTATAAGGGCGACGCCCACAGCCTGATCGAGATCAACACCGACCTGCCGATCTATATCAGCCGCGCCTTGGACCTGGGCTGCCACGAGGGCTATCCGGGCCACCACGTGCTGAACACCCTGCTGGAAGAGAAGCTGACCAAGGAAAAGGGCTGGGTCGAGTTCTCGGTCTATCCGCTGTTCTCGCCGCAGTCGTTCATCGCCGAGGGCAGCGCCAATTTCGGCATCGAGCTGGCTTTCCCGGGCAAGGCCAAGACCGACTTCGAGCGCGACAAGCTCTACGCCCTGGCCGGCCTCGATCCGAAGACCGCCGAGGCCTATGGCGAGCTGCAGGAAGCCAAGGCGGCCTTGTCCAGCGCCGGCAACACGATCGCGGCCCTCTATCTCTCCGGCAAGATGACCAAGGAACAGGCCGTTCAGGCGCTGATGAAGTACACGCTCTATTCGCGCGGCGGGGCCGAGAAGCGGGTGTCGTTCATCGAGACCTACCGCTCGTACGTGATCAACTACAACCTCGGCCAGGACATGGTCCGCGACCACGTCTACCGCGCCGGCAAGACCGACGCCGCCCGCTGGACGTCGATGGAGCACGTGATCAGCGAACCGACCACGCCGGCGGATTTGCGCAAGTAGGCCAGCGGTCGCGGGGGTGATCGTCATATGGTCGACGCTCCGGCGCTGATCCTGTCTTCGGCGACGGCCGCGATCGGGCTGTTCGCGGCCGCGCAGCTGGGGGTGCGGCGCGACTGGCGCGCTTCGCCGGCGACGGCGCTCGCGGTGTTCCTGGCGCTGAGCGGACTGTCGGGGATCGACCTGCTGCTGGACCGCACCGGGACCTATGCCGCCCATCCCTGGACGACCGGGATCCTGTGGGCGCTGTCGCTGTTCCTGGGGCCGTCGATCCTGGCCTATGTGCTGGCCATGACCGGCGAGCCGGACCGCTGGACCTTCGCCCGCGTGCGGCGGATCGCCTGGCCGGCCGGGGTGGCGGTGCTGATCGCCTCGCCGTTCTTCGTGCTGCCGGCCCAGACCAAGCTGGCGGTCTATGGCGAGGCCGGGACCGACGCCACGGCGGGCGTCCTGCAGCTGTTGTTCGTGCTGCTGTTCCTGCTGGTCACCCTCGGCTACCTGACCTCAGCCCTGGTGGTGCTGAGCCGGCACGTGCGTCGGGTGCGCGATCTCTTTTCCAATCTCGAGAACCGTACGCTGAACTGGCTGCGGGCGCTGGTCCTGATCATGCTGGCGGCCTGGGCGTGGGGCGCGGTGAAATCGGTGCTGGCCATCGGCTCCAGCGCGCCGTGGCTGGACACCGCGGCGGCCGCGGTCGAGCTGGCCTGGACCACCGCCATCGGCCTGTTCGGCCTGTCGCAGCAGCCGATCTACACGCAAGAGACCGAGACGCCCAAGGTCCTGCCCTCGCCCGAGAAATACGCCCGCTCGGCCCTGCCCTCGGCGCGTCAGGCCGAGATCGCCGCGCGGCTGGAGCAGGCCATGCGCGCCGACGCCCTCTACCGCGATCCGCTGCTGTCGCTGAGCGCCCTGGCCAGCCGCGTGGCCATCACGCCCAACCACCTGTCCCAGGCCCTGAACGAGCACCTGGGCCAGAGCTTCTTCGACTATGTGAACCGCTGGCGGGTCGAGGAGGCGATCGACCGCATCAAGACCTCCGACGAAGCCATCCTGACCATCGCCTACGACGTCGGCTTCAACTCGCGCTCGACCTTCAATGCGGCCGTGAAGAAGCACGCCGGCCAGCCGCCTAGCGCCTTCCGGCCCGGGTCCTAGCCGGCAGGATCGGAAGCGCCGAGGCTTCTAGCCTACCCGTCCGGACGACGCCCCGCGCCGAGCTGGGCCATTCGATGACTGTCCTCCACTTCACGAGAGCAGTCATGATCCGCCGTTTCACCGTCATCGCTTGCGTCCTGGCTTTGACGCCTATCGCCGCCCGAGCCCAGGAGGCGCAGCAACCCGAGCGCCTCTTCCTGCTGGGGGCCGGCGTCTACGCCACCACCAACCCCTATGCGACCGCCAAGAAGAAGACCCAGACCGGCGTGCTGCCGCTGTTCGTCTACCAGACCCCGCGCCTGACGGCCGACCTGTCGGGCCTGGCGGTGACGGCGTGGAGCAACGACCACATCAAGCTGGAAGGCCGGGTCGCTCCGCGCTTCCAGCTGGTCGATCCCAAGGACACCCGCGACTTCGCCTTCCTCAAGCGCGACACCGGCGTCGATATCGGCGGGCGGATCAGCGGCTCGGCCGGCCCGGCGACCTTGAGCGTCGAATACCTGCGCGACGTCGCCAGCGAGACCAAGGGCCAGGAGATCAACCTGGACCTCACCCTGTCGGCCTCGCCGCTGGAGAAGCTGTCGGTCGACGTGGTCGCCGGCGTCTCGTGGAAGGACGAGAAGCTGGCCACCTGGCTCTATGGCCTGAGCGAGAAGGAGGCCGGCAAGGTGCGCGCCTTCGAATACGGCCGCACGGCCCGCGCGGCGTCGGGCGGAGTGCTGGTCCCGTCGCTGGGCGTGCAGGCGCGCTACCAGGTCACCGACCGGCTGTTCGTGATCGCCGCCGCCGAGGTCGAGCTGTTCGACAACGACATCACCGACAGCCCGCTGATGGCCAAGGACCATACGGCGGCCGGCTTCGTCAGCCTGGTCCGGCGGTTCTAGGATGCGGCGCACCGCGATCATCCTGACGATCTGGCTGGCGGCTGCCGCGCCGATGGCGATCCTGGCCTGGGGCGTCGCGCCCCGGCTGATCACGCCCGGCGATCCCCTGTCGGGGCTGGTGTTCTGGCGGCTGATGTTGGCCGGCATGGCCTGGCAGCTGGCCCTGTCGCTGATCGTGCTGCGGCTGGAGGGCGTCCCCTTCCGCCTCGCGCCGCTGGCCCGCCGCCTGTGGCTGACGACGCCGAGCTGGCGGGGACGCCCGGCGATCGCCGCGTTCCTGCTGGTCCCGGTGTTCGCGATCCTCGGCTTCGTCGGCGACGACGCGGCCGGCGGCTGGTTCCAGGCCACGGCGCTGGGCCGGGAACTGGCCGCCCGCGCCCCGGCCTTCGCCTTCATCGAGCACCTGGCGATTCCCGAGGCCGGTGGGCGCTGGGACATCCTGGCCCTGGCCCTGGCCTCCTGCGTCTTCAACTACGGCCTGGGCGAGGCCTTGCTGTTCCATGGCGTGCTGCTGCCGCGCATGGAGCAGGCCTGGGGCCGGTGGGCGTGGCTGGGCAACGGCGTGCTGTTCACCGCCTACCACGTCCACAAGTTCTGGATCATGCCGGGGCTGCTGATCAGCTGCCTCTGCTACAGCCTGCCGGCCCAGCTGTTCCGGTCAAGCTGGCTGGCGGTGCTGATCCACGGGCTGGAGGGCGTGGTGCTGATCGTCGCCGTGCTGGCGGTGATCCTGCGCTAGGGCGCGAGGTCGGTTCCCCGACACAGGAACGCGATGGGGGCGACCGCCGTTTGTCCCCTCGCCAAAGCCGCCCCGCAAAGGCGGCCAATCCTTTCGACCCAAGTCCTTTCACGACCGAGGAGGCCCCCGTGTACGGTGGCGAACGTCTTTCGCGCCTGGGCGCGTTCAGCCCGCAATTCCCCGACGCCGAAGCCCTGCACAAGGGCTTGGCGCACTGGAACCACGTCCGCCTGGCCCCGGCCGCGCCCTCCGACGGCTGGCGCGAGGACCTGGACCAGGAGATCCGCATGCGCCGCATCGAGGGCGCGTTCATCGAGGCGTTCCGCCGCCACGTCGCGCCGCTGGTCGAGGACGTGCCGCAGGACGCCGACGGCTTCATCGCCTGGTTCGAGGCGCTGAAGGACCACGGCCCCGGCCAATGGGACCCGCTGTTCGACTGGCTGGAAGGCGAGGCCTCGCTGGAGGACCTCAAGTGGTTCCTGACCCAGGAGGCCGCCGGCGAGGCCGGCTTTGACGACCTGGTGGCCATGACCCAGGTCAAGGTCCCCGACCGCGCCAAGCTGGAGCTGGCCCGCAACTACTGGGACGAGATGGGCCGTGGCGGCGCCAAGGGCATGCACGGCCCGATGCTGACGCGGACGACCGCGACCCTGGGCCTGACCCCGACCATCGACAGCACCCTGTGGCAGTCGCTGTGCCTGGCCAATGTCATGACCGCCTTCGCCACCACGCGGCGCTATGTCTGGCAGTCGATCGGCGCCCTGGGCGTGGTCGAGCTGACCGCCCCGACCCGCGTGGCCTGCGTCGATGCGGGCCTGAAGCGCAACGGCGTCTCGCCCGAGGCCCGCAAGTACTTCGCCCTGCACGCCCAGCTGGACATCGAGCACTCCAAGGCCTGGAACGCCGAGGCCCTGGTCCCGCTGGTGACCGAGGATCCGTCCCGCGCCAAGTACATCGCCGAGGGCGCGGTCATGCGCCTGATCTGCGGCGAGCAGTGCTTCGACACCTATCGCGCCCACCTGTGGGCTCACACCCACCCGCTGGTCTACGCGGCGGAGTGACCTAGACCGCCTCCACCCCGAACTGCAGGCTGGCCAGGCGGGCGTAAAGCCCGCCCTTGGCGAAGAGCTCGGCGTGCGTGCCTTGCTCGACCACGCGGCCCTCCTCCATGACCACGATGCGGTCGGCCTTCAGCACGGTGGCCAGGCGGTGGGCGATCACGAGCGTGGTGCGGCCTTCCATGGCCGCAGCGAGGGCCTGCTGGACCAGGCGCTCGCTCTCGGCGTCCAGGGCGCTGGTGGCCTCGTCCAGCAACAGGATCGGGGCCTGGCGAACCAGGGCGCGGGCGATGGCTAGGCGCTGGCGCTGACCACCCGACAGGGTCTTGGCGCGCTCGCCGACCGGGGTGTCGAAGCCCTGCGGCAGGGCCGACAGGAAGCCGGCGGCCTGGGCGGCCTCGGCGGCGGCGTGGACCTCGGCCTCGGTGGCGTCGGCGCGGCCGAAGCGGATGTTGTCCATGGCCGAGCCGGAGAACAGCGGCGAGTCCTGGGCGACCAGCGCCATGCGCTCGCGCACCTCCGACGGCTCGGCGTCGCGCAGGTCGACGCCGTCCAGGCGGATGCCGCCGCTTTGCGGGTCGTAGAAGCGCAGGAGAAGCCGCAGGACGGTGCTCTTGCCCGCGCCCGAGGGTCCGACCAGCGCCACGGTCTCGCCAGGCTTCACGGAAAGATCAAAGCCGTTCAGGGCCGGCAGGTCCGGACGGCCCGGATAGGCGAAGACCACGTTGTCGAAGGCGATCGCGCCCTGGGCCGGGACCGGCAGGGTCTTGGGCGCGGGCGGCGCGGCGATGTCGGGCTGAGCGTTCAGCAGCTCGGAGATGCGGTCCATGGCGCCGGAAGCCTTCTGGACATCGCCCCAGACCTCGCCCAGGGCCCCGATCGCGCCGGCGGCCATCACCGCCAGCATGGCGAACTGGGCCAGGGTGCCGCCGGTCATCTCGCCGGCCATGACCAGGCGCGCGCCGGTCCACAGCAACAGGGTGATCCCGCCGAAGGCCAGGGTGATGACCATGCCGGTCATGCTGGCCCGGGTGACGATGCGACGGACCGAGGCCTTATAGGCTTCCTCCACTGCCCCGCCGAAGCGCGCCGAGGAGGCCGTCTCGCGCCCGAACGCCTGCACCGTCTCCAGGGCGTCCAGGCTCTCGCCGGCATAGCCGACGGCGTCGGCGAAGCGGTCCTGGGCGGTGACGGTCAGCTTGCGCACGCGGCGGCCGACCAGGAACATCGGGGCCAGGATCACCGGCACCATCAGCACGATGAAGCCCGCCAGCTTGGGCGAGACCACCGCCATGTAGCCGAGGCCGCCCACGAGGCTGAGGATATTGCGCAGGGCGATCGAGGCCGAGGCCCCGACCAGCTGCTCGATCAGCGAGACGTCGGTGGTCAGGCGCGACAGCACCTCGCCCGTGCGGGTCTTGAGGAAATACTGCTGGTCCAGGGTCAGGGTGTGGCCATAGAGCGCACGGCGCACGTCCGCCACGACCCGCTCGCCCAGGCGGGTGATGAAGAAGAATCGGCAGGCGGTGGCGATCGCCAGCACCAGGGCCACGGCGCCCAGGCCGATGAAGGCGCTGTTGATCTCGCTGCCCGCGCCCTTGGCGAAGCCGTGGTCGATCACCTCCTTGAAGGCCGCCGTCAGGCCCAGGGTCGCGCCGGTCGAGAACAGCAGGAAGAAGGCCGCCGCCAGCCCGTCGCCCTTGTGGGCCTTGACGAAAGGCAGCAGGTGGGCGAGCGGACGGATGTCCTTGCGGCGGGGTCGGCGGGCCTTGGCCTCGGCCATGCCCTGGACCAATTCGGCCCCCGCGCCGGGGCGGCCTTCGGCCATCTGGTCGCCGCCGTTCGCGTCAGTCATCAACAGTCCCTTGCCAAAATCGCGCGGGTTCTTTATAGCCGCCCGTCTTCGAGGGCCACCCCGCGCGTGTGGGAATGGCGCTTACCCCAATTCACACTCGCCGGCTTAGTCGGACTGGATCGCCGCCATGAAACAAGACATTCACCCCGACTACCACTTCATCACCGTCACCCTGACGGATGGCTCGAACTATCAAACCCGTTCGACCTACGGCAAGGAAGGCGCGACGCTCGCGCTCGACATCGACCCGCGCACCCACCCGGCGTGGACCGGCGGCAACGCCCAGATGCTGGACCGTGGCGGTCGCGTTTCGCGCTTCAACGCCAAGTTCGCTGGCTTCACCGCCAAGAAGTAAGAAGCTTCCAGCTTCTCGCCGTAAGGGCGACGAAAAGCCGGTTCCGCGTTCGCGGGCCGGCTTTTTCTGTATCTGGGGCGCTCCTCAGTCTTCCCCGTCCTCCGGATCGTACGGATCATCCCCCCGGTCCTGCATCAGGTCCGTCGCGACGAAGTCCAGCGCGTCCTCGGCGTCGGTGAAGCTCAGCTCCGACACCGTCTGGTCGCGCACCGAGATTCCCGCCTTGTGGGTGCTGTCCGGGTCGCCGGTGATCAGCGGGTGCCAGCGCGGCAGGTCCTTGCCCTCGTGGATCCGGCGATAGCCGCAGGAGCGGGGCATCCACTCCAGGTCCTCGATGTTGTGGGGCGTCAATTTGATGCAGTCCGGCACCGTCTTCTTGCGGTTCGGATAGTCCTTGCAGCGGCAGAGATGCTCGTCGAACAGCTGGCAGTGCACCCGCGTGGGGATGATTTCGCCGGTATCTTCGTCTTCGAAGCGAACGAGGCAGCAAAGGCCGCACCCATCGCATAGGCTCTCCCACTCGGAGACAGTCATCTCGGGAAGCGTCTTCGTTTCCCAGAAAGGTTTGCGTGGCGTCATGGCGCCGTCCTAAACCCGATTTACCCGGCGACCAAACAGAGCCTGACTCAAGACCGTGAACGACTGGACCCTTCCGCCGTACAAGTTCGACGACAAGGACCCGTCCAAGCGCAGGGCGGAGCCGGCCAGTGGCGCGCCGCCGCAGCCGCCTCATGACCCGTGGGCGCAGCAGGAGCCGTTGAAGGACCCCTTCCAGCTCTCGCCCGCCGCCCCGCCGCCCTACCAGCCTCCGCCGCCGCCCGTTCCGCCGCCGGAAGAGCCCTTCCGCGCCGACCTCAAGCATCGCGCCGCCAAGAAGAAGGCCCGCAAGTGGGGCTGGATCTGGGGCGTGCTGCTGGTCTCGTTCCTGATCGGCGTGCTCGCGGCCGGCGGTGGCGCGGCCTATGTCTGGTACAAGTACCTCAAGGACACCCCGCCCCTGCCCTCGCGCGCGGCGCTGTTCGCCGTCAACCGCGCGCCCGGCATCCGCTTCGAGGACCGCAACGGCCAGGTGATCGCCACGCGCGGCCCGCGCTATGGCCAGCGCATCACCCTGGGCGGCGTGCCCAACTACGTGCCCCAGGCCTTCATGGCGGCCGAGGACCGGCGCTTCTACCAGCACGGGGCCATCGACCTGCAAGGCATCGGCCGGGCCGCCTGGACCAACTGGCGGGCCGGCAAGACCCGCCAGGGCGCCTCGACCCTGACCCAGCAGCTGGCCAAGGGCCTGTTCCTGACGCCGGATCGGGTGGTCAAGCGCAAGCTCCAGGAGATGCTGCTGGCCTACAAGCTGGAGCAGGTGCTCTCCAAGGACGAGATCCTCGAGCTCTATCTGAACCGCATCTATTTCGGGGCCGGCACCTATGGCGTCGACGGCGCGTCCCAGACCTATTTCGGCAAGCCCGCCAGCCAGCTGACCCTGTCGGAGGCGGCCCTACTGGCCAGTCTCCCTAAGGCGCCTTCGCGCCTCGCCTTGACCAACGACATGGAGCGCGCCCTGGCCCGCTCGCGCCTGATCCTGGCCAATATGCGCAAGGAGGGCTGGATCACCGCCGAGCAGGAAAGCCGCGCCCTGGACGACACCCCGCGCCTGTCGCCGATGGCCCTGCAGGACGAAGGCGACTACGGTTGGGTGCTGGACTACGCCACCACCGAGGCCGTGAAGATCGCCGGCCAGAACGCGCCGGACCTGATCGTGCGCCTGACCATCGACCCGCTGCTGCAACGCGAGGGCGCCGAGGTCGTGCGCCAGACCATGGCCACCGAGGCCACGCGCTCGGGCGCTCACCAGGCCGCGCTGCTGTCGCTGTCCACCGAAGGGGCCATCCGGGCCATGGTCGGCGGGACCAGCTACAGCGAAAGCCCCTTCAACCGCGCCGTCCAGGCCCGTCGCCAGCCGGGCTCGACCTTCAAGCCGTTCGTCTATGCCGCCGCCGTCGAGAAGGGCGTGCTACCCACCGACATTCGCGTCGACGAGCCGGTGAAGTTCGGCGACTGGGCGCCGGAGAACTACAGCGGCGGCTATCGCGGTCCGATGACCGTCGAGAAGGCGCTGATCAACTCGATCAACACCGTCGCCGTGAAGCTGGGCCAGGAGGCCGGCGGTCCGGCGATCGGCGACCTGGTGCGCCGCTTCGGCATCACCTCGCTGCCGCCCGTGCCCGACCTGTCGGTGGCCCTGGGCTCGTACGAGGTGAACCTGCTGCAGCTGACCTCGGGCTTCCAGGTCTTCCAGCAGGGCGGCGTCCGGGTCGAGCCCTATGTCATCGAGACCGTCACCACCCAGGACGGCCAGCCCCTCTTCCAGCACCAGCCGCCACAGGCCGAGCGCCGCGTCTACGACGTCGGTCACGCCAGCATCATGGTCAAGATGATGAAGAAGGTCGTCACCCAAGGCACGGCCCAGCGCGCCGCCTTCGGCCGCCCGGCGGCCGGCAAGACCGGCACCAGCCAGAACTGGCGCGACGCCTGGTTCGTCGGCTTCACGCCGGACTACGTGACCGGCGTCTGGGTCGGCAACGACGACGAGAAGCCGATGAACAAGGTGGTCGGCGGCGACATCCCGGCCAGCATCTGGCGTCGCTTCATGATGACCGCTCACCAGACCCTGGCGGTGCGGGATTTCGCGTGGTTGCTGCCCGATCCGGCGCCGCAGACGACGCCCGACCCGCGCAATGGGTACTACGAGACGCTGTCGGCGGAATTCGCGCGGGCGGCCTCGGAGCTGGATGCGGCGGCGAAGGCGGCGGAGACCATGGCGCCGTCGGGTGGTCCCGCGCAGCCCCCACCGGCGCAGCTGCCTTACTGATCCCTTCTCCCCTTGCGGGAGAAGGTGGCCCGAAGGGCAGGATGAGGGGTCGATAAACGCAAAACGCCGCGACCGGCCCATCGGCTGTCGCGGCGTTTCTGTTCGTGCAACCCCTCACCCGACCCCGGCTTCCGCCGGGGCCACCCTTTCCCGCAAGGGGAGAGGGAAACTGGGGCCTACTTGTAAGCCGTCAACGACGTCGGCCTATCACCCACCTTCGTCGCCCAGGTCTTGTTCGGCGTGGCGCTCATCGTGAAGACCAACTCGCCGCCGGCCACGATCTCGTCGTGCTTGAGGTACGCCCTCGTCAGTGGCTTGCCGTTCAGGGTCACCTTCGAGACGTACGTCTTGTCGTCGGCCATCCCCTCGGCGCGCACCACGAACCGCTTGCCGTTGGGCAGGTTCAGGGCCGCGCGATCCACGAACGGCCGGCCGATGGCGTACTCGTTCGACGCCGGGGTCACCGGGTAGAAGCCCAGCGATGTGAACATCAGCCAGGCCGACATCTGGCCGAGATCGTCATTGCCCGACAGGCCCTCGGGCGTGGGCTTGTACTGGGTCTTGATGATCTGGGCCAAGCGCGCCTGGGTGCGCCACGGGGCGCCGGCGTAGTTGTACATATAGGCCACGTGGTGGCTGGGCTCGTTGCCGTGGATGTACTGGCCGATCAGGCCGGCGATGTCCTCGGCGTGGCTGTAGTCGATCTTCGAGTTGTCGAAGTCGAACATGGCGTCCAGCTTCTTGACCGTCGCGGCGTCGCCGCCCAGCGTCTTGACGATCCCGCCCAGGTCCTGCGGCGCGAACCAGGAATATTGCCAGGCGTTGCCCTCGGTATAGTCCGAGCCGTAGTTGATGGCGGTCGGGTTGAAGGGCTCGCGATAGGTCCCGTCGCTCTTGCGGGCCCGCAGGAAGCCGGTCTTCACATCGAAGCTATTGCGCCAGTAGGACGCCCGCTTCTCGAAGGTCTTGGCCACGTCGGCCTGGCCCATGTCCTTGGCCATCTGGACGATGGTCCAGTCGTCATAGGCGTATTCGACGGTCTTGGAGGCGGCTTCCGGCTCCTTGTCGATCGGCGCGTAGCCGAGCTTCATGTAGTCGCCGAGACCGCCATACGGGGCGTAGGTCGCGCTCTTGACCATGGCGTCCAGGGCCGCCTTGCCGTCATAGCCGCGGATGCCCTTCATCCAGGCGTCGGCGATGACCGGCACGGCGTGGTAGCCGATCATCGTCCAGGTTTCCTGGCCGTGGAACTGCCAGACCGGCAGGATGCCGTACGGGCTCTCCTTCTGCGAGGCGATCAGCGAGTTGACCACGTCGTTGGTGTAGTCGGCCGGCTGGATCAGGGTCAGCAGCGGATGCTCGGCCCGGAAGGTGTCCCACAGCGAGAAGGTCGAGTGGAAGGTGAACGGGCGCCCGTCCAGCTTGCCCTCATGCACCTGATCGTCGGGACCCCGGTAGCGGCCGTCGGCGTCGGCATAGACACTGGGGGCCAGCAGGGTGTGGTAGAGCGCCGTGTAGAGCGTCTTCTTCATCGGGGCCGGGGCCTCGATGTCGACAGCCCCCAGAGCCTTCTCCCAGGCGGTCTTGGCGCGGGCGCGCTGGGCGTCGAAGTCGAAGCCCGGCTCGTCGCTGGCGAGGTTGGCGATCGCCCCGTCCTCGCTGGTCGACGACAGCGCCACCTTCACGGTCAATGGGCCGTCGATCTTGCCGAAGTCGAACACGCCGACCAGGCCACGGCCCTGGACCTGGGCGCGGTCTTCCGGCGTGCGGCCCGGCTGGGCGAAGCCGTTATAGGGCACGTCCTTCTCGGTGTTGCGGAACGACTGGCCGACCAGCGGACGGTCGAATTTGATGGCGAAGAACAGCTTGCGGCCCGGGGCCCAGCCGCGCGTCTCGCGATAGCCGGTGACCACGCCGTCCGGCGACACCCGCAGGCGCGACCACAGCACCTTGCCCGGATAGTTGTAGATCGAGCTGCGCAGGTCGATCAGCACCTGGGCGCGGTCGCCCTTCTGGAAGGTGTAGCGGTGCAGGCCGGTGCGCAGGCCCGCGGTCAGCTCGGCGCGCACGCGGCTGTCGCTGAGGGTGACGGCGTAGTAGCCCGGCTGGGCGACCTCGGTGTCGTGGCTGTAGCGCGAGCGGTAGCCCGAGCCCGGCTTGTCGACCTCGCCCGGCTCCAGCTTGGCCTCGCCGCTGACCGGGGTCAGCAGGATGTCGCCGAGGTCGGAGTGTCCCGCGCCCGAGAAGTGGGTGTGCGAGAAGCCCAGGATCGTCGGGTCGCCGAAGCGATAGCCGGCGGCCCGGGCATAGCTCTGCTTGAACGGCAGGATGTCCGTGTCGGGGCTCAGCTGCACCATCCCGAACGGCACGACCGCGCCGGGGAAGGTGTGGCCATCGCCGCCGGTGCCGATGAAGGGATCGACGGAGTCGTAGGCTGATGTGGTCTGGGCCAGGACGGGCGTCGCCGCCAGGATGGAAAGGCTGGCGAGCAGGGCGAGGCGCAGACGCATTTAGGGTAACTCCGCAACTTGAGCGGAGGGCACCCTATCGGCTAGGCGGCCGTGTTCAAGGCTCGATCCACGGCCGCCATCGCGTGCAGGGTCGTGGTGTCGAACACCGGGACCGGACTATCGGCCTGGGAGATCAGCAGCATGATCTCGGTACAGCCCAGGATGATCGCCTGGGCGCCGCGTTCGACCAGCCGGCCGATCACCGCCTTGTAGGCCTCGCGCGAAGCGTCCAGCACCTGACCGGTGACCAGTTCCTCGTAGATGATCCGGTGCACGACGGCGCGGTCGTCGGCGTCGGGGGTCAGGACCTCCAGGCCGTGCTTCTTCTCCAGGCGGCCGCGATAGAAGTCGTGCTCCATGGTGAAGGCCGTGCCCAGCAGACCGACGGTCGAGAGACCCGCCGCCTTGATCGCCTCGCCCGTCGGATCGGCGATGTGCAGTAGCGGGATCTTCACCGCCGCCTCGATGGCGTCGGCCTCGCGGTGCATGGTGTTGGTGCAGAGGACCAGGAAGTCGGCGCCACCGGCCTCCAGCGCCCGGGCGGCGTCGGCCAGGCGGCGCGACAGCTCGGGCCAGCGGCCGGCATGCTGCAGGTGCTCGATCTCGGCGAAGTCGAATGACCACATCAGGGTCCGGGCCGAGGCCACGCCGCCCACCCGGTCGCGCACCGCCTCGTTGATCAGCCGATAGTACTGGGCCGAGCTTTCCCAGCTCATGCCGCCGATCAATCCTATGAGCGCCTGTTCGTTCATGCCGTCCTCCGTCGGAGACGGTCCTAGAGAGCCCGGCGCGGGGTTACAACACCTCCCGCCGCGCCAGGTGGGCGATGGCCACGGCCAGGGCGACCAGACCCAGGCCACAGCCCAGCGCCAGGGCGGTCTCGACCCGCCAGGCCTCCTTGGCCAGCATGTTGACCGGCATCTGCCAGGGGAAGAACACCCCCTCCTTGGCCGAGGTCGCCACCACCGAGAAGAAGGTCCCGCCGATGCCGATCGCCAGGGCCGGCACGAAGCTGGAAAAGCGCAGGGCGGTCCACAGCTGGATGGCGGTCAGCAGGATCGCGGCGGCGACCACCTTGAGATTGACAGCCAGCAGTCCGATCCAGTCGAGCGCGCCGGTCGGGGCGACGGCCGGCTTGATCGTCGCCGCCGCCGAGATCGCGCCCCAGGCCAGCAGCAGGTTTAGCCCCGTCATGACCGTCACCAACGCGACCACGCAGAACGCCTTGGCGGCATAGATCCGCCATCTCGGCACGGGCAGGGCCCGCAGGTGGTCCCAGGCGCGCGGGCCGTGCTCCATGTGCGCGACCAGGGCGGTCAGGGCCGTCACGCTCATCGGCAGCATGAAATAGGCCCAGACGCCGGTGGCCATCTGCATCCACTGCGCCCAGGGCCTTGGCTGGCCGCCGCGCAGCAGCATGAAGAAACCGAAGGCGGCGATCAGCGACGGCGCGGCCAGGGCCAGGACGGCGGCCAGCGAGCGGTTCAGCTTGCGGATTTCGACGGACAGGACGGCGAGCATCAGGCGGCCTCTTGCTGGCGTTGGGGAGCGGTGGCGACGCGGCGGTAGATGTCCTCCAGCGACTGGGCGCGGGGACCGATGGCGAAGACGGGGACGGCGGCCTCGACCAGCAGGGCGGTGAGCCCGGCCACGGCCGGATCGACGGCGTCGCCGGGGTCCAGGGCCACGGTCAGGCTGTCGGCAGCGCGGACGTCCAGGCCGTGGCCGCGCAGCAGCGCCGCTGCCCGCCCGTCGTCGCCGGTGCGCAAGCTGATCTCCGGCGCCAGGTCGGCCTTCAGCCGCGACAGCCGGCCCTCCAGCACCAGCCGCCCGTCATTGACCACGCCGACATGGGTGGCGGTCTGCTCGATCTCGCCCAGCAGGTGGCTGGACAGCAGCACGGTCGCGCCGGTGCGCTCGGGCAGGCTCTTGAGGAACCGGCGCATGTCGGCGATGCCGTCGGGGTCGAGGCCGTTGGTCGGCTCGTCCAGCACCAGCACCGGCGGTGCGCCCAGCATCGCACGGGCCAGGCCCAGCCGCTGGCGCATGCCCAGCGAGTAGCCGGCGACCTTGCGGCCGGCGTCGGGGCGCATCTCGACCACCTCCAGCACCCGGTCGATCTCAGTCGCCGGACAGCCCAGCAGGGTCGCGGTCAGGGCCAGGTTCTCGCGGCCGGTCAGGTTGCCGTAGAAGCCGTGCGCCTCCAGCAGCGCCCCGATCTTGCGGGCCGCGCCGATGCGGTCGCGGGCGACGTCGACGCCGCAGACCCTGGCCACGCCCGAGGTCGGGCGGATCAGGCCCAGCACCATCTTCAACGTCGTGGTCTTGCCCGCGCCGTTGCGGCCCAGGAAGCCGTACACGGCCCGCTTGGGCACGGTCATGGAGACGCCGTCGACCGCCAGGCGCGGGCCGAAACGACGGGATAGGCCTTGGGTCTCGATGGCGGCTGACATGGTCGCGGCGCTCATTTCGTTTAAGTTAGATATAAAGTTGCGAAGCGATCGTCTTTAAGTCAAGATTAAAGATGAGACAGGTTGGGAGCCCGCCGTGAACGCCATCGACGCCCAGAAATTCCGCCGCATGTGCGGTCAGTTCCGCTGGCTGGCGGTGTTCATGGTGATCAGCGTTGGCCTGCTGCTGGCGCTGATGGCGTGGATCGCGCCGCTGCTGCTGATGGTCCTGCATCGGCCCACGGCGCCGAGCCCCGCCAAGGTGCTGGCCCTGACGATCCAGTACATCCCGGCCGCCTGCTACCTGTTCGGGGTGTGGTCGATCGGCCAGGCGCTGGGCGAGATCGCCAAGGGCCGGCTGATCCAGGCCGCCCTGCCCTCGGCCCTGCGCCGCGTCGGCCTGGCCCTGGGCGTCGGGGGCGTGGCCAGCGTCTTCGTGGTCATCAACCTGATGCGGCTGGTCGGGGCGGACAAGCGCAGCTATCTGAACTTCGACGTGGCCGGCATGACGCTGGGCATGATCGGCGGCGCCCTGTTCCTGCTGGGCCGCGTGATGGACCAGGCCCTGGCGGCGCAGGCCGAACTCGACGAGATGATCTGATGCCCGTTCGCGTCACCCTGGACGCCCTGATCGTCGCCAAGGGCCTCAAAGCCCGCGACCTGGCCCAGGAGGTCGGCCTCAGCGAGACCCAGCTCTCCCTGTTCCGCTCGGGCAAGGTCAAGGGCATCCGCTTCCGAACCCTGGCCCGGCTGTGCGCGGCGCTGGGCTGCAAGCCGGGCGACCTGCTGGACTACGACTTCGACGCCGCCGACCTGGTCGGCGCGGACGACGAGGGCGACTAGGATTTTTGGGGCGCGTCCTGGCCCCACATCTGCGTCGGGCCGGCTGCGTCCATCGGCGGCGGCAGGTAGACCATCTTGAGGAACCGCGAGCCCAGCCGCGCCGCCACGGCCTGCGATGCCAGGTTCTCCGGGTGGATCATGTGGGCGACCGTGGTCCAGCCCAGGGTCCCGAACGCGAAGTCGATGCTCGCCCGCGCCGCCTCGGTGGCGTAGCCCTGGCCCCAGGCCGAGCGATGCAGCATCCAGCCGACCTCCCGCTCGGGCCAGCCTTCCGGCTGCCAGGGACCTGAGCGGCCGACCCAGCGGCCCGTGGCCTTCTCGATCAGCGAGAAGGTCCCAAAGCCCCGCAAAGGCCACATGCCGACCACCTGGGCCAGGGTCCGCCAAGCGATGCTGCGCGGCATGGCCCCGCCCAGATAGCGCATGCATTCGGGATCGCCATGGAACTCGGCCCAGCCGGCGTCGAAGTCCTCCTGGATCGGAACCCGCAGGATCAGGCGTTCGGTTTCGAGCGTCGGGAACACGGTCATCCCTCAAGGCCAAGGTTCGTTGCTCGACCTTAGGTGTTTCCCGGCGACCGCCAAGCCCGGACAAATTGCGACAGAAATTTTTCAGACACATTGGCGGGCGAAGCCGACGCATACGCCCTTCCCGGCAAGGCTCACTCAAGGCTCACGTGATGTCGTTCGTGCTCTCCCTGGTCGCCGCGGCTGCCCTGCAAGCGGCCGCGCCCGCTGCCCCCGCCGTCCACGGCTACAACGCCCTGGCCCTCGCCCCCGGCGGCAAGCGCCTGGCCGCCGTCGAAAGCGCCGAGGTCGTCGGCGCCCAGTCCGACAGCCGCGCCGCCGTCGTCATCCGCTCGGCCAAGGGCGAGGTCACGGGCCGCTTCGATCCCTGCGACACCTGCCGCTACGCTGGCCCCGCCTGGTCGGCCGACGGCCAGAAGCTGGCCTTCATCGGCTCGGACATGAAGGCCGGGACGGCGACCCTGTTCGTGGTCGAGGGCGACAAGACCCGCACCGTCACGACCGTGACCGGCGTGGCCAGCACCGCGCGCTGGGCCCCGGACGGCCAGTCGATCGCCATGCTCGCCACGGTCGGCGCCCGCAAGCAGACCGGCGCCACCCAGGCCGGCGTCCGTCAGGTCGGCGAGATCGGCGTCGCCGGCGCGATCGACGAGCAGCGCATCGCCGTGGTCCCGACCGCCGGCGGCGAGCTGAAGTTCGCCTCGCCCGACGACACCTTCGTCTACGAGTACGACTGGACCCCGGACTCCAAGGGCTTCGTCGGCACGGCCGCCAAGGGCGACGGCGACAACAACTGGTGGGTCGCCAGCCTGCAGGCCTTCGGCGTCGACGGCGCAAGCCGCGTGATCGCCGCGCCCAAGCTGCAGTTGAACGCCCCGCGCGTGTCGCCGGACGGCAAGTCGGTGGCCTTCATCGGCGGCCTGATGAGCGACTTCGGCGCGGTCGGCGGCGACGTCTGGACCGTGCCGTTCACCGGAGGAGCGCCGACCAACCTGACCGAGGGCTACAAGGGCACCTTCACCAGCCTGGACTGGACCGCCAAGGGCCCGATGGCCTCGGCCATCCTGGGCGGTGACAGCGCCATCGCCCGCATCGACCCGGCCGGCGGCGCCAAGGTCACCATCATGGCGCGCGGCGAGGTCAGCTATTCGGCCGGCGACGGCCGCGTCTCGTTCGACCCAAGCGGCAAGCTGGCCGCCACGGTCGTCGACTCGTTCGCCAAGGCCCCGCAGGTGCTGCTGGGCGCGCCCGAGGCCCTCAAACCCATCACCCACGACAACGACGCCCTGACCGCCACCTATATCGGCAAGAGCGTCACCTGGAAGAACGAGGGCTTCGACGTCCAGGGCTGGCTGCAGGCCCCCGCCAAGGTCGAGCCGGGCAAGACCTATCCGATGGTGGTCATCGTCCACGGCGGCCCGTCCTCGGCCGTGACCTCGCGCTACGGCTCCAGCGGCACGGTCTATGACCTGCTGAAGGCCGGCTACTACGTGTTCCAGCCCAATCCGCGCGGCAGCTTCGGCCAGGGCGAGGCCTTCAAGACCTCCAACCGCCGCGACTTCGGCGGCGGCGACCTGCGCGACATCCTCGCGGGCGTCGATGCCGTCGAGAAGATCGCCCCGGTCGACGACAAGCGCCTAGGCGTCTTCGGCCACAGCTACGGCGGCTACATGACCATGTGGACGGTGACCCACAGCCAGCGCTTCAAGGCCGCGGTGGCCGGGGCCGGCATCGCCAACTGGATCAGCTATTACGGCCAGAACGGCATCGACCAGTGGATGGTCCCGTTCTTCGGCGACACCGCCTACAACGACCCGGCGATCTACGACCAGCTGTCGCCGATCCGCACGATCAAGGCCGCCAAGACCCCGACCTTCATCTATGTCGGCGAACGCGACGTCGAGACCCCGGCGGCCCAGTCGATGGAGTTCTGGCACGGCCTGAAGGCCATGGGCGTGGAGACTTCGCTGGTGATCTACCAGGACGAAGGCCACGGCATCCGCCAGGCGAAGAACCGGACGGACCTGACGAACCGGATCGTGAGTTGGTTCAACACGCACCTGGGGTCGTAGAGGCTCACAGATCCTCCCCCGCGTTGCGGGGGAGGTGGCCCAGAGGGCCGGAGGGGGCGAGCTGGGCCTAGGCCGCGTTAGCCCCCTCAGTCGCTCCGCGACAGCTCCCCCGTATCACGGGGGAGCATCTTAGTCCCGCAGCGGCCTCAACCGGTTCACATGCCCCATCTTCCGCCCCGGCCGGGCTTCGCCCTTGCCGTAGAGGTGGACGCGGGTCTCGGGCTCGGCGGCCAGCTTGCGCCAGGCGTCGACGTCGGCGCCCAGCAGGTTGGTCATCTCGACATGGTGGTGCGGCGCGGTCGGACCCAGCGGCCAGCCGGCGACGGCGCGGATATGCTGTTCGAACTGGTCGACCTCGCAGCCGTCCTGGGTCCAGTGGCCGGTGTTGTGGACGCGCGGGGCGAACTCGTTGACCAGCAGCTTACCGCCGGCCAGCTCGAACAGCTCCACCCCGATCACCCCGACATAGTCGAGCGCGGTGAGGATCTTGATGGCGATGGTCTCGGCCTGGTCGCGGGTGGCGGTCGTGACCTTGGCCGGCGCGACGGTGCGCTTGAGCACGCCGCCCTCGTGGTGGTTTTCCGACAGCGGATAGCAGGCGATCTCGCCGTCGCGGCTGCGCGCGGCGATCACCGACAGCTCGCGGCCGAAGTCGGCCGGGGCTTCCAGGATGGCGGCGCGGCGGCCGATCTTCTCGAACGAGGCCTCGGCGTCGGACGCCTTCTGAATCCAGGCCTGGCCCTTGCCGTCATAGCCCTCGCGGCGGGTCTTCAGCAGCGACGGGGCGCCGATCTTGGCGACGGCGGCGGCTAGACTCTCGCTGTCCTGGACGGGGGCGAAGGCCACGGTGGGCACGCCGATCTCGGCCAGGAAGCTCTTCTCGACCACGCGGTCCTGGGCGGCGGCCAGGGCCTTGGCGCCGGGCGAGACCACCGCGCCGAGCGAAGCGAGCTCAGAAACCGTGTCGGCCGGGACGTTCTCGAACTCGTAGGTGACGACGTCGCAGGCCTCGGCCAGGCGCTTCAAGGCCCAGCGGTCGTCATAGGCGGCGACGATCTGGCGGGCGGCGACGCGACCGGCGGGCGAGTTCTCCTCCGGGTCCTGGATCACGACATCGAAGCCCAGGCGCGCGGCGGCCTGGGCCAGCATGCGGCCCAGCTGCCCCCCGCCGAGGATGCCGATGGTCGAACCGGGGACGAGGGGGAAGTCAGCCATGTGTGCTTAGTCCTCGACGCTCTCGGCGACGCTGTCGGTCTGGGCGGCGCGGAAGGCCGACAGACGCTGGTTCAGGGCCGGGTCCGACAGGGCCAGGATCTGGGCGGCCAGCAGGCCGGCGTTCTTGGCCCCAGCCTCGCCGATCGCCAGGGTCGCGACCGGGATGCCGCCCGGCATCTGGACGATCGAGAGCAGGCTATCGAGGCCGCTCAGCGCCTTGGACTGCACCGGCACGCCCAGCACCGGAAGATTGGTCATCGAGGCCGCCATGCCCGGCAGGTGGGCCGCGCCGCCGGCCCCGGCGATGATCACCTTGTAGCCGGCCGCTTCCGCGCCCGTGGCGAACTCGAACAGGCGCTGCGGGGTGCGGTGGGCCGAGACGACCTTGGCCTCGTAGGCCACGCCCAGGGCGTCCAGCGCATCGGCCGCGCCCTTCATGGTCGGCCAGTCCGAGCGGCTGCCCATGATGATGGCGACGGGCGGGGTGGTCGAAGTCATCGGCGTCGTCTCTTCTCGGCGAGCGTCGGAAAGCCGCCCCGTATGCGCCTCCGCCCGCTGCGGCAAGCCCAAAACGACACAAAACGTTCCGTGGTCGCCTTTAGAGTGGGCGCGTCGTCATCGGCCTGCGGCTTATCGGCGCCCCCGATTGCGTCGAACGGCGTTCCCGTTAACCTTACTGCGAGCTGTGCCATAACGATTCCCAGTGAACCCATGAAGATCTCCGGCGCCCGGACCGAACCTTTCGCCGCCATCCGCAAGCGCGCCCTGGCCAGGGCTGGCGCCCAGGTCGTGGCGCGTGAAGTCGCCGCGCCCGACAGCGCCGCCTTCCTGGGCCTGAGCGAAGCCGACATGACCCCCCAGGTCGTGGAAGCCCTGCAGACCCTGATGACCGAGATCGACGACCTGCGGAACGAGGTCGCCATGCTGAAGCTGCGCCTGAACGAGGCGCAGGGCCTGGCCGACATGGACGCCCTGACCCCGGTGCTGAACCGCCGCGCCTTCCTGCGCGAGACCAAGCGCGTCTCGGCCTTCGCCCAGCGCTACGGCTCGTCGGCCAGCCTGGTGTTCTTCGACCTCGACAACTTCAAGAGCGTCAACGACCGCTTCGGCCACGCCGCCGGCGACGAGGCGCTGAAGGCCGTGGCCAAGCGCCTGCTGGCCAATGTCCGCGAGAGCGACCTGGTCGGCCGCATGGGCGGCGACGAGTTCGCCGTGCTGCTGGCCCAGGCCGACAAGGAAACCGCCCTGGCCAAGGCCCAGAGCCTGGCCGACGCCATCCGCAGCCAGCCGGTCGAGTTCGGCGAGTGGTCGGCCCCGCTGCACATCTCCTATGGCGTGCGCGAGATCGAGCCCGGCGCCGATCCGGAAGAGGCCCTGGCCGAGGCCGATGCCGCCATGTTCGTCCGCAAGCGGAAGCAGGCGTAGCGACAACTTCAGGGAATGCGACCTTATCGCACGGCGACTGGGACCCGGTGGGTGCGGTAACACGTTCATAGTCTGTTAAGCATGACTGGGCGGGTTGCATGCAGCGTATTCTGGTCGCCGAGGACGATCCGGTCCTCTCGATGATCTACGAAATCACCCTGACCGAAGCGGGGTTCGACGTCCTGCTGTGCCGGGACGGCCAGGAAGCCTATGAGGCCTTGGACGCGTTCGAGCCCGATCTAGTGATCACCGACCACTCGATGCCGCGCATGAGCGGCGGCGAGCTGGTCAGCGCCGTACGCAAGGCGCGCCCCAGCGCCATCACCCTGATGGCCTCGGCCGTCGACGCCCGCCTGCTGAAGGACGACCAGCACGCCGACGCGCGGCTGGAAAAGCCGATCACCCCCGGCCGCCTGCTGCAGACCGTCCGCGACCTGGAAGCGACCCTGATCGCCGCCTGACGAAACTTTAAGCTGACCTGTCCCCCGCGGCGCCCCTAGGCTCGCGTCAACTGGGGGACGACGCTTGATCACCAAAGCCTTGCTGGGCGGCCTGACGGTCGCCGCCATCGCCGCGCCAGCCTTGGCCGCGACGCCGCCCGTGGACACCTACCGCCTCGCGCCGGTCCTCGAGAACGGCAAGGTCACGGCCCTGTCGGTGACCATCACCCTGCCTGCCGACGCCGACGGCCAGACCCAGCTACGCGTGCCCCAGGACTGGGGCGGCGGCGAGAAGCTGTGGCGCTTCATCAAGGCCCCCGTGGTCACCGGCGGAACGCTATCCCTGACCGACGAGAAGACCTGGACCATCAAGTCCAAGCCCCGCGCGCCCCTGACCGTCCGCTATCGCGTGATCAGCGCCTATGACGGCCCGCCGTCCGTCGACAGCGTCACCTATGGCCAGCCGATCATCGGCCCCGACGGCTTCTACGTGATCGGCCACACCGTCTTCGTGACCCCCGAGGGCCGCGACAAGGACAAGGCGCGCTTTGCCTGGGATCCCGCCGGCTCGGGCCTGGCCTTCGCCTCCGATCTGGAGACGCTGGGCGACGCTGGAACGGTCGACGCCATCAGCGAAAGCGTCGCCATCGCCTACAAGGACCTCACCCTCCTGCAGCGCGACGCCGCCGGCGCGCCGCTGCGCCTGGCCGTGCGCGGCAAGTTCGGGTTCACGGACGCGGCCTTCGCCGACATGGCGTCCCAGGCCATCGGCGCCAGCCGCGCCTTCTGGGGTGACGGCAAGGAGCCGTTCCTGATCACCCTGGTCGACCAGGACTCCCCGCCGGGATGGACCTCCTATCGCGGCACGGGCCTAGGCGACGCCTTCGCGGTGATCTCGACCCGCAATGTGCCGCTGGACGACTACAAGCTGTTCCTGGCCCACGAATATTTCCACACGTGGAATTCCAACCGCATCGGCGGCCTCAAGGACGGTCCCGACGAGCCGCTGGGCTACTGGGTCAGCGAGGGCTTCACCGACTATTACGCCCGTCGCCTGTCGCTGCGCTCGGGCTTCGTCGACCTGGAGGCCTTCGTCGCCGCCTGGAACGCCGCGCTCGAGGCCTATGACACCTCGCCCGGCCGCGCCCTGCCGAACGCGACGATCGCCGAGCGCTTCTGGAACGACAAGGCCATTCACAAGCTGCCCTACCAACGCGGCGCCCTGATGGCCTTGCTGCTGGAGAGCCGGCTGAAGCCGAACGGCGGTCTCGATCCCGTCATGCTGGCCATGCGCGACTACGCCAAGGGCCGCGACGCCGCCGAATGGGACCACGCGGCGGCCAACCTGCTGCCGCGCGTCGTCAAGGCCCGAACCGGCGTCGACCTGACGCCAGAGATCGACCGCTGGATCACCCGGGGCGAACCGATCGTCCTGGCGCCCGACGCGTTCGGCGGCTGCCTGACGGTGAAGACGGTGAGCCGGCCGGCGTTCGACCTGGGCTTCGACGCCGACGCCAGCGCCAAGAATGGCGTGATCACCGGCGTGGCTCCCGACGGCCCCGCCTATGCGGCGGGCCTGCGCGACGGCATGATGCGGCTGGGTCGGCAGGGCGGCAAGGGCGGGGACAGCTCGGTCGAGATTGGCTACATCGTCGCCGACGGCGACGGACAGCGCACGATCCGCTTCAAGCCCGAGGGCAAGGCGATGCTGAGCTTCCAGCAGGTCGTCATGCCCAAGGACCTGACGCCCGAGGCCCGCGCGGCCTGCGTGAAGGCGGTCGCTGGCTAGGCGATGATGTCCGGGGTCAGCTGGTCTTCCAGCCGGCCGATCTCGTCCTTGAGAGCCAGCTTCTTCCGCTTCAGGCGGGCGATCTGCAGCATGTCGGGCTGGTAGCGCTCTTCCAGGGCCCGAATGGCGTCGTCGAGGTCCTTATGGTCCTCGCGCAGGAGGCCAAGGCGACGTTCGATCGAAATGTCGGTGTCTTCCGACGGATCATCGTCGTTCATGGACTTAAATCTCAGGTGGGCCCCAGTAGGGACTTAGATAGCAAAGGCTGACGACCGGTAAAGGCGCTCAGCGCGACGTTAATTCAAGGGCGGACGCCAGCGTCTCCAACGCCGCCCGGCGCGCGGGATCGCCCGAGGCCTGCGCGGCCGCTACGAGGCCGTCCAGCACCGCGATCGGCGCGCCGGGCGGGCCGCTCAGCGCCTCCAGACTTTCCATCAACACCCGCTCGCCCTTCAGCTCGACGGCCTTCACCGCGTCGCGCAGGGCTTCCTTGGCGGTGTCGTCGACCGGAGGACGCGACGGCTTCAACGCCCGGCGCACGCCGCGCAACGGCGCGCCGACCTCGACGTCCCAGGCGCGCATCATCCTGGCGGCGTCCTGGAGGTCGGCCGTACGCCCCTCCCCCGCCATCCAGGCCGCCCACAGCAGCCAGGGCACGTTCTGGCCGTGGGCGTCCTGCAGGCTCAGGCACGCCTCCGCGACAGGTTGACGCGCATAGGCCTCCAGAGCCCAGTCCCAGAGCCGCATCGGCGTTAACTTTCCTCGCCTTGGGCGCCCTTGCCGGAGATCGTCTCCAAGTCCTCGCCCCAGCGCTTCACCGGCTGCCAGGA
The DNA here is from genome assembly GCF_059415225.1 of Caulobacter sp. GW821-FHT10E02. Classification (NCBI taxonomy): domain Bacteria; kingdom Pseudomonadati; phylum Pseudomonadota; class Alphaproteobacteria; order Caulobacterales; family Caulobacteraceae; genus Caulobacter; species Caulobacter sp. GW821-FHT10E02. The sequence goes on from NZ_JBWKMV010000002.1 coordinate 142,774, forward strand.
CAGGTCGAAAAGGTCCAGCGCCCGGCCCACCGACTGGTCGACCATCTCGGCGATCGTCGCGGGCTTGGCGTAGAAGGCCGGCAGCGGCGGAGCGATCACCGCGCCCATCTCGGCCAGCTTGGTCATGGTCCGCAGATGGCCCAGATGCAGCGGCGTCTCGCGCACCAGCAGCACCAGCGGCCGGCGTTCCTTCAGGGTCACGTCGGCGGCCCGGGTCAACAGCGAAGACGTTACGCCGGTGGCGATTTCGCTCATCGTCCGCACCGAACAGGGCGCGATGACCATGCCCAGGGTCCGGAACGAGCCCGAGGCGATGGCCGCCCCAATGTCGCTCACGCGATGGACAACATCCGCCCGTTCGTTGAGCTCGGCCAGCGACTCGCCGGTCTCCTGCTGAAGCGTCAGCACCGCCGATTTGGACACCACGAGGTGACTTTCGACGCCCAGCTCGCGGCACGCATCCAGCGTCCGGATGCCGTAGACCACCCCGGAAGCGCCCGAAATCCCTACCACCAGCTTGGGACGTTCAACCGTCTTCGGAGCATCGGTCATGGTAAATTTTCGTCCGCCTTGGGAGTAGATTTGGCCACGTCAAGCGCGGCCGCTTGCAATCATATGTGATCTGACAGCGCCGCGCAGCGGGTGTTCACTTTCTTCTCCAACAGCAATGGAGCCGAGAGCCATGGCCATCGAATCCCGTATCCGCGAGCTTGGGTCCCGTCACGAGAACCTTGACCGCAAGATCCAGGAGGAGACCAATCGACCCGGGAGCGACGCCGTGATGCTCATGGAGCTGAAGCGGCAAAAGCTCAGGCTGAAGGAGGAGATCGAGGGCCTTAGGGCGCGAACTCACTAGCTGCTGACAGCAGCCGAAAAACACGAGGCCCCGCTCCGGCAAGGAGCGGGGCCTCTGCTTTTTTACGCTCAGGAGCCGAGGATTAGTCCTCGTCTTCCTCGTCCACATAGCCCGACGACTGGCCGAACACGTCCTCGGCCTTGAGGTCGCCGCGCTTGGCGCGGAAGTCTTCTTCCTCTTCCTCGACCTCGGGCTCGAACTGGCCGGCCTCCGAGGCGGGGCGCAGGGTCGGGTCTTCCGGCAGGATGCCCTTCTTCAGGTCGTCCTTGGCCTTCTTCTCGGCCGCCTTCTTGACCAGGGCGTCCAGCTCCAGCTGGCCCACCAGGCCCAGGGTCACCGGGTCGATCGGCTTGATGTTGGCGGCGTTCCAGTGCGTGCGGGCGCGGACCTGCTCGATCGTGGCCTTGGTGGTGCCGAGGATCTTCGAGATCTGGGCGTCGGTCACTTCCGGGTGGTGGCGCAGGAACCAGGCGATGGCGTCCGGACGGTCCTGACGACGCGAGACCGGCGTGTAGCGCGGGGCCTTCTTCTGCGGCTTCAGCAGCTCGGCGTGACGGCTGACCTGGGCCTTCATGCGGTAGTCGGGATTGCCCTGGGCCTTGTCCAGCTCTTCGCGGGTCAGCTGGCCGTTGCCGATCGGGTCGGCGCCGCGGATGTCGCGCGCCACTTCACCGTCGGCGATGCCGCGCACTTCCAGCGGGTGCAGGCCGCAGAAATCGGCGATCTGCTCGAAGCTCAGCGAAGTGTTGTCCACCAACCAGACGGCGGTCGCCTTGGGCATCAGGATGTCGGACATGCGGTCCTCCAGAAATGACGGCGCCCGGCCTTTCGGCCGGGCGGGATGTTGATGAACGCTATAATCCGGTTCTCGGAAAAAGGGAACGGGGACTCGGCGGCAAGGTCCTGAAAAGACTGCCCTAGAGCTTGTCCGCACCGGAGACGGCCTTACTCGCGGCCGCGACCGTCTTGGCCACGCCCTTGTTCGCGTAGACGACCTCCATCCAGTTCGACTGCGGCGAGGGCGACCTGACCACGATCGACACGTCGGGGCGATCCCAGGTCGTGGTCTCGGAGATGTAGTTGAAGACCTTGCGCTTACTGGCGCTAGTCGGCGCGCCGAACCGATCCTTGAGCGCCGTCAGGAAGGTCGGGGCCGCCTCGACTTCAGCCGTGATACGGATCTCGAACAGCCGGTCCTGATAGAAGCGGTACAACACCTTGAAGGCTTCGGCCGAGCCGACCTGTTGACCGATGAAGCCGTAGCCCGCCGGGAAGCCGTAGGTGCAGATCACGACACCCGCCGCGACCTCAGCCTTTTCCGGCGCGGCTTCGGCAAGATAGCTGGGCTGGTCATCGTCATTCGAGCAGACCGGCGCGGCCTCCTCCTTCAGCTGCTTGGGCATGGGCCCCGAACGCCAGGCGTCCAACGTCATGCCCAGGGTCGCACCCCGAAAATCGACGGCGTCCTGAGCGCGCGCGGCGCCCGAACCCAGCAAGGCCAGACCCATCGCCGCAGCGATCACATACTTCATGCTTTTCCTCCCCAACACGACCATCGCCGATCAAGCACATCGGCGCCCAAGGTTGAATCGCAAACATCGCAGCCGGATACGCGATTTGAGGACCGCGACCGCTTACCGCGAAAAACGATCAATTCACAATCAGAGCAAGTTGCGCTTACCTCCATGCGTCGGCGAGGGGCCGACGGGGGGAAACCTATGAAAACGCTTATGACCGCGGCCTGCGCCGCGGCGCTTATGCTCGTGTGCGCGCCTGCGTTCGCTCAGACGACGGTGCAGGTTCCGGAAGGCACCGAGCTTTCCGTCCGCTTCGACGACAATCTTTCGTCCGAAACCAATCACGAAGGCGATCGCTTCTCCATCAGCCTGGCCGAAGACGTCACCCTGGCGGACGGCACCGTCCTTCCCGCCGGCTTGCGCGGCGCGGGCGAGGTCACCCACGCCAAGAAGAAGGGCATGATGGGCAAGCCGGGCGAACTGAACGTCCGCCTCGACTACCTGAAGGCCGGCAATGCCCGCATCCGCCTGCGCGGGCAGAAGGGCTCCGAGGGCGACGCGCGCTACGGCACCACGATCACCCTGACGGTGCTGTTCGGTCCGCTGGGCCTGATCAAGCACGGCAAGGACGTCGAGATCAAAACGGGCCAGCGCCTGACCGCCTTCGTCGATCAGGACTCCCCGATCACGACACCGATCAGCGCGCCGGGCGTGGCCGCGGCTCCGGCCGCCGCGACAACGGCCACCGGCGGCACGTCGCACTAGACCGTCAGCACCACCTTGCCCACGTGCTCCCCGGCTTCGAGGTGCGCGTGGGCCTTGGCGGCGTCGGCCAGGGGGAAGGTCGCGTCGATCAGCGGCTTCACCTGCCCCGCCTCGACCCACGGCCAGACCACGCGTTCGACCTCGGCGGCCAGGCGGGCCTTTTCGTCGGCCGGGCGAGGCCGCAGGGTCGAGCCGGTGATCACGGCGCGCTTCTGCATGATCTTCATGACCGGCACTTCCAGCACCGGCCCGCCCAGGCTGGCGATGTAGACGATGCGGCCGCCGGTCTTGAGGGCGTCGAGGTTCTTGTCGAAATAGCTGGCCCCGACCATGTCGAGCACCACGTCGGCCCCACCGGCGGCCTTGACGATCTCGGCGAAGTCCTCGGCCTTGGTGTCGATGGCGATGTCGGCGCCCAGCTCCAGGGCCTTGGCCTTCTTGTCGGCGCCGCGTCCCGTGGCGATGACCTTGGCGCCGGCAGCCTTGGCCATGGCGATGGCAGTTGTTCCGATTCCGGACGTTCCACCATGAACCAGCAGCGTCTCGCCGGCCTTCAGGGCGCCATGCTCGAACACATTGACGAAGACGGTGAAGACGGTCTCGGGCAGGGCCGCGGCATGGACCAGATCCAGGCCTTGCGGGATCGGCAGGGCGTGGCGCGCGTCGACCACGGCGTATTCGGCATAGCCACCACCACCCAGTAGCGCGGCGACCTTGTCGCCGGCCTTCCAGCGGCCCGAACCGGTCACGACTTCACCCGCGACCTCCAGGCCCAGCGTCTCGGGCGAGCCCGGCGGCGGCGGATAGAAACCCAGGCGCTGCAGGAGATCGGGGCGGTTGACGCCCGCGGCGGCGACCTTGATCAGGATCTGTCCCGGACCCGGTTCGGGTCGCTGCGCCTCGACCGGTTTCAGCGCGTCGGCCGCGCCCTTGCCGCCTTCGATCGCGATCGCCGTCATCGTTCCGGCCATGCCCGGGCTTCCTCTCATGCTTGCCTTGGACCCTAGGTAGGCGTCAGATAGCCGACGGAAAAGGGAGAGAAGCCGATGTTCGAAGAGCCGGCCGAGCCTCGCGCCTTCAACGGACGCGCCTTGAACGAGACGACCCATGAGGACCTGGAGGTCTACGGGGTCTCGGAACTGGAAGAGCGGATCGCGGCCCTGCAGGCCGAAATCGAACGCACCAAGGCCCAGCTGACCAAGAAAAAGGCCGGCCGCGACGCGGCCAATGCGCTGTTTGGTCGCCTGGACTAAGGCTTATTTTAAGGTTTCGGTGAGGTTACTGGCGTCTTAAGCGGTCATCCGCCTTCTGACGCTTCAAGTACGGTCGATCGAAGGGGGTGGGTCGCAACGGGACGGCGAGTTCTGGCACGGGGGTTGCACTCCCCTCTGCCAAGCGAGACGTCCTCGCGGCCTTTCGAGGGGCATTGAGTAGCTATGACCGAAGTGAACGCGTTCGCGGACACACCTTGGCGCGCTGGAGTGATCCAGGATTTCGCGCGATCGGAACTGTTCGACCGCACGTTCGAGGAAGGCATGCAGCTGGTCGAAGAGACCGCAGCCTATCTCGACGGCGCCGGCCGGCATGACAGCAAGGTCCTCTCCCGCAATGCCGCCCTGGGCTACGCCACCGAGAGCATGCGCCTGACCACCCGCCTGATGCAGGTGGCCTCGTGGCTGCTGGTGCAGCGCGCGGTGCGTGAAGGCGAGATGCCGCCGGAAGCGGCTTGCGCCGAAAGCTACCGCCTGGGCGAGGAAGCGGCGGGCGAACCGCCGGCGGTCGAGGAACTGCCCTTCGGCCTGATGAACCTGCTGCAGCGCTCCGAGCGTCTGTATGAGCGCGTCCGGCACCTGGACCGCCGCATGTACGTGGAATCGCCGAACGAAGAGGCCCCGCGTCCGGTGCAGGCCCAGTTCGAGCGTCTGGCGGCGGCGTTCGGGGGCTGAGGCCCCTTCTCGGGATTACTTCCCGTACCGCATCCGAGCCAGCGCGCCGACCATCTCGCTGGCCAGGTCCATGGGTTTCAGGCCCGCCTTCCACTTCTCGAAGGCCATGACGTTGTCGATGCGCGCGTCCAGGTGCGAGAGCGCCGAGGCGCGGCCCGAGGCCATGTCGACGGCCAGGGTCGAGACGAGGATGCCCGACAGGATGGCGCGCTTCGAATAGTGGTTCTCGTCGGTGGCGGTGTCGCCGGCCCAGCGCCAGATCCCGTCGGCCGATTCCCAGGTCAGCCGCAGAGCCAGCGGCAAATTGGTCGGGAAGGCCAGGAAGGCGGCCAGCGGGCGCAGCACGTCGGCGTGCTCCGAAGCCGCGTCGAGACGGGCGATGACGCCCTCACGAATCCGTTGGCGAATCTTCAGAGCGGCCAGGTCGAAGGTCGCCAGCTTGCGCAGCGCGACCGCGTCATGGCGCCGCGACAGCAGGGCCGCCAGGTCGCGCGGACCTTCCGGCAACAGCAGCTGGCCCTCGGCGTCGCTGAGGCCTGCCGCCGCCAGAGCGCGGGACACCAACCCCGTGTTCCAGCCCAGCTTGGGCGCGAGCCGCAGGGCCTCGTCGAGCACCCGTTGCTCGGCGTCGTCGGCCCACGACGATCCCGGTTGATCCGAAGCTTGAGCGGAGGTGTGTGCCGTTTGCGTCATAAATCCGAGTCTACACCGGTGTTTAGGCCGCGTCGCGCATGGACAGCGGCCCTTCGCTCTGCTATCAGCCCCGCCTCATCGCCTGGGAGAACCCCTCTCAGGTTACCCGGTTTTGTTCGCCCGCCCGGCCCCTCAAGAGGGACTTGGGAAATTGGTCGGGCTGTCGAATGGAGAGATACCCCTGGTCCAGATTTTCGTCCGCGACAACAACGTCGATCAGGCGCTGAAGGCCCTGAAGAAGAAGATGCAACGCGAAGGCTCGTTCCGCGAAATGAAGCGGCACGTGCATTATGAGAAGCCGTCGGAAAAGCGCGCGCGCCAAAAGGCCGAAGCCGTCCGTCGCGCCCGCAAGCTGGCCCGCAAGCGCGCCCAGCGCGAAGGCCTGCTGCCGATGCCGAAGAAGCCGGCTGGTCGGTAAGACCAGACCTCTTCTTCGCTGAAGATTTCGAAAGCCGCGCGGCGATCCGCGCGGCTTTCGTCGTTTTGGGCCTAGCCCGCCTGCTTCCTGACGATCAGCCCGACCAGCGTCTTCAGGTTCACCTTCCCCGTCGCCAGGGCGCCCACATGGAAGGCCCGGGTCGAGAAGGCGATGATCGCCGCCGTGGTGACGATCATCAGCACCGTGGTGCCGACCACCTGGACCAGCGGCGGATCGCCGGCGATGCGCACGGGCATCAGGAACGGCGTGAAGGGCGGGATCCACGACAGGGCGGCGAGAATCGGCGCGTCGGGCGAGCGGATCGCCTGGCTCATGAACACCACCGGGATGGTCATGACGATCATGACCGGCCCCAGCAGGGTCTGGGCGTCGCGCTGGCTCTCGCAGAAGGCCCCGATGCCGGCGAACAGCGCCGCGTACATCAGGTAGCCGCCGACCAGATAGGCGCCGAAGTAGAACACCAGCCCCTTGCTCAGCAGCACGGCGATCAGGTCGCCGGCCAGGCCGGGCGCGAAGTTGATCATGGCCAGCCAGCCGGCCATGGCCCAGATGGCCAGCACGGTCAGGGTCAGGCCCGCCACGCCCAGGATCTTGCCGCCCATGATCTCCGGCACCGAGGCCGAGGACAGCAGCACCTCGAGGATCTTGGACGACTTCTCCTCGATCACGCTGTTGAGCAGGATGCTGGCCCCGGTCAGCACCATCGACCACAGCAGCATGCCGGCCGCGAAGCCGACGATGGTCGGCAGGCGATCGCGCAAGGACACCTTCTCGCCCGAGGCCGCCCGGGGCGACAGGCTGTTGAAGGCGGGCTTGAGGTCATCGGCGGCCTTCAGGGTCTGGGCCGAGACGCCGGCGCGGGCCAGGGCCCGTTCGCGCATGATCACGCCCACGACCTGGCGCAGATCGCCCTCCAGCACCGGCGCGCCGAGATTGCGGCTCCACAGGTCCATGACGATGGCCTCGTCGCGGCCGCTGAGGATCAGCACCGAATCGAGACGCTTGTCGGCCACCTCACGACGGGCGATCTGGCCCGCCTCGCGCGGCGTGGCGGCGGCCTGGGCGGCGATGGGAGCCGGCAGGATGACCATCTTGGCGTTGGGCGGCTTGAAGCGGGCGGCCGAGCTCGGACTGAAGCCGGACAGAGCCTCCAGCCCCGCCGCCTGGCCGCCCTTGGCCTGGGCCTTGCCGACGGCCTCCTGGGCCTTGGGACCGCCCGCCGACAGGGCCGCCGCGCGCAGGGCTCGGGCGTTGGCGCGGCTCTGGTCCTCGACCATCGCCTTGGCCACGGCGGGACCCAGGTTCTGGCCGGTCAGGTCGACGATCGCCAGCCGCTCGGGCTTGGCGGTCTTCATCATCATCAGGGGCGCGCCGGCGCTGATGACGATCACCAGCGGCAGGGCCACGATCGACAGCCAGAAGCCGACCGTGCGGACATAGGCCAGGTATTCCCGGCGGGCGATCTTCAGCAGGCGGCTCATGCCTGGTCTCCCGTCAGGACGATGAAGGCGTCGTGCAGGCTGGGCTCCTTGAGCTCGAACCGCCTCAAGGCAAGATCCCGCGCGAAGGCGGCCTTCAGGGCGTCCTGCCCGGTCCCAGCCTCAGGCAAGACGGCAACATGCCGCCATCCGCCGTCCGGCAGCGGCTCGGAGGTCACCGCGCCCAGGCCCGGCAGCACCATGACCTGCTCGGCCAGCAGATCGCCCTCCAGCACCAGCGCCCGGGGCGCTGCGCAGCGGGCCGTGGCGACGTCGCCGTCGAACACCTTGCGGCCCCGCGCCATCAGCACGACCTTGTCGCACAGGCGCTCGGCATGCTGCATCACGTGGGTCGAGAACAGCACCGTGGCCCCGCGCGCGGCGATCTCGCGGATCATCGCCTCCAGGGCCTGCTGGTTGACGGGGTCGAGGCCCGAGAACGGCTCGTCCAGCACCACCAGTTCGGGTTCATGGGCCAGGGCCGAGATCAGCTGGACCTTCTGGGCCATGCCCTTGGAGAGGTCCTTGATCGGGCGCCTGGCGGCGAAGCCCAGACCCTGAGCCTCCAGCATCGCCTTGGCCCGCTTGCGCCCTTCCGCCTCCGGCACGCCCTTCAGCCCCGCGAAGAAGGCGATGGCGTCGATCGGGGTCATGCGCTTGTAGAGGCCGCGCTCCTCGGGGAGGAAGCCGATCCGCTCGTGGACCTTGGTGGCGTCGGCCGCGCCCAGCACGGTGATCCGCCCCGCCGTCGGCGGCAGCAGGCCCAGGATCATGCGGATGGTCGAGGTCTTGCCCGCGCCGTTGGGGCCAAGGAACCCGGTGATCCGACCGGCGGGGACCTCGAAACTGACGTCCCGGACGGCGTGGAAGTCGTCGTAGGTCTTGCTGACGCCCTCCAGGCTGACGGCGCTGACCATGGACCCCTCCCGAATCGGCTTCCTGAAAGTTGTATCAGCCCTTCTTGGAAGCGTCGGCCACGAAGGCCACGGCCCGGACGATGTGGTCGGCGAAGCGGCGGCCGATCAGCAGGGTGTGGGTGGCGGCCTCGACATGGTCCACCAGGCCGTGCTGGGATCGCGTCGCCGGCAGGGCCTGCATCGCCTTGCGGTCCTCGCGGCCGGCGACCGGACCGGCGGTGACGACGGCCATCGGCCATTTCGGATCGAACTGCGGCTGCTGGCCGGCCTGGTCGGAGGCCTGCTTCCACAGCCCGACCTCCTCGGCCGCGACGCGGTTGTGGCTACCGTTGGCGAAGGCCCAGTTCTTCTCGGCCTTGGCGGCCGGCGGCAGGTCGATCTTGTCGCCCAGGCGGGTGTGGGCCAGCGGCTTGTAGAGGCCCAGCGAGGCCCCGCGCGCGGCCCACTTGGAGGCCGAGGCGAAGGCGTTGATGAAGCCCTGCATCCGCGGATCCTGGGCGGCTTCGGGCGTGGCGGCGTCCACGAGGACGATGCCGGCGATCTTGTCGGGGTTGCGGCCGGCATATTCGCGCAGGCGCAGGCCGGCCATCGAGTGGCCGACCAGGATGTAGGGGCCAGGCTCGCCCGAGGCGGCGACCAGCTTCTCGAAGTCGGTGACGATGGCTATGCCGTCGCGCGGGCTGGGGCCCTTGGGCGAGAAACCCATGCCGGCGCGGTCATAGGCGCACGAGCGCCAGCCGGCGGCCGTGAGGGCTTCCTGCGTCGCGCCCCAGTCGGCGGCGAAGCCGAAGGCGCCGGCCTCCAGCCAGACCACCGGACGATCGCTCTTGGGACCTTCGCAGACCAGGCGGAGCTTGCGCCCCGGCTCGATCTCGATCAGCTGGCCGCGCGGCTTGGGCGCCCCTGAGGCGCTCATCAGCCCGCCGACGGCGATATAGGACAAGAGCAGGAGCGCGAAGCCCGCGACGCCACGGCCGAGAAACTGGATCATGGCGTTCAATGTAGTAGCGCTTTGTGACGCGTCGAGAACGCGATGCTCTCTGAGCTGACTTTTATCCCGCGACGCTGGGAATCGAGCCGCCGACCACCGGGATCGTAGCGCGCACGCGGCCGCCCTTCACGCGGGTGACGACGACACCATCCTTGCCGGCTTTGGTGACGCCCTTGGGCCATTTGGAGACGGTCGCCAGATGGACCTTCTTGCCGACGCGGCTGGCGGCCTTCAGCGGCAGGTCGTCGGCCTGGGCGAAGCTGCGACCCAGGAAGAAGCTGGGGTTCAGCGCCTTTTCGCCGTTGCGGATCTCGAAATGCAGGTGCGAGCCGGTCGAGCGGCCGGAGTTGCCGACATAGGCCACGGTCTCGCCACGCCGCAGATAGACGCCGCGCTTCACGCCCTTCGCCGGGCCGGCGAGGTGGGCGTACATCGTGGTCAGCCCGCCCTTGTGCATCACCTGCACATAGCGGCCGTAGGTCGGCGACAGGCCCGTGGCCTTGACCACGCCGTCGGCGGCGACCTTGACCGCCGCGCCGCTGGGGGCGGCGATGTCGACGCCCTGGTGCAGGCGGCCGTTCTCTTCCCACGGCAGCTGGCGCAGGCCGAACGGCGAGTTGACCACCCGGCCGGGCAGCGGCGCGTCGAACTGATAGGCCGGCGGCGGCGGGGCGGGCTCGGCCTCTTCGGCGACGGTCGGCTCGGTCGGGACGATGGCGGGGGTCGGACTGGAGACGGGCGCCGTATGGGCCACCCACTCGCCCAACGCCACGGCGCCGTTCAGCGTCCCCGCCATGGCCGCGACGGCCAGCATGGTGAAGAACGCGACGCGCAGGTGCGGAGACTGAAGGGCCAGGCTCTTGGGGATCAAACCGCTTTCCTCTCGGACGTTCGGCCAAGGAGAGCACCGCGCCGCGCGCGATCTAGCTCTCATGCTTGACCTTTCGGGATGGTGAATCGGCGGGGTGTATGAATGTCGCATGGGGCAAAAACAGGGCGCAGCTTAACCATGCGTTAACCGTAAGGCCAAGCTCGCATCGAGAGTCGAGAACAGCCGTCACGCAATCTTCAAATATTACGGAAACTTCATTACATTAAACGTCCGTCATTTCTTTAATTACACGTCATGAAGGAGACGTAACGGGACTTGGCGAACTCTTGGGTTCATACAGTATTCATCGGCGCAGGGAATAGCGCCCAGCCAGAGGGATACTTCAAATGCGCAAGTTCATCATGAGCCTGACCACCGTCGCCAGCCTGAGCCTCGCCGCCGTTCCGGTGCTGGGCCTCACCCAAGCCGCCAACGCCGCCGAGATCACCGCTCGCGTGCCCTACGGCGACCTGAACCTGGCCAGCCCCAGCCAAGCCAAGATCTTCAAGGCCCGCGTCGAAACGGCCGGCCAAGACCTGTGCCGCGCCAAGGCCTCCAGCAGCGAAGGCCTGAACACCACGATCGGCGCCTGCGTCGCCGAAGTCCGTCGCGAAGTCAGCCGCCAACTGCCGGCCGAACAGCACCGCAACCTGGCCATCGCCGCCCAGACCCAGGAATACGCCGCGAAGTGATCATCAGTCCCGCTTACCCAAGACACTCCCCCACACCCCGCGACAGAGGCCTCAGGTAGAACCTGGGGCCTTTGTTTTGTGTGGATTGCAGGCCGAGAAAAACTAATCCATAGATTGATTGTAGATTTGGAGCACGCGCGTGCCGATTATCTCGATCTTCCTAGGTATCGTCATCCGCATCAATTTCGCGGACCACAACCCGCCCCATATCCACGCCGACTATGGCGATCACCGCGCCGTCTTCGACATCGCGACAGGCCACCGGATGGCCGGACAGCTCCCACGCCGCCAAACGCGCTATGTGGTAGAGTGGATCGTGAAGAACCGCCCCGAACTGATGCGGAACTGGGATTTGGCCGTCGCGAAGCTGCCGACATTCAAAATCGAAGGGCTCACGGATGAATAAGCTCAAAATGGTCAGCGCGGTTCGGGTCAAGGCGCTGGAGGGCTGTCGCCTGGAGATCGATTTCGACGACCAGATGACGGGCGTCCTCGATCTCAGCGACTTCGTCAGCACCGGAGTGGTGACCGAGCCTCTTCGCGATCCCGCCTTCTTTGCCCGCGTCTTCATCGAGATGGGCATTCCGACCTGGCCGAACGGCTGCGATATCGACGCCATCAATGCTCATATGACGTTGGAAGCAGCCGGCCTGCTGAAGAAGATCGACGCCGCCGCCTGATCGCAGGCAGCGCGCACGAAAAAGGCCCCGGCGTCGCTGCCGGGGCCTTCGTCGTTCTGGCGATGAAGGAAGCCCTAGAGCCCCTTCACGATGCCTTCGACCATCTTCTTGGCGTCGCCGAACAGCATCATCGTGTTGTCGCGGAAGAACAGCTCGTTCTCGACGCCGGCATAGCCCGAGGCCATGCCGCGCTTGATGAAGAGGACCGTGCGGGCCTTTTCGACGTCCAGGATCGGCATGCCGTAGATGGCGCTGGTCGGGTCGGTCTTGGCCGCCGGGTTGGTGACGTCGTTGGCGCCGATCACGAAGGCCACGTCGGCCGTCGAGAACTCGCTGTTGATGTCCTCCAGTTCGAAGACCTCGTCATAGGGGACGTTGGCTTCGGCCAGCAGCACGTTCATGTGGCCCGGCATGCGGCCGGCGACGGGGTGGATGGCGTATTTCACCTCCACGCCCTCCTCCTTCAGCTTGTCGGCCATTTCGCGCAGGATGTGCTGGGCCTGCGAGACGGCCATGCCGTAGCCCGGGACGATGATGACCTTGGACGCGTTCTTCATGATGAAGGCCGCGTCGTCGGCCGAACCCTGCTTGACCGGACGGCTCTCGACCTTGCCGCCGGGGCCGGCGACCGCGTCGGCCGCGCCGAAGCCCCCCAGGATCACCGAGACGAACGAGCGGTTCATCGCCTTGCACATGATGTACGAGAGGATGGCGCCCGACGAGCCGACGAGAGCGCCGGTAATGATCAGGGTGGTGTTCTCGAGCGTGAAGCCCAGGGCCGCCGCCGCCCAGCCGGAATAGCTGTTCAGCATCGACACCACGACGGGCATGTCCGCGCCGCCGATCGGGATGATCAGGGTGACGCCGACCAGCAGGCTCAGGGCGAAGATGCCCCAGAAGGCCCACAGCGCCTGGCCGCCGCTCAGCACCAGCACCACGACCAGGGCCACGATGGCCAGGGCGATGAGGATGTTCAGCAGGTGACGGGCCGGCAGCAGGATCGGCGCGCCGCCCATGTTGCCGTTCAGCTTGGCGAAGGCGATGACCGAGCCGGTGAAGGTGATGGCGCCGATGGCCAGACCCAGCGACAGCTCGATCAGGCTCTTCAGCTGCACGCCCGTGCCGTCGGCCGTGGCGATGTGATAGGCGCCGGGCGTGTAGATGGCGGCCACGGCCACCAGACAGGCGGCCATGCCGACCAGCGAGTGGAAGGCGGCGACCAGTTGCGGCATCGAGGTCATAGCGACCTTGCGGGCGATGATCGCCCCGACCGCGCCCCCGACGGCGACGCCGCCCAGGATCAGGCCCAAGGTCACGACGTCCAGCGCCCCTTGGCTCCACAGGGTGGCCAGGGTGGTGCCGACGGCGATGGCCATGCCGATCATGCCGTTACGGTTGCCCGTCTGGCTGGTCACAGGGCTCGAGAGGCCACGCAGCGCGAGGATGAAGAGCACCCCCGAGACGATGTAGAGAATGGCGGCGAGATTGGCGTTCATGATGTGATTTCCCCCTGCTCTCGTCCGCTCACTTCTTCTCTTTCTTCTTGTACATCGCCAGCATTCGCTGGGTGACCAAGAAGCCGCCGAAGATGTTGACCGCCGCGAAGGCCGCGGCGACGGCGCCGGCCCCCTTGGAGATCCAGGTCGAGCCGGCGACGGCGCCGCCGGCCAGGTCGCTATTGGCGCCGTGGGCCGCGGCGGCCAGCAGGGCGCCGACGATGATCACCGACGAGATGGCGTTGGTGACGGCCATCAGCGGCGTGTGCAGCGCGGGCGTCACGCTCCAGACGACGTAGTAGCCGACGAAGATGGCGAGCACGAAGATCGCCAGACGGAACACGGTGGGGTCAACGGCTTCCATGGGAGCCTCCCTTTCAATGCTGTTGTTAGGCGGTCTTCAGGTTCGGATGGACGATCGCGCCACCGCGCGTCACGACGGCGGCCTGCAGGATCTCGTCCTCGAAGTTGGGCTCGAACGCGCCTTCCTTCGTCGTGAACAGGGTCGCCAGGGCCACCAGGTTGCGGGCGTAGAGCGCGCTGGCGTCGGTGGCGATGCGGCCCGGCAGGTTGGCGTGACCGAGGATCTTGGCGCCGTTGGCGGTCAGGACCGTTTCGTTCAGCTTGGCGCCCTCGACATTGCCGCCCTGCTCGATGGCCAGGTCGACCAGGATCGAGCCCGCGCGCATCGACGCCACCTGGGCGGCGCTGACCAGCTTGGGCGCGGGACGCCCCGGGATCAGGGCCGTGGTGATCACGATGTCCTGCTTGGCGATGTGCGAGGAAACCAGTTCGGCCTGTTTGGCCTGGTATTCCTTGGACATCTCCTTGGCGTAGCCGCCGGCGGTCTGGGCGTTCTTGAACTCGTCGTCCTCGACGGCCAGGAACTTGGCGCCGAGCGACTCGACCTGCTCCTTGGTGGCCGGACGCACGTCGGTGGCGGTGACCACCGCGCCCAGGCGGCGAGCCGTGGCGATGGCCTGCAGGCCGGCGACGCCCACACCCATGATGAACACCTTGGCCGCAGCGACGGTGCCGGCGGCGGTCATCATCATCGGCAGGGCCTTGCCGTAGGCCTCGGCGCCCTCGATCACGGCGCGATAGCCGGCGAGGTTGGCCTGGCTGGACAGCATGTCCATCACCTGCGCGCGGGTGATGCGCGGGATGAATTCCATGGCGATCGCCGTCGCGCCGGCCTTGGCCAGGGCGTCCAGCGTTTCCTTGTCCTGATAGGGATTGAGGGCGGCGGCGACGATGGCCCCGCTCTTCAGGGCCGCGATCTCGGCCGCTTCCGGCGCGCGCACCTTGAACAGGACGTCGGCGTCCTTCAGGGCGTCCTTGGCCGTCTTGGCGATCTTGGCGCCGGCCGCCTCGTAGTCGGCGTCCGGATAGGACGCGGCCGTCCCCGCCCCCGCCTGCACCACCACCGAGAAGCCGGCGGCGCCGAGCTTCTTGACGGTTTCAGGCGTGGCCGCGACCCGCGTCTCGTTCGCGCGGGTCTCTTTCGTGACGGCGATAACGGCCATCGGCATACCCCTCCCCAGAGCGCTGTTTGCTCACCAGCATGCGGCGCTCTGTAGGGGATAGTCTTGCCTCTTGTCGAGGCTAAAGACCTGGCTCAGGGAGAAAATATGCCGATGTCTACCGGTGTCAGTGGGCCGAGGCAGGCTTATCGCGGAGGAAGAAGATGCCCGCGGCCAGCAGCACCACGGCCGGGATCACCGCGCCGATGAAGCCGGCCTTGGTGCAGAACAGCAGGGTGATGAACAGCAGCAGCGTGGCGACGCTCAGCGAGCCCCACTTGGTCATGCCGTTGAACGCGGCGAACGTCGCCGATTGTTCAGAAATGTCCATCTCACCGCGGTGATAGTCGCCGGCCATGTGTCGTCCTTGGAAGCAAAGGGAGGATACCGAGCCCGCCCGATACAACGGAGGGGCTTAAGCCTCAAGCGTGCGAATTGTCCCACGCCTCCTTAAGGAAGCGGGTGCGTACGGCGGAGGCGGCCTGATCGACGGTGATGTCCGCGATTCGTCCCTCCCCGCCGTCCAGGCGCGACAGCCAGCGGGAATAGGCCGGCACGGGCGCTGTGCCCATCAGGCCGACGCAGGGTGTGCCGACGGCGGCGGCCACATTCAACGCGCCGGAGTCGTTGCCCAGGAAGCCGGCGGAGAGCGCGATCAGGGCGGCGGACTTGTCCAGCGTCAGGTCGCAGGCCACGACATTGTTCGGCAGGTCGCCGATCGCGGCCTTGGCGGCCTCGGCCTCGTGTGGACCGCCGACCCAGAACACCGTGCCGAACAGGTCGGAGAGCTTGGCCGCCGTCTGGGCGAACCGCTCGGCGGGCCAGGTGCGGGCGGGCTCGCTGGCGCCGATGCCCAGGGTCAGCCACGGGCCGGGCCTGTCGGCATACTTGGCCTTCACGGCTTCCAGCGCCTTGGGATCCAGCTTCAGCGCCGGCTCGCGGCTGGCCACGACGAGACCGTGAGCTTTCTCGAAGGCCGCCAGCTTATCGATCCGGTGGGCCGGACGCATGGACTTGGGCAGGTACGGCCCCGTGGTCAGGAACGTCTCCTGGCCGTGCCCCAGGCCGAAACCACGCCGCTCGGGCACGCCGGCGAGAGCGGCGGCGATGGCGGGGCGGTCGATCTTCTCCAGGATCCACACCGCGCGCGGCTTCTCGGCCTTGCAGAGGCGGTAGAAGTCGAGCGTCTCGCGCACGCCCTTCAGCTTGTCCTTGTAGTGCGGGGCGTAGAGCACCCGCGCGACACTGGGCTCGACGGTCAGGACCTCGGCGGCGCGGCTGGACGGCCGCGCGACGAGCACGACCTGGCCCTCGGGCGTGGTCGCCGCGATCGCCCGGATGGTCGGCAGATGCCACATGAGATCGCCGATCCCGCGATCGGGGGCATAGACGAGAACGGGGCCGGAGGCGGTGCTCAAGAGGGCGAGGTCTCCGACGCGAGAAGACACCCTCTCTCTTTGAGAGAGGGAGGGGCCCGCCGCGAAGCGGTGGGAGGGTGAGTGGTTATAATCTCGCAGAACCAAGCGCCGATAGGGCGTCGTTGAAAGGCCCAGACTTCTCCGGCCAAAGGTGAAACCACTCACCCTCCCACGCCTTCGGCGCGGGCCCCTCCCTCTCTCTATGAGAGAGGGTTTCTTGTGGCGAAGCTCGCTACTTCCACCCCGCCAGCAGCCCCCGCAGTCCAGCCACGAACGCCAGCGGCTGATCGATCATCACGTGGTGATCCGCGTCCGGCACCGGCAGCAGCAGCACGTCCTTCGGCATCTGCTCGAGCATGTAGTCCAGCGTCTCGCTGCGCATCAGGTTCGACCGCTCGCCCCACATCAAGGCCGCCGGGCAGGCGATCTGCGGCAGGAGCTGCCCGAGGTCCGGCATCCGGAAATTGTGCCAGAGGTCCGGATCGAACTTCCAGGTCCAGCCGCCCTCGACCGC
Organism: Caulobacter sp. GW821-FHT10E02; assembly: GCF_059415225.1. Taxonomy (NCBI): domain Bacteria; kingdom Pseudomonadati; phylum Pseudomonadota; class Alphaproteobacteria; order Caulobacterales; family Caulobacteraceae; genus Caulobacter; species Caulobacter sp. GW821-FHT10E02. The sequence goes on from NZ_JBWKMV010000002.1 coordinate 159,570, forward strand.
CTTCAGCGACCGCCGCGCGATGAAGTCGGCGATGTAGAGGTTCTCGCACGGCTGCGGCGGGGCAAGGCGGAAGCGGGCCAGGCCCTCCTCCATCGTCGGATAGACGCGGTTTCCCAGGCCCGAACGCGGCGGCGGGCCTTTCCAGCGCTTTTCGGGCGGCTGGATGCTGCTGTCGACCATGATCGCGCCGCGCAGGCGCTCCGGGTGACGCGCGGCGCAGTAGAGGGTCGGGAAACCACCGAACGAGTGGCCGACCACGATCGGCTTGACGCCGCCCGCTTCGAGGCCAGCGGCCGCGACGGCGGAGAAGATCTCGTCGGCGAACAGCTCGGCGGTGTAGGCGGGCCGCCAGTCGCTGCCGCCCATGCCTGACCACGAGATCGCCGCCACCCGCCAATCCTTGGCGAAGAACGGCGCGATGAAGCTCCACCAGTCGGCGTGGGCGCCGTTGCCGTGCAGGAACAGCAGGCCCGGCTTGCCGATCTCGCCCCAGGTCAGCAGTTCGATCTCCGCGCCCTCGACGGTGAAGGTCGAGCGCTCGGGCGCGTCGGCGATGGCGGCCTCGAACCAGACGGGCGCAGGCGGCGGCTGCCCATGAAACGGAGCCAGCAGCGAAGCGGGCGAGGTCTGATCGTCAGCCATTGGCGGCCTCCGTATAGGCCAGCTCACCGGGACGCGGCTTGCGGGGGTTCAGCGCCTTGAAGACGCCGGTGCCGGTGATCAGGGTGCGGTCGCCGGCCCAGATGCGGCCGCGCACGGTGAACAACAGGTCCTCCTCGCCGATCAGCTCGCCCTCGCCTTCGACCCAGTCGCCCAGCTTGGCGCCCGACAGGAAGTCGCACATCAGCCGCACGGTGACCCAGCTGTAGGACTTCTGCAGCGAGATGATCCGGCCCCAGGCCATGTCGGCGAAGCTCATCAGCATGCCGCCGTGGCAGTTGCCGAGGCCATTGGTGTGGTGCTCCTCGACCCGGAACGCCAGCCGCGCCTGGCCGGGCCCCTCGTGGTGCTCGAACAAGGGCCCGATCTGGCGACCAAAGCCGCGCGACCAGTTCAACTGGGTGAAGCCTTCGGGGATCGCGCCGGTCTGGGCGTCTGTCAGGTCATCGGACATCCAGTCAGGCTAACGAGCGTTTGAAAAAAGAAAAGCCTTCCGTAAGGACGAGGCGTCGGCCGGCATCTAACCTTCCGAAACAGGGGAACAGGGTTGAGCCGAGACACCGACAACTTCGCCGACTGGCTGGGGCCGCATCTGCCGATGCTGCACCGGACGGCGCGGGCGTTCGCGGAGCCGGCCGACCAGCACGACCTGCTGCAGGAGCTGACGCTGGCGCTGTGGAGGGCTCGGCCGAGCTTCCGCGAGCAGAGCACGGCCGGGACCTTCGCCCATCGCGTGGCCCACAACGCCGCCCTGACGTGGAAGCGCGGCGAGGTCCGGCGGCGGCTGCGCGGCGTGGTGATCGAGGCCGAGCTGCTGGTCCGCGACGCCGGTAGCGATCCGCAAGGCCCGCTGCTGGAGCGGCTGTACGCCGCCATCCGCACCCTGGCGCCGGTCGAGCGGTCGCTGGTCCTGCTGTCGCTGGACGGCGTGGCCTATGGCGAGATCGCCCGGCTGCACGGTCTGACGGAGAGCAATGTCGGCGCGCGGCTGACCCGCCTGCGCCAACGGCTAGCGACCCAAGTGAAGGAGGACGCCGATGGACTTTGAGCGCCTCGAACAGGCTTGGCGATCGGAGGCCAACCGCCCTTCCGAAGCCCAGCAGGCCCGACTGATGGAGGAACTGATGACCACGCTGAAGACCCGCCGCAGGACCGAGCGCCTGCTGACCGCCATCCCGCTGACGGCGATGACCGTGTTCACCCTCGTGGCCGGCGCGGCCGTGTTGCGGGCCGGCGACGGCTATGACGGCTGGCCGGGCATGGCGATGCTGGGCGTCTGCTGGATCGTGATGCTCGCGGTGCTCTGGAACGGCTTTCGGGCCCGTCCGCGCGACACCGGCCGGCCGATGCGCGACACCCTGGCCGGCCTGCTGGCCCGCAACCAGGCGGCGCGGCGGAACTACCGTGTGTTCTGGATGATGGCCCCGGTGTTCGTCTTCCCGATGTGGCAGGCGATCGAGCGGCTGCAGCGCGAGGGCAAGATGGACAGCGCCCAGGGTATCCAGGCCCTGGCCCTCTGCGGCGGGGCGCTGCTGGCGAGCTTCGGCTGGAACGCCCTACGCTTCCACATGGCCCTGAAGCCCGAGCAGCGGCGGCTGGAGACGTTGCTCAGCGAGTACGAGGGCTAGAGCCCGACCGCCGCCAGCGCCTTCGCCTGCCGCTCCGCCACGGCCTCTTCCGAGAACCCTTCCAGAGACGCCTCGAACAGCGCCCGCCAGTTGTGGCTCGCGCCCAGATGCAGGAACGCCGCCCCAAGCCCGATCGCCGCGCGGTCCATGAACACGAACTCGCGGGGGATGGTGATGCCGCCGACCGCCTTCAGGGCCTGGCGGACCTTGAAGGCTTCGCGGCGGCCATATTCGCCGGGCGGGACGTCGTCGGCGACGGTGCGGACCCGATCGTCCAAGAGCGGGCCGTAGATGAAGCGGGCCCAGACGTTCAGCGTGTCGACCAGGTCGTCGGTCAGGCCCTGGAAGCCCCAGGTGCGATAGGCCTCGATCTGTTCGGCGCGATCGTCGTTGGACAGGGCGCGATAGAGCCGCACCACGCCGGCCACGAACTTCGGCGGGAACACGCGGATGCAGCCGAAGTCGAGCAGGTTCAGGTGCGAAGCCCCCTCCCCGCCGAAGCTGTAATTGCCCAGGTGCGGGTCGCCGTGGATGATCCCGAGATGGGTCATCGGGCTCCACCAGGCCTCGAACAGCAGGGCGGCGATGCGGTCGCGGGTCTCCTGCGGGGCGCTCTTGAAGGCCAGCAGGCCCTGGCCGTCCAGCCAGGTCATCGACAGCAGGCGGCCCGTCGAAAGCTCCGGAACCGGCGACGGCGTGCGGATATCCTCGCGCCCAGCGAAGAAGTTTCCGTACACGGACATCATCCTGGCCTCGCGCTCGTAATCGAGCTCCTCGCGCAGGCGGTCGCCGATCTCGACGATCATCTCGGTCGGGTCGATCGAGCCGTCCATGCGCTTGAAGAGGCCGATCAAGGCGCGCAGCTGGCCCAGGTCGCTTTCGACCGCGCTCTGCATGTCCGGGTACTGGAGCTTCACGGCGATGGCCCGGCCGTCGTGGGTCGTGGCGCGGTGCACCTGGCCCAGCGAGGCGGCCGCGGCGGCCTCGTGCTCGAAGGTCGCGAACCGGCCCTGCCAGTCGGGCCCCAGCTCGGCCGCCATGCGCCGCCGCACGAACGGCCAGCCCATGGCCGGCGCGTTGGTCTGGAGCTCGGCGAACTCCTTGGCGAATTCGGGCGGCAGGAGGTCGGGCACCGTGGCGAACATCTGGGCCGCCTTCATCAGCGGTCCCTTGAGACCACCGAGGGCCGCCTTCAGCGCCTTGGCGTTGCGGGCGTTGGCGTCATCGCCGGCGAAGACACGGTTGGCGCCGTAAGACACCGCCGCGCCGGACAGGCCCGCGCCCACCTTGGCGAAGCGGGACAACCGGCCCGAGAGCCGGTCGCGCTCAGGATCGTTGCGATCGTCAGCCAACGAGGGCCTCGAACTCGTCTACCAGCCGCTCCAGCTGCGCGCAGCCAGCGGCCCAGAACGCCTTGTCGCGTGGGTTCAGGCCGAAGGGCTTGAGCGCCTCGACATAGGTCCGCGTGCCGCCCGCCGCGAGCAGGTCCTCGTAGAGCGGGGCGAACTTGGCGGGATCCTCGCGGCGCTTCTCCATCAGGCCGCGCACCAGCAGGTCTCCGAACGCATAGGCGTAGACGTAGAACGGCGCGTGGCAGAAGTGGCTGACATAGGCCCAGTAGTGCTCATAGCCGGGGTTCAGCTTCACGGCCGGGCCCAAGCTCTCGCCCATCACCTCCAGCCACAGGCCGCCGATCTGGTCGGGCGACAGCTCGCCCTCCTGGCGCGCCTCGTGGAAGCGGCGTTCGAAGCGGTGGAAGGCGATCTGGCGGACCACGGTGTTGAGGCCGTCCTCGATCTTGCCAGCCAGCAGGCCCTTGCGATCCTCGGGCGTGGCTTCGGCCAGCAGGCGGTCGAACACCAGGCCCTCGCCGAAGATCGAGGCCGTCTCGGCCAGGGTCAGGGGCGTGTCGGCCAGCAGGGTGCCCAGCGGCGCGCACAGGGTCTGGTGCACCGCGTGGCCCAGCTCGTGGGCCAAGGTCAGCACGTCGCGCCGCTCGCCCATATAGTTCATGAACACGAACGGATGGCGGTCGGCGGTCACCGGATGGGCGAAGGCGCCCGACTGCTTGCCCGGACGCGGCCGGGCGTCGATCCACGGCTGGTCGAAGAAGGTGCGGGCCGTGTCGGCGAACTTGGGCGCCAGGTCCTGGAAGCTCTCCAGCACCATGCCGCGCGCCTCATCCCAGGCGTAGGCGCGCGGGGCGGCGGCGGTCAGGGGCGCGCTGCGGTCCCAGTAGTCCAGGCTGTCGCGGCCCATGACCTTGGCCTTCAGCGCGTAGTAGCGGTGCGACAGGCGCGGATAGGCCTCGACCACCGCCTGCTCCAGGGCGTCGACCGCGTCGCCGTCGACCTCGTTGGCCAGGTGGCGCGACTGGGCTGGCGTGTCGTAGCGCCGCCAGCGGTCCTCGACCTGCTTCTCGAAGGCCAGGGTGTTTAAGGCGAGGGCCTGGGTCGAGGCTCGCTCTTCCAGGGCCTGGGCCAGGGCGTCGGCGGCGGCCTTGCGGCGCGCGACGTCGGGGTCGGAGAGGCGGTTGAGCGCCTCGGGCAGGGTCAGGGTCTCGTCGCCGGCTTTGGCGGTCAGCTTGGCCAGGGTCTCGTCATAAAGCCGCACCCAGTTGGCGACGGCCGGGCCCTTATCGACGATGAAGCGCTCCAGCTCCGGCGACAACTCATGCGGCCGCGACAGACGCACGCGGCGCAGCCACGGCTTCCAGCGGGCGACGTCGGGATGGGCCTCCAGCGCCTTGGCGATCTCGGCGTCTTCCAGCTGGTTCAGTTCCAGCGTGAAGAACAGGCTCTCGGCGGCGATCTGCGAGGAGCGGGCCCGCAGGTCGGCCTCGAACTTGGCCCAGGCCGGGTCGTCGCGGGCGACGGCGGCTTCCAGGCCGGCATAGGCGCCGACCGACCACAGGCCGTTGGTGGCCTGCTCATAGAGGCTGATCCCGCGATCCAGCAGCACGCCCAGGCGCTGCGGCTCCTTGCGGGCTTCGAGGAACATCCCCTCCAGCGAGGCCAGCTCGTCATTGGCGGCCTTGGCGGCGGAGAGATCGGTCTCGATGCGCGGATCGTCGCGGCCGACATAGAGGTCGGCCAGGTTCCATTCGGGCGGGGCGTCGGGCTTGAAGGGGGCGTTCATGCCCTAGCAGATAGGCGCTGCGCCCCCACTGGCGCAATGCACGAGGGCGTCAGGCCTTGGCGACTGTCGGCTCGGCCATCCACGCCGCGACACAGGTGACGAGGTAGGCGACCAGGGGCGAACCGCCCAGGGACAGCCGCCCTTCGCCCAGCGGCGACAGCATCGGCACCAGTTGCAGGAACAGCAGGAAGGTCAGGAAGAAGAAGGCCGACATCCAGCCCCGTCCCTCCAGGCCGCGCCGCCAGCCCCAGGCCATGGCGGCCAGGGCCAGCAGGCCCATCTCCAGCACCTGCTCGGGCAGCGGATAGTTCCACAGGCCCAGGCCCACCATCGGCCCGTCCCACAGCAGCGGCAGGTCCGGGCGATGGACCAGGAAGTCGAGCAGCCAGTGCGAGAACACCGTCAGGCCCAGGATCACGCCCACGCGCCGAGGCAGCTTCAACAGCAGCATCAGCCCGGCCCCGACCGCGATCGACCACAGCACCGCCGTCGGCAAGCCGTGGGTATAGGGCATGTAGCTCAGCACCAGCGGGCTTCCGGGCAGGCTGGGATCGACCCCGGCCTTCTCGACGCCGGCCAGGATCAGCCCGCTCCAGGCGATGTCGATGGCCTGGCAGCCCAGGACGTAGCTCCACAGCGGCGCGCGCGGCTCGACCGCCCGGGCGGCCAGCGCCGCCGCATAGTGCCCAACGAACATGCCCCTCAGACCTCGTACTTCTTGGCGATCGCCTTGGGGACCACGATCTTCCAGGCTTGCCGCAGGAGTCCAGTCAGTTCGTCGGCTTCGATCTCCGCCAGCCGCACCAGCACCGCCGGATAGCCGCGATAGTGATCGTCGGTGAAGAACCGCTCGGGCGCGGCCTCCAGCAGCATCTCCTTGGTGTCCATCGTGCAGCGGATGGCGACGACGCCGGGGACCAGCACGCGCTTGGCCTTGGGCGCGGGACGGGCCAGATAGCCCCAGGCCAGGCCCTTGCCGCCGACCTCGAAGCCGATCTGGCCGTTTTCGCCCACGTCGCCGGTCACTTCCGGCAAGGCCAGGGCCAGCGCCCGCAGTTGTTCCGTACCCACCACGACCCGTTCCCCGGCAAGGTCTTGTTAAGCCTAAACCTTAGGCTTCGTGACACGTCTTCGAAAGCCGATGTTTACCCCCGACCTGTATCACTCTGAACCAACAAGAGCCGTGCTCCATGTGGGCATGGCCGGTTCTGGTGGATGTGCCCTATGACCAAAACGGTCCTAGTCGTCGATGACGACCCGACACAACGTCGGCTGATCCAGGCGGTGCTCGAGCGCGAAGGCTTCGCGGTCGCACACGCCGACGGCGGCGACGCGGCCATCGCGCACCTGACTTCGGGCGCCCCCGCCGACGTGATTCTGCTCGACCTCGTCATGCCCGGCCTGAACGGCCAGGAGACGCTGAAGGAGATGCGCGCGCGGGGCTTCACCCAGCCCGTGATCGTGCTGACCGCCAGCGGCGGCGTCGACACCGTGGTCAAGGCCATGCAGGCCGGGGCCGCCGACTTCTTCATCAAGCCGGCCAGCCCGGAACGTATCACCGTCTCGATCCGCAACGTCCTGTCGATGGGCGACCTGAAGGGCGAGGTCGAGCGCCTGACCAAGCGCGCGGTGGGCAAGACCACCTTCGCGGACCTGATAGGCGGCTCGCCGATCATGTCGATGGTCAAGCGCATGGGCGAACGCGCGGCCAAGAGCTCGATCCCGGTGCTGATCACCGGCGAAAGCGGCGTCGGCAAGGAATTGCTGGCCCGCGCCGTGCACGGTTCCTCGGACCGCGCCGGCAAGCCGTTCGTGGCCGTCAACTGCGGCGCCATCCCCGAGAACCTCGTCGAGTCGATCCTGTTCGGCCACGAGAAGGGCTCGTTCACGGGCGCCTCGGACAAGCACCTGGGCAAGTTCAAGGAAGCCGACGGCGGCACCCTGTTCCTGGACGAGGTCGGCGAACTGCCGCTGGACGTCCAAGTCAAGCTGCTGCGCGCCCTGCAAGAGGGCGAGATCGACCCGATCGGCTCCAAGCGCTCGCTGAAGGTCGATGTCCGCATCGTCTCGGCGACCAATCGCGACCTGCAGCAGGCTGTCTCGGCCGGGCATTTCCGCGAGGACCTCTATTACCGCCTGAACGTCTTCCCCCTGGAGGCCCCGTCGCTGCGCGAGCGCCGCGAGGACATCCCGGCCCTGGTCGAGGCGTTCATCCGTCGCTTCAACGTGGAAGAAGGCAAGCGCGTCATCGGCGCTTCGCCCGAGACCCTTGCGCTGCTGACCGCCTTCGACTGGCCGGGCAATGTCCGCCAGCTGGAGAACACCATCTATCGCGCCATCGTGCTGGCCGACGCTCCGTATCTGCAGCCGTACGACTTCCCGGCCATCTCGGGCCTGGCCGCGCCGATCGAGGCCGTTTCGATCCCGCCCTCGCCGCCGCCGGCCGCGCTGCTGCAAGCCGCCCACGCCGCCATGTCCGCCCCGACGGCGGCCGAGGCCCCCGTGCGCATCCTCGACGACCGCGGTCACCTGCGGACGCTGGAGGACATCGAGCGCGACCTTATCCAGCACGCCATCGACGTCTATGCCGGCCACATGAGCGAAGTGGCCCGCCGCCTCGGCATCGGCCGCTCGACCCTCTATCGCAAGGTTCGCGAGCAGGGCATCGAGGTCGACATGAAGGAGACCGGCTGATGGCGCTTATGATTTTCCGCCCGCTCTCGCGCGAGCAGCGCCTGAAGGCGCTGCTGAAGCCGGCTCGTCCGGCGGTGTCGGCGAGGCCGGCGCGCTAAGGCGACGACCGATCTAGTATCCGGGAGCGGCCAGGCTGAAGCTTGGCCGCTCTTCGTTTGTCTGGGGCTCTTCCAGACGGATCCAGCCGGGGCCGGACCGGCGGGCCATGCCCTCGATCTCCAGTTGCTCCAGCTCACGGCCGACCTGGGCCGGGGTCACCGGACGGCTCCAGCGATGATCCAGCTGACGGGCGATCTCGGCCTCGTTCAGGCCCGGCGCCTGTGCCAGGCTGATCAGGATCATGTCGCGCGTCGAGCGCCCTCGCCGGCCGCGCTTGCCCGGTGTCGGGGGCGCGAAGGGCGCGGGCTCGCCGGATGACAGCCGCTCGGACATGCCGGCCTGCTTCAGCGCATCGAGCGCCAGGATGATCGCTCGTAATTCGCCCTCGAACGGCGCCTGGGCGCGCTTCTGGGCTTCAACCATGCGGGTTTCCAGCTCCGCCTTGCGGCGCAGCAGGTATTGATAGGTGGTCGCCATTGTCCTTGATCCGGCAGAGCCGTGGGGTTCGCTTGACGCCGATCCAGGCTTTCGCCCGCGTACGTCAAGACTGGAGCCGCGACCCGCCCGCGACCCAGAACCTCACAACGGTGAGTATTTAACTCTTTACAATTATTCACATTTTCCGCTCGGACCGTTACCAAGACCTTAACGACGTTGGTAGAACGTCAGTTTTTGGTAAGCCTTTGAGACAAATCTCAGGCTGTTCTTGTCATCTTTTCTCGTGACGCCGCGATCAGGGCGATTGGCACGCCCACCATAAAGAGATGCGCCCCGAGATTATTGACGAAGGTCGACAGCACGAACGGCCCGCCGTGCTTGGCTTGCGACAGCGGCAGGACGAGGTAGTTCATCACCGCATAGGTCGCCAGGCCGTAGGCTAGGCCCATGACGATCGGGCGCTTGGTCAGGACCGGCAGTCTCAGGCTGGCCAGCACGTAGCAGGCGACCATCACCGCCATGATGCTGAAATGCGCGACCAGCCCCAGGGCCGCCGTCGCCGCGCCGCCGACGAAGGCGGCCTTGCCCAGCAGGCCGCTGGCCACGCTGTGGAAGATGCGCTCGGGCGGCACGCCCTTGGTGACGCCCCAGTAGACGCAGGCCTCGGTCATATCCAGGACCCCGGCCACGGCCGTCCCCAGCAGGATGGTCAGCGCGACATCGCGCGAAGACTTGGCGTTTTCCATGAGATTTCCCTCCCATTCCCTGGGAAGGACGTTACGCGCGAAGCCTACGTTCCGAGACCTGGCCTGGTCGCGCCAGGATCACTCTTCGTCGCTTTCCGGCGTGGGTTCGGGCTCGCGACCGCGGCGCTGGAAGCCCTTGCCGCGCTTCATCGGCTTGGGTTCGCCCTTGGCCTTGCGGGCGATCTCTTTCAGCTTGATAGCCTGGTTGCCCGACAGGGCCTGGCCGCGCGCGCCCTTTTCGGGATCGGCGAAGGCCCGGCCGTAGGTCTCGACGCGCTGGGCGACGCTGGTCAGGAACTCGCCCTCCCATTCGGAGAGCTCGATACCGGACTTCTCGGCCGCGCGCTTAGCCCGCTTGAGGGCGTTCAGCGCGGCCTTCTTGGCCTGCTCTTTCGGATCGGGCGGCTTGGCGCGCATGCTGTCGGGACTATCCCCGAGCCCGCGCGCCAAAGCACCCTTTAAAAACTTAGATCTCGCCGATGGCCGAGAGGTACAGGTCGAGGATGGCGTCCTCTTCCTGGCGCTTGGCGCGGTCCTGCTTGCGCAGGCGGACCACCTTCTTGAGGATCTTGACGTCGAAGCCGTTACCCTTGGCCTCGGCGTAGACCTCCTTCATCTGCTCCATGATCTCGGTCTTCTCGACCTCGAGGCGCTCGACGCGATCGATGATCGACTTCAGCTGACCCTGGGCGGTCGAGTTCAGAACGTCTGCGTGGGGAACGGCGTCGTCGGCCATGCGGGAAGTCTCGCGAGAGGCTGGAATTGGGAGGCGCGGAACCTAGTGCGAACGCGCGCCCCTGGGAAGCGCGATTCAGCGACCTTCCACACGTCCTCGCGCGATCTCGGCGAGGGCGGCCAGATCGAGGTTCTTCTCGTCCCCGCCCAGCAGCGATTCCAGGCTCGCCTCGGCCAGATCGGCCAGCGGCATGGACAGGCCCTTGGCCTCGGCGGCGTCCAGCACCAGGCGCACGTCCTTCAGGCCCAGCTCGGCGGCGAAGCCCGGCGGGGTGTAGCGGCGCTCGGCGATCATGGCGCCGTAGATCTTGTAGATCGGGGCGGCGAACAGGGTGCTCGACAGCATGTCCAGCAGCTCGGGCGCCTCGACGCCATAGGCCTCGCCCAGCGCCACGGCCTCGCCCATGCTCTCGATGGCCGAGACGATCATGAAGTTGCCGGCCAGCTTCAGGGCGGTGGCGCGGACGGGGTCGTCGCCCAGCGGCCAGACCTTGGCGGCCAGCAGCTCCAGCACCGGCATGGCGGTCGCCACGGCCTCGGGCGCGCCGGCGGCCAGGACGTTCAGCCCCCCGGCCTGGGCCACGGGCGGACGGCCGAACACCGGCGAGGCGACATAGCCGAGGCCCAGCTCGGCGTGCAGGGCCGACAGCTCGGCGGCCAGGGCGGTCGAGATGGTGGCCAGGTTGATGTGGACGACGCCCTTGCGGACCTTGGCCAGCGCGCCGCTGTCCAGCAGCACCGCGCGCATGGCTTGGTCGTGGGCCAGCATGGAGAGGACGATGTCGGCGGCGAAGACCTCGTCGACGCTGGCGGCGGGCGTCGCGCCCTCTGCGGCCAGTTCGTCGACGATGGCGCGCGAGCGGTTCCACACCGTCACGGACACGCCCTTGCCCAGCAGGTTGCGCACCATGGCCGCGCCCATGGCGCCTAGACCGATGAAACCGACGTTCATGCGGGAACTCCGTACTTAAAGCAGGCCGTGTCGCTCGACCGCGGCGCGCAGGGCCGCAGGGTCGGTGAAATGATGCGTGTGGAAGCCCATCGCGTCCGCCGTCTCGATATTGGGCGCGCTGTCGTCGATGAACAGCAGGTCGGCGGCTTCCAAGCCGGTGCGCTCCAGCACGATCTCGAAGATGCGGCGGCCGGGCTTGATCACGCCCTCGTCGCCCGAGACGATCGCGTCGCGGAAATAGCCGAAGTGCGCGGGCGAGACGGCCTGAACGGCCGGCCACTTGCTCTGGGGCATGTTGGTCAGGGCGAACTGCGGAACGTCCCGCGCCGCCAGGGCGTCGATCACGGACGCCGTCTCGGGAATCGGTCCCGACAGCATCTCATCGAAGCGCTCGTCCCAGGCCCGGATCTGCGCCTCATACTCGGGGAAGCGCGCGATCAGCGGCGCGGCGTTCTCCGGGAAGCCGACGCCCAGGTCGTGCGCGATGTGCCAATCGATAGTGCAGACATGCGAAAGGAACCGGTCGAGATCGGCCGGTTCCTTGAACATTTTCGCGTACAGTGCGCGGGGATCCCAGCGCACGATGACGTTGCCGACATCCCAGAGAACGGCTCTGGGAGACGACAAGGTCATTAGCCTTGCTTGGCTTTGAAGCGCGGGTCGGTCTTGTTGATGATGTAGATGACGCCCTTACGACGAACCATCTTGCAGTCGCGGTGGCGACCCTTCAGCGACTTCAGCGAGCTGCGAACCTTCATGACCGGTCTCTGTACTGTCGGCGGAGAGGTTCGGGCACGCAGTATACGGCCGGAACTTCCGGGGTGTTTCGGAGGCGGTGCGTATAAGCAGGACGCGAGCCGGAGTCAATGCGCCAGGCGACCTTTCCATAAGCCTGTCGCGGGAACTTCACCGCTCTGGCGCGCTTGTGATTGAAGCTTTTACTCGAACCCCGGTAGCTTCCCACGCATGGCCATCGATCGTCGCGTCTTTCTCGTCCTCCTGCTCGCCGGCTGCGCGGACACCTCCCCGCAGGGCCCGCTGACGGCGATCACGCCGCCTCAGCCCGCGCCCAAGCCCCATACGCCGGCCGCGCCGCAGCCGCTTCCGGCCACGCCCGTGCCCGCCGGCGAGATGGCCTTCGACACCTGGCTGCAGGACTTCCGGGGCCGCGCCCTGGCCGCTGGCCTCTCGCCCGCCCTGCTGGACCGCGAGCTGGCCGGCGTCACGCCCGATCCCAAGGTCATCAGCCTGGACAGCCGCCAGCCGGAGTTCTCCAAGCCGGTCGGCGACTACATCAAGGGCGTGATCAGCGAGGACCGCGTGGCCGTGGGCCGCCGCAAGCGCGAGGAGCTGACCTACCTGCCGACCATCGAGGCCCGCTACGGCGTGCCGCGCGACATCCTGCTGGCCGTCTGGGCCATGGAATCGGCGTTCGGCCAGCTGCAGGGCAATTTCGACGTCGTCCGCTCGATGGTCAGCCTCGCCGCCGACGGCCGCCGCCGCGCCTGGGCCGAGGGCGAGTTGATCGCCGCGCTGAAGATCATCGATTCGGGCGAGGTCACCCGCCAGCAGCTGCGCGGCTCTTGGGCCGGCGCCATGGGCCAGACCCAGTTCATCCCGTCCAGCTATCGCTCGACCGCCGTGGATTTCGACGGCGATGGCCGCCGCGACATCTGGGGTTCGGACGCCGATTCCCTGGCGTCGGCCGCGAACCTGCTGGCCAAGGGCGGCTGGAAGCCTGGCGTGGGCTGGGCCAAGGAAGTGATTCTGCCGGGCGGCTTCGACTATTCGGTGACCGAGGTCGAGAAGCAGGTCCCGGCCTGGTGGGAAGCGCGCGGCGTGCGCCGGGCCGACGGCCTGCCGTGGACGGCCGCCGACGCTTCACAGCCTGCCATGCTGATCCTGCCCTCGGGCGCGGCCGGTCCGGCGTTCCTGGCCCTGCCGAACCACTTCGCGATCCGCACCTATAACAACTCGACGTCCTACGCCCTGGGCATCGGCCTGCTGGCCGACCGCTTCGGCGGCGGCGCGGCGCCGGTCACGCCGTGGCCGGTCGAGACCCCGCTGTCGATGTCGGACCGCATGGCCGCCCAGATCGCCCTGGCCCGCGTCGGTTTCAATCCGGGCCCGGCCGACGGCGTCATCGGCGCAGGCACCCGCAAGGCCCTGCGCGCCTGGCAACAGAGCCAGCAACTGCCGGCCGACGGCTATCTGTCGAACGACATGGTCGCCCGGCTGAAGGCCCAGGCGGGGATCACCCCGTAACCACCTGCATCCAGATGCTGCGGCTCTGACCGGGCCGCAGCGTCACCATGCCGGTCTCGCCCTCCCCGAACGGGTTGGGGCGGCTGGCGCACGGCTCGACGCACAGGAAGCCCTGGCCCGGCGGCACATAGACGTGCAGCCAGCGGCACTCGGCCGAGGCGGTGATGGTGGTGTCCGGCTGGCCCGGCGCCTTCAGCACCGCGTGCTGGTCCCAGCCGGTGTAGCAGTGGTCGATCAGCTCGTGGCCGGCGACGCCAGCGCCATGCGCCCAGTCCGGACCCCAGACGCCGGCGTGGTGCGTGGTCGGCAAGACGTCCTTGTCGATCATCCAGACCCCGTCATTGGTCGCCGTCAGGGTCTCGCCCTCGCGCGCGGGGAAATAGGGGTGGAAACCCAGGCCCGCCGGCATGGCGTTCGGGCCGGTGTTGGTCACCGACAGCTCCAGGCGCAGGCCGGTCTCGCTCAGCGTGAACTTTTGCTCGGCACGATAGGCCCAGGGCCAGGCGTCCGCCGCGTGCACATAAGAGAGTAGCGCCTCGCCGCCCTGCGCCTTCTCCACCGTCCACGGGTTGCGCCAGCCCTGGCCGTGCAGTGGATGCGGATGGGTCCCGAGGTTCGGCGGCAGCACATAGTCGCGGCCCTCGAAGGTGAAGCGGCCGTGCGGGATGCGGTTGCAGAACGGGACCAGCGGGAAGCACGCCGAGGCCAGGGCGTCGGTCGCGCCGGTCACCATCGGCCGCAGCACGTGACGGCCCTCGATCGTGAAGGCCGCGATCGCGCCGCCGACGTTCGGGGCCAGCACCAGGCGGGCCGGGCCCTTTTCGATCACGGTCATGGCGTCACCTCTCTCTATTGTTGGCGCGCGTCAGACGGCGAAACCGCTCACACTTTCGCCTGACGCGCTTGCGTTGTTAGCGGTCTCACTGCCTTGCGCCCGATCCCGACGCAAGCTCAACTGCGACCATGGTCGAGACCCTCTCCGCGAAGGACGCGCGACGCATCGCGCTGGCGGCGCAGGGCTTCGGGCGTCCACGCCCGGCCGCGCCGGGCAAGCGCCACCTGCTCTCGACGATCGAGGCCCTGGGCGTCGTCCAGATCGACTCGGTCAATGTCGTCTCGCGCTCGCACTATCTGCCGCTGTTCTCGCGCCTGGGGTCCTACGACCGGACGCTGCTGGAGGACCTGGCCTGGGGCAGGAAGCCGGCGCTCGCCGAATACTGGGCGCACGAGGCCTCGCTGACGCCGCTCGCCACCCACCCGCTGCTGCGCTGGCGCATGCAGGACGCCCTCGACGGCGTCGGGGTGTGGAAGAACGTCTCGGCCTTCCTGCGCAGCCACGCCGACTTCATCGACCAGGCCCTGGCCGCCGTCGCCGAGCGCGGGCCGCTGGCGGCCTCGGAGCTGGACCTCGGCGCCAAGGGCGAAGGCGGCTGGTGGGGCTGGAGCGAGGGCAAGCGGGCCATGGAGTGCCTGTTCTGGACCGGCCGCCTGACCACCGCCACGCGGCGGGGCAGCTTCGAGCGGGTCTATGGCTTGCCGGAGAAGGTGCTGCCGAAGTCGGTGCTCGACACCCCGACGCCCAGCCGTGCCGAGGCCTGTCGCGAACTTCTGAAGATCTCGGCCCGCGCCATGGGCGTGGCCACCGAGCGGGACCTGCGCGACTATTTCCGCCTCAGCGTCGCCGACGCCCGCGACGGCGTGGCCGCCCTGGTCGCCGACGGGACCCTGACCAAAGTCGCCGTGAAGGGCTGGGACCAGCCGGCCTATCTGTGGCCGGAAGCCCGCCGGCCGCGCTCGATCAAGACCACCGCCCTGCTCTCGCCGTTCGACAACCTGATCTGGTTCCGCGACCGCACCGAGCGGATGTTCGGCGTTCGCGTGCGGCTGGAAATCTACACCCCGGCCGACAAGCGCACCCACGGCTATTACGTGCTGCCGTTCCTGCAGGATGAGGCGATCACCGCCCGAGTCGACCTGAAAGCCGATCGAAAGGCCGGAAAGCTGCTGGTCCTGGCCGCCCACAACGAACCGGACGCCGATGACGAGACCGCCGCCCGCCTGGCCGGCGAATTGTCCGTAATGGCCGCCTGGCTTGGGCTTTCACACGTCGAAGTTCGCCCGAAAGGCGATCTCGCGCCCAAGTTGGGTACGATCGTCAGCCTCCCGACATGAATGCTTGCTCGACCGGACTGTAAAGCATTGTAAAAACGCAGTCGGAAAACGAGCAACCCGGGGCGGGGCGCGATAATAATGACTGGCTGGTCGCCTGCTCGTCACCCCACAGACAACGGGCTTCCCGCGGCGCGTTCCGCTCCCCCGCGGAACGCGCCACTTCCCAGCATAAGTGAGCGCATGAAAGTCGCCCTTCTAGACGACGACCAAAGCCATAATGCGCTTGTCGCCTCGGTTCTGGATCCGGCAGGCTTTGTCTGCACCAGCTTCACGACGCCATCGCGCCTGTTGGCCGAGCTGCGCAAGCAGACGTTCGACCTGATCATCCTCGACTGGAACATGCCCGAGCTGTCGGGTGTCGAGACCCTGCGCCTGCTGCGCGAGGATCCGGTCACCGCGCCGCCGGTGCTGTTGCTGACCAGTCGTTCGGTCGAGGCCGATCTGGTCGAAGGCCTGAACGCCGGCGCCGACGACTACATCGTCAAGCCGTTGCAGCCGCAGGTGCTGCTGGCCCGCGTCAACGCCGTGGCCCGCCGCATCCACCGGCCCGCGACCTCGCCGCAGGTCGAGCAGCACGGCCCCTATCGCCTGGACCCCGGCGCCCACACCGCCAGCTGGGCCGGCCAGGTCGAGGCCCTGACGCCCAAGGAATTCCAGCTGGCGTCCTTGCTGTTCAACAACCTGTCCCGCCCGCTGTCGCGCGAGTATCTGCTGCGCCGCATCTGGGGCCAGCGGCCGGACCTGGAGACCCGCACCCTGGACGCGCACGTCTCGCGCCTGCGCGCCAAGCTGCACCTGCGCCCCACCAACGGATTCCGGCTGAGCACGGTCTACGGTTTCGGCTATCGTCTGGAAGCGTGTGATCCCGAGACGACGGCGGCGGGCGGGGGAGAGTAGAGATGACCAAGGCTGCGGGGGCGGGCCTTCTTCTTGCTGGGCTGCTGATGGCGACGGGCGCGAACGCCCAGGGCGCGGAGCCGCCGGTAGCCTATATGGTCAAGCCGGGCGACACCCTGATCGGCTTGGCCAGCCGCTACATGAACCGTCCGGGCGACTATCGCGCCGTGCAGAAGGCCAACCGCGTGGCCCAGCCCACGCGCCTGCGGCCGGGCTCGCAGCTGAACATCGACCCGAACCTGCTGAAGTCGACGCCGATCGCCGCCAGCCTGTCGGCCTTCACCGGCCCGGTGTTCATCGAGACCAACGGCCAGCGCGCCCCGGCCCGGGTCGGCATGCCGCTGACCGAGGGCCAGGTGGTCAGCACCGGCCCCGGCGCCTTCGCCACCTTCGAGCTCGAGGACGCCTCGCGCGTCACCCTGCCGTCCAACACCCGCGTGCGGATCTCCAAGCTGCGCCAGGTGCTGATCAACAACGCGCCCCAGCGGGTGTTCCAGCTGGACCAGGGCAAGAGCACGATCTCGGCGACGCCGACCACGACGCCGGGCGCCCGGTTCGAGGTGCGCACGCCGGTGTCGGTCTCGGCCGTGCGCGGCACCGAGTTCCGCGTCGGGGCCGGCGGCGACACCGCCCAGACCGAAGTGCTGAAGGGCGCGGTCGGCGTCGGGGCCGGCCAGGCCCAGCCTGAGGGCCCGCCCGTGGCGGCGGGCTTTGGCGTCGGGACCTCGGCCAGTGGCGTCGGCGCACCGGTCGCCCTGCTGCCCGGCCCGAAGATGGGTCCCGGCGGCCAGACCCAGAGCGAGGCCATCGTCCGCTTCACGGTCCAGCCGGTGCCGGGGGCGGCGTCCTACCGCCTGCTGCTGGCCCGCGACGCCGGCTTCATCGACATCTTCGCCGAGGCCCGGACCCAGACCACCACCCGCGAATGGCCGACCGCCGACTTCAGCCAGCTGGAGAACGGCACCTATTTCGTCCGCCTGACCGCGATCGATCCGGGCGGCCTGGAAGGCTTCCCCTCCGACTACAGCTTCGATCGCGACCTCAACACGCTGACGGCAGGCGCGCCGTCCGACAGCCGCGAGGGCAAGCACCGCAAGTTCCTGTTCCGCTGGAGCGCGGCCGGTGACGGCGTGCGCAACTACCGCTTCCAGCTGTTCTCCGACGCCGAGGCCAAGGTCCCGGTCGTCGATCAGCCCGGCCTGACCGAGCCCCAGCTGACCCTGACCGACCTGCCGCCCGGGAGCTATTCCTGGCGCGTGGCCGCCGTGCGCTTCAAGGACGGCGCGGTGACCGAGAAGCTCGGCACGCTGCAACAGCTGCAGATCGGGAAGTGACCAGCGTCGCGTCACGCCAGTCACCGCGTCAGGCGTCGCGTCCCAGCGGCCGGCTGCTGTCCTGGCTGCTGCTGGCGATCGTCTCCAGCCTGGTCATGGTGGCCTTCGCCGTCCTGCCGCCCAAGCGGCTGGACAACGTGCTGTACGACATCCTGGCCCGCGCCAACGGCCGGCCGGCCGACGCCTCGATCCTGATCGTCGACATCGACGACCGGAGTCTCGCCCAACTCGGCGCCTGGCCCTGGTCGCGCGAGACCCACGCCCGCATGGTTGACCGGCTGACGCAAGCCGGCGCCAAGACCATCGTCTACGATGTGCTGTTCAGCGAGGCCGGCGATCCGGCCCAGGACCAGGCTTTGGGCGAGGCGATCACCCGTTCGGGCCGGGTCTACCTGCCGCAATTCCTGGCCAATGGCGGCGGCGACACCGCCTCGCGCGTGGTCGGTTCGGTGCCGGCCATCGCCCAGGGCGCGGCCGGCGTCGGCCTGGCCCATGTCCGCTTCGACGACGACGGCGTGGTCCGCCGCATGGCCCCGTTCGAGATCAACGGCCCCAGCCTGACCCCGGACCTGGTCACCGTCGTCCATCGCGCCACCCACCCCGTCGGGGCGCGCGATATCACCCGTGGCTTCGACCAGACCCTGCTGATCCCGTTCGCTGGCCCGCCGTCGATCTATCGCCATGTCAGCTTCTCCAGCGTGCTGGACGGCGAGGCCCCGCCCTCGCTGATCGCCGGCCGCACCGTCTTCGTGGGCCTGACCGCGCCGGGCCTGGGCCCCGCCTTCCCGACGCCGGTGACCCCGGACGCGGCCAGCATGACCGGCGTGCAGCTGCAGGCCAGCGTCCTGGACGGCCTGCGCAGCGGCCTGATGGTCAAGCCCGCCGGCCCGTGGAGCCGCGTGGCCTTCACGCTCACCCTGCTCTGGCTCTTGATGGTCGGGTTCCTGGTCCTGCCGCCGCGCGCCAACCTGGTGCTGACCATCGGCCTGTGCCTGGTGGGTCTCGCCTATTCGGCGGCGATGTTCTGGCTGGGCCAGGTCTGGCTGTCGCCGATCACCACCGTGCTGGGCCTGAAGATCATCGCCCTGGTCTGGGGCTGGGGGCAGTTGGGCCGGGTCAACGACCTGCTCAGCCGCGAGCTGGCCCGCGTGCGCGGCATCGTCCGCAGCCGCAAGGCCGCTCCGGCCGACTTCGAGACCGACGTCGTCGCCCGCCAGGCCTCGGACCTGGGCGAGGCGATCACCCAGATGGACGACCTGCGCCGGTTCTCGGCCGACGCCCTGTTCAGCCTGCCCGACGCAACCCTGGTCGCCGACGCGCGCGGCCGGGTGATCGCCGCCAACGCCGCCGCCCAAGCGCTGTTCAAGCCCAGCCAGATCGTCCTGGCCGGCTCGTCCCTGGCCGACCTGATCAACGCCCTGGACCCGCTGGGCCATCGCTTCGAGCTGGACTGGCCGCAGGCGACCGAGCGTCACGAGCCGATCGACCTGCACCTGCCCGACGGCCGCGCCTTCCAGCTGCAGACCGTGTTCCGCAAGGACGCGACCGGCGCACCCGCCGGCTGGATCGTCCGCCTGGCCGACATCTCGATCCTGACGGCCGCCATGCGCCAGCGCGAGCAGGCGCTGCAACTGCTGACCCACGACATGCGCTCGCCGCAGACCTCGATCCTGGCTCTGCTGACCACGACGCCCGACGTCCCGCCCGAGCTGTCGGAGCGCATCGCCGCCTACGCCAAGCGGACCCTGGCCCTGGCCGACGGCTTCGTGCAGCTGGCCCGGGCCGAGGTGACGCCGGTCTATCTGGAGCCGGTCGACCTGACCGACATCGCCGTCGAGGCCATCGACGAGGTCTGGCCCCAATCGGTGCAGCGCAAGATCCGCATCGAGCAGGTCGGCGGCGACGACGCCCTGACCGTGCTGGGCGATCGCGGCGTGCTGGCCCGCACCCTGGTCAACCTGCTGGGCAATGCGGTGAAGTACAGCCCCGAGGGCTCGACCATCACCGTCAGCCTGTCGGAGCAGCCCTCGGCCAGCGGCCCGACCGCCAATGTCGCCATCGCCGACCAGGGTCCGGGCTTCTCGCGCGAGGAGGCCGCCACCGCTTTCCGTCCGTTCCAGCGGTTCGAGCGGCCGGGCCACGACTTCGCGGTCAATGGCGTGGGCCTGGGCCTGGCCTTCGTGCAGGCCGCCGTCGCCCGCCACGGCGGCGAGGTCTCGTGCCGCAGCGCGCCGGGCGTCGGGGCCGAGTTCACCGTGCGCCTGCCGCGCCACGTGGCGGTAGCGAACTAGCCTTTCGAGGTCGGCTTCAGGGCCGCGACCAGCAGGTCGGCCACCGCCGCCGGCTCGCCCTTGCGCACCCGGATCGACGACCAGGCCACGGTCTTGCCCGTCCCAGCCTCCAGCACCGCCAGGGTGACGGTGCGAGCCGGGCCCTTGGCCTGCCACGGCCGCCACCAGGGCCGCTGCTCCGCCGCGCTGCGCCAGGCCTTGTCGTCTAGGGTCCCGGCCGCGCTGGAGACGCCGACGTGGGACGGGGCCACCGCCACGCCAACCTGGACAAGATAGGCGGGCTTGCCGCCAGCGGTCCCGCCCAGGGAATCGATCGCCCGGACCTGCACCGCCTTGGCGAAGGCCGCGTCCGCGCCGTCGGCCGAACTGGCATAGGGAGCCAGGCCCTTCAGCCCGGTGACGTCGCCCTGACCCACGGCGCGGGGCGAGGCGCAGGCGCCGAGCAGCGCCAGGCAAGCCCCGGCCAGCAGAAAGCCGCTTGCGCGCATGGTCTTCGCCCTCGAACGGTTGAACCGCGGCAGGATAACGCCGGTCGCGCTTGAGGTCACGCCAACCATGCCCACCAGATCAGCGCGAGCAACCCCCAGCTCAGCAAGGCCAGGATCACGGCCACGATCAGCGACGCGAAGCGGCGGTGAGACCGCGATCGCTTGGCGATGGTCGTGACCGGCCGTCGCATCGTCCCGGACTGGCCCATGGTTTCCGCGCTCCCCGATCGCGTTTTGCAAGTATAGAGAGCAAGACCGCGGCGACGGCCAGGGATGAGGGTCCCGATTTTACAATGGATTACATTGCCGATCTGGACCGCATGCGGACGGATCGCAGCCTGGCCGGGCAAAAGCCGATCGTTCCGTACAAGTTTCTCATCGTCGACAGGCGCAAGGTGGCGACGTCTCCAAGGACAAGGCCCTCCCCTCCCCCGCAGGGCCTTTAGCGCCGCCCTCCTCCCCTCCCCCCAGCATGAGGAGGGCGGCCTCCCCACTTCTCCCCGGTTTGGGTTCGGTTCGCGCAAGACGACGCGGCCTCATCGAGCCCGCGCCGCGACATTTCGACACATAAATCCAAGCATAGGCCCGGCCGGACGGGCCAGCCGCCCTCCGCACGGCAAGGCTTAACCATGAAAACCGCTGCTATCTAAGGTTTTCCGCCCCGCAAGGCCTCAAACTGCCCTGTGGAAAAGGCCTGAGGATCGTTCTCAACAAACGATCGTCTTTCCGCCAAAAAGATGGATAGTGCTGCGCCGTAGAGGGGCGGCGCTTGGCGGATGTAGGTGATCTTTTGGGCGTGACGGACTCGGACAAGGCCGCACTGCTGGGCCTGTACGAGGAAAAGCGCACCAATCTGGTGCGTTTCTTCGCGGCGCGTCTGGGTTCCCGCGCCGAGGCCGAGGACCTGGTCCAGGACCTCTATATCCGCATCAGCGGCATGGATTCGGTCGGCCCCGTCGACAATCCGTCGGCCCTGCTGCACCGGATCGGCTCGAACCTGATGTTGGATCGCCTGCGCAGCCAGAAGCGCTCCGGCACGCGCGACAGCGACTGGCGCAGCGTCAACACCACGGTCGTGGCCGGCCACGAGGTCGCCGACGAACCGGCCGCCGACGAGGTCGTCGCCAGCCGCCAGCGGCTGAAGGCCCTGGTCGAGGCCGTCGAGGACCTGCCGGAAAAGACCCGCCAGGCCTTCCAGCTGCACAAGCTGGAAGGGCACAGCCACATGGAAACCGCGCGCCGCATGGGCATCAGCGTCAGCACGGTCGAAAAGCACATAAGCTCCGCCTTGAAGACCCTGACGAGGCGGCTACGGTGATTTATGAAGTGTCACATGGGGGATGGGCCGGGTCGGCGCCGTCTACGATTTGGGGGATGATGGATCCTCGTCGGAGCAACACCGGATGAGCCGGTCAGCGCAGCATCTGCAAGAGGCGGCCGATTGGCTGACCCGACTGCAGCGGCCGGAGGTCGAAGAGACCGACTGGCTGGCGTTTGACGCCTGGCTCAACGAGCCCGGTGCGCAGGAGGCGTATGACGCCATCCAGGCCGTCGACGAGGAGATCTTCCAGCGAGGTGCGGCCGTCCGGGGGGAATTGGCCGAACCGAAGCGCGCCGCGGCGAAGCGTGCGTTCCAGATCGACTGGCGTTGGCTGGGCGGTCTGGGCGCGGCGGGCGCCGCGGCCGCCGTCGCCCTGGTGGTGGCGCCCTGGGGCGAGCTGCTGCCGGCTTCCGACACGCTCTACACCACGGCCAAGGGCGAGAACCGCGCCATCGCGCTGGCCGACGGCAGCCACATCGACCTGAACACCGACTCGCACCTGTCCGTGCGCCTCGAGAAGGACGCCCGTCGCGTCACCGTGCACGACGGCCAGGCCCTGTTCGACGTGGCTCACGACCAGGCTCGTCCCTTCCTGATCACCGCCGGCGACGAGACCGTGCGCGTGGTCGGCACCAAGTTCGACGTCCGCCGCCGCGACGGCCAGCTCACGGTCACCGTGCTGCGCGGCCTGGTCGAGGTCTCGACCGATGGCGACGACACCCCCGTGCGCCTGCGCCCGGGTCAGATGCTGGAGCACGTCGAAGGCGCCTCGGGCGTCACCGTGCGCAAGGTCGCGGCCGAGGATCAGGTGGGCTGGCGCTCGGGCCGTCTGATCTATCGCGACGAGCCGCTGGGCCGGATCGTCGGCGACATGAACCACTATTTCGACCGGCCGCTTCGCCTTGAAGGTGAAAACACGGCCAACCTTCGATTCTCCGGCGTATTGATCGTGGATGGCCAGGATGCGATGGTTCGCCGCCTGACCAGCCTCATGCCGATTTCGGCGACGCCGAGCGATGATTCGATTGTCCTGCGCGGAAGGCCCTCCGCTCCCAACTGACGTTCTGCATCGGGCCCGATCCTGAATCGGGCTTCGATCCTGCTCGCCGCCAGTATCCTGGGACTGGGCGTCAGCGCGCGTGAAGCCGCCGCGCAAACCCGCGCGCGCCTGGACATCCGCAAGGCCACCGCCGCCGAGACCCTGATCGAACTGGGCGTCCGCATGGGCGCGACCATCGGCGGGGTCGAGGCCTGCAAGGGTCCCGGCGTTCCCCTGGTCGGCAGCTTCAGCCTGCGCGAGGCCCTGGACCGCGCCAGCCAGGGCAAGGGCTGCGCCTACGTCTTCATCGACGCCCGGACGATCCGCTTCTCGGTCGTCCGTCCCGCTCCGCCCCCGCCGCCCCGTCCCGTGGTCGCCGCCAAGCCGACGGCCGCCACGCCCGAGCCGATCGCGCCCCTGGCCCCGCTGGTGATCAACGCCGGCAAGCGCTCGCCCCGCCTGGGCGCCCTGCCCGGCGGCGTCAGCGTCATCGGCTCGCCGCAGTTGCAGGACACCGGCGTCGGCGAGACCGGCTCGGTGGCGCGCCAGACGGCCGGCTTCATGACCACCAACCTGGGCGCGGCGCGCAACAAGATCCTGCTGCGCGGCCTGTCGGACGGCACCTTCACCGGCCGCACCCAGTCGACGGTCGGCACCTATCTCGACGAGGTGCCGGTCAACTACAACGCCCCCGACCCCGACCTGCGGCTGATCGATGTCGACCGGGTCGAGGTGCTGCGCGGCCCGCAGGGCTCGCTGTACGGCGGTGGCTCGCTGTCGGGCATCTACCGTATCGTCACCCGCCAGCCGGAGCTGGGGACCTATTCGGCCTCGATCGGCTCGACCATCGCCACCACGGAATCGGGCTCGGACAGCTATCGGCTGGAGGGCGTGGTCAACGCGCCGACGGGCCAGACCTCCGCGGCGCGCGGCGCTTTCTACTACGACGTCGACGGCGGCTATCTCGACGACGTCAACCTTCGCCTGTCCAACGTCGACAAGACCACGCGCCGGGGCGGCCGCCTGGCCTGGCGCGTGAACCTGGGCGACTGGCAGGTCCGGCTGGGCACGGCCCTGCAGAGCGTCTCGTCCAAGGACACCCAGTACGTCACTCTGACGCCGGGCGGCCCCCGCCGCGCCAACCAGGTCCGCGAAATCCACCGCAACCGCCTCAGCCAATCCTCGGTCAAGATCAGCGGCTCGGGCGACTGGGGCCAGTTCGAATCGGTGACCGGCTACGTCACCCACCGCTACGCCAGCCGCTACGACGCCACCGTCTCGCTCAGCGAGTTCTCGGAAGAGGCGCTGGAGCTGGGCGTCTATGACGAGGCCGCCCGCGTGCGCATGGTGGTCGAGGACATGATCTACACCGCGCCCGCCGTAGGCCGGCTGCGCTGGATGGTCGGCGGCTTCCTGGCCACCAGCATCGAGGAAGGCGATTCCGATCTGCGGGCCCGGTCCGGCAATGTCACCCGCAGCTATTACGACGAGAACCGCAAGGACCGCCTGAACGAATACGCCCTCTACGGCGAGGCCACCTACGACCTGGGCCGCGACTGGAAGGTCGCGCTGGGCGGTCGGGCGTTCAAGACCACGGTCCACACCCGCTCCTACGTCACCGCGCCGGCGCCGGGCCAGTCGCGCGACCTGGACCGCGAGGCCTCGTTCAGCGGCTTCTCGCCGAAGGTGTCGATCCAGCGCGACCTGGCGCGCGGCGGCATGATCTACGCCCTGAGCTCGGAAGGCTATCGCGCCGGCGGCTTCAACTCCGGGGGCCTGACCACGCCGTCCGAGACGCGGCGCGTGTTCCAGCCCGACCACCTGCGCAACTACGAGGTCGGCGCGACGCTGAACCCCTTCGACGGCCGCGTGAACCTGCGGGCGGCGCTGTTCTATGACGACTGGCGCGACATCCAGACCGACCAGTACTTCGCCTCGGGCCTGTCCTACACCGCCAATATCGGCGACGGCCGCAATCGGGGCCTGGAGGTCGAGGCCGCCTGGCGCGCGACCCCGCACCTGACCCTCAGCGGCAACGCCCTCTTCAACTCGCCGAAGCTGACCCGCATCGCGCCGGGCTACGGCATCACCGACAGCGCCAGCCTGCCCGGCGTGCCGGACGTCTCGTTCGGCAGCCTGGTCACCTACCAGCGGCCGATCCTCGCGGACGCCACCCTGATGCTGACGGCCGAGACCGGCTACATCGGCGAGTCCCGCCTGACGTTCGACCCGCGCTTCTCGCCGACCATGGGCGGCTACTACACCGGCAAGCTGTCGGCCCAGGTGCTGACCGACCGTTGGCGTGCGGCGGTGTTCGTCAGCAATCCCTGGAACAGCTCCAGCGACACCTTCGCCTACGGCAACCCCTTCAGCTTCGGCCAGGTCCGTCAGGTGACCCCGCAGCGACCGCGTACCTGGAGCCTGGCCCTGTCGGCCAACTTCTAGTCGCCGCCGCCCCTCATTTCGGGGGCAATTTGTTGCAAAGCTTACACATTTGTCATGCGCGGAAGCGGGGGGCGGCCGCGCGCGGCGGCGTCACTCTATCGAAGACGGCTGCGGGGGCGTGGTCGTTCGATCGAGGACATGTGATGGCCAAGCTTTCGGCCCTGCTCTGCGTGCACAACGAAGAACAACGCCTGTCGGCGTGCCTGGCGGCCCTGTCGTTCTGCGACGAGATCGTCGTGGTCGCCGACCGCTGCAGCGACGGCACCGAAGCCATCGCCCGTCACCACGGCGCCGTGGTGGTCGCCGGCATCTTCCCGATCGAAGGCCCGCGCAAGCACGCCGGCATCGCCCGCTGCACCGGTGAGTGGATCCTGGAGCTGGACGCCGACGAAGGCGTCACCCCCGCCTTCGCCAAGGAGATCCGTGAGACCGTCGAGCGCGCCGACGCCGCCGACTGGTACCAGATCCCGATCGACAACTATGTCGGCGAGCAGCTGGTGCGCCACGGCTGGGGCGGCTCGTTCGGCACGGCCTCGGCCGCCCGCCTGTTCCGTCGCGGCGTCAAGTCGTGGAAGGCCGAGCGCGTCCATCCGGGCGCCAAGCTGGACGGCGCCTATGGCGGCCGCCTGAAGACGCCGCTGAACCACATGGTCGACGAGGACATCGCCGACATGTTCGCGCGCCTGGGCCGCTACACCGCCCTGAAGGCCCAGGACCTGGCCGACAACGGCAAGATCAAGGGCCTGGCCGACGACGCCTTCCGCGGCGTGCGCCGGTTCTTCAAGTGCTACGTCTCGCGCAAGGGCTACAAGGAAGGCGATCTGGGCTTCCTGATCTCGCTGATGGCCGGCCTCTATCCGATCCTGTCGAACCTGCGGGCCCGCGAGATCCTGCGCACCCGCGCCAAGGCGGCCAAGGCCGAGCGTCCGGCCCCCGCGCCGCTGCCGCTGCGCCGCGCCGAAGCCGCCGGCCAGTAAGTCCCATGGCCGACCTGCCGCTCGCCTTTCGCCTGGTCCTGGGACCGGAGCTCGCGCGCTGGGCCAAGGCCGGCCACGCGCCGGTGCTGTGGTGGCGCGACGACGACGCTCGCGGCCCCCACGTCGCGCTGGACATGCTGCTGGACCTCGCGCGTCGGCGCGGGGCGCCGCTGACTCTGGCGGCCATCGCCGGCCCCAGTCTGTCGCTGCTGGTCCGTCGCCTGGAGCGCGAGCCCGCCGTCGAGATCGCCGTCCACGGCTTCAAGCACGTCAATCGTCAGCCCGAAGGCCAGGGCTTCGGCGAGATCGTCGACAGCGACGATATCGACTGGGTCCGCGCCGAACTGCGGGCGACCGTGGCCGCCTTCCATCGCGCCGGCGCCGTCCCGACCCTGTTCGTGCCGCCGTGGAACAATCTCAAGCCGCAGCTGCTGGAGGTCCTACCCGACTCGTCGATTTCGGTGGTGTCGGGCTTCGATCTCAACAGCGGCTCGGACGGCGGCGTCACGCGGCTGGACGCGCACCTGGACGTGCTGCGCTGGAAGGGCGGCGGCCGGTTCCGCGGAACTTGGAAGTTCCTGTCACGGATGCGGCGGCTGCTGGTTCAGCGGCGCAAGGCGGGCCAATGGGACGAGCCGATCGGCCTGCTGACCCATCACCTGGATCACGACCAGGAGACCTGGCAGTTCCTGGAGACGTTCCTGGAGACGTTCCGCGTTACCGCGCGCCGTCAGCTGACGGGCGAGCCTGCGGTCCAGCTCGAAGCGCTCAGCGCTTAGACGCGGCTAGGCGAGCTCGGGACGGTCGCGCAGGCACTCGCCGATGGCGCGGAAGCAGCCCGGAATGCCCAAGGCGCCCATGAAGGACATGGCCACGGCGCAGACCAGCATGATCGGTTGGAAGATGCGCATCGGGAATCTCCACGCGGGCGTTCGTCGGAGGCACTGTGCCGGAACTGTAAGACGGAAACTTGACGGTTGTTCCGAGCCCGAATGAAAAAATTCAGGGTGCGGCGTTTTTGCCGCCCAAGCCGTAAGCCACCCGCGCCGCCTCGATCCTGTCCAGCTTGGCGTTGAGCGGCGTCCAGTCGTCGTCCTGCGCGATCGGCGCCCACAGGGCCTCGACCTCTTCGATGATCAACTCCTCGGGCTCCGGACGCTGGAAGACGGGATCGGCCAGGCGCTCGGGTCGGTCGGGTTCGAAGTCGGCCAACCGTCGACGGAAGGTCTCGAACGTCTCGGTGCGGTAGAGCTCGGCGCGCGGACCGTCCATGGCCCGGCCCGTGGACGCCTCGCCCCCGAACCAGTCGAAGAAGAACGGCTCCCAGCGCAGCGCCTCGCCGCCTTCGGCCAGGGCGCGGAAGGCGGCGTTGACCAGTTCGACGTCTTCGTCCGGGTTGCGGCTCTTAACGCCCAGCCGGTCCAGCATCGCCCCGCGCAGGGCCAGGCGATAGGCGTCGGAGAAGCCGTTCAGCGCCGCCAGGATCCCGGCCTGGTCGGTGACCAGGGTCAGGCAGGCGGCCAACTGCTGCAGGTTCCAGAACACCGCCTCGGGCTGACGGCCGAAGCTGTAGAGTCCCTGATGGTCGAAATAGGCGGCCGTGAAGTTGGGGTCGTTGCGCGGCAGGAAGCGCCAGGGGCCGTAGTCGAAGCTCTCGCCCGTGACGACCATGTTGTCGGTGTTCAGCACCCCGTGCACGAAGCCGGCCGTCATCCAGCGCGACAGTAGTTTCGCACTGGCCGCCACGGTCGCCTCCAGCAGCGCCGCCGGCCGGTCGGGCGCATCGGCCAGATGGGGGAAGTAGGTCTCGACCACGTGGTCGACCAGCTCGACGATCAGGTCACGCCGGTCGAAATAGGCCAGGCGCTGGAAGGTGCCGAAGCGGATGTGGCTGTGCGACAGCCGGGTCAGCACCGCCGAGCGGGTCGGGCTGGGCTCGTCGCCGCGCGTCAGGGCCTCGCCCGTCTCGACCAGCGAGAAGGCCCGCGAGGTCGGGACGCCCAGGGCCTCCAGCAGCGAGGCGGCCAGGATCTCGCGCACGCCGCCCTTCAGGGTCAGCCGGCCATCGCCCGATCGCGACCAAGGCGTCTGGCCCGAGCCCTTGGTGGCGAGATCGAGCAGGCGGTCACTGCCCTGCTCGCGCAGCTGGGCGAACAGGAAGCCGCGACCGTCGCCCAGGTCGGGATTGTAAACGCGGAACTGGTGGCCGTGATAGCGCATGGCCAGCGGCATGGACTGGTTGTCCGGCAGCGGCTCGAAGCGGCCGAAGTGACGGACCCAGGCCTCGTCGCTCAAGCCCTCGAGCCCGACGCTGGCCGCCGCGCGCTGGTTACGGAATCGCAGGATGGCTTCCGGAAAATCGGCGGGCTCGACCGGGTCGGCGAAGTCGCGGCCCAGGGCCTGGAAGCGTGGATCGGGGCGATAGGCGGACGAGAAGCTCATGGGTCGCCAAATGAGACCCACTCGCCGCGTGCGCAAGCCACTTTCGAATTTTGATGACGGCGCGCGAGTGCTGTCGCTTCCCGGCAACAGAAATCGCCAGAACCTAACGCTCGCAAGGGATTTTGCTTGCCGAGGCCGTATGTGGCGCCTAACCCTTGGCTACCCATTCGAACAATCGTTCGACGGAACAACGAAAAACGAGCTGGGAGCGGGCAAGCGCTTTCGGCCGATAAACCGAGAGGTAGGAAATGCGCTTCACCCAGGTGCTTTGCGGCACTGCGTCCGCTGTTGTCCTCGCCGGTATGGGCGCTACCAGCGCCGCGCAGGCTCAAGATCAACAAACCGTCGACAGCATCATCGTCACCGCCCAGAAGCGGGAGCAGAACCTGCAGGACGTGCCGGTCGTGGTGACCGCCATCGGCGCCAAGCTGCTGCAGGACACCGGCATCCGCGACATCAAGGATCTGACGATCCTGACGCCGGGCCTGACCGTGACCTCGACCTCGTCGGAAGCCTCGACCACCGCCCGTATCCGCGGCGTCGGCACCGTCGGTGACAACCCCGGCCTGGAAAGCTCGGTCGGCGTGGTGATCGACGGCGTCTATCGCCCCCGTAACGGCGTCGGCTTCGGCGACCTGGGCGAAATGGAGCGAATCGAAGTGCTGAAGGGCCCGCAAGGCACCCTCTTCGGCAAGAACACCTCGGCCGGCGTCATCAACGTGGTGACCAAGGAGCCCGAGTTCGGCTTCGGCGCCTCCGGCGAAGTGACCCTGGGCAACTACAACGCCCACGGCGTCGCCGCCTCGGTCACCGGCCCGCTGTACAGCGACAAGCTGGCCGGCCGCCTGTACGTCGCCGCCCGCGAGCGCGACGGCTACAACAAGGTGATCACCGGCCGCGGCCCCTCGTCGCGCGATCAGGACGCCGACCAGGGCTTCTACACCGTCCGCGGCCAGCTGCTGTTCGTGCCGGACGACCAGGCGACGTTCCGCGTCATCGCCGACTATTCAAAGCGCGACGAGAACTGCTGCGGCGCCGTGCAGATCCGCACCGGCCCGACCGCCGGCGTGCTGGCCATCGTCTCCGGCCAGGCCCAGCCGCTGGCCACGACGGCCAAGCCGTTCGACCGCGTCGCCTATTCGAACCGCGGCGCGCCCGCCACGATCGAGGACAAGGGCGTCTCGCTGCAGGGCGACATCGACCTGCCGGGCAACACGACCCTGACCAGCATCTCGGCCATCCGCCAGTGGCGCACCGACAACGGCCAGGACGCCGACTTCAGCCTCGCCGACCTCGCCTATCGCAACAAGGACGGCACCAACTATTCGCAGTTCACGACCTACACCCAGGAACTGCGCCTGGCCGGCAAGACCGACAAGTTCGACTGGCTGTTCGGCGCCTTCCTGGCCGATGAGCGCCTGGAGACCCGCGCCAACTTCCTCTACGGCAACGACTACGAGCAGTATCTGGGCCGCCTGCTGTCGGCCTCGGTCGCCCCGGGCGGCGTGGCCAACTTCGTGTCGCTGCTGACCGGCCGCGCCCCGAACACCACCTTCACGCCCGGCCAAGGCCTCTATGACCGCTACGACCAGCGCGCCACCACGATCGCGCTGTTCACCAACGACACCTGGCACGTGACCGACGCGTTCGAGATCACCGCCGGCCTGCGCTACACCTCGGAAGAGAAGAAGCTCAACACCTTCCAGACCACCAGCGACGGCGGCGTCGGCTGCGCCACGGCCCTGTCGCCGGCCGGCCAGGCCCGCATCGCCGGCATCGTCGGCGCGGCCGCCACCCCGACCATCATCGGCAACCTCTGCCTGCCCTGGGCCAACCCGCTGTTCAACGGCCGCGGCACCAAGCAGCAGCGGACGGACAAGGAATGGACGGGCACGATCAAGGCCTCGTACCGCTTCTCGCCGGAAGTGTTCAGCTACGCGTCGTTCGCGCGCGGCTACAAGGGCGGCGGCTTCAACCTGGACCGCACCCAGTCGTCAAACGGCCTGCCCTCGGGCGGCTCGGGCGTGACGCCGATCTTCGACACGTCGTTCCCGGCGGAATTCGTCGACAGCTATGAAATCGGCCTGAAGAACACCCTGTTCAACCGCACGGTGCTCTTCAACGTCAGCGGCTTCTATCAGAAGTTCACCGACTTCCAGCTGAACACCTTCCTGGGCACCTCGTTCGTGGTCCGCTCGATCCCGGAAGTGACATCCAAGGGCGTCGACGCCGACTTCATCTGGTTCACGCCGGTCCACGGCCTGATGATCCAGAGCGGCCTGACCTACGCCCTGACCGAGTACGGCGACCAGGCGATCCCGAACGACCCGGGCAACGCCCTGGCCCTGCTGCCGGGCAGCCGCATGTCGCTGGCCCCGAAGTATTCGGCCTCGGGCTCGATGACCTACGAGACCTCGGTCGGCGGCAACCTGAAGGCCCGCTTCAACATCGGCGCCAAGTACTCGTCGGCCTACAACACCGGCTCGGACCTGTTCCCGCCGAAGGTCCAGAAGGCCTTCACCGTGGTCAACGGCCGCGTGGGCATCGGTGCGGACGACGATCGCTGGACCGTCGAGCTGTGGGGCATGAACCTGTTCAACGAGAAGTACTATCAGGTCGCCTTCAACGGCACCCTGCAGGGCTCCTCGGGCCTCAGCGCCACGCAGAAGACCTACAATCCGGCCCTGGACACCATCACCTACGATGCGTTCCTGGGCGCGCCGCGCACCTACGGGGTGACGCTGCGCTCGAAGTTCTAGCCGGGAGGGGGAACCGGCGGCGCGCACAAGGCGCCGCCGGCTTTCGGAAGAGGGAGGGCGATCCGGGCGACCGGGTCGCCCTTTTCTTTGGTCGGAGCTTTTCGAGAGGGGTTTGCGATCGCCCCGCATCACCTCAGCATGGCCTCTCGGGGGAATCGTTCACGCGCCGGAGCCACGCCATGAAGACGATCCGCTTCCTGGGTTTCTGGATCTGCCTGGCCATCGGCCTGGCGCTGGGCGTCTGGAGCCAGAGGACGCCCACGCCCGTCCCCGCCAGCGCTCCGGCCACGGAGTTCTCCGCCGACCGCGCCATGGCCGACGTCACCACCATCGCCCAGAAGCCGCACCCAACGGGCTCGGCCGAGATCGCCAAGGTCCGCGACCACTTGCGTGAGCGGATCAGCGAGCTGGGATTGCAGGTCTCGATCCGTCCCGGTGAGGGCTTCTGGGCCAAGTCGCAGAACGGCCGCACCCTGACCGTCGCCGCCGTGCAGAACCTGATCGGCGTCCTGCCCGGCAAGGACCCCAGCCTGCCGGCCATCCTGGTGATGAGCCACTACGACTCGGTCCACAACTCGCCCGGCGCCGCCGACGACGCCACCGGCACGGCCGCCGCCCTGGAGATCGCCCGCGCCCTGAAGGCCGACGGCCCCCACGCCCGCGACGTCATCTTCCTGTTCACCGACGCCGAGGAAGCGGGCCTGCTGGGCGCCGACGCCTTCTTCAACCGCGACCCGACGCTGGAGCGCGTCGGCCTGGTGGTGAACATGGAGGCGCGCGGCGACGCCGGCCGCGCGGCCATGTTCCAGACCGGCCCCGGCAACGGCGCGCTGATGAGCGTCTTCGCCCGCGAGGCCAAGGGCCCCTCGGCCAACTCCCTGGCCTCGACCGTCTACGAGAAGATGCCCAACGACACCGACTTCACCCACGCGGTGAAGCGCGGCCTGCCCGGCTTGAACCTGGCCTTCATCGACGACCAGCTGGCCTACCACACGCCGCTGGCCCGCCCCGACCACCTGGAGCGCGGCAGCCTGCAGCACATGGGCGACCAGGCCCTGCCGACCATCCGCGCCCTGGCCGACGCCCCCACCCTGCCGGCCAAGACGCAGAACGCCATCTATTCGGACGTGCTGGGCCTCTTCCTGATCAGCTATTCGCCCGTCGTCGGCTGGGTGCTGCTGGGCCTCGCCGCCGCCCTGATCCTCTTCACCGCCTGGCGCACATTGAGCCTCGGCGCCGCCAGCGGCTGGGAGATCGCCCGCGGCTTTTCCGGCCTGCTGCTGACCGCGACCAGCATCGCCACGGTGCTGCACCTGGCCGGCCGGCTGATGATGATCGACGACGTCCAGCGCTATTACGGCATCCTCACCCGCTTCGACTTCCTGCTGTGGGGCTGCGGCCTGCTGGCCGTCGCCGTCGGGCTGGGCGTGGCCACGGCCCAGGCGCGCGGGGCGCGGCGGATCATCCCCTGCGTGGCGGCGCTCGCCCTGGGCGGGGCGTGCAGCCTGGTCGGCTGCTTCGATCCCATCGGCCTGGGTCTCGGCGTCGCCGCCTGCGTGCTGGCCGGCCTGTCGCTAGGCTTCAAGACCGAGGTGCTGGGCGCCTGGATCGGCGGGATGATCGTGCTCTTGATCCTGGCCACGGTCGCCCAGGTCCTGGCCCCCGGCGCGACGGTGATGCTGACCTGGCCGCTGCTGGTCGCCGCCCTCGGCGCGGCGCTGGTCATCGGCGTCGGCGGTGCGCGCGACCGGCGGGTGGCCCTGGCTTTGACCTTCGCCGTTGGCCTCCTGGCCGTGCTGTCGACCGCCCAACTGACGGCCTGGGGCTCGTGGACCTTCGCCGGCGTCGGCCTGATGGAGCCGGCGATCCTGGCGCTGTTCGCCATGCTGGCCGCCCCGGCCCTGTCGCCCCTGGCTCACGACTTCGCCACCACCCGCTGGGCGTGGCGCGCCGCCGGGGTGCTGGCCATCGCCGGCGTCGTCCTGATCGCCAACGCCGCGCGCGGCGGCGGCGAGCCGGGTCGCCCCGCCGTCACCCAGGCCCTGCACGTCGCCGATCTGTCGACCGGCAAGGCCTGGCGTCTGACCGAGGCCGCGCGCCTGGACGCCTGGACCAAGCGTGTCCTGCCCGACGACGGCGGCTCGGACCCCAAGCAACAGCCCCTGGCCCCCTTCTGGCGTAACCCGGTCTGGATGTCGGAGACCCGCGCCGTGCCGGTCGAGGCCCCGCAGCTGACCGTCGATCGCGCCGAGGACCGCCTGCTGGTCCGGCTAATCCCCGCGCCGGGGGCCGAGATGGTCAGCATCCGCCTGCGCCCCAGCGGCCCGCTGGCCTCGCCGCGCCTGAACGGCCGGCCGATCACCCTGAAGACCGAGGCGGGCCAGTGGTCGTCCGTGACCTATCACGCCCCCGATCCGAACGGCGTCACCTTGAGCTTCACAACCACGGGCGCCGGCAAGATCGACGTCGCGGCGCTGGAGTACCACGACGGCTGGCCCGTCCTGGCCAAGGCCCCGCCCGCCAAGCCGGCCGACCTGATGGCCATGGGCATGTCGGACAAGACCGCCGTGCTGGTGCGCGGCGGGCTGAAGTGGTGACGGGCTAGATCGGGAACACGCCCTCGCCGGGCGTCTTGGCGTACAGCGCCTCGACCCGCTCGGCGCGGCGGTCCAACGCGCAGCGCTGGTTGACGTAGCCCTTGTCGGTGATCTCGCCGGCGTCGATCGAGGGCGGTTCGGTCAGGATCGTGAACCGTCCGATCCGCCGCGACGAGCCGCCCGCACCGGCGTTGAACACACTCAATCGCTCGCGCAGGATCGCCACCAGCTTCTCCAGCGGCGTGCCCGGTCCCGGATCGGCGACCAGGGCCTGCAAGCCCGCCGGCGAAGGCCACAGCATCGCGCCGATGAACGGCTTGTCCTGGCCGGTGATCACCGCGTCGTGGATGTAGGGGCTGCAGGCGGCCACCAGGTCGGGACGCAGCACGCCGACGCTGACCCAGGTGCCGCTGTCGAGCTTGAAGTCCTCGGTCACCCGGCCGTCGAACACCAGGCCCTTGGCGGGGTCCTCCGGATCGACGAACCGCGCGGCGTCGCCCAGCTTGTAGAAGCCCTCCTCGTCGAAGGCCGCCGCCGTGCGCTCCGGATCCTTGTGGTAGCCGGCGGCGACCGTCGGCCCCTTCACCCTGACCTCGTACTTGCTGCCGCTCGGCGCCAGCTTCAGGGCGATGCCGGGTAGCGGCAGGCCCACGAGGCCGACCCGCTCGGTGATCCAGTGGGTGACGGTGATGCCCTGGGTCTCGGTCGCGCCGTACATCGTCGTCAGCGGGATGCGTTGGCCGGTCTCGGCCACGGCCAGGGCCTGCATCCGATTGTAGACGTCGTTGCTCAGCGTCGCGCCGCCATAGCCCATGTAGCGCAGGTTCTTGAAGAACGAGCGGCGCAGCGCCGAATCGTTCTCCATCGCCTCGGCCAGCATCGAGAAGGCGATCGGGGCCGAGCCGAACACGATCGGCGAGACCTCGTAGAGGTTCTTGATCGTCGTCTCGAACATGCCCGGCAGTGGCTTGCCCTCGTCGATGTGCAGGGTGCCGCCGGCCCACAATACGCCGTTGAAGCCGATATTGCCGGCCGAGATATGGCTCCAGGGCATCCACTCCAGGCTCTGGGGGACCTCGCCCGTGGGTTCGTCGGTGCGGATGCCCTCCTGGCCGGCGATCACGCCCGCCATCATGCCGTGGGTCTGGGGCACGGCCTTGGGCAGGCCCGTCGAGCCCGAGGTGAACAGGTACTTGGCCACGGTCGCCGGACCCAGGGTCTCGCGCGACGCCTCGACCGCCGCCGTCGGCGTCGTACCGGCGACCTCGGCGAAGGGGATCGTTCCCTCGGTCCCATCGGCGGTGATCACCGCGATCGTCGGGTCGATGGCCTTCAAGGTCTCCAGCGCCTTGGCGAACATCGGCCCGCTCTGGGCGAAGACCACGCGCGGCGCGACCTTGTCGAAGCAGTGCTTGAGCTTGGCGTGGTCGGTCGAGATCAGGCTGTAGGCCGGGCTGATCGGCGCGGCCGGGACGCCGGCGGTATAGGCGCCCAGGGTCATCAGGGCGTGCTCGATCGAGTTGCCCGACAGGATCATGACGCTGTCGTCGTTGCTCAGCCCGCGATCCAGCAGCCACTGGGCGATGCCGTCGACCGCCCGCTGGGCCTCGCCGTAGGTCACCTGCCGCCAGGGGCCGTGGCCGGGCTCGCGCTGCTTGATGTAGGGCCGGTCCGGGTGCTCGGCGGCCTTGCGCGCGATCAGGTGGGCGATCGAGCGCGGGCCCTCACCGGGCGCGTGGTTCGAGGTGATGACGATCGAGCCGTCCGGACGCCGGTCGACGCTGACGTCCGGGCCCTTCATGGCCAGGGGCTTGAACGGAACGCTGGACACGTCGCGCGAGGGCGACGCGCCGTCTGGCGGCGTCATGGTCTCACTCCCTCAAGTTATCGTTGTTCTGTTGGAACCGACGGTAACGGAAAGCGGACGCGCGGCAAGGTTGCCGTTCGGGGAAGCCTCCCCCTTACTTGGAGGACTGGCTTACTTGGCGGACTGGTCCAGGGCGCTGGTGATCACGCCGCCCTCCAGGACGCGGACGCCCAGGAACCGCATCTCGCCGTCCTTGTAGCTGATCTGCTCCAGAGGAACGCTGTCGTCACGGCGCAGGCGACGACCGTCGTTCAGCGTCAAGCGCAGGGTCATGGTCTTGGCCGAGGCGCCGCCGGCGATGGCGGTCTCGATCTCGCGGCCGAACAGGACGGCGGGCGACGGCTGGGTCTTCAACACGGGACTCTTGCTCACGACCGGCCTCCAAAACCATGTTCGCCGGTGATGCGGATCTGGCAGGCCTGACCGGAGTCCTGCAGGCTTCTCGCGCGGCGATGCGCGGCCGCCTTGGCGACTTCCTTGTCGGCCGACTGGCCGAAGTGCTCGCCATCCAGCTCGACGCTCCACGCGCCCTCATGTCGAGAGACGGTGAGGACGGTTCGGTTGGTAATTTCACGCATTTCGCAGGATTAACACGAAATCGACAACGCCGCTGGTTTAATCGTTCACGATTAAAACGATGCGTTTTTCTTAGGTCGCGAAAATATTCCAGCGACCGGAATTCTGAAGAGAACTGACATAATTCTTGAAATCAGCGCCGCCCCGGCCGGAACGTGGTACGCTTCATCCGCGCATCGGAGAGCGACATGACCCAGGATTCCCCCGCCATCGCCCCGCTGCCCGACAGCCAGTTCCGCGCCTTGCAGAGCCTGGCTGAACGCCAACCCGGCCAGGATTCCAACTTCGTCAATATCGGCGCGGCCCAGGCCCTGACCCAGCTGGGCCTGGCCCGTCGCGGCGGCGGTGGCTGGGAGATCACGCCGCTGGGCCGCAATCACCTGCTGCAGGCCCTGTCGAAGGAAGACGCCGGCGGCGCGGCGAACGCCCGCTAAGTCCGCTTACGCCGCGCGGGCTTGGCCGCCGCCTCGGCCTGCGTCACCTGGGCGCTGAACGCCTCCAGGTCGACGCCGAAGCGCGCCCCGCAACTGGGGCAATCAATCACCGGCAGCACGCGCACGGCCTCGATGGCCGCCCGCGCCTGGCCGCCGCATTGCGGGCAGGTGAATTCGAGTTCTACGCCACCAACGTCCACGCCCGCCATGCCGGTCGCTCCGCTCGTCTCGACTCACAGGAGACGTGCAAACGATGACACAGATACGACCGCGTGTGACGGGACGCGGCGACGCGGTCTAGCGGATCGAGGCCTTGGCCAGCGAGGCGCCTTCGCTGGCCGTCACGCGGCGCACGTCGGCGACGCGGCACAGCTGCGAACCGGCGGACGTGCGGGCGGTCAGCTCGGCGCGATCGCCCGGGCAGACCACGTCGCTGCCGTCCGAGCGCAGCGAGATCTTCTGGGCCGCGTTCAGGCCCGAGCAGTCGCCGGCCAGGCGCATCTGGTAGATGGCGCCGCCGTCGGCCGACTGCACGTACAGGGTGTTGCCACCCGCGCGGTTGGCGGCGGCGATCATCTGGCCGTTGAAGCACTGCTTGGCGACCTGCGGCGAGGTGCGGTCGTTGGTGTAGCGCGCCGTCTGGGCGGCCCAGTCGAAGCGCTGACCTTCGTCAGCCATGGCCGAAACCGAACCCAGGGCCAGCACGACGCCGGCAACCGCGAAAACCGCCTTCATGGTAGTGCTCCACACAATCCTGAACCGGAAGAGTAGTCCAAGCAGGCCCGGCGTCAACGCTTCTTGCCGAGCTCGGCGGCGATGTCCTTGGTCATCCGCCCGACCTTGCGGTGAGCGGCGGTGATCTGGTCGCGGGTGACGCCCCAGCGCTTCATCCAGTACTCGACGGCCTGGCGCTCGGAGAGATCCAAACGGTCCTTGTCGATGAAACCGCGCTTGTCCTTGAGTCCGGCCATTACTTCGTCATCCAGGGCTTGGAGTTACCCGCTGCGGCGCTCGCGGCCCGCTGCCGCTGGAACTTCCCACCGCGCGGCGGTTTGGGTCGAGCGTCGAGGGCGGCCTGCTTCAGGCGCAGGGCGCGCTGGATCGGGGTCTCGTCGGGGCGTTCATCGCTCATGGCGGGGAGGTTATATGAATCCCTCTTCCATAGGGAGAGGGAGGGGCCCGCCGCCGAAGGCGGTGGGAGGGTGGGGGGTTACACCCTATCCGACCGAAGCACGGCGAGCATCTCGTCCGCCACTCCGCCTGGATCAGTGAGCACCTGCTCGTTGCGGAACCTCAGCACCACATATCCGAAAAGCTCCAGCACCTCGGTCCGCCGCGCGTCATAATCCTCCTGCCCCTCGTGAGACGCCCCGTCCAGCTCCACGATCACTTTCGCCTGCTCACAGGCAAAGTCCGCGAAGTACCGATCAACTGGGACCTGTCGCTTGAATTTGAACCCGCCCACGCGGCGGTTGCGGACCAGGCTCCACAGCGCCTTCTCCGCCAGGGTCTGGTCCTGGCGAAGGCGACGGGCGTTGGCGGTCGTGTCCATGGTGGGAGCATGACCCCGCGCCTTGGCCGCCCTCAACAAAAGGAATGGGGATTTTCCGGTTGGCGGTGAAACCCCTCACCCTCCCACCGCTTCGCGGCGGGCCCCTCCCTCTCCCTATGGAAGAGGGGTTTGAGTGGACGGTCCCGCGTGGTGCGAAAGGACCTTCCTCACAGGAAGGGCGCCAGCCTTACATCTCACGGCGAGACGATCGCCGGGCTGGGAGGTCAGTCCGGCACGCTGCCGCCTCCAAGAGATGTAAGGTAATCACCGACCAGAGAGGTCGTTATACAAAAGCTAAATTTATAAGTGACCTAACAGCCGCCCCAAAATACCCGCTTTACACGAACTAAACACTCAGCCAACCTCAGTCATCTCCGAGAAGCTAGCTAGGCACCCCCTGAAATTAGCATCAGCACCCATGACAGATAGCAACGAAATAAAGGAACAAATTTCACCCCCTTCAGAGAGGAAGGCGGCCAGACAGGCTATATTCTATGGAATTTTATCTTCAGTTATATTTACAATTTCTCTGCAATTCCTAGCAGAAAAGATATCAAGGGCCACGTTTAGTGGAATTTCCATATTTATACAATACCTTATTGATCTAGGATACGATCAAGCATCTATGGGCTCTTCAAATGCCCTAAGCTTTCTTGCAGCGGCCTTATTCTTAACGGTAATCGGGGCGATATCACAAAGCACCGCCTTATTTTCCTTTATAAGGATAAAAGGCAGAAATTTACCAAAGGCAGGCCAAGACGCCAGAAAATCCAGCACAAGAATTAAACCCCGCCCTTTGGAAATATCTAAAAGAACGCGATACGTCGTTGGCACATCGTCAACAATACTTACAATATTGGTATACTATATTGGATTTCTATTTTACACGTCCGTTCAAGCAGAAACGACATTCTATAGACAACTAAACATTGCCCTTCCCTATATATCCACGCAACAGGAGCGCGCATTCAGATCTCAATGGGCCACCATGAGCACCAGAAGAGAGTATGAAAATATAATGAACCAGATCGAAAAGACTTCTAAAGAAAATAAAGCGCCAGTTCGAAAACGCCTTATCTGAACAAGACGATAGGCTGTAAAAATAGCGAAAGGCGGGGCCTCACAGCCCCGCCCCTCCCAATTGCTAGCTCAATGCGAGCGGAAACCTACTCCGCCGCCACCTTCGGCGCGTACCCGAGGATCGCCTTCGTCTCGAGGAACTCCCCGAACGCGTGGTCGCCCCATTCGCGGCCGTTGCCGCTCATCTTGTAGCCGCCGAACGGGGCCATAAGATCAGGGCTGGCGCCGTTGAGGTTCACCTGGCCGGCGCGGAGCTTGCTCGCCACCTTCCGCACCGCCTCCGGGTCGCCGCCCGAGACATAGGCCGCCAGGCCGTACTCGGTGTCGTTGCCGACCGTGACAGCTTCCTCGACCGTGTCGTAGCCGAGGATCGAGATCACCGGGCCGAAGATCTCTTCCTTCGAGATCGTCATGTCGGGCTTCACGTTGGCGAAGACGGTGGGCTTCACATAGTAGCCCTTGTCCAGGCCCTCCGGCCGGCCGACGCCGCCGGTGACCAGGGTGGCGCCCTCGTCGATGCCCTTCTGGATCAGGCCCTGGATCTTGTTCCACTGCACCTCGGAGACCACCGGGCCCATCTTGTGGTTGCCGTTCGGGTCGCCGACCGTGTGGCCCTCGGCTGCGGCCTTGGCGATGGCGATGACCTCGTCCATGCGCGCGCCCGGGACCAGCATGCGGGTCGGGGCGTTGCACGACTGGCCCGAGTTCATCATCACCGAGGCCACGCCGCCGCCCACCGCGCGCGCGAAATCGGCGTCGTCGAGGATGATGTTGGGGCTCTTGCCGCCCAACTCCTGGTGGACGCGCTTGACGGTCGGGGCGGCGTTCTTGGCCACCTCGATGCCGGCGCGGGTCGAGCCGGTGAACGAGACCATGTCGACTTCGGGGTGGCTGGACATCGCCGCGCCGACCGTCGGGCCGTCGCCATTGACCAGGTTGAAGACGCCGGCCGGGACGCCGGCGGCGTGCAGGATCTCGGTCCAGATATAGCCGCTGAACGGCGCGATCTCGGACGGCTTCAGCACCATGGTGCAGCCCGTGGCCAGGGCGGGCGCGACCTTGCAGGCGATCTGGTTCACCGGCCAGTTCCACGGCGTGATGAAGGCGCAGACGCCGATCGGCTCCTTGACGATCCGGGTCGTGCCCCGGTCTTCCTCGAACTTGTAGCCCTTCAGCACGGCGGCGGCGGTCTGGACGTGGCCGATGCCCATGGCGGCCTGGGCGCGCTGGGCCAGCCAGGCGGGGGCGCCCATCTCCTCGGTGATGGCCTTGGCCATGTCCTCGAAGCGCTTCTGGTACTCGGCGATGATGCGCTCGAGGATGTCGATGCGCTCTTCGCGGCTGGTCTGGGAGAAGCTCTCGAACGCCTTGCGGGCGGCGCGGACCGCGCGATCGACATCGGTCTCCGAGCCCATCGAGATCACGCCGGCGACCTCTTCGTTGGCCGGGTTGATGACGTCCAGGCGCTTGGGGACGGCCGGATCGACCCAGGCCCCGTCGATATAGAACTTGGTGTACTCGCGCATGCCGTTCTCCTGCCCTTGGATGGTGGGTCCGCTCTGCGGGGCGGTTTCAAACAAGCATTTAATGTGATCGGCGTTCAGGTGGCTAGCCCTCACCACATCACATCTGGCTCCGCCTGGCCCAGCGCCTCGGCGATCCGTCGCCGGGTGGCCTTGGTCGTCTCCTCGGGAAGGTCGTTCGGATCGAACCAGCCGACCGCGTGGATCTCGCCCTCGGCGTCCGAGGCGCAGGGCTCCCAGGCCTCGACGCGGTAGACCAGCACGTGGTCGCCGGGGTGCAGCACCTCGTTGCTGTGGGCCGAGACCAGGCGCGGACGCGACAGGGCGCGCACGCCGGCCTCCTCCTGGAGTTCGCGGACCACGGCGGTCTCGGCCGTCTCGCCGCGCTCGACCCCGCCGCCAGGCAAGTACCAGCCCTTGATGTAGGTGTGCTGGATCAAGAGGACCTTGCCGGCCTCGTCCACGACCACCGCCCGCACGCCCAGGGTCAGGCCGCGCGCCATCCGGAAGAAGGCGTAGACCAGCGGGCGGGTGAACGGTTCGATGCGGCGGCGCCAGAGCATGGCGCCTTCCTAGCGCGGCTTGCGCTTGCGGTCAGCGGCATGGGCCGCTAAAGCCGCAGCAACAGCAGTCTTTTTCCGGAGCCGCGCCATGCTCGCGATCGGTGTCATCGCCATCTTCCTGGGCGTCATCCTCGCCCTGAACTATTTCGAGTTCGGCCGCATCGACTAATGGGCGTGCAGGCGCGCGGCGCGGCCCTGGTCACCGGCGCGGGTCGCCGGATCGGCCAGGCCCTGGCTCTTGAAGCCGCTCGCGCCGGCTACGACATCGCCGTCCACCACCGAGGCCCCGCCGACGAGGCCGAGGAGACGATCGCCGCCGTGCGCGCCCTGGGCCGCCGCGCGATCCCGGTCCGCGCCGACCTTTCCGTCGAAGCCGACGTACGCGGCCTGATTGGGCTGAGCGCCGAGCTTGGCCCCGTCACCCTGCTGATCAACAGCGCCTCGGCCTTCCAGGACGACCGCGTCGGCGACCTGGCCCGCGAGACCTGGGACCTTCATCTCGAGACTAACCTGCGCGCGCCGATCGTGCTGGCCGAGACCTTCGCCGCCGCTCTGCCGGCCGAGTCTCATGGCCTGGTGGTCAATATCGTCGACCAGCGCGTCTGGCGGCCCAATCCGCAGTTCTTCAGCTACACCCTGGCCAAGGCCGGGCTGTGGTGGGCGACCCAGACCCTGGCCCAGGCTCTGGCCCCGCGCATCCGCGTCAACGCCATCGGCCCCGGCCCCACCCTGCCCTCGACGCACCAGGCGCCCGGCGAGTTCGAGGCCGAGGCGGCCGGAATCCTGTTGCAGCGCCGCGTCGCGCCCGACGACATCGCCGCGGCGCTGCGCTACCTCATTGACGCCACGTCGGTCACGGGCCAGATGATCGCCGTGGACGGCGGCCAGCACCTGGGCTGGAAAACGCCCGACATTGTTGCTCCCTAGGAGGCCAGGTTGGCCGCTTCTTCGCTCGCAGAGACCACGCCCGCCGCGCCGCTCGCCCGCATCATCGTGACCAAGATCTTCGTGCGCGGCCTCAAGGTCGATGCCGGCATCGGCGTCTACGATCATGAACTGGGCCGCTTGCAGACCCTGATCGTCGATGTCGAGCTGGACGTGGCCGCCAGCCACTTCGAGCGGCTCAGCGACACGGTGAACTACGAGACCATCGGCGAAGCCGCGCGCGCCATCGTCGCCGAGGGGCATCTGGGCCTGGTCGAGACCTTCGCCGAGCGCCTGGCCCAGGCCTGTTTCGACGACCACCGCGTCACCCGCGCCCGGGTGCGGGTGGAAAAGCCCTCGGCCCTGGCCCCGCACGCGGCCGCCGCCGGCGTCGAGATCACCGCCGTCCGGAGCTAGGATTTGGACGTCACCCACCGCGCCCGGTTAGCCCCCTTCCAGCCCGAAACGGCCTGGACCCTGGAGGCCGGGACGCTGGTGGAGACGCGC
This sequence comes from Caulobacter sp. GW821-FHT10E02, assembly GCF_059415225.1. Taxonomy (NCBI): domain Bacteria; kingdom Pseudomonadati; phylum Pseudomonadota; class Alphaproteobacteria; order Caulobacterales; family Caulobacteraceae; genus Caulobacter; species Caulobacter sp. GW821-FHT10E02. The sequence goes on from NZ_JBWKMV010000002.1 coordinate 202,713, forward strand.
GGCAAGGTCGAGCGCCGCTTCCCGCTGTCCAGCCTGACCCGCTACAGCCTGGCGACCGACAAGTCCGGCGGTCGTCGCCGCAGCCTGCTGCTGACCTTCGGCCGTCGCCGCCTCAGCATCGCCTCGCAGAGCTATGTCGGCCCCGGCCAGTTCGAGGATCGCCTGGCCAGCTTCTCGACCCTGGCCCGCGCCGTCGCCGCCGTCGGGGCGGACCTGGCGCCGCGCGCGAAGTTCGGCCTGGCGCGGTTCGACGCGCCCGCCGCCCTCACCTGGATGATCGGCCTGACCGCCTTCGGGGCGGCGGCGATGCTGCTGTTCTCCCTGACCGCCGGCATGGCCTCGGTCGGCGTCGACATGGCCGCGCGGATGAGCTTCGTGCTGATCCTGATGTTCGCGGTGCTGCCCTGGCTGAACCGAGGGACGCCGTTCGATCCCCACGACCCGCCGCACGACCTGCTGCCTTAAGGTCTTCCCCGCGTCGCGCGGGGCGCGAATTAAGGCTTCTTCATGACGCCACCTTCATTTGCATCCCGCGTCGATCGGCGCGACTTTGAGCCAACGACGTTCTCTTAGGCTCAAGCTCGTGCCAAATTCCGCAAGTGACCCCAACCCGACAATCGACCCCGCCGTGCCGCCGCGCCTGCAGGACGACAAGACCCTGCCCGGCGCCATCTACGCCCTCCACATCGCGGGCGTGGTGACCGGCGGCCTGACCTGCCTGATCGGGGCGATCATCGCCTATATCAGCCGCAAGGACGCGCCCGAGTGGCTGGACAGCCACTACGAGTTCCAGATCCGAACCTTCTGGCTGGCGATCGGTTTCAGCATCGTCGCCCTGCTGCTGACCCCGGTCGGGATCGGCATCGTCCTGCTGCCCGCCGTCGGCGTCTGGCTGGTCGTACGCGGCGTCGTGGGCCTGTCGAACCTCTTCAAGGGCCAGCCCTATCCCACTCCCAAGAACTGGATGATCTGAAGACCATGACCGACACCACCGCCGTCACCACGCCCGTGGCCGAAGAGGACAAGGTCCTGCCGGCCGTCGTCTATGGCCTCTACCTGCTGGGCTTCACCAACGGCCTGACCTGGATCGTCGGCCTGATCGTCGCCTATGTGAACCGCGACGCGGCCGGGCCGATCAACGAGAGCCACTTCACCTTCGCCATCCGGACCTTCTGGCTGTCGATCGCCTGGTTCGTGATCGGCGCGCTGCTGATCGCCTTCGGCATCCCGATGCTGATCGTGCTGGTCGGCCTGCCGATGATCATCGCTGGCGGCCTCATTCTGGGGGCGGTCGGCCTGTGGTTCGTGGCTCGCTGCGTGATGGGCATCTACTATCTGTCGCGCGGCGAGGCGTATCCGCGCCCGCGCGCGTGGCTGATTTAGAGGCGCCTGAGCCGCCAGGCGCCCGCTGAAGAGTCATCCGTTCGCCCCCCTTCCCCTGCCGGTTGAGACGGCTCGACGGAAGCGGGGCTGTCGGATGACTTGTGCGGCCTGGCGGTTGGACACCCCTTCCGAGGGGTATGCGTTCGGGGGGACGTGATGCTGGCGCGACTGGTTGGGATCATCTTGGGGCTGATCCTGGCGACGTCGGGATACGTGGTGGCGGGTTGGGGCTCGCTGGGGAACTGGGCCACGAATCTCGATCTCGGACCGTTCGAGCCGCATCGGCCGATCGTTGGTGTGGCGGCGGCGATGGTGGGCGGGGTGCTCATCGTCGCCGCCCTGCTGCCCCGCCGCAAACCCAAGAAGCGCAAGGCCGCGCCGATGGCCTTCGGGCTGGAGCTGCAGGAGCCCGTGGCCCAGCCGGTGGTCGCGCCGCCGCAGCCCGCGCCGGCTCCGACGCCAGTAGCCGTCGCGCCGCCCGTCATGCCGGTGGCCGCCCCGGCCCCGATCCCGCAGGCTCCGCCGCCGCCACCCAAGCCCAAGACGTTCGCCGAACTGCGCGCCCGCCTCGTCTCGCTCAGCCGCGACGAGGCCTGGAGCGAGGCCGCCCGCACCCTGATGGCCATGAAGGCTGCCGCCCATACCGACGAGGAGCAGGCGGTCGTCTATCGCGACCTCGGCGACTTCGCCCGCGCCCAGGGCCAGATGGACGACGCGGCCGAGGCCTATGACACCTCGGTCTCGTACGCTCGCCAGGTGCGCCAGACGCGCGGCAACGACGAGAGCGCCGAACTGCTGGCCGGCTCGCTGTCGGGCGTCGGCGACGTGGCCGAGGCCGAGGGCCGCCTGGACGCCGCCCTCTCGGCCTTCGAGGAGGCCCTGGCCCTGCGCCGCTCGCGCGGCGGCCGCGAAGCCGGCGACGTCGGGGCCCAGCGCGCGCTGTCGGTGAATCTGGAACGCCTGGCCGACCTGCGCGAGGACCGTGGCCACCGCATGCGGGCCCTGGACCTCTACCGCGAAAGCTACGACATCGCCGGCCGCCTCGCCGCCGCCGACCCGACCAAGTTCGGGCCGGACCTGGCGGCGACCCGCGCGCGCCTGAACGAGCTGGAAGCGAAGATCGCGACGTAAGCTTCTCCTTCTCCCCTTGCGGGAGAAGGTGTCGCCGTAGGCGACGGATGAGGGGTCGCGCCGGACGCGCCGAGAAACCCCTCACCCGACCCGCTGCGCGGGCCACCCTCTCCCGCAAGGGGAGAGGGATTTCACATCACCACGTAAACGTCGTCGCCGCGCGGGCCGGGATGCTGGCCTTGAAGCGCCGGCCGCCTTCCACGATTGCGAAGTCCACCGACGTCTTGCCAGTGTTCAGCACCAGCAGCACCCGCCCGCCGTCGCGGTTCTGGAACGCCACCGTGCGCAGATCGCCAACCTTCTCCGGCGAACCGATCCGGATCGCGCCGGGCTTCACGAAGCGGCTGGCCTGGCCGAAGGCGTAGTATTCCTGGGTGCGGGTGATCGCGCCGCTCGTGCTGTCGATCGTCACCACCGGACGGCAGTTGCCGCAGCCGCCGGCGTGGGGGCCGAACTTCTCGTCGAGGGCCAGGTTCCACATCAGGACGCCCTTCGCGCCGCGACGGGTCGTGCCGATGATCAACTGCTCGACCAGCCACGAGAAGCTGTCGTCGAACTTCGGGGCCCACTCCCCGCCCGAGCACTCGGTGAAGAACACCTCCTTGTCGGGATGGGCGGCGCGGACGGTCTCCATGGCGTCGACATTGCCGGCGTAGCAGTGCCAGGCCACACCCGACACGAAGGCCCGCGCCTTGGCGTCGGCCAGCACCGTCGTCGGTTGCTGCGGCTGGTCCCAGTTGTGGTCCCAATCCAGCGCCTTGGTCGTGATCTTCTCGCGCTTGAACACGGGGGCCAGGTTCTCGCCGAAGAACTTGGCGCGATCGACGGCCGGCCAGCGCATGCCCGGATAGTTCTCGGGCTCGAAGTCCGGCTCGTTCTGGATGCTGATGTAGTCGGTCGGCACGCCGACCTTCCTGGCGTCCTTGATGTAGCGGGCGAAGAAGTCGGCATAGACCGGATAGGCGTCGGGCTTCAGCTGGCCCTTCACCAGCGAGCCGGTGGTCTTCATCCAGGCCGGCGCGCTCCACGGCGAGGCCATGACCTTGAGGTCCGGATTGATCTTCAGGGCCGCGCGGACGGTCGGGAAGACGAACTCCTGCGGCCGCTTCAGCGAGAAGTGCTCCAGCTTCGGATCGGCCGCGCCGTTGGGGGCGTCGTCGAGGCTGTAGTGGTCCAGCGAGAAGTCCGAAGCGCCGATGGTCAGCCGGGTGAAGCTGAAGCCGAGGCCGTCCTTGCCGCGCCCGTAGAGCTCCTTCAGCAGAGCGTCGCGCTGGGCCGGGGCCAGCTTGTTCTGGATCAGCCAGGCCGAGGCGTCGGTGATCGCCGCGCCGAAGCCGACGATCGTCTGGTGGCGCTCCTTGGCGTCGACGGCGATGACCGGCAGGCCGGCGACCGCGTCGGCCGCCACGACGCCAGACGGCGCCTGGGCGGCCAGCAGCTGGCTCTTGTCGCCGGTGGTCGTCCAGCTTTGCAGCTTGGGCGCGGCGACGGCGGGGGCCGCCGCGACGAGCGCGGCGGCAGTGAGGGAGAGGGCGAGCGTGCGCATCAGGGCTTCCGCGACCAGGCCTTGAGGTTGGCCTTGCCGGTCAGGGCCATGTCCCCGGCGTGGCTGCCGACGTACAGCGGATAGCTGCCGGCCGGGATCGTCCAGCCCGGCTTGGCGACGTCGTAGTCGGCCAGCAGGCGCGGCTCGACGGTCAGGGTCACGCGCTTGGTCTGGCCGGGGGCCAGGTCGACCTTCTCGAAGCCCGCCAGGCGGACCATCGACTTGCGCTGGCCGGCCGTGACGTAGAGCTGCGGCGTGTCGGCGCCGGCGACCTTGCCGGTGTTGGTGACGTCGAAGCTGACCTTCAGGCCCGCCGCGTCCTCGACCTTGAGGTTCTTGTAGGCGAAGGCGGTGTAGGAGAGGCCGTAGCCGAACGGATAGAGCGGCTGGCGCTTCTCTTGCGCGTACCAGCGGTAACCGACGGCGGCGCCTTCCGGATATTGGACGGTGAAGCCCTTGATGCCATCGACCTTCTGGCCGGCGCGGCGGGCGTCGTCGATGGCGGCCTGCTCGGCGAAGCCCGGGGCGCTCGCGCGGGGGGCCTGGTCGGCGCTCTTCGGGAAGGTCATGGCCAGGCGGCCCGAAGGGTTCACGTCACCGAACAGCAGGCGGGCGATGGCCTGGCCGCCGCGCTGGCCGGGATACCAGGCCTGCAGCACCGCGCCGACGCGATCCAGCCACGGCATGGTCACCGGGCCGCCGGTCTCCAGCACCACGATGGAATGCTTGTTGACCGCCGCGACGGCGTCGATCAGGGCGTCCTGGTTCTCCGGCAGCACGATCGACGGCGCATCTTGCGCTTCGGTCTGCCAGTGCCAGGCGAAGACGATGGCGACGTCGGCGTCCTTGGCCGCAGCGGCGGCGACGGCCGGGTCCTTGCCGTCGACATAGATCACCTGCGCGCCCGGCGCGGCGGCCTTGATCGCTTCCAGCGGCGAGGAGGCGTGCCAGGTGACGCGGACGAACGAGGCGGCCTCGCCGCCGTTCAGCGGGATCTCGACCGGCGCGCCGCCGACCGAACGGACCTGGGACGAACCACCGCCCGAGATCACGCCGACATCGGCATGGGCGCCGATCAGCACGATCTTCTTGGCCGTCTTGGCCAGCGGCAGCAGGTTCCCGTCGTTCTTCAGCAGCACCGAGCCGCGCTCGGCCACGGCCTGGGCGACCTTGGCGTGGGCGGCGTAGTCGATCGGCTGGGCGGTCGTCGGCAGCGGATTGTCCATCAGGCCCGAGGTGATCACCCCGTGCAGGATGCGGCGGACCATGTCGTCGACCCGGGCCTGGCTGACCTCGCCCTTGGCCACGGCGGCCTTCAGGTCGTCGCCGAAGAAGATCTGGGTGTCCAGCTCCTGGCCCGACTGCTGGTCGAGACCGGCCAGGGCGCTCTTCACCGTGCTGTGCACCGCGCCCCAGTCCGACATCACGAAGCCCGGATAGTTCCAGTCGCGCTTCAGCACCTTGTTCAGCAGGAAGTCGTTCTGGCAGGCCCAGTCACTGTTGACCTTGTTGTAGGCGCACATGACCGAGGCGGGATTGCTCTTCTCGATGGCGATCTGGAAGGCCAGCAGGTCGCTTTCGCGCAGGTCGGCCTCGCCGATCTGCGCGTCCATCACGTGGCGGCCGGTCTCCTGGGCGTTCAGCGCGAAGTGCTTGATCGTCGAGATGATGTGGTTGGACTGCACGCCCTTGATCTGCTCGGCGGCCATCTCGGCGGCCAGCAGCGGGTCTTCGCCCAGATATTCGAAATTGCGGCCCGCCCACGGATCGCGGGTCAGGTTCATGCCGCCGGCCAGCAAGACGTTGAAGGTCTTGGCGCGGGCTTCCGAACCGATCATCGCGCCGCCGGCATAGGCCAGCTTCGGCTCGAAGGTGGAGGCCAGGGCCAGGCCCGACGGCAGAGCGGTGGCGACGTCGCCCTTGCGCTGCTCGACCTGGTTGGCCACGCCCAGGCTGGCGTCGCTTTCCCGCAGGGTCGGGATCTTCAGGCGCGGCACGCCCGGCACGTAGCCGGCCGAGGGGATCATGTCGGCCGGGGCCGGCTTGGTGTTGGGCGGGAAGAGCCCGTGCAGGTACGTGATCTTCTCGTCCATCGTCATCTGCTTGACGAGGGCGTCGGCGCGGGCCCAGGCGGCGTCGCCGGTGCGCGGGGCCAGCGGAGCGCTGCCCTTGGTCGGCATGACCTGGGCGACAGCGCCCGACATCGGAACGAGGGAAAGCAACGCCACGGCGGCGGTGGTCCGGCACAGGATCCGCAGGGCGGATGAAGGCTGGGCGGCGGTCGTCATGGCGTTACTCCGTGTAGGCATAGCTAAGGGGTTGGAACGGGGGCAGCCGGCAGCGGCGGGGCCAGGCAGGTCTTGGCCACGAACTCGGCGTGGCTGGGCATCACGGCCAGGCACTTGCCGATCACCGTCTGGATGTTGCGAAGGTGGGCGGCGATCGCCTCGTCCGAGTGGACGCGGACCAGCGGGTCGTAGGCGCGCGGGATGATCCCCTGGCCCAGGAACACCTGGATCCAGCTCTCCTCGGTGAAGAGCTCGTCGTCCTCGCGGAACACCCGGCCGTTGGCGCGGAAGAGGTCGATCTTCCGCTGCAGGGTCGCGGGGACTTCCATGTCGCGGCAGTAGCGCCAGAACGGCGTGTCGTCGCGCTCGGTGGCCTTGTAGTGCAGGATGATGAAGTCGCGGATGCGCTCGTATTCGAAGTCGCTTTGGCGATTGAACTCGTCGATCGTCGCCTGATCGAAGCCGGCGTCCGGCAGCAGGCGGACCATGCGGATCACGGCCGACTGGATCAGGTGCAGGCTGGTCGACTCCAGGGGCTCCATGAAGCCGCTGGCCAGGCCGATCGAGACGCAGTTCTTGTTCCAGATCTTCTTGCGCTTGCCGGTGGTGAACCGCAGGCGCATCGGGTTGGCGCGCTGGGCGCCGTCCAGATTGGCCAGCAGGACACGCTCGGCTTCGTCGTCATCGATATATTTCGACGAGTAGACGTGGCCGTTGCCCGTGCGGTGCTGCAGAGGGATGCGCCACTGCCAGCCGGCGTCATGCGCCGTCGAGCGGGTATAGGGCGTGAAGTGCTCCGAGCGCTCGGTCGGCACGGCGATGGCCCGGTCGGCGGGCAGCCAGTGGGTCCAGTCCTCGTAGCCGGTCTTCAGCGCCTGCTCGATGATCAGTCCACGGAAGCCCGAGCAGTCGACGAACAGGTCGGCGGTGATGACCTCGCCGTCCTCCATGGTCACCGACTGCACGAAGCCGTCGTCGGGCCGCAGCGTGACGTCGACGATCTTGCCCTCGCGCCGCTGGACGCCGCGCGCTTGCGCATAGGTCGACAGGTGCCTGGCGTAGAGGCCCGCGTCGAAGTGGAAGGCGTGGGCGATGTGGCCGATCGGCGACTCGCTCATGTCGGCCCGGGCGCGCAGGAACTTGTCGGTCCGCGCCATGGCGTTGTTGATCGACAGGTCGTCGAACTCCGGCGCCTGGCCCAGCTCGCGCATGCGCAGCCAGTACTGGTGGACGCGCAGCCAGCCCAGGTCCTGGCCCAGCACGCCGAAGCCGTGCAGGTAGCTGTAGCCCTTGCGCAACCAGTTGCGGAACTCGATGCCCAGCTTGAAGGAGCCCTGCGTCTTGCGCAGGAAGTCGTCCTCGTCGATGCCGAGCAGCTCGTTGAATTTCTTGATGGCGGGGATGGTGGCTTCCCCGACCCCGACGGTGCCGATCTGCTCGGACTCGATCAGGACGATCTCGTAGAGACCCTGGAACAGCCGCGACGCCAGCGCCGCCGTCATCCATCCGGCGGACCCGCCGCCGGCGATCAGTATCTTCTTGAGCGGTTGCAACCACCCGCCTCCCGTTGCTCAAAGGTCGGGGCCGCTTGCGCGGCCCCGCCTCCGTTGGTTCTTGCCTGGCGAGCCGGCCCTGCGGGGGAGCGCGGCCGGCTCAGCCTCCTGCTTAGAACCGATAGTTCACGCCGAACAGGAACTGTCGGCCGTACTTCTCGTAGGTCTCCGGCAGCGAGCCGCCGTTGGCGGTCTTGGTCCCGCCCTGGTCGAGGCCGATCCGCGTGCGGTACGGCGAGTCCGTCAGGTTGTTGACCTGCAGAAGGACGCCGAGGTTCGCCAGCGGGCCGTCCTCGAAGGTGTAGCCGATCTGGGCGTCGACCTGCTTGTCGGCCAGGATCTCGGTGAAGCCCCGCGTGGCGTACAGCTGCACCACTTCGCCCTTGAAGGACGAGCGGTAGCGCTGGCTGATCCGCGCCTGGAAGCCGCCGCGCTCGTAGTAGCCGGTGACGTTGTAGACCGTGCCCGAGAGACCCGGGATGCGGACCTCCTGCTTCGGGTCCGGGTTGTTGGTGGTGTTGAGGTTCGACTTGGTCAGCGACAGGCTGCCCTGGACGCCGAAGCCCTTCAGCAGATCGGCGAACTGGCCGAAGTCGACCGCGCCGCTGAACTCCAGGCCCTTGACCACGCCGCCCTTGCCGTTGGCCGGCAGGGTCATCTGGCCGATCGGATCGATCGTGGTGCCGGCGGTGATGTTGGAGCCCGGCGGCAGCGGGATGCCGGTGAAGTCGAACGTGCCCGTCTGCGAGTAGATGTAGGTGTCGAGCTTCTTGTAGAAGCCGGCCACCGACACGTAGGTCGCGGGGCTGACGTACCATTCGTAGGCCAGGTCGGCGGCCTTGGCTTCCCACGGACGCAGGTGCGGGTTGCCGCCCGAGGCCGACCACGGGTGCACGGTCGCGCCGGCGCCGCAGGTCTGCTTGGAGCAGACCAGCAGGTCGAAGCCCGGCGTGACGTTGGCGCGCATGTCGTCCATGCGCGGACGGGCCATGGTCTTCGACAGGGCGAAGCGCAGGCGATGGCCGCTACCCAGGTCGTAGATCAGGTTCAGGCTGGGCAGGACGTCGGTGTAGTCGTCCTTGGCGTTGATCTTGGTCGGGACGATCGGCTGGCCCGAGGCCAGGCCGTTGATCACGACGCCGCTCGATTCCTGCGACTGCTTGACCACCTGGACGCCGACGTTGCCGCGCAGGTCGCCCGTCTGGAAGTTGGCCTTGGCGAAGAAGGTCGTGACCTCTTCGGTGATGTCCCAGTTCTTGTCGTAGTAGTTGGCGTCGAGGATCGGGGACCAGTTGTAGTACTTGCGCCAGGCGTCGCCGATGTTGACGCTGAGCACGCCGCCCAAGCCCGCGAAGCCCAGCTGGGTCGGGCTGACCAGGTCGGCCGCATCCACCAGCACCTGCTGGCGACCGTTCTTCAGGAACAGGTCGTTGTCCGAGACGGTCTTGCCCTTGTTGCGCTTGGTGTAGTTCACGCCGGCGCTGACCTGGGTGATGAAGCCGTCCATCTCGTGCTCGAGGTGGACGTCGACCGCGGTGACGTCTTCCTTGACGTGCGGGAAGCGGATCGCGCCGTCGTGGCCCCAGCCGCCCCACGGGGCGTGGTCGCCCAGGCTGACCTTGCTGGCGTCGGCGTAGTTCAGGCCTTCGTCATATTGCGAGAAGCCGTCGTCGGCGACCACGAAGCCGATCTTGTCGAACGTCCGGCCCACGGTCGGCGTGGCGCCGGTGACGCCGCCCACGCCCAGGCCGTAGCCCGCGTAGGTCTCCATGATCTGCTCTTTGCGCTTGTTCGACGAGTAGGACAGGTCGGCGACCAGGCGGGTCTTGTCGTTGATCTTGTACTCGGTGTTCAGGCCGCCCGAGAACAGCTGGTCCTGGCGCGTGTTGTAGTCGTTGCGCAGCTGGAAGACGCCGTTGTTCAGCACGCCGCTGCGGGCGAACTTCGAGCCTTCCAGGTCATCGGTCTTCACCGAGGTGAACTCCGCGCCGGCGTCGGCGCCGGGGTTGGAGAACCACTGCGCGCCGCGCGTGACTTCATGCTGCTTGAAGGTCGAGTAGTAGAGGTCGGCGGTCGCGTGGAAGCGGTCGGTGGGCTCCCACTCGAAGATGCCGATGACCGCGTCGCGCTTGTTGTTGCGCGAGGTGGCGAAGACCTCCTGGCCGTTCAGCATCAGGGCGCCGTCCGAGGCGTCCGGGATGGCGCGGGCGGCGTCGGTCAGCGGGATGGCGGCGTTGGTCGTGGTCTTCAGCGGATCGAAGGCCTCGTAGCCGTAACCCTTGTAGTGCTTCACCTGCGAGGGCGAATCCAGGTGGGCGTAGCCCAGGGCCACGCCGATGGTGTCGTCGGCGAACTGGTTGATGTAGCTGGCGCTGAAGCGGCCGCCCGTGTTGCGGGAGTCGTCGTTCAGCTTCTTGCCCGAGGTCTTTTCGCCGCGAAGGTTCAGGGCCAGGACGCGCTTGCCGTATTCCAGCGGACGCACGGTGCGCAGGTCGGCGGTGCCCGACAGGCCCATGCCCGAGACCTGGGCGTCCGGCGTCTTGTAGATGACGACGCTGGACAGCAGCTCCGACGGATACTGGTCGAACTCGACGGCGCGGTTGTCGCCCGAGCTGGCCTGCTGGCGGCCGTTCAGCAGCGTGGTGGTGAAGTCGGGCGCGAGACCACGGATCGAGATGACCTGGGCGCGGCCGTTGACGCGCTGGGCCGCCAGACCCGGCAGGCGGGCGATCGATTCGGCGATCGAGACGTCCGGCAGCTTGCCGATGTCTTCGGCCGAGACGGCCTCGACGATCGAGGTCTCGTTCTTCTTGATGTTGATCGAGTTCTGGATGCCGGCGCGGATGCCGGTCACCACGATGGCGTCGACCGTGTCGTCGGCCTGCGGGGCCGGGGCCTGCTGGGCCCCCGTTTGTGCAAAGGCCGAGCCGGCCAGGGCCAGCGTGATCGCGGCCGTGGAGGCGGTGACGTAGAATTTCTGGACGGACGAACGCGCGCCGCTGTTGCGGTTTCGCATTGAGCTCTTCTCCCCTCTGAAGCCGCTCCTGCGCGAGCGACCAAACCTTTTTGTCGTGAGGCCAACCTTGGCCGTGGAAGCGCTTCCATGGAAGCGCTTCCACTAACCTCGGAGCCGACAACGTTGTCAAGATCGAAACAATTGGATTTTGGGGAGAGCCCTTGGCGGGCGGCTAGTGCGCGGCGGTGGTCTGCCGACAGACGACCGCGTGCTCCAGCTGCTGGAACACCGGTCCGGGCGTGGTGTTGGTCCCGTTCAGCCGGGCCACCAGCATCTCGACGGCGCGCTGGCCCAGCACCTTCACCGGCTGGTGCACCGTGGTCAGGGGCGGCCAGACGATGGCCGCGACGGGGGCGTCATCAAAGCCGGTGATCGAGAGGTCGCGCGGAATGCTGAGGCCGCGCGCATGGGCGGCCGACAGCGCGCCGGCGGCCATGTCGTCATTGGCGCAGACCAGGGCGCTGGGCTTCAGCGGATGGTCCAGCAGGCCCGGCGCCAGGTGCGTGCCCGAGCGGAAGGTGAAGTCGCCGCGCACCATGGTCCAGGCGTCGTCGCCCAGGCCCTGCTCGGCCAGGGCGCGCTCGAAGCCCTTCATCCGGCGGTCGGCCGAAAGGTGGCCCTCCAGTCCGGCGATGAAGCCGAAGCGGCGATGGCCCAGGCGCAGCAGCTCGCGCGCCATGTCGTAACCGCCGGCCTCGTCGTCGACGCCGACGCCGTCAGCGATGCCGCGCCCCGGCCCGCCCGGCGACACCGTCACCACCTTGCAGCCCTGGGCCAGGGCCGCCTGGATCAGCGAGACATCGTCGCTATAGGGCGGCGACAGGATCAGGCCCTCGCAGCGCTGGCTGGTGATCAGGTCCAGCACCCGCTTCTCGCGGTCCGGCGTCTGCTGCGGGACGTTCTGGACCAGCACCTGGTAGCCCAGGGTCAGGCAGGCGCGCAGGGCCCCCAGCTCCAGGGCGGATTCGTAATAGGAGTTCGGATCGTTCTCGAGGTCCGAGGCGAAGACGAAGGCCAGTAGCCGGCTGGCGCCGCCCGCCAGGCTGCGGGCCTGCGGATTGACCTTGTAGTCCAGCTGCTCGATGGCCTGCATGACCCGGGCCCGGACCTCGTCGCGGACATTGGGCCCGCCGTTCAGCACTCGAGACACCGTCACGCGCGCCACGCCCGATACGCGGGCGACGTCGTCGATGGTCGGTCTCTTGCCGGTCAATGCACACTCCACTGGATGCCGGAACATGTCGGGGATGACCCGATCGCACAAGCGATACGAGCACCCAAGGCAAAGGTTCGCATCCAATGGTTCGCACGAGATGGCCTAGCCGATCAACTAAATTGGCCTGACCAAATATCAAAAAGACACCAAGCCAATCCGGATGGAGGCGATCTTAAGCGAGCCCGCCTCCATCCGGTCGATCAGCGGGCGACCTTGCGGTCCAGGAAGTCGCGGATCAGCGGGGCGATCTCGTCCAGCTTGTCCTCCAAGGCGAAGTGGCCGGTGTCGAGGAGGTGCACCTCGGCGTCGGGCAGGTCGCGCTTGTAGGGAACGGCGCCCTCGGCCGGGAAGATCTGGTCGTTCTTGCCCCACACAACCAGGGTCGGCGGCTTGCGGTCGCGGAAGAACTGCTGGAATTGCGGGTAGAGCGGCACGTTGGTGCGGTAGTCGTAGAACAGGTCCAGCTGGATGTCCTTGTTGCCCGGGCGGTCCAGCAGGGCCTGGTCGTGGACCCAGTTGTCGGGGCTGATCCTGCTCAGATCCTTGATACCGTCCGTATACTGAAATTTCGTCGTATCCAGGGTCAGGACGCCGGCCAGCGCTTCGCGGTGCGCGGCCGAACCGTCGGCCCAATAGGCCTTGATCGGGTTCCAGAACTCGCGGAGGCCTTCTTCGTAGGCGTTGCCGTTCTGGACGATCAGGCCGCTGACCCGCTCGGGGTGCTTGATGGCCAGGCGGTAGCCGACCGGGGCGCCGTAGTCCATCACGTAGAGGGCGTAGCGCTTGGCCCCCAGCTGGCTCAGCAGGGTGTCGGTCATGTCGGCGAAGTGGCCGAAGCTGTATTCGAACTTGGTGTGGTCCGGCGCGTCGCTCTGGCCAAAGCCCGGATAGTCGGGGGCGATCACATGGTACTTGTCGGCCAGCAGCGGGATCAGGTTGCGGAACATGTGCGACGAGGTCGGGAAGCCGTGCAGCAGCACGACCACCGGGGCGTCGGCCGGGCCGGCCTCGCGATAGAACATCTTCACGCCGTCGATGGTGGCGGTGCGGTAGTGGACCACCGGCGGGGCGACGCTCACGGCGGCGGCCGGGGCCTTGGGCGCGGCCATCGCGGGTGTCATCGGGGCCAGGGCGGCGGTGGCCAGCAGGACCGAAACGAGCAGGCTTTTCATGGCGGATCTCCTCTGAGCGAGGCCGACCCGGTGTTCGCCGTCGCCTCATGACGAGGAAGATATTGCTGCGCTGGATTTCTTGAATTGGCGCAATGTGGAAGGGATTATTTCATTCCGCGCAATAGATCGGCGACGACGCCATGGAAGCCGCCTCGGCCTCGTGAGCGCGCGCCCGATCCTCGGCAAACCCTTGCTCCACAAGTTTTTGCGACACGCGTCCCTCAGCGCCGCGCCCTGAACGCATACCCAATCTTCAATTATTCATCATCCGGCCAACCAGCTATGACACCGGCGGACAAACCCATCTCGCCTATGCGAAATTGATAGATCCACTCTATCCTGCGAAGTGTTTTTATCAATTTGATCGATCGCGAGTCGGGCCGGTAAGAGCGGGCATCCTTTCCAACCGGAGCGCCTCATGTCGCTGATCAACACCGAGATCAAACCCTTCACCGCCCAGGCCTACAAGGACGGCAAGTTCGTCACGGTCAGCGAAGCCGATACGAAGGGCAAGTGGTCGGTCTTCTTCTTCTACCCCGCCGACTTCACCTTCGTCTGCCCGACGGAGCTGGAAGACCTGGCCGACAACTACGACGTCTTCACCCGTCTGGGCGTCGAGATCTATTCGGTGTCGACCGACACGCACTTCTCGCACAAGGCCTGGCACGACAGCTCGCCAGCGATCGGCAAGATCAAGTACACGATGATCGGCGACCCGTCGGGTGACGTGACCAACAACTTCGAGATCATGCGTCCGGGCGTCGGCCTGGCCGACCGCGGCACCTTCCTGGTCGACCCGCAAGGTGTGATCCAGTTCATGGAAGTCACCGCCGAAGGCATCGGCCGCAACGCCATCGAGCTGCTGCGCAAGATCAAGGCCGCCCAGTACGTGGCCAGCCACCCGGGCGAAGTCTGCCCGGCCAAGTGGGAAGAGGGTGAAAAGACCCTCGCCCCGTCGCTGGACCTGGTCGGCAAGATCTAAGGTCTATCGACCCTGGCCGCCGCCCTGCTCCAGCCCGAGCGGGGCGGCGCGCCTCTCTATCTTTTCCGAAAAATCCGCCGCGCCCACGCCTGTGGACGCCCCTCCTCTCCCCCTTAGCTTTTTGGGAGCGCGCCTCATGCTGGACGCCGGTCTGAAGACCCAGTTGACCACCTATCTGCAGAACCTGCGCCAGCCGATCGAACTGGTCGCCTCCCTCGACGAGAGCGCCGGGGCGCAGGAGATGAAGGCCCTGCTGGAAGACGTCGTGTCGACGTCGGACAAGGTCAGCCTGAACCTGTCGGGCGACAACGCCCGCAAGCCCTCCTTCGCCATCACGCGCGCCTCGGGCGATGCGGATGTGCGTTTCGCCGGCCTGCCCCTGGGCCACGAATTCACCTCGCTCGTGCTGGCCCTGCTGCATGTCGGCGGCCACCCGCCGCGCATCGACGCCGAGGTCATCGAGCGGATCAAGGCGCTGGACGGCGACTACCGCTTCGAGACCTACTTCTCGCAGTCCTGCCAGAACTGCCCCGACGTGGTGCAGGCGCTGAACACCATGAGCGCCCTGAACCCGCGCATCAGCCACGTCGCCATCGACGGCGCCCTCTTCAAGGAAGAGGTCGAAGCCCGCCAGGTCATGGCCGTGCCGACCATCCTGCTGAACGGCGAAGCCTTCGGCCAGGGCCGCATGGACGTCGAGCAGATCCTGGCCAAGCTGGACACCGGCGCCGGCGACCGCGCGGCCGAGAAGATCAAGACCAAGGACGCCTTCGAAGTCCTCGTCATCGGCGGCGGCCCGGCCGGCGCGGCCGCGGCGGTCTACGCCGCCCGCAAGGGTATCCGGACTGGCGTCGCGGCCGAGCGCTTCGGCGGCCAGGTGCTGGACACCATGGCCATCGAGAACTTCATCTCGGTCCCCCACACCGAGGGCCCGAAGATGGCCTCGGCGCTGGAGCAGCACGTCAAGGAATACGACGTCGACATCATGAACCTGCAGAAGGCCGTCGGTCTGGTCCCGGCCAAGACCCCGGGCGGCCTGATCGAGGTCAAGCTGGAGAACGGCGCCAGCCTGAAGTCGCGCACCGTCATCCTGTCGACCGGCGCCCGCTGGCGGAACGTCAACGTCCCCGGTGAAGCCGAGTACCGCAACAAGGGCGTGGCCTACTGCCCGCACTGCGACGGCCCGCTGTTCAAGGGCAAGCGCGTGGCGGTGATCGGCGGCGGCAACAGCGGCGTCGAGGCGGCCATCGACCTGGCCGGCCTGGTCGCCCACGTGACGCTGATCGAGTTCGACAGCCAGCTGCGCGCCGACGCCGTCCTGCAACGCAAGCTGGCCAGCCTGCCGAACGTCAAGATCGTCACCTCGGCCATGACCACCGAGATCCATGGCGAGAACGGCAAGGTCTCGGCCCTGTCGTACAAGGACCGCAACCACGACAGCGTCCACCGCGTGGACCTGGAAGGCGTCTTCGTCCAGATCGGCCTGGTGCCCAACACCGAGTGGCTGAAGGACAGCGGCGTCGCCCTGACCAACCGCGGCGAGATCGAGGTCGACTATCGCGGCGAGACCTCGCTGCCCGGCGTCTTCGCCGCCGGCGACGCGACGGTGACGCCCTACAAGCAGATCATCATCGCCATGGGCGAAGGCGCCAAGGCCTCGCTCTCGGCCTTCGACTACATGATCCGCCAGGTCCCGGCGAACGAGGAGGCGGAGGCGGCTTAAGGCCCCTTCCCCTTCGCGAGTTCGAAATCAGGCCGTCCGGGAGCGATCCCGGGCGGCCTTTTCGTTGTGCGCTTGACGCCTGCCGATTCTCGCAACATATAAAGTTACATGAGAAGGAACAGCCAGCTTTCCGGCGTACTGCACGTGTTGCTGCACATGGCCGAGCACGATCGCCCCTCCACGTCCGAGGACCTGGCCAAGGCCATGACCACCAATCCGGTGGTGGTCCGGCGCATCCTCGGCGGCCTGCGCGACGCGGGACTCGTGGCGTCCGAGAAGGGCCACGGCGGCGGCTGGGTCATCGCCCGGCCGCTGAGCGAAATCACGATGTTGCAGGTGCACGAGGCCCTGGGCTCGGCCGAGCTGCTGGCGATCGGCAACCGCACCGAGGCCCCTCAGTGCCTGGTCGAGCAGGCGGTCAACAACGCCCTGGGCGCGGTGTTCGACCAGGCCGAGGCCGTGCTGCGGGCCGGCTTCGGCGCGGTGACGCTGGCCATGCTCAGACAGGATTTCCACGCTGGCATGGTCGCGCGCGGCCAGGAGACGCCCCATGCGCACTGAAGACGGTTCAAAACAGTTCCTGGCCGCCTTCTCGGACCCCGAGGCGGTCGCCAAATACGCCGACGGCCCGCGCCGCTTCGTGCCGGGGCTGGAGGCCATGCACCAGATGTGCGGCCTGCTGCTGGCCGAGCGCGCGCCGGACAACGCTCGGGTGCTGGTGGTCGGCGCGGGCGGCGGACTGGAGCTGAAGGCCCTGGCGACGGCGCATCCGGGCTGGACCTTCGTCGGCGTCGATCCGGCCGGCGAGATGCTGCGCCAGGCTGAACGGACCCTGGGCCCGCTGATGGACCGGGTGGAGCTGGTCGAGGGCTATGTCGAGGACGTCGCCGTCGACGGCTTCGACGCGGCCACGTGCCTGCTGACCCTGCACTTCCTGCAACACGCCGAGCGTGTCGACACCGCCGCCGCCATCCGCGCGCGCCTGAAGCCCGGCGCGCCGTTCGTCGCCGCTCATGGCAGCTTCCCGCAAGGCGCGGGCGAGCGCGACCTCTGGCTGGACCGCTACGCCGCCTTCGCCATCTCGCAGGGCGTCGAGGCCGACAAGGCCCTGGGCGCCCGCTCGGCCGTGGCCAGCATGGCGGCCATGATCGCTCCCGAGGAAGATGAAGCCATCCTGCGTGAGGCGGGCTTCCACGACGTGGCGATGTTCTGGGCCGCCTTCACCTGGCGCGGCTGGGTGGCGTACGCGTAGCCCAAGAAAAACGCCGCCCGGATCGCTCCGGGCGGCGTCATCATTTCTAGCGACGGACGCGGGCTCAGGCCGGCGTCAGTTCCTCGTTGCGAACCAGCGCCGCGTAGGTGTCCATCAGGTCCAGCGACAGCTTGCCGGGCGTGAACTTGAACTCGCCGATCTCCGAGACCGGGGTCACCTCGGCGGCGGTGCCGACGATGAAGCACTCGGTGAAGGTCGAGAGCTCTTCCTTCTGGATGTGGCGCTCGATGATCTCGACGCCCTTGCCGCGCGCGATGTCGATCACCGTGCGGCGGGTGATCCCGTCCAGGAAGCAGTCGGGCTTGGGCGTGTGCAGCGCGCCGTCCTTGACGAAAAACACATTCGCGCCCGTGGCTTCGGCCACATAGCCGCGATAGTCGAGCATCATCGCGTCGGCATAGCCGTCCTTCTCGGCGGCGTGCTTGGAGATGGTGCAGATCATGTACAGGCCGGCGGCCTTGGCCGCGACCGGGGCGGTCTTGGGGTCCGGACGCTGGTACTTGGCCCAGGTCAGGCGGATGCCCTTGGCCTTGGTGGCCGGGTCGAAGTAGCTCGGCCAGTCCCACACGGCGATGGCGACATGGATCTTGGTCTGCTGCGCCGAAACACCGATCATTTCGCTGCCGCGCCAGGCGATCGGACGGACATAACAATCCTTGAGGCCATTCTTGGCCGCGGTCGCCTTGCAGGCCTCGTCGATCTCAGCCACCGTGTAGGGGATCTTGAAATCGAGGATCTCGGCCGACTTGAACAGGCGCTCGGTGTGCTCGGTGAGCTTGAAAATCTCGCCGCCGTACATCCGCTCGCCCTCGAAGACGGACGAGGCGTAATGCAGGCCGTGGGTCAGTACGTGCACCTTCGCTTCGCGCCAAGGAACGAACTGGCCGTCCAGCCAGATCCAACCGTCACGATCGTCGAAGGGAACCAGAGACATCGGCCCAAGACCTCCTTATTTGGGAACCCGGCCCTTAGACGCTCCGAGGGCCAACGCGTCAAATAAAATGGACTCCATGCGATGATAGCCCCGCTGCAGCCCGGTTCGGACGATCCCCGTCTGATCCTCCGCGAGGAGGAGCTGGACGGCGGGCTGGAGCTGATCCTGCTGGCCGAGGCCTCGCTGTGGGCCGCCGTCGACGCGGCGCTGGAGGCCGAGACCCTGGGCCTGGGCCGTTCGCACTGGCGCGCGGCGTTCCTGCTGCGCCGCCGGCCGGGCATCGGGGTGCAGGACCTGTCGAAGCTGACCAGCCTCTCCAAACAGGCCGCCAGCCGCACCCTGGCTGACCTGCAGAAGGCCGGGCTGGTCGAGCGCGGCTCGGGCGATCTCGATGGCCGCCGGCGTCCGGCGTCCCTGACCTCCGAGGGCGTTGCCTTCGAGCAGCGCACGGCCGAGCGGCTGCGGGCGCTGCTGGCCCGGGCCTATCGCACCGGCGGGCTGGACGGCGTGGCCGGCGCCCGGCGCATCCTGGCGGCGCTGGCGGGACCTCGACAAGGGGTCGGCGCCGCGCGGCGCCAAACCTGATAGAGTTTCGCCATGACTCCTGAAGAGCGCCGCGAACGTCATATCCTGGTCGTCGACGACGACGACCGCCTGCGCAAGCTGATCAAGGAATTCCTGACCCGCGCCGGCTTCCGGGTCACCGCCGCCGCCGATGCGGCCGGGGCCGACCGCCTGTTCGGCGCGCTGGACTTCGACCTGATGGTGCTGGACGTGATGATGCCGGGCGAGGACGGCATGGCCTTCACCAAGCGCCTGCGGTCCAAGGGCGGCGAGAGCGGCCGCACGCCGATCCTGATGCTGACCGCCCGCGACCAGACCGCCGACCGCATCGAGGGCCTGTCCAGCGGCGTCGACGACTATCTGGGCAAGCCGTTCGAACCGCAGGAACTCTTGCTGCGCATCGAGGCCATCCTGCGCCGCTCGGCCGCCCGGCCGGTGGGTCCCAAGGCGCTGGTCTTCGGCCGGTGCAGCTTCGAGTCCGATCGCGGCGAACTGACCTGCGACGGCGAGGTGATCCGCCTGACCGAGGCCGAGGTCACCCTGCTGCGCCGCCTGGCCCGTTCGGCCCACGAGCCCGTCGACCGCCTGGAGCTGGCCCGCGACACCGCCGACGCCACCGGCCGGGCGGTGGACGTCCAGGTCACCCGCCTGCGCCGCAAGATCGAGCCCGACCCGAAGAACCCGCGCTATCTGCAGACCGTGCGCGGCATCGGCTACCGGCTGGCGCCGGACTGATCGACGTATGCGTCTCCGGACCAAGCTCTACATCCCGCTGTTCATCAAGCGGTGGCTGCCGACCACTCTGTTCGGGCGCAGCCTGCTGATCATCGTGCTGCCGGTGGCGGTGATGCAGATCGCCGTGACCTGGGCCTTCTTCGACGCCCACTGGCAGAGCGTGACCAGCAAGCTGTCCGAGGGCCTGGCCGGCGACATCGCCTGGGCCGTGCAGTCCTACGAGGACGATCCCAGCCCCGCCGCCATCGACAAGCTGGCCAAGCGGGCCGAGGATTCGATGTCGCTGTCGATCGCCTTCCAGAAGGGCAAGACGCTGCCGACCGGCCACCGGCCCTCGCTGTTCGCGGCCCTGGACCGCTCGCTGGACAAGGCGCTGGACGACCGGCTCGACAACCGGTTCTGGTTCGATACCACCCGCTACACGGCCTATATCGACATCCGCGTGCAGGTGAAGGGCGGGGTCCTGCAGATCTACGCCCTGCGCGACCGGGCCTACGCCACCCAGGGCCACATCTTCATCCTGTGGATGGTGGTGGCGACCATGCTGCTGACCGGGATCGCCATTCTGTTCATCCGCAACCAGGTCCGCGCCATCGAGCGCCTGGCCGACGCCGCCGACGCCTTCGGCCGGGGCGAGGACCACGACTTCAAGCCGCACGGCGCGCGCGAGGTCCGCCAGGCGGCGACGGCCTTCATGGCCATGAAGGCCCGCATCGTCCGCCACATCGAGCAGCGCACGGCCCTGCTGGCCAGCGTCAGCCACGACCTGCGCACGCCGCTGACCCGCCTGAAGCTGGAAATGGCCATGTCCGAGCCCAGCGAACAGCTGGAGGCCATGAAGGGCGACCTCTCCGAGATGGAGCACATGATCGACGAGTACCTGGCCTTCGCCCGTGGCGAAGGCGGGGAGACCGCCCAGGTCGTCGATCTCTCCGAACTGGTCGAGGGCGTGGTCGCCGACGCCGAGCGCGGCGGCGCGATGGTCGAGACCGAGATCACGCGGGACCTGGAAGCGCGGCTGCGGCCGCTGGCCTTCCGGCGGGCGCTGGCCAACCTGATCGACAACGGCGTGGCCCATGCGAACCGGGTGAAGGTGACGGCGACGGCGCGGCTGACGGGCGGCGTCGAGGTGGCGGTCGACGACGACGGCCCGGGCATCCCCGAGGAT
This sequence comes from Caulobacter sp. GW821-FHT10E02, assembly GCF_059415225.1. Lineage (NCBI taxonomy): Bacteria > Pseudomonadati > Pseudomonadota > Alphaproteobacteria > Caulobacterales > Caulobacteraceae > Caulobacter > Caulobacter sp. GW821-FHT10E02. The sequence continues at coordinate 223,397 of NZ_JBWKMV010000002.1, forward strand.
CGCTACGAGGAGGCCTTCAAGCCGTTCTCGCGGCTGGACGAGAGCCGGAACCAGAACGAGAAGGGCGTCGGCCTGGGCCTGGCCATCGCGCGGGACATGGCGCGCGGACTGGGGGGCGACCTGGTGCTGTCGCGGTCGATGATGGGGGGCTTGAGAGCCTCGATCCGGCTGCCGGGTTAGAAGCCGGCCCCGATCTTCCCGAGCCGGTCGGCCATCTGCTTCAGGCGCTTATCGAGTTCCGCCATCGTGCGGTTCAGCGCGCCTTCGTCGTCGCGCCAGACCTGGACCACGCGCGCCCAGACGGCGGTCATGGCGGCAAGGCGCGGGGCGGTGGCTTCGATGCCGGCGGCTTCCAGGACGGCGCGGGCGATGCGGGGGAAGCGGGTCGCCGAGATGATGACGCCCTCGGACTTGGCGATGGCGATCAGGGCGGCGCGGTGGGGCTCCATGGCTTCCAGGCGGGCCATGGCGGCGTCGAACAGGCGGTCGTGGACGTCGGCGGTCTCGGCATAGTCGACGCCCAGCGCGGCGCGGTCGAAGCGCGCCGAGAGGTGGGCCAGCACCGCATGCTTGCTGTCGGCCAGGCCGTAGAGCTCGGCGAACGGCACCTCGGCCTTCACGGCGATGTCGCGCAGGGCGATGGCCGGCCAGGGCTTGTCGGCGGCCAGGGAAAGCGCGGCGGCGGCGGCGCGGTCGAGGATGTCGTCGCTTGCAGTGATGGGGGCGGTCATGGGAGTCATGTGGCGGCGGAAAGCGACGAGAGCAAGACGCTCAGCCGCCCAGTTCTTTCGAACGGGCCACCGCCGCCTCCAGCGCCTTGGGCAGCAGCTCACCAAACCCGCCCTCGCCCATCAGCACGCTCAGCGCCGCGGCCGTCGTGCCGCCCGGCGAGGTCACCTGCTTGCGCAGCTCGGCCGGCTCTTCGCCGCCCTTCTCCATCAGCGCGGCGGCGCCGATGATCGTGGCGCGGGCGAGCTTGGCGCTGTCGGCGGCGTTCAGGCCCTGAGCGGCGCCGGCGGCTTCGAGGGCTTCGACGAAGGCGTAGAGATAGGCCGGGGCCGAGCCCGACACGGCCGTGGCCGCGTGCATCAGCTCTTCGCTCGGCAGATCGACCACGGTCGCGACTGGCGCGAACAAGGCATGGGCAGCGGCGCGGGCGTCAGCGTCTTCGGCGAAGATCGAAGCGGTCCCCCGGCCGATCGCCACGGCCGTCGTCGGCATCACCCGCGCCACCCGCCGGCCGCCAAACGCCTCGGAGATATCCGCCGCGCGCACCCCGGCCGCGATCGACACGATCACCGCATCCGCCGCCAGATGCGGGACCACGTCCTTGACCGCCTCGCGCCAGATCTGCGGCTTCACGGCCAGCAGCACGGTCCTGGCCGCGCCCAACGCTTCCAGCACGGGATTGACCACCGCGCCTTCGAAGGCAGCAGCGTCGACGTTCGGATCACGGATGATCAGGTCGGCGGTCGAGAAGGCGCCGGCGTCGCGCCAGCCCTCGATCAGGGCCCCGCCCATGCGCCCAGCGCCGAGAAGAAGGATGGGGGTCATGGAAAGGGCTCCGACGATGTCTCGTCGGAGCCCTTAAGCTTCCCAGAGGTCGCGGCCAAGGGGCCTTAGGCCTGGCCCACCGTCTCGAACATGCAGGCGGCCATGGCTTCGTCCGGGGTCTTGGCGCCCTGGAGCAGGAATTCGAAGGCCGGGAAGAAGCGGTCGGCGGCTTCCACCGCCGCGTCGATCATCGAGGCGGCCTGAGCCATGGTCGGGCGCTCGCCGGCCGGCAGGGCCAGGGCGTGACGGAACACGACTTCGCCGTCCTCGGTCCAGACCTCGAAATGACCCAGCCAGACGCGCTGGTTGATCAGGGCCAGGAGTTCATAGGCGTTGGCGCGCTTGGACTTCGGCGCGCGCAGGTCCAGCGACAAGCACAGCTGCAGGCAGTCGGCCTCGGGCCGCCAGGCGAACCACAGCTCGTAGTCCTTCCAGTCGCCCTTCAGCGCGAACGCCAGGTCACCGTCTTCGGTGCGATCAAAGGTGAGGTTTTCGGCCGACAGCACATGCTCGACCACCTCGAGGGGATCGAGAGCCATCAGGACGTCGTCGTCTTCCGGTTGGGTGTCCATGAAAAACCTACGTCCCCGCCCGCGACGGCGGGGGGAGCCCCCGCCATGAATCGCTCACGTGCCAAGGGACACTAATCTGCTTCGTTGCGTTCGTCTCAACTCGCTTCACGTCCGGAGCGAGCACCGATTCGGCTATTCGCCTGAACTCGCGGTTTTTTTCGCCGGCGGTTTCTTGGCCGCCTTCAGCTCGGCGACCTCTTCACGCAGCGCCGCGACCTCGGCCTTCAGGGCCTCGAAATCGTCGCGACGGATCAGGTCGAACTCGGCCGCCAGACGATCGGCCTGCGCCCGCATGGCGGTCTTGGCTTCCTCGCCGGCCGTCTGGGCGATGCCCATGGCCGCCTGGGTCAGCTTGGCGAATTCGTCGAGGAAGGGGTTCTGGCTGTGCATCGCAATTCCGAGGGGCCCGTTAGGTGGGCGACCGCTCTTATATGGGAAACGGGGGATGAAAGCGAAGCCCGAAGGCTATAGTGGTGCGACCATCTGTCCCGCACGGAGCCGCGCGTGATCTTCCCGAACATCGATCCGGTCGTCCATATCGGCTCGTTCGCCCTGCAATGGGGGCCGCTGGCCCTGCGCTGGTACGCCCTGGCCTATGTCGCCGGCATCCTGCTGGGCTGGCGCTTCGCGATCCGCATGACCCGCACGCCCAGCCTGTGGGGCGGCCGCACGCCGACCGCCACGCCGCTGCAGATCGACGACCTCGTCCTCTGGATCACCCTGGGCATCATCCTGGGCGGACGCCTGGGCTACATCCTCTTCTATATGCTGATGAACCAGGAGCAGCGGATCTGGCTGTTCGCGCACCCGCTGGACGTCTTCAAAATCTGGGAGGGCGGCATGTCCTTCCACGGCGGCTTCCTGGGCGTCTGCGCGGCGATCGCCCTGTTCGCCCGCCAGCAGAAGATCGACGTGCTGAAGCTGGGCGACCTGATCGCGCCGGTGGCCCCGATCGGCCTGTTCTTCGGCCGCATCGCCAACTTCATCAACGCCGAGCTTTGGGGTCGCCAGACCGATGGGCCGTTGGGCATCATCTTCTGCAACGAGACCATCAAGGCCGCCCATCCGCAGCACATCTGCCCGGCCGGTCCCTATCCGCGCCACCCCAGCCAGCTCTACGAAGCGGGCCTGGAAGGCCTGCTGCTGTTCCTGATCCTGGCCTTCGCCGTCTATCGCCTGAAGTGGCTGCAGCGGCGCGGGGCGATCGTGGCGACCTTCCTGATCGCCTACGGCCTGTTCCGACTGTCGCTGGAGAACGTGCGCAACCCCGACATCGGCATGCCCGACTTCCCGTTCGGCCTGACCATGGGGATGATGCTGTCAACGCCGATGATCCTGGTCGGCGGCTGGCTGATGTGGAAGGCGCTGCGCGAGCCCGTCGAGGTCCATGAGCCTGCTTGATCGCCTGAAGGCGCAGATCGCCCAGGACGGGCCGATCGGCGTCCCCGAGTTCTTCACCCGCTGCCTGCACGACCCGCGCGACGGCTACTACGCCATGCGCCCTGATCTGGGCGCGGGCGGCGACTTCATCACCGCGCCGCTGGTCAGCCAGATGTTCGGCGAACTGATCGGCCTGTGGGCAGTCGAGACCTGGACCCGAATGGGCCGGCCCTCGCCATTCCGCCTGGTCGAGATGGGACCGGGCGACGGCACGCTGATGAGCGACCTGCTACGGGCGGGGAAGCTGGATCCGGACTTCCTGGCCGCCGCGCAGGTGTGGCTGGTCGAGGTGTCGGCCCCGCTGCGGGCTCGGCAGGCCGAGCGGCTGGGCGATGCGCCTCGCTGGGTCGGGCGGCTGGACGAGGTTCCGGCCGGCGCGCCGATGATCCTGGTGGCCAATGAGCTGCTCGACTGCCTGCCGGCGCGGCAGTTCGTGCGGACCGAAACCGGTTGGGCCGAGCGGGTTATCGGCCTCGGCGAGGACGGGGAACTGGCGTTCGGGTTGCGGGCGTTGTCGGCGAAGGGCCCCTCCACCGGCTCCGCCGGTCCCCCTCCCCCAGAGGGGGAGGAGAGCCTGCCGCTGGGCGCGGTTCTGGAGTCGTCGCCGGCCCAGGCGGCGCTCGCTTCCGACATCGCCCACCGCCTGCTGACTGACGGCGGCGCGGCGCTGCTGATCGACTACGGCCGTGACGTCCCGGAAGCCGGCGACACGCTGCAGGCCGTACGCGGCCACCAGAAGGTCGATCCGCTGACCACGGCGGGCCTGGCCGACCTCACCGTCTGGGCCGACTTCCCCTCGGTGGTCGCCGCCGCGCGGGAGACCGGGGCCAAGGCCGGGCCGATCCTGACCCAGGCCGAGTTCCTGCTGGCCCTGGGCATCGAGGCCCGCGCCCAAGCGCTGGCGACCGCCCGCCCCGATCGCGCCGAGCAGATCGCAAGACAGCTTGATCGCCTCGTCGGCAAGGCGCAGATGGGCGCTCTGTTCAAGGTCGCGTGCCTGACCGCGCCCGACCTTTCGCCCCCCCTCTTCGAGGACGCGACATGACCGTGAAAAAGCCCGACCTGCCGACCATCCAGTCGCCGCTGCTCTCCAGCCTGCCGGGGATCAAGCACGCCTTCTTCACCCGCAAGGGCGGGACGTCGACCGGCATCTACGACAGCTTGAACGTCGGGCGCGGCAGCAAGGACGATCCGGCCGACGTGGTCGAGAACCGGGCCCGCGCGGCGCGCTGGTTCGGCGGCGATCCCGAAGACCTCAACACCTGCTACCAGATCCACTCGACCATCGCGATCAAGGCCGACGGCTCGTGGGGCGACGTGCGGCCGCAAGGCGACGCGGTGGTGACCAAGACGCCGGGCGTGATCTGCGGGGCTTTGGCGGCCGACTGCGCGCCGGTGCTGCTGGTCGATCCCGAGGCCCGCATCGTGGCCGCCGCCCACGCTGGCTGGCGGGGCGCGCTGGATGGCGTCGTCCAGGCCGCCGTCGACACCATGGTCGAGCTGGGCGCCAGGCCCGAACGCATCACCGGCGTCGTCGGCCCCTGCATTGGCCCCAAGTCCTACGAGGTGGGCCTGGAGTTCCTGCACAAGTTCGAGGCCGACTGCCCCGGCTCGGGCCGGTTCTTCAAGCCGGGCGCCAGCGACGACAAGCGCTTCTTCGACCTGCCGGCGTTCGTGCTGGACCGCCTGGAGACCGCCGGCGTCGAGCGCCGCGAATGGGTCGGCCGCGACACCCGGGCGGAGGAGGAATGGTTCTTCTCCAACCGCCGCGCCTTCCTGAACGGCGAGGGCGACTATGGCCGCCTGCTGTCGGCGATCAGTCTCGAGGCGTGAGGCTTCCGGAACACGCCGGCGATCCTCCGCGTACGGAAGCGAAAAAGTCTGGCCGTTAACACTTGTGCCTGAGGCGATCGCTGCTAGAAGGCCCGGCAACGGCGACCCCCACACCCGAGATCATCATGAAGCTGCTGTCCGGCAACTCCAACCGCCCGCTGTCCCAGGCGATCGCGGAATATCTCGACATGCCGCTGACCCGCGCCCAGGTGCGCCGGTTCGCCGATCTCGAGGTGTTCGTCACCATCGACGAGAACGTGCGGGGCGAGGACGTCTTCGTCATCCAGTCGACCAGCTACCCGGCCAACGACAACCTGATGGAGCTGCTGATCTGCATCGACGCCCTGAAGCGCGCGTCGGGCAAGCGGATCACCGCCGTGCTCCCCTATTTCGGCTATGCCCGCCAGGACCGTAAGACCGGCGGCCGCACGCCGATCTCGGCCAAGCTGGTCGCCAACCTGATCACCCGCTCGGGCGCCGACCGCGTCCTGACGATGGATCTGCACGCCGGCCAGATCCAGGGCTTCTTCGACATCCCGACCGACAACCTGCTGCCCTCGCGCCTGATGGCCGACGACATCCGCAAGCACTATCCGATGGGCGACGACCTGATGGTCGTGTCGCCGGACGTCGGCGGCGTGGTGCGCGCCCGCGCCCTGGCCAAGCGCCTGGAAGACGCCGATCTGGCCATCGTCGACAAGCGCCGCTCGGGCCCGGGCCAGTCGGAAGTCATGAACATCATCGGCGACGTCAAGGATCGCCGCTGCATCCTGTTCGACGACATCGCCGACTCGGCCGGCACGCTGTGCAACGCCGCCCAGGCCCTGATGAGCCACGGCGCCAAGTCGGTCAGCGCCTACATCACCCACGGCGTCCTGTCGGGCGCGGCGGTGGACCGCGTCGCCAATTCGGTCCTGACCGAACTGGTGGTCACCGACTCGATCGAGGCCTCGGACCAGGCCAAGACCTGCCCCAAGATCCGCTACGTCTCGTGCGCCCCGCTGATCGGCGAGGCGATCCGCCGCATCGCCAACGAAGAGTCGGTTTCGAAGCTCTTCGACTAAACGCCCCTCTCCCGATCTTCCCGGCGAAAGCCGGGAGCCAGATCTCATGGCGCTGGGGATGATTGGAGGGGCTCAGCGCCCCTAGAGCCCGCCCCAGCACTCTTCCATCTGGGCCCCGGCTTTCGCCGGGGAAAACGGAGATGGGGGAAATCGGGTTATTGGGGTGCTCGCGAGCGCAAACTCGCCTCGCGCACGGCCACGCTTGTAAAAGTCTGGTTAACGGGGCGACAGTCACATTGTCGCCGACCTGGCCTGCTAAGCGCGCCACCAAAGACTTGATGGGGAACTTCTAGACATGCGTTTTCAATCGCGTACGCGCGTCGTCCTGACGACGACCGTCGTGGCGCTGGCCGCCCTGATGGCGGCCTGTAGCTCCCCGCCGCCTCCTCCGCCGCCGCCGGTCGTGCAGGCTCCGCCGCCGCCGCCGCCGATCACCCTGTCGGCCAGCATCGTCGAGCGCGCCAGCGCCTTCCGCGGCTACATGGCCCGCGCCGCCACCGTCTCGCCGACCTTCCAGAACGGCGACCAGATCCAGGCGTCGCTGAAGCTGGGCGCGTCCTACGAGACCAAGTCGTTCATGAACGGCGCGGTGGCCTATGCCGCCGTCCTGGCCCTGCAGGACCCCACCTTCGTCGCCTCGGTGCGCGAGGTCGCCAAGAACCCGGCCCAGCGCCAGGAGATGATCACCAACATCTTCTCCAACCCCTCGTACGCCGCCGTGTTCAAGGGCAGCGACAGCGCCGCGGGCCTGATCATCGACACGATCGGAAACGACGGCCTGAAGGTCTACATGGCCGGCAAGGCCGTGAAGCAAGCCGCCTACGACGTGCAGAAGTCGACCTGGTCGAAGAGCTCGGTCGTCGATCGCGACGGCCGCCTGGCGTCCGCGAAAAGCCTGTCGGCCAGCCCGGCCCTGGCCGAGAGCGCCGACGTGGCCGTGCTGCAGCAGGCCTCGACCGGCGGTCAGTCGCTGGGCCTGACCCCGCGCACCGCTCCGGCTCCCTACCAGCCCGTGGTCATCCGCGGCCTGGCGGTCGCGGCCCTGGCCGCCCTGGGCGCGGCCGGCGACAGCAACCTGGCCTCGATCGACGCGCTGAGCGCCGACTGGGCCACGGCCAACTGCCTGAACATGGCCAAGCTGAACCTCTACCAGTGCCTGGCCGTGTCCAAGCCGCACTACGAGGACATCTTCTGCCTGGGTCAGCACATCCTGATCGACACCGGCGCCTGCGTGGTGAAGGCCTCGGGCGCGACCCTGCCGCCCGAACCGCCCCCGCCGGCCCACGTCGAGCCGGTCAAGAAGACCGTGGCCAAGAAGGGTCCGGCCAAGAAGCCGGCCGCCAAGAAGGGCTGATCTTCCACCCCATTCCTGCCGAAAGGGCCGGGCGTTGCGTCGCCCGGCCCTTTTGTGTATGTAGCGCGACCCCAAAACGACGCTGGCGAGCGTGGCAATACAGCCATAGGCGCTAGGTCACATCGAGAGCATCCGGCTCTCAGAAAGATACGACAATGGCCGAGATCATTCTGAACGTTGAAGTCCGTGAAGGCGCCGGCACTGGCGCCGCGCGCGCCGTGCGCCGCGAAGGCAAGGTCCCGGGCACCCTGTACGGCGGCGGCAAGGCTCCGGTGAACATCGCCGTGAAGATGAACGAATTCCGCAAGTCGCTGTACACCGGCAAGCTGCTGGGCCACCTGGTGACCCTGCAACACGGTGAAGAAAAGCAATCGGTCATCGCCAAGGCGATCCAGTTCCACCCCGTCACCGACGAGCCGGTCCACTTCGACCTGTTCCGCGTCAGCGAACACCAGCTGATCAAGATCGAAGTGCCGGTGCACTTCAAGAACCACGAAACCTCGGTCGGCCTGAAGAAGGGCGGCTCGCTGGAAGTCATCCGTCACACCGTCGAGCTGGCCTGCCCGGCCGACCAGATCCCGGAAGAGCTGGTCATCGACCTGGCCACGCACGACATCGGCGACACCATCCGCATCTCGGAAGTGAAGCTGCCGGAAGGCGTGAAGCCGGCCACGGACCGCGACTTCGTGATCGCGACCCTGAAGGCCTCGTCGGCCGCCCAGTCGGGCGCCGGCGACACCACCACCGAAGGCTAATCGCCTCTCGGTCGGTGAACCGAACCGATCTAAAGAGCGGGCGGGCCTCACGGTCCGCCCGTTTTTCTTTGTCCTCTTGAGATCCAAGCGATGCTGATCCTCGCCGGCCTGGGCAATCCTGAGTCCAAGTACGAGAAGAACCGCCACAACGTCGGCTTCATGGCCGTCGATGCGCTGGCGCGGAAATGGGGTACGGCCCCGTGGCGCGCGCGCTTCCAGGGCCTGGCCTGCGAGGGGCAGGTCTCGACCCCGGACGGCCTCGTCAAGCTGCTGCTGCTCAAGCCCAAGACCTATTACAACGAGAGCGGCCGCGCGGTGGGCGAGGCCATGAAGTTCTTCAAGCTGGCCCCGTCGGACGTCATCGTCTTCCACGACGAGATCGACATGGCCCCGGGCCGCTTCCGCATGAAGGCCGGTGGCGGGGCGGCCGGCAACAACGGCATCCGCTCGGTGACCAGCCAGGTCGGCGACGCCTTCCGCCGCGGCCGCATCGGCGTGGGCCATCCAGGCCACAAGGACGCGGTCATGCACTACGTGCTGGGCGACTTCCACAAGGTCGAGCACCAGTGGCTGGACCCGATGCTGGACGCCATCGCCGACGCCCTGCCCTTCGCCGCCGTGGGCGACGACGAGCGCTACCAGGCCGAGGTCATGCGCCTGGCCCCGGCGCCCAAAGCCGATCCCAGGAAGCCGCCCAAGGACGATTGACGACCGCTCGCAGTCGCGAGAAAGACCGGGAGCAAGTCCGAGGTTATCGATGTTCTCGCTTCCGCTGCCGCTGATCGGCCTGTCGTTCCTGATCGCCATCGTCCTGTGCGTCCATGTGGTCCGCACCGGCCAGCAGATGTACTGGCTGTGGATCATCCTGGCGTTCCAGCCGATCGGCGGGATCGTCTATTTCGTCGCCATCATCGCCCCGCCCTGGTTCGGCGGCCGCACGGCCCAGAAGATGGGCCAGGCCGCGCGCAAGGCCATCGACCCGCAGCGCGAGTACCGCGAGGCCGCCCGCGCCGTCGAGGACACCGCCACGGTCGCCAACCGCGTCCGCCTGGCTGTCGCCGCCTCGGAGCTGGGCAAGCACGCCGAGGCCGAGAAGCTCTATGCCGACAGCCTGACGGGCATGTACGCCGACGACCCGCAGCTGCTGCTGGGCCGCGCCAACGCCCTGATCGAGCTCTCGCGCCCCAACGACGCCCTGCCGCTGCTGGAGAAGCTGGCCGAGTCGCCCACCGGCGGCCGCACGGCCCACGTCATGCTGGCGCTAGGCCGCGTCTATCACGCCCTGGGCCGCGAGGAGCAGGCCGAGACCGCTCTGCGCTGGGCCGCCGACAACTATCCGGGCTTCGAGGGCATCGCCCGCTACGCCGTCTTCCTGGCCCGCACGGAGCGCAAGGACGAGGCCCGCGTGCAGCTGGCCGAGATCGACAAGCGCCTGTCCAAGACCCACGCCCACTTCCGCAAGGAGGCCAAGAGCTGGCGGGACTTCGCGGCGGCGGCGATCGCCGGCTAGTCGAACGGGTCGTCGCCTCGACGCCAGGCGCGGAGCGCCACGCCGATACCCCACAGCGCCGCCAGGATCGCCGAGACGATCAGCGCGGCGTTGAAGCCGCGCTCGATCATCAGCAGCGAGTCCACCGCCTTGAGGGTGGGCAGGACAGGGCAGTCGCCGTCCTTCACTCTCGCCGGCGCAGGACGCCGTAGCGCCTCCCGGTGGGCCAAGCGCTCGCTGGTGGCGCTGATCTCCACGCACCGCGCCCAGTCGCCGCCCGGGGTGATGACGTAGGACTTCAGCGGCGGGTCTCGCATGAGACCCACCACCGAGACGCCGATGGCGCCCACATACGCCGCCGCGCACAGCGCCACGAGACGGGTTCGGCTCGTCACCACTAGGCCACCAGCACCGGCGCCAGCTCAACCGCCGGCGAGCGCTCGTTGGCGACTTCCTGAGCCCGCAGGTGGGCTTCCAGGATGTCGAGGATCTCCGAGTCGACCTCGGCGTCGAACTTGCGCGCGAAGAGGTCCGGGCTCGAGGTCAGGGCGTCCGCGTCGGCCGCCGTGTAGGTGCGGGGACGCAGCTTGATGTCGCCGTCGGGCACCCAGTCGATCATCCGCTTGTCGTCGTTGACGACCTCGCCATGGGCGGCGGTGTTCATCATCACGGTCTGGAAGAAGCCCTCATCGGCGATGAAGGTGTTGCGGTAGAAGGCCTTGTAGCGATCCACCGACGGGTCGTGACAGACGAAGTCGCAGAACTTGCGGCTGACGATCTTCCACTGATTGCCGATGTAAGGCGTGGCGTCCTTCAGGAAGAGCCGGGTGACCAGGCTGTCGACGATGCGGCCGCCCTGCTCGACCACGTGCTGCAGGACCCGGCCCATGGTCTCGGGGCGAATGCTGGCCTGGTCGAGGACGCGGATGAACTCCCGGCCCCGGTTGGCGTCCAGGAAGCCCCGGATCTGCTCCTGCGTCGCCAGGGGGAAGTCCTGGCCGCTCAGATTGATGAAGTAGTCCCAGCGGGCGTCCATCTCCAGCAGCTTGGCCATGCCGCGCAGCTCGGCGTCGACCAGGCTGTAGCCGCCCCACAGGGCGCGCTTGCTCTCCAGGACGGCGGCGTTGGGATAGGCGGCGAGGAACCCGCGAAGGTCGCTCTCCAGCTCCGGGCCGGCGTTCTTGTCGACATGGACGAGGTAGTGGTTGGCCGGATCGTGGATCGCCTTGAACAGCCGCTTGAACTGTTCGGGATAGCGGTGGACCAGGATCAGGTAGGCGATGGTCGGCGGCGCGTGGCGCGGGACTTGGCTCAAGACTTGGTGCCTCGCAGGGCGTCCGGGTCGATCGGCCGGGGCCGGATGGGCTGGCTGCCCGTCGAGCGGGAGTCGTACAGGCCCTTGGGGCCCGAGGGGCGGGTTCCGGGGTAGGTCTTCATGGCATGGCCTTTCGTCGAGCGCGCCGATCCGCGGCGCTCGGTCTGCTTGGGGCCGATCGCTACTTCTTGCGCGGCGCCAGGGTCTGCGACAGCACCGACGGCGCGGCGGCGATCACCTTGGGCTTGGCCGTCTTGGGTTTGCGGACTTCACGATTGCCTTTGGACAAGGAGCGTTCCTTTCGGGGGAAGACGCGGACGGCGACCAGGGGCGCAGCGTTCGGGCCAAGCCCGACCCGTCGCGGTCGACCGTGATTTTTGATGACGTCTGGGGCGCCCCGGCTTCGGGGCCTTGGGACCGTCCGCCAGGGGGACCGGTCCAGATGGCGTGACTGCGCGCCTCGGGAAGACCTTAGCACGCGCGGCCGCGCGACGGGGAAATGATTGCGTCGTGGGGAGCCATCCCCCTCGGATCGCGCTATCATCTCCGCGCCACGGATTACCCCGCGCCATGCGGGGCTCGTCGGCCCGAAAGGACGTCATGTCCGCCCCCTCGAACACTCTCGCCCCGACGGCGCTTCGATGAGCCCGTGGAGCGCCCTGCTGGCCGGTTTCGGCGCGCGCCAGGTTTCGCAACGAGAGGTGAAGGCCGAGGCCTTCTTCCTGGGCAATCGCCACAAGGGCGAGATCCGGGAAGGCGCGGAAAGGGAATTGCTGGCGCCCGGGCTGACGCCCGATCGCGCCGCCCTGCTGCGCGCGGTCATCCGCATGACGCCTCGGACCGCCAAGCAGGAGGTCCGCTCATGACCGACGAAGACGCCCAGGCGATGCGTCGCGAGAACGCCTATCTCAAGACCCGGAACGCCCAGCTGCAGGGCGATGTCACCAGCCTCAGCGGCCAGGTCGTGCGCATGCAGCAGGAGCTGGAGCGCCTGAGCGGCCGCCATTTGGGCCGCTCACCCGATCCGCTGTCGGCCGGCCAGTCGTAGAGCGGGTCAGAACCGCCCGCGCTGGAAGTCCTCGAACGCCTGCACGATCTCCTCGCGGGAGTTCATGACGAACGGGCCGTGCCAGAACACCGGCTCGTCGATCGGACGGCCGGCCAGCAGCAGCACGCGGGCATCGGTGACGGCCTCGACCCGCACCGTGTCGCCACGGCCCAGGAACACGCCCGACAGCGCGTCGACCGTGTCATGGGCGACGCGGACCTGACCCTCATAGACGGCCAGCATGGTGTTGCGGTCGTCGCCGACCGGCTCCTCGAACACTGTCCCGGCCGGCAGGACGACGTCGAAGTACAGGGCGTCGACCGCGCCGCCGCCGATCGGACCGGCGGTGCCGCCATCCGTGACGCCCGAGATCACCTTCACGGTGACGCCGTCGTCGCGGGCCTCGACCGGGATCGCGTCGCTCTCGAACTCCGAATAGCCGGGCTCGCTCATCTTCAGCTTGGCCGGCAGGTTCACCCACAGCTGGAAGCCGCGCATGCGCCCTTCCGCCTGCTCGGGCATCTCGGAATGGACGATGCCCTTGCCGGCCCGCATCCACTGGATGCCGCCGGGACCGATGATCCCCTCGCGGCCGGTGTTGTCCTTGTGACGCATCCGGCCTTCCAGCATGTAGGTCACGGTCTCGAAGCCGCGATGCGGGTGGTCGGGGAAGCCGCCCATGTAGTCCGACGCCTGGTCGTTGTCGAAACAGTCCAGCATCAGGAACGGGTCGAACATCTGGGCTTCCGGCGTGCCCAGCATCCGGGTCAGCCGCACGCCGTCGCCATCCGAGGCGGGCATGCCTTTCACGATCTTCAGGACGGGACGAACGCTCATGGGGTGCTCCTTTGCGCCTTTGATATCTGATGCGGTTGCAGTTTGTTCAAGAGGCGCCGTCGTTCGCCTTTCGCGACCATCCGTGGTAATCGCCCGCCCAACGAAATCCACGAGAGTTCCATGGCCCTTAAAGTCGCCATCGTCGGCCTGCCCAACGTCGGCAAGTCCACCCTGTTCAACGCCCTGACCCAGACGGCGTCGGCCCAGGCCGCGAACTATCCGTTCTGCACGATCGAGCCCAACACCGGCGAAGTCGCCGTGCCCGAGCCGCGCCTGGACGCCCTGGCCAAGATCGCCGGCTCCAAGGAAATCATCCCGGCCCGGATCACCTTCGTCGACATCGCCGGCCTGGTGCGCGGCGCGTCCAAGGGCGAAGGCCTGGGCAACCAGTTCCTGGCCAACATCCGCGACTGCGACGCCGTGGCCTTCGTGGCCCGCTGCTTCGAGGACGGCGACATCGTCCACGTCGAAGGCCGCATCGACCCGATCAGCGATCTCGAGATCATCGAGATGGAGCTGATGCTGGCCGACCTGGAAAGCCTGGAAAAGCGCGTCCCCGCCCTTGAGAAGCGCGCCAAGGTCGGCGCCGACAAGGAAAGCGCCAACACCCTGCGCCTGGCCAATATCGCCCTGGCTCTGCTGCGCGAAGGCCGCCCGGCCCGCGCCGCCAAGATCGACGCCGACGACGAGAAGGCGTGGCACATGCTGCAGCTGCTGACCTCGCTGCCGGCCCTGTACGTCTGCAACGTCGACGAAGGCAGCGCCGACAAGGGCAACAAGTACAGCGAGCTCGTGGCCGAACGCGCCGCCAAGGACAACGCCAAGAGCGTCGTCATCTCGGCCCAGATCGAGAGCGAGATCGCCCTGCTGGACTCCGAGGAGCGCGCCGAGTTCCTCGAAACCCTGGGCCTGGAAGAGCCGGGTCTGAACCGCTTGATCCGCGAAGCCTACAAGCTGCTGGACCTGCAGACCTACTTCACGGTCGGCCCCAAGGAAGCCCGCGCCTGGACCATCCACGTCGGCGACACCGGCCCGCAGGCGGCCGGCGTCATCCACACCGACTTCGAGAAGGGCTACATCCGCGCCGAAACCATCGCCTTCGACGACTTCGTCCGCCTGGGCGGCGAAAACGGCGCCAAGGAAGCCGGCAAGATGCGCGCCGAAGGCAAGGAATACGTCGTCAAGGACGGCGACGTGATGCACTTCCGCTTCAACGTCTAAGCATCCAGAACAAACCAGCGGCCGGAGCGGAAACGCCCCGGCCGTTTCGCATTGGGGAGTACGCCTATGTCCGACACCGTCACCCTGACCTCCGCCATCGACGGCTTTGCCTTCACCGCCCTGCACGCCCAGCCGGAGGGCGCGCGTAAAGGCGGCGTGGTGGTGATCCAGGAGATCTTCGGCCTCGACCAGTACGTCCAGGCCGATGTCGCGCGCTGGGCGGCCAAGGGCTTCGAGGTCCTGGCCCCGTCGATCTTCGACCGCGCCGAGCCGGGCTTCACCGCCGAGCACGATCCGAAGGGCTTCCAGACCGGCGTCAGCTACGTGCAGAAGGTCGGGATCGACGCCATGCTGTCGGACATCCAGGCCTGTATCGACGAGCTGGCCGCGCGTGGTCCGGTGTTCGCGGTCGGCTATTGCCTGGGCGGCTCGCTGGTCTGGCTGTCGGCCGGCCGGCTGAAGGGCCTGGCGGCGGGCTCGGCCTATTACGGCAGCATGATCGCCGCCAATGCCGAGCTGGCGTTGAACGCGCCGGTGATCGTGCACCTGGGCCGCCAGGACGGCCACATCCCGGCCGACGAGGTCAAGGCCAAGGTCGAGGCCGCCCACCCGGACGTGCCGGTCTACGTCTACGAAAACAGCGGCCACGGCTTCAACAACGACGGCCGGCCCGACAGCGACCTGGCCGACGCCGAGCTGGCCCGCGAGCGGACCCTGGCGCTGTTCGTCGCCAACGGCGCCGCCTGATGGGCGAACGGATCGCCCTGGCCTGCAAGGAAGACGGCTCCCCGTTCGCCGCCTACCACGCGCCGTCGCAGGAAGCCCGGCGCGGTGGCATCGTCATGCTGCACGCGATCTGGGGCGTCACGCCTCACCTGCGCCAGCTCGCCGACAGCCTGGCCGAGCAGGGCTACGAGGTCATCGTCCCCAGCCTGATGGACGCGGCCGACGCCGAGTTCCCGGTCGAGGACACCACGCCTTCGATCCTCGACGCCCGCATGGCCATGGGCAAGGCGACCGGCTGGGGCGTCTCGACCCTGCCCCGCGTCCAGGCCTGTATCGACGCTCTACAGGGTCCGGTGTTCGCCATGGGCTTCTGCTATGGCGGCACCACGGCCTGGCTGGCGGCCTGCCGTTGCGAGGGACTGACGGCGGTCTCGGCCTTCTATGGCGGCGACATCGTGGCCTATCGCGACGAGACCCCCAAGGTCCCGACCATCCTGCACTTCGGCAAGACCGACGGCATGATCCCGCTGGCCGATGTCGAGGCCATCCGCGACACGCACCCGGAGATGCCGATCTATCTCTACGACGCGGGTCACGCCTTCGTCGCGCCGAACGGCCACCACCCCGACAGCGCCAAGCTGGCCCTGCTGCGGACCTCGCAGCTGTTCCATCGGTCCAGCGGGAGCAAGGGCGAGGCTTGAACGCCGGCCTGATCCTATTCGTCTGGGGTCCGGCGGCGATCTTCGTCGGCTGGTTCCTGATCACCAAACCGCTGCTGGTGCTGCGCCTCAACCCGCAACGGGACGTGCTGCGTATCAAGCGGGACCTGGAGGGTCAGGGGCGGACCGTCACCGCCATCCGCCGCGTCGGCACGGCCTGGGGCCGGGAATTCCAGTATCCCACCTACCGAAAATACGCCGCGACTGTCCGGAGGCACGACGGCGAGACCGCCGAGTTCGTGGTCGGCGTGGCGTTCGGCCTGGCCTCGGACGCCGAGTTCGTGGACTACGATCCGGAGGCCCGGAAAGCGTTCTTCAGGGGTTCGGCGACGTTCTTCTGACCCGCTTGCCGCCTCGCCACGCCCCGCCTAGGCTCGGCGCATGATCCGCTCACTGACCGTCTCCGCCCTGTCGTTCCTGCTCGCCGCCTCGCCGGCCTTGGCCCAGACGGTGGTCATCGTCCGCCACGGCGAGAAGGTCTCGCCCAACGGTGATCCGGACCTTTCGGCGGCTGGCCAGGCCCGCGCCCAGGCGCTGGCGGCCAGCCTGGCCGGAGCCAAGGTCGCGCTGGTGCTGGCCACGCCGCTGAAACGCACCCAGCAGACCGGCCAGCCCACGGCCGACGCGGCGGGCCTGAAGATCGTCCCGATCGCCCTGGATGGCGGCGCGGCCGCCCACGCCCAGCGCGTCGCGGAGGCGGCTCGCAAGGCCGCCCCCGACACCACGGTGCTGGTCGTCGGTCACAGCAATACGGTCACCGACATCGCCCGCGCCCTGGGCGATCCCGCGCCCGAGGCGCTGACCGACTGCGAGTACGACCACATGACGGTCATTCAGCTGGGCGCGACGCCCCGAGCGATCCACACACGCTATGGCGAGCCGACCAAGGCTTGCTGAAGCTATTTGGGCGGGATCGCCCCGGCCGTCGGCCAGGCGCTGTCGCCCAGGCGCTTGAGGTTCATCTCGAAGAACTGCGCCGGGGCCTGGCCGGCCACGACCCGTTCGCCGATCTCGCGCCAGGCGCCCTCCTTCATCACGGCGGTGTAGCGGATGGTCATCGGCCCGGCCGGGATCTCCCAGACATAACCGTCGGCGGTGGGCGTCAGCTTGAAGTCGCCGGCCTGGCCCATGGCGTAGGAGCGCATGCTGTAGACGCCCGTCGCGGGCTCGAAGGAGATCACGCCCAGGGCGTTGAAGCCGGTCGAGCCATCGGCGTTGTAACCGCGCCCTTCGACGACCTTGACCGCGCCGCCCAGCAACGGGCCGATCCGCTCG
This sequence comes from Caulobacter sp. GW821-FHT10E02, assembly GCF_059415225.1. NCBI lineage: Bacteria > Pseudomonadati > Pseudomonadota > Alphaproteobacteria > Caulobacterales > Caulobacteraceae > Caulobacter > Caulobacter sp. GW821-FHT10E02. The sequence goes on from NZ_JBWKMV010000002.1 coordinate 240,599, forward strand.
GCCTGGGTGATCTCATGACGGCCGGTGGGACCGACGTTCCAGGCCGGACCGCGCCAGGTCCCGTCCATCCAGGAGAGCTTCTTCATCGCCTCGGTCTGGGCGGCGATGCGCGGGCCGGGGTCGGGCGGCATCTGCGCATGGGCGACGCCGGCGGCGAGCGCGAAGGCGGTCAACGACGCGGCGAACAGCTTGCTGGGCATGGCGATCCCCTCCAGGAATTCGCCCATACTTTGTTATGCAAAGTTCTTGTCGTCAACAGGCTTGCGGACCAACCGGCGGATCAGCGGCTCGCGCAGGGCGATCGCCAGCGGGATCAGCCAGAAGGCGAAGCCGGGCAACCACGGGGCCTGGGCCATCGGTCCGAAGGTCAGGCCCGCCGAGACCAGGCCGGAAACGGCGGCGATGGTCCATACGTCGCGGCTCATGCGGATCGAGGCCAGGCTCTCGGCCACGACGCCCAGCTGGTCGCGATGGTTCAAGGCGTGTTGGTAGAGCGCCGTGAACAGTCCGGCCAGGATCGCGAAGCCGACGCCGTAGATCCGGAAGAGACCACGCAGGTCGTCGAGGGTCCGGACGATCTCCCGGCCGCTCAGCACACCGCGCGACAACCAGCCGAAGCCGGACTCGATCAGCATCCGCAGCGGGAAGACGTAGACCAGCACCGTGAAGACGATGGCCAGGGCGTTGAGGGTCGACAGGGTGTCGCGACGCGGGACCAGGCGGCCGTACTCACGATAGGCCAGCCAGAACATGGCGATCAGGGCGAAGGCTCCCAGCGAGGCCGGAATGCGGCCCAGCGCTCGCCACAGGGCGTCGATGGTGGCCGTCGGCTCGGCGCTGGCGATGATCAGCAGGGTGACCGCGAAGGCGAAGGCCGCATCGACGAAGGCGTCCAGCCGCTTGCCCGCCTCGTGCTCCGCATCGTGTCCGTCGGTCATGCTCGCCCCTCCGCCCGGAGGCGCAGGATGAACGACGTTCTTCGGGGATGTCGAGACCGTCGCCGAAGCGTCACGGCTGAGTTACGCTGGCGCCCATGCGTTGCCGCGTAACCGTCCTGGTCCTGATGCTCGCCCTGCCCCTCGCCGGCGCGGCGCGGGCGGGCGAGACGGCGTGCTGGTTCGAGAACGGGGCGATCATCGCCCCGGCGGTGCTCGGCAGCATGGCTGGCGACTATGTCATCGACCTATCGGCCCCGCGCACCCTGCTGCACGAGACCAAGGCCCAGATGGAGGGCATCACCGTCCCGGAGCTGACCCTGCCCGTGGAGCTCGCGGGCCTCAAGGCGTCGGCCGTGTCGGTCAAGGTCGCCGACCTCGACGCGCGGGGCGCGGGCTTCGTCACCCCGATCGCCGGCGTCATCGGCATGGACGTCCTGGCCGGCCACAGCGTCGAGATCGACTTCGCCCATTGCCGGGTGCGCATCGACCAGCCGTGGCGCGCGCGCCGGCAGGTCGTGCTGCCGGTCGAGATGATCGAGGGCCTGCCGACCATCCCTGCGGCCGTCAGTGACGGTCCTACGGCCCTGCGCGGAGCCTTCGCCATAGACACCGCCTCCAAGGCCATGGCGCGGCTGTCGACCCGCGGGGCGGCCGCCACCGGCAAGCTGGACGCCGGCGCTCGCCACCAGGCTCCAGCGCGGCTGCGGGCGCTGTCGATCGGCGGGGTCCTGGCCGAGAACGTCCCCGCCTCCCTCGCCGACGACCTGCCGGAAGGCGTCGATGGGACCCTGGGCACGGCCCTGTGGGCGCGTCACCGCCTGCGCCTAGCCGCCGACGCCCGGACCTTGTCGGTCGCGCCCTGAGGCCGTAAGTCTGGACGCTTAGACGCAGGAGAGCGCCTTTGATCGTCGTCGCCATCGCCAACAGCCGCCGCAGCGGCGACGCGAGCCTGCGCGCCTGACGTCCGCCGCTCGGCCTTCGCGCTGATCCCAGCGCGCTTCTTCAAAGCCGAGACTTTTGATGCTCATCGAAGCCAAGACCGAAGACTTCGCCGCCTTGCTGCGCGGCGAGGCCCCCGCGCCCTATCGCCTGGCCGACAGCGACCTGGCCCCGCCCGAGGTGCTGGCCATGCTGGCCCAGCTCGCCGACCAGATCCGCATGGTGTTCAGCCCCAGCGCCTGGATGATCGTGGAGGACGGCGAGATCGTCGGCCTGATCTCGCCCACCCGGCCGCTGGACGCCGCCGACCGCTCCTTGCGGATCGGCTACGGCGTCGCGCCCACCCGCTGGGGCCGAGGCGTCGCCACCCGCGCCGTCGCCGACCTGGCGGCCTGGGCGAGGGACGACGACCGCGTTCTGGCGCTCACCGCCGAAACCTCGATCGACAATCCCTCCTCGCAGACGGTGCTCAGCCGCAACGGCTTCCTGGCCGTGAGCGAGCGCGAGGACAGCGAGGACGGGCCCCTGATCTGCTGGCGGTTAGACCTGTAGGCCACAAAGAAGAAGGGCCCGGTGTTTCCACCGGGCCCTTCGAACTTTCAGCTCTACGCGTCGCTTAGTGCGACTCGTTCCGCCACACGGTCTTGTAGCTGGCGTACAGCAGACCCGAGAGCAGCAGCAGGTAGATCAGGACGGCGAAGCCGGTCTGCTTGCGCTCTTCCAGCTTGGGCTCGGCGGCCCACATCAGGAAGGCCGAGACGTCCTTGGCCTGCTGGTCCAGGGTCGACTTGGTGCCGTCGTCGAACGTCACCAGGCCGTCCTTGAGCGGCGGGGCCATGGCGATGAAGCCACCGGCCGGAATGTGCTCGTGGCTGCCCGACCACGCCGACGACAGGTCGCCAGGGAAGTACGGGTTGTAGTGGCCGCCGGTCGGGACCTTGAGGCCAGCCGGAGGAGTCTTGTAGCCGGTCACGATCGAATAGATGTGATCCGGGCCTTCTTCGCGGGCCTTGGCCAGCAGCGACATGTCCGGCGGCAGGGCGCCGCCGTTCGAGGCGCGGGCCGCGGCTTCGTTGGCGAACGGGCCGGGGAAGTGATCCGCGCTGGTGGCCGGACGCTTGATGGCGTCGCCGGTTTCACCGTCGATGTCGGCGACCTCGTAGTCCTTGGCGATCGCCTTGACCCACGGGTTGTCGTTCGAGTTCGGATACTTCTCGCTGTAGAACGGGCCGCCCTTGTCGCCGAGGTTACGGAACGCAACCAGCTTCATCGAGTGGCAGGCCGAGCAGACCTCGCGATAGACCTTGTAGCCGCGTTGCAGCTGCGCCTGGTCGAACTTGCCGAAGGGGCCTTCGAACGACCAGTGCACTTCCTTGGCCGGCAGGGCCCCGCCGTTGGCGAGGGCCGGGCTGGCGGCGCCGACGACCAGGAGACCCGCCGCAGCCGCGATAACCGAGAGTTTGCGGAGCATCGGGATCAACCCTTGTGAGCGTCGGCCGAAAGGGCCGGCGAAGCGATCGAGTCCGGAACCGGCAGGGTCTTTTCGACAAGACCCAGGACCGGGAGCACGACCAGGAAGAAAGCGAAGTAGTAGAGCGAGGCGACGCGGCTGAGCCACACGAAGCTGTTCAGGTCCGAACCGCCCAGCTGGAACGTGGTCAGGTGCGGGATCACCGGATCGTCAGGCAGCTTGGCGCCGCAGAAGCCCAGGACGATGCAGGCCACCAGGAAGAACAGGAAGTAGATCTTCGCGGTCGGGCGGTAGCGCATCGAGCGGACCTTCGAGGTGTCCAGCCAGGGCAGAGCGAACATGCAGGCGATGGCGCCGAACATGGCCAGCACGCCCATCAGCTTGTCCGGCACGGCGCGCAGGATCGCGTAGAACGGCAGGAAGTACCATTCCGGAACGATGTGCGACGGCGTCACCAGCGGGTTGGCCTCGACATAGTTGTCGGCGTGGCCAAGCGCGTTGGGCATGTAGAAGACGAAGAAGGCGAAGAGGATCAGGAAGACGCTCATCGCGAAGCCGTCCTTCACCGTGGCGTACGGCGTGAAGGCGACGGTGTCGGCCTTCGACTTCGGATCGACGCCGGTCGGGTTGTTCTGGCCGACCACGTGCAGAGCCCAGATGTGCAGGATCACGACGCCCGCGATCATGAAGGGCAGCAGGTAGTGCAGCGAGAAGAAGCGGTTCAGGGTCGGGTTATCGACCGCGAAACCACCCCACAGCCAGGTGGTGATGCTCTCGCCAACCAGCGGCAGGGCGCCGAACAGGTTGGTGATGACGACGGCGCCGTGGAACGACATCTGGCCCCAGGGCAGGACGTAGCCCATGAAGGCGGTGGCCATCATCAGCAGGTAGATCACGCAGCCCAGCAGCCACAGCACTTCACGGGGCGCCTTGTAGGAGCCGTAGTAGAGGCCGCGCAGCATGTGGATGTAGACGGCGATGAAGAACATCGACGCGCCGTTGGCGTGCATGTAGCGGATCAGCCAGCCGTAGTTCACGTCGCGCATGATGTGCTCGACGGAAGCAAAGGCGCCTTGGGCGCTCGGCGTGTAGTGCATCACCAGGATGATGCCGGTGATCAGCTGGGAGGCCAGGCACAGCGACAGGATGCCGCCGAAGGTCCACCAATAGTTCAGGTTCCGCGGCGTGGGGTAGTCAACGAACGAGTCGTAGCCCAGACGGATGATCGGCAGACGGGCGTCGAGCCAGCGCTCGATACCGGTCTTCGGTTGATAGGTCGAATGTCCGCTCATCTCGCTTAACCGATCTTGACCTTGGTGTCGGTGAGGAAGGCGTACTCCGGAACCACCAGGTTCTTGGGCGCGGGGCCCTTACGGATACGACCCGAGGTGTCATAGACCGAGCCGTGGCACGGGCAGAACCAGCCGCCGTACTCGCCACCGCCGAAGGTCGGCACGCAGCCCAGGTGGGTGCAGTTGCCGCCGACGATCAGCCATTGGGACTTGCCCGGCTTCACGCGCGCGGCGTCGGTTTCCGGGTCCTTCATCGCGGCGTGGTCGTCAGCGACGGCCTTGGCGATCTCGGCCTTGGTGCGGTTACGCACGAAGAGCGGCTTACCGCGCCACTTGACCGTGACCTGCTGGCCCTCGGCCACCTTGGTCAGGTCGAACTCGGTCGAGGCCAGGGCCCGCGTGTCCGCGGACGGGTTCATCTGGTCGATGAACGGCCACACCAGGGTCGCTGCGCCGCCGGCGGCGGCCGCGATCGCGGCGATGTGAATGAAATCGCGCCGGGAGGGATCGCTCCCGTGTTCCGGCTCGGTCGTTGCGCCCACGGCGGTGTCGGCCACCTACGTCACCCTCTTATTCCGTCAGTCCACGAAAAGCGGTCCGACTTGGAGAAGCGCTTTTCAGCGCCATATCTTGCTCGACCCGCAAGCGGATCTCCGCCACAAGGCAGCGGTCGGATCGTCGTATCGGACGCGCGGACCGAGTCCGCAAGCCCTTTCGATTCCCGGCAAAGCCCCTGCTGCCCTTGTGGTTGGTTCGCTTATTATGCGTATCGCACTTTTTCAACCAGGCATTCCCCAAAACGTCGGCGCGGCCATCCGTTTGTCGGCCTGCTTCGGGGTCGGGCTCGACGTGATCGAGCCCTGTAGTTTTCCCTTGGATGACAAGAGCTTGAAGCGCGCGGCCCTGGATTATGGCCCTCTCACGCAGCTGATGCGACACGACAGCTGGGAGGCTTTCCTTAAGGCGCCGGAGCGTGTTGACGGGCGCCTGCTGCTCTTCACGACCAAGGGCGCCACGCCCTTCCACAGGTTTTCGTTCGCCCCCGGAGATACGCTGCTGTTCGGCAACGAGAGTCGCGGCGCGCCCGAAGAGGTCCACGAAGCGGCGCAGGGCCGCATCGTCATCCCGATCCGGGCCGAGACCCGCTCGATGAACCTGGCGACGACCGCGGCGATGGCGCTGGGCGAGGCGCTACGGCAGACCCAGGGCTTTCCCGGGGATCAGTGATCCCCGAAGTCGACGTCCCGGCGCGCGGCGACGATCGTCACGATGAAGCCGGCCAGGACGTCCAGCAGCACCATCAGGGTGATCAGGAAGAAGGTCGAGGTCGCGAAGGCCGGGGCGAGCAGGAACTCGACCAGGCACAGGATAAACAGCACCATCGACAGCGAGTGGTTGATGATCGCGATCTTGCGGCTGGTCGTCGATTTCAGCAGTTCGACGAACAGCACCACCAGCGAGGCGGCCAGCAGCAGGTCGCCCAGGCTGACGCCCCATTCGGCCCGCGAGGTCATGTGGATCGTGAACAGCTTGTCGGACATGCGCACGCCGGCGTCGACGGCCTTGAAGCCGCCCGCCAGGGTCAGGGCGACCAGGTTGTAGACAATGACCGGCAGCGCCAGCAGCGGAACGGCTGCGAACATCGAAGTTCCCCCTTTGGCGCGAGAATGCAGTCTCATGCCATGGTTAAGGCGTAGCGGGATTTTTCGTTGCGGTGAAGCTGCCGCAACTCACAGGGGTCAGACTTCGTCGACGCCCTGGGGATTGCGGGCCCGCGACTGCAGCCACATCACGCCGAGCAAGTCGGAGACCGAAGCCTTCAGGCGGCCAAAGTTCGTGTACTTCGACACGCCCGTCTCGCGGTGGCGATGGTTCACTGGCTGGAACGCCACCTCATAGCCCTCGCGCAGCATCAGCGCCGGGATGTAGCGGTGGATGTGATCGAAGTACGGTAGGCGGATGAACGCCTCGCGGCGGAAGGCCTTCAGGCCGCAGCCGGTGTCGTTGGCGGTGTCCTTCAGCAGGCGCTTGCGAACCCCGTTGCCGAACTTGGAGGCGAAGCGCTTGGCGTTGCTGTCCTGACGCTTGACCCGCTCGCCGCCGACCAGAGCGAGGGTCTCGGGACCGGCCTGCAGGGCTTTGGCCAGGCGCGGGGCGTCGGCCGGGTCGTTCTGGCCGTCGCCGTCCAGGGTGACGATGATCGGACCGCGCGCGGCCAGGATGCCGGTGCGCACGGCGCGGCTCTGGCCGGAATTCTTGCGGTGACCCAGCACGCGCAGCTGCGGGATCTCGGCCTTCAGGGCGACCAGGCGGGCCTTGGTGTCGTCGCGGCTGGCGTCGTCGACGAAGATCATCTCATAGGCCTCGCCGGCGAAAGCGGTCGCGATCTCGCGCGCCAGCTTCGGGGCGGCCTCGCCTTCGTCGAAGACGGGGACGACGACGGAAAAATCGGGGGTGGCGTTCATCGGCTTCTAATAGCCGAAAAATTCCCACACGAAAGGATCGTGCTAAACGTGGCCGCATGACGCTTGAATCTCGCCTGGATGACTGGAGCCGCGGTTGGCGCGGCCCTCTGTTCGCCGCGCTCGTCGCCCTGATCGCCGGCCTGCCCGGCCTGTTCGCCATGCCGCCGCTGGATCGCGACGAGTCGCGCTTCGCCCAGGCTACGTCCCAGATGCTGGAGACGGGCGACTATGTGGTCATCAAGTTCCAGGACCAGCCGCGCTTCAAGAAGCCGGTCGGCATCCACTGGCTGCAGTCGCTGAGCGTCAAGGCGTTCTCCGACGCCGAGGACCGCCGGATCTGGGCCTATCGCATCCCGTCCCTGCTGGGCGCGATGCTGGCGGCGGCGGCCTGCGCCTGGGGCGCGGCGGCTTTGTTCGATCCGCGCACCGGACTGATCGCCGGCTCGATCCTGGGCGCGACCTTCCTGCTGTCGTCCGAGGCCTTCATCGCCAAGACCGACGCGGCCCTGTGCGGGACCACGACCCTGGCCATGGCCGCCCTGGCCCGCGTCTACGCCGCCCAGCTGAAGGGCGAGAAAGCTGGTAAATGGACCAAGCTGGCCTTCTGGCTGGGCCTCTCCGTCGCCGCCCTGATCAAGGGTCCGGTCGGCCTGCTGGTCGCGATCTTCGCCCTGGTCGGCTTGGGCGTCTGGGACCGCAAGGCGGCCTGGATGAAGGACCTGGGCTGGACCTGGGGTCTGATCCTGTTCGCCGCCATCTGCCTGCCCTGGGCGATGATGATCACCGTGGCCACCGACGGCGCCTTCTGGGGCGCGGCCGTGGGCGGGGATCTGGCGCCCAAGCTGGCCGGCGGCCAGGAGGGTCACGCGGGTCCGTTCGGCTATCACGCCCTGCTCGCCCCTCTGCTGTCGTTCCCGGCCACCCTGCTGCTGCCGGCCGGCCTGGTGGTCGGCTGGACCAAGCGCAACGAGCCGGGCGTGCGCTTCGCCGTCTGCTGGCTGGTCCCGACCTGGCTGATGTTCGAGATCCTGCCGACCAAGCTGGTCCACTACGAGCTGCCCGCCTACGGGGCCCTGGCCATGCTGATGGCCGCCGCCGTACGCGAGCCGCTGGGCAAGCTGGTCCGCTTCATCGGCGGCGGGTTGTCGGTGCTGATGGGCGCGCTGCTGGCCGCGGTCGCCGTCTATGGGCAAGTCCAGTTCGGCACGGGCGGCGACATGGCCTGGACCGTGCTGGCCGCCGTCCTGGCCCTGGCCGCCGGGATCGCCGGGGCGGTGCTGCTGCTGCGCCACCACTCGGCCCGCGCCCTGGTCACGGCAGGGGTGCTGGGCGTCGGCGCCCACATCGCCCTGACCGCCGGCCTGATCCCGCACCTGGAGCCGCTGTTCCTGTCCAAGGACGTCGCCGACGCGCTGGACCGCACAAGACTTTCACCGCGTTCCGGGGCCGCTGGCCCCGTGGCCCTGACCGGCTATTCCGAGCCCAGCCTGATCTTCCAGCTGGGCACCGCCACCGAGCTGACCGATGGCGAGGGCGCGGCCGACGCGATCTCCGAGGGCCGCCCGGCCGTGGTCGAGGGCCGCGAGGAGAAGCCCTTCCGCGAGGCGCTCGCCGCCCTGGGCCTGACCCCGCACCCGGTGGCGACGGTCGAGGGCCTGAACTATTCCGACGGCGACAAGGAACGCCTGACCATCTACCGCGGCGAGCCTCAAGTGGTCGCCCCTGAAGAGGAGGGCCAGCCGTGAGCCGCTTCATCCAGATCGTCGAGGTCGGGCCGCGCGACGGCCTGCAGAACGAGAAGCTGTCGCTGTCGGTCGACGAGAAGCTCGACCTGATCCGCAAGCTGGAAGCCGCCGGCGCCAAGCGCACCGAGGTGGTGTCGTTCGTGAACCCCAACCGCGTGCCGCAGATGGCCGGCGCGGAAGAGATCATGACCGCCCTACCGGCTGACCTCGAGCACTCCCGCATCGGCCTGGTGCTCAACATGCGCGGCTGGGAGCGCTGCGTCGCCGCCCAGTGCGACGAGGCCAATGTCGTGGTCTGCGCCTCGGACGGCTTTGGCGTCGCCAACCAGGGCGCGACGGTGCGCCAGCAGATCGACACCCTGGCCGCGATCGCCGAACGCCAGGCCGTCGAGGGCGGTCCGCCGATCACCGCGACGATCTCGGTGGCCTTCGGCTGTCCGTTCGACGGCGAGGTCTCGGAAGACCAGGTCGTGGCCATCGTCCGCGAGGCCGCCGCCCTGGGCGTGCCCGAGATCGCCATCGCCGACACCATCGGGGTCGCCGATCCCTGGACCGTCCGCAAGCGCATCGAGGCCGCCCGCGCCGTCGCGCCGGATACCCGCCTGCGCATGCACTTCCACGACACCCGCAACACCGGCCTGGCCAACGCCTTCGCCAGCGTCGAGGCCGGGGTCGACGTACTGGACGCCTCGGTCGGCGGCCTGGGCGGCTGTCCATTCGCGCCGAACGCCACCGGCAATATCGGCACGGAAGACCTCGTCTACATGCTGGAACGGGCCGGCTTCGAGACGGGTTACGACCTTGCGGCCCTGATCGACATCGGCCGCGAGATCAGCGCCAAGCTAGGCAAGGCCCCCGCCTCGTCCCTGGCCCGCGCCGGAGGTTTCCCCGCATGATCCGTCTCACCGCCGTCGCCGTGATCCTCGGCCTGACCGCCTGCGCGGCCGCGCCCGCTCCGGCGCCTGGGCGCTGCGACGTGACGATCAAGTTCGGCAGCTACGGCATGGGCGTCGACCAGCCGCTGGCCGCGACGGTGGCCGACATGGTGAAGACCGACCCCGACATCGCCCGCTCGGAGCGCAAGCCCTGGGGCCGCGAGGGTGAATTCGACCAATGCCTGATGGTGAAGAAGGGTCGGAACGTGAAGGCGACGTACGAGCGCTATCGGGCGCTGCTGCCGGCGAAAAGCGTGAAGGCTCCGACCTCGATCGAAGGGCCGGATGGAGCGCGGTTCGAGACGATCGGGCCTATGTGATCGGAGTATCTCCCTCTCCCCTTGCGGGAGAGGGTGGCCCGCGCAGCGGGTCGGGTGAGGGGTCGCACCGGAAAGGCCGAGAAACCCCTCATCCGTCGCCTTCTCCCGCAAGGGGAGAAGGAAAAGGTTAGATCGGCCGCCCGGTCAGCTTCCACAGCAGCGGCCGGCACACGCTCATCAGCATGATCGCCGGGGCCAGCAGCACCGCCGCCGCGAACAGCTGCAGGCTGTCGGCGCGCTTGATGAAGTAGCGGGTCAGGCCGACGCCCTTGTGGAACTCGACCTTCAGCGGGTGTTCCTGGCTGGTGTGGCCCAGGTGGACGACCTCGGCCTTGGGCTGGAACAGCACCTGGCCGCCCGAGCGGCGGGCGCGCCAGCACAGGTCGATGTCCTCGACGTGCAGGAAATAGCCTTCGTCGAAGCCGCCCAGGGCCTCGAAGTCGCCGCGACGCATGGCGAAGCAGGCGCCCGAGATGGTCGGCATCGGGGCGGGACCGGCCGGCAACGGCTCGTTCTCGCGATGGATCTCGAAATTGGCCAGTTGCGGGTGGCGACGGGTGAACTGGCCGAAGCTGAGCACCGTGGTCATCGGCGTGACCTCGCCGCGACGACCGCCGCGCTGCTCGGTGCCATCGACGTTCATCACCCGGGCGCCGACCACGGTCGGGGTCGGCTGGCCCTTGAAGGCCTTGACCAGCGACGCCACGCAGTTGGGCTGCAGGTTGGCGTCGGGATTGAGGAAGACGATGTACTCGCCGCCCGCCGTGCTGGCGCCCAGATTGGCGCCGCGGGCGAAGCCGATATTGCCGTGGCCTTGCTTGAGCACGACCCGCGGCTCGGTCAGGGCCAGCGAGCGCAGCATGTCCTCGTCGCGTCCGTGGGACCCGTTGTCGACGATGACGAACTCGTCGACCAGCGGCTCGGCGAGGACATGCTTGATGCTTTCGATCAGCGCCTCTCCCGTCCGGTAGACGACCATGACGACGGACACGTTCGGACGGGCCGGACGCGCACCGACGGCAAGGGTCGAGACGGACGGGAGGATGCTGTTCATCAGGCGGTCACGGCCTCCGGGGCAGCCTTGGCCAGGCCTTGGATGCGGGCGAGGTCCGGCGGCGTGGCGTCGATCTTCAGCACGCGGAGGGCGTCTTCCAGCGACAGGATGTTCTGACCTTCACCGCCCAGGCGACGAAGGGCCAGTTGACCCGTCTCAGCTTCCTTACGTCCCACCACCGCGATCACTGGCACCTTGGCGAGGCTGTGCTCGCGAATCTTGTAGTTGATCTTCTCATTACGCAGATCCACTTCCGCGCGCATCCCCAGAGCCGTCAATTTCTCGACGACCTCGCGGGCATAATCATCGGCGTCGGACGTGATCGTGGCTACGACAACCTGCGTCGGCGCCAGCCAAACAGGCAGCGCCCCCGCGAAGTTTTCCAACAGAATGCCGATGAAACGCTCGAAGGACCCCAAGATCGCACGGTGAAGCATCACCGGACGCTTCTTCGAACCATCCTCCGAAACGTACTCGGCGTCCAATCGTTCCGGCAAAACGAAATCAAGTTGCAGCGTGCCGCACTGCCAGACACGGCCAATGGCGTCCTTCAGCGAGAACTCCAGTTTCGGGCCGTAGAAGGCGCCTTCACCTGGCTGCAGCACCAAGGTCTCGCCGGCTGCCTCGGCGGCGGCGGAAAGCGCGGATTCTGCTTTGTCCCAGACCTCGTCCGAGCCGGCGCGCAAGTCCGGACGCGTGGAGAACTTGGTGTCGGCCAGCGTCATGCCCAGGTCGTTATAGACGCTGCGCAACAGTTCGATGAACTTCGCGCTTTCCTCCGTGACCTGCTCTTCGCGGCAGAAGATGTGGGCGTCGTCCTGCGTGAACGCGCGCACCCGCATGATGCCGTGCATCGAGCCCGACGGCTCGTAGCGGTGGCAGGCGCCAAACTCGGCCATGCGCAGCGGCAGGTCGCGATAGCTCTTCTGGCCGACGTTGAAGATCTGGATGTGGCCGGGGCAGTTCATCGGCTTGACGGCCAGGACCTCGCCCTCGGCGCTCTCGCACATGAACATGGCGTGGCCGAACTTCTCGGCGTGGCCCGACTTCTCCCACAGGCTCTTGTCGAGGATCTGCGGCGTCTTCACTTCACGGTAGCCGGCCGCGTCGAGGCGACGGCGCATATAGTCCTCGAGCACGCGGTACAGGGCCCAGCCCTTGGCGTGCCAGAACACCATGCCCTTGCCCTCTTCCTGGATGTGGAAGAGGTCCATCGTCTTGCCCAGCTTGCGATGATCGCGACGCTCGGCTTCCTCGATGCGCTTCAGATGCGCTTCCAGGTCGGCTTCCGAGGCCCAGCTCGTGCCGTAGATGCGCTGCAGCTGGGCGTTGTTCTGGTCGCCGCGCCAGTAGGCGCCGGCCAGCTTCGTCAGCTTGAACGCCTTGCCGACATGCTTGGTCGACGGCAGGTGGGGACCGCGGCACAGGTCCTTCCACTTCTCGCCCTGGTGATAGACCGTGATCGTGTCGCTGGCCGGCAGGTCACGGATGATCTGGGCCTTGTAGCTTTCGCCCATGGCCTCGAAATCGGCGATGGCCGCGTCGCGATCGACCTCTTCGCGGCGGATCTTCTCGTCGCGATCGACGATCTGACGCATCCGCTCTTCGATCTTCGGCAGGTCTTCCAGGCTGAACGGCTCTTCGCGGGCGAAGTCGTAATAGAAGCCGTCCTCGACGTTCGGGCCGATCGTGACCTGCGTGCCGGGGAACAGCTCCTGCACGGCCTCGGCCAGCACGTGGGCCGTGTCGTGGCGGATGGTGTCGAGGGCCTCGGGCGCGTCGCGCGTCAGGATCTCGAACTTGCGCTCGCCCTGCAGCAGGTCGGGCGTCAGGGCGCGATCGAGGTCGAGAACCTGGCCATCCAGCTTGATCAGCAGGGCCTTCTTCTCGAGCGACTTGGAGATGGCGGCGGCGACGTCACGCCCCGTCGAGCCATCGGGATACTGACGGGCCGAACCGTCGGGGAAAACCAGATCGATCATTCTTCACACATCCACTTGCGTGGCTGATGTCGCGGGGGCGGCGGGTCGTAGCCCGAGCCACCTAACGGATTGCATCGGCAAATCCGTCGCAACGCCAACCAGGAACCCTTGAGCGGGCCATGATCCTTGAGGGCGGCCGCCGCGTACTCCGAACAGCTCGGCGCGAAACGGCACTGCCGCCCGATGAGGGGCGAGAGCGTCAACTTGTAGGCCCTGAGGCCCAAATCGACGGTGCGTTCGTAGAAGGTCATGCCTGCGCGCGACGCCTGTTAGTCCAGTAAAGCACTAACCCCCTTTGAGGGGCGATCAAGCCGCGCCGGCGGTGCTAGTTCGCGTTTCACCGACGCCTGTGGCCTTACGGACAGCCTCGACCGTCGCGTCGAACGCCAGCAGCGTCGAGGCGTGACGGGCGGGATAGTCCTTGACCGGCTCCAGCACGGCGAGCTCCGCAAAGCGGCCCGCGGGAGGCGAACCGTTCGTCTTCAGCATAGCGGCAAGAGAGTCGCGCGCCAACTCGATGTCGGAAAGTTCCGCGCCGATGATGTTCTGGCCGAGGATCGCGGCGGATGCCTGGCCCAAAGCACAGGCCGAAACATCCTGGGCGTAGTCGACGACTTTGCCGTCCTGGACCACCACATCGACGACGATCCGGCTGCCGCACAGCTTGGCGTGTTTCTCGCTGCTGGCGTCGGGCGCGGAGAGGCGTCCGGCTCGCGGCATGTTGGCCACGAGCGTCAGGATCCTGGCGCTGTAGAGGTCGTCGATCATCGCTAGCTTAAGATGGGGACTTCTGGCGCTCGGACCAGATGGCCTCGGCTCGATCGCGCACGGCCTCGCCCATCTCGGTGAAGGCGGCCTTCAGCTTGCGGCGCTCGTCGCGACTGACGAACCGCAGCAAGAGGCCCATGAACAGCTCGCCGTTCGAGAAGGTCGAATTGCCCGGCCCCATGCTCTCGACCTCGAGATAGCGGATCGCCGTGACGAAGCCGCCCAGCCGGGTCGAGCGCCAGTGCAGCTGCTCGTAGGGCACCCAGTCCTGGACGATCGGCGTGATCACCGTGGCCGGCTGACCGGGCAGGTGCTGCTCCAGCGTCAGGGTCGTGCCGATCTTCAGCTGGCCCTCGGCCTTGCGGTAGAGCGGGTTCCAGTCCTTCCAGGTGTCGAAGTCCGACACCAGTTCCCAGACGATCTCGGCGGGGGCCTGGACCCCGATGCGGTGTTCGACGGCGCGTTTCATGAGTGTAATTTCTAATCCCGAACCAAGCCGCCGTCGACCACCAGGTTCTGGCCGGTGACGGCGCGGCTCCAGGGCGAGGCGAAGAAGAGGACGGCGTCGGCGAACTCGGCCGGCGTGGTCACCCGGCGCAGCGGCGTGCTCTGGGCGATCAGATCGAAGATGGCGTCCGGCGTCGCGGCGCTGGCGTCGGTGGTGCGCAGCAGCCCGCCCGAGACCATGTTGACCGTGATGCCGTCGGGGCCGAGGTCGCCGGCGGCCGTGCGGGTCAGCGACAGCAGCGCGGCCTTGGCGGCGGTGTAGTCGTGATACGGCACCACCGGGTTCTGGAAGAGGTTGGTGCCGATATTGATCACCCGGCCGAACCCCGCCGTCTTCATGGCGAGCGTTGCGGCCTGGATCAGGTTCAGCGAGCCGCGCAGGGCGACATCCATCTGGCTCAGGAAGTCGGACCACTCGATGGTGTCGATCTTGGCCCGGCCGTCGCCGTTGAAGCTGAAGTCGCCCAGGGCGTTGTTGACCACCGTGGTGACGTGATGGCCGAACGCCTCGGCCGCGTCATTGACCAGCCGGCGAGCCTCGATCGGATCGGAGACGTCGGCCTGGATGGCCACGGCGCGCTGGCCAAGCTCATCGACCAAGGCCTTGGCCGCCGCTTCGCTGCGGCGGTAGTTGACCACCACCCGGGCGCCGTTGTCGACGAAGGCGCGGGCGATGGCGGCCCCCAGTCCCCGGCCAGCGCCGGAGACCAGGACCACCTGCTTTTCGAACGTCACGTCGTTCAGTCCTTCATGCGCCAGGTAGCGCCCGACGGGCCGTCCATGACCACCACGCCCAGGGCGTCGATCTCGGCGCGGATGGCGTCGGCGGCGGCCCAGTCCTTGGCGGCGCGAGCGGCCAGGCGCTTGGCCAGCAGGTCCTCGACCTGGGCCTTCAGCTCGTCGGAGGCGTCGCCTTCGAACCAGCTGTCCGGATCGGCCTGCAGGAAGCCCAGCAAGGCGCCGGCCTCGATCAGGCGAGCCTTGTTGGCGGCGATGGCGACCGTGTCGCCGGCCGTCACGGCCTTCTCGATCAGGCTCGACACCTCGAAGAAGCTCGACACCGCCAGCGGCGTGTTCAGGTCGTCCAGCAGGGCGGCCAGGGTCTCTTCCGGCGCTTCCATGGCCTGGTCCATCGGCACGTCCTTGGCGCGACGCAGGGCGCCGTACAGGCGGTCCAGCGACTTGCGCGACTGCTCGATCAGCTCGGGCGTCCAGTCCAGCGGCTGGCGGTAGTGGGCCGACAGCAGCGCCCAGCGGATCACCTCGCCCGGCACGTTCTGCAACAGCTCGTGCGGGATGACGACATTGCCCAGGCTCTTGGACATCTTCTCGCCGGCCATGTCGAGGAAGCCGTTGTGCATCCAGTAGTTGGCCAGCACCTCGGTCTTGTGGGCGCAACGGCTCTGGGCGACCTCGTTCTCGTGGTGCGGGAAGGTCAGGTCGATGCCGCCGGCGTGGATGTCGATCGTCTGGCCCAGGGCCTTCTCGATCATCGCCGAGCACTCGATGTGCCAGCCCGGACGGCCCGCGCCCCAGGGGCTTTCCCACTCGGGCTCGTTTTCCTTGGACGGCTTCCACAGCACGAAGTCGGCCGGGTGGCGCTTGTAGGGCGCGACCTCGACGCGGGCGCCGGCGATCATCTCGTCCAGCGCACGGCCCGACAGTTGGCCGTAGTCGGCGAAGCTCTGGGTGTCGAACAGCACGTGGCCTTCGGCGGCGTAGGCGCTGCCGTTCTCGACCAGCTTGCCGATCATCTCGACGATCGCGCCGATGTGGTCGGTGGCGCGCGGCTCCAGGGTCGGACGCAGCGCGCCCAGGGCGTCGGCGTCCTGGTGATAGGCGGCCAGGTAGCGCTCGGTGATCACCGAGATATCGACGCCTTCCTCGGCGGCCTTCTTGTTGATCTTGTCGTCCACGTCCGTGACGTTGCGCGCATAGACCACCGCGTCCTCGCCATAGAGGTGGCGCAGCATGCGGAACAGCACGTCGAACACCACCACGGGGCGGAAATTGCCGATGTGGGCATGGTTCCAGACCGTCGGACCGCAGACATACATCGTCACCCGGTTCCGGTCGGCGGGGACGAAGTCGCGCTTCTCGCGCGTCAGGGTGTCGTGGATCTTCAGGGTCATTGGGTCGCGGCAACCTAACGTAACGGAGGTGTTGCTCCCCGAGGGAGCCGGCCCCATATAGCTAGGACGCACGCTCTCCACCACTTGTTTGGTCCTGAGCGCGCGACGGGTGGCACGCGTAATTCCGGAGCGACAGGCGCTTCGGCGCAACTCAGCCCGGGAAGAACCCCCTTCACAACATGGACGCACTGTCTCGCGAGCGAACCCTGATCGGCACGGATGACGCCGGTCTTGATCTTGAACCCGCCCAGCGCCCCACCCGAGACGAGGCCATGGCCGCCGTCCGGACCCTGCTGGCCTGGGCCGGCGACAACCCCGACCGCGAAGGCCTGCTCGACACGCCCCAGCGCGTGGTCGACGCCTATGGCGAGTGGTTCGCCGGCTATCAGGGCGATCCGGCCAAGGAGCTTTCGCGCACCTTCGAGGACGTGCAGGGCTATGACGACATGGTCATGCTGCGCGGCATCGACGTGCAGAGCCACTGCGAGCACCACATGGCGCCGTTCCTGGGCAAGGCCTGGATCGCGTACATGCCGACCGGCAAGGTCGTGGGCCTGTCCAAGCTGGCCCGCCTGACCGAGATCTTCGCCAAGCGTCTCCAGACCCAGGAGACCATGACCATGCAGATCGCCGACGCCATCGAGGACCACCTCTCGGCCGCTGGCGTGGCCGTGCTGATCGACGCCGAGCACCAGTGCATGAGCACCCGCGGCGTCCACCACCACGACGTCTCGACCATCACCACCCAGTTCCGCGGCGTCTTCAAGACCGACAAGGTCCTGCAGCAGCGGTTCATGGACCTGGTGCGGAAGTAGTCTGGATAGATGCTCCCCCGCGATGCGGGGGAGCTGTCACGGAGTGACTGAGGGGGCCAACGCGGCCTGCGTCCAGCTCGCCCCCTCCGGCCCTCCGGGCCACCTCCCCCGCATCGCGGGGGAGGATCTTGACCCTAAGCCGCCCGCCAGATGCCTTCGCGCAGCCGCGCCACGCACGCATCCACGGGGCGGTGGACCAGCGTCACCAGCACGAAGCTGATCAGCATCAAGAGATACCAGGCGCCCATCTTCTCGATCGGCACCAGATGCCAGCCCTTGGCCTGGCTGGGATAGATCCAGGCCCCGGCGAAGGTGCCCAGGTTCTCTGCGAACCAGATGAACAGCGACACCAGCACCAAGCCCATCAGCATCGGCATGCGGCGGGCGACCTGGTCGGGCGTGAACACGAACCAGGTCCGGCCGAACAGGATCGCCGACAGGGCGAATAGCCCCATCCGGAAGTCGATGATGTAGTGGTGGCTGAAAAAGTTGACGTAGATCAGCACCGCCAGGATGTGGGTGCTCCAGAACGGCGGATAGCGGATGAAGGTGATGTCGAAGAGCCGCCAGATCCGCGCGATGTAGCTGCCGACGCAGGCGTACATGAAGCCGGTGAACAGCGGCACGCCGCCGATCCGCAAGAGGCTGGGCTCGGGATAGATCCACGAGCCGTGGGCGGTCTTGAACAGCTCCATGACCGTGCCGACCAGGTGGAAGATGAAGATGACCAGCGCCTCTTCCCAGCGCTCCAGCTTCAGGGCCAGCAGCATGGCCTGGATGGCGACGGCGGCGATGACGAGGAAGTCGTAGCGCGCCAGCGGCGCGCCAGCTGGCCAGAACAGGTGCGTGCCGACCAGCAGGGCCAGCATCAGGCCGCCGAACAGGCAGGCCCAGGCCTGCTTCAGCCCGAACAGCAGGAACTCGTAGGCATAGCCATGCCAGCGCGACTGGCGCGCCCACGGTCTCGCCTTCACGTCCAGCGCCGCCACGCCGGCCTTGATGCGGTCTTTCAGGTTCATCTCGTCCCCTAGAAGTCGGGGAAACTAGCGCGGGGCTCAGGCCTGCGCCATATGTGGCGCCATGAGCACCGACCTGTTCCTTCACGCCCACACCAAGCACGATCTGGAGCGCGGCTCGTCCCTCGCTCCACGCTTCAACGCAGATGGCCTCGTGGTCGCGGTGGCCCAGCACGCCGACACCGGCGAGATCCTGATGCTGGCCTGGATGAACGCCGAGGCGCTGAAGCTGACAGTGGAAACCAGCATCGCCCACTACTTCAGCCGCTCGCGGGGTGAGCTCTGGAAGAAGGGCGAGACCAGCGGCCAGCTGCAGGACGTCGCCGAGCTGCGGGTCGACTGCGACCAGGACGCGGTGCTGCTGAAGGTGCGCCCGCGCGGCGACGGCGGCGCCTGCCACGTCGGCTTCCGTTCGTGCTTCTATCGCGTTCTTGAAGACGGACAGCTCGTCGAGCGGGAAGCGCCGATCCATGACCATCCCTGAGGCCCTGATCGCCTTCACCGTGGCCGCGGGCCTGCTGACCCTGACCCCGGGCCTGGACACCGCGCTGGTGATCCGCACCGCCGCCGCCGAGGGTCCGCGCCGGGCCACAGGCGCGGCGATCGGCATCGGCCTGGGCTGCTTCATCTGGGGCGCGGCGGCGGCCTTCGGGGTCGGGGCGCTGCTGACCGCCTCGGAGATGGCCTATGCGGTGCTGAAGTGGACCGGCGCGCTGTTCCTGGCCTGGACCGGCATCCGCATGATCCTGAAACCCCGCGACCAGTTCGAGCCCGGCGAGATGAAGGCCATCGACGCCGGCCCGATCGCGGCCCTGCGGCGGGGCCTGCTGACCAACCTGCTCAATCCCAAGGTCGGGATCTTCTATGTGTCGTTCCTGCCGCAGTTCATCCCGGCCGGGGTCGCGCCGGCGCGGTTCGGGCTGCTGCTGGCCGGCATCCACGTGGTGCTGGGCCTGCTGTGGTTCGCCGCCTTGATCGCCGCGACCGTGCCGATCGCCGGCCTGCTGCGCGTGCCGGTCGTGGTCCAGTGGCTGGACCGGGTGACCGGCTGCGTGTTCGTGGCGTTCGGCCTGCGGCTGGCGCTGGAGCGGCGCTAGCCTTCCTTCAGCGCCTCGACACCACCGCCGCTCGCCGGCGTCACCACGTACCGCTTCAGCACGCTGGTCTCGTACTTGGTCTCCACGATCGTCGAGACCTGCATCAGTTCGCCGGTCGCCTTGCCGTGCTCGAGCGTCAGCAGCAGGAAGCCCTTGGCGCTGGGGTGGGCGTACTTCACTTCCTTGTTGCGCTGAGCGAAGGCCTCGCCCAGCGGCACGCCGGGCAGGATGTCGCCATAGCCGGGCGAGGTCACCGAGGTCGCGCCGAACTCGGCCGCCACCCGGCTCTTGCCGGCGTCGTCCCACAGCTCGTTGACCCAGAACATGTGGCTGTCGCCGGCCAGCACGATCGGCCGGGCCTTGGCGGCGGTGAAGATGTCGTAGACCCGCTGGCGGTCGGCCGGATAGCCGTCCCAGGCGTCGAGGTTCGAGGGGATGTCAAAGGCCGACATCGCCACCGTCTGGGCGATGCGCTTGGACGCATAGTCCGGCAGCTTGGCCAGCAGGGCGTTGAACTTCTCCTCGCCCATGGTCGCCTTCAGGTTCGGCGGCGAGACGCGGGCCATGACCACCTGGTTGCCCAGCACCTGCCAGGCGGTGTTGGTCTTCACCGAGGCGCCGACCTCGCCGGCCAGCCATTGCTCCTGGCCCTCGCCCATCATGCGGTGAGCGGGGTCCTTCCACGCCTTGACGAAGGCGGCGACGTCCGGCTTGCCGTCGACCATCGGCATGTCGGTGTCATAGTCCATCTGGTGCGTGCGGGCCGTCAGGCGCGTCTCGACCATCAAGAGGCTGGCGACGTCGCCGAACTGGAAGCCGCGCCAGGCGGCCTCGGGCAGGGTCTTGGCGCCCGGATCGCGGATCGGCATCCACTCGTAATAGGCCTTCAGGGCCGCGGCCTTGCGCGTCGCCCAGTCGCCTTCGGTCTTGGGATCGTGGTTCTCAGCCCCGCCGATCCAGCTGTCGTTGGCGGTCTCGTGGTCGTCCCAGACGACGATCCACGGCGCACGGGCGTGGGCGGCCTGGGCGCCGGGGTCGGTCTTGTACTGGGCGTGGCGGCGGCGATAGTCGTCCAGCGTCACGATCTCGTGGATCGGATCATGGGTGCGCTGGGCGGCGACGGCTGAGTTCATGCCGTAGTCCTTGGGACCACCGCCATATTCGTAGATGTAGTCGCCCAGGTGCACGACCGCGTCGACGCGGGCCAGCTTGGCGATGGCGTCGTAGGCGTTGAAGTAGCCGTTCGGATAGAGGCTGCACGACACCACCGCCAGGACGACGTCCTTGGTCGCGCCCTTGGGCAGGGTCTTGGTGCGGCCGCTCGGCGACGTGACGCCATTGGCCTTGAAGCGATACCAGTACTCGGTCCCGGGCTTCAGGCCCGCGCCGTCCAGGTCGTGCTTGACGGTCCAGTCGGCGCTGGCCTTGGCACGCAAGGTCTTGCTGCTGGCGACCAGGGTCTTGAAGTCGGGATCGGCCGCGACCTCCAGCTCGACGGCGATGTCGCCGGCCGGAGCGTCCTTGGGCGTGACGCGGGTCCAGAACACCACCGCCGTGGGCGAGGGATCGCCGCTGGCCACGCCGTGGGCGAAGGCCACGGCGCCTTTGTACCAGGTGATCGGCTGGGCGACGGCCTCACCGGCGGCGGCGCCCGACAGGCCCAACAGGCCCAGAACCTTACGGCGATCGATCTTCACGGGGCGGCCCTCCCGGCTGCGGTTACGCGTACAGAACAATAGGACGAAGGAACCGTCACCCCGCTGGAGCGCGGGATGACGGTTCGAAGGGGCTAGTGTCGGAAGCTGATCCCGATGCCCATGAAGCGCGGCTTGCCGGCGATGAAGGTCGGGATGCCGAAGCTGTCGCCGGTGTTGCCGGCGTCCTTCAGGTACGACTGGTCGGTGAGGTTCTCGACGAAGGCCTCGATCTTCCAGCGGTCGTCCACGGCGCCGAAGCCGACGCGGACGTTCAGCAGGCCATAGGCCTTCTGGAACTCGTCGACCTGGGTGTCGGGGAACAGGCCCGCCGACTGCAGGTCCGAGCGATCGTTGTCGTCGTCGAAGAACATCTTCGAGCGCCAGGTGTAGGTCGGGGTGAAGGTCAGCTTGCCGCCCAGGGCTTCGTGGGCGAAGGCCGCGCCGACCGAGAAGCTGCTGTCCGGCGACAGGCGGAAGTGGTTGCCCTCGCGCAGGCCGGTCTTCAGGCGGGCGTGGTTAAAGCCGTAGGTGCCAAACAGGGTCCAGTAGTCGTCGACCTGGGCCCGGACTTCACCTTCGAAGCCGTAGGACTCGGCCTTGCCGGCGTTCAGGGTCACGACCTGCGCGCCCTGGCGGAAGCTGGTGGCGAAGTTGTCGTAGCCATAGCGGAACACCGAGCCCGACAGGAACACGCGGCCATCGGCCAGCTTGCCCTTGGCGCCGGCCTCGTAGCTGTCGACCGTTTCCGAGGCGACGACGTTGAAGCGCGCCGGACCCATCGACGCGGCCGGGGCGCTGGTCGAGATCACGTCCGGGCGACGGCCGCGGGCGGCCGAGGCGTAGAAGCTCAGATTGTCCGATGCGGCGTAACGACCGACCAGGCGCCAGGTCAGGCCGCTGTCGTCGATCTTCTTGCTGAAGCGGTCGCCGTTG
Source organism: Caulobacter sp. GW821-FHT10E02 (assembly GCF_059415225.1). NCBI lineage: Bacteria > Pseudomonadati > Pseudomonadota > Alphaproteobacteria > Caulobacterales > Caulobacteraceae > Caulobacter > Caulobacter sp. GW821-FHT10E02. Next base: position 262,705 of record NZ_JBWKMV010000002.1, read on the forward strand.
TTGGTGGTCGGCTGGGCGATCAGGCCCACCTTCGGCAGGGCCGGGTTGTTCAGCGCGTTCGGCTGGGCGGCCAGGAACAGGTTGGTCGGGGTCGGGGCGGCCAGCAGGATGCCCAGGATCGAGCCGCCGTTGTCGACGCTCGAGGCGTAGGCGGCCTCGCGGTCTTCGCTGGTGTAGCGGATGCCGGCCGTGATCTCGAACTTGTCGGTCAGCTTGAACGTGCCGTCGGCATAGACGTCGTAGGCGGTGTTCTCGCTGTAGTTGGCGAAGGTCTCGCGGTGGATCGGCTTCAGGTTCGAGACGATGCCGGGCGCGATGGACGACGGGATGCCAAAGCCCAGCTGCAGCACCTGGGCCAGATAGGCCGGGTTGGTCAGCACGGCCAGCGGCTGCGGGTTCGGACGGCTGATGCCCAGCGGCGTGTTGCCGGCCAGCAGCGCCAGAACCAGGCGCTCGTCGAACTGGCCCGGGATGCGCCACGAGCCGGTCTCGTGGAAGTAGTTGGCGCCGACGAAGCCGGTGAAGCGGCCGCCGTTGTCATAGCGCAGGCGCAGTTCCTGGCTCTGCTGACGACCCTTGGCGTCCTCGGCGAAGGTCAGGATCGGCAGGCTCGTGCCATCCGGATCGAACACTTCGTTGGAGTGGAAGGCGCGCGTGGCGGTGATCGACGACAGGCTCAGGCTATCAGTGAGCTTGTACTCGGCCAGGGCGGTCAGGCCGTAGACCTTGCGGTCCAGACCCAGCGGCTTGCCGCCTTCGAAGCCCGCGCCCGGCGACAGGGTCGCGCCCGAGGACACGCCGGTGTCGCCCAGCACCGCGCCCGTGACGGGGTTGGTCGGGTTGAAGGTGTGGCTCTTGAACGAGGTGCCGCTGGTGTCGTCGACCTGGTAGTTGCCGATCAGATCCAACTTCAGGTTGCCCGGCTCCAGGTGATAGGCGACGCGCACGGCCTGGGTGTCGGTCGAGTTGTAGTCGTCACCGCCGGCCTCGTCGTCGACATAGCCGTCGATCTGGCGCGAGCGGGCGGCGATGCGCAGGGCGCTGCCGTTACCGAACGCGAAGTTGACCATGGCGTCGCCGTTGAAATAGCCGCCGGTGCCGCCTTCGGCCTTCAGCGCCCAGTCGGTCTTGGCCGGGTTGGCCTTGTTCTGCACCAGGTTCACCGCGCCGATCAGGGCGCCGCGGCCAAACAGGGTCGATTGCGGACCCTTGGCGACTTCGACGCGCTCCATATCGAACAGCTCGACATACGAGCCGCGCGAGCGCGAGATCGACACGCCGTCCTGATAGATCGAGACGCGGGCCTCGTCGGCGGCCGAGCCGCTGTCCGAGGTGATGCCGCGCATCACGAAGCCGGAATTGTTGTTCGACTGGTTCTGGACCAGGAAGCCGGGCGTGAAGGCCGACAGCTCCTCGAACGACTTGACGCCGATGGCTTCCAGGAACTTGCCCGAATAGGCGGTGATGGCGATCGGCACCTCGACCGGGTCCTGGGCGCGCTTCTGGGCGGTGATGACCAGCTCGTCGACGTGGCTGGCCTGTTCCGGAGTGGCGGCCGGCGGCGTCTCGTCGGCGGCAAAGGCCGGAGCGGCGACAGCCAGCGCCAGAAGGCTGGCGGTCAACAGCGTGGTGGTGCGGAAAGCGCGCATCGATTATCCCCTCGGTGCAATACTGACCTCGGCCGTAGGGATAGGCCGTGTCGGCGACGCGACGAGAGCGTGACGGAGCTATGAAACCCCCGGTGGAAAGAGCGGAAGATCAGTTGGATGATGACGCTCTGGACGTCGATGCGCCCGAAACCGGCGCCGGCGAGCCGCTGACCGCCGACCTGCCCGACAACCTGGCCGGCCAGCGGCTGGACAAGGTGCTGGCCCCGCTGTTCCCCGACATCTCCCGCGCCCGTCTCCAGGCTCTGATCGGCGAAGGCCGCCTGAGCCTGGACGGCCAGCCGATCACCGACGCCTCGCGCAAGGCCAAGGCCGGGACCTACGCGCTATCCGTCCCGCCGCCGGCCGCCGCCGAGCCTGAGCCCCAGGACCTGCCGCTCTCCATCCTCTACGAGGACGAGCACCTGATCGTGGTCGACAAGGCCGCCGGCATGGCCGTGCACCCGGCCCCTGGCACACCGGACGGCACCCTGGTCAACGCCCTGCTGCACCACTGCGGCGACAGCCTGTCGGGCATCGGCGGCGTGGCCCGGCCGGGCATCGTCCACCGCCTGGACAAGGACACCTCCGGCGTCATGGTCGCGGCCAAGAGCGACGTGGCGCACCAGGGCCTGTCGAAGCTGTTCGCCACCCACGACATCGACCGACTCTACGTCGCCCTGACGCGCGGCGCGCCGTCGCCCTCGTCGGGCACGATCGACACCCAACTGGGCCGCTCGCTCAGCGATCGCAAGAAGATGGCCGTGCTGAAGTCCGGCGGCCGCCAGGCGATCACCCACTACAAGGTCGAAGCAGCGTTCGGCCCTCCAGCCAAGCCACTGGCCGCGCGCGTGGAGTGCCGCCTGGAAACCGGCCGCACCCACCAGATCCGCGTCCATATGGCCAGCAAGGGCTCGCCCTGCCTCGGCGACCCCGTCTACGGCGCCAGCCAGGCGGCGGGACCGGTGCGGGAACAGATCGCGGCGGCGGGCCTGAAGCGTCAGGCCCTGCACGCGGCGGTGCTGGGTTTCGTCCATCCGGTGACCGGCCAGACGCTGCGCTTCGAGACCCCCCTGCCGCCGGACATGGCGGCGCTGGAGGCGGGACTGGAAACGCTCTGAACCCGGCCCATATTGGAAGAGCGGGTTAAACTTGCGCACCGGCAACAAAAGCGCCCTAATTGCGCTGGCTTGGCGGTCCAGTTTGTCAGCCTGGTCATGTTGGAGCGTCCCATGCGGCATCATCTCGCGCTTATCGCCCTGAGCGCCGCCGCTGTGCTCGCGGGCCCAGCCTTCGCGAGCGATGACGACGAGGTCATCGCCACCGCCCAGGCCAAGCCCACGGCTCAAGCCCTGACCGCCACCGCGCCTGTCGCTCCGACGCCCACAGCGCCGGTCAAGCAGCTGACCACACAGGAACAGATCGCCGCCTTCATCGCCGCCAATCCCGGTCCCGCCTATGACGACGGCCCGCGCGGCGTGCTGCCCGCCGATCTCTCGGAAGACCGGGACGCGAACGGCAAGCGCAAGGTCCATGGCGAGATGGGCGTGTCGGTCGGCACCGGCGGCTATCGCAGCGTCTACGCCAGCGGCCTGTTCCCGGTCGGCGAGAACACCACGGTCGGCGTCGCCGTCTCCAAGACCAACTACGGCAAGAACGGCGGCGGCTGGTACGACCCCTATTACGGCGGCGGTCCCGGATATGGGTACGGCCCCGGCTACTACCGCGGGCGCGGCGGCGAGAGCCAGTCGGTCGCCCTGTCGGTGATGAGCGGCAACCGGCGCGGCGGCGACGACACGCCGGACGGCTGCGCCCCGGGCTTCCGCGACGGCGGCCGCTATGTCGAACCGCTGTGGGTCGAGGGCATGCGCGACGGGGCCCATCCCTGCTCGGCCGCCGGCCCTTCCCGCTGATTTGGGCTAAACTGGCGCTGAAACTGTCGAAAGCTGCAGCGCTGTTCGCGGATGTTTAACGGCTTGGCCCCCATGTTGCCGGCCTCGGGCGTCTAGGGCTTGTTGATGCAGCCGGAAATCACCGCATACCGCCATCCCGCCACCGGGACGGTGACTTATCTTATCGTCGATCCGGCCACCTTCCTCTGCGCCATCGTCGACCCCGTGCTGGATTTCGATCCGGCCAGCGAAGCCGTGGATACGAGCTTCGTCGACAAGATCATCGCCGACATCCGCGCCAAGGATCTGGGTCCGACCTGGATCCTGGAGACCGGCCTGCACACCGGCCACCTGTCGGCCGCCGGCCACCTGAAGTACGAGACCGGCGCCTCGGTCTGCATCGGCGCCAAGGTCGTCGAGAGCCTCAAGCGCCTGGCCCCCAAGTTCGGCGAGACCATGGTCGACCTGGACGGCTGGGACTTCGACAAGCTGGCCAAGGACGGTGAGCCCCTGCCGATGGGCGGGCTGCAGATCACCACCATCGCCCTGACCGGCCGCCTGCCTGGCGCCGTGGCCTACAAGCTGGGCGACATCCTGTTCACCGGCGACCTGATGCTGGCCCCCGCCGAGGGCGCCGGCCGCTGCGACGTCCCCGGCGCCGACCCCGGCAAGGCCTGGGACGACGCCCGCAAGTTCCTCAAGCTGCCGCCGCAGACCCGCATCCTGCCCGGCGTTTGCGCCGGCGAGGCCCGCGAGTCGACCGTGGCCGAGGAGAAGGCCGGCAACATCCAGCTGAACGACAAGATCGACCGGCTGGACTTCATCGCCCTGCGCACCGCCGCCGACGCCATCCTGCCCGATCCCGAACTGGCCAGCGCCGCCCTGCGGGTCGCCATCCGCTCGGGCAAGCTGCCGTCGGAGCCCGAAAGCGGCCCCCGCTTCCCGCCGGTCGACATCACCACGCTCTAGTACTTCCTTTCGGAAGGGAGTTGCGCCGCCAGTCAGCGCCACCCATATGGTTCGCACGCGAAGCATATGGAGCATGCCGTCATGGCCGAGGATTTCAGCGCCGCCCTGACCGCCGGCCAGGCCGGGACCCTGCCCGACCTCCTGGGCCTGCAATGGCAGGTCGCCGTCTCCGGCCACGTGAAGGGCCGCTTCGACGTCGAGAAGCGCCACATGGCCCCCAACGGCTTCCTGCACGCCGCCAGCGTCATCGCCCTGGCCGACTCGGCCTGCGGCTATGGCTGCATGATCTCCCTGCCCGAGGGCGCGACCAGCTTCACCACGATCGAGCTGAAGTCGAACTTCCTGGGCACCGCCCGCGAAGGCGGCGTGGCGGTCGAGGCCAAGCTGGTCCACGGCGGCAAGACCACCCAGGTCTGGGACGCCGTGGTGACCGCCGAAGCCAGCGGGAAAACCATCGCCCTTTTCCGCTGCACCCAGATGATTCTGCGACCAAAAGGCTGATCGGAAAAAAGCTGGGAAGAAGGGCTTGCTTCCCGACGGCGACGCCGCTAGGTATCGCGCCCTCGACCTCGGGCGGTTTCAAAACCGCTCGGAACGGCGGCCTGGAGAGGTGGCAGAGTGGTCGAATGTACCGCACTCGAAATGCGGCGTGCCTGGAAGGGCACCGTGGGTTCGAATCCCACCCTCTCCGCCAGCCATCCTTTGTAAAATCCCGCTTTAGAGCGCTTCCGGAAAACGGGCAGCGCCGTTCAGGCCAGGTCCTCCAGTGGAACTAGCTGGCTGATGACCTTGACGGGTTGCGCGGACGACCGACGCACGGCGAGCGCCAGGCGATGGACGGCGGTCGGCGCATATTCGCGAACCTGCCACTCCGAGGCCGCCTCCGCTCGCGTGAGCCGCATCTTCGAAGTCGCGGGCTCCAGGGTAAACGCGAACTCTCGCAGCGGCGCGGCAAGTCCGATGCCGACGGCCTTCAACATGGCTTCCTTCAGGGTCCAGAGACGGAAGAATATTTCCGCACGCTGTTGTGGCGGGGCTTCGACGATCAGCTCGTGTTCCCAGGCGGCGAAGTATTGCTGGGCCAGCATCTCGACATCGACGCTTCGATCCATCGCCTCGACATCCACCCCGATGGGATGACCACGGCAAATGGCGCAGACGACCATCCCGCGGGTATGCGAAAGGTTGAAGTGGACGTCATGCTCGAAACCAAGGTCGAGTTCCGGCTTTCCGTGGGCGTCGGTGCGGAAATGAAGCGCGCCTTCCTCGAATATCATCCCTAGCGCATGCCGAAGTAGCGCGTGCGCGGCGACGAATACGGCTCGATCCGCGTCGAAGACAAAACGTTCGGCGCGGTCCTGCTCGTGGCGGTCCAGCTTCGCGTTCAGACGAGCGATCATCGCGCGAGAGAGCGGCGGCGCCTCAGCGCGATAGAGCAGGATCTCGCCTGACCCGAGTGCGGTTTTGGGGCAAGCCGTCAGCATATCGAAGTCGCCTCTCCGGTTTTCCGGCCTCTTCGCCAGGCTCTACGTTCAGCGGGAGGATTGGAAGCGGCGAGCCCGGCCCGCCGGAGGGCGACCATCAAGTCAGGCTGTGACTGCCCCCTCTGGCATTTGCTCGAGGTCCGCGAGCAGGCGGGCGATCTGATCGTCTCCCCGTGTCTCGAGCATCGCTTCGACCGTCGCAAGCGCCAGCGCTTCGACGGTCGGGTTGTCGAACATGAGGCGGACCGGCAGGTCGGCCCCGAACTCGTCCCTGATCCGCGAAATGACGCGCGTGGCCAACAGCGAGTGTCCCCCCAGTTCGAAGAAATTGTCTTTGACGCCGACATTCTCCACCTGAAGGATCTCGCTCCACAGGCGCGCCAAGGCGATTTCCACGGGGGTGCTCGGGACCGCCCCGATGGCGGGACGGGACGCCGCCTCGTGCGGATCGGGCAGATTGCTACGGCTGAGCTTGCCGCTCGGCGTCAGCGGCAATGATTCCATGACGACATGCGACGTCGGGATCATGTGTTCGGGCAAGATGGCTCGAAGGTGAGCCCGGAGGTCCTCGGTGGACACCGACGCTTCCGCATCGGCCTGAATGTACCCAACCAGACGAAGCTCGCCGCGGCTTTCGCGCGCGACCACGACCGCCTCCTGGACCGACGGATGCGTCCGCAGCGCGACCTCGACCTCGCCGAGTTCGACGCGGTAGCCGCGGATCTTGACCTGCTGGTCCGACCGTCCGAGGAACTCGAGCTCTCCGTTCGCCAAGAAGCGCGCGCGGTCGCCTGTACAATACAGCCGTCCTCCGTTCGTGTTCTGGGCGTCGGGGATGAAGCGCTCGGCCGTCAGGGCGCGCTGTTCCAGATAGCCGTACGCAAGCGCGGCGCCGCCGATGCAAAGCTCGCCGGGAACCCCGATCGGGCATGGCTGCCCATGCGGGTCGAGGATTTGAACCTTCGCATTGGGGATCATTCGGCCGATCGACGGGCGCGCCGGCCAGTCGCCGGGCGCGCCGGTGAGCTCGAGCTCGGTGACGACATGGGACTCGGTGGGCCCGTATTGATTGTACAGATTGGCGCCGAGCCGGCCGATCATTTCGGCGATCTGCGGCGTGACCTGGAGCTGTTCGCCGGCTGTGATCAGCTCCGTCAAAGATTGGGGAAGGGCGGGAGCGTGCCGAGCATGCTCGGCCAGCTGCTGGAGCGCGACATACGGCATGAAGAGCCGTCGCACGTCTTCCTTCTGCAGCAAGTCCCATAGGGCGGGCGGATCCCGGCGCTGATCCTCGTTGACGAGTACAAGCGTTCCACCCGCGCCCAAGGTCGAAAAGATTTCCTGGAACGAGACGTCGAAGCTCAACGACGCGAACTGCAAGGTGGCCGCGCCCCTCGGCAGCGCGGATCGAGCGATTTGCCAGCGGATCAGCGACGCGAGCGGGCCATGGGGCATCACGACCCCCTTCGGCTTGCCCGTCGATCCGGAGGTGTAGATGACATAGGCGAGGCTGTCGGCGGCAACGGGTACGTTCGGATTGTCGTGGGCGACCGCCGAGGGCTCGAACGCGTCGACGGCGACGAGCGTGCCAGACGCGCTCGCCAATTCGCCGCTCAGCGCGCTCTGGGTCAGCACGAGCGTGACCTGCGCGTCCGCCGCCATGAAGGCGATGCGCTCTTTCGGGTAGGCAGGGTCGATCGGGACATATGCCGCCCCCGCCTTCAGCGTCGCGATCAGGGCGACGATCAGATCCACCCCACGCTCGATGCAGATCGCGACGCGGGAACCCGGCTTCACCCCAAGCTCAATCAGGTGGTGCGCCAGGGCGTTGGCGCGGGAATTGAGCGCCCCGTAGGTCGTCTTTTCCCCTCCGACAACGAGCGCGACGTCGTCGGGATGCGCCTCCGCCTGCTTCTCGAACAGCACATGACAGATTTCCGAATGGATCGGATCTTCAGTGTCGTTCCAGTCCGTGAGCGCGGTCGTCTCGGCCGGCAGAAGCATCGGCAGCGACCATATCGGACGGTCCGGCTCGTCCAGCGCCGCGGTGAGCAAGGCGCTGAAGTGTCCCGCGAAACGTTCGACCGTCGCCAGGTCGAACAGGTCGGAATTGTATTCAATTCCGGCGCTGAAGTCCTTCGCGGTTTCCGACAGGAACATCGTCAGGTCGAATTTGGAGACCCCCGCGCTCAGCGTGGGCGTTTCCTCGTTGGGCGCGCCGCCGACTTCCACGGGGCGGCCGATGTTCTGGAGGGCGAACATCACCTGGAAGAGTGGATTGTACGAGAGGTTCCGCTCCGGCTGGATCTCCTCGACCAGCCTCTCGAACGGAATGCCCTGGTGCGTGAAGGCTTCCATCGTCACCTCGCGCACCTCCGAAACCAGGGCGCGGAATGAGGAATCCGCCGTGAACTGGGTGCGAAGCACGAGGGTGTTCGTAATGAAGCCGATCAACCCTTCGAGCTCCGGGCGCACTCGATTGGCGATCGGGGAGCCCACCACCAGGTCTTCCCGGCCGGTATATCGATAGAGAAGAATGTAGAACGCCGACAGCAACGTCGTGAAAAGGGTCACCTGCTCCCGCTCGGAGAAGCTTTTGACGCCCTTCAGGAGCGACGGGGACAAGGCGAACATATGCATGCCGCCAGTGAAGGACTGCATCGCCGGTCGCGGTCGGTCCGCCGGCAGATCGAGCAGCGGCGGCATGCCCTGGAGTTTCTCTTTCCAGTAGTTCGTGTCGCGCTGCAGCAAGGGGCCGGACAAGTACCGACGCTGCCAACAGGCGAAGTCCGCATACTGGATCGGCAGATCGGGCAACGCCGAAGGTCTGCGGTTACGCCGGGCGTCGTACAGTTCGAGAAGCTCCCTGGAAATGATCTCCATCGACCAGCCATCGGCCGCGATGTGATGGATGGTCATGAGGAGCAGGTTTTCGTTGTTGGACAAGCATATGAGCTCGCCACGCAATACTGGTCCGTTCTTCAGATCGAACGGCATCTGCGCTTGTTGTGTGATCAGGCGCTGTAGCTCAGCCTTCCTGTTTTTTGCCGCTATCTTGCGAAGGTCATGGACCGGAATCTTGATCTTCAGCGACGGGGCAATGACCTGGACCGGGTTGCCCTCGACCGTGCTGAACGTCGTACGCAGCGTCTCGTGGCGTGCAATGAGGTCGTTGAGAGCGCCTTCGAGCATCGCCGCGTCGACCGGCCCAGCGAAGTGCACCGGGAGCGCGATGTTGTAGACGGCGCTGTTCGGATCGAACTGATCCAGGAACCATAGGCGCTGTTGCGCGAAGGAGAGCGGGATCGGCCGGTCCCGGTCAACGCGAGCGATGGTGGTGGCCTGGGGTTGGGGATCCGACCGGGCCATGGGCCGGACCAGCGCGGCCAACTGCTCGATCGTCGGCGCCTCGAACAGACGCTGGAGCGGTATTTCGACCTGCAGCGTATCGTTGATCCGCGCGACGATTTGCGTGGCGATCAGGGAGTGCCCGCCAAGCCGGAAGAAATTGTCGCGGATTCCGACCAGGTCCGTGTGAAGGACGTCCATCCAGATCTGCGTCAGGTGGATTTCCAGATTGTCGCGGGGCGCCAGATATTCTTCCGTGCCGGCCATCGGTGCGTCGAGCTGCGCGCCGGCGTCCGCCAACGCACGCCGGTCAATGGCGCCCTTTCTGTCACGGGGAATTTCTCGCCCGAGTTCGAACCGGGCGGGCATCAGCCTTGCCGGCAACCGCTCCGCGAAGAAGCTCTGCAGCTCGGATACGGAAACGTTCTGCGACAGCTTCAGAAAGGCGACCAACCCCCGGTCAGCCAATCCCTGGCGGGATCTCGCCGTGACGGCCGCCGCCTCCACCGTCGGATGCTCGCAAAGCATGGCCTCGATTTCGGCGAAGTAGGTCTTCAGATTCCCCGTCAGCAGCGCATCGTCCATCCCGCCCTGGAGGACCAGCTGCCCCTCCTCGAGCCGAACGAAATCTTCCGTCCGATAGCCCGGATCGGGACCGGTCAAGTCGGGATGCTGTACGTAGAGATCGCCGGGAACCCGTTCCGGCACGGTGTCCAGGTCACTGCCCAGAACCTTGATTTGGACACCCGAAGCGGGAATTCCGAGCGGAATGACCGCGGCGTCCGGATCGAGGAGCGCCAAAGGCTGCACCAAATAGAATCCGCCCGCGCTCGGGTCCCCGGAAACCATGTGGATCCGTTCGAGCATCTCCGGCGGGAGCGTTCGCTGAAGCTCGCCCCAATCCAGCTGCCGTTCAGCGGAAAGCACGAGCCGCACGTTCCGCAGGGATCGCGGAAATTCCCGGTTCAGCCGCTCCAGATCCGCCATGGCGATAGACAGGACGGTCGCCGAAGCGTCCTGCAGCAGGGCCGCGAACCGCCGCGAGCGAACCGGCAAGGCGGGCGGCACGAAGACGATCGACGCCCCGGCGGAGAGCGCGCCGAAGATTTCATACCGGGCGAAATCGGAAGCGATGTTGGAAAGATGCACGACGCGATCTTCCGGCGTCAGGCGCAGGAAGCGGTCGTAGCCAGCGCGGCCGAGCACCCGATGGCTGACGTGTGTAACGGCTGTTTCGCCGGCGCCGTCGATCCGCGCCAGCGCCACGGCGGGAGCCTCGGGCGCTACGGCGACTTCGAGTTCGCCGTCGGGCTGGCCCTCCGCCTCATTCCAAAGCGCTTCAATCCGAACGGCCTCTGCTCCGAATTTTCCGACGCATGGCTCGGTAGCGTCGTCCACGACGACCAAAGCGGGCCGAAGCGCCGTCAGCATTCGCTCCGTCCGATCGGAGTTCAGCGCGCCGCCGCCTGGCTTCACGATGTCGGCGGGATCGATCGGAGCCCAGACCAGGCCCGCCTTCAGGATCGCCAGGACGACCGCGAGCCACCCTGTTCCGGGCCCGCAAGCCACCGCGACGGTGCTGCCGGCGCTGAGCTGGGCGAGGAAAGAGGTGCGCGCGATCCGGTTCGCCCGTTGATTCAGCTCGAGATAGGTGGAGCCGCCATTGGACCCGATCGTGGCGACGGCCGTGGGGGCGCGGGCGGCGTGGGCGGCGACGCGCGCTCCTATGGCCTCCGTCGGCGGCGCCACGACTTCGGCGTCGCCGGCGTCGTCAGCGGAATACACGGTGGGCAGCGCCTCGTCGGCGATCCAGATGGAGAGGCGGGAAAGCGCCTCGTTCGGATTTTCAGCGATCCGGTGCAGCAGCGCTATGTAGCGCGCGATCATGGTGTCGATGGTCGAGTCGTCGAAAAGGTCGGTGTTGAACTCAAGAAATCCCTGTGCTCCGGCGCCCGTGTCGACCACGGACATCGTCAAATCAAACTTGGCGGTGCCGTTGCCGACCGAGCCGGCCAGGATCTGGGATCCGAGCGGCTGGATCGGCGCCGCGCTACGATCGATCGCTCCGATGTTCTGGACGCCGAACAGAATCTGGAAGAAGGGATTGTGGCTCAGGTTCCGTTCGAGCTGCAGTTCGTCGACCAGCTTCTCGAACGGCATGTCCTGATTGCCATAGGCGTCCAGCGCGACGTCACGCTCGCGCACGAGCAGCTCGACAAAGCTGGGGTCTCCCGACAGATCCGTCCGCAATACCAAGGTGTTGACGAAGAAGCCGATCAACCCTTCCAGCTCTGAACGGGTCCGGTTGGCGATCGGCGATCCGATGGCGATGTCGGTTTCGCCGCTCAATCTGTGGAGCAATACCTTCAACGCCGCGAGCAGCGTCATGAACAGCGAGGCGCGGTTTTCGTTGCCCAGCGCCTTGAGCGCTTCGCACAGCTTCTCGTCCAGCGTGAACCCGCGCACCGACCCATTGCTGGTCCGCACCGGCGGCCTGCGACGATCGGTGGTAAGATTGAGCACGGGCCGCAGACCCGAAAGCTGATTGCGCCAGTAGCGGAGCTGCTTTTGCAGCGGCTCCCCACGGAACCAGTCCGCCTGCCAGACCGCGAAGTCCGGATATTGAACCGTAAGTTCCGGCAGCGGAGAGGGGCGTCCATTCAGGAACGCCATGTAGATGGTGGTCAGTTCGCGATTGAGCACCGACATCGACCAACCATCGGAGACGATATGATGCATCCCCAGCATCAGAAAGCTCTGGTTCGCATTGAGCTGCACCAGGGAAGCATGCAGCAACGGGCCTGTTCTGAGATCGAACGCCCGCCGGCTTTCCGCATAGATGAACTTGTCGACATCCTCCGCCCGGGCCACGCCCGACCGTGATCTCAGGTCCACCATGTTGAGCGGGATCTTCAACGAAGCCTTGATCACCTGAGCGGGTTGCCCGTCGACCACCTCGAAGGTCGTCCTGAGGGCTTCGTGCCGCCGGACGATCTCGTTGATGGTTCGCTCAAGAACTCGCGCGTCAACGCGACCGTAAAGCGGCACCGATGTCGCAATATTGTACGCGGGATTGCCCGGCTGGAACCGGTCAAGAATCCACAATCTGGATTGAGCGAAGGACATGGGACAGACACGTCGTCCATCATCCCTGGCCGAATGGGAAACGGAGTCTTGCGGATTGGCGGTTACCTGAGAAATGGTGGCCAATATTGCACCCACTTGTTGCGGGAAGTCCCCGGCGATTGAGTCTAGCTCGTGCTGTTTGCCCCCGGGAACGTCGCCGCCCCGCGAGCCATGTATGGAATTGATGGCGGATAAGCGTGCTCGCCCGCGGCCCGCGCGAGCGCCACGACGCGGACGAGATCGGAGACGATCGGATTTTCAAACAGATCCCGGATCGTCAGGGACACCAGGAACGCCTCGTTCAGGCGGTCGATGGCGCGGATCGCCAGGAGGGAGTGACCGCCCAGCTCAAAGAAATGGTCGTTGGGACCGACACGATCGACGTTGAGGATCCCGGCGAAGATCCGCGCGATCTTTTCTTCCGGCTCCGTCCCAGGCGCGAGCTCACCGGGGCCATCGAATTCCTGCGTCGTCCACTGCGACAAGGCCTGGCGGTCGAGCTTGCCGCTGCCGCTGACCGGAAGCCGCTCCATTATCTTGAAGACCGCCGGGACCATGTATTTCGGAAGGTGCTGGCGAAGATACAGCAGCAATTCCGGACGCAGGGCCGCTGTGTCGCCATCAACCGCACAGAACGCGGCGAGCTGTGCTTCGCCGTCGCGCGACCGTTGAATCACGACCGCGGCCTCCGTGACCCGGGGATGCCGCGTCAGGGTGGCCTCGATCTCCTGCAATTCGATGCGATAGCCGTTCAGCTTGATCTGGCTATCCATCCGGCCAAGGAAGCGAATGTTGCCGTCGGGTCGCACCGATGCGCGATCGCCCGTCCGGTACAGACGGCTACCGGCTTGGCCGGAAAACGGATCGGGGACATAGAGCTCGGCGGTCAGATCCGCCCGGTTCACGTATCCCCGCGCGATGCCGGCGCCGCCGACATAGAGCTCCCCCGGAAATCCGTAGGGAAGCGGTTCGCCCAGCGGGTCCAGCACATAGGCCTGGGTTCCCGACACGGCCTTGCCGATCGGGGGCGCGCCCTCGTCTCCGGAACATTGGTAATAGGTGGACCAGATGGTCGCTTCAGTCGGGCCGTAGCCGTTGATGAGGCGACGCCCCGGGCTCGACCAGCGCATGGCCAATTCAGCCGACAGGGCCTCGCCGCCGGACATGATTGTGTGCAGGTCGGGCAAGTCCGTCGTCGGAATGGCGTTCAGGGCCGACGGCGGGAGCGCCACGGCGTTGATCCGCAATTCGCGCAGGGTATCGGCCAGCGGGCGCCCAGGCAGCAGGTCATTGGTCGGCGCCAGGCACAACACGCCGCCGCAACCAAAGGTCATCAGCAGGTCGTAGATGGAGATATCGAAGCTCAGCGACCCGAACTGCAGCACGCGAGCGCCCGCGGGCAATTCCAGCGCATCGACGATCGTCTGCATCGTGTTGCAGACACAGCGATGCGGCGCCATCACGCCCTTGGGCCATCCGGTGGAGCCTGACGTGTAGATGATATAGGCCAGGCTGTCGGGATTGACCGGGACTTGCAGCGGCTGTGACGGGAGCTCCGCGATGCGAGGCCATTCGTGCTCCAGGCGCCAGGTTACGCCGGAGAAGGCGGGCAACCGATCTCGCAAGGCCTCTTGGGTCAGAATGATTCCGACATTCGCATCGGCGAGCATGAAGGCGATGCGGTCCGGAGGATAGGACGGGTCCAGTGGAAGAAACGCCGCCCCGGCCTTCATGACGGCGAGCAGGGAAATCACCCAGTCGGGGGACTTCTCCATGCAGATGCCGACGACCGTCTCAGGGCCGATCCCCAGCTCTTGAAGAGCGCGCGCGACCTTATTGGCGTTCGTGTCGACGGCTTCGTAGCTATGGACTTCACGACCGTAGTGAAGCGCGGGCGCATTCGGCGTCGCTTGCGCCTGAAGTTCAAATAGGGCGTGAAGCGTCGATGGCTGTGACATGCCGCCCGGGGTGGCGGCTGCGTCGACTATCATTTCACGGGCCGCGCGGGATACGAGCGGCAGTTCCGCTATTGGGCGATCCGGGAAAATCGCCGCACTCTCGACCAGGGCGCCATAGGCGTCCGCCAAAGACCGTGCGGTTCCGTCACAAAATATATCGGAGTTAAATTCAAGCGTTAGCTCTAGATTTTCACCGCATTGAATAACACTGAAAGATAAATCGAACTCTGAAGAGTTTTTATTGAAAGGAGAAAACTCAGCTCCGCTCATCGATTCAATATTCAGATTGCCCACGGCAAACGAAACCTGAGCCAATGGATTGTAACGAAGCGTGCGCGTTGTTTTCACGCTCTCGAGAATTTTTTGAAGCGGAAGATCCTGGTGCGCGTAGGCTTCAGTGGTGACAGTTCGGACGCGTTCCAGAGCTTCACGGAACGATGGATCTCCCGAAAGATCGGTCCGCAGGATCAGCGTATCGGCGAGTAGCCCTATCAGCTGGGCCTGTTCAGGCTCCTCCCGGTTGTCTACCGGCGTGCCCACGACGATGTCTGAAACGCCGCTAAACCTGTGCAGCAAGATGTCGAAAAGCGTCAGCAGGACCATGAACGGGGTCGCGCCCTGCTGCTCGGCTAGTCGATAGAGCGCGTCGGCGTCGCTTCTCGGATACCGTCGGACAAGCGAGCGGGTCTCGAAGGTTTGCGAGCGTGGTCGCGGCCAGTCCGTCGGAAGATCGAGCAATGGCGCCATGCCATCCAGCTTCCGGGTCCAGTAATTCGTCAGGCGTTTCAGCGCGCCGCCTTGCGGATACTCGCGTTGCCGGACGATGACTTCCTCATGTGGCGGCAGGGCGTGGCCGCCCCCACGACGCAGAGCATCGTAGATCGCATCGAACTCGCGAGCGAACACGCCAAGCGACCATCTGTCCGCGATGATCTGGTGGATGGTCACCACCAGCACGCAGTTATCAGGGTCGAGGCGTAATAGGGTCCCGCGGACGAGAGGCCCAGACCGCAGGTCGAACGGCTGGCGGGCGGCGGCAAGGGCGCGCCGGTCCGCTTCGGCCTGTCGCTCTTCCGTGGAAACGGCCTCGAGGTCCGTGACCTCCACGCGCACGGGCAGATCGGACCTGACTTCCTGGACCGGGCCGCCCTCTTCGAGGCGAAAGGTGGTCCTAAGACTGTCGTGGCGCCGAACGACGTCGTTTATGGCCGTCTCGATCTTCCGGTGATCCACCGGCTCGCTGAAGCGCCTCGTCATCGCAAGATTGTAGAGCGCGTGCCCAGAGTCCAATTGCTCCAGGAACCAGACGCGCTGCTGCGCGATCGAGAGGCCTAGGCGGCGAACATCCGCCGCCGGCTCGGATCGGCGAGCAGCGGCCATCGACGCCGTGGCGCCGAGCTGGCGTTCGAGCAGGGCTCGCTTTTCAGGAGACAGGGCCGCGATACGCGCCGAAAGCTCGGGGGAGAGCCGATCCTTCTCTCCCGTATTCATCGGATTTCGGCCCGATGCGATCTGGCCGTTTCAGCTGAACCGTTCAAGGCGGCAAGCGACCCATGCCCATCACGGGCTTCGGGCAGCCCGTTACCGGACACGAACCATTCGATCATGCGGGCGACGACGTCCGCGCGATCATAGAGGAAATAGTGGGTCGCTCCCGGAGCGTGCACCAGGCGGGCGCGAGGAAACAGGCCGTGCGCCCATTCCGAAGCCTTGGGCGATGCGATGCGATCGTACTCCGACGAAAGGAGCAGGACCGGCACGTCGACCTGACCCGCGACATCGTTGATGTCGTAGCGCCAGAAGTCGGTCATCTGGCGCGCGAATCTGATTGTCGAGTCCGCGTCGCGAAACGGCCGAAGCACGGGCATTCGCAGATCGCGGTTCATCGTCGCGAGCACGGCCTCGGACTCGTCGGCCTCGGTCTCCATACCGTCCGGGTCGGGCTCGCTCCCGCGCGACGTCAGCGAGGTCGCTATCCAGGACGCCGTCGACGGCCTCTGCTCCAGATCGCTGAAAAGCGCTTCGAAATCGACTTCGTACGGCGTGTCGAAACCGAGAGGATTCTCGAGGCGCTTCACCTGCATATTCAGAAACGTCATGGAGCGCACCCGATCGGGGTGGCGCAGAACGAATTCCGCCGCGATCTTCGGGGCGGTGCACCATCCGACCAGATGGACTCCCGCGGGCGCCTCTCGTTCGACGATCGCCGCCAGGTCGGCGACATGATCGAGAAGCGAGATCTCGGATTCCGCGTTATCGAGTCCGCCCGGCTGCCAACTCAGGACCCGGAACCGCGGGCTCAGATGCGCCGTCAGGCGAGACAAAGGCTTCGGCCCCTGCCCCAGCGCATTGAGCAACACCACCGCCTCCCCGTCGCCGGCAGAACTGTAGGAAAACTCCCGGCCGCCACTCCGCGTCGTCCGGATTTCCGGCGGGTTCGACGCGTGCGAGTCGAGCGCGCTATGCGCAGACAGCTGCGCCTGACGCGCCGCCTTGACGAGATCATCGAACTCGGCCGGATCCAGGCCAGATGAGATGGAGGCCATCCCCGCGGCGGCGTAGGCCTGTTCGATCGCCTCACGGTCCGGCTGCCCCAAATGCTCGGCGAAGTTCATCAGCCGCCGATCGAACAGCGCGTCGATCGCCGTCAGCTGCCGGGAGAACAGCGCCTTGCCGTCCAATGGCATCAGGCTGACGCCGTAGATATCCCCGACCCGTTCGAGGAAATCCTCTCCCGACAGACTATCCACGCTCGCGATGACATGGTCACCCGCCCCGGACCGGCCCGCGATCGCGGTTATGACCGCCGCGGCCTGCTCCGTGCCGATTACATTCACGCGATCGCTCGGCGAGATCAGGCACCGGAGCCCGCGATACTCAAACAGGTCATCGGTGCGCTCATCGATCTCCGTCTTGAGATCGAACAGAGTGGACAGGAAATGGAGGACGCCTTCCTGCGCGATGTCGTCGGGGTGCCCGCCGTCAAGCGTGAGCGTCGTGCGGAACGACCTCATCACGGGGAAATCGGCCGCGAGGGGATCGCTGTCGGCGGCCGGCTCGCCTCCCGGCAGAATCCAGCGCCAGCGCTGACCACCGCAATATGGCGTCGTGACCAGGTTCAACGTCCCGATGGAGGCAAGCCGCAGCGCCTCGAGCAGCGGTCCGGGAGCGGATTCGCCACTTGGCGCGAAGTGCCAGGCTTCAGCGCCGGCGGCCTTCTTCAATGAGGACAGGTGCTCGATCCGCCCCATCGAGCCCCCGGGGGAGCGGCGGAGCGAAATTCGCCGCACCAGGGACTCGAAGCGCGCGTACGCCGCCGCTGGAACCAAGACGCCCACGCACTGGGAGCGCGACAACTGCTCGGCGGCGATAAAGGCCGCCAAAAGGCCGGGCGTCCCAGTGAAAACAACATTCACGCGCGACATGCCGAACTCCCCGACGTGATCTCCTCAGCGGCGCTTCAAACGGCTCCGCTCGGGGGCGTGAAGGGGTCGTTGACGACGGCCGCCGGGGCGGAGCTCGGCGGTGGGAAGTTCATCGCCGTCGTTGAAACCGACAACAGGCTTTGTCCCAGATTCCAGATATCGGTGAAGCCCAGGTCGCTCATGTCGGCCTGGGAGATCAGGCGCTGCAACGCGGCCTTATACCGGTCATACGCGTCCGCATATTGCTGCGGCAGTGTCGGCTCGCTGTAGAGCGACTGCATTTTCTGCTGATAGTCGTCCTGCGCGTCGCGGAAAAGCTCGGGCTGCTGGCTCTGGTAGGCCTTTTCGAGCCTGCGCTGGAATTCGGTCTGGACGCTCAGGCTCCTGCTCTGTGAATCCGCACAGGCATCGGCCACATCGCGAAAGTATCGTTCGTGTATCAACTGCAACTCTCTGTGCAGTGGCTCGGTCGATCTTCTCTCGTCCGTGGCTAAGGGCGCGCTTTGCTCGCCTTGGGTCACCGGCTTCATAAGAACCTCCTATGCTCGAATGGATTGGCTCTTCTACTGCGGCGTCACGCGCCGCCTCCTAGCTATGCCTGGAACGCGGGCGAGCAGGCTCATGCCGGCCCGCCATGCTCACCTGGGTACATGTATTCCCTGAGGCTTAGAGGGCGCATGTCCGTCCAGATTTCCTCGATATAGGCGAGGCAATCCGCCCTCGGACCAACCTTGCCCGCATCGCTCCAACCTAGTGGATTGTCCCGATCCGTCGGCCATATAGAGTACTGTTTTTGATGATTGACAACTACTTTCATTTGAATTTCATTAAACATAAAATTCACCCCCAAAAGTAGCTTAGAGAAATCACCATTATTCTTGTGAAGACCAAGATTCCAATGGGGAAATCTCGATTATTTTTGGAAAAGCTCGATTTTCTCGGATAAGTCGCGATTTTCGCGGACAGATACTTCCGCTTTCCCAGGATCGAATAATAGGATATGTCTTCGCGAGAAGGTTGTAAATATGCAAATTACACCCCAGAACTCGTGAGACAAAAGCCGCATGGGATGTTGGTTTCGCGCGCTTTGAACGCTGTAAATTTGGGGGCGTCTCGCCTGGGATCGCGCAGGCGGAAAGCACATTGAACTTTGCCGGACTATAGTATTCGATCGTCGTCGAGAGCACCTACCAACCCTCTCGACGTGGTGCGAAAATAAAACTCAATATCACCGATCGCAGGTTCGCCTGCGCGGCGCGCCATAGTCTTTGAAGGCTGAGCTTACAAGGCAACTGAACCCTTAACGCCGAGGGAGGCCATGATATATCATTGTATCGGTATCGGCGTCGGGCCGTCAAACCTGAGCCTTGCCTCGTTGCTTTACCCTTACAAGGGCGTGAATTGTGCTTTCTTCGACAGAAAGCCGGAATTCGCGTGGCATGATGGGATGTATTTCCCCGGGGCGACACTGCAGGTGGCGCTGTTCAAGGACCTGGTGACACTATCGGACCCCACGAATCCGTTCTCGTTTATTTCCTACCTATTTGCCGAGGGAAAGATTCATCACTTTCTCAATGCGCAATTCGATGCGGTTCCGCGACGGGAATTCCGGAACTACCTCAAATGGGCATGCGACCTGAACGAGAACGTCCATTTCGGTGAAGAGGTCGTCGACATCCGGTTCGACGGGCATTTCGTCGTGGAAACGGACAGGCGCAGCATCCGTGCCGAGAATATCGCGGTCGGCGTCGGCACCGAGGCGCATATCCCCGACTTCGCCCGGAAGCATATCGGGCCAACGCAGTTCCACGTCAGTGACTATGGCGTCATGGCGAAGTCGTTGAAAGACAAGCGCGTCGTCATCGTCGGCGGCGGTCAGTCCGGCGCTGAAGCCTTCCTGAATACGATCACCTGCGATCACGACTTGTCGCCGAAGGAAGTTACCTGGATTTCGCGCCGGGAGAACTTCTTCCCATTGGACGACTCGCCGTTCGTCAACGACTATTTCATGCCGTGCTTCTCCGAATACTTCTTTGATCAGGATACGGATTTCAAGAAGACGTTCCTCGAACGCAATATCCTGGCGAGCGACGGCATCTCGGAAAAGACGATACGAGACATTTATCAGCGCCTCTACACGCTCCGCTTCATCGAGCACCGCGGCGACATGCCCGTCCTGATGCCTGGCCGAACGGTGGACCAGGTGCAGCACGACGGGCGGCAGTGGAAACTGTCCGTGACCCATCAGGCGACGGGATCGGAAGAGAAGCCCATCTACGCCGACATCGTCATATGGGCGACGGGCTTCCGCAGTCACTCCATGCCGTTCCTCGAGCCGCTCGTGCCGCGCCTCGAGTATGAAGACGTCGAGGTTCGCATCGACTCCAACTTCGCGGCGGTCTGGGACGGTCCCGCTGATCGGCGCATTTTCATGCTGAACGCCGCGCGGCGGCAACGCGGCTTGGCCGAGCCCAACCTCAGCCTGATCGCGTGGCGCAGCCAATGCGTGATCGATGCGATGCTGAGCGGGGGGGCCGGCGGGCGCGCTGAGCAGAAGCGTTCGTTCGTGACCTGGCAGCCGAGCCACGCTTGGTCTGAGCGGCAGCACCGCGCAGGGTGATGGGGCAGCGATGCGCGAACGGGTCATAGTCGCGGGCGCGGGGATCATCGGCTCCGTCATCGTCAGAGAAATTCTGGCCGCGCGACCCGGCACGGAGATTATCACGATCGACCGGGATCTGGCCGGTTCGGGCGCGACACGGCGTTCCGCCGGTCTGCATTTCGCGGCCGGCCGGACCGATCGCGTACGCGCCATGGCCGCGATGAGCGAGCGCTACTATCAAGCGCTCGCGGCCAACGATCCCAGCCTGCCGATCTACCCGGTGGCCCTGAATGCCGTCGCCTTCGGCGCAGCCGCGGAGCCGGCTCGATCGAAATTTGTTGATCCGGGGCCGATCGAAACATCGCCAACCCGCGAAAAGGCGGCGACAGGCCAGCCACCGGGCGCTTCGGTCTGGTCGGTCCCGGCGTGCCACTATTCCGATGTGGGGGCCCTTGCGGCTCGCCTTGTCCGAGACTTCCGGCCCGCGATCTCGATGCTCGAAGGCGTCGCCGTCACTCGTATCGAGGAAGAGAAAGACGGCGCCATAGCGGTGCTCTCAACCGGCGAGACGGTGAGGGCCGACAGACTGGTCCTGGCGCCGGGCCCGTGGGTGAACGCCTCCGCGTGGCGCGCGATGGTCGCGCCGCTAGGCATCCGCGTGAAGAAGATCGTCGCCCTCCATCTGGACGCTCCGGTGGGCGAGGCGGACGCCGCGGTCCTGTTCCCGGAAGAGGACGCTTTCCTCCTGCCTCTCCAGCATCGTGGCCATTGGCTCTTCAGCTACACCTGCCTCGACTGGGACGTCGATCCGGACGCGCCGCCGCCCGGCGTCAATCAACAGAACCTCGACGAGGCGCAGGCGGTGCTTCGGCGCTACGCACCGGATCTGGCCGGCGGATTGCGATCCGGCCGAGTGTTCTGCGACGCCTATAGCCCGAGCCGAGAACCGATCGTCGCCGCGATTGGTGGAAGCGGGCGGATCATCTTCGCCGGCGCCGCGAATGGCTCAGGCTACCGCCTGGCGCCGGCCATCGCGGCCGAAACGCTGGGTCTGCTCGATGACTGATCACCCGACCTCAGGAGATCGCACGCGATGAAAATCACGACCTTGGATGAAGGTGCTTACTCGGCTGCGTTCGGCATCGGGATGGCGGCGATCGACACCCTTGCCGGTCCGGCCGGCGCCGCGAGCTTCGGACGCGTGCCGCCGGGGGGCGAGACAACCGCGCACCAGCATGACGAAGCCGAGGCATTCGTCATCTTGACGGGCGAAGGCGAGCTGGTGGTCGACAACATCGTCCATCGCGTCCGCCCAGGCTCCGTGGCGGTGTTCGAGCCCTTTGAAACGCATACGCTGCGCAACACCGGCGACGTCCCGCTGGAGTTTCTGGATCTCTATGGCCGCGACCCGGCTCGCGCGACCGAAGCGGCCAAGAATACCGGCCGGGAACGCTTTCTCGATCGGCCTGTCTTCGTCTTCTCGACACCGCCGACGCCCAATGGCGATCTGCATCTGGGCCATCTCTCCGGCCCCTATCTCGGCGCCGACGTCTTCGTTCGCTTCCAGCGCATGAACGGGGTCACGGCCTATCACCTGACCGGCAGCGACGACTTCCAAAGCTATGTGGTCGCGCGCGCCCACCAGGAGAACAGCGAACCGCTGCAGGTCGCCGAGCACTACGCCGCGGAAATTCGCGCGACGCTTTCGCTCATGGACATCCCGATCGACCAGTTCACCGTGACGGGAACGGACCCGACCTACCGGGAAGGGCTGCAGGATTTCTTCTCGCGCCTCGTTCGCTCGGGCGCCGTGCAGCGGCGGACCGAGCCGGCGCTCTTCGACGCGGAGACCCGGAAATACCTCTATGAGGTCGATGTCGGCGGGCGCTGCCCCAACTGCTCGTCGCCGACCGGAGGGAATATCTGCGAGGAATGCGGCGAGCCCAATCTCTGCGTCGACCTTGTCGATGCGAAGTCCAAACTTTCCGCCGCGGAACCGGTGCGCGGGGCGGCCGATCGCTTCTCTCTGTCGCTTCTGGATTTCCGCGAGACCGTGCTGGCGCATCATCGCGCCGGCAAGGTTTCGCCGCGGCTCCAGGACCTCGCCCGGCGTGTCTTTGCGCGCGAGGAATTCCACATACCCGTCACCCACCCTTCCGAGTGGGGGGTGCCGCCGGTGGAACCGGTCGAAGGGCGCCAGGTCATCTGGGTCTGGCCCGAAATGGCCTATGGATTCCTACATGGAATCGCGGAGCTTGGCCGCCGCCACGGCCAGGCCTGGTCGGCGGACGCGCCCCAACGCGATTGGAAGATCGTCCACTTCTTCGGCTACGATAACAGCTTCTACCACACCATCCTGTACCCCGTGCTGTACGCCCTCGCCCATCCCGATTGGGCTTGCGACATCGAGTATAACGTCAACGAATTCTACCTGCTCGACGGCGCGAAGTTCTCGACCAGCCGGCGCCATGCGATCTGGGGCAAGGACATCCTGTCGTCCGAGACGGTGGATGCCGTGCGCTACTATCTCTGCCTGACGCGCGGCGAAACGGAGCGAACCAATTTCGAGCTGGAGGCCTGCCAGGCCGTCATTGAAGAGACCCTGATCGGACAGTGGCAGGGTTGGCTGAACGGGCTGGGGGAACGTGTCAGCTCGCAGTTCGACGGCCATGCTCCGGATGCCGGCGTATGGTCGCCGATCCAGAGCGCGTTCCTCGCACAGCTGCAGGCAAGGCTCGACACGGTCGCGATACACTATGGCGCGGATGGTTTTTCGCTCAATGGCGTGATGCGTCAGCTCAACGCATTGGTCGATGACGTGACGCGCTTCTCGAAAGCGCACCAGAGTCTGTCCGGCAATCCCACCCTCCATGACGAGTGGCGGACCGTCATCGCGCTCGAACTGGCGGCGGCTCGGCTGCTCGCTCAATGCGCCGCGCCGGTCATGCCACGCTTCGCCGACAAGCTGGCCAAGGCGCTCGGCGCCGACGACGCCACGTCGCATTGGCGTGATCGCGTAACGCTGCTGCCGCCCGGCGCCGAGATACGGCTCGCCGGCGCGCCGTTCTTCACCGTGCCGAGAACCGCACCGCCTCGCACCGCCATGCAGGTGGAGGTTCAGGATCCGCCGCATCCGCCGCCATCCGATCCGGGAGCGATCGAACAGCCGGCGCTGGAAGCGATACTCCGGGCAATCCTGCGCCTTGAGCCTGATGCGCCCGTCCAGTCGAAATCGCCGCGCGACCTTGGGCTTACCTCGCTCGGCGCGATCACGCTGCAACGCAAGCTGCAGACCGATTGGGGCGTCGATCTGCTGGTCAGCGACATTCTGGAAGCGGAGACGGTCAACACGCTCTTTGCCCTGACGGTCGAGCGGAGCGCCGCCCGGGAGGAAGAGGGGGTGTTGATATGAGCGCCGAAACCATTCTGAGAACTGTCGCTGAACGCGGCCTCGTCCTGTTGCGGAACGGCTCGAACCTGCGCCTGGAGGGGCCACGCTCGGCGATCGATCCGGCGCTGATCGCGCTGATCCGCGAGTCCAAAGCCGAGTTGCTCCAGCATTTGCAGGCCACGACGGCGACGAGCGACGACGGACGGATCGCACTGACGCCGATGCAGGCGAGCTACTACTATGGCCGCCAGGACCATTTCTCGATGGGGGGCGTGTCTTCGCATGTCTACCGCGAGATTGAGGGCGTGTTCGACGCCGTCCGGCTCGAAGCGGCTCTGGCGGAGGTCGTCGAGCGGCATGGCATGCTGCGGACCCGCTTCGCCGACGATGCGACGCAGGTCGAGATTGGTCCGGCGGAGCAGCCGCCGGTGCGTATCGCGGTAGCGGACCTGCGCGACCTTCCCGCCTCCGCCCAGCAAGCGGCGCGGGATCGCACGCGGACGGAAATGGCCCACCAGGTGTTGCCGGCCGCCACGGCGCCGCTCATCGATGTGCGCCTGAGCATCTTCAGCGACGCCGAAATGATCCTGCATGTCAGTCATGATGGGCTGATCATCGACGGCGGCAGCGCATTCCTGTTCTTCGACGATTGGCGCCGGGCCTATGTCGAGCCCAACGGACAGGGCCCGCGCGATGCCCTGCAGGTATCGTTTTTCGACCATGTTCGCGCGCTCGCGGCGTCGCAACTCGCGCCCGAATACCGGCGCGCGCGCAACTACTGGCTGGGCCAGCTGGAGACAATTCCGCCCCATCCGCAGCTGCCGCTGGCCGGCAATCCCGAGACGATCGGGAAGCCGATCTCGGTCCGCCATGGATTTCGCATCGCGCCCGAGCGCTGGTCCGCGCTCAAGGCGCAGGCGGTCCACCGGGCCCTGACACCAACGGCCGCGCTCGCCGCCGCCTATGCCGAGGTCTTGTCGCTTTGGGGCGCGGGCGAGCGTTTCACGCTCAACGTCACCCTGGCGAACCGCCTGCCGGTCCATGGCGATATCGACCGCGTCATCGGCAACTTCACCGATTGCATGCTGCTCCCGATCGAGATCGACACCCAAGCCGATTTCGCGACGCGCGCTGTAGCGGTTCAGACCCGCCTGCGCGAGGGACTGGATCATCGCCAGTTCTCCGGCCTCGACGTCATGCGGGAAATCGGCCGGCGCGCCGGCGCGGGTCAGGCGGCGCCAATGCCCTTCACCTTCAACAGCACGCTCGGCGCGTTTCCGGACGGTTCGGCGGTCTCCGCCTGGGGGAACGAGGTCTATTCGGTCAGCCAGACGCCGCAAGTATGGCTCAACGCCTTCGCACTGGAGAGCGACGGCGCCCTCGTCATCCAGATGGATTCGGTGGACGTGCTGTTTCCGGAGGGACTGATCGGCGCCCTGACCGGGGCCTATGAGCAGCTCCTCCTCGCGCTCGCCGCCGGTGACGCGGCATGGTCCCGCATCGATCAGGAACTCCTGCCCCAGGACCAAAGGGCGCAACGCCGGGCCGCCAATGATACGGCCGTCCCCCTTCCCCTCGGGCGGCCCCACGCCGGCTTTCTCAAGCAGGTCGCGGTGGCGCCAGGCGCCCTGGCGATCGATTGCAGCGCGAGACGCCTGACCTATGGCGAGCTGTGCGCCGGGGCGTGCGCGGTGGCGCGCTGGCTCAACCACAATCGCATCGGCCGCGACGACCTCGTCGGCGTCGTGATGCACAAGGGGTGGGAGCAGATCGTCGCGATCATGGGAATAGGCCTCGCGGGCGCCGCCTATGTGCCGATCGAGGCCGGGCTTCCGGCAGGCCGGATCGAGGCGCTGCTGTCCAGCGGGTCGATCCGGTGCGCGCTCGTGCAGCATGGAGAGGCGCTGCGCCGCGAGGGCACGGCGACGCTGACGATCGACGACGCCTTCCTGGAGGCGGCTAAGCACGCGGAAGCCGATACGCGGCCCGAGGATTTCGCCCCGGCCGATGCGGCGCAAAGCGATCTCGCCTACGTCCTCTACACCTCGGGCTCGACGGGCGAGCCGAAGGGCGTGATGGTCACCCAGAGCAACCTGATCAACCTGATCGCCGATACGACAAGGCGCTTCGCGATTTCCGCCGAGGACCGCATCATCGCGGTCAGCAGCTGCAGCTTCGATCTGTCGGTTTTCGATATATTCGGGGCGTTCTCGGCCGGAGCCGCGCTGGTCATTCCCGACGCGGTCCGCGCGACCGATCCGGCGCATTGGCTTGATCTGGCGACGCGCGCCGGCGTCACGATGTGGAATTCGGTGCCGGCGATCGTGGAGCTGCTGGTAGAAGAAGCCGTTGCGTCCGATCGGATGCTGCCACGGTCGCTGCGCTGCGTGATGATGAGCGGCGACCGCATTCCGGCGACGTTGCCGGCGCGGATCGCGGCGCTCCAGCCGGATGTCCGGATCGTCAGCCTGGGCGGGCCGACGGAGACGACGGTCTGGAACATCCTGTATCCCATCGACGACCCGAACGCGATCGACGGGCCGATCCCCTATGGCAAGCCGAACGAGAACAACCGCGCCTATATTCTTGATGCGCAGCGTCGCGAGTGTCCCGACTGGGCGCCCGGCGAACTTCATGCCGCTGGAGAGGGGGTCGCCAAAGGTTATTTCGGTGATCCGGCGCTGACCGCCGCCAAGTTCTTCCACCACGAGCCGCTGGGCGAACGGCTCTATCGCACCGGTGACAGCGCCCGCTATCGGCCGGATGGAAACATCGAAATCCTCGGCCGGGTCGATTTTCAGATCAAGCTCAATGGCTATCGCATCGACCCCGCGGAGATCGAGGCCATACTGGTCAACCAGCCCGGCATCGCCGCCGCCGCCGTGGTTGGCCGCGACACGCGGGACGGTCCCAGCCTCGTCGCCTTTCTCGTCGAGACGGGCGACGGAACCGTGGTTGGCGAATGCACCCTGACCGCTGAGCTCGAAGCGGCCCTGCCCGCCTACATGGTCCCGCGCCAATTCGTCTGGCTGGAGCGTATGGCGCTGACCCGCAACGGCAAGGTCGACCGGACCTTCCTGACCCAGACCGCGATGCCGGACGACGCGCCCGCCGCGACCACCGAAGCCGATCCGGCCCCGCCGGCCGAAATCGAAGCCAAGATTATCGACATCTGGTCCGACATATTGCGCAAGGACGCGATTGAGCCGGTCAGTGGCTTCTACCAACTGGGCGGCACGTCGCTGTCGGGTGTTCGGCTCCTCGCGCGCATACGCAAGGAATTCGGCGTCTCCGTGCCGATCGCCAACCTGCCGCGCCTCGACACGCCGCGGAAGATGGCCAGCCATCTCGATCAAGCGCGATCCCACGCGGAGACGGCCTGACATGGAACAGATCATCAACCGGGTCGCGAACGGCCGGCCGTCGACCGCGCATTCGATCACCATCTATGGTCCGGGTGGGCGAACCGTGTTGCCGCTTTCCGAGCTCGACCGGCTTGCCCGCAAGACGGCCGTCTACCTCCAGAACCTTGGCATTTCCGCCGGGGACCGGATCGGCATCGTCGCCAAGAACCGGCTCGAATGGCTTTTGCTTGATCTGGCCGCGCTGAAGATCAAGGCGGTCACCGCCGCTTTCGAAGCCGGGAAGTTCGCGCCGACGGCCACGCTCGCCGAGCGATATTCGCTCCGCATCGTCTTCAGCGATGAAGCATCGGACGCGCCCAATATCCTGCCGATGAACGACCTGCTTGCCGCGCTGGAGGCGCTGCCTGAGGACAGCGACGTTGGCCCCGTCGCCTATGCCCCGGACGACGTGACGACGATCAAGTTCACGTCCGGGAGCACCGGTGAGCCCAAGGGGCTGGCGGCCACGGTCGGCAGCATCGACAGCTCGATCAGCGCGACGCAGGTGCTGTTCAACCATTCGTCGGACGACAAGCTGTTCATTTTCTTGCCGTTGTCGCTGCTGCAACAGCGTTACTGGGTCTATTCCGCGCTCGTCTATGGGCATGACGTGGTGCTGTCCACGTACCAGCTGGCCTACTACGCGCTGCCCCGCGAGGCGCCGACGGTCGCGATGGGGGTTCCCGCCTTCTTCGAGACGCTGCGCAAGGCGATCGCGGCGCGCGCCGAGGGCGATGATCCGGCGGCGCTTCGCCGCGCGGCGGTCGAGGCCATGGGGGCCCGGATCCGCTACCTCTGGACCGGCTCGGCCCCGGCGGCCCCGGAGATGCTACGCTTCTTCGAAGATTGCGGCACGGCGATCTTCGAAGGCTACGGCATGAACGAGACCTGCATCGTCACCAAGAATGCGCCAGGCGCGCATCGGCGTGGCAGTGTCGGCCGGCCGATAGACGGCAAACGTCTCTCGATCGACGAGGACGGCATTATCGTCGTGCACAGCGCCTTCCCGGTGAATACGCGCTATCTGTTCTGCGCGCCCGGCGACTCGGAACGCATCTTTCAGCCCGACGGCTCGGTGCGCACCGGCGATCTCGGCCGCTTCGACGAAGACGGATTTCTCTACATACTGGGCCGGGCGGACGACATCGTCGTGCTCACCAACGGCCGCAACGTGCTCGTCCGGTCGATCGAGGAAAAGCTTCGGACCTGTCCCGAGGTCGAGAACTGCATCGTCGCCGGCTCGGGGGAAGACTGCCTTTCAGCGATCCTCTGCGCGCCGCGCGGCGAGGCGGCGCGCGACGCCATCAAGCGTCACATCGCCGAGCTCAACCATCTCACCGGACAGGATGAGCGGATCGGTAGGTTCCTGATCGTGGACGAGCCGTTCAGCATCGAGAACGGGCTGCTCACATCACAGTACAAGCCGAAACGCAGGGAAATTCTCGCCCGGTTCTCCGATAAAATGGCGCATACGACCAAGGTGGCCTCATGAAGAATATCGAGCTCATAGCGAAAAAGAACCTGGCGCAGTTAATTGATATCGATGCAGATCGCATTGACATTGATTTCAATATTTTCGACCATTATAGCTTAACCTCGTTAAACCTAGTCGTTCTAATAACAAACATCTGCGAAGAAACGGATACTCCCGTTTTCAGCTTTACCGACAATGATATTGCCAATCTGAGGACTTTGCGTGATGTCGTCACCATGTTCGCAACGGCCGCCAACCAGGACGCTTGACTGGTTCAAGGAGCTCGCCGGCGCTGAGCTCGAAAACGAGCATGTCCGGCTGCGGCCCATCGCCCTCACCGATCGTTCGGCGCTCGCCGACATCGCCTTCGACGCCGATATTTGGCGCTACTTCGTGCAGCGGATCGACAACGATGCGGATCTCGACCGCTTCATCCAGCTAGCGGTCGAGGACACCGCCGCCAACCGCCGGGCCGTCTTCGTGATCATCGACAAGGCGACGGGCGCGGTGGCCGGCAGTATGGCGTACGGCAATCTGGCCGAGGCCGACCGGCGGCTGGAAATTGGCTGGTCGTGGCTCGGGCGCGCCTATCGGGGCAAGGGGGTCAACCGCTGGGCGAAATTCCTGCTGCTTCAGCACGCCTTCGAACAGCTCGATTGCGAACGCGTGGAATTCAAGACCGACGTGCTCAATCTCCAGGCGCGCAAGGGCCTGCAGAACATCGGCGCGACCGAAGAAGGCGTGCTGCGGAGTTTCAACTACATGCCGGACAACCGGCGCCGCGACGCGATCTACTACAGCATCCTGCGCCGTGAATGGCCGATCGTTCAGTCTGGCCTCCTTCAGGGAGCGAAACTGACCCAGGCCGCCAGCGCGCTGGTTGGTGCGGGCCAGTGAAGCCGCTGTGCCTCGAGGGCGCGCCGTTCGAGCTCGGACGCGCTCATGGCGCGGCGCTACGCCAGCAGATCCGCGGCTTTCTCGATGACGATCTGGCGCGGCTCAACCGCGTCATGCCGCGACCGACCAGCCTCGCGGCGCTGGAGCCGGAGATCGCGGCCTATCGTCGGGAGATCGCCGCGGCGACGCCGTCACTAGCCGAGGAGATCGAGGGCCTGGCCGAAGGCGCCGGGATCTCGCCGGACGAAGCGATGCTGCTGCAGATGCGCCGTGAAGTGATGGGCTATTCGCGGTTCACGACGGGGGACTGCACGACCCTTTGCCTGCGCGGCGAAGGCGGCCCGGTGCTTGCCCAGACGATCGACCTCAATGGCGACCTCGAGGACCAGATCGTCATTCTCCGGATCGCCCACAAGGCCAGTTCGCGCCGCGTCCTGCTGCTCAGCTTCACGGGACTGCTAGGCTACCTCGGTCTCAACAGCGACGGTCTCGCGATCGGGCTCAACCTCGTACTCGGCGGCGTGTGGCGCCCCGGCATACCCCCCTATCTCGCCATCCGGCATCTGCTCGATACCTGCGGCGACATAGAGTCATGCCTGGAGTGGTTGTCAGGAGCGCAACTCGCCAGTTCGCGCTCCCTGATGCTGTGTGATGCGCGCCGCAGCGTTGTCGTCGAACTGTGCGACGGGAGGCTTTCCCTCCGGGAGGGCGCGACGCTGGCGCACACCAATCACTTCCTGTCGGAAGACTTCGTGGCGATGGACCAGATGAACCCGTTCTCGCGCAACAGCTCGGTGCGCCGGCTGGACGCGTGCGTGGCGCAGCTCGATAGCCTGGGACGGGCGGGAGACGTGGAGGATTTCATGGCTCTTTTGTGCCGGGAACCGATCAACGTGTCCGACACCGGCAATATCCGCCGCGAGAAGACCGTCGGCGCCGTGGTGCTGCTGCCAAAGGATGGCGAGCTTCATCTACGGCGCGGGAATCCCGCACAGGCCCGGACCGAAAAATACTGTGTGGGCGCGTGATATGGCCTGCCACCGCCCCGTTTCAGCCGGATCAGGCCAGAAGTCACGTCTTCCGCAGCAATGCGCCGAAGCGAGCTCCGGACACGCTCGATCCCAGGGCCAGCAGTTCTCCCGGCGCCACGAGCCCGCTTGCCGCCAGGTCGATCATGTTGATCAGCGGATCGCAGGAAAATACGTGGCCGATCCGCGGGACGTTATCGAGATAGAGCTGATCGCGGCGGAATCCGGCCTGCTGCTCCTTCATGACGACGATCGGCTTCCACAGATTATTGTGCGCGAGGCGCTTGATGTCGCGCAGATCAACCCGCGCCCGCTCGCAGAGTTCGGCATTCACCCGCCGGGTCAGGTCGGCCGAGATATCGCCATTGCGCTTCATCATCCTGGCGTCGACCGCCGCCGCGGCGCCGAGCAGCTGGAATTCACCGCCCTGTCCGGCGCTGACGATGCAGCTTGCCGCGCCGTCGCTGAACACGGCGAAAGGGCGCAGCCTTTCATCATCCGCGCCGTTCGTGTCTCCGGCCGTCACCAGGATCGAATGGTGCCGCCCGCTGCTGACCAAAGTCTCGGCCAGGCCAAGCGCGGAGGTGAGCGTCGCACAGCGATTCAGGGTGAAGCCGTACGGCACGGCGTGGTGCAGACCCAGCGTATCGAGCAGGCGTCCGATGAAATCGGCATGCCCATCGACATCCGATGGAAAGCGCGTCGCGCACAGGATCACGGCATCGATCGGCGGCTGATGCGCGTCAAAATCCGCCAAGCTGCGGCGCGCCGTCTCGGCCATCAGCTCAACCGCCGGCCTGTCCGAAACGCGAAAGCGGTCCCAGCCCCACAGGCCCGCGTCGTCGATCATTTGATTTTGCGCGAGCCAGCCGGCCAGCCCAGGCATCTCCGCCACGCGCCGTTCTTCCTCCCCGAGGAAGTAGTGACAGCCGTGAATATAGACCTGCGATTTTTCCATGCCGCGCCGATCCGCCAGTTGGTGTGATGGACGTCTTTAAGCGGGGATGCGAAATGAAAGGCCTGCCACAATCAACCGATATTTCGCCGAAATCGCATACCGGCGTGAATGAATTTCAGTACACGCCCGTACATCGCTTTCTTGGCGGCCAGATCGGCAAGTTTCACTTCACTCCAACGGCCCGGCCGCTGGCCGACATCCTGTTGGCCGCGGAGCCGAACGAGATCGCCGCGTCCTTGCTGAAGGATTGCGAGAGCGAAGACCTTCTGCTGGCCGCCAAGCAAATCCTGGACGCCACCCTCGGCCTCGCGGAATGGGACGATGGGACGCTGGCGACGATCGCTCCGGCGCCCGCGCTCCGCGACGGCCGCGTTGACCAAGCCGCCTTGTGGCAATGGCTGGACGCGCACCGCATCGCCGCCGCCGCGACACTGGACGGCGCGGCCGCCCTGGGAACGGCGGCGAAGCGTGATCTCCTTCGCGGCCGAGCGGCGCTGTCATTGCTCGGCGATTGCTGGCTCGACACCGTGTCGCAACCCGCGTCCCAGCCCGGCGCCGTGGTCAACATCCTGTTCAGCCAGAGATGGTCGCTGCTGGGTGAGGGCTGTCTGCCCCGGTCCAGCGTCGCCATGCGCCGGCGGTCCCTGGAAGCGGAAGACATTTTCCTGCCGCCGATCTCCGAGGCGGACTTCTTTCACGCGGCCGCACCCGACGCGATGACCTCGTTGCAGGCCGCCTTCCTGCTATCCCTGTCCCGCTATCCGGCCACGTACCTCCCCGAACTGGTCGGGATCCACGCCGCCTGTCACGCCCTGGGGATCGATGACTACCTCGCGGGGCTGACCCCCGTGGTGACCCGCGAAGCCGCGTGGGAGGCGCTTAGCACCTATCTCGATGCGCTGGAGGATGACCCGGGGGCGGAAACCCTGTCCCGGCGCCTCGTCAATGCGATGCGCGTCTTTGTCACCCTGGAAAGGCGCCAGGTGTCCAGGCTGGCGGAACGCGGCGGGCGATCGACTGACCATTCGCTGGATCTGCAGGTCGCCGGGATTATCCAGCGTCATGCGCCCTTCGCCGGGAAGCAGCACAAGCTTGTCCGGGTCGGTGGCAAGCCGCTGTCGGAGGTTGTCGTCGAAACCGATCAGGATGTCGCCGCCTTCCTGCGCGACTTCAAGCGTTCCAGCTATCTGCGAGCCGATGCGAAAGGCAGCTGCCGCTTTCTCGACGCCATCAAGTTCGGCGGGCCGATGTTCGGCATTTTTTCCGAACACGAAGCATCCGTCCTCAAGTCGTGGTTCCAGGGCGCGGCGCGGACGGCCGACGCGCCAATCCTCCTGTCGGAGGCGCCCGATGAACCGGCAGCGCAATCGTGGCTCGCCAACATCAGGAAGCACGCCCCCCACGACACGGTATTCGAGGCCGCCGCCGATCTCGATGACCGGACGCTGTTCTACCGGCTCGTGAATATCGAGAATTTCGCCAACACCTTGCCGGTCGCGCTGGAGCGTGTGCGCGCCGGACTGGCTCAGGCGGAAACCCTTTTCGACGCCGAGACCGCGGGGCGATACACGGACGCGCGCTTCTTCGAATATTCGCCCGACGCCCTCGTGGCCCGGATCGAGTCCATCTACTGGAGCAAGCTTGTCGATCCGTATGCGCCGCTTGGCGAAATCCCGTCCCGCGACGAGGTCGTGTTCGGTCAGAAATACTACGCGCTAGGCAATCTGGTCGATGGCGCGTGGGCCTATCGAAGCAGCGGCACGGGCCGCGTCGAGAGAGTCGCCGATACGGGGCTATTCGCCATCTACGCCGATGAGATGGGGCTGGGCGACCTTGAGAAGAACCACATCACGCTGATCTATCGTGTCCTGAAGAGCCTGGGCATCGATCAGCCGCATATCCGCGAAGAAGCGTTCATCGATCAGGACGAAATCCCCGACATCTTTTATACGTTTCCGTTGAATCAACTGTCCTTCGGCCTGTTTCCGAACCGCTTCTATCCAGAGATACTGGGCTATAACCTGGGCGTCGAAATGTTCGGCCTGGGCGAGGTGCGACTGCATGAGATCCAGAAGCTGAAGCACTGGGGCTTCGACCCCATCTATGAGGCGGTGCACCTGTCCATCGACAACCTCTCCGCCGGACATGCACGGCAGGCGTTGACGATGATCCAGGCCCATCTCGCCGAAACGGAGCGCCGATACGGCGCCGCTGCATGCGCCGTCGAATGGCGCCGCGTCTGGAATGGCTATGCGTCCTTTGCCTATTTCGTGGAAGGCGGGACGCTAGAAGCGTCGCCCTCCGCCATGATCCACGACGAAGCTGGCGATCATTGCGCCTTTACGCTCTGACCCCTGGGAGAAGACGTGAAGATATTCGATCCATCGATTCTACGGCTGCCGCTCTACGAAGACCGGCATCGGCAACTCGCGGCGCGAATTGAAAGCTGGGCTGACGAGATATCGTCGGAACTCGGCGAGATCGAACGTCTGCCGCCAGCCGAGATGGGACGCCATCTGACCGCGCGGTTCGGCGAAGCCGGCTGGTACGCCGCTGTCGGCGGCGCCGACACGCCCCCGGACTTCCGCGGCATATGCTTGATCCGCGAGGGCTTTGCGTTCGTCCACGACCTGTTCGATTTCGCGTTCTCGATCCAGGCGCTCGCCGCTGCATCGCTGATCCAATACGGGTCCGTGGAACAGCGAAGCGCTCTGCTCCCCGATATATTGGCGGGACGGTCGATCGGGTGCCTGGCGATGTCCGAACCCCAGGTCGGCTCGGACCTCGCCAATGTATCGCTGCGCGCGGAACTTCGTGGCGGATCCTATGTCCTGAATGGGACGAAGACCTGGATTTCCAACGCCGACATCGCCGATTTCGCGATTGTCCTGGCCCGGACGGCGGAAGCGGGCGGGCCGCTGGGGCTGAGCCTGTTCTATGTGAGCGCGCAGACGCCCGGAGTGCGCGTCTCGGAAACGATAGAGGC
The DNA here is from genome assembly GCF_059415225.1 of Caulobacter sp. GW821-FHT10E02. Classification (NCBI taxonomy): domain Bacteria; kingdom Pseudomonadati; phylum Pseudomonadota; class Alphaproteobacteria; order Caulobacterales; family Caulobacteraceae; genus Caulobacter; species Caulobacter sp. GW821-FHT10E02. Next base: position 297,293 of record NZ_JBWKMV010000002.1, read on the forward strand.
GATGGCGCCGCGCGCCTTTGGGAGCCTGACCTTTGAAGACTGCATCGTGCCCGCCGACCAGATGATCGGAAAGCCGGGGCATGGCTTCAAGATCGCGGGCGAGATCCTTGAACGATACCGGGCGACGGTCGGCGCCGCCGCGACCGGCTTCGCGCGCCGCGCGCGGAGCGCGGCGCTAGGCTGGGCGCGCTCGAGACGCCTCTCCACCGGCACGGTGTGGGACATGCAGTTGACAAAATCGAAGCTCGCCGACAGCGAGGTGGCGCTGACCGGCAGCGCGTTGCTGATCGCTCAGGCGGCGTGGGAAATCGACCAGCAGGTCCGTGGCTATGGAAAGCACTCCAGCATCGCCAAGCTCTTCGCGACGGAGCAGGCTCAGCGAATTGTTGACGATGCGGTGCAGATCTTCGGCGCCGCGGGCATCGTGAAGGATACCGTGCCGGAACGTCTCTATAGGCAGATCCGGTCGCTGCGTATCTACGAAGGAACCTCGGAGATTCAGCGCCTAATAATCGCGGCGTATCTACAGGGTCCTGAAATCGGATAGCCGCTCGTGATATCGAGTCAGGTTCGCGATCCGAGGAGAAATTGATTAACCGCATCCGCGAACTGGTCCGGATCGTCGACCATCACGGCATGACCGGCCCCGGAAATTTCGCATAGATGGCCGTCTCTCAACATCCCAACTATACTCAAAGCTTCCTTTTTAGATAAGACCGCGGACCCCCTCCCCCTCACCAGCAAGGTCCTGCACAATATTCTATGCAGAAAATATTGAGCATTGTTGGTACGCGTCGACATTTTTCCGAATATTTCCGTGACTCGCCGATCAGCTTTGAGCACAAATTTCCCGTCGGCGTTCTCCCGCAAGGCATTGCCGACAATGTGACGAAGCATTCTTGGATGGGTCAGCGGCCGCCTTTCCAGTATCCAAGCAGCATACTCAGCGAGCGAATTGTAACCATCGCACTGCTCGTGGAACTGCGAAAAAATACTATCGTGAACAGTCCACGCGGTGCTCAAAGGCCAATCCACCAAGATCAAATTCGACACAAGGTGGGGCGCCGACGCGGCAACCATGATCGCCACCCCCGCGCCAAGAGAATGACCGATAATGGAGACGTTGCTATAGTTGTAAGTCGTAATTAAATTCAGAATGTCTCTGGAATAGGTTTCAACGCTATAGTTCGCCGCAGTATCTTCACGAGATCTTCCATGACCTCTGAAATCCACAAGTATGGAACGATATTTTTCCGGCAAGCGAGGCGCCAGATCGCGCCATACATAAGAACCCTCGCCGAACCCGTGAAGAAGTATGCAAATCGCGTCCCCACTACCGTATTCCTCAACGTGGAAAGGGAAGCGATCCGCCCCAAGCGCCGGCGCGTTTAGCAAGACTTGCTCCTTCATAAGGACCGCCTTATCCGCTCGGTGGAGCATATATACTATCGGTATTTCAGTATAGGCATGATGACGCGATCGAGCCGCCGCGCGCAGGCGTCACGCCTCATAGTCCTTGAGCGCCCTGGCCGCTTCGTCAAACGCCGACCATGACCGCTTGGCCAGGCTGCCGCCGACGCTGCACCGACGGACGCCGAGCTCGGCAAAGGCATGGATCCTCGCATCGTAGTCGTGCACGACCACATTGACTGGTTTCGGCGCGACGGCCGCCACCAGTTCGGCGACGGCGCCGGGATCCAGGATGAAGGGCACGAACAGACAGTCCGCGCCGGCCTCGGCATAGGCCACCGCGCGGGCGATGCTCTCGGCGACGGGCATGTCGGGCACGCGGAAGTTCTCGTTGCGGCCGATCAGCATCATGGTCGGATCGACCGCATCGATGGCGGCCCGCGCGGCGGCGATACGCTCGACCGCGAGGCCGCGCGCGTACATCTCGCTGCCCGACCAATCCTCGATCGAAAGGCCCGCGATCCCCGTCTCCATCGCCAGCGCGACGTTCGCGGCGACTTCGGCGGGGTCATCGGCGAAGCCGTTCTCGAAGTCGGCATTGATCGGCAGAGGGGTGGCGTCGACAAGCATCCTGAGATGCGCGAGCACCGCGTCACGGCTCAGATCGCCATCGTCCTTGCCGGCGGCCCAGGCCGCTCCGGCGCTGGTCGATGCGACGGCCTTGAAACCCAGCTTCGTCAGGCGGACGGCGCCGCCCGCGTCCCAGGCGTTGGGGATGATGAAGAAGCCGCCGTCATGCAGCCTGCGAAAGGTGGCGCGTTTCTCGGCGATCGTCGGCATGGCCGTCTCTCCTCTGCCTGGTGCAACGCCGTCAGATCCCGCCGTCAGCGGCCACTCGACTAGTCCAGCTCGACGACCGGTCGATCCTCGTCGCGCGGCGGGCTACGGAACTTGTCGGGGTTCAGCAGCGCCTCGGCGCGCTTGAGCAGGTCCTGCGGCCCGAACGGCTTGACCAGGTAACCGTCGGCGCCGGTGGCCAGGGCCTCGCGCACCGTGGCGGCGTCGCCGCGCGCGGTCATCATCATCACCGCCGCCTTGACCTTCTGGTACTTGCGCAAGAGGCGCAGCACGTCGAGGCCGGTCATGTCCGGCATGTTGATGTCCAGCAGCACCAGGTCCCACCGGGCGGTCTGCAAGGCCTTGATGCCCAGCTCGGCGGTGGCCACGGACGAGACGCTGTAGCCGGCCTGGGCCAGGACGAGTTCGACGAACTGGCGGACGACGGCGTCGTCATCGATGACGAGGACGGCGGGGGACGCGGGCACGAGCGAACTCCTCTAGTGCATGAAGCGGCGGGCCGGCGCCTCGGCCACGGCGAGGTCCGCGTCCCAGCGCTGAGCCAGGCCGATGGTTCGCGAGACGAGCGCGCGAGTCAAATCAAGAGCCGGCCCGGGATCGCGACCGTCGACAATCGCGCCCTCCAGTTCGCGGCAGGCGTTGGAGAGGTCCAGGAAGCCCATCAGCCCGGCCGAGCCGGCCAGGGCGTGGGCGTCCTCGCGCATGGCGCGGGTGTCGGCGGACTGGGTGAAGCGGCCCTCCAGTTGGGCCAGCAGGATGGCCAGCAGCGAGCGCACCGAGGTCGGGCCCATCACCTCGACGAGATCGCGGCGGACCGCCTCGCCGGGATCGTTGGCGGGCATGGCGGCGGGCGCCGGCGCTTCCGGCGCGCCGCGCAGCATCATGCCCAGCACCCGCTCCAGGGCGCCGGCGTTCAGCGGCTTGGTCAGATGGTCGTTCATGCCCACCGCCTCGCAACGGGCCAGATGCTCGGGCTGGGCGCTGGCGGTCAGGGCGACGATCGGGATGTCGGCGTAACGCGCGCCGGAGCTGCGGATGGTCTCGGTGGCCACGAAGCCGTCCATGACCGGCATCTGGCAGTCCATCAGCACGAGCTCGAACGCGCCGCCGTCCAGGGCCTCGATGGCCTGGGCGCCGTCCTCGGCCAAGCCGACCTCGCAGCCGTACTTGGACAGCAAGGCCAGCATCAGTTCACGGTTCAGCTCGACATCGTCGACCACCAGGATGCGGCGGCCGTTCAGGCGCAGCGGCTGGGCCTCGGGAAGCGGCTTGGCGTCGGTGCTGGTCGCGGTCGGCAAGGCGATCTCGAACCAGAAGGTCGAGCCGCGACCCACGGCGCTGTCGACGCCGATCTCGCCGCCCATCAGCCCGATCAGCTGGCGCGAGATGGCCAGGCCCAGGCCCGTGCCGCCGTAGTGGGCCGAGACCGACGAGCCAGCCTGGACGAAACGATTGAACAGACCCGTCTGCTTGGCCTCCGGAATGCCCGAACCGGTGTCGGCGATCTCGATGCGCAGGCGTGGCGCGGCCGGGTCCAGGGTCACGCAGCTCAGGCTGGCGGTGACGCCGCCGTTGGAGGTGAACTTCACGGCGTTGGATAACAGGTTCAGCAGCACCTGGCGGACGCGGCCGGCGTCGCCGACCACCTGGGCCGGGGCCTGGGCGTCGATCATGGTGCGCAAGCGCAGGTCCTTGGCGGCGGCCTGCGGCTCCAGCATGGCCACGGTCTGGCGCAGTAGCTCCGACGGATCGAACGCCGCCTTGTGCAGCTCCAGGGCCGCGGCCTCCAGCTTGGAGAAGTCCAGCACGTTGTCGATCACCGCGTGCAGGGCCTGGCCGGCGCCGTGCGCCAGGGCGACCCGCCGCTGATCCTCGGGCGAGAGATCGCGGCTCTCGGTCAGCAGGCGCGTGAAGCCGATGATGCTGTTCAGCGGCGTGCGCAGCTCGTGGGACATGTTGGCCAGGAAGTCGGCCTTGGAGCGGCTGGCGGCCTCGGCGTCCACGCGCGCGGCGGCCAGGGCGTCCTCCTGGACCTTCTGGACGGTGACGTCGCGCAGAACGTCCAGATAGCCGGTGGCCTGTCCGGTCGGCTCGCGGATCAGGACCGGATTGCTCTCCAGCCAGATCCACTCGCCGCTGAGCTTGTGACGCACGCGCCAGCGCACCCGGTCGACGGCCTTCCCGGCCAGCAGGCGGCTGAACGCGTCGCGGACCAGGTCCTGGTCGTCGGGATGGGTGATCGGCAGCGACGAGCGGCCGACGATGTCCTCGGGCGCATAGCCGGTGACCGTCTCGCAGGCCGGCGAGACGAAGGTCGCCAGGCCCAGCATGTCGCTGGCGACGATGATGTCGGTCGCGTTCTCGGCCATCAGCCGGTAGCGGTTCTCGATGGCCCGCTGGTCGGTCAGGTCCTGGATCTGGCCGATGAAGTGCTTGGGCGCGCCATCCTCGCCGCGCGCCAGCGACACCGACAGCCGCACCCAGATCGCCTGGCCGTCCTTGCGGATGTAGCGCTTCTCGGTCTGGTGGCTGCGGATCTCGCCGCTCAGCAGCCGGTTCATGTAGCTGAGGCCGGACTCGATATCGTCGGGGTGGGTGAGCGCCCGGAAATCCAGCGTCCGCGCCTCCTGCGCCGTGTAGCCGATGATGTCGCAGAACACGCTGTTGATCTTGACGATCCGCCCGGTGAGGTCGCCCAGGCCCATGCCGATCGGCGCCTCGTGGAAAGCGGTCTCGAACAGCTCCTCCTGCACGGTCTTCTCGGCCAGCAGCGCCTGATGCTGCTGGAACGCCAGCTGGCGCGACATCTGCGCGCCCAGCATCGAGGCCAGCACGCGCAGGATGTCGATGTCCTCGTCGTCGAAGGCGCTCTTGTGCTCGGAGAACACCTTCAACACGCCCAGGGCTTCGGCCTGGTGCATCAGCGGCGCGCAGACCATCGAGCCGACCCCGACCTTGACGCAGGCGGCGCGGTCGACGCGGGCATCGGTCAGGGCGTCGGCGCAGATCAGCACTTCCGCACTCGCCACGCACAGGCCCGAGAAGCTGTCCGCGCGCTTCAGGCGCATGCCGATCAGGCTCTTGTCGGTGGCGGCGCGGTAGACGAGGTCGCCGCCGTCGACCAGCTCGACGATCGCGCCCTTGGCCCCGGTCAGGTCGGCCAGGTGTTCGACGATGGCCTGCATGAAGGCGTCGAGGTCGAGGCCGGCCTCGGCCAGCGCCGCCTGGGCGGCCGCCAGGCGCGTCATGCGATCCAGGCGCGCGCGCAGGCTTGCGACGTCGTCCGCGGTCTCTCCGGCCATCACGCACTTTCTGTGTCGCCCCCTGGCGAGGGGCTGGACCTTCATCCGTGCGTCAAAAGCATGAAGGGCGGGTTATCCACGTTGTGTGCAACCTTTAGCCTCTTGATCCCGCCGCGCCGGGCGGCAAGGCTGAAGGCGGCGACAGCACGTCGTCGAAGCCAGGATGGACCGATGCCGCCAATCGCCGTCGCGCCCTCGATCTATGTCGTCGACGACGATCCTCTGGTGCTCGCGTTCCTGCAGGCGGCCCTTGCGCCACAAGGGTTCACGGTCGAGCTGTTCGAGTCCGGCGAGGGCATGTTGGGCAAGGCCCGGGTGGCGGTCCCCAGCCTGTTCGTCATCGACGTGCGCCTGCCCACCACCGACGGCATCGAGCTCGTTCGGACCCTGCGGTCGATCGACGCATGCGCCGAGGTGCCGATCCTGATGCTGACCGGCGAAGGGCGCCTCGACCGCATCGTCATGGCCATGCAGGCCGGCGCCAGCGGCTATCTGATGAAGCCGTTCTCGCCCGAGCAGATCGTCGCCAAGATCCGCGACCTGGCCGCCTAGAACCCGCTCCAAGACCAACGCTGTCAGTTCGGATCGGACCGCGTCCGACACGATCGTTCAATCATGGCCTCGCGCCCAGGTCGAAACTGGCGGTCATCCCCCGATCCGCCGCAGGAGCGCGACCGTGTCCGAACACCTGACTATCCATGTCGCCGATGGCGACTTCCAGGCCCTGGTGGTGCGCCCCAGCGCCGAGCCCGCCCCCGCGATCGTCCTCATCCAGGAGGTCTTCGGCGTCAACGACGGCATCAAACAGATCGCCGGCGAACTGGCGGACCAGGGCTATATCGTCGTCGCCCCCGACCTGTTCTGGCGCTTCGAGCCCGGCATGGCGCTGTCCGAGGCTTCGCCGGAAAACATGGAAAAGGCCTTCGGCTACTACAATCGCTTCGACTTCGACAAAGGCGTCGAGGACGTCGTGGCGACGATCAAGGCCGCGCGGACGCTAGAGGGCGCCAACGGCAAGGTCGGGGTGACCGGCTACTGCCTGGGCGGGCTGATGACCTTCCGGGCCATGGCGGCCAGCGACGCCGATGTCGGCGTCGTCTACTATGGCGGCGGCACGGACAACTACGTCTCCGAAGGCGCCAAGATCCGCGCCCCGCTGCTGATGCACCTGGCCGGCGACGACGAATATATCGGCAAGGACGCCCAGGCGAAGATCCACGCGGCGCTGGACGGCCATCCGCGCATCCAGATCCACACCTATCCCGGCCGCAACCACGCCTTCGCGCGGCCCGGCGGCGACCACTATGACGACGCCGACGCCAAGACCGCCAACGCCCGCACGGCGGCCTTCTTCAAGGCCCACCTGCTCTAGGGAAGTTGGCAGCGCACCGCTTCGCCGATGCGCTCGGCGTCGGGGCCCAGCACGACGTGGACGACCTGGTCGCCGACCCGGACGACGCCGCGCGCGCCCAGGGCCTTCAGCGCCGGCTCGCTGACCGCGCCCTGGTCGGCGACGACCAGGCGCAGGCGGCTGGAGCACGTGCCGACGCTCTTGAGGTTGGCCGCGCCGCCCAGGGCGCCCAGCAGCTTCTCGGCCTTGCGGTCGTCCTCGATGCTGGGCAGCACCGAGGGCGCGGGCTTGGCCGCCGCCACCGGCTTGGCCGGCGCCGGAGCCCCCATGGCCGCGCGGATCTCGCCGGCGACGCCGTCGGCGATGGGACCGAGCACGACCTGCAGCGCCTTGTCGGAAGGTCGGACGACACCGCGCGCACCCAGGGCCTTCAGGGCCGGTTCGTTGACGACGCCCTGGTCGACGACGATCAGGCGCAGGCGGGTGGTGCAGGCGTCGACGGTGGTCAGGTTGGCCGCGCCGCCCAGGGCCGCCACGAAGTCGGCCCCGCGTCCGCCGCCGGTGGTGACGGTCTCGACGGCGACAGTCTCCTCGTCCTCGCGACCGGGGGTCTTGAGGTTGAAGCGCGTGATCGCGAAGCGGAAGACGGCGTAGTAGAGCGCGCCATAGGCCAGACCGATCGGGATCAGCAGGACGGGATTGGTCGCCTTGCCGAAGTTCAGCACGTAGTCGAACAGGCCCGCCGAGAAGGTGAAGCCCAACTTGACGTTCAGCAGGTTCATCAGGGCCATGGCCACGCCCGTCAGCACCGCGTGCACGGCGTAGAGCACCGGGGCCAGGAACATGAAGCTGAACTCGATCGGCTCGGTCACGCCGGTCAGGAACGAGGTCAGGGCCAGCGAGAACAGCATGCCGCCGACGGCCTTTTTCCGGGCCGGCAGGGCGGTGTGGTACATGGCCAGGCACGCGGCGGGCAGGCCGAACATCATGACCGGGAAGAAGCCGCTCATGAACGCCCCGGCGCTGGGGTCGTCGGCGAAGAAGCGACGCAGGTCGCCGGTCGCGCCGTGGTAATCGCCGACCACGAACCAGGCGATGTTGTTCAGCACGTGGTGCAGGCCGGTGACGATCAGGATCCGGTTCAGGAAGCCGAAGACCAGCAGGCCCAGCTCGCCCGAGCCGACGACGGCCCGGCTGGCGGTGTCGACCGCGCCGTTGATGCCGTCGTAGCCCACGCCGATCAGCATCGCCATGACCAGGCCGGCCAGGCCCGCGATCATCGGCACGAAGCGACGGCCGCTGAAGAAGGCCAGGTATTCCGGCAGCTTGAAGGTCGAGAAGCGGTTGTAGAACAGCCCGCCGATCACGCCCGAGATGATGCCGATCGGCGCGCTGAGCTTGGCCAAGGCTTTCGCCTTGTAGGCCGCGCCCGCCAGGTCGGCGTGCTCCTTGACCAGGTTGGCGGTGACCTCGGCCGGCACGTGCAGCAGGGTCTTGGCGCCTTCGGTGGCGATCAAGAAGCAGACGACGCCGGCCAGACCCGCCGCGCCGTTGTTCTCCTTGGCCAGGCCGACGGCGACGCCGATGGCGAACAGCAGGCCAAGGTTGGAGAAGATCGCATCGCCGGCGGCGGCCATGAAGCCGATGTTCAAGAGGTCGGGCTGGCCCAGGCGCAGCAGCAGACCCGCCACGGGCAGCACCGCAATCGGCAGCATCAGGGCCCGGCCCAGGGGCTGGAGGATCTCGAGCGGAGACTTCATCGGGTTCAGGCTCCGAAGGATTTCACGAGCGCCCTGACCGCCTCGGGCGAGGTCTGGTCCAGGGCCTGGGCCGCGAGGCTACGGCAAGACTCAAGCGAAAGGCTACGGACGCGAGCCTTCACCTCCGGCGCGATCGACGCCGTGGTCGAAAGCTCGGTGACGCCCAGGCCCAGCAGGATCGGCGTGGCGGCGACGTCGGAGGCCAGCCCCCCGCAGACGCCGACCCAGCGATGGTGTTTCGCCGCGCCCTTGCAGGTCTGGTCGATCATCCGCAGCACGGCCGGGTGCAGGGCGTCGATACGGGCGGCCAGCTCGGGATTACCCCGGTCCATGGCCAGCACGTACTGGGTCAGGTCATTGGTGCCGACGGAGAGGAAGTCGGCCTCGGCGGCGATCAGGTCGGCGGTGACGGCGGCGGCGGGCGTCTCGATCATCACGCCCAGCTCGACGCGCTCGACCACGCCCATCTCGCGCTTGGCCTCGTCCAGCACGGCGCGGACGGCGCGCAGCTCGTCCAGGCTGGCGATCATCGGGACCATGATCTTGCACTGGCCCAGCGGCTTCACACGAAGAATGGCGCGCAGCTGGGTCTTCAGCAGATGCGGCCGCCACAGGCTGACGCGGACGCCGCGCAGGCCGAGCGCCGGGTTCTCCTCGGCTGGGATCGGCAGGTAGGGCGCGGCCTTGTCGCCGCCGACGTCCAGCGTGCGGATGATCAGCGGCTTGCCGTCCAGGGCCGAGGCGATGGCCTGGTACTGGCGGGCCTGTTCGTCCTCGTCCGGCGGGGTCTCGCGGTCCAGGAACAGGAACTCGGTGCGCAGCAGGCCCGAGCCTTCCGCGCCATTGGCCACGGCGGCCAGGGCGTCGTTCAGCGAGCCGGTGTTGGCGAACACCTCGATGCGGACGCCGTCCTTGGTGACGCACGCCTCGTGGGCGGCGGCCTGGGCGGCGGCCTTGCGCTCCTGGCGCTGGGCGAGAGCGGTCTGGGCGGCTTCCAGGGCCGGCGCGTCAGGCGCGACGCGCAGCACGCCGCTGTCGGCGTCGAGGATCAGCGTCGCGCCGTCCTTGACCTTCAGCAGCGCGCCGCCCAGGGCGACCATGGCCGGGATACCCATGGCGGCCGCCAGGATGGCCACATGCGAGGTCGGACCACCGCGCGCGGTGGCGAAGCCGGCCACGGCGCCGGGGTCGACGCCCATCAGCTGCGAGGGCAGCAGTTCGTCGGCCAGCAGGATCGAGCCGGGCGGCAGGACGGTCCCCTCGTCCTCTTCGCCGGCCAGGGCGCGCAGCACCTGGCGCTCAAGATCGACGAGGTCATCGACGCGTTCGGCCAGGCGGCGGTCGCCCAGGCCGCGGAGGGCCTCGACATAGCCGCCGACGGCCTTTCGCCAGGCGAAGCCTGCGCTCTTGCCCTCGCCGATCAGGCGGCGGGCGCCGGCGGCCAGTTCGGGGTCTTCCAGAAAGGCCAGGTGGGCGCCGAGGATGGCCTTGCGGGCCTTGTCGCCCTTGGCGGCGTTCTTCTCGATGCGGGCGCGGACCACGTCGAGGGCGGCGGCGAGCGCGGCCTCCTCGTGGGCGGTCCCTTCGCCGGCTTCGCGCACGACGATGTCGGCGGCGGCCAGGCGCACGGCCTTGCCGATCGCCAGGCCCGGCGCGGCCAGCACGCCCTTGAGCACGCCGTCGCGTGGCAGCTCGGCGAGACCAGCGGGCTCCGGCGTCACGGCGGCGGGCACAGAGGCTTGAGCCGCGACCGGCCCGCCCTCGCCCATGCCGCTGTCGATCAGCTCGGCCACCGCCTGGATCGCCGCTTCGGCGTCCATGCCCGAGGCCACCACCTGGATGGTGTCGCCGTGGCGGATGGCCAGGGACATGACACCGACCGGGCTCTTGGCGCTGGCGCGGCGGTTGACGGCCACGAGGGCGACCTCGGCCACGAACTTGCGGGCGGTCTCGGCGATGCGGGCGGCGGGACGGGCGTGGATGCCATGGATCAGCGGCACTACGACCTCCCGCGCCACCTCGCCATCGCTGACCAGGCTGGCGGCGGCCGCGCCGCCCAGGGGCGCCAGCTCCATCAGAAAGTCGCCGACCGCAAGCTCGCGATCCTGGTCGCGGCGAACGATCTCGAAGGCGTCCAGATTGGTGATCACCACCGGGGTGATCAGGCTGCGGGCCTTCTGGGCCAGGAAGTCGAGGTCGAAGCCCAGCAGCTTGTCCCCGGCCTTCACGCTCTGGCCTTCCTTCACGAAGACGCTGAAGCCCTCGCCGTTCAGGGCCACGGTCTCCAGGCCCACATGGATCAGGATCTCGGCCCCGTTGGCCGCGCGCAGGGTCACGGCGTGACGGGCGCGGTGGACTGTGGTGACCACCGCGTCGCAGGGCGCGTGCAGGGTCGAGCCGAACGGATCGATGGCCAGGCCGTCGCCCAGCATGCGCTCGGCGAACACGGCGTCGGGGGTCTCGTCGAGCGGCGCGATCCAGCCCTTCAGAGGCGCGGTGAGTACGAGGTTGGACACGGGGCGCTACTCTGTCTGGAACGCTTATTGGGACTTCAGGGTCACACGCTCGATCACCCAGAAGGGATCGAGCGTCTTCGAGGTGAAGGTCAGGCACAAGTCCGCCTGGACCGCATGGGCCGGCAGGCGGGTGGCCACCGTCGACAGGCCCGGATTCTTGGCGCTGTCGCCCAGCGGGATGGCGGCGATGCGTTCGCCGTCACAGCCCAGCCGCACCTCCAGCTCGCCGCCCGGCGTGGCCGGCGGGCGTAGCTTGATGCCGTCGCGGTCCTTGCCGACCTGGAAGTTGAACGGGATCTGGGTGATCCGCGCGGTCAGCACCGCCCCCTTGTCCAGCTTGGCGCCCTGCCAGATCCAGCACGGATTGAAGATGTCGACATACATCATCGGCCGCTTGGCGAGGTCGACGGGCGCATCGTCGATCATGGTGATCGGCACCTTCTCGGTGCAGGCCTTCAGCTGGCCGCTGACCCGGGTGTCGAGCAAGGCCGGGGTGATGGTCCACGACCGCGCGCGGCCCAGGGCCTGGCCGTCGACGAAGGTCTGGGCCTTCACCGTCGCGCCGCTGGCCAGCGCCAGGGCGCCGGCATAGGGCGTCGAGGCCGCCGTCGGAGCCTTGCCGTCGGTGGTGTAGCGGATCTCGCCGACGCCGAGACCGGTCGAGAGCGCCAGAGTGGTCTTGCCGCCCTCGCCTTCCGACGGCGCGCCTTGCGGCTCGAACGGCACGGTGTTGGCGGTGACGCCCAGGACCTTCAGGCGCGCCATCTCGGCCGGCAGGCGGCGAGCGAAGTCGTCCCAGTTCGCATCCGCTTCAGACGACCAGCCGCGCTCGGCCAGGGCCACGGCGCGTGGGAAGGCCATCTGCTCCATGCGCGCATCGGTCTGCATGTGCTCGGTCCAGACATTGGCCTGGACGCCCAGGATGTGCTTGCGCTCGTCCGGGGTCAGCTGGGCCGGAGCCGGATCGAAGGCGTAGACGTCCTTCAGGCTGGAGACGTGGCCACGACCTGTCGGCTCTTCCGGCGACGTGCTCTGGCGGTTGTCGAGATAGAGCACCGGATGCGGCGACAGCACCGTGTCGTGGCCCTGCTTGGCGGCGGCGATGGCGCCGTCGATGCCGCGCCAGGACATGACGGTAGCGTTCGGCGCGAGGCCACCTTCCAGGATCTCGTCCCAGCCGATCAGGCGGCGGCCGCGCTTGTCCAGCGTCTTGCCGACCCGCTGGATGAACCAGCTCTGCAGCTCGTGCTCGTCCTTGACGCCCAGTTCCTTGATCTTGGCCTGGATCTTCGGGCTGGCCTTCCACTGGTCCTTGACCGCCTCGTCGCCGCCGACGTGGATGAAGGTCGAGGGGAAGATATCCATCACCTCGTTCAGCACGTCGTCGAGGAAGGCGAAGGTGGCGTCGTCGGTGTTGTAGAGCCAGGGGAACACGCCCCAGTCGCCCATCTTGCTGGCGTCCGGCGCGGCCGTCCCCAGCGAGGGATAGGCGACGATCGGCGCGAGTGCGTGGCCGGGGGTCTCGATCTCCGGCACCACGGTGATGTTGCGGGCGGCGGCGTAGGCGACCAGCTCGCGGGCCTGGTCCTGGGTGTAGAAGCCGCCGTACTTCGGGTAGTTCACGGCCGCGCCCGGGTCGTGGCGCCAGGCGGCGACCTGGGTCAGCTTCGGGTACTTCTTGATCTCCAGTCGCCAGCCCTGGTCGTCGACCAGGTGCCAGTGGAAGGTGTTGAGCTTGTGGGCCGCCATGGCGTCGATGACCGCCTTCAGCGTGTCCAGCGACTGATAGTGGCGGGCGCTGTCGACCATCAGGCCGCGCCAGGCGAAGCGCGGGGCGTCCTCGATCGACGCGGCGGGGACGGCGACCGGGCCCTTGGCCTCGTCCGGCGTCGCTAGCTGCCACAGCGACATGGCGCCGTAGAACAGGCCCGCGCGCTTGGCCGCGGCGATGGTCACGGACTTGGGCGAGATGTCGAGCTTGTAGGCCTCGCCGGCGGGGCCCTCGCGGGTCAGGACGATGGCGTCGGCAGTCGGCGCGCCTTCGACCACGGCGGGACGGAAGCCCCGCGAGCGCTGGATCAGGTCGGCCAGTTGTTGCGCGACACCCTTGGCCTCGACATCGCCCTTGGCGACGTGGATGCGGGTGGCGGCGGAAAGCTTGAAGGCCCCTTCGGCGCGGACCGCCTTGGCCGGCGCGGGGGTCAGGGTCAGGCCAGCGGTATCGGCCAAGGCGCTCGTCGCGAGCACGGAAGCCAGAGCGAACGCCGAAACGGCGATGGTGCGCAGCGGGGTCTTGGTCACGCGGCCTCGCAAGAAGGATAGGCGGCAAAAAGCGGGCGGGACGGCCAGGCCGCCCCGCCCAAGCTCCATGCTTGCAGTCAGGAGGGGTTCAATCAATGCGCCGTGGCCGGCGGAGACCCCAGGGGGAGCCTCCGCCGCCGGACGTCGGCTTAGAAGCTGACGTTCAGCGTGGCCTGCAGCTTGCGGCCCGTGCGGTAGACACCGCGCGCCAGGGCCGTCGTGTTGGCGTACGAGTAGTACTCGGTGTCCAGCAGGTTCTGGCCCGAGACCGACATCGTGATGTTCTGGTTGATCGCGTAGCCGACCGTCGCGTCCAGGGACTTGGCCGCCTTGACGAACATGTCGTCGCCGCGGTCGACGCCGGTGAAGTACTTCGAACGCCAGTTGAAGGTCGCCCGGGCCGAGAACGGACCGTGCTCATAGAAGGGGCTGACGTTGATCTGGTTCTTCGAGCTGTAGGGCAGCGGCGCGCCGCCCTGGCCCGAAGCGTCGGCGTAGGTGTAGTTGGCCAGCAGGCCGAAGCCGTAGGCGAAGTTCTGCTGGTAGGCGACCGCCACGCCCTTCACTTCAGCCGAGCCCGCGTTGAACGGACGGCTGATCTGATAGGTCGTGACCTTGTTCTGCGACTGGTTGAAGTACGATTCCGGCTGCGTGCGCGTCAGGATGTAGTTCGAGATGTCCTTGTAGAACACTTCGGCCGACAGGATCGCTTGCGGCTGGAAGTACCACTCGACCGAGCCGTTGATGTTGCTCGACTTGTAGGGCTCCAGGTTCGGGTTGCCGCCGCCACCCGTCAGGATGCCGTCCGACAGCCAGAAGTAGTTGGTCATGTCCGCATAGTTCGGGCGGGCGATGACCTGCGCCGCGGCGAAGCGGAACACCAGGTCGTCGCGCGCGTCCACGATGACGTTCACGCTGGGCAGGACGTTGTCGTAGCTCTTCTTGCTGGTCTGCCAGGTCCAGTCAGCCTGGGCGTTGCAGGCCGCGCCGGGCTTGCAGACGTAACCGGCGCTGTCGACCGAGGTCTTCACGTAGCGGACGCCGAAGTTACCGCGGACGTTGTCGGCCTTGAAGTTCACCTGGCCGTACAGGGCGTCGATGTTTTCCTGGATGTTCCAGTTGCCGGCCGTGAACTCGGCGGCGGCGAAAATCGACGGCTTGGGCATGGTCGCGCCCGGAGCCAGCCACTTGCCGCTGTCGACGTACGAGACCATCGACTGGCCATCGATGCGGAAGCGCGTCTCCATCTGCGTGCCGACGCCGTCGAAGCCCTTCAGGTAGTTGCTGGGCACGGTCGACGGGTTGAACAGCGAGGCCGGAGCGGCGACGCCGGTGATGGCGATGCCCGAATACTGCTGGCCGGTCTGGTGTTCACGACGCTTGTAGCCGACCTGGACGCGCTGGATGACGCCGTCGAAGTCCTTGCCCAGGTCGATCTGGGCGTATTTCTCTTCGTCGCTGGTCGGCTTGGAAACGAGGTTGCCGCTCCAGCCCGGATCGGTCGCGAAGGCCGACGGGTTGCCCATCACGTTGGTCGCGTAGGTCAGCTTGCCCGGGGTCTTCGGCGCGCCCGACAGGTCGACGGTGTAGTCGGCCCAGTTCAGGTATTCGAGGAAGACCTGACGCTTGGTGCCGCCGTCGGCGGTCGACTTGCCGATCTCGCCGTTCAGGTCCCAACCGTCGCCCTTGTACTGACCCTTCAGGTGGTAGGTGTCGGAGTTCAGCTCGGCTTCGCGGTACTGCACGTCCAGCACGCTCAGCGCGTTCTTGAACGAGGCCTTGGTGACGACGCCGTTGTTGACCTCGATGCCCGTCAGGGCGCCCAGGCTGTTCCAGGTGTTGCCCTGGAAGGCGTACATCGACTGGTTGGTGTTGTCGTAGTCGGCCTTGATCTTCATCCAGTTGAAGTCGAACGACAGGGCGTCGGTCGGCTTCCACTGCAGAGCCGTGGTGTAGGTCGTGCGGGTGCGGTCCTGCTCGAAGTACGAGGCGCCGAAGGCGTTCGGGCTGCGGGCGTTCAGGTTGGCCGTCAGCGTCGAGGCGCAGGTGCCGACGCAGCCAGCCTTACGCGAGTCGACCGGGTTGTCCGGATTGCCGCCGGCCCACTGGTTGGCCGCCATGGTGCCGTAGCTTTCGACGCCGTCACGACGCAGCTGGTCCTTGGCGCGCTGCACCGAGAAGCTGGCGCCGAAAGTCTGGGCGTCGTTCTTCCAGCTCAGCAGCAGCGAGCCCTGGGCGTCGCCCTTCTTGGAGCGGTCGTTATAGAGGTAGCTCACCGCGCCCGCGACCAGACCGGCCTTCAGGTCCAGCGGCTTGCGGGTGTTGACGATGACGGTGCCGCCGATGCTGCCTTCGTCGATGCGCGCTTCCGGCGACTTGAAGATCTCGACCTTGCCGACGATCTGCGGGGCCAGCAGGGCGTAGTTGAACGTGCGGCCCGGGGAATCCAGGATGAACCAGTCAGCCGAGGCGACGGTCTGGCCGTTGAGCAGGGTGCGGTTCAGCGCCGGGTCGGTGCCCAGGATGCTGACCTTCTCGCCTTGGCCGAAAGCGCGGTCGACCGTGACGCCGGGAACGATGGTCAGGGCTTCGGCGACGTTGGTGCTCGGAAACTTGCCCACGTCCTCGGCGGTGACGACGTCGACGATGGCGTCGGCGCGGCGCTTGGATTCAATGGACTGCAGCAGCGAAGCGCGGATGCCGGTGACGACAACCTCTTCCACGCTGTTGGCTTGCGCGAAGGCGGGCGCGGCGGCCATGACGGCCAGGGCGCTGGCTGACGCGGCCAGGACGGATTTGTGGAAACTCTTCATAACTCGGCTTCTCCCCATTTTTGCCGGGCCTACTGGACCGGAGCCGAACCCCAAGCCCAATATGATACCAATTTTCTGGGAGGTTCCGCAGAAAGTGGTACTTCTCAGGCCTCGGGAGAGAACTGTGACGGAAATTTTGCGGATGACAAGGCCAAAAAGAAACCAATTGCAGACCACGTTCTTATTGGTATGAAAATGGTCATATGCTATCGAGGACCGGTATCGCGGCGCCGTCGATTTGCGCGGTTGTTGTCGGGGAGGCTGTAAATGACGTTTGCTGAACGGATCGGCCGGCTCGACGCCAAGGACGATCACGCCCCGCTCTATAAGCAGCTGCAGCGCGCGCTCCGCGAGGCCATCCAGACCAAGGTGCTGTCGCCCGACGACGCCCTGCCGGCCGAGCGCGACCTTGCCGAAGAATTCAGCATCTCGCGCATCACCGTGCGCAAGGCGCTGGACGGCCTGGTCAGCGAGGGCCTGCTGACGCGCCGCCAGGGCGCGGGCACCTTCGTCGCCGCGCGGGTGGAGAAGAGCTTCTCCAAGCTGTCGTCCTTCACCGAGGACATGATCTCGCGCGGACGCGTGCCGCGCAGCGAATGGATCAGCCGCGCCGAGGGCCAGGTGACTCCGGAAGAGTCGCTGACCCTGGGCCTGTCGCCCGGCACGCCGGTCTATCGCTTCGCCCGTATCCGCTACGCCGACGGCGCGCCGATGGCCGTCGAGTACACCACCATCGCCGCCTTCGCCCTGCCCTCCACCGAAGTGGTCGGCACCTCGCTCTATGAAGCGCTGGAGACCACCGGCCATCGGCCCGTGCGCGCCTTGCAACGGCTGCGCGCGGTGCTGTTCCAGGCCGAGCAGGCCGACCTGCTGGGCGTGCCGGTCAAGGACGCCGGGCTGCTGATCGAGCGGCGCGGCTTCCTGCGCGACGGCCGGGCGGTGGAAGTCACACAATCCTACTATCGCGGTGACGCGTACGACTTCGTCGCGGAACTAAATTCGCTCTCTTGAGTGGATTGGCTTGAGTCCTAAGGAGCATCTTTTGGAGGCGACCGTCTTGACCCGTCCCGAGTCCCCCGCGCCCGCGCGGCTGTCGCCTGAATCCACGAAGATGTTCCTGGAGGCCGGGCAAGCCTCGGCCGTCGCCGCGACCCAGCTGGCCGCCAACGCCCGCAAGATCCAGGCCCTGGCCGAGCGCCTGCGCGCCAACCCGCCGCGCGTGGTGGTCACCTGCGCCCGGGGCAGCAGCGACCATGCCGCCACCTTCGCCCGCTACCTGATCGAGACCAAGGCCGGGGTGCTGACTTCGTCGGCCGGCCTGTCGGTCAGCTCGGTCTATGACGCCTCGCCCAACCTGGAAGGCGCGCTCGTTTTGGCCATCTCGCAGTCGGGCAAAAGCCCGGACCTGCTGGCGGCGGTGAAGGCGGCCAAGGCCGCGGGCGCCTATGCCGTGGCCCTAGTCAACGTCGTCGACTCGCCGCTGGCCGAGCTGGCCGACGAGGTGATCCCGCTGCATGCCGGCCCCGAGCTGTCGGTGGCCGCCACCAAGTCCTACATCGCCGCCCTGGTGGCCATCACCCAGCTGATCGCCGCCTGGACGGAGGACGAGGCGCTGACCAAGGCGCTGTCGACCCTGCCGGCCGCCTTGGCCGAGGCCTGGACCCTGGACTGGACCCCGGCCGTCGAGCGCCTGAAGCTGGCCCGCAACCTCTATGTCCTGGGGCGCGGCGTCGGTTTCGCGGTCGCCCTGGAAGCGGCCCTGAAGTTCAAGGAGACCTGCGGCCTGCACGCCGAGGCCTTCAGCGCCGCCGAGGTGCTGCACGGCCCGATGGCCCTGGTGAAGGAGGGCTTCCCGGCCCTGGTCTTCGCTCAGAACGACGAGAGCCGCGCCAGTGTCGACGACATGGCCAAGGGCCTGCGCGAGCGCGGCGCCGACGTCCTGTTGGCCGGCCCCGGTGAGGCCGGCGGCCTGCCGACCCTGTCCAGCCACCCGGTGCTGGAGCCGATCCTGATGATCCAGAGCTTCTACCGAATGGCCAATGCGCTTTCGGTCGCGCGCGGCTACGATCCCGACAGCCCGCCCCACCTCAACAAGGTCACTGAAACCGTCTGATGCAGGCTGTACTCGTAAATGGCCGCGTCCTGACGGAAGCCGGCGTCGTCGAAGGCAAGGCCGTCCTGGTCGAGAACGGGCTCGTCGCCGGCGTCATCGACGCGGGCGCGGTTCCGACTGGCGCGCAAGCGCACGACCTGGCCGGCGGTCTGCTGGTCCCCGGCTATATCGACACCCAGGTCAATGGCGGCGGCGGGGTTCTGTTCAATGACAGCCCAACGGTCGAGGCGATCGCCGCGATCGGCGCGGCCCATCGCCCCTATGGCACCACCGGCTTCCTGCCGACCCTGATCAGCGACGACCTGTCCGTCGTCGACCAGGCGATGCGCGCCACGGAAGCGGCCATCGAGCAGGGCGTGCCCGGCGTGCTGGGCGTCCATATCGAGGGCCCGTTCCTCAACCCCAAGCGCAAAGGCATCCACGACGCCGACAAGTTCCGCGTCATCGATGACGAGGCCCTGGACCTGCTGACCTCGCTGAAGGTCGGCAAGACCCTGGTCACCCTGGCCCCCGAGCGCACCACGCCGGACATGATCCAGCGCTTGGCCGACGCCGGGGTCCACGTCGCCGCCGGTCACACCAACGCGCTCTACAAGACCATGCGCCAGGCCTTGGCTCACGGCCTGACCGGCTTCACGCACCTCTTCAACGCCATGTCGCCGCTGACCAGCCGCGAGCCGGGCGTCGTGGGCGCGGCGCTGGAAAGCCAGACCGCCTGGGCCGGCATCATCGTCGACGGCCGTCACGTGGATCCTGCGACCTTGAAGATCGCCCTGCGCACCCGGCCGCTGGACCGCTTCATGCTGGTGACCGACGCCATGCCGACCGTGGGCATGGCCGACAAGCGCTTCGTGCTGCAGGGTCGCGAGATCGTCGTGCGCGACGGCGTCTGCGTCGACGACCACGGCACCCTGGCCGGCTCGGACCTCGACATGGCCGGCGCGGTGCGCAACGCGGTGTCGATGCTGGGCCTGTCGCTGGCCGACGCGGTGATGATGGCCTCGGCCGCTCCGGCGGCGTTCCTGGGACTGGGTGCAAAGCGCGGCCGGATCGCCCCGGGTTACGCGGCGGACTTCTGCCTGCTGGACGAGCAGCTGAACGTCACGGCCACCTGGATCGACGGGGTTTCCAACTAGTCGGACCGGGTTCGCAGCGGACAAAGAAAAGGGCGCTGACCTCGCGGTCAGCGCCCTCTCTTTAGGCCGAGCGGCAGTACAGGCTTAGAACTTGTACTTCACGCCCAGATAGAACTGACGACCGTAGTGCACGTACTCTTCCGAGGACATGCGGGTCGAGTCGTCGACCTTGCTGTCTTCCTGGTCGGTCAGGTTGATGCCTTCCAGGGTGACGGTGAACTTGCCGAACTCGTAGCTGACCTGGGTGTCCAGGTTGAACGTCTTTTCCTTGATCCGGACGTCGTTGTTGTTGGTCGCCGAAGGGGCGACCTGGATCAGGTAGGGGTCGCGATACGAGCCCGAGATGCGCGCCTTGAAGCCGGCGTTCTCGTAGTAGAGCGTGGCGTTGAAGGCGTCGGGCGACAGGTTGATCAGCGGCTGGGTCAGCAGCACGGCCGGAGCGGTCTGCACACGCGGGGTGCCGGCATAGGTCGGCGCCCGGATGATGTACTGGATGTCGCTCGTGACGTGCGTGTAGTTCACGATCGCGCCGAACTTGTCGAACGGAGCCGGCAGGAAGGTGAACGGACGCTGGGCGCTGAGTTCGAAGCCCTTCAGCTTGCCGCCCGGGCTGTTGACGTTGGTCGTGACCGTGAACGGCGTGTCGACCGTGTTGTTGTTGCTCAGCAGGCTGGTGGGCAGACCGGTCGCGCCGTAGGGCATGACCTCGGCGGTCTGCTGGATGTAGGACTTGATGTCCTTCTGGAAGAAGCCGGCCGACAGCAGGGTTTCCTTGTCGACGTACCACTCGAAGCTGAGGTCCAGGTTGTTGGCCAGCATCGGGTTGAGGTCGGGATTGCCGCGCGTCAGGGTCTGGTTGGCCTGGCTGATCGCGGTGTAGCCCGGCGTCAGGTTCTGCAGCTGCGGACGCGTCATCACCTTGGCGGCCGCGAAGCGGATGAAGAAGTTCTCCAGCGGCTGGGCCGAGATGTTCAGCGACGGCAGCGTGTTGGTGTACTCACGCGAGGTCGTCTGCACGCCGTCGACCGGCACCGTCTGGACGATGTTGCCGAACGGAGTCGCCACCGTCACCGGCGCGATGCTGCCGGCGTTGAAGTGGCCCAGGGCGGCCTGCTCGGTCTTGATCCAGCGCACGCCGAGGTTACCGCGCACGGGGATGTTGAAGACGTCGTAGTCGAAGTCGCCCTGCAGGTAGAAGGCGGTGTCCTTCTCGGTGATCGACCGCACGGCGCCCAGCTGGTTCAGGGTGCTGAGACGGAAGTCGCCGTTGGCGTTGATGCAGTTACAGTCGTAGCCGAGCTTGGCCTTCAGCTTGTCCAGGTCCGGGGCCAGCCACGAGGTCGGCACGCCCGACGGCAGGTCCAGGCCACGGCCGAAACCGGTGATCAGGCGCGAGACGTCGGCGATGCTGACGCCCGCCGGCAGGGCGAAGCCGGCTTCGGCGGTGTAGGAACCCGCGGCGCTGTTGGCCAGCTGGCGTGAGTACAGGCGCTTTTCCCACGAGCTGAAGCCGTATTCCTTGTAGTCGCCGCCGTAGCGCAGCTTCAGACCGTTCAGGATCTGATAGTCGACATCGGCGCGGAACGTCTTGAAGGTGTTGACCGCCTTGCTGGGACGCAGGCGCAGCAGCGAGGCGTCGCCCTTGTCGCTGGTCGGACGGTATTCGAAGCTGGCCGGGTTGGTCGGATCGAAGCCGTAGTTGAAGTTCGGCAGCTTGTCGTTGGCCGAGTAGTCGTAGCTGTAGTTGTCGCTGTCGTAGCGGTCGAACGAGAAGGTCGTCTGGACCGGGTTGTCCTGGATCGAGCGCGACTGGCCGTACGTGACGTTCAGGTGGCCCGCCTCGCCGAACTTGGTGTCGTAGGCCAGGGTGAACTGGTTGAACTCGGTCTTCAGGTCGTCGTGGCGGTACTCGACCCGGGCGTCGACGTCGTCGAACGTGCCCTTGATCAGGTGACCCTTGCTGTCGGCCGTGTAGTTGACGACGTCCGTCTGGGGCAGGCCCGCGCCGCTACGGCTGAACGAGATGACTTCCAGATAGGTCTCGTCGCGGTTGTTGGTGAAGTTGGCCACCAGCGCGTCGAGGCTCAGCGTCGAGTTCGGGGTCGGACGCCATTGCAGCGAACCGGTCACGCCCAGGCGCTTCTGATCGTACTGCAGGCGGCCATAGCGCGGGATGCGCGGGTGCCACAGGTTGTTGGCGGTGCCCGCCGCGGCGCCGCTAGGCGCGCTGGTGCTGGATGTCGTCTGGCCAATCTGCGCGCACGACAGGCCCGGCGGGACAGCGGGGTTATAGGCCGTGGGCGACAGGGGGCCCGTGAGGTTCGGACAGTTCGAGCCGACCAAGCTGGTCGTGCTCGAGTAGAACGGGAACGCCGTGGCCGAGTTGTTGGCGACGCTCGGGTTTTCCCAGCGGCCGGTCGACGAGCCCTCTTCCAGGGTCTTGCGCTCGGCATAGGCCACCGAGATCAGGGCGCCGATTTCACCGATGCCGGTGTCCCAGCGGTTGCTGGCCAGGAAGGTCACGCGCGGATCGCTCTTACGCGACAGGTCGTTCCAGCCGATCTTGCCGCCCATGCTCAGGGCCGCGCCGCCGAAGTCGAACGGACGCGAGGCCTGCAGGTCGATGATCGCGCCCAGCGAGCCTTCCTCGTTCATGGCCGAGGTCGATTTGCGCACGGTGATGCTGTTGAACAGCTCCGAGGCGAAGATCGAGAAGTCGAACTGACGGCCGCGGTTGGCGCCGCCCGAGCTGTCCTTGCCGCCGGTGGTGGCCAGGGCTTCCAGGCCGTTCAGGCGCACGACGGTGAAGTCGGGACCCAGGCCCCGGACGGTGATGGTGCGGCCTTCGCCGCCGTCGCGGTCGATCGACACGCCCGGCACGCGCTGCAGCGATTCAGCCAGGTTCAGGTCGGGGAAATCCGCGATGTCCTGGGCCTTGATGACGTCGACCAAGTCGTTTTCACGACGCTTGATGTCGAGGGCGTTGGCCAGCGAGGCGCGGAAACCGGTGACGACGACGGCTTCGACTTCATCGCTCGGAGCCGCGGCGGCGGGCGCTTCCTGGGCCGATGCGGCGCCGGCGAAAACCATCGCCAGGGCCAGAGCGCTACCGGACACGCCGTATTGCAGAGCGCGCACGCGCCCCTTGGTATTCTTGGACATAGAACCTCCTCCCGTTGACCATTGAAGACGGCGTCACCGCCGTCCTTGGCCTTCGTTTCGGTTTCGCGTCCTTCCCACGAAACCGCCCCCGGCCTTTAGATCTTCATTTTTGCCACCGGTGTCAGAAGCAAACGTTGGTTTTTGACACCGGTATCAGACGACTAACAAAGCGAATGACGGCCGACAAGGCCACAAAGCGGACACAACCCAAGAGACCGACGCCGCCGTTGCCTTTCCGACACATAACGACGCATTTGTCACAGTAGGGGCTACTGAAACGTTAGCTCTCGTCGGCCTTGTGATGGCTGACCTGGTACAGGCCTTCCAGCATGGCCGCGCGCTGATCGGCCGGCAGCTCTCCCCCCATCGCGCGCAGCAGGCGCAGGGCGTTGAGGTGGACGTCGACCGCGTCCCAGCGCCAGACCCCGGCTTCCGCCAGGCTGTCGGCCAGGGTGCACAGCGACACGGCGGCCTTGTCGACCCCGGTCTCGGACACGAAGTGGCCGACGTCGATGATCCGCGAGCTGAGCAGATACAGCGCCTCGAACGACTCGCTCTCGCGGTCCTCGGCGGCCTTGCCGAAGCGGCGCTCGATCTCGGCGATGGTCTGATCCAGCGCGGCCAGCGAGGCTTCGCGCAGGGTCTCCACCCCGGCTTCCGCGGCGACGATGGCGTCCTTGGCCAGGATGCCGCCGCGCTCCTTGATCATGCCGGCGAGCCGGTTGGGCGGACGGAATTTGCGGACGGTCATACCTGCACCTTCGCTGGGCGCATCATGTTGGCGATTTCGTCGTCCGACATATTGGGCGCCTGCGCCTCGCCCACCTCCGCCGGAAGATCGTCTTTACGCCGCCCATCCGATCCGGGCGGCGGTCCCTCGTGTTTGAAACGCCGATCAGGCCCGATGTAACTATCACATTCGATGAACTGCCGCTCCTCGCGGGCCACCCAGACGATGCGCTCCAGCAGCACCTTGGGCGTGATCGGCTTGGCCACGACATAGTTCGAGCCCGCGTCGCGCAGCTTGAAGATCTGCGAGGTGCGGGTGTGGCCGGTGACCAGGATGACCGGGACGTAGCGGTTGTTCTCGCCGCCCTCGCGCCGCAGCCATTCGATGAATTCGATACCGTCGGTGACGGGCATCTGCACGTCGCTGATGATCAGGTCGAAGGTCTTGGTGCGGATCAGCGCCTGGGCGTCCATGACGCTCTCGGCCCGGAACAGCTGCTTGACCCCGAAACCCGAGACCACCTGCGACAAAATGTCCAGCGAGGCGCCGTTGTCGTCCAGGACCAGAACCGTGGCCTTCTCAAGATTGATCCGCGTCGAGGGTAGGAGCGGGTCGGCCATCGCGCGCCTAGAAGAAGTCGAGCTCGCCCGGGTCGGCGCGCTCCCCCAGGCGTTCCTGGGCGCGCAGGCGCACGACCATGTCGGAGAGGCCAAGACCGCTCAGCAGCGGCTCGATCGAGACGTTCCATTCGCCGTTGGCGTGCTGGCCGATGCGCTCGAGCACCTCGGACAGGCCGTGCAGGCGCTGGCTCAACTCGTCCAGCGACTGCAGGCGCGTGAGGTTCTCCAGCGAGGCGCCGCCCTTGGCGAGGTCGCCGGCCAGATGCTCGCAGTCCCGGCACATGGCCGCGGCCGAAGCCAGTTCCACCGCCAGACGACGCGACAGCTCCCCGACCGGCAGGTGCTCGGTCGGTGCGATCGTCGGCGTCTGGAGCGGCTGGGCGGTCATCAGGTTCAGAACAGATCCACGTCGCCGCTGGCCGCGGCCGGCATCGGGGCCGGGGTCGGACGACGGACATCCTGCGGCGCGTTGTCGACGGCCACCAGACGCTGACGCACGCGGCCCGAGGTCGGCCAGAACTCGACGCGACGGGCCGATACCCCGCCGGTGCTGGACGAGACGATCGGGATGCCTTCGTCGCGCAGGAAGCGCTCGGCGAAAGCCGCGTTGCTGGCCCCGACGTCCGACAGGCCGTCGAACAGCTTAGCCCCGCCGAAGATCTTGGCTTCCATCCGCTCGCGGCGGGCGCCCTTCTTCAGCAGATCGTTGATCAGCACTTCCATGGCGTAGGCGCCATAGCGCACGGCGTCGCCGCCGGTGCGGCCGTCACCGGAGTCCGGCAACAGGAAGTGGTTCATGCCGCCCACGCCGGCCTGGGGATCGCGGATGCACGCGGCGATGCACGAACCCAGCACGGTGGTCATCACCACCTGCGGGTCGGTCGTCACATGGCTTTCGCCCTGGGTCACGTGAACCTTGATCGCCCGTTCCGGGTCGTCGTTATGGGAGAATTGCATCATGTCAGCGGCCCGAAGACTTGCTCGATCTTCTCCCTCAAGCCCTGCACGGTGAAGGGCTTGACGCAGTAGTTGTTGACGCCGAACTGCACGGCGCGCTGGACCAGTTCGCGGTCGGCGCGGCCCGTCAGCATGACGAAGGCGGTCTGACGGATCGGCGGGTGCGAGCGCACGGCGCGCAACAAGGCCAGACCGTCCATCTTCGGCATGTTGAAGTCCGAGATGACGAGGTTGGCGGGCTTGGCCAGGAGGTTCTTCAGAGCCTCCTCGCCATCCGGCGCCTCACGGATGTCCTTGAAGCCGATCTGCTGCAACGCATTGCGGATCAGAGCCCGCATGGTGAGCTGGTCGTCGACCACGAGTACGGAGATGGTGCTAGCTTGCGGCATGGTTCATCGCCTCGCGGAGGCCAGATCGAGGATGGACTGGCCCATGTGGGACAGGGAAACCTGCTTCTCCACAGCGCCAAGTTCGAAAGCAGAGCGCGGCATGCCGTAGACGACGCACGAGGCTTCGTCCTGGCCCAGCGTCTTGGCGCCGGCCTTGCGCATGGCCAGGAGGCCTTGAGCGCCGTCGCGGCCCATGCCGGTCAGGATGGCCCCGACCGCCTTGTCGCCGACGGCGGCCGCCACGGAGTTGAACAGCACGTCCACCGACGGGCGGTGGCCGCTGACCGGGTCGCCCTGGACCAGGCGGCAACGCAGGCCGGCCGAGCGAACGACCTCCAGGTGCGTGGCGCCGCCGGGGGCGACATAGACCTTGCCGGGCTCCAGCAGCGCGCCGTCGGTGGCTTCCTGCACCTTGGCCCCGCTGGCGCGATCCAGGCGCGCGGCGAAGCTGGCGGTGAAGGTGGCCGGCATGTGCTGGGTGATGACCGTCGGCGGGCAGGTTTCGGGGAACAGGGTCAGGATCGACAGCAGGGCTTCCACCCCGCCGGTCGACGACCCGATCGCCACGATGTCGCCCGAGGGCATGAAGTCCTTGCGGCGCGTCGGCGCGGAGGCCGGCGCGGCGCCGGCGTTGGTGCGGACCGAGGCGCGCGCCGCGATCTTCACCTTGGCGACGATCTCGGCCAGGGCTTCCTGGGTGCCGGTGGCGTCGGCGGGCTTGCCCACGCAATCCACCGCGCCCAGTTCCAGGGCCCGCAGCGTCATTTCGGCGCCGGCCTGGGTCAGGGTCGAGACCATGACCACCGGCATCGGCCGCAGGCGCATGATCTTCTCGAGGAACTCGATGCCGTTCATGTTCGGCATCTCGATGTCGAGCGTGACGACGTCGGGGTTCAGGGTCTTGATCATGCCGCGAGCCTCGAACGGGTCGCCGGCGCCGCCGACCACCTCGATGTCCGGGTCACGATTGAGGGCCGCCGTGATCAGGCTCCGCATGGTGGCGGAGTCATCGACGACGAGAACGCGAATTTTCGGCATCAGCGACCCACCTTCCGGTAGGCGGTCAGGCCGCTGCTCTCGAACGCGGTGATGTTGCTGCCAACACGTTCCGAGTGGCCGACATAGAGGCGGCCGCCAGGCGCGACGAGCGGCGCGAAGCGGCTCCAGACGCGTTCCTGGGTGGGTTCATCAAAATAGATCACGACATTCCGGCAGAAGATGGCGTCAAAAGGCCCCTTCATAGGCCACGACGGACCATTGAGATTTAGTTCCCGGAACGCCACCAGGCTGCGAGCGGCCTCGCAAACGCGCCAGGCGCGGCGATCCGAGGCGTCGCGCTCGAAATACTGACCACGCGCCGAGGCCGGAATGCCTTCCAGCAGCGATTCGTCGTAGACGGCCTCGCGACCGGTGGCGAGCACGTTGGTGTCGATGTCCGTGCCCAGGATCCGGATGTCCAGATCGGCCGCGTTCGGCCACACCGACAGCACCGTGAAGGCCATCGAATAGGGCTCCTGGCCCGACGAGCTGGCCGCCGACCACAGGCGCAGACGGCCGCCGGCGCGGACCTTGTCGGCCACCGGCTCCAGCACGTTCTGACGCAGGTCGTCGAAGTGGTGCGGCTCGCGGAAGAAGCGCGTGACGTTGGTGGTCAGCGCCCGGAGCATCTCCTGGCTCTCGTCATGGCCTTTGTCGCTGGCGACGAAGGCGCAGTACTCGGTGAACGAGCGCATGCCGAGATTGCGCAGGCGCTTGGCCAGGCGCGAATAGACCAGCGTCGCCTTGCTGTCGGGCAGGCTGATGCCGGCCAGGTCGTACAGCAGCGCGGCGATGCGCTTGAAGTCCTGGGACGTGAACGCGAACTCGCCATCGACGAGGGCCTCGCGGCGGTCCGAAACGGAAGCGGAACCAGTGGTCATCAGGCGGCCAGGGCCTCCCGTTCAGGCAGGATGCGGTCCAAGGAGATCTCGCTGATCATGCGGCCCTCGATCGAGATGATGCCGCGCACGAAGTTGCGGACGGTGTCGCAGGCCATGTCCGGCGTCGGCTGGATCATGTCGTCATTGACCGACAGGATGTCCGAGACCGCGTCGACCAGCAGGCCGACCGTGCGGTCGCCCGCCTTGACGACGATGAAGACGCTGCGGACGGTCGGCTCGATCACCGGCATGCCCAGACGGCAGGCCAGGTCCATGATCGGCAGCACCGCGCCGCGCAGATTGATGACGCCGCGCATGAAGCCGGGCGACTGCGGGAGCACCGTGGCCGGGCTCCAGCCCCGGATCTCGCGGACCGCCATGATGTCCACGCAGTACTCCTGGTCCCCTACGCGGAAGGAGATCAGTTCCCTGCGGTCTATCCCTGTGGCGGTGGCATGGTCAGTCATGACTTACTCCGCGGCGATGAGGGTGGGTTCGGTGGGGCGAGGCGCGCCGCCTTCGCGGCGACGCATGGCGATGGTGGCGTCCACGTCGAGGATCAGCGCGACGCGGCCGTCGCCCAGGATGGTCGCGGCGGCGACGCCCTCGACCTGCTGGTAGTTCTGCTCCAGCGACTTGATGACGACCTGGCGCTGACCGTGGATGGCGTCGGCCACCAGGGCGGCGCGCGAGCCGTCTTCACCTTCGACCAGCAGCACGACGCCGTCGGTCGGATGGGGCGAGTGCGTGCGGTAGCCGAGGGCCTGGCCGACGTCGATCAGCGGCACGAAGCTGTCGCGGACCGCCAGCACCGAACCGACCGGGCCCAGCGGGCGAACTTCTTCCGGCTTCGGACGCAGGCTTTCGACGATGGCGGCCAGCGGCACGACCAGGGTCTCGCCGGCGACGTCGACCACCATGCCGTCCAGGACGGCCAGGGTCAGCGGCAGGCTGAGCGTGAAGGTCGAGCCCAGACCGGGGCGCGAGGTGATCGAGATGCGGCCGCCCAGGGCCTGGACCGAGCGCTTGACCACGTCCATGCCGACGCCGCGGCCCGACACGTCCGAGATCTTGTCGGCGGTCGAGAAGCCCGGGAGGAAGATCAGGTTGTCGATCTCTTCGTCGGTCAGCTGCAGGTCGGGGGCGATCAGGCCCTTCTTGACCGCGATCGAGAAGACCCGCTCGCGGTTGATGCCCTTGCCGTCGTCCGAGACCTCGATGACGATCCGGCCGCTGCGGTGCAGCGCGGCCAGGCGCACGACGCCTTCGGGATTCTTGCCGGCCGCCTTGCGCTCCTCGGGGCTTTCCAGCCCGTGGTCGATGGCGTTGCGCAGCATGTGGGTGATCGGGTCGGACAGACGCTCGATGACCGTCTTGTCGACCTCGGTGTTCTCGCCGTCCATGACCAGGCGAGCCTGCTTGTGCGTCATGTTGGCGACTTCGCGGACCAGGCGCGGCATGCGCTGGAACACCGACTTCACCGGCTGGGCGCGGATGGCCATGACGCTGTCCTGGATCTCGCGGGTGAGCTGTTCCAGCTCATCCAGACCCATGGCCAGGTTCGAGGACGGGGCGATGCCATATTCGCCGACGCGTTGCGCCAGCATGGCCTGATTGATGACCAGCTCGCCGACCAGGTCGATCAGGCGATCGATGCGCTCGGGGTCGACGCGGATGACCGACTGTCCGGGACCCGGGACTTCGACCTGGGTGGCCTTCGGCGTGGCGGCGGCCGGCGCGGCGGCGACGGCGGGCTTGGGGGCTTCGGCGACCGGAGCCGGCGCGACGGGCGCTACCTCGGCGACGGGGGCCGGAGCGGCGATTTCGATGACGGGGGCCAGCGGAGGCTCGACGGCCTCGACGACGGGCGCTTCGGCGACGGTCAGCAGCGAGGCCAGGGCGTCCTCGACGGCGGCTTCGCCACGGGTGATTTCCAGGTCGCAGTCGCCGTCGACGAATTCGAAGACTTCGCGGATCGCGGCCTCGTCGTCCTCGGTCTCGAGGCGGACGCTCCAGGTCACGAAGGCGGCTTCGGGATCCAGGTCTTCCAGGGCCGGCAGGGCGCGGTCGTCCAGCGTCGCCTTGATCGGACCCAGGCGGTTCAGCTCACGAAGCAGCAGCGCCGTCTCGTTGGCCTTGCGGTACAGGTCCGACTTCGGACGGATCGACACCGTCCAGACGTTGGAGGGGACCAGGTCGGCGTCGGCGGCCTGCGCCTCGACCGAGATGGTCTGCGGCACGAAGATGAAGCCGAGGTCGTCATCGTCCATGGCGTCGTCAGCGGCGACGATAGGCTCGGCAGCGACGACGGGGGCCGGCGCGGCTTCCTCGACCACTGCCGGAGCGGCGGCAGCGGGGGCGGCGTTCGGGTCGGTCCAGGTTTCCAGCTCGGCGGCCATGGCGGCCGAGGCGGCCATGTCGACATCGCCCAGGCCGCGGGCGGCGCTGACGTGGTCGGCCAGGATGTCGGAGGCGCGCAGCAGGACGGCGGCCAGATCAACGGTGTTCGGCACCGAGCCGGCGCGCACGGCGTCCAGCAGGGTCTCGAACACGTGGGCGAAGCGCACCAGCGGCTCGAGGCCGAAGGCGCCAGCGCCGCCCTTGATCGAATGTACGGCGCGGAAGACGGCGTTGACGGTCTCGCTGTCGCCGGCGCCTTCCTGCATGGCCAGGAGACCGCCCTCGAGGTCGGCGAGGAGCTCCTCGCATTCCTGGAAGAAGGTGACCTTGATGGCCTCTAGCTCGTCCATATCCCGTACGTCCTAATTCGCGTCTAGCAACGGGTAGTCAAAAACTCGGTACGCGGTACTGGCCGGGCCTAAGCAGCGACGCGACGGATCGCGTCGACCAGCTTTTCCGGGTTGAACGGCTTGACGATCCAGCCCGTCGCGCCGGCTTCGCGAGCCCGCTGCTTCTTGGCCGGGTCGCTTTCCGTGGTCAGCACCAGGATCGGGATGGCGCGGTAGTCGTCGTCGACCCGCACCGCCTCGATGAAGCCGAAGCCGTCCAGCTTGGGCATGTTGATGTCGGTGATGATGATGTCCGGGCGATGGGCGGAGAGAACCTCCAGGCCATGCTCGCCGTCGACAGCCTCGACTACGTTGAAACCGGCGCCGACCAGGGCCATGCGCAGCATGTCCCGCATGGTCCGGGAATCATCGACCGTGAGAACCGTACGCGTCACGATTCAGCTCCTTGGAATTCCGCCGAGAGGAGCGCCCTTTCGGCGCCGAAAAGACGGGTGGTTTCGACAAAGGCCTCGGAAGGCCCCTTGATGGAAAAGACTTGGCCGTCCTGGTCCCACGCCTTGCGGGCGGCCAGCAGGACCTGCAGGCACAGACCGCCGAGGCGACGGACCTGATCGGCTTCCACGGTGATCGCCGCGCCGCGGCGTTCCAGGAAGGCGGCCTTGAGAGGGGCCGCGGCCTTCAGATCCAGGGTTTCAGGCAGCGCGATCGCAGCGGCCATCTAGAATTCCTCCCAACCATCGACGGCGGGGGCTTGGGCGACGGCCGCCGAACCACTGCTCCGGCCCGGACGGGCGAAGGTGTTCAGGCGAGCCTGCTGCTCGGCCACCGGGTTGCGCGCCGGAGCGTGCTGAGCCGTGTCGGCCACAGCCGGGCGGCTGTAGGCCGAGGAACCCGAGCCCACCGAGAAGCGGGCCATCAGGCGGACCAGTTCGGCGGTTTCGCCCTTCAGCGAGTGCGTCGCGGCGGTCGATTCCTCGACCATGGCGGCGTTCTGCTGCGTGACCTGATCCATCTGGTTCACGGCGGTGTTGACTTCGTTCAGACCGGTCGCCTGCTCGGCGGCCGAGGCCGCGATCTCGGTGACCAGCGCATCGATCTCGCCGACCTTCGTCACGATCCGTTGCAGCGCCTCGCCCGTCTGGCCGACCAGGCTGACGCCTTGGCTGACCTGCTGGGTCGAGCTGGAGATCAGAGCCTTGATCTCCTTGGCCGCTTCGGCCGAACGCTGGGCCAGGGCGCGAACTTCCTGGGCGACGACCGCGAAGCCGCGGCCCGCTTCACCCGCACGAGCGGCTTCGACGCCGGCGTTCAAGGCCAGGAGGTTGGTCTGGAAGGCGATTTCGTCGATCACGCCGATGATCTGGCTGATCTGCTTGGACGAGTTCTCGATCTCGCCCATGGCCGACACTGCCTGATGCACGACCTGGCCGCTATGCGTCGCTTCGCCACGCGTCGTCGAGACCACGTCCGAGGCTTGGCGGGCGCCCGAGGCCGTGCGGCGCACGGTGGCGGTCAGCTCGTCCAGGGCGGCGGCCGTTTCTTCCAGGCTGGCGGCCTGTTGTTCCGTGCGGCGCGACAGGTCGTCCGAGGCGTGGGCGATCTCGTCGGCGCCGGTGCGCAGGCCGTCGGTCGAGGCGGCGATGACCTTCATCGTCTCCTGCAGCGAGCCCATGGCGCCGTTGAAGTCGTCCTTCAGCTTGCGGTACTCGCCGGGGAAGTCGGCGGTGACGCGGAAGGTCAGGTCGCCCGAGGCCAGCTTCTCCAGGCCCTGGGCCAGGTTGCTGACGACGGTCGAGGCTTCCTGGGCGGCGGCCGCGGCGGCGGCTTCCTTGGCGCGGCGCTCGTCGGCCGTGAGGGCGGCGGACTTCTCCTGCTCGGCCCGGAGCGTGTCCAGGTGAAGCTGGTTGTCGCGGAAGACCTTCAGGGCCGAGACGATGGCGCCGAGTTCGTCGCCGCGCGTCAGCTTCTCGAGGTCGATGGTGTTGTCGCCCTTCGACAGCTTGTCGGTGGCGCCGGCGATGTCGTTGATCGACTTGCGGGTCGTCATGACGGTGAACAGGGCCAGACCACCGACGGCGGCCAGGGTGATCAGCGACATCACGATCGTCACGCTCATCGCGGCGGTCGCTTCGGCCTGGCGCTTGGCGCTTTCGCTGTCGATGCGCTTGTTGGCGGCGGCGACGACCTGGTCGAGCGTGGTGCTCATCTTGGCGTATTGCTCCTCGAAGGGAGCGATGAAGCCGACGGCCATGTTGAAGTCGACGCCGATCATGCCGCTGACCGTGTCGATGGCGCTGCGGCACTCATCGAGCTGCTTGATCAGCTCCACGATCTTCGGCTGTTCGCTGGCGGGGAGCTTGGCCTTGAGCGCGCCCAGCTCCTTCTTCACCGCGTCGGTCTCGGTCAGCACGGCGGCCATGCGCGCGTCGTTCTTGGCGACGTCGATGTTGCCGGCCTTGTGGGTCATCACGGTGTAAAGCTCACCGTTGATGTTCGAGATGCGCTTGGAGATCTTCTGGATCTCCATGTTTTCGCGCATGTCGCTTTCCACGACCTGCTTCAGAGCAGCCGACTGGCTCTTCTGAACGACGATGGCGCCGCCGGCCATCAAGGCCAGCATCAACAGCGCGAAAGCCGGCGCGACGCCGATTTTAATGATCAACGGCAGATCGACGAGACGAATCCGTTTCATCGCAGGTCCCCTCCAACCAGCGGTCCGTGCCCACGGATCGCCAACATTGAAGCCGGATAATCCCGATAGATTCCTAACAACCTCTGACTTGGTTAAAAGGAA
Organism: Caulobacter sp. GW821-FHT10E02; assembly: GCF_059415225.1. NCBI lineage: Bacteria > Pseudomonadati > Pseudomonadota > Alphaproteobacteria > Caulobacterales > Caulobacteraceae > Caulobacter > Caulobacter sp. GW821-FHT10E02. Next base: position 330,174 of record NZ_JBWKMV010000002.1, read on the forward strand.
TTCGACATAACCTGCGCTGGTAGCCCCCAGGTGGTCATTTGGTCGCAGGTCCCCGCGCGTGGAATCTATAAAGAGCGAATTGCTCAATGACCGTCTCGTGACGGCCGCGACGGTGGTTACCCGGAAGTAAACCACAATATTATTCGCCGACTCAGATTCTCTTAACTCGCTTCTGCGAGAACCCTCCTGCGTCCGATTGGCGCGTCGTCCACAGGACGTGACACTTTTACTGGGAGCAGCGGGATGAAATATCCGATCGCTATTGCCGCGGGAATCGCTGGCAGCTTTTTCGTCGCTCAGGCCGCTTCGGCCGCTGGCGGCTTTGAAGATCAAATGGGCCGTTGCCTGCAGCAGTTCGCGAACACCCGCGACGCCGCTCAGGTGATGCTGGAATGCACCGCCGACGCCGGCAAGCTGTCGGACTGCAAGGTCGTCGACAACAGCGCCGCCGGTAAGGGCTTCGACAAGGCCGCCATGTGCATCGCCGAAAAGCTCCCGATGGGCGCCAAGACCGGCACCGTGAAGGTTCCGTTCCGCTTCCCGGGCGGCGCGTAAGCTTCTCCTCCACCTAGGGGGAACATAACGCCCTCGTCGACTCGGTCGGCGGGGGCGTTCTGCTGTCCGCAGGTCTAGTTTCACGCTGACCCGCCGCTTTACTTAGAACTCTTCCCACTCTTCCTTGATCGCCACGGCGGCATTGCCGCGTGAGACCGCGCCCGGACGGCTGACCGGACGAGCGACCGGACGCTCCATTGGCGGCGCGCGCGTCGGCGTGGGCATGGCCGGCGCGGCGGCCTTCTGGCGCGCCGAGATCGAGAACGCCGACACCTGCTTGACCAGCTCCAGCGTCTGACCCTTGAGGGAATGGGTCGCGGCCGTCGTCTGCTCCACCATGGCGGCGTTCTGCTGGGTGACTTGGTCCATCTGATTGACGGCCGTGTTCACCTGGTTGAGGCCCGTGGCCTGCTCCTGGGCCGAGCAGGCGATCTCCACGATCAGGGCGTCGATCTCGGCCACCTTGCCGACGATGCCGCGCAGGGCCTCGCCGGTCTGGCCGACCAGCCCGACCCCGGCCTCGACCTGCTTGGTCGAGGCGGTGATCAGGGTCTTGATCTCCTTGGCGGCATCCGCCGAGCGCTGGGCGAGCGCCCGGACTTCCTGGGCGACCACCGCGAAGCCGCGGCCAGCCTCCCCGGCCCGCGCAGCCTCGACCCCGGCATTCAGGGCCAGCAGGTTGGTCTGGAAGGCGATCTCGTCGATCACCCCGATGATGTTGCCGATCGAGCGCGAGCTGGTTTCGATCTCGCCCATGGCCGCCACGGCCTGGTCGACCACGACGCCCGACTTCTCGGCCTCGGCCTTGGCCCCGACCACCACGTCCTGCGCCTGCTTGGCGCCGGCGGCCGAGCGGCGGACCGTCGAGGTGATCTCGTCCAGGGCGGCGGCGGTCTCTTCCAGGCTGGCGGCCTGCTGTTCGGTGCGGCGCGACAGGTCGTCGGCGGCCACGCCGATCTCGTCGGCGCCCGAACGGATGCCGTCGGTGGCCTCGGTCACCCGGCTCATCGCCTGCTCAAGGATGCCGACGGCGTTGTTGAAGTCGTCCTTCAGCTTCTGGAACTCGGGGGTCACCTCGGCCGACAGCCGGCCGACCAGGTCGCCTTGGGCCAGGCGATCCAGCGCCTCGCCCAGCGCCTGGACCACCGCGTTCTGGCTGGCCTCGTTGGCCAGGCGCACCGTCTCCAGGCGCTGGCGCTCGGCCTCGATGGTCTCCAGATAGATCGAGATGGCGAAGTCCATGTCCAGCATGACCGCCTTCATCAGCGCGCTGACCGCGTCGCCGGCCTTGTCCGGATCGCCCTTGGCCATGAAGCCCTTGGGCCACTGGTCGTTGATCGTCGCCCGGATCAGGTGCTCGCTGACCACGGCGTAGCCGCCGATGTACCAGCGCGGCTCCAGGCCAATGCGGGCGTGGGTCTGGCCGATGGTGCGGACGGCCTTGACGTAGGTGTCGTCGAACTCGGCGCGCGAGATAACGTCCCAGTGGGTCTGCTGGCGGCTTGATGCGGCCTGCATGTGCTTTTCGTCGCCGAAGAACTTGCGGGTCTCGGGGTTGGCGCGGACCTTGGCGTAGAAGGCGTCCAGCGCGGGGCCGATGGTCTTGCGGATGACCGGCTGCAGGTCGCGCAACGCGCCCCGCGCCTTGTCGTCCAGGCCCATGAACCCAATGCGTTCGCTGATCGCGTGATCCTGGCTCATGGCCACCCCGTCTCAAAATGCGGGAACAGCCTCGTCCGGCATGCTTAATGCCAACTTAAATATTCGCCCAACGATGGCGACAGGATGCCGCACGCACCTTTAAGTCGTGCGCGCCCGTTCGAGTAGCGACGTTCTTGAAAACCTTTGCACGCCGAAGGGAAACCGCCCTCCATGCGACCTGGCGCCGCAGCTCCAAGGCAAAGTCGGGCGCGACATCCTGCCGCACCCGCCCCAGAACCTCAGCCGCCGCGCTTCAGGGTCTCGCGGGCGATGACCAGCTGCTGGATCTGGCTGGTGCCCTCGTAGATCCGGAAGATCCGCACGTCGCGGTACAGGCGCTCGATGCCGTAGTCGGCGACATAGCCGGCCCCGCCGAAGATCTGCACGGCGCGGTCGGCGACCCGGCCGACCATCTCCGAGGCGAACAGCTTGCTGGCCGCCGCCTCCAGGACGATGCCGGCCCCGGTGTCGCGCTTGCGGGCCGTCTCCATGACCAGCGCCCGGGCCGCCAGGGCCTCGGTCTTGCTGTCGGCGATCATCGCCTGGATCAGCTGGAAGCTGGCGATCGGCTGGCCGAACTGCTTGCGCTCGCTGGCATAGGCCACGCAGTCGGCGATCAGCCGCTCGGCCACGCCGACGCAGACGGCGGCGATGTGCAGACGGCCGCGATCCAGCACCTGCATGGCGACCTTAAAGCCCTCGCCTTCCTCGCCCAGGCGGTTCCAGGCCAGCACGCGGACATTGTCGAAGGTGACGTCGTGGATGTGGGCGCCCTGCTGGCCCATCTTCTTCTCGGGCTTGCTGACCGACAGGCCTGGCAGGTCGCGCGGGACAAGGAAGGCCGAGACGCCGCCCCCGCCCTTCACATCGGGATTGGTGCGGGCCATCACCGTGAACAGCGAGGCCTTGCCGGCGTTGGTGATGAAGCGCTTGCCGCCGTTCAGGACGTAATGGTCGCCGTCCAGCGTGGCCCGGGTCTGCACCGCGGCGCTGTCGGAGCCGGCCTCCGGCTCGGTCAGGGCGAACGAGGTGATGATGTCGCCGGACGCGATGCCGGGCAGCCACTTGGCCTTCTGCTCGTCATTGCCGAACATGACGAGGCCCTGGCTGCCGATGCCGACATTGGTGCCGAACACCGAGCGGAAGGCCGGCGAGGCGCGGCCCAGCTCGACGGCCACCAGCGCCTCTTCTTCCATGTTGAGGCCCAGGCCCCCGAACTCTTCCGGGATGGACAGGCCGAAGAGCCCCAGGCCCTTCATCTCTTCGACGACGTCGGCGGGCACCGCGTCGTCCTCGGCGACCTTGGCCTCGATCGGCCGCAGGCGCTCGGCCACGAAGCGGGCCACCGTCTCGATCAGCTGATCGCGGGTTTCCAGATCGAGGGCCATGCGCTTCTCCCGGTATCAAACACTTGTTTTGACGCCGACTGTAGCGATGGCCCTCAAGAATGGAAGCCTTACCCTTGGGCCTTCTCGGCCTGGGCCAGCACGCTCTTGTGCATGCCGTAGGCGAAGTAGACGACCGCGCCGATGATGTGGGCGAACAGGAAGTAGATCTGGGTCTTGGCCGGCAGGCTGTAGAACAGATACAGGCAGCCCAGGATGCCGGCCGGGGCCACGATCTGCCAGGCCGGGGTCGAGAACACGCGCGGACGGTTGGGCTCGCGACGACGCAGCACGATCACCGATAGGCCCACGGCGATGAACGCCGCCAGGGTGCCGGCATTGGCCAGCTCGGCGATGTCCTTCAGCGACAGGAAGCCCGACAGCACCGCCGACAGGGCGCCGGTCAGCAGGGTCATGACCACCGGCGTGCCGGTCTTGGCGTTGACCTTCGACAAGGCGCGCGGCAGCAGGCCGTCGCGGGCCATGACGAAGAAGATCCGGCTCTGGCCGTACATGAAGGCCAGGATCACGGTCGGCAGGGCGACCACGGCGGCCAGGGCCACCAGCTGGGCCATCTTGCCGTGCTGCAGGCTCTCCAGGATGAAGACCAGCGGGGCCTCGCTCTTGGAGAAGACTTCCGTACGCGACGCGCCGATCGAGGCGGCGGCGACGATCATGTAGATGGCCGTGCAGGCGGCCATCGAGCCGACGATGCCGATGGTGAGGTCGCGCTTGGGGTTCTTGGTCTCCTCGGCGGCGGTCGACACCGCGTCGAAGCCGTAGAAGGCGAAGAAGATCAGGCTGGCGGCGGCCATGACGCCGATCTTGGCCGAGTCCGGCGCGGCCCCGGCTGGCACGTGGGCCGAGAAGCCGTTGGGCATGAACGGGGTGAAGTGGCTGGCGTCGAACGCCGGCAGGCAAAGCACTACGAAGATGATCAGGGCGATGATCTTCACGAAGACAAGGATCATGTTGACCGTGGCGCTCTCGCGGGTGCCGAGCGCCAGCAGGCCCGCCACCGCCATCGAGATGATCACGGCCGGCAGGTTGACGATGCCGCCGGCATGCGGACCGGCCAGCAGGGCGTCAGGGAAGCCCGCCATCTTGAACAGGCCGTGGGCGTGGGCCGACCAGCCGACGGCGACCGCCGCGCAGACCAGGGTGTATTCGAGGATCAGGCTCCAGCCGACGAACCAGGCGACCGGCTCGCCCATCGCCGCGTAGCTGTAGGTGTAGGCGCTGCCCGCCGCCGGCATCAGGGTCGACAGCTCGGCGTAGCAGAGCGCCGCGCAGGCGCAGACGGCCCCGGCGATCAGGAACGACAGGATCACGCCCGGCCCGGCCAGGCCCGCCCCGACGCCGGTCAGGGTGTAGATGCCGGTGCCGACGATGGCCCCGACGCCCAGGGCCACCAGGTGGTACCAGCTCAGGGTCTTCTTCAGTTGATGGCTGTCCGCGTGGCCAGCGGTGATGGTGTCGATCGACTTGCGACGCGTCCAGAAGCTCACTTTAGGGTCCCTCCGACTCTTGGACGGGACCATGGAGTGGGTTTCGTTCCACGCCAAGCCTTGATCCTAGAAGAAAATCCTCGTCAGGGCGTAGGCCAGGACCGCGACGGCAAGCGTTACCGTTCCCAGCAGGATCGCCAGCCTCGGCTTGACCTCCAGCAAGGCCTTGGGACCGAGCTTGGCCGAGATGGCCCCGACGCCGGCCAGCAGCAGGAAGCTGGAGCAGGTCGCCATGGTCGTCACGAGCGCCGGCGGGATCAGGTTCAGGCCCCGGGCTGCGGCGAGAGCCGCAAAGCCTAGAACAAAGAGAGGCGGCGCTTTCAGCCCCGAAACGACGCCGCCGTCCTTGGAGCGGGTCAGCATCAGGCCGATCAGGATGACAGCCGGGCCCAGCCAGACGATGCGGGCCAGCTTGGCCAGGGCGGCGGTGCTGGCGGTCTCGGGCGAGACCGAGGCCCCCGCCCCGGCCACCTGGGCGACGTCGTGGATCGACAGGCCGAAGAACACGCCGGCCTGATGGGCCGAGAGGCCCAAAGCCTGAGCAAGAGGCGGATAGGCCAGCATGGCCACGGTCGACAGCAGGTTGACCCCGACGATCACGAGCGCCGTCGTGCGCTGGTTGGCCGGGCTGGCCGGCGCGGCCTGCGAGGCCGCCAGCGCCGCCGACGCGCCGCAGATCGAGCAGGCGGCCGCGGCGATCAGGGCCTCGGCGAACGGCAGGCCCAGGGCGGTGCCCGCCAGCGCCCCGATGCCCAGTCCGCCCAGCACGACGGCGCCGCTGGCGACGATGGCCGGACCGCCCAGGGCGGCGAATTCGCTCCAGCTGATCTGGGCGCCCATCATGGCCACGCCCAGCCGCAGGCCGGGCTTGGCGAAGAGATCGAGACCCGCGCCCAGCTGGGCTTGCAGGCCCAGCGCGCCCAGCATCATGCCCAGGATCACCGCGACCAGCGGCGCGGGAGCGTGCTGGGTCGTGGCCAGCAGCTTGGCGAGCACGGCCAGCAGCAGGCCGGCGACCAGGCCGGGGCCGAGCTTGCCGGCGCTCAAGCGCAGGGCGGCTGCGGTCATCAGTGAGCGGTCTCGCCCGACATCGTGCCTTGGGCGAAGTGGGCGTCGGCCTTCGCGCAACGGTTCGACAGCCGCTCGTTCAGCCGGCGCACCGTCTGGCTGCCGGTCTTCTCGAAGGCGAACGGCAGGATGCCGTGGACGATGCAGGCCAGGCCCGCGCCCAGCAGGGTGAAGCCGAAGCTCCAGGCCACGCCCATGTGCTCGCCGTAGCTTTCGCCGACCGACTTGGGATGACGCGTGAAGGAAAGGTCCATCGGTAGTGCCCCGCTTGCTGGTCCGAGCCTCCTAGGATGGCGAGGATTCGAAGAAAGACATGGTTTGAAAGGTCACCATTCGCGGGCTAAGGAGAATTCCATTCTCTCAATCGTGGGATCGCGAGATGATTGATCTCGATCAGATCGACCGCCGCCTGCTGGCCATCCTGCAGGAGGACGCCACCGTCGCCATCGCCGAGCTGGCCGAGCGGGTCGGCCTGTCCCAGACCCCCTGCTGGAAGCGGGTCAAGCGCCTGCAGGACGCCGGCGTCATCATGGCCCGCGTCGCCCTGCTGGACCGCGAGGCCCTGGACCTCAACCTGACCGTCTTCGTGGCCGTCAAGACCGGCCGCCACGACGAGGACTGGCTGACCACCTTCGCCGCCGGCGCCAAGGCCCTGCCCGAGGTCGTCGAGTTCTACCGGATGAGCGGCGAGGTCGATTACCTGCTCAAGGTCGTGGTCCGCGACATCGCCGCCTATGACCGCTTCTACAAGCGCCTGATCGCCACCGCCCCACTGACCGACGTCTCGTCCAGCTTCGCCATGGAGCAGATCAAGTTCACCACCGCCCTGCCGATCTGCCCGGCCTGAAGCCGCGCGCGCGGCGGCGCCGCTTCACGCGGCCGGGCCGCTGAAGGTGTGTGGGGAGGCGACGGAGCGGCCGGGCGAACCCGGAGACCGTAGGGTTTGTTTGTGTTTCGGCTCGGACGACCGCTCCGCCAGGTTGTTCTTGCCCGTGAGGATGGGAGGCGTGAGCGTATTTCAGCTCGGGTCCCCATTAGCCCCCGGACGGGCGCGGACCAACTGGATCGGCTACATCCGTCTCCAGCCCGACGATCCACGATAGGCGGCTTGTACGATCACCGCCCTGTCGTTCCGCCGCTCGGCCTTGATCCCGAACGACCCGTCACCCGCGTGCGCTCCTAAAGAGTAAGCGACGCGGCCTGACAGGACCTTCCGGGGACCGCTCGGCGACCCCGCTCAACCTAGCCCCGCCGCCGTTTTGGGCCGGATCCAAACGCCCTCCCCCGCGACGGGGATGGCCATGATTATGGGGGGGGTTCTGAACGCGGATCATCCAGGGTCGCGTAAAATCGACAAGCGCTTGATTTCGCGGGGTTCGATCTCGCCAATTCCGAGGACCCAGCCCGCTGGATCCCCGTAGCCACCCTCTCCCACAGGGAGAGGGTGGGACCCGCGCAAAGCGCGGGAGGGTGAGGGGTTACACCCTCTGCAACTCTCTCAACCGTCATCCCGCGCTTTATGCGCGGGACCCATGGTTCAGCTTCCACGTGAGAGCCCAGGCCCGCACCGCCCGTGCGGCGGACAAATGGGTCCCGCGCATAAAGCGCGGGATGACGGGGTGTTTTAGAGCTCAGTGAAGGACGCCTTCCGCCCCGGAAGAGCGCCCTCCTTACATCTCACGGCGAGACGATCGCAGGGCTGTCCAGGTCACTCAAGGACGACGCTCCGCGTCGCCGCAGCGCGGCCGCCGGAGGCGGTCCTTGACTGACCTGGACAGCCCTGCACGCTGCAGCCTCCAAGAGATTTAAGGAGGGCGCCGACGTGGGGCGTCGGATTTTGGCTCATCGCTTCCGTTCGGACGGGTCGCTTCTTGGAGTCAGCCACGGCGTGCTTGCAGGACACCTGCGAACGGAAAGCTGATGGCAGCGCTAGCTGTCCGCCTACCGTAATTTTCAGAGGCTACGTCTGTGTGGTGACGTTGGTGTTTGGATCATTTTGAGCGACGGCAGCCGCATAAATTTCGCGGCGACGTGTTTCTGCTTGTTCAGCAAGCTCCTCAACTAATGGGGGCAGATTCTTGTGATGTTCGACGGGATCGTACTTTATGTAATTAAGCTTCCTGAGCTTCTTATTTATATCGATAATATTCTGAGGTACATCTTCGCTAGAAACCAGGTAATGAGGGCGCGCCGATTCATACCTCAGAGCATACATCTCCATTAATGATGTAATGGCCGGATCATCCATTGAAAACCCAATGAATAAAAATGTATAATTTAAAAGCAAGTTTTCCAAAAATAAAGAATATCTGGCATTTCCAAAGGCAAGCTTAATATATTCCGACCTTGAAAATACGAGACCATCGCTATCATCCACGGTGCCGTGTATTTTTATAATATATCGACCAGCGTGATCCTTGAGAGCCCTAAAAACCTTATCGTCTACGGAAGATATCACCGTATAATAATGTGAGGAATTGTTATCGCTAGCGTCTAGAGCAATTTCTATAAGCTTGTCGAAATTCGTCGTTAGCAAAAATCTTTGCTTAAGCTTTATTATTGCGTGATGGAGCGGCGAAGGAGTGGCTTTTTGCCCGTATTCACCTTTGACCTTCTCTGGCCAACGATCTTCTAGAGATCGCTGGAGAACTTCGCACGCGAGCAGGTAATCCTTCTTATCCAGCAGGACGCGAACCTGCGCGGAGATTTCCGGCGATGTCTCGGCACGGCAGGCGTCTAGAAATGCTTCCCAGCCAAGCATTCGGGCGCCTGACTGGGTCTGCGCGCTGGCTGACACGCCTGCGCCAAGAAATAGCACGACGCGCTGACGCGCGAGATCATCAACAAGATCGCTGTTGAAGATCATCGATCAAGACAGGGAGGCGTTTTCAAGAAAGCGGTTCGCGATGCCGCGATAAATGGTTTTGGCCTCCTTCCGAAGCTGAACGAATCGCCCAGTTCCGCCGGCCGACATCATTGGGGCGTGCTGACTCTGAGATTTCGGAGCTAAGCTTCCGAGGTTTTTCACGTTTCCAAGATGAGGTTGGATTTTTTTTGCATCATAGAAGTTGTGAAGATAATTCTCTACGTCTTGAGGGAACGCGTTGCTAATATCCTGATAGGCTTGGACGATGCGTGTCCTGCGACGCTCTTCAACTTGCAGCATATCGGCGGCTTCGGTCGCCGCATCATTTATAGATACAGAGATTTCCACCTCTGTCCGCTCGCGGTGCTGCTGAGTAACATACCCAAGGAAGCGCAAATTTGCTGAGTTTGCGAGCGAAGGTATTTCTGCAGGGTCTTCGGCAAGTCCGAGGCCAGTCTTGAGCTCCTTTTGCCAAACGCTGACTGTTGAGCCGATATTTTTGATTGCCCATGACGAGAAAATGTCAATCGACATGGGGACAACGAAGAAATCCATTGCGAGCAGGACGGATCGGTTAATTGCTCCGAGCGACGGCCCCATATCGAAAAACACAAAATCGTAGTTCGCTTTAGCCTTTTGCACTAGATCAGCAAACACATAGGTCGTTCGGATGCCGCGCATCCCCCCGCCTTTGGCGTCGCGCCAGTCGTTTGCAAGGAGATCTTCCTGCAGCGCCAGCCGAGGGTCACCAACGATAATATCGAATCCAAAATTGTCAGTCTTTCGGATTGGAAGTTCGGTGCCATACCCTTTGCCAAGCGATAATGGACGAATAACGCTGTAAACGCTGCTAGGATCATCTGAAGCGTAGAGGTCCAGCGCGTCTTCATCTCCCAACGCGTATTGCGTTAAGTTGCACTGAGGATCGGCATCGACGACGAGCACCTTTGCGCCGAAGCTAAGGGCAAGTTCCGCAGCAAGATTGGCGACGAGTGTAGTTTTCCCAACGCCGCCTTTGTTGTTGAAGAAGCACGTTGCACGCGCCCCCTGCGACTGCACGAGACGCAAGGCATCGGCCTCAGCTGGCGTGACGGGGAGCCCTTGGCTAGTGCGGCGACGTCGCGTTTTGGCCAAAGCCGTTCTCCGAAAATAGACCCACGTCCGGCTCTAAGCAGAAGCCTTGGCCAACCTAGCTTGGATGATCGAGCGCAATCAACGATGGAAGCTATGCTGGAGATCGAGGCGGTCGGTCCTGGCTCCGCGCATGAAGAGCCGAATGTCTGCCTCCTGGCAGGTGACCCAACGTCTGGAAGTGGCGCAACCCGCCAAATCCTACTCCGGCCACAAATCCTGCACATCACCTTTCCGGTTCAGCATGTGCGTCGCCCGCTTGATAAGCATCAGCAGGCGCTCCTTCCGGCCGTCCTTGTCGTAGGTCAGGGTCGTGCGCGCCAAGCCCTCCAGCATGAACCGCGCCAGGTCGCGGCTGGCCTGGAACCTCGGGCCGGCGCCGGCGTGGAGGATCTTCAGGAAGTGGTCGCCGGCCTGGGCGCGGTCGAACTCGGCCTGGGCGGGGGCCAGGAGGGCGTGGATGGCCGGGTCGGTGCGGCCGGCGTCCTCGAGCTCGCCGAAGGCCTGGAAGGGCGTCGAGTGCAGCAGGTCCCAGTAGCTGTCGATCGCGTGCTCGGTGACGTCGGCGCCGGCGGGCAGGTTCTCGGCGGCGGCGCGGAACAGGGTCGAGCGCTCGGCCTGGATGTGGGCCACGGCGGCCTCGACCAGGGCCTCGCGGGTCGGGAAGTGGTAGAGCATCGCCCCGCGCGTCAGGCCCGCCGCGTCGGCGATCACCGGGTTGGTGGCGGCGTGGTAGCCGATCTCGGCGATCAGGCGCATCGCCTGGTCCAGAATCCGCGCGCGCGTCTTCTGGGATTTCGGCGTGTCCTTGGCGAGGCGGGCGGCGTCCATAGGGGTGATCTAGTGCCCGTCTTGCTGCACCGCAACAGGAGAGGAACCCCAAGCGCCAAAAGGGATTGCTTATCCGTCCAGAATTTTGACGTTTGCGTCGAAACTGTGCAGTTCTCGGGCAGTTGAGAGGGCTGGAACGGTAAGCGGCGCCTTAACAACGGGTGAATCCGCCGCACCGCCATTTCATCAAAGCGACACGCAATCAGCTTAATCGCCAGCCGTTGGCCGCCATCGTTCCGATCCGGGGACTGAACGATTTGCGGCGCCTCAACGGGGGTTGACCATGAGCGCCGACGTCGCCGTTCGCCGCTACCGTTCCGTCTTCATCAGCGATCTGCACCTGGGCACCCGAGGGTGTCAGGCCGAGCTGCTGCTGGACTTCATCCGCCACATCGAGTGCGACAAGCTCTATCTCGTCGGCGACATCATCGACGGCTGGAAGCTGCGCAGCGGCTGGTACTGGCCGCAGGCCCACAACGACGTGGTCCAGAAGATCCTGCGCATGGCCCGCAAGGGCACCGAGGTCATCTACGTCCCCGGCAACCACGACGACCGCATCCGCGACTTCTGCGGCGTGCACTTCGGCGGGGTGATCGTGGCGCGCGACGTGATCCACGAGACGGCCGACGGCAAGCGCTACCTGGTCGTGCACGGCGACGAGTTCGACGGCGTCGTGCAGCACGCCAAGTGGCTCGCCTTCCTCGGGGATTGGTCCTATAGAACCATCCTCATGCTGAACACTGTGGTGAATCGCCTGCGGCGTCGCCTGGGGTTCGGTTACTGGAGTCTCTCGGCCTATCTGAAGGTCAAGGTGAAGAACGCGTTGCATTTCATCGAGAACTTCGAGGCCGCCGTGGCCGATGAAGCTCGGCGTCGGGGGGTGGACGGCGTGATCTGTGGTCACATCCACAAGGCCGAGATGCGCGACATCGACGGCATCCGCTACATCAACGACGGCGACTGGGTCGAAAGCTGCACGGCCCTGGCCGAGCACGCCGACGGCCATCTCGAGATCCTGGAATGGGCCAAGCTGCGCTCGTGGTCGGTGATCGATCGCGCCCGCTCCCTCACCCCGCAGACCGCTGAAGGCGCCGAAGAGACGTTGCCGGAGCCCGCCGCCGCCTGATGAGAATCCTGCTTGCTACCGACGCCTGGGAACCTCAAGTCAACGGGGTGGTTCGCACCCTGAGCCGGGTGACCGAGGAACTGCGCGCCCTGGGCCACGAGGTCGACGTCGTCAGCCCCGAACAGTTCCCGACCTTCCCGCTGCCGACCTACCCTGAGATCAAGCTGGCGATCGGCGCGTACGAGCCGGTGCAGGAGCGGTTCAAGCAGTTCGAGCCCGAGGCGATCCACATCGCCACCGAGGGTCCGATCGGCCTGGCGGCGCGTCGCATCTGCCTGGAGTGGAAGCTGCCGTTCACGACCAGCTACCACACCAAGTTCCCGGAATATGTCTCGGCCCGCCTGCCGCTGCCGCTGGCGGCCGGCTACACCTACATGCGCTGGTTCCACAAGCCGTCGGGCCGGCTGATGGTGGCGACGCCCACCATGCGCGACGAGCTGGCCAAGCACGGCTTCCGCAACCTGTCGCCCTGGTCGCGGGGCGTCGACACCGACATCTTCAAGCCGCGCGTCGAGGGCGATCCCGACCCGTTCGAGGGCCTGCCGCGCCCGATCTTCCTCAATGTCGGCCGGGTGGCCGTCGAGAAGAACATCGAGGCCTTCGCCAGCCTGGACCTGCCCGGCACCAAGGTGGTGATCGGCGCCGGCCCCCAGCTGGAAGAGCTGGCCGAGAAATATCCCGAGGTGAAGTTCCTGGGCGCCAAGTTCGGCGACGAGCTGGCCCGCTACTTCGGCGGGGCGGACGTGTTCTGCTTCCCGTCCCTGACCGACACCTTCGGCCTGGTGATCCTGGAGGCCATGGCCGCCGGCGTGCCGGTGGCGGCGTTCTCGGCCCCGGGTCCGGTGGACATCATCCCCGGCTCCAACGCCGGCGTGCTGGCCCCCGGCCAGACGGACGGGCTGAAGGAGGCGTGCCTGGCCTGCCTCGATCTCGACCGCACGGTGGTCCGCAAGTTCGCCGAGAAGTTCTCGTGGCGCGCCTGCGCCGAGGAGTTCTTCCGCAACCTGCAGCCCTATCCGGAGCCAGAGAAGACGCGGTTCTGGCGGCGTCTGCGGCGCTTGGCGCGGCTGCGGAAGAAAACCGCGGCCTAGGCCTTCAGGGCGTCCGCGACGAGCTCTTCGAACACACCGAGATCCAGGTCCTTCACCGACCGGAACTTGATGCAGTAGCCGGTGACCTTGGCCTTGCCGAGGCGCGGGCCGTAGGTCTGGGCGAGGTAGGTCTTGTCCTCGAGGCCCATGACATAGACCGACAGGCCGGCCGTGTTGGCGCTGAGGCCCAGCTTGTAGAACGGCCGCGAGGTTCCGTCGGCGTAGCCGAGCGTCTCCGCGCCGTAGCCGATGTTCGGATTGGTGACGACCTTGCCGGTCTCGTCACGACCGTCCAGGAACCAGAGCTGAGCGTCGGGCGCGATCGTCAGGACGCGCTGGTGCAAGTCCCGCAGCTCCGCGCGCTTGGCCGGCGCCTGGGCCTCGATATAGCCGTCGATCTGTTCGCGCACGGTCATGGCGTGGATCTCCTTTCCTTGAAGACGCGCACCCCGTCCCCGAACCGACACGGCGTCCCTAGAATAGTCGCCCCTGCAGCCACAGGATGGCCGGGTAGGTCGCCAGCCAGGTCCAGAAGAAGCGGTTGAGGCCGAACAGGCAGGCATTGGCCAGGTGGAAGGCCGCCGCGACCACGAGGCCGGCGATCAGGGCGGGCTGCCACAGCAGGGTCAGCGGGAAGGCCAGCTCGAAGCCCATCACCGCCCACGACATCGCCAGCAGCAGCCGCGGCCGCTCGGCGAAGCGGCGCAGGCCTTGCGAGACCGGATAGGCCGAAAACTGGAAGACATCGCGCAGGGCCCTCCCCGAGCGCCAGTCGGGGTTCACGATCTTCACCCCGCCGGAGATGAAGTAGCTGAGCATCAGCTGCGCCCCGAGATAGCCGAACGGCAGCTCGCGCAAGGCCGGGGTCGGCAGCAGGCGAGCCAGGACCAGGCACCACAGGGCCAAGAGGCCCATGCGGTCGCTGCCGCCGTTATAGGGGCCCTGGAAGCGGTGCAGGATCAGCAGTGACAGCCCCGCCAGCCCGACCAGCGGCCACGGCGCGGCGAGACCGGCGATCACCAGGCCGCAGAGGACGATCCGCGCGCCGAACAGCACCCGCTCGTCGCGGAAGCCGCGCAGGTGCTCCAGGCTCTGCTGGATCAGGGCCAAGGCCAGCAGGATCTCGGTCAGCCGGACGGCGGCTTCGAGGCTCATCGGACGTCGATGTCCTGAAGCAGCCGGGGCGCGGGCTGGACCATCACTTCCTCGGTCTCCCGGGTCACGAAGACCAGACGGAAGCACAGCCACGGACGTGCGGGGTCCTGTGCCTCGGACACCAGATCGGCGGCGATGCGCCGGAAGATTTCGGCCTCGCTGTGGTCCGGCGTGCGGTCTTCGGCCAGGCGCTCGGCGCAGCTCATCACGAACAGGGTCTGGTTCCAGCGCGGGTTCCAGACCAGGCGGGTGAGCATCGTGACCAGCGACACGCCTTGCGGCCGAGGCCGGAACTCCAACCAGGTCCCGGTCGTGTCACCGGGCGACGCCAGCAGAGCGTACGCGACGCGCGGCGCCGGGGCGATCACGTCGAAGAAGTTCCACGACGGGATCAGCGCGGGCAGCAGGAGCTTGAGGGGCGCGAGCAAGGGGACGGACGCCTACTTCAGCCCATCCTGCGCCAGGGTGTGCGCGACCACCGCGTTGGCGTGGCCATGGCCCATGCCGTGCTGGTCCTTCAGAAGCGCGACCAGTTCCATATGCTTGGCGGGATAGCCGTCACGCACGACCTGCTGCCAGTGGCTAATCGGCTGGCCGTACGTCTTCTCGATCGACGGGAAATAGGACGCCGGTCCCTTCACGGGGTCTTGGGTCATGAGCCACTCCTGATCGCCCCGATATCGCACCGGGCGGCCGGTGTCCGCAACGGCGGCCTCATCTTCCTTCTCCCCTTGCGGGAGAAGGTGTCGACGTCGTCGACGGATGAGGGGTCGAAAGGCCTGTCCGGAGAGCGGAGCGCAACCCCTCACCCGACCGCCTTCGGCGGCCACCCTCTCCCGCAAGGGGAGAGGGATTGGACGCTTCCCTGCCATCAGACGGTCGGCACCGTCCCGCCGTCGATGACGAATTCCGCGCCGTGGATCGCGGCGGCGCGATCCGAGGCCAGGTAGGCGATGAGGTCGGCGACCTCGTGGGGGTCGGCCGGACGCCCGATCGGGATCCCGCCCAGGCTGTCGAGGACGACCTGCCGCGCGTCCTCGATCGTGCCGCCATTGGCGGCCTGCAGGCGCTTCAGCAGGTCCACGGACGACTCGGTCATGATCCAGCCGGGCGAGACCACATTGACCCGCACGCCCTTCGGACCCAGCTCCTTGGAGAGGGACTTGCTGTAGGTCCTGAGCGCGGCCTTGGCAGCGGCGTAGGCCGTGGTCGCCTCGGGAAGCGGCAGGACCGACTGGATGGAGGTGACGTGCACCACCGCGCCGGCGCCGCGCGCGATCATCTGCGGAACCAGCAGGCGATCCAGGCGGACCGTGGCCAGAAGGTTCAGGTTCAGTTCGGCCAGCCAGTGATCGTCGCTCAGCGCGGCAAAGCCGCCGCCCGGCGAGGCCGAGCCGCCGATCACGTGGGCGAGGATATCGACGCCGCCCAGGCGATCGAGCGCCGCCTTGGCCACGAGCTCGCCGCCCTCGGCCGTCGTCAGGTCCGCCTGGACGAACGCGACGCCGTCGATGGGCTCCTGGGCGCCGCGGGCGGCGGTGATCACCCGAGCGCCGCCGGCCAGGAAGCGGTCGACGGTGGCGCGGCCGGCGCCCTTGGTGCCGCCGCTGACGAGCACGCGCTTGCCCGCGAATTCGGTCGGATCAGCCTTGAGGGTCATGCGGTGATCTCCAGAGCGGTGATGGCGTCGTTCTCGAGCGTGAAGCGGTAGGTGAAGCGGATCGGGCTGCCCGGAAAATCGCCATGGGCGGGGCCTTCGACGACGACCTGGCCGTCCTCGTGGCGGGCGGTGTCCGGCGTGAAGATCGCCTTCACGGGGATCACGGCCTCTTCGAACAAGCCGCTGATTTCGGCGTGGCCGCGAAGAACGGCGCCGTTGTCGCGAACGACGGCGTCGGCCGCGAAGGGTTCGAGCATGCCGGCCGCGTCCAGGCGGGCGTTCGCGGCCACATACGCGGCGATCGGGGATGGAAGGTCGAGCGACATGGTTTCTGTCCTGCTGGCCGCACGCGAGGCCGGGGCGGCTGGACGTGCGATGTCAGCAAGGTAGCGATGGACAGATCGCGCGATAATCAGGACAATCTGGAACGCCTCATCACGGAAACCGGGACAATGGCGCTGAACAGCCTGACGGAACTGGACGCCGTCCTGATGGTCGCCCGGCGGGGGAAGTTCCGCACGGCCGCGCTCGAGCTCGGGGTTTCAACGACCGCGCTCAGCAATGCGGTCGGAAAGCTGGAGCGCTCGCTCGGCGTCCGGCTGTTCAACCGGACGACGCGAAGCGTATCCCTGACAGAGGCGGGCCAGCAGTTCGTCGCCCAAGTCGCGCCCGCCGTGCGCGATATCCATGAGGCGATGGACGCCGCGCGCTCTCAACAGGCCACGCCTTCGGGCACATTGCGCATCAACGCCTTTCCGACAGCGGCGCGGGAGATCTTCTCCTGGCTCGTCCTGCCGTTCCTGCGCGCGCACCCTCAGGTCCACATCGACATCGTCACGGAGGGCCGCCTGGTGGACATTGTCGCGGGCGGCTTCGACCTGGGCGTCCGGAGCGCGGACCTCGTGCCGGTCGACATGATCGCCCTCCCGCTGGGGCGCGCGCGGCGCAATGTCGTGGTGGGCTCGCCAAGCTATTTGAAGGCGCGCGGGACGCCCAAGATCCCCCAGGACCTCGCCGAGCATTCCTGTTTCCGCGTCCGGCTTCCCAATGGCGCGATCCACCGCTGGCCGTTCGAGAAGGATGGGCAGTCGGTCCATATCGACGTCGAGGGCGCCATCACCCTCGATGAAGCGAGCCTGGCCCGCATGGCGGCCCTCGCGTCCGTCGGCCTGACCCTGGCGATGGAGTCCGACGTGCGCGACGACATCGAGGCCGGCCGCCTCGTATGCGTGCTCGAGGACTGGACGCCCACCCTGGCGCCCTTGAGTCTCTACTATCCCAGCCGGCGCAACCCGACCGCCGCGTTCAAGGCGTTCATCGACTTCGCGCGACGGCATGGCGGAGCCGGCGACGCTCCGAAGCCATCGCCCTAGGCGGCAGGCGGCTTCACCGTGCGGATCTTCTCGACCAGGTCCTTCAACTGCTCGTCCGACAGGGCGCCTCGGAACAGATAGCCGTTGATCACCAGGCCCGGCGTGCCTTGCAGCCGCAGGAGAGCCGCCTCGCGCTCGTTGCGCAGCAGGATGGCGTCGATGTCGGCGGCGTGGGCCTTCAGGTCGCTGCTCAGCCGGGCCCAGTCGACGCCGGCCTGCTTGGCGACGGCGTCGACCATGTCCGTGTCGCTCAGCCGCGTGGGCGAGAGCATGAAGGCCCGATGCACCGCGTCGTAGCGTCCTTGATAGTTGGCCGCCAACGCCACGCGCGCAGCGTGCTCCGACACCTCGCCGAAGATCGGCCATTCCTTGTGGACCACGGCCAGGCGGCGGTCGGTCTTCAAGGCGTTGGCCAGCACCGGCTCCATGCGCTTGCAGTAGCCGCAGTTGTAGTCGGCATACATCACGACGATGACGTCCGGATCGGCCGCCCCGGCGCGCGGCGCGCCCGGGCCCTGGATGAGATCCTTGAAGCCGTACTCGAGGGCGTTGGCCGGCGCGGACACGGCGAAGGCGATCAGCGTGGCGGCCAGCGCCAGGACGTGACGGAAAAGCATACTGTACTCCGGGGAAGACGGTCGGTCGGCCGACCTACCCCTCCTGCCCGCCCTTCTTCGGCTTGCAGGGCTTGAGGATCACCTTGTCGATCCGCGAGCCGTCCATGTCGACGATCTCCATGTCGAAGGCGCCGATGGCGACGTGTTCGCCCTCCTCGGGGATGCGGCCCAGGCGATCCAGGATCAGGCCGGCCACGGTGTGGTAGCCGCCGTCGGCCTCGAAGTTCTCGCCCAGGTGATCGTTCAGTTCCTGGATGTCCAGGCGGGCGTCGATCAGCCAGCTGCCGTCCTCGCGGCGGATGAAGCGCTTCTCGTCGTCGTCATGGTCTTCCGGGAAGTCGCCGGCGATCATTTCCAGCAGGTCCAGCGGCGTGATCGCGCCCTGCAGCGAGCCGAACTCGTCGACCACCAGGGCCATGTGCAGGCTGGTCTGCTTGAAGACCGCCAGGGCCTTCAGCAGCGACATGGTCTCGGGGATGGCGACCGGCTGCTGGACGTGGGCCTTCAGGTCGAGCGGTTCGTTCGACAGGCAGGCGTCCAGCAGGTCCTTCTTCAGCACCACGCCGATGTCGCCGTCGAGGTCGCCCTCGGCCACCAGGATGCGCGAGTGGGCGCTGGTGCGGATCTCGGTCAGCACCTGTTCGGGGCTGTCGGCCAGCGACACCCAGAAGAGGTCGCGGCGCGGGGTCATGGCCACGCGCACCGGGCGATCGCCCAGGCGCAGCACCTCGTTGATCATCGCCCGCTCCTCGGGCTCGATCAGGCCGGCGTCGGCGCCTTCGGCCAGGACGGTCTCGACCTCCTCGGAGGTGATGCCGCTGTTGCGCTCGTCGCGCACGCCCATCAGCTTCAGCACGGCGGCGGTGGAGACGGTCAGCAGGGTCACGAACGGACGCAGGATGGTGGCGACCACGGCCAGGAACGGCGCCATGCGGCGGGCGATCACGTCCGGGAACATCAGGGCCAGGCGCTTGGGCACCAGCTCGCCCAGGATCACCGAGACATAGGTCAGGCCGATGACCACGATCGTCGTGGCGATGGCCTCGGAATATTTGGCGAGGGCCGGGATGGTGGTCTCGACCCAGGTGTCGAGCGCGCTGGCGATGGTGGCTTGGCCGAAGGCGCCGGCGAAGATCCCAATCAGGGTGATGCCGACCTGGACGGCCGACAGGAACCGCGTCGGGTGCTCGGCCATGTCGAGAGCCAGCTTGGCTCCCCTGTCGCCCCGCTCGGCGAAGCCTTGCAGACGGGCCTTGCGGGCCGAGACGACGGCCAGTTCGGACATGGAGAAGACCCCGTTCAACAGAACGAGGAGGAAGACGACGGCGAGCGCGACGAGGATCATGGCCCTGCAGGGTCAAGGACGCGGGCCCGGACGGCGACCGCGGCGCGGGCATGGGGGAGGCCCGGCAGCGTCTACTATACAAAGAAAAACGCCGCGGCCCATAGGACCGCGGCGCTCGTCACGTTTTGAAACGCTCGACTGCCTATTAGGAAGCCGGACGCGCCATCACGGTCTTGTTGGCCACGACGCCCTTTTGGGCTTCGTGCTGGCCCGGAGGCAGCGGGATCAGACCACGGCCTTGCAGGTAGCCGCCACGACCGGTCGCGGCGTCCGAGGTGAACTCCTTCAGGAAGTCTTCCAGGCCCGGGGTGACGCCGATGTTGGACTTCTTCACGTAGATGAAGAGCGTGCGCGACAGCGGGTAGCTGCCGTCCGAAATGGTCTGGGCCGAGGGCTTCACGCCGTTGACGGTCGCGCCCTTGATCTTGTCCATGTTCTCTTCGAGGTACGACCAGCCGAAGACGCCGACCGAACCCGGGGTCTTGGTCAGGGTGCCGACGATGGCGTTGTCGTTCTCGCCGGCGTCGATCCAGCCGTCGTTACGCAGCGGGTCGACCTGGGCCTTGAATTTCTTCTCGTTGTCCGAGCGGATGGCGTCCAAGGTCGGGTACTTGCGGGCGCCGGCCTCGATGGCCAGCTCGACGAAGGCGTCGCGGGTGCCCGAGGTCGGCGGCGGGCCGTACACCTGGATGCGGTTGCCCGGCAGGCCGCCGGCGACGTCGTCCCAGTTCTTGTTCGGGTTCGGGACGAACTGGCCGTTCTTATAAACGACCTTCGAGAGACCCATGTAGAGGTTCTCGGTCTTGAAGTTGTAGTCGGCGCCGTCCTTGTCGGTGGCGATGACGATGCCGTCGAAGCCGACCTTGATCTGGATGATGTCCTTGATGCCCTTGGCGGCGCAGGCGTCGAACTCGGCCTTCTTCATCGGACGCGAGGCGTTGGCGATGTCCGGGAAGCCTTCGCCGGCGCCCGAGCAGAACAGCTTGATGCCGCCGCCGGTGCCGAGGCTTTCGACCTTCGGAGCCTTCTTGCCCGACTTCTTGGCGAAGTTCTCGGCGGTGCGGGTGGCGAACGGGAACACCGTCGACGAACCGGCGGCCCACACGTAGTCGCGGGCGGCGTGGGCGGGGGCGGCGGCCAGGCCCGACAGGGCGACGGCGGCGGCCGCGCAGGACAGGAGCTTCTTCATGGTCACTTCCTAAGGATGAAGCAAAATGGGTCGGGCGGACCCGGTGGGCCCGCCCGGAAACGCGGTGTGGCTTAGAAGTCCAGCTGAGCGCGCAGCTGGAACTGCTTGATGTCGTAGTCCTGGTTCAGGCCGATATTGTCCGACTTGCCGTCGGTGTAGTTGGCCTGGAAGCGGACATACGAGACCGGGTAGTAGTTCACGCCCAGGGTCCAGCCCGTGTACTTGCCGGCCTGCGAGACGGCCGGCTTGACGTTCAGGGTGTCATAGGCGTCGGTCAGGTCGGCGTAGTCGTAGCGCACGGCCAGCTCGATGCCGCCCATGCCGCCGGCCGTGACCGGGTTCAGGATCTTCGGACGCTTGATCTCGCCGGCGACGGGATCGTAGTTGCGCATCTCGCCGGTCGGCCAGAACGACACGAAGGCGTAGCCCACCTTGACCTTCGGGTCCTTGCCGACGGCCGCGCCGCCCGTGCGCGTGATGTCGATGTTCGAGTACTCGCCTTGGACCGAGAACGGGCCATGGATGTACATGCCTTCGACGGCCAGGGTCTTGTCACGGTTGCCGATGCCGCCCGTGGTGTAGAACGTGGTGCCGTTGGTGTAGGCGGTCGTCGTGCGGCCGGTATAGGCGAAGGCGCCTTCGTCGCCGCGGTTGCGGTAGCGATACGACAGGGCGACGTGCAGCTTGTCGGTGTCGGTGTTGATCGGGGCGAAGTGGCCGCGCGCCGTCAGGCCGAAGCGCTCCTTGCTGTCCGCGCCGGCGTTGGCGACGTCGGCGGTGTTGATGCTGTTGCCTTGGACGGCCAGCGTCGCCGAATAGTTGTAGCCCTGATACTTGGCGACCGCGCTCAGCAGGTAGGTGTCGATGCCGAAGTCACCGTACGGACCGCGGTCCATGAAGGTGATGAAGCGGGTCGAGGTCAGGTTTTCCAGGCCGGCGGCCTTGATGTTCCCGAACAGCAGCGAGACCTGCTCGTTGGGCTTGTACTCGATGACGACGTCGTCCCACGAGGCCGCGCCGCCGTTCACCCAGCCGCCTTCGGCCTTGTAGGCGAAATAGTTGTTCAGCTTGCCTTCAACGCCGAGAAACACCTGGCGACCGCGCCAGTTGCTGGTCTTGAAATCACCGCCCGGACCGTCGCGGCTGACGTCCTGGTTGACGTAGTCGACCAGGATACGACCACGAAACTTGAACATCGTGTCGTCGTTCGAGAACTGCGGCGCGCCGCTCCACTTGTAAGCCATATCCTGAGCTTGGGCCGCGACGCCCAGGCTCAGAGCAAGCGCGACGCCCAGCGCCGAACCGGCGACCAGCGAGGTCTTGATGCTCATGTGAGATATCCCCTTGAAGACCCTGACTCTCACGCCCGTACTCGGACGGGATCAGGACACTTGCGGGCTTAACACGTGGGATATGACGGTTCGGCGAACGTTGAGTTACGAACCGATGACAAGTGTTTTCAACCGGTTATGCTGTGTCGCGGCCGCAACAAAATTTAACGTTCCCGGAATTGCGAAAAGTCCGGGCGCAGATGGTTTCCGGCAGGCGCCCGATGTGGAGAAATTGGCGCAAAGAAAAAGGGCGGCTCATCGCTGAGCCGCCCTCCGTCATTTCAGGACCAGAAGCTGGATCCTAGTACTTCACGCGCAGTTCGATGCCGTAGGTGCGCGGCGGATTGAAGTTCGCGTAGTCGCCGATCGTGCCGCGGTTGGCGGCCGAGATGCGGTAGATGTGCGATTCATTCAGCAGGTTGCGAGCCCACAGCGACAGGCTGGCCGAACCGGCGTCGCCCATGGCGATGTCGCCCAGGGTCAGGTTGCCGTTGACGATGAAGCTGCTGTCACCCTTGACGGCGACGTTCTGGACCAGCTTGCCGGTCGGCGAAACGTCGGCGAACTCGGTCTGGAACGAGTACTGGGCGTCGGCGTAGTTGGCGTCCAGGTGAGCCTTGAACGTCATCGAGCCGACCGGCTGCTTGAAGTCGACATAGGCCGAGGCGGCGTTCGGCGGCGTGTAGACCACGTTGACCGGGAACGGCGTGCCCAGCGGGACGTCGGCGTTGCCCGTGAACGGGAACGGCGCGGCCGGGACCTTCACGTCGGTGTAGGCGTACGAGACGCCGACCACGATCTGGTTGGTCACTTGGGCGGTCAGGTCAGCTTCGAAGCCGCGGATCTTCGAGGTGCCCGGCGCATTGCGGGTTTCCTCGGTGTGCGCGCCTTGCGTCGGGCTGCCGGGGGTGGTGTCGACGTTGTCGAAGTCGATCTGGGTGCCGTCGCGGTTCATGGCGTAGGCGGCCAGGTTCAGACGGACGCGGTTGTCGAGGAAGTCCATCTTGGCGCCGATTTCGTACGCCTTGACCTTTTCGGCGTCGAACGCCTGGAAGGTCTGCGAACGGTCGTTGGCGCCGCCGGCGCGGTAGCCGGTCGAGTACTTGGCGTACAGGTTGACGCCTTCAGCCGCGTCATAGGCCAGGTTCACCAGCGGGTCGAAGCGGCCCTTGTCGTAGGTGAAGGTGAAGTTCGTGGCCTTGCCGTTGACGATGTAGAGCGTGCCGTCGCGCTTGTCCTTGGTGTAGCGACCGCCAACCGTCAGGTGCAGCTTTTCCATCGTCGCCGGGGTGTAGGTGCCCTGGCCGTAGATGGCGTAGCTCTCGGCGTCGGCTTCCGAGGCGCGGGTCAGGAAGCGCGTGCCGCGCTCCCAGCCGGCGGTGCCGGCAGCGGCCTTCGACGTGCCAGCCGACGAGCGGATGGTGTAGGCGGTGCCGTCGGCGTTCCACTGGTTGGTGAACGGCGTGGCGGCCGATTCCTTGGCGTGTTCCTTGAAGTAGTACAGGCCAGCGACGTACTGGAAGGTGTCGCCGAAGTCGCCGACAGCCTGGAACTCTTGGCTGTACTGGTTCTGGTACAGGTCCGACAGGCTGTAGCGGCCGAACGTGGCGTTCGGGGCGAAGACGTTACGGGCTTCGACGCCCGAGTTGTCCCACTGGTTCGTGCCGACGGCGCGGGCCGCGGTGATCGAGCGCAGCTGCAGGTTCGGCGAGACGTTGTACTTCAGCGTCATCATGGCGCCGCCCGTCTCGTCCAGGCTCGGCTGTTGCACGGTGCCGATGTCCGAGACCTTCTGGCGGTCGGTGTGGATCTTCACCAGCGGGGCCAGCGGGTTGATCGTGCCGGCCGGAGCGCTGGCCGTGGCCGTGACTTCAGCCAGGGTGCGGACGCGCTTGCCATAGGGGTTGTAGTTGATCAGCTGGCTGAAGAACGGGGTGTTCTCGTCCTTGGCGTAGTCGATCGCGATCAGGGCGCTGAACTTGTCGTTCGGCTTGTAGAGCGCCTGGATGCGGCCGCCCTTGCGGTCGTACTGGTTCCAGCCGGCTTGGCCCGCCATCGGGTTCTTGATGGTCGGGTCTTGGTGTTGCAGCAGGCCGTCGACCTTGATCGACAGGCCGTTGAACTCTTGGAAGTCCTGGTGCAGCTCGGCGGTGTAGGCGCCGTAGTTGCCCACGCCGGCGACGATGCGGCCCCCGGCCACGCCCGACGGGCCCTTCGAGACGATGCTGACCGCGCCGCCTTCGGTGTTACGGCCGAACAGCGTGCCTTGCGGGCCGCGCAGCACTTCGACGCGCTCCAGGTCCAGCAGGGCGACGTTCAGGCCTTGCTGACGGCCCAGATAGACGCCGTCGATATAGACGCCGACGCCTTGGTCGCGGGCGGTCTGGTTGGCGTCGAAGGGGACGATGCCGCGGATGCCGACGGTCAGGGCCGACTGGCGGGCTTCGAACGTGGCGACGCGCAGCGAGGGGATCGCGCCGTCCATCAGGCTGATCAGGCTCTCGGCGTGGCGGTCGGCCATGGCCGTGGCGCTCAGCACCGAAACGGCGATCGGGGTGTTCTGGAGGTTGGTCTCACGCTTCGTCGCGGTGATGACCACTTGGTCCAGCGAGGTGTTGTCCGAAGCGGCGGCGGTGTCGGCGGCGTAGGCGGCTTGAGCCGTGGCCATCACGAGGGCGATCACTGCCGCCCCTTCGAGATATTTACGCATCTAGAGGTATCCCCTTGTTGGTGACCGGGGGATTAGGCCGTCAGCAGTGATGCTTCCGTGACGCCCATATGTACGTTTTACGACGTGATAATTTTGCGCCACAAACACGGCGCCCAGAAACATCGTGGTTTATGTCAAAGTGTTTCTGGATCATTTCAGAGAATGACGTTCGCCGAACAACTGCAAATTGCGGTTCGTATATCGGGTACCGCTTCTTTTTCTAATCACCACTAGAATTGTATGGTTGCGATTATCTTGGCGCGACGGACGCACACCTCCCGCGCCGCTACCGGAATCTAGGATCGACAAGCAAGGATGCATGGTTTCGCGCCCCGCCAACTGGCCGACGCGATCCTGGAATCTGGGGAACACGGAACAGTCCATCCGGGCGAGCACACGCCACAGGGGGTGCTCGCCACAAAATGGGGACGCCGCCTACAGCAGACGGGTACGGATGATCTGCGACAGCAGGTCGATCAGCGACACGGCGACGACGATGACCAGCACGATGCAGCCGGTCTGATCGAACTGGAAGGCGTTGATCGAGTCGAACAGAATCTGGCCGATGCCGCCCGCGCCGATGATGCCCAGCACGGTGGCCGCGCGGCTCGACGACTCGAAGCGGTAGAGGGCGTAGCTGGTCCACAGCGGGGCCACCTGCGGGATCACCCCCCAGACGATCTCCTGCAGCTTCACGGCGCCCGTGGCGCGCACGCCCTCGACCGGGGCCTTGTCGATAGACTCGACGGCCTCGGCGAACAGCTTGGCCAGCACGCCGCCGGTGTTGAACATGATCGACATCACGCCGGCGAACGGGCCCAGGCCCACGGCGGTGATGAAGATCAGCGCCACGACCAGGTCGGGGACCGAGCGGATCAGGTCCAGGATCCGGCGCACCGGCTGCTGGATCCACACCGGCGCGATGTTGCGCGCGCCTAGCAGGCCCAGCGGGATGGCCGCGATGATCGCCAGGGCCGTGCCCCACAGCGCCATCTGGATGGTCTGCCACATCTTGCCGATGAACAGGCCCCAATCCATCGACATGAACAGCGCCGGGTCGGTGAACGGCTTGAAGAACAGCTTGGCGAAGTTGCCGGTCCGCTCGGTGTCGGTGAACAGCTGCGGGAACTTGTCGATCTCGGCCGGCTTGAAGCTGAGGATCAGCAGCAGGATGACCCCGCCCCAGAGGGCGGTGTCGAAGGCCAGGGCCGAGGCCGAGCGCTTGGGCGGCGCGGGAACAGTAGCGTCGCTCATCTAGGACCTCAGTTGGCGGGCGTCGCGGCGACGCCCGCCTTGCCCTCGGCCGCCAGGCGCTGGGTCTTGATGCCTTCCAGAACCTTCTGGGCGGCTTCGATCTTGGCCTTGTCGCCGTCCTCGCGGGCCAGGCCCAGCTGCTCGGTGGCTTCCATCTCGCGCACGACCAGCAGGTGAGTGTCGTCGGCCGGCTTGAAGCCGCCGATGGACAGCTTCTTCAAATAGCCGCGCTGCTGCTGGGCCTCCGGCGTGTCGCCCTGGGCATAGGTCAGGAAGAACTGGCGCAGCTTTTCCTTCACGACCGGGTCGAGGTCCTTGCGCCAGACGATCGGGTCCTCGGGCAGGGTCGGCGATTCCCAGATCACGCGGATCTTGTCGGTGACGCCTTCGCCGCGCGCCTTGGACAGGCCGATGGCGGTGGAGTTGTTGGTCGCCGCGTCCAGCTTGCCGTTGGCCACCGCGAACAGGTTGGCCTGGTGGTTGGCGCTGATCACGGTCTTGAAGCAGGCTTCCGGCTTCTTGTTGGCCGGGATGAACACGTAGGTCATCGGGGCCAGGGTGCCGGAGGTCGACTTCTTGTCGCCGATGCCGAAGTTCAGCGTCTTGTCGCACTTCAGCAGGTCCTGGATCGTCTGGATCTTGCTGCCCGCCGGGACGATGATCACCGACTTGTAGCCGTCGGTGCCCGACGGGTCGAACGTGCGGGCGAACACCTCGCCGTTCGAGCGGCGCACGGCTTCCAGGCCCGACTGGTTCGAGAACCAGCCCAGGTCGGTCTGCTTGGCGCCCATGGCGACGATCAGCGACGAGTAGTTGGACGAGAAGAACGGCTTCACCTTGAGGCCGGTCTGCTTCTCCATGTCGGCCAGGATCGGCTTCCAGTAGCTCTCCATGTTCTGCGCCGACTCGGTCGACAGGATGGAGAAGGTGATCGTGTCCTTGGCGGCCGGCGCTTCGGACTTCTGGCCGCACGAGGCGAGGGCCAGGGCCGACAGGCTGGCGGCGATGACGAGGGCCGAGCGGCGGCTGATCATTGTGGGGCTCCTTCCCAGAAGACGTCTTCGAATTCCGGGCCGTAGATATCGATGAGTTGTTCGCGTTTCAGGCCGTCCGCCGGGCCGTCATAGACCTTCTGGCCGGCCTTCAGGGCCACGACCCGGTCGCAGTAGCGCAGGGCGTAATCCACCTGGTGCAGGGTGACGACGACGGTCAGGCCGTCGCTTTGATTGAGATCACGCAGGATCTCCATGACCTTGCGCGCCGAGACGGGGTCCAGCGAGGCGACCGGCTCGTCGGCGAGGATGATCTTGGCCTTCTGGACCAGGGCGCGGGCGATGGCGCCGCGCTGCTGCTGGCCGCCCGACAGGGTGTTGGCGCGCTGGCCGGCATAGTCGGCGACGCCCACGCGGTGCAGGGCCGCCATGGCCGCCTCGCGGGTTTCCTTCGGCCACTGGCCGAACAGGCCGCGGATGAACGGGATGCGGCCCAGCGAGCCCAGGGCGACATTGCTGAACAGCGACAGCCGGCCGACCAGGTTGAACTGCTGGGCGATGAAGCCGATGCGGATGCGCGCCTTGCGCACCTCGCCCGACACCCGGCCCTTGGCCTGGACCGGGCCGCCGAAGGCGTCGATGTGGCCGCCGTCGTCGATGGTCTGCAGGCCGTCGATGGAGCGAAGGAGCGTGGATTTCCCGGAACCCGAAGGCCCAATGAGCGCGATCATCTCGCCTCGAGCGACGTCGAGGGAGACGGTGTCCAGCGCGCGTCGCGACCCGAAGGTCTTGGAAGCGGCGCGGATCGAAAGAACAGGGTCCGACGTCATGGTCGGGGCGAATCCTTAACGTGGTTTCGGTGCTTGGGAAATGCGTTCTCCGGTTTGGGGCAGGTAAGCAATGTATTTGTGACAACCGGTGGATCGTTTGGTCTCAAAACGGGGCCGCAAAAGGGACTTTACATCCCGGGACAATGACCCTATTTCGCTCGCTCCGGCGGACCCGAAGTCCTCTAAAACGCTGCTAACGCCGGCCTGGGTTTAACTTCCAACAGGGGGTTACGTGAATTGCGCACGTACCAATCTCCCCTGGACCTGGTCCGTGAGCGGTCACCGGAACGTCCCGTCGCACTCGTGCGGCCTGACGCGGTTTCCGTAGCTGCGCGCTGGTTCCAGTCCGAATTCAAGGGCGACGTCTTCTATGCGGTGAAGGCCAATCCTTCGCCGTGGGTGATCCGTGACCTGGCCGCCGCCGGCGTCCGGTCGTTCGACGTCGCGTCGCTGAACGAGATCGAACTCGTGGCCGAACAGGCCCCGGGCTCGCGCATGGCCTTCATGCATCCGGTCAAGAGCCGGGTGGCCATCTCGGCCGCCTATTTCGACCACGGCGTGAAGACCTTCTCGTTCGACACGCACGAAGAGCTGGCCAAGATCCTGGACTCCACAGGCAACGCCAAGGACCTCAACCTGATCGTCCGCATGGGCGTGCAGGCCGAGGGCGCGGCCTACAGCCTGTCGGGCAAGTTCGGCGTCGAGCCGCACAACGCTCCGGGCCTGCTGCTGGCCGCGCGCCGCGCCACGCAGGACCTGATGGGTCTGAGCTTCCACGTCGGCAGCCAGTGCATGCGCCCGACGGCGTACCAGGCGGCGATGGCCCAGGCCTCGCGGGCGCTGGTCCGCGCCGGCGTGCTGGCCGATGTCGTTGACGTCGGCGGCGGCTTCCCGTCGATCTATCCGGGCATGGTCCCGCCGGATCTCTCCGAGTATCTGGCGGCCATCGACCGCGGCTTCGCCGAGATGATGGTCCACGAGACCACCGAGCTCTGGTGCGAGCCGGGCCGCGCCCTGGTGGCCGAGGCCTCGTCGCTGCTGGTCAAGGTCGAGCTGAAGAAGGGCGACGCGCTCTATCTGAACGACGGGTCGTACGGCTCGCTGTTCGACGCCGCGCACATGAAGTGGCCGTTCCCCGTGAAGCTGTACCGCAAGAACGGCGAAGTCGTGGAAGAGGGCCTCAAGCCCTTCCGCTTCTACGGCCCGACCTGCGACAGCGTCGACCACATGCCCGGCCCGTTCTACCTGCCGGAAAGCGTCGACGAGGGCGACTACATCGAGATCGGCATGCTCGGCGCCTATGGCGTCGCCATGAACACCCGCTTCAACGGCTTCGGCGAGACCGACACCGCGCAGGTGCACGACGCCCCGATGGCCTCGATGTACGGCCTGGCCAAGCGCTCGATCCCGGCGGTCCGCCAGGAGAACGAAGAGCGCAAGATCGTCCGCTTCTCGCGCCCCAAGGGCGCGGCCGGCAAGCGCAAGCGCCGCCGCTAGGCCGATCGTCCGCACACGACTTCAACGGCCAGGGCTCGTCCCTGGCCGTTTTCGTTTCGACCGGACATTGCGCCTGGACTTTCGCTCGACCGCCCGACAAAGGGACTCCCGAGGTTGAGTGGAGGGCGCATGCGTACCAACGACGGCTTGAACCCCTTCGCGATCCTGATCGTGTTGCTGCTGGCCGGCCAGCTGGTCGCGGCCAACACCCTGATCAAGGGCGTCGGGCCCAGCGACAGCGTCGTCTACAACACCATCTGGGTGCATGAGTTCGTCGACGCCCTGCGCCGCGGCGACTGGCCGCCGCGCTGGCTGGCCGGCGCCTTCCAGGGCCTGGGCGCGCCGTCGTTCTACTACTACCCGCCGCTGGCCTTCCACGTCGCCGCCCTGGTGGACTTCGTCAGCGGCCACAGGCTGGACGCGCTGCATCTGACGGCCTGGGCGTGCTTCGTCCTGTCGCTGGCGTCCGGCGGCGGCATGTTCGCCTGGCTGCGGGAGCGGGCCGGAGACCGCTGGGCGCTGGTCGCGGCCGTCGCCTACATGGTCGCGCCCTATCACACGGTCGACTTCTACATCCGCGGCGCCTTCGCCGAGCTGGCCGCCGCCGCCGTGCTGCCGTGGGTCCTGTGGGGCCTGGACCGCGCGGCCTCCAGCTGGCGAGCGATCCCGGGCCTGGCGCTCGCCTATGCCGCCCTGGTGATGTCGCACCTGCCCAGCGCCCTGCTGGTCAGCCTGATCATCATCCCCGTCGTGGTCGCCTGGCGGGTCTGGACCGCCCCCTCCCCCGAGCGGATCGCCATCGCCGGCCGCTGCCTCGCGGGCGGCCTGCTGGGTTTGGCCCTGGCCACCGGCTATCTGGGTCCCGCGCTGCTGATGCAGGGCGCGGCGCAGATGAACTGGCTATGGGCCAACGACGCCGCGTCCTGGGGCCTGCTGGCCTGGGACCGCTGGCCGTCGGCGAACTTCATGAAGATCGTGGCCCTGTCGAGCTGGGGGGCCGGCGCGGCGGGCCTGGCCGCGTTGCTGGCGGCCTTCGACGCCCCGCGCCGCCAGACCGCCGTCCCCGCCATGGTGTTCGGCGCCCTGGCCGTGCTGGCCACGCTGCTGCACGCCATCCCGTGGGTCTGGAAGATCCAGCTGCTGTCCCAGGTGCAGTTCTCCTACCGGATCATCGTGGTCAGCGAGTTCTGCGCCGTCACCGCCATCGCCCTGGCCGCGGCCTCGGGCCGGCCGCGACGGCTGCTAGGGATGCTGAGCGTGCCCGCCGTCCTGGCGGGCTGGGCGCTGGTCCTGGCCTGGCCGACCCTGCGCGCGGTCACCGTCTATCCGGTCGATCCCGTCGGCCAGTCGCTGATCGCGGCGGGCCGCGCGCCCAACGAGCACCTGCCGATGGGCTATGCGACCTACTATCCGGACTTCACCGACCCGAACCTGGTCAGTGGCTTCCCCGAGCGCCCGCTGGTCGATGTCGGGGCCGGCGGCAAGGTGCTGGCCGCCACCGGCTTCCCGGACGGCAGCGTGGCCATGGACCTGGACCTGCCCGCCCCGGCCAAGGTCGTGGTCAAGCGTTTCTACTTCCCCACCTGGCATGCCGAACGCGTCGACGGCCGCGCCAAGACCCCGCTGAAGGCCCAGGCCGACGGCCCTTGGCGCTTCGTGTCGTTCCAGGCTCAGGCCGGCCGGCACATCTACCGCATCCGCCAGGTCCCAACCCCGGTGGAGCGCGTCAGCGACGCCATCGCCCTCCTCGCGCTGCTGGCCGTCGCGGGCCTGCTGATCGGCCCGATCGTGGTCCGTTGGCGACGCTCGCGGCAGGAAAAGACGGAAACCGCGATTGGGACTCGATAATCGTCGCAAACCTTCTATATAGCGCGCCCTTGCAACCTATCCCCTCGCCGGTCGCTCCGTCCCGGCGTGCTCGCGGGTCACGACGGGCGCTCACCTTCAGAGGAACCTCTGTCATGAACGCTCCCGTTCCGAACAACACCAAGGCCGAACTGCTGCAGAACGTCGTCGAGCACATCGACATCACGTCGTTCGACGCCCGTCCGATCATCGACTCCATGCGCAAGATGTCGTTCTCGAGCCGCGACACCGCGCGCGCCGCCGACATCTTCAACATGGCCCTGGCCGACAAGGGCTGCTCGCCCTGGCTGATCCTGGCCGGTTCGACCTCGGCCGGCGGCTGCATGCACGTCTACCGCGACATGGTGAAGAACGGCATGATCGACGCCGTGGTCGCCACGGGCGCCTCGATCGTCGACATGGACTTCTTCGAAGCCCTCGGCTTCAAGCACTACCAGGCCGCCGGCCCGGTCGACGACAACGTGCTGCGCGACAACTACATCGACCGCATCTACGACACCTATATCGACGAAGAAGAGCTGCAGAACTGCGATCACACGATCCTGGAGATCTGCAACCGCCTGGAGCCGCGCGCCTACTCGTCGCGCGAGTTCATCTGGGAAATGGGCAAGTGGCTGTCGGAAGGCAACGCCAAGAAGCCCGGCTCGCTGATCCAGACCGCCTATGAAGAAGGCGTGCCGATCTTCTGCCCGGCCTTCGTCGACAGCTCGGCGGGCTTTGGCCTGGTCAAGCACCAGAAGGAAAAGATCGCCGCCAAGCAGCCCTATCTGATGATCGACGCGGTCGCGGACTTCCGCGAACTGACCGACATCAAGATCGCGGCCGGCACCACGGGCCTGTTCATGGTCGGCGGCGGCGTGCCGAAGAACTTCGCGCAAGACACCGTCGTCTGCGCCGAGATCCTCGGCGTCGAGGCCGACATGCACAAGTACGCCATCCAGATCACGGTCGCCGACGTCCGCGACGGCGCCTGCTCGTCGTCGACGCTGAAGGAAGCCGCTTCGTGGGGCAAGGTCTCGACCACCTACGAACAGATGGTCTTCGCCGAAGCCACCACGGTCGTGCCGCTGATCGCCTCGGACGCCTATCACCGCGAAGCCTGGAAGGGCCGCGAGAAGCCGCGTTGGAACAAGCTGTTCGGCAAGTAAGCTTGATCCGACTCTAGCGAAAATGCAGGGTCCCCGGAGTTTCTCCGGGGGCCCTTTTCGTATGCGTGTTCTGGCCCTTTCTGCGGTGCTGCTCCTAGCCGGCTGCGCCACCCTGAGCGGTGATGACGCCCCCACGGGCCGCTACCTGACCAAGGCGCAGTTCGACGCCCGCGACCACCTGGGTCCGCCGCCCGCCAAGGGTTCGCCGGAGGCCGAGAAGGACCGCCAGATCTTCCTGGCCACCCGCAAGCTGGAAGGCACGCCGCGCTGGGCGATCGCCCAGGCCGACGACAACGAAGAGCACCTGCTGGAGCGCTACACCTGCGCGCTGGGCTACACCCCGACCCGCGAACGTAATCCCAAGCTGGACGCCATGCTGCTGCGTCTCAGCCGTCAGGTCGACAGCGCGGTGACCGCCACCAAGCTGAAGTACCGCCACCCCCGTCCCTTCCGCTCGGAGAAGGGCGCGATCTGCATCAAGCCCAGCCTCGGCTTTGCGATGTCGCCGGACTATCCGTCGGGCCACGCCACCTGGGGCTGGACGGTGGGCCTGCTGCTCGCCGAGGCCGCGCCCGACCGCTCCGAAGCGATCCTGGCCCGCGCCCGCGCCTTTGGCGAAAGCCGGATCATCTGCGGCGTCCACAACGCCAGCGCCGTCGAGGCCGGCCGCAAGACCGCCGAGAACCTGATCGCCGCCCTCTGGAGCTCCGAGGCCTTCAAGAGCGACCTGGCCGGCGTCCGCGCCGAGCTGGACGCCACCCGCGCCCAGGCCACCCCGCCCGACCCGGCCCGCTGCACCGCCGAGGCCAACCTGCTGAGCGCGCCGCTGCTCTAGCCTAGCCTTGCTGTTGTCACGTTCGAAAGGCAGGGTCCCCGCACCTAGTTCGGGGAGATCTTCCGTATGCGCTTCAAGCTCGCCCTCGCCGCCGGCGCGGCCGTCGTCATCGCCGCTTCCGGCTTCGCGGTCGCCCGCCAGGCGGCGCCGCAGCAGCTGGGCTACCTGCCGCCCGGCGCGCTGGACACGATGAAGGTCCTGCCGCCCGCGCCCAAGGAAGGCGAGCCGCGCTACGAGAACGACCGCAAGATCTTCCTGGCCACCCGCGCCCTGAAGGACACCCCGCGCTGGGCTCTGGCCCAGAACGACGTCGACGAGCGCAAGATCGTGGCCGACTTCGCCTGTTCCATGGGCTTCACGCCCGACCCGCAAAAGCTGCCCAAGCTGACCGCCCTGCTGATGAAGATCCGCTTCGACGTCGGTGACGCCGTCAACAAACCCAAGGACTTCTACCAGCGCAAGCGCCCCTACCTGATCGACGAGGGCCCGATCTGCGTCGACAAGTCCGAGGCCCTGGCCAAGAGCCCGGACTATCCCTCGGGCCACACCACCTGGGGCTGGACCGTCGGCCTGATCCTGGCCGAGGCCGACCCGGCCCATGCCACGCCGATCCTGGCCCGCGCGCGCAGCTTCGGCGAAAGCCGCCTGGTCTGCGGCGTGCACAACTCCAGCGCCGTCGACGCCGGCCGCACCAACGGCGCGGCCCTGGTCGCCGCCCTGCACGGCTCCAAGGCGTTCCGTGACGACCTGGACGGCGTGCGCGAGGAGATCGCCAAGGCCCGTGAAAGCGCTACCGCCCCGGCCCAGTGCGACGCCGAGGCCGCGTTGATCGCGAAGTCGCCCTACTAGTCGAAGGTTGCATACGCGTACGTGGGCCTCTACCTCTTGGGCATGGCCCAAGGCGCTTCCTGCGGACACGATCATCACCATCACGGCGTCGCCGGCTCGGCCCTCGCGGACGAGCTGGCGGCGGCCGAGGCCCGCTGCGCGGCCGCCGAGCAACGCTTGACGGCTCCGCGCCGCCGGGTGCTGGAGCTGCTGCTGGAAGCCGGCCAGCCGGTGAAGGCCTACGACCTGATCTCGACCTTCGGGGGCGATGGCCCGCCGGCCAAGCCGCCGACGGTCTACCGCGCCCTCGATTTCCTGGAGAAGCAGGGTTTCGCCCACCGGATCGAGAGCCTCAACGCCTATGTCGCCTGCCGCAAGGAGGCCGACGGCCACGCCGCCGCCTTCCTGATCTGCGACTGCTGCGGCGCGACCCGCGAGATCGAGCCCCAGGCCAGCGCCGAGATCATCGCCGCCGGCGCCGCGGCCGGCTACGCCCTGACGGCGGTGACGATCGAGGCCCACGGCCTCTGCGCCGATTGCAGAGGCTGAGCGAACACCGTTAGGCTCGAACGATCGTTCCACATCGTTCGAGACGCTGCATGACCGCTGAGACCCTCCCCGGCGTCGAGATCTGGCGCGGCGGCGTCAATACCTGGGACTGCGACGAGATGGGGCACATGAACGTGCGCCACTATGTCGTCCGCGCCCAGGAGGGGCTGATCGGCCTGGCCGCCGAACTGGGCATGCCGCAGGCGTTCTCGCCGGACGCCAACGCCACCCTGCTGGTCAAGGAACACCACATCCGCTTCCTGCGCGAGGCCCATGCCGGCGCGCCCCTGACCATGCTGGGCGGGGTGATCGAGATGGGCGAGACCGAGGCGCGGCTGCTGCAGCTGCTGGTCCATCCGGGCTCGGGCGAGCTGGCCGCGACCTTCCAGACCACCGTCGTCCACGCCACCCCGCGCGAGGGCCAGCCCTTCCCGTGGCCCAAAATCGCCCACGAGCGCGCGGCGGCCCTGAAGGTGGAGGTCCCGGAGAAGGCCCAGGCCCGTAGCATCGACCTGTCACCCTTCACACCGACCGCCAGCCTGGACCGCGCCGAAACGCTGGGCCTCTCGCGGATCGGCCTGGGCGGGCTCCTGCCGTCCGATTGCGACGTGTACGGACGGATGCGCGCCGAGCAGTTCATCGGCCGGGTCTCGGACGGCATCGGCTCGTTCATCCACCCGTTCCGCGACGTCGTGGTGGCGCACGCGGACAGCAAGCCGACACGGACCGGCGGCGCGGTGCTGGAGTACCGGATCGTCTACCTGGCCTGGCCACGGCCGGGGGATCGGGTGGAGATCCGTTCGGGGCTGATCGGGACGGATGCGCGGACGATGCGGGTGGCCCACTGGCTGCTCGACCCGGCGACGGGGGAACCGTGGGGGACCTCCGAGGCGGTGGCGATCACGTTCGATCTGGATGCGCGGAAGGTTGTGCCGGTGAGCGAGGCGGCGCGGGAGGCGTTGAGCAGGCACGAGGTGAAGGGGCTGGCGCTCTAGCGCCCCCTCCGGCCCTTCGGGCCACCTCCCCCGTTTCACGGGGGAGGAGAAGAAACTCCCTCCTGCCCCGCTTGCGGGGGAGGTGGCGCGGCGCGAATACGCGCCGTGACGGAGGGGGCGCTAAGCCGTCGCCATATCGAACAACACATCCCGCACCACATCCGGCCGCTCCATCGGCAGGAAGTGGCTGGTCCCCGCCACCACCTCGATCTTCACGTCCCTACCCCGCCGCGCGAAACCATCACCGGCCATGCAGGTCGAGTGCTTCTCCGCCTTCAGAATCCGCACCGGGACCTTGACCGCCTTCACCGCCCGCCACGGATCATGCGCCTGGGCGGCGTAGTTCGAGGCCTCCCACGCGGGCGCGCAGGCCAGTTCGACCTTGCCGTCCTGGCGCTGGACGAAGCCGCCGGCGACATAGTCGGCCAGCATGGTCTCGGGCCAGGTCTTGAAGGCCCCGCGGCCCTTGTAGCCGGCGAACACCTGCTCGCGGTCGTCGAACACGGCCCGGCGGCGCAGGGCCGACTGGACCAGCGGCATGTGCTTCCACAGCCGCCCCGAGGTCCAGGGCGCCTTGGCGTAGAGGGTGGCCAGCCACGGCATGATCACCGGGTCCAGCAGGACGAGGCCCTTGACCCGGTCCGGACGCTCGGCCGCCGCGAGGAGACTGACCGTGCCGCCCATCGAGTGGCCGGCCAGCACCAGCGGCGGCCCGTCCAGGGCGTCCAGCAGGCCGGTCAGGTCATCGCGCAGATCGCGCCACGAGCGGCGGCCCTCGGGGACGGCGGGCAGGGTCGTGTCGCCATGGCCGCGCTGGTCGATGGCCAGGATGCGCAGGCCCGCCGCCAGGGGCGACAGCAGCACGCGATAGGTCTGGGCGTTGAAGCCGTTGGCGTGGACGAAGACCACGTCGATCGGCCGGTCGGTCGGCCCGAATTCCAGGGCCGCGATCTCGCCGCCGGGAACGGCCACGGAGCGCTTGCGAGGTTCGCGAAAGACGGCCGCGTCCATCGACTTGGCTCCTTGGGACTGTTGGGCGTTAAGTTAGGCCCGCGACGACCGCGCGTCCATGGAGGCTCACGTGAATAAGCTCGCGACCATCGGCTATGAGACCGGCACCCAAGGCGGGATGATCGATCGGCTGAAGGCGGCCGATGTCGAACTCGTTCTCGACGTCCGCGCCGTGGCCAGCTCGCGCAAGGCCGGCTTCTCCAAGACGCTCTTGGGCAACAGCCTCAAGGACCAGGGCATCGACTACCTGCACCTGCGGCCCCTGGGCACGCCCAAGCCGGGCCGCGAGGCCGCCCGCGCCGGCCGGACCGACGAGATGCGCGCGATCTTCAACGCCCACCTGGAGGAGCCCGACGCCGTGCTGGCCCTGGCCCAAGCGACGGAGCTCGCCAAAGCAAAACGGGTCGCCCTCCTTTGCTACGAGGACGACCCGAACTGTTGTCACCGTCGGATCGTGGCGGACCGTATCCGCCAGACCCTGAAGTGCGAGGTGGTGGACCTTTAGGCCCCTAGGCCTGGGTGACCTGCCACTCGCCGCGGTTATCCTTGCAGGCGCTGTAGCGCTGGCTGGAGGCGCGCTGGCCGCCGCCGGCGACCGAGGCGTCGATCACGCGGCAGCTGGCGACCTGCTGGCCGTACGGACGCACCAGCGAGGCGGCGGCGTAGCCGGCCGCGTAGCCATTGCGGCCCACCAGCACCCAGCCGCCGTTCGGGGCCAGGCCCAGGGCGTCGAAGCTTTCGCCCGCCGCGACCTTGCCGACCACCTTGGCGCTGGTCGACGGACCCGCGCGCAGATTGGCGTTCGAGCTGGCGACATAGGCGCCGCCGGCGGCCTCGTAGCTGGGCAGGCTCTGGACGCCCGCGCCGTAGCGGATGTTGCGGCCGTCGATCGGCGGGCCATAGCTGGACGACAGCACCGAGATGCGGCCCGAATTGCCGGTGCGACTGTTGGACCAGGTCTGGGCGACGCCGGTCTCCAGCGCCTTCTTCGTCGCCTGCTCGGCCAGGGCCGCGTCGGTCGACTGCATGCGGCAGCCGATATAGCCGCCCGCCGCCGCGCCGGCGGCCGCGCCGACCAGGGTGCCGAGGGTCTTGTTCTTGCCGCCGACCTTGTTGCCGAGCAGGGCGCCGGCCGCCGCGCCGATCAGGGCGCCGCCTTCCTGCTTGCCGCCCGAGCCCTCGCAGGCGAACAGGCCGCCCAGGCCGCGCGACTGGGCCAGCACCGGGGCCGGCGCGGCGACCAGGCTGGAAGCCGTGGCGGCGATGGCCAGGGCGGAGAACATCTTGCGGGTGGTCATTGGCGGAGTTCCTCTTCCGTCAGGTCAGTGTTGTGGTCGTCTCCCGCCCAGTTGATAGTGACTAATCAACGATAAGGGAGACCAAAGGCATGAGCGGCCACGATCAGGACGAGTATAGCTGTTTCAAGGTCGAGATCGAGGCCGGCGTCGCGCACATCCAGTTGAAGCGCCCCGAAGCCATGAACACCATGACACGGCCCTTCTGGAACGAGCTTCCCGCAATTGTAAAAGATATTGATGACAATGCGCGGGCCCGCTGCATCGTCATCTCCTCGACCGGCAAGCACTTCAGCGCCGGCATGGATCTTTCGGTGTTCACCGACGACGAGGGCGTCACCGCCAGCCGCGACGGCGACCGCCACGTGGCCGGCGAGAGCTTCCGTCGCTTCGTGCACGTGCTGCAGGACAGCTTCAGCTGCCTGGACAAGGCCCGCATGCCGGTGATCATCGCCATCCAGGGCGGCTGCATCGGCGGGGCGGTCGACTTCGTCAGCGCCTGCGACATCCGCTACGCCAGCGCCGACGCCTTCTTCCAGATCCAGGAGATCAACATCGGCATGACCGCCGATGTCGGCACCTTCCCAAGGCTGTGCAAGCTGATCCCCGAGGGCTGGGTGCGCGAGCTGGCCTATACGGGCCGCCGCCTGCCCGCCCAGCGCGCCAAGGAGATCGGCCTCGTCAACGAGGTGTTCGACACCCATGAGGCCCTGGTCGACCACGCCCTGGCGACAGCCCGCGAGATCGCCGAGAAGTCGCCGCTGGCCGTAGCCGGCAGCAAGGTGATGATCAACTACGCCCGCGACCACTCGATCGCGGATGCCCTGGACTACATCGCGACCTGGCAGACAGGGATGTTCTCCGGCGCCCACATGGCCGAGGCGTTCACGGCGAAGGCGCAGAAGCGGGACGCGGTGTATCCGGACCTGCTGCCGCTGAAGAAGAAGATGTAGGCCCTACCCCGCGTAGGTGAACGCCATCGGCGTGTCCGCCGCTGGCAGGCAGCTACGGTCCACCGCCTTCGTCGGATCCTGGAAGAAGCCGCGGATCATCTTGCGGGTGCACGGGCTGCTCCGGCTCACTCCGTGCGTGGCGTTCGTCACGATGACCACCTGCGAGCCCTGGTAGCCCTTGGCGGCGGCCAGGGTCAGGGGCGGCGGGCAGCCGGGGTCGATCTCGGCGGCCAGGAACAGGGTCGGGATGGCGGTCTTGACCGGCGCCTGCTCGGCCTTGGAGATCGGACCCACGTCCAGCGCCTTGCAGACGTCGTGGATGCGCTGCATCGACACCACCATCAGGCGGGCGACCGGATCGTTCTGGGTGCCGTCCGCCACGGCGGCGCGGCTCTCGAACGGGATCTCCTCCTTGCACAGGTGGGTCATGAACTGGCCCTCGCTGTAGTAGTCGCGGCTCTCGACGAAGTCGGCGACCGGCCCCATGTCGCCCTCGATCACCTTCCAGATGTCGCGCGGCAGCACGCCGGCGGTGAAGTAGCTGGCGTCCATCAGCCAGCCGCCCAGATCGTCGGCCGTGTAGGTCTTGCCGCCGATGGTCTGCGGACCGGCCAGGAAGCGCTCGGCGACCACGGCCAGCTTGGCCTTCAGGTCCGGGTAGCGCTTGGCGCACTCTGCCACGACCGCGCACTTGGCCATGACGATGTCGATCGAGGTCGAGACCATGGCCGGGCCGCCGACGGTCCAGTCGGCCTCGGGCGGCCACGGCGAGTCCTGCACCACCGCCCGCACACCCTGCGGCTCATGGGCCTGGATGGCCGCCTCGATGCGGGTGCCGTACGAGCCGCCGAACAGGTCGATCTGGCGGTAGCCGAGCAGCTTGCGGATGTCCTGGACGTCCTTGGCCACCTCGACGGCGTTGTAGCGCGAGATGTCGACGCCCTTGGCCTGGAAGGCCTTCAGGCAGGCGACGATGCCCTGCGCGTCCTGGTCGGTGGGCGGGCCGGCGTCGGTCAGGTGCGTGCCGGGGCAGTCGAGATTGGGGCTGGAGAAGCCGCCGCCGCGCTGGTCGATGAACACCCAGTCCTGATCCAGCGCCACGAACTCGCGCGAGGTCTTGCTGGCCAGCATGCGCGGCAGGCCCTTCAGGGCCGAGCCGCCCGGACCGCCGTGCAGATAGATCACCGGCGGCAGGCCGGCCTTGGGCTCCGAAGCATGGACGACGGCGAAGGCGACCTTGATACGGCGGCTCTTGGCGCTGTCGCGGGTCTCGTCGACGACGAGGTTCATGCAGTCGACCTTCAGGCCGCTGGCCTTGTAGTCGCCGACGCAGGCGGTCTTCTCGAGCTTGGGCGCGGCCGCGTGGGCGTTCGCGCCCAGACAGGTCAAGGCCAGAGCGCCGGCGGCGGCGATCCAGGACAAACGCGACATCGAGAACTCCCACGGTTTTGGTGCATCAACACCAAGGTTAATGCCCACCGCAAGACCTCTCGCCCAAAGCGGTGCTAGAAGCGATAGGTCATCGAGACGACGGCCGAGGTTTGCGTCCGGTCGCGGACGATCGGACTGTTCCTGGCGTCGCCGACGATATTGGCCATCGCGCCGGTCGCCACCACGCTGATCCGGTCGTTGACGCGGTAGATGGCCGCCAGGCTGGCCGTCACGTCCTTGACCCCGCCGCCCGGATGGAAGACCGGCAGGCCCGAAGCTGTGGACTGGACCCCAGTCACCCCAAAGTAACGGTCGTTATAGCTGCGATCGGCCCAGGTCGCCGTGACGCTGGGCATCAGGACCAGGCGGCGCGTGAGCGGGACGGGGACGGAAACCCCGCCGTCGACCAGGGCGCCGTCGACGCCGCCGGACAGGACCTTGGTCCCGCCCAGGGTGAGGCGCACGCCGTGGGTCTTGTAGTCGACGGCGACCCGCGCGCCGACGCCGCTGCCCAGCCGCCCGATCCCGACCGGCGTGTCCGCCTGGCGATAGCCGCGCACATAGGTCGTCGCCGCCGACACGGTCAGCTTGCGGGTCTTGACGACCTGATAGCCGATCCCCTTGCGCGGATTGGCGAAGAAGCGGCCGTACCGCAGCTCGATCACCGGCACGGCGACGACGCGGTAGCGGTCCGATCCCTGGTAGCGGGGCGCGCTGACGACGGCCACGCCCAGCACCGTCCGGTCGTGCATCAACGCCGGGACGGTGAACGCCGGCGCGGCGGCCTCGGGCGCACCGCCTGACGCGGGGAAAAGGATCATGTCTTGCCTCCTCGCCCATAGACGCCGCCACGGCGGCGGTCCCCCATCGGGAAGCAAGGCGAGAGGCTAGAGGCTGGGCGGCAGCTCGGCGTCGGTCAGGTCCGCGCCCGTCAGGTTGGCGCGGCTCAGGTCGGCCTCGATGAAGCGCGCGCGCGGAGCGCTGACGCCCTTGAGGTTGGCGCCGCGCAGGATGGCGCGGGTCAGGTCCGTGCGGATGACCCGGTCCTCGGCGATCTTCAGCGGGCCAAGCTTGGCGCCGGTCAGGTCGGCTCGGGTCAGCTGGGCGTCCACGAGGCGCGCGCCGCGCAGGTCGGCCCCGCGCAGCTTGGCCCCGCGCAGGTCCGCGCCGGCCAGGTTGGCGCCTTGCAGCTGGGCGCCGTCCAGGTCCATGCCGAAGAACACCGCCTTGGGGGCGTAGAGGCCCGACAGGCGGCGATCCTTCAGACGGCGCAAGGGACGGAAGTCGACCTCGGCCGCCTTGGCCGCCCAGCCCTCGCGGCCGTCGGACTTGCAGAACAGCTCGTGGGCTTCCAGCACCTCGTTGAGGGGCAGGTCGTCGACATAGATGATCGGCGGCGGGGCGCGCAGCACCTCGGTCAGGTCGGCGTCGGTCAGGTCCGCGCCGCTGACGTCGACGCCCACCATGATCGCCCGGCGCAGCGAGACCTTGGCCATGTCGGCATTGTGCAGGTTGGCGCCCGACAGGTCGGCTCCGTCCATGACCGCGTTGGTCAGCTTGGCGCCTTGCAGGGTGACGTTGGAGAGGTCGGCGTCGGTGAAGTCGGCCTGGCGCGCGAACGTCCCGGACATCTGCGCGCCGTTCAGGTTGGCCCCCTGCAGCATGGCGTAGTCCAGCTCGCCCGGCCGCTTGGAGTGCTCCAGGATCCGCAGACCCTTCTCGCCGTCCTGCACGGCGGTGACGCCCTCGCGCAGGTCGCAGTTGGAAAGGTTGGCCCCGCCCAGATTGGCCCCGCGCAGGCAGGCCCCGCGCATGTCGCAGCGCGACAGGTCGGCGTCGCGCAGGTCGGAGTCGCGAAGATCGGCGCCATACAGCACCGCGCGGGTCAGCTTGGTCCGGCGCAGCGAGGCCCCGCCCAGCAGCGCCCCGGTCAGGTCGGCCTCCGACAGGTCGACGCCGTCCAGCTCGTAATTGTTCAGGTTGACGTACTGCAGCACCGCGCGGCGGCCCTTGGGCAGGCCCTTCAGGTAACGAGCATGGCTCTCCAGCGCCTCACGCACCGCGGACGGGTGGAGGTTGCGGATCAGGCTCGGTCGTGAAGACGCGGCGGGCGGCATGGGCGGTCGCTGAACGCTCCGGCGGGTACGCGGTGAACTGGGAAACAGTCCCCAAGGTGCCAGATCAGCTTTAAGCCATCGTTTAGAGCGCGGTGGATTGTCGCGGCGCCACGCGGATTCTTTAGAGCCAGCCCTTCCGCCGGAACCACAGCAGCGGCGCGGCCGCGGCCAGGATCATGATGCCGATGGCCATGGGGTAGCCCTCCAGCCATTGCAGTTCGGGCATGTGGACGAAGTTCATG
The DNA here is from genome assembly GCF_059415225.1 of Caulobacter sp. GW821-FHT10E02. Lineage (NCBI taxonomy): Bacteria > Pseudomonadati > Pseudomonadota > Alphaproteobacteria > Caulobacterales > Caulobacteraceae > Caulobacter > Caulobacter sp. GW821-FHT10E02. Next base: position 372,659 of record NZ_JBWKMV010000002.1, read on the forward strand.
CCGTAGATGCCGGCCACCAGGGTCGGGGGCAGGAACATCACCGAGAACACCGAGAACACCTTGAAGATCGAGTTCTGCTCGATGTTGATCAGGCCCAGGGCCGCGTCGAGCAGGAAGGTGATGTTGCTGGCCACGTAGCTGGAGTGGTCGGTGATCGACTGGACGTCGCGCTGCAGCGATTTCAGGTGATCGCGCAGTTCCTTGGAGCCGTCGAACTGGTCGGCCAGGGCCGCGAAGCTGAGCAGGCGGGCCAGGCTGACCAGGCTGTCGCGGGCCTTGGAATTGACGTTCTGGGCCCGGCCCAGGCGGTTGAGGATGCTCTCGAACGCCGTGCCGCGCGGGCGGCTGAAGATGGCGCGCGACTGGATCTCGACCTCGGCGGCGGTGCGCTCGAGGATGTCGGCGGTGCGGTCGACGATCGCGTCCAGCAAACCGAGGAACGTCTGCAGGCCGTTGGGGCACAGGCTGGGCTGGCGCTCGGCCTGGGCGGCGAACACCGAGAAGGCCTTGGGCTCGACATAGCGGATGGTGATCAGCCGCGCCCCGGCCAGGACGAAGGTGACGGGGGCGGCGGTCGGCAGGTCGCCGTCGGCGTTGACCAGCACCGTGGCGGTCATGAACGTGCCGCCGTCCTCTTGGTAGAGGCGCGAGGAGGCCTCGATCTCGGCCATCTCTTCCCGCGTGGGCAGCAGCAGGCCGATCGACTGCTCGACGGCGACTTCCTCGGCGCGGGTGGGTTCGACCAGCTCGATCCAGACGGCGTCGGCGGGAACCCGCCAATCGGGCGACAGACCGCCGGCCTCGAAGCCCGGAGCGCCATGACGGAGAATTCTAAGCATTGAGCCGCCCTTGCTGCGGGTCGGGTGTGCCCCGACCCGCGTTCAAGGTCAACGCGCTCCCAATTAGCGGGGGGCGTTCTGCTTGTTGCTCGTGTCGCTCGACGAACCACCACCAGCGGCGGCCTCGATCAGAGCGGCGATACGATCGGTCGAGTCGGCGGCCTGGCCGATGATGTCCAGCGGCGAGGAACGAACCGAATTGGCGACCTGGTTGGCGGCCTGTTTGGCGGCCGAGACCACGGCGTTCTGGGCCATGGCGATCTTGCTGGTCGCGACGGCGATCTTGGTCGCCTGGGCGTCCTGGTAGATGAAGCCGTTGGTCGGATAGACGCTGGTGCCGAGGTCGCGGATCGGATCGTACCAGACCTTGACCTGCGTCCAGTCGCCGTTGGGCGAGACGTCGACGACGGTGACGTCCTTTTCGATCTGGCCGCGATCGCCTTCGATGATCGACCAGTTGGCATGGGTGACCTGGATGACCCGGTCCGTGAGCACCTGGCTCACGAAGGCCACATGGCCGAGATTCATGCGGGCGGTGGGCTTGAAGGAGAGGACGGAGCCGATCTTCGGCACCGAACCGGTGTCATACTTGCCAGCGGCCTGGCCCCACCACGTACGGGCGTCGCCAAAGATCTGGATACCCGACATCAGACGGGCGAACGGTACGCATTGCCAATAGCCGTCAGCGCTGGCCGTCACCGGCGCAAAGCTGATCATGGCGGCGGCAAGCAGGGAACCCAGAAGGGCCCTGGTCCGTTTCGTCATGCTGTGGGTACTCCCCCGCGTCACTGGGCAAGGGATAACCTTCCCAGATAGACGTGAAAAGAGTGTTTATGCCGCACCCGCGAGCGCCAAACGGCGCTGTTTCCAGTGAGCGGCCCAAGTCTTCATGCGCTCCCGGCACGGACTTTCGATGATGTGGTAGGAGATCGCCGACAGCGGGATCAGCGCGGCGACAATCCCGACCCAGATCAGCACCGGCAGCTTGTCGCCCTCGATATTGAACAGCTTGGTCGCGCCATTGATGGCCAGGATCTTCCACGGGATGCAGATCATATAGGTTGAGTAGCTGATCTCGCCGAGATAGACGAAGACTGCCTGTCCAGCAAACTCGAAACCGGTCTTGGCGAGGCTCGCGAGCATGAAAATAAGCCCCCCGAGAAGCATCACAATAACCAGATCGGGTGCGGAAAACTGGATCGCGGCAAGCGTGGCCATGCCCAATAAAGCGGCGCCGTAGCCGCTGAGTCGGCTGGGGAATCGGTCCGAGCGCCACAAGGCGTGCAGGGCGCAGCCGAAGGCGAAGCACGGCACGATCCGCAAGGCGCCCCACTGGATGGTCGCCTCGGTCAGCGGAAAACCGGCCAGGGCCCGGAAGACGGGATAGATCACGGCGATGAACGCCAGGGCGCCCAGCACCGCGATCAGCGGCCGATCGCGCAGCCTCCACGCCGCGAAGGCGAAGGCCGGGAAGGTCAGATAGGCGAACCACTCGGCCGAGATCGACCACGAGGCGTGGTTCCAGCCCGACACGGGTGCGAAGCCCCAGGCGTGGATCAGCAGCAGATTGGCCGGCAGGGCTTTCCAGGCCAGGATGTTGGCGTCGACGGAGATGCCGACGAGGCCCGCGATGATCGCCATGGCCCCGACGCCGGCCAGGGTGGCCAGGTGCAGCGGATAGACCCGCGCCAGCCGGTTCCACAGGAAGTCGCCATAGCGGAACCGCGCTTCCCCGAAGCCGCGCAGATAGACGTGGCAGAGGATGAAGCCCGACAGGACGAAGAACGCCTCGACCCCCAGATAGCCCTTTTCCGCGATCGCCGGCGTGAAGCCGACGTCCAGCTTGGGCCAATAGTGGAACATCACCACCCAGAAGGCGGCGAAGAACCGCAGCGCGGTCAGGGGCTTGATGTGGGCGGCGTCCTGCATCGACGGCGTTCCTTAAGGGCCCGACCCTTCCGCCCCCACGGTGGAAAGATCAGCGTTACCCGCCTATCTCGCTGTGTTACATGTATGCGTACGCGAAACGACGGCTTGGCCGATAACCTTAGAGAGGACCGATGAACGAACTCCTTAGCCTCGTCGCCGACCCGGCCGCCTGGGCCGCGCTGGTGACCCTGGTGGTCATGGAAGTGGTCCTCGGCATCGACAACCTGGTCTTCATCTCGATCCTGTCGAACAAGCTGCCGCCCGAGCACCGCACCAAGGTCAGGCGCATCGGCATCTCGCTGGCGCTGATCATGCGTCTGGTGCTGCTGTCGACCATCGCCTTCATCGTCGGCCTGACCGCTCCGGTGTTCGATCTGGGTATCGCAGGCCCGGTCGGTTCGCACGGCGAGCCCGGCTTCGAGACCGCCTTCTCGTGGCGCGACCTGATCCTGATCGCCGGCGGCGTCTTCCTGATCTGGAAGGCGACCAAGGAGATCCACCACAGCGTCGATCCCGGAAAGAGCGACGACGTGCTGGAGAAGGACAAGGCCACCGTCGTAATCTCCAATGTCGGCGCGGCGATCTTCCAGATCATCCTGCTGGACCTGGTGTTCTCGATCGACTCGATCCTGACCGCCGTGGGCATGACCGACCACCTGCCGATCATGGTGGCCGCCGTGATCATCGCCGTGGCCGCCATGATGCTGGCCGCCGACCCGCTGGCCAACTTCATCAACGACAACCCGACCGTCGTGATGCTGGCCCTGGGCTTCCTGCTGATGATCGGCACCGTGCTGATCGCCGAGGGCTTCGGCGCCCACGTGCCGAAGGGCTACATCTACACGGCCATGGCCTTCTCGGCCGGGGTCGAGGGCCTGAACATGCTGTCGCGCAAGCGCGGGGCGAAGAAGGGGCACTAGCCCCTACATCCGCGTCCAGGAGCGTGATAGGTCGGCGGCCCGGCTTATCACGCTTCCCAGGGCCCCGATGACCTCGCAGACCTTCACAGACGCCGAGCGCCGCCTGACCCTGACGGCGCTGATGATCGTCTTCCTGCTCAGCGCCCTGGACCAGACGATCGTCTCGACGGCCATGCCGCGGATCATCTCCGAGCTGAACGGCCTCAATCTCTATTCGTGGGTGACGACGTCCTACCTGCTGACCTCGACGGTGATGGTGCCGATCTGGGGCAAGCTGGGCGACATCTTCGGGCGCAAGCCCGTGCTGATCACCGGCATCTCGATCTTCCTGGCCGGCTCTTGGCTGTCGGGTCTCGCGGGCGAGTTCGGCACGGTGCTGGGCATGCCGGGCATGGTCCAACTGATCGTGTTCCGCGCCTTGCAGGGCATCGGCGGCGGCGCGCTGTTCACCACCGCCTTCGCCATCATCGCCGACCTCTATCCGCCGCGCGAGCGGGGCAAGTTCGCCGGCATCTTCGGCTCGGTGTTCGGCCTGGCCAGCGTGCTGGGTCCGATCATCGGCGGCTATTTCACCGACCACGGCACCGTGCAGATCGGGACCCAGACGATCGCCGGCTGGCGCTGGGTGTTCTACATCAACTTGCCGCTGTCCCTGCTTTCGCTGTTCATGGTCATCGTCAAGATGCCGCCGCTGGAGCACCGCCGGGCCGGCAAGATCGACTTCCTGGGCGCGGCCCTGCTGATCGCCGCCTTCGTGCCGCTGCTGCTGGCGCTGAGCCTGGGCGGCCATAACTTCGCCTGGCGCTCGCCGCAGAGCCTGGGCCTGTTCGCCCTGGCCGCCGTGTCGCTGGCCGCCTTCGTGGTGGCCGAGACAAAGGTCAGCAACCCGATCCTTCCCATGCACCTGTTCCAGAACAAGGTGTTCACCACCGCCAACCTGGCCGGCTTCCTGATCTCCATGGCCTTCATGGGCGTGGTGATGTTCCTGCCGCTGTTCCTGCAGCTGGGCCGGGGCGTGCCCGCCACGGTCAGCGGCATGACCATGCTGCCGCTGATGGCCGGCCTGATCATCAGCAGCACGGTCGCCGGCCAGCTGGTCTCCAAGACCGGCAAGTACAAGCCCTACATGCTGGGCGGCGCGACCATCCTGCTGGTGGCGGTGTTCCTGCTGCACGACCTGTCGAAGATCCACAGCCTGCCGCTGCTGTGCGCCCTGCTGGCCTTCGTGGGTCTTGGCCTTGGCCCCGGCCAGAGCCTGTTCAACATCGCCACCCAGAACGCCGTTGACCCGCGCGACATCGGCGTGGCCACCAGCTCCAACCAGTTCTTCCGCCAGATCGGCTCGACCGTCGGCGCGGCGCTGGCTGGGACGATGCTGACCGCGCGTCTGGCCAGCCTGCCCGGCGGCGGCCTGGATCTCGGCAAGCTGGAAGGCATGGCCGTCCAGGCCGCCGCCAAGGGCCAGGCGGCCCACGCCGACCCGGTGCTGCAAGGCGCGCTGATCAACGCCGTCAGCGGCGTGATGGTCGCCGCGCTGTTCGTGATCCTGGCCGGCCTGGTGACGATCCTCTTCATCCCCGCCCTGCCCCTGCGCTCGCACCAGCCGGCGGCGGGCGCCCCGGTGCTGGTCAAGGACGAGCCGACGAACTGACGGCTACAGGAAGCTGTAGGGATCGACGTCGATCACCACCCGCACCGAGTTCGGGACCTTGGCCCGCGCCCGCCAGGCGGCCATGAAGCCTTGCAGGTCGACGGTGCGCTCGGCGCGGACCAGGAAGCGCTTGCGGCGGCGGCCGCGCACCAAAGCGAGCGGCGCGTCGGCGGGGCCGAACACCTCGACGCCCTCGGCATTGGGGATCACGGCGGCCAGGGCCTCGACATAGGCGTCGAGCGCCGCCGCGTCTGGCCCGGAAGCGATCACCGCTGCCAAGCGTCCGTACGGCGGCAAGCCGGCGTCCTGGCGCATCGACATCTCGGCCTCGACGAAGGCGTCGCGGTCCTGGGCCTTCAGGGCCTGCATCACCGCATGATCGGGGGAGTAGGTCTGCAGCAGCGCCCGGCCCGGCTTCTCGTGACGCCCGGCGCGGCCGGCGGCCTGGGCCAAGAGCTGGAACGTCCGCTCCCCGGCCCGCAGGTCGCCGCCGCGTAGGGACAGGTCGGCGTCGACCACGCCCACCAGGGTCAGGTTCGGGAAGTTGTGGCCCTTGGCCGCCGCCTGGGTGGCGACCAGGATGTCGATCTCGCCCGCCGCCATGGTCGCCACCAGGGTCTTGGCGGCCTCGGCGTCCATCACCGTGTCGGACGAGAACACCGCGATCCGCGCGTCGGGGAAGATGTGCCGCGCCTCCTCCTCGACCCGCTCCACGCCGGGGCCGATCGAGACCAGCGAGTCCTTGGCCCCGCAGTGCGGGCAGGCCTCGGGCTTCTTCATCGAGAAGCCGGTCAGGTGGCAGACCAGACGCCCGGTGTAGCGGTGCTCGACCAGCCAGCTGTCGGTGTCGGGCGACTTCATCTTCTCGCCGCAGGCCTTGCACAGCACCAGCGGCGCATAGCCCCGCCGGTTCAGGAACAGCATGGCCTGCTCGCCGCGCTGCAACGTCACGGCCATGGCCTTGATCAGCGGCGGCGACAGCCAGCGGCCCGGCTCCGGCGGCGTCAGGCGCATGTCGACCAGATCGATGTCGGGCAGCTGCGCCGCGCCATGGCGAGCCGACAGCCGCAGCCAGCGGTAACGGCCAGCCTGGGCGTTGAACAGGCTCTCCAGCGATGGGGTCGCCGAGGCCAGCAGCACGGACGCCCCCTCGATCTTGGCGCGGGCCACGGCCAGGTCGCGAGCCTGGTAGATGAAGCCCTCTTCCTGCTTGAACGAGCTGTCGTGCTCCTCGTCGACCACGATCAGGCGCAGCTTCTTGAACGGCAGGAACAGCGCCGAGCGGGCGCCGACCACGATGCGGGCATTGCCGCTGGCCACCGCCTCCCAGACCTGCCGGCGGCGCGGCGGCGAGACGCCGGAGTGCCACTCGGCCGGCAGGGCGCCGAAGCGCTGCTCGAAGCGGGCCAGCACGGCCTGGGTCAGGGCGATCTCGGGCAGCAGCACCAGGATCTGGGCCTCGGGGTCCTCCAGCGCCGCCGCGACGGCCTCCAGATAGACCTCGGTCTTGCCCGAGCCAGTGACGCCGTCCAGCAGCGCGGCCTGGAAGCCGCCGGCGTCCAGCATGTCCTTGAGTACATCGACGCAGGCGGCCTGGCCGGGGTTCAGGGTGCGGGGCGGCAGGGATAGGTCCGGCTGCGGCAGGCCGCGCTCGGGCTCCACATAGTCGGCGACCAGCACGCCCTCGTCGACGAGGCCCTTCACGACCCCGGCCGAGACGCCAGCGGCGGAGGCCAGGGCCGTGCTCGACAGCTTCACGCCCTCGGCGGCGGCCAGCACCTTCAGGCGCGCCGGCGTCATCCGAGCCGGCTGGGTCCCGCTCAGCACCAGCACCTTGTCGGGCTTGGGCGGCGGATGGCGCAGGCCGCGCAGGGCCATGGCCAGCGGCCAGCCCGGCAGGTCGACCGAATAGCGCGCCGCCCACTCGACGAAGGCCAGCACGCCCGGCGGCAGCGGCGGGTCGTCGACCCGACCCTGGATCACCTTCAGCGGCCGATTGCCGCCGGTCCCGTCGCGCAGGGCGACGACCACGCCGCGAATCACACGGGGACCCAGAGGCACCGCCACATGGTCGCCAATGCTCAGATCGAGTCCGTCCGGCTCGGCGTAGTCGAAGGCCTCCGGCAACGGCATCGGCAGCAGAACGGAAGCGATACGGGACATGACGGCATGCTTTTGCCGCCAAACGCTCCCCAGGTCGAGAGCGGCGTCGCGGTCGTCATCAAGCGGACATTAACCGTCTTGCCCGCTTCATCCGCATGGAGTGCTTTTTACCGTGGGGACGACGATGAGCGACGCGACGAACGCCAGCAGGAAACCGGTCGACGCCGACAGCGTCCGCGACTTCCTGCGCGTCCAGCCGGAATTCCTGCGCCAGGACGAAGACCTGCTGGGCGAACTGGGCCTGCGGGTCGATGCCGCCAATGTCGTCGACTTCGGGCCCCGGGCGCTCGCCCGCGCCGCCGCCGCCCACAAGCGCGAGGCCAGCGTCCGCCAGGCGATCGAAGCCAACGCCCGCGCCAACTATTCGGCCCAGGCCCAGACCCACGCCGCGGTCATCGACCTGCTGGACGCCCGCAATCACTCGGACCTCGCGCGCCGCGTCGACGAGATGACCCAGCTGCGCTTTGGCCTGGCCACCGGGACCATCGCCCTGGAAGGCCCGCACCGCGTGCCGGCCGGCTGGCACGTGCTGGCCGAGGGTCAGGTTGACATGATCCTGGGCGAGGCGCCGATCGCCCGCATGGGCTTCTTCGCCCCGGCCCTGCCGCTGTTCGGCGACAAGGCCGAGACCATCCGCAGCATGGCCCTGGTCCGCATGGCCATCTGGGAGCCGCGCCGCGAAGCCCTGGTGGCCTTCGGCTCGACCGATCCGGAAGGCTTCTTGGCCGACATGGGCACCGAGCTCGTGAACTTCCTGGCCCGCGTGGTCGAGCGCACGGCCGAACGCTGGCCCGTCCTGTGAGCGCCCGCCAGGCATATACGGCCTGGCTGGACTACCTGACGCTGGAGCGCCGGGCCTCGCCGCGCACGGTGCGGGCCTATGGCGACAACGTCCTGGCCTATCTGAACTTCCTGGAGCGGCATCGCGGCGAGAGCGTGAGCCTCTCCGCGATGGGCGAGATCTCGGCCGCCGACCTGCGCGGCTATCTCGCCTTCCGCCGTCAGGGTGACGACGCCCTGGCCCCGCGCTCGATCAGCCAGGCCCTGTCCTCGATCCGCGCCTTCCACCGCTATCTCGACCAGCGCCACGGCGTGGCCAACGCCGCCGTCGAGCTGGTGCGCGGCCCGCGCCTGAAGGTCGGCCTGCCGCGCCCCGTCTCCGAGGACCAGGCCCGCGACCTGATCACCGAAGCCTCGGGCGACACCGAGCGCGATCCCTGGGAGACCGCCCGCGACGAGGCGGTGCTGACCCTTCTGTGGGGCTGCGGTCTCCGCATCAGCGAGGCTCTGTCCCTGACCTTCGGCGCCGCGCCGCTGGGGCAGGCCATCCGCATCACCGGCAAGGGCGGCAAGACCCGGATCGTGCCGGTGCTGGACGCCGTGCGCGAGGCGGTCGATGTCTATCTCAACGAACTGCCGTTCGTGCTGACCGCCGACGAGCCGCTGTTCCGCGCCAAGCGCGGCGGCCCCCTGTCGCCCCGCCACGTCCAGGGCCTGGTCCAGACCCTGCGCGGCCGCCTGGGTCTCTCCGACCGCGTGACCCCCCACGCCTTCCGCCACGCCTTCGCCACCCACCTGCTGGGCGCGGGCGCGGACCTGCGGGCGATCCAGGACCTGCTGGGGCATGCGTCGCTGTCGACGACCCAGCGGTACACGCAGGTGGATGCGGCGGGGCTGCTGGCGGCGTATGCGGCGGCGCACCCGAAGGGGTGAGGCGGGGGCCTAGCGCCCCCACCGTCACGATGCGTATCCGCATCGCGCCACCTCCCCCGTTTCACGGGTGAGGATAAGACACTCCCTCCTGCCCCGCTTGCGGGGGAGGTGGATCGACGCCGATAGGCGGCGAGACGGAGGGGGCGTCCCTACAAATCCCGCACCTCCAGCTCCGCCAGCAGCTTCGCCAGCCGGTCCGCCTCGGTCTGCACCGCGGCCTTCACGAACGGCGACGGCAGGTCATCCCGCGCCGTCGGCGGCGAGCCGTGCACCTTCACCAGGTTGGTCGTCTCGTTCGGGTCCCGCTTCAGGTCGTACATCTCCCACTCCTGGGCCTCCTGGCCGGACGGGTCGAAGTAGCGGTTCAGCTTGTAGTCCTGGGTCCGGACCGAGCGGACGTGGTTGGGCTGGCGCACTGAGCCGGTCGCCAGGGTCGGCACCGTGGTCCGCACCTCGTCGACCAGCAGCTTGTAGACCTCGAACTCCTTGTCGCACTTCTCGTTGGCCGGATCGCCGTTCGAGGCCGAGGGGGCGGTGATCTCGTCGTCGGTGATGAACAGCACGCCCTGGCGCTCGCGGCCGTCGGGCTCGATCACCTGGTCGGTCTCGCCGCGCAGCAGGCGGGCCAGATCGACGCCCGGCAGGGGCGGCGTCGGCCGGGTGGCCGCCAGGGTCTTGCCGATCGTCTCGCGCTGCTCGTTGCCCACCCCGGCCAGGCCCAGGATGGTCGGCAGGATGTCGATGTGGCTGGTCAGGGCGTCCAGCTGGCGCGGCGTGTCGGCGATCGGCCCGTCGCCCTGGCCCGGCTCGGTCCTCTGGACCTGGATCGAGGGCGGGAACTTGACGACCACGGGCACGTGCAGCGCCTCCTGATAGGCCGTGTGCCACTTCTCGATCATCATGCCGTGGGCGCCGGCATATTCGCCGTGGTCGGTCAGGAAGACGACGATGGTGTTGTCGGCCAGGCCCGTCTCTTCCAGCGTCTTGAGCACCGCGTCGACATGGGCGTCGACCACCGCGTGCAGCCAGCCGTAGAGCTGGACGAATTGCGCGGTGTATTCCTTGGGCTTGTCGCTGAGCTGGAACGGGATGGTGCTCTTCAGCGCCACCTTCACCGCGTCGCGGGCCGCGCGCTCATGGTCGACGGGGACGTTCGGGAACTTCGTCTGGCCGCGCAGCACGGCGTTGAAGCCGGTCTTGGCGTTGAGGGCCAGGGCCACCTTGTAGCTGTAGTCGTGCTGGCAGACGGGCTTGTCGGCCAGGGACTCGTCCCAGGTCGGCGGGACCTTGGCGCAGTCCTGCGGGAAGTCCTGCGGATTGAGCGGCAGCAGGGCCGTCCCCGCCGTCGGGGCGGTGGCCTTCTGGCCGGTCAGCGGCACGGTCAGCGGCCCCGTCACCGGCTGCGGGCCGGAATCGTCCGGCAGCGGCAGGGCCTGGGAGACCACGGCCGGATAGGTGGCGATGTCGTGCGGATTGGCGAACGAGGCCACGGCGAACCACGGCCGAGCGTCCTCGGGGTTCGGCCCCGAGGCGTAGGGGTTCTTGGCCTGCTCGAGCGCCTGGGCCCGGTTGTAGTCCAGCCCCAGCGCCTTCCTACGGAGGAAGGCGCAGGCCGAGTCCGTGAAGCCGGCGTCGCGATAGAGGCCCAGATTGTTGGTCGCCGCCCCGTGGGGCTCGGGATACGACTCCTCCCAGTTGTCGAAGCCGTAGCGGTCCAGCGAGTGCTCGGGCGGATTGCTGACGTGCCACTTGCCGAAATAGTGGGTCGAATAGCCCGCCTCGCGCATCCAGGTCCCCAGGGTCGGGATGCCGTCGGCCGCCAGCCAGGGGAAGTTGTAGGAGTCGCCGTTCTTGAACAGGCCGTCGGTCTGGGTGACGCCGGTCTTGGTCCCGTACTGGCCGGTATAGATCACCGCCCGGCTGGGCGTGCAGGCGCTGGAGGCGATGGTGTGGTTGCGCAGCAGCACCGCGTTCTGACGCAGGGCCAAGAGGCCGGGAAAGTACTTGGCGTAGTCGTTCTTCTCGGTCTCGCGCTGGAAGCCCAGGATCCGCTTCAGCGGTTCGGCCAGCCCGGCGTCGGCGCCGTACGAGAAGCGGGGAAAGCGGTACTGATCGCAGGTGATCAGCAGGATGTTGTATCGACCGGCCGCGTCGCTCATGGCTTCCTACCCCGATGTGATCCGTTGGCGCCTCGCGGGCGCGGCCCCCACGATACCCTGAAAAGTTGAAGATTCCAGGACTGCCATTTATCAGGGCATTTCAGCGTCAGATCGGCTGCGTCAGACTGTCGCTATCGTTGAGCCAAGCCTGAGCATTAACCGCGATTTTACGGGGTTCGGGTCTTCTAGCGGCGAAACGTGTGTTCTAGCCGGGCCTGTACCCGTCGCCCGCGCCGCATGAGGCTGTGATGAAGTTCGACGACCTGAAGATTTCCACCAAGGTTATGGCCCCGGCCATCGTCCTGGCCTTTGTCGCCCTGGCCTGCGTCGGCGCCGGCGTCTGGCAGGTCAAGAAGGTCGAGAAGGCCGCCCAGGTCCTCGTCAGCCAGCGCGCGCCCACCGAACTGAACGCCGCTCGCTTCAACCGTCAGGTCGCCACCGTCGGCTACGCCGCCTACCGCACCGTCGCCAACGACGGGACGTCGGAAGCCGCCAAGTCCGGCTCGGAAGACATCGAGAAGGCCTTCGCCGGCGGCAACGCCTTCCTGGACAAGGCCGCCCAGGCCGACCCGGCCGCGGTCAAGGACCTGAACGCCTTCCGCGCCCGCTTCAAGGCCGTCCATGACAACGCCCGCGCCGGCGCCGACATGGGCCTGCAGAACGCCAACGAAGCCGCCGTCATGATGATGGGCGGCATCGACACCGACATCGCCAAGCTGACCAAGGACGTCGCCGACTGGATCGACCATCACAGCGTCGAGACCCAAGGCATGGTCGACAAGGCCAAGAAGGACGCCGCGGCCGGCGCGATCGTCCTGCTGCTGTTCGGCCTGCTCTCGGCCGGCGCGGCCATGCTGTACGCCATGTGGGTCGGCTCGGCCAAGATCGCCAAGCCGCTGACCAACCTGTCCAAGACCATGGAAGTCCTGGCCCAGGGCAGCGTCGACGTCGACGTCAAGGGCGCCGAGCGCAAGGACGAGGTCGGCGCCATGGCCCGCTCGGTCCAGGTGTTCAAGGACAACGCCCTGGCCCTGCGCACCGCCGAAGCCGCCCAGCTGCGCGCCAGCGCCGAGACGGAAGCCGAGCGTCGCCGCAATCAGGAAATCGCCGAGGCCTCGGCCAAGGAACAGGCCTTCGTCATGGAAGCCATCGCAGGCGGCCTGGCCCGCCTGTCGGACGGCGACCTGACCTACCGCCTCGATCAGCAGTTCCCGGAAGCCTACAAGCGCCTGCAAAGCGACTTCAACGGCGCCATCACCCAGCTGGAAGAGGTCGTGGGCTCCATCGTCCATGCCGCCAACAGCATCGGCTCGGGCTCGGACGAGATCGCCTCGGCGGCCGACGACCTGTCGCGCCGCAGCGAGCAGCAGGCCGCCAGCCTGGAAGAAACCGCCGCCGCCCTGGACGAGATCACCGCCACGGTGAAGCGCTCGTCGGCCGGCGCGCAGGAAGCCTCCAAGGTGGTCGGTTCGACCCGTGGCGACGCCGAGCGCTCCAGCGTCGTCGTGCGCAACGCCGTCGAGGCCATGAACCAGATCGAGAAGTCGTCGCAGTCGATCAGCCAGATCATCGGCGTCATCGACGAGATCGCCTTCCAGACCAACCTGCTGGCCCTGAACGCCGGTGTCGAAGCGGCGCGCGCTGGTGAAGCCGGTCGCGGCTTCGCGGTCGTCGCCCAGGAAGTTCGCGCCCTGGCTCAACGCTCGGCCGACGCCGCCAAGGAGATCAAGACCCTGATCTCGACCTCGTCGCAGCAGGTCAACCAAGGCGTCTCGATGGTCGGCCAGACCGGCGAGGCCCTGCAGTCGATCGTCGGCAAGGTCAGTGAGATCGACGCCCTGGTCAGCGAGATCGCGGCCTCGGGCCAGGAGCAGGCCACCGGCCTCAACCAGGTCAACGCCGCCGTCAACCAGATGGACCAGACCGTCCAGCAGAACGCCGCCATGGTCGAGCAGTCGACCGCCGCCTCGCACGCCCTGAAAGGCGAGGCCGGCAACCTGATGCAGATGATCGGCCGCTTCCGCGTCAATGGCGCGGTGGCCCAGACCAAGGCCGTCGGCCGCTCGACGCACCGCCAAGCCGCTCCGGCCCCGGCGGCGCCCCGCGCCGCCGCGCCGGCTCCGAGCCGGGGTCCGTCCCTGGCCGCCGCGACCAGCCGTCCGGGCGTCAACCCGGTCGCCGCCGCCCAGGCCAAGCTGGCCAAGGCCGTCGGCGCCAGCGACGACTGGGAAGAATTCTGAGACCCGCCCTAGCCCCCCAAGGATTGGCGGACAGAGGTTCAGTAAGCGTAGCGTAAGCGCCCGCCCCCCCTCGGGCGTTCCTCCCCTCTAGGACGCGTACAGCCCCGCCGGTCCGCCGGCGGGGCTTTTTCTTGGGGTGTGACGGGCCCATCTCAGCGGGATGCAGCCCAGCCTGTTCGATCCCGCCCCGCCGCCCGACCTGCCGGCGGGTTTCCGCTATCGCCCCGACCTGATCACGCCGGACGAAGAGCGCGCTCTCGTCGCCGCGTTCGAGGCCCTGGCGTTCAAGCCGTTCGAGTTCAGGGGCTATACCGGCCATCGCCAGGTCGCATCGTTCGGCTGGCGCTACGACTTCAGCCGCCGCAGCCTGGATCCCACCACGCCGATCCCGGAGTTCCTGCTGCCGCTGCGGGCCAAGGTCGCCGCCTTCACCGGCCATGCGCCGGAGGCCTTCGAGCAGGCGCTGGTGTCGCTGTACGAGCCCGGCGCGGCGATCGGCTGGCATCGCGATCGGCCCGAGTTCAGGGATGTGGCCGGCGTCTCGTTCCTGACGCCCTGCCGCTTCCGCCTGCGCCGTCCGGTCGAGGATGGCTGGGAGCGCAAGACCTTCGAGGCCGCGCCGCGCTCGGCCTATCTACTGTCGGGTCCCTCGCGCACCGACTGGGAGCACAGCATCCCGCCGCTGGAGGCGCGGCGTTATTCGGTGACGTTCAGGACGCGGGCCTAGGGCGCCGGAGTCCGCTGGACGATCGGCGTGCTGACGGGGCAGCCGTCGACCGTGCGCGCAACGGCCCACTCGCCATGCGCCCGTGGCATCTCACCCAGCTTCTTGGCCTTCCCGGAAGATCGACGCGCCAGCGCCTCGACCGAGCCCGGCGTTTCGGATGGCGCGCCTTGGGCATTCTGCACGCCGAACCGGTTGCACTGGACGAGCCGCAAGGTTCTCGCCTGCCAAGCCGCGAGCTGCTTGGCGCCCCGCGTTTCCTTGGCGATCGGCGGAGGCGGCAACTGGACCGGCGCCGCGGCGGGGATTTCGACCAACGGCGCGGCCTGCAGCAGGGCGGCAAGGGTCAATGCGGACAAAAGCATGGCGGGGCTCCTGAGGAACCCCGCCACTCTACGTCCGATTGACGAACGCGGGTATCAACTATCGTTAAGGCGGGTTACGCCGGCCTTAGGCCTGCCCAGTTACGCCTGCATGGTCCAGCCTTCGACGCCCATCGCCGCCTGGCGGAAGGCTTCCGAACGCGTGGGGTGCGGGTGGCAGGTGCGGGCCACGTCTTCCGAGGCGCCGCCGAATTCCATGGCCACGCAGATCTCGGCGATCATGTCGCCGACGTTCGGACCCACGGCGTGGGCGCCCAGGATGCGGTCGGTCTTGGCGTCGGCCAGCACCTTCACGAAGCCGTCGGTCTCGTGGTTGATCTTGGCGCGGCTGTTGGCCAGGAACGGGAACTTGCCGACCTTGTAGGCAACGCCCGCGGCCTTCAGTTCGTCCTCGGTCTTACCGACCGTGGCGACTTCCGGCTTGGTGTAGATCACGCCCGGAATGATGTCGTAGTTCATGTGGCCGGCCTTGCCCGCGATCAGCTCGATGCAGGCCACGGCCTCGTCTTCGGCCTTGTGGGCCAGCATCGGACCCGAGGTCACGTCGCCGATCACCCAGATGCCGTCGACGCCGGTCTTGTAGTGGTCGTTGGCGATCATGCCGCGCTTGTCGGGCGTGATGCCGACCGTTTCCAGGCCCAGGCCTTGAGTGAACGGACGGCGGCCGATGGCGACCAGCACGTAGTCGGCCTCGATCGTCGCAGCTTCGCCGCCGGCGACCGGCTCGTGGGTCAGCTTCACGCCCTTGGCCGAGGCCACGGCGCCGGTGACCTTGGCGCCCAGCGAGAACTTGAAGCCCTGCTTGGTCAGGATCTTCTGGAAGGCGGTGGCGACCTCGGTGTCGGTGCCGGGGATGATGCGGTCCAGATATTCAACGACGGTGACTTCCGCGCCCAGGCGCTTCCACACCGAGCCCAGCTCCAGGCCGATGACGCCGGCGCCGACGACGATCAGCGACTTCGGCACTTCCGGCAGCGACAGGGCGCCGGTCGAGTCGACGATGCGGTTGTTGTCGATCGTCACGCCCGGCAGCGGGGTCGGCTCGGAGCCGGTGGCGATGACGATGTTCTTGGTCTCGAGCACGGTTTCCGAACCGTCCTCGGCCTTCACGACCACCTTGCCGGGTCCGTCGATGCGGCCCCAGCCCTTCACGTAGTCGACCTTGTTCTTCTTCATCAGGAACTCGACGCCCTTGGTCAGGGCTTCGACGCTCTCGGCCTTCTGGGCCATCATCTGCACGAGGTTCAGCTTCGGCTTGACCTCGATGCCCAGCTTGGCGAACTCGCCGCCGCTGGCGGCTTCGTACATTTCCGAGGCGTGCAACAGGGCCTTCGACGGCATGCAGCCGACGTTCAGGCAGGTGCCGCCCAGCTTGCCACGGCCTTCGACGATCGCGGTCTTCAGACCCAGTTGACCGGCGCGCGTGGCCGCGTTGTAGCCACCGGGACCACCACCGATGATGACGACGTCGTACTGAGCCATGGGTCTTTCGCCTTCAGGACGCGCCGATAGCGGCGCCGGACAAAATATAAGGCCTCGCCGGCCATATTGTCAGACCTCTGGAGGCGGGTGTTCCTTAGAGGTAAGCGGCCCAAAACGGAACCCGCTTTCGACGCGCGCGGCCTTGAAAATCAAGGAGAATGGCCGGTTCGTGCAAACGGGCCGCGACGCCCTGCCGCAGGCTTTGCCACAAGCTTGACATCAGACTGCCTGGAGAGCGTCACGGCTTGGTGGCGTCTTAGCAGCATGACCCTGCGCGCCCGCCTCCTCGCCGCCTTCGCCGCCGTTGCTCTGAGCGCCGGATTGGCAATGCCCGCCGCCGCTGCCGACCAGATCCCGGTGGCCAGCAGCAAGGCCGGCGACACCCTGGCGGTGTTCTATTCCGGCGACGGCGGCTGGGCGGCCCTGGACCAGGGCGTGACCCAGTACCTGGCGGACAACGGCGTGCCGACGGTGGGTTTCAACTCGCTGAGCTATTTCACGACCAAGCGCTCGCCGGCCGGCGCCGCCGCCGACCTGGCCCAGGCCCTGCGCGAGTACGAGCGCCTGTGGGGCCGCACGAAGGTGACTCTGATCGGCTATTCGTTCGGGGCCGACGCCCTGCCCGCGATCATCCCGCAGCTGCCGGCCGACCTGCGTAGCCACATCGGCCGCCTGGTGCTGATCGGCACGGGCGCGAACGGCGACCTGCAGTTCCATCCGACCAGCTGGCTGAACATCGCCACGCCGGACTCCTATCCTGTCCGGCCGGCGATCGCGGCTTTGGCGGGGATGAAGATCACCTGCGTCTACGGCGACCGGGAAAAGGCCGACATCTGCGCCAGCCTGCCCGACGCCCAGGTCGACAAGGTCCGCCTGGCCGGCGACCACCACTTCAACCGCGACTATGCCGCCCTCGGCGCGGCGGTGCTGAAGGCCAGCCGCTAGGGCCAGGCCCCGAGTTTTGAGACCATGACCACCCGCGTTCCCTTCGCCGCCGCCCTCTTCGCCCTCGCCCTGACGCTCGCCGCGCCCGTGTCGGCCAAGACGGTGGTCGTGACCCCGAGCGACCGGGCCAGCGACAGCCTGGCGGTGTTCTATTCCGGCGACGGCGGCTGGGGTCCCCTGGACCAGAAGGTGGCCAAGCGCCTGGCCGCCGACGGCGTGCCGACCGTCGGCATCAATTCGCTGGCCTATTTCAGCGCCAAGCGCTCGCCGCAGGCCGTGGCCGACGACCTCGCCGCCGACCTGCGCGACTACGGCCGCCAGTGGGGCCGTTCGAAGGTGGTGCTAATCGGCTACTCGTTCGGCGCGGCCGCCCTGCCGGCCATCATCCCGCGCCTTCCGGAAGACCTGCGCGCCGAGATCGGCCACGTGGTGCTGATCGGGACCGTCCCGCACGGCGACCTACGGTTCCACCCGGCCAGCTGGCTGAACCGGGCCAGCCACGATTCCTTCCCCGTCGTCCCGGCCATCGCCGCGCTGAACGGTCCGAAGATCACCTGCGTCTACGGCGACAAGGAACGGCACGACGTCTGCCCCGACCTGCCCTCCACGGAGGTCGCCAAGGTCCGCCTCCCCGGCGGCCACCACTTCAACGGCGACTACGCGGCGCTGGGGGAAGCGGTGCTGCGGGCCAGCCGCTAGAGCGGCGCCGGCAGTCCGTATTTCGCCGCCAGCCAGCGGGTGATCGGGCGGGCGTCGCTGAGGAAGCTCAGGCCGTTGGCCGACTGGATCTCGCCGTGTGGGCCGGCGTCCGCGGAGACTTCGGCCAGGATCAGGGTCGGGGCGTTCTGGTGCTCTTCGCCGAGGCGCTCGACCAGGGCCGGGCGCGGGCGGGGGTAGTCGACGCGGACGATGTCGAGCACGTCGCGCAACCGCGGGAAGGCGGCGAGGTAGCCTTCCATCATCGCGCAGTCGGGGCAGAAGCGCTGCTGGCCTTCTTTGTCGAAGCCCATCGCCAGCAGGTAGAGGGTGTCCTTGGCCATCACCGGCTCCAGAAGCGAAGAAGCCCGCCGGTGAGGGCGGGCTTCTCGTTGGTTCTTAGAAGGGTCTCTTAGAGGTCCAGCAGCAGGCGCTGCGGGTCTTCCAGGGCTTCCTTGACCTTGACCAGGAAGGTCACGGCGCCGGCGCCGTCGACGACGCGGTGGTCGTAGGACAGGGCCAGGTACATCATCGGGCGGATCTCGATCTTGCCGTTGACGACCATGGCGCGTTCCTTGATCGCGTGCATGCCCAGGATGCCCGACTGCGGCGCGTTCAGGATCGGGGTCGACATCAGCGAGCCGTAGATGCCGCCGTTGGTGATCGTGAAGGTGCCGCCCTGCATGTCCTCGATGGACAGCTGGCCGTCGCGGGCCTTCTTGCCCAGAGCGCCGATAGCCTTTTCGATCTCGGCCAGGTTCAGCGTGTCGGCGTCACGGACGACCGGAACCACCAGGCCCTTGTCGGTGCCGACGGCGACGCCGACGTCGTAATGGTTCTTGTAGACGATGTCGGTGCCGTCGATCTCGGCGTTGACGTCCGGGATCGCCTTCAGCGCGGCCACGACGGCCTTGGTGAAGAACGACATGAAGCCCAGCTTCACGCCGTGGCGCTTCTCGAACACGTCCTTGTACTGGGCGCGCAGGGCCATGACCGCCGTCATGTCGACCTCGTTGAAGGTCGTCAGCATGGCGGCCGTGTTCTGGGCTTCCTTCAGGCGACGGGCGATCGTCTGACGCAGGCGCGTCATCTTCACGCGCTCTTCGCGCTCGTGGATCGGACGCGGCGCGGCCGGCGCGGCGGCCGGAGCCGGGGCGGCCGAGCGGGCTTCCAGGGCGGCGAGAGCGTCGCCCTTGGTCACGCGACCGTCCTTGCCGGTGCCCGCGACCTTCGACAGGTCGAGGTTGTTCTCGGCGGCGATGCGGGCCGGAGCCGGGCTGACCGGCGCGGCGGTCGGAGCAGCGGCGGCGACCGGGGCCGGCGCGGGCGCCGGGGCGGCGGCGGGAGCCGGAGCCGGCTTCGGCGCTTCAGCGGCCTTCGGCGCGGCCGGAGCAGCGGTCGCGGCGCCGCCTTCGGTCACCACGCCCAGGATCGTGCCCGGAACCACGGTCGCGCCTTCTTCGGCGCCGATGGCCGACAGCACGCCGTCAGCGGGCGAGGCCACTTCCAGCGAAACCTTGTCGGTTTCCAGCTCGACGAGGATCTCGTCCTTCTTCACGGCCTCCCCGACCTTCTTGGTCCAACGGGCGACCGTCGCTTCGGTGACGGATTCGCCGAGGGCGGGGGTGTTGATGTCGGCCATGGGGCTTTCCAGGTCTCTCTTGTTTGGTCCGGCGGATGTCTAGAACGAGGGCGCGACGCTTACGCGAAGGCCTCGTTGAGGAAGGTCTCGAGCTCTTTCAGGTGGCGGCTCATCAGGCCCGCGGCGGTGGACGCCGAGGCCGGACGACCCACATAGCGGGCGCGCTTGGCCTTGATGTCCAGCTTGTCGAGCGTCAGCTCGAGCCACGGATCGACGAAGGTCCAGCCGCCCATGTTCTTCGGCTCTTCCTGGCACCAGACCAGGTCGGCGTTCTTGAACCGTCCGAGCACGTTCATCAGCGACTTCATCGGCCACGGATAGAACTGCTCCAGACGCAGCAGATAGACGTCGTCGCGGCCGTTCTTGGCGCGAGCGTCGACCAGGTCGAAGTAGACCTTGCCCGAGCAGATGATGACGCGCTTGATCTGATCGTCGCTCTTCAGCGTGATGCCGCCCACGTCGCAACCGGCCTCGGCGCCGTCCACCATCACGCGGTGGAAGGTCGAGCCTTCGGCGAAGTCGGCGATGTTCGAGACGGCGCGCTTGTGGCGCAGCAGGCTCTTGGGGGCCATCACGATCAGTGGCTTGCGGAACTCGCGGTTCATCTGGCGACGCAGGGCGTGGAAGTAGTTCGCCGGCGTCGTGCAGTTGACGACCTGCATGTTGTCTTCCGCGCACGACTGCAGGAAGCGCTCGAGGCGCGCCGAGCTGTGCTCGGGGCCCTGGCCTTCGTAGCCGTGCGGCAGCAACATCACCAGGCCGCTCATCCGCAGCCACTTGCGCTCGCCCGAGCTGATGAACTGGTCGATCACCACCTGGGCGCCGTTCACGAAGTCGCCGAACTGGCCTTCCCACAGGGTCAGGGTGTTCGGGTCGGCCAGCGAGAAGCCGTATTCGAAGCCCAGCACCGCCTCTTCCGACAGGGCCGAGTCGATCACTTCATAGTGGGCCTGGCCGGGGCGGATGTTGTTCAGCGGCGTGTAGTGCTCTTCGGTCGTCTGGTCGATGACGTCCGAGTGGCGCTGGGTGAAGGTGCCGCGCACCGAGTCCTGGCCCGACAGGCGGACCGGGAAGCCCTCGTCGAGCAGGGTCGCGAAGGCCAGGTGCTCGCCCAGGCCCCAGTCGATGCCCTCGCCCTTCTCGATCGCGTCGCGGCGGTTGTCGATCGCGCGCTTGACGGTCTTGTGGGCGTTGATGCGGTCCGGAACCGTGGTGATCTGACGGCCGATTTCCAGCAGGCGGGTCTTGGGGAAAGCGGTCTTGCCGCGACGCTCTTCGTCGCCCGGCAGGGCCAGGCCCTTCCACTTGCCGTCCAGCCAGTCGGCCTTGTTGGCCTTGTAGCTCTTGCCGGCGTCGAACTCGACGTCGAGGAACTTCTCGAACTCGCCGACCCAGGCGTCGGACTCTTCCTGGGTGATCACGCCCTCGCCGATCAGGCGGTTGGCGTAGAGCTCGCGGGTCGGCGGGTGACCCTTGATCTTGGCGTACATGATCGGCGACGTCATGGTCGGATCATCGCCTTCGTTGTGACCGAAGCGGCGATAGCAGACCATGTCGATGACCACGTCCTTGCCGAACTTCTGGCGGTACTCGGTCGAGACCTTGGCCGCGAAGACGACGGCTTCCGGATCGTCGCCGTTCACGTGGAAGATCGGGGCTTCGACCATCAGCGCCATGTCGCTGGGGTACGGCGAGCTGCGCGAGTAGCGCGGGCTGGTCGTGAAGCCGATCTGGTTGTTGACGATGAAGTGGATGGTGCCGCCCGTGCGGTAGCCCTTCAGGCCCGACAGGGTGAAGCACTCGGCCACCACGCCCTGGCCGGCGAAGGCGGCGTCGCCGTGCAGCAGCAGCGGCAGCACGTGGCCACGGCCGGCGTCCGGCTGTTCGCGCAGGGTGAAGGCCTGCTTGGCGCGGGCCTTGCCGATCACGACCGGGTTGACGATTTCCAGGTGCGACGGGTTGGCCGTCAGCGACAGGTGGACCTTGTTGTCGTCGAACTCACGGTCCGACGAGGCGCCCATGTGGTACTTCACGTCGCCCGAGCCCTCGACGTCCGAGGGGACCGACGAGCCGCCTTGGAACTCGTGGAAGATCACGTGGTAGGGCTTGCCCATCACGGCGGCCAGCACGTTCAGGCGGCCACGGTGCGGCATGCCCAGGACGATGTCCTTCACGCCCAGCGCGCCGCCGCGCTTGATGATCTGCTCCATGGCCGGGACCATGGATTCACCGCCGTCCAGGCCGAAGCGCTTGGTGCCGGGGAAGCGCTTGTGCAGGAACTTCTCGAAGCCTTCGGTCTCGATCAGCTTCTTCAGGATGGCGACCTTGCCCTCCTTGGAGAAGGTGATTTCCTTGTCGCGGCCCTCGATGCGCTCCTGCAGCCAGGCCTTCTCGTTCGGGTCCGAGATGTGCATGTACTGCACGCCGACATTGCCGGCGTAGGTGCGGCGCAGGATCGACAGGATCTCGCGGATCGTCGAGGTCTCCATGCCCAGCACGAAGTCCAGGAAGATCGGGCGGTCGTAGTCGGCTTCCGAGAAGCCGTAGGTGGCCGGATCCAGTTCCGGAGCGGCCTTCGGCGGCTCCAGGCCCAGCGGGTCGAGATTGGCGGCCAGGTGACCGCGCATCCGGTAGGCCCGGATCATCATGATGGCGCGCAGGCTGTCCAGCGTGGCGGCGCGGACGGCTTCGGCCGAAGCGCCGGGGGCCTTGCCCTCGACGGCCTTGCTGATCTTGGCTTCGACGGCGGGGGCGACGCTGGCCCACTGGCCATCCAGGGCCGACAGCCAGTCGGGGCGAACCGACGGCACCTTCTTCGGCGTCCAGGCCGGGTCCTGCGCGGCGCGCTTAACCTGGTCGGCCTGCTCGGCGAGGCTGGCGAAGAAGGCGTTCCACGAGGGTTCGACCGATCCAGGGTTCTCCGCCCACTGGGCGTAGAGGTCTTCCACGAACGCCGCGTTGGCGCCGTAGAGGAAGCTGGTCTCGGTCAAGACCTGGTTGATGATGCCTGCGTCGTCCGCCATCGTTCTGTGCCTTCGGATCCGGTGCTCTACGGGAGCGCTACCGCACTGCCCGTAAATATAGTCTCTCAATCACCCGAGCGCCCGCCGCTTGGCGGGGCCCAGGTGATTTTTTCGGATCGTCGACTGGCGGTCGCAAAAAACCTGGGCCCCGCGCGGGGCGGGGTTTCGGTATCTAGTTAGCCCTTCAGGACTTCCAGCAGGGTCTCGCCCAGCTTGGCCGGCGACGGCGAGACGCGGATGCCCGCCTCTTCCATCGCCGCGATCTTGTCCTCGGCGCCGCCCTTGCCGCCCGACACGATGGCGCCGGCGTGGCCCATGTGACGACCGGGAGGAGCCGTGCGACCGGCGATGAAGCCGACCATGGGCTTCTTGCGACCGCGCTTGGCTTCGTCCTTCAGGAACTGGGCCGCTTCTTCTTCGGCCGAGCCGCCGATTTCACCGATCATGACGATCGACTTGGTGGCTTCGTCGGCCAGGAAGAGTTCGAGCACGTCGATGAACTCGGTGCCCTTGACCGGGTCGCCGCCGATGCCGACGGCCGTCGTCTGGCCCAGGCCAGCGTTGGTCGTCTGGAACACGGCTTCATAGGTCAGGGTGCCCGAACGCGACACGACGCCGACCGAGCCTTCCGAGAAGATGCCGCCCGGCATGATGCCGATCTTGCACTGGTTGGGCGTCAGGACGCCCGGGCAGTTCGGGCCGATCAGGCGCGAACGCGAACCGGCCAGAGCCTTCTTCACCTTGACCATGTCCAGCACCGGAATGCCTTCGGTGATGCAGATGATCAGCGGAATCTCGGCGTCGATGGCTTCCAGGATCGAGTCGGCCGCGAAGGGCGGCGGGACGTAGATCACCGAGGCGTCGGCGCCGGTGCGGTCCTTGGCTTCGGCGACGGTGTTGAACACCGGCAGGCCGATGTGGGTCTGGCCGCCCTTACCCGGGGTGACGCCGCCGACCATCTTGGTGCCGTAGGCGATGGCCTGTTCCGAGTGGAAGGTGCCTTGAGCGCCGGTGATGCCCTGGCAGATGACCTTGGTTTGCGAACCGATCAGAACCGACATTTAGCGGGCGCCCTTCACAGCGGCGACGATCTTCTCGGCGCCGTCAGACAGATCGTTGGCGGCGATGACGTTCAGGCCGCTTTCCGAGATGATTTTCTTGCCGAGTTCGACGTTGGTGCCTTCCAGACGGACGACCAGCGGAACCTGGAGACCGACTTCCTTCACGGCGGCGATGACGCCTTCCGCGATGATGTCGCAGCGCATGATGCCGCCGAAGATGTTGACCAGGATGCCCTTCACGGCCGGATCGGCGGTGATGATCTTGAAGGCCGCGGTGACCTTCTCCTTCGAGGCGCCGCCGCCGACATCCAGGAAGTTGGCCGGCTCGGCGCCGTACAGCTTGATAATGTCCATGGTGGCCATGGCCAGGCCAGCGCCGTTGACCATGCAGCCGATTTCGCCGTCGAGGGCGATATAGGCCAGGTCGTACTTCGAGGCTTCGATTTCCTTGGGGTCTTCTTCGCTCTCGTCGCGCAGCGCCTTGATGTCCGGGTGACGGAACAGGCTGTTGCCGTCGAACGACAGCTTGGCGTCGAGGACGCGCAGGTGATCATCCGCCGTCACGATCAGCGGGTTGATCTCCAGCATGGCCATGTCCTTGGCCATGAACGCCGTATAGAGCTGCGTCAGCAGCGTGGCGGCTTCCTTGGCGAGACCGCCGGTCAGGCCGAGAGCGTTGGCCAGGGCGCGCGCGTGGGTCGGCCACACGCCGGTCGCCGGGTCGATGGTGAAGGTGTGGATCTTCTCCGGGGTCGCGTGGGCGACCTCTTCGATGTCCATGCCGCCTTCGGTCGAAGCGACCACCGAGACCTTGCTCGAAGCGCGGTCGACCAGCAGCGACAGGTAGAATTCCTTGGCGATCGCCGCGCCTTCTTCGATGTAGAGGCGGTTGACCTGCTTGCCCTTGGGGCCCGTCTGGTGGGTCACCAGCACGCGGCCGAGCATTTCCTCGGCGTTGGTGCGGACTTCCTCGACCGACTTGACGACGCGGACGCCGCCCTTGGCGTCGGGGCCCAGGCCCTCGAACTTGCCCTTGCCACGGCCACCGGCGTGGATCTGGCTCTTCACGACGAAGACGGGCGTGCCGAGCTTCTCGGCGGCTTCCGCGGCTTCGGCGGGCGTGTAGGCGGCGAAGCCGCGCGGCACGGGAGCGCCGAACTCGGCGAGTACGGCTTTGGCTTGATGTTCGTGGATGTTCATGAGGGCCCGGTCTCGACGACGGCTTTCTGAAATGTGGCCGGGTTATAGGAGCGCTATTTCGCAGGCGCAACCGCGCGAAGACGATAAGGTGAGGCCTTGCGCCGTTATCTTGTCCAACAAGACACCCGGACCGGGCATCTGCACGCTCCGGGCACGGGAAGCCCTTGACCGCGCCCAACTGTTACCGGTCACACCTTTTGGGCGACTGAACCGCTGTCTACCGGTGTCAGAAATCGCCTATGCCGTTGACGCAAAGGTCAGCGCTGGCGACCGGGATCCTTGAAGAAGATCAGGATCAGCGACAGCACCGCGACCGCGTCACGGTCCTTGGAGCCCTTGGGCGGCAGGTAGGCGGTCGGCTGCATGGCGGCCAGGTCCACGCCGCCGATGTCGACGCCGTCGCGGCTGAAGACGTAGCCGATCGTGGCTCCGCCGCCGATCGGCATGCCGCCGACCTGCTCGGTGCGGGCCCGGATGTTGAGGTTGCCGAAGCGCAGCTCGGCCGCGCGCTGCGGCTGCTGCAGGTTCTTCAGTAGCCCGCCGCCCTTGGAACTGGCCAGGGCGAAGCTCGCATCAGAGCCAGCGCCCGGCCCCGTGAGCGTGCAGAAGAACTGCAGCTTGTCGCGGTCGAAGGTGATCCAGCCCAGGCCCAGCCGGCTCTGGCCGCCGCCGCAGGCCACTTCGACCGGACCCAGGCCCGGACCGTTGACCGTCATCTCGACGCTGGCCTTGCCGCCTTCGAAGACGCCGGTGACCGAGCTCTTGCTGCTCTTGACCGTGGCGTTGCCGTCGTACTCGCCCAGTTGGAAGCCGGGGCGGAACAGGCTGGGGCCCTTCTTGCCCGACAGCTTGATCTTCTCGGTCCCGGCCAGCGGCGCGGCCTGGGCCGGAGCGACAGCCGCCAGGGCGACGGCGAACGAAACGGCGATGGCGATGATCTTCATGGCAAGCTCCCCCGAGCGTCGGCTAGGCGACCCGGCGGAGCTTGCCACAGATCGGCGTTATCTCAACCTCTCAGCGCGGTCGGGATCGGCGCGGGTGGCTTCGAGCCCGGACGGGCCACCGCGTACATCTCCCAGGCGATCGTCTTCATCAGAGCCTGGCGGTCGTCGCCGACGGCGTAGAGATCGCCGTGGGTCTTGTCCTTCAGGTAGCGGAAGTCGGTCTTGGCCCCGAGGCCCTTCATTACCGCCTCCAGCTTGTGGGCCGCGCCATCCAGATAGAAGGTGTCGGCCGTGCCGACGATCAGGCGGACCTTGCCGTCCAGGTCCGGCTTCAGGGCCGGCCAGTTGGCCTTGAGGCGCGCGGCGATGTCGTAGTGCTGGCTCCAGTAGGCGACCACGGCCGGATCGACCGCGCCGGTCGCCCGGTCGAACATCGGCACGGGCCGGCCGGCGGGACCGCGCGGCGAGAACACCCAGTCGAACGAGCCGAACTGGCCGCCGTACTCACCCAGCACCTCTTCCAGCGCGACCATGTCCTTCAGGCTGGCCAGGACCTTGTCGTGGTCGCGGGCGATGGGGCGCAGCGAGCCGTCGGGCTTGTAGTAGACGTTGGCGTTGGGGGCGTAGAGATCGACGCCCGTGAAGTCATGGAAGTCGCTGGGGTCGGGCGAGGTCGACCAGGTGCCGCCGAACACCTTGGGATAGCGGGTCTGAAGCCACAGGGTGGCCCAGCCGCCCGACGAGTGGCCGTTGAGGAAGCGACCGCCGACCTTGGCGTCCATGCGCCAGTGCTTTTCCAGGTCCGGGATCAGCTCCTCGGTCAGGGCCTTGCCCCAGGGACCGTTGTTGAGGCTGTCGGCGAACTCGTGGGTCCCGGTGGCGCTGCTCTCGTCCAGATAGACCCAGATCATCGGCGGGGCTTCGCCCTTGGCCATCAGGTCGTACATCCGGGTCGCCTGGCTCACGAGGTACTCGTTCGAGCCGCCGAAGCCGTGGGTGTAGTACGCCGTCGGATAGCGGTCCTTGCCGGCCTCGTAGCCGGGCGGGGTCAGGACCCAGCCCTTCATGGCGATCGACCGACCGAAGAAGCCGCTGAGCGACGGGCTGACGAAATTGATCGGCGCGATATGCGGCTTGGCGGCCGCCAGGCGGGCCACGGCCTCCTTGGGCGCGTCGGCCGGCAGTTTGAACGGGTCATAGGCCGGCTCGACCTTGTCGAGGACCAGCCTGGTCCCGGCGGCCAGCGGCAGGGTCACGGTGGTGACCGGGCTGATCAGGTCGCCGCCGCCCCGGCCGTTGTAGTTGTAGCTGTGGTTCTGATCGAGCACGGCCTGCACGGCGTACTGGCCTGGCGGCAGCTGCGAGAAGAGCTTGGGCGCGGCGATGCCGTCCAGGTCGATGTCGACGCTCGCGCCGGCCTTGATCGTGCCGACCTCGCGCGCCGCGACCTGGCCTTCGCCCGAGAACGGATCGGCCTCGACGCTCTCGATCTCGCCGCCCTTGGCGGCTTCCTTGGCCGCAGCCAGGGGCTGGGCGAAGACCAGCAGACGGCCCGAGACCTGGCCCTGGATCTGAGGCCCGACCTGGACCTGCAGGATCGGATGGCCGTCGGCCGCCCAGGCCCCATTCGCCGCCAGCAGCATCGCCGCCGTGATCATCGCCCGCATATGGTCGCTCCCCCTGAAAACAGGGCCGGAGATTGGCCCTACCGGCGCGACCGTGGCAAGCCTAGCCGCTCTTGCCCACGGACACCGACCCGCGCCGCTCCAGCTTGCCCCAGCCGACCCGGCCGCCGCGGATGGCCATGACCACCGACTTGACCACGACGTAGTACATCAGCTGGCGATAACCGAACCGCTGCACGGGCAGGAACGGCAGGTCCGCCCACGGTGCGCGCTTCTCCAGGGCCATGCCCAGGGCGCCGGCCGAGAGGTCCACCGCGATGAACACCGCCCAGTAGACCAGGCCCAGCAGCATGTCGTCGGGACGCCACTCCACCGGGTGGGCCACCGCGCCATAGAGGCCGGCGATCAGACTCCAGACCACCGCCAGGTCGACCAGCGGCGCGGCCACGGCCAGGATGATCTGGAACAGCCAGATCTGCGGCAGGGCCACGAAGCCCAGCACCGGCGTCTTGGCGCTGAACATCGCCTTGCGGTGCTTCCACACGCACTGCAGCGTGCCGAACGACCAGCGGAAGCGCTGCTTCAGCAGGCCGCCGACCGTGTCCGGGGCTTCGGTATAGGCGCGGGCCTCGGGGTCGAAGGCCACCTTCCAGCCGGCGCGCTGGCAGGCGATGGTCAGGTCTTGGTCCTCGGCCAGGGTGTCGGCCGGATAGCCGCCCAGGGCGTCGAGCACGCTCTTGCGCCACGCGCCGACGGCGCCCGGCACCACGGTCACCGCGCCCAGGGCCGACAGCGCCCGGCGCTCCAGGTTCTGGGCGGTGACATATTCCAGGGCCTGCCAGCGGGTGACGATATTGACCCGGTTGCCGACGATGGCGTTGCCGGCCACGGCGCCGACGTCCTCGTCCTGGAACCAGCGGGCGAGGCGCCCGATGGTCTCGGGCGGGAACAGGGTGTCGGCGTCCAGGGCCACGACATAGTCGCCCTTGGCCACGGCCAGGCCGCGATTGACCGCCCGCGCCTTGCCGCCGTTCTCGAAGCTCAGCAGCGTCACGCGCGGGTCATCGGCGAAGTGGTCGCGGACCTCCTGCGCGGTACGATCCTTGGAGCCGTCGTCCAGGACCAGGACCTCAAGGTTCTTCCAGTCGCTCTCCAGGATCCGCGCCACCGAGGCGGCGATGACCTTCTCCTCGTTGAAGCAGGGGATCAGCACGGAAACCAGCGGACCGTTCTCGCTGTCGAGATCGGCGGGCTCCTCATGCGTCCAGAAGCGGTGGACCAGGGCCAGGCTGGCCAGGAACACCAGGCGCGCGACGCCCAGGAAGATCGCCGTGATGAACAGCGCCACCATGGCCGTCTGGGCCCAGCGGAAGAAGTCGAAGCCCAGGCGGTCCAGGAACAGGTCGGCGGCCGTACGCGAGGTCGGCGGCATCACCTGCTGCGGGGTCATGCCGGCCAGCTCGCCGATGGTGACCAAGCGATAGCCCCGCGCGCGGATCTGGTCGATCAGCTCCGGCAGGGCCGCCACCGTGCGGCTACGGTCGCCGCCGGCGTCGTGCAACAGCACCACCTGGCCCGGCCGGTTGCCGGGGTTGTCCAGGCGATCCAGCGTGCGGTCGATGATCTGCTGCGGGGTCGGCTTCTGCCAGTCGTCCGGGTCGATGCGCAGGCCGACGGTCATGTAACCCAGGGTCTGGGCGATCACGAGCGGAGCCACCTCGTGCGGGGTCGAGGGCTCGGCGTCGCCGAAGAACGGCGGCCGGAACAGGCGCATCGAACGGCCGGTGATCACCTCGAACAGGCGCTGGGTGGCGTTCAGCTCGACCTGCACCTGCGGCAGCGGCGTCTCGCCGATATTGGGGTGGGTCCAGCTGTGGCCGCCGACATTGTGGCCCTCGTCCACCTCGCGCTGCACCAGGTCGGGGCGGCGCTGCATGTTCTGGCCGATCACGAAGAAGGTCGCGGGCGCGTTCTTTTTCTTGAGGATGTCGAGGATCTTCGGCGTCCAGCGGCCGTCGGGACCGTCGTCGAAGGTCAGGGCCACCAGGCCCTTCTTCTGGCCGTAGCGCTCGATCACATAGTTGCTGGGGATGACGTCGTAGCTCTCGCCCGAGACCAGGCCGGTGTCGGGATCGAACTCCAGCGAGCGCTTGCCCGGCGTCGGCAGCTGGGCCACGCGCAGCACCTCGCCGCCGCCGTCGAAGTCGACGCCCTGCCCGTTGGCCAGCGTGGTGAGGCCGCCGGCCGGGGCCTGGCCGTAGGGCTTGCCCAGCAGCGACCAGACGCCCGGATCCTCCATGCCCATCCGCCACAGGCCGTAGCCGCGCGGCTTCCACGGGTCGGAGACCTTGATCTGGTTGAACAGGGTGACCGCGTCCAGGAACCAGACGACGTGCTCGTCGCCATTGTCGTCGGTGTACTGATAGGTCGGGTTTAAGGCGTTGTCGTCCATGCGGATCGTCGCCCCGGCATCCTGGGCGTTACGCATGGCCTCGTGGAAGGTGGCCGGTGCGCCCGACGAGCGGCTGCCGTCCTTGTTCAGCGTCCAGTCGTAGCCGTAGGCGCCCAGGGCCAGCACGGTGTGGTTGGGATCCAGCTGCTTGGCGAAGCGCTTTTCCAGCTCGGTCTCGTACCAGTCCTGGCCGGCGTTGGGGCCAGGATCGCCCAGGGCGTAGTGCTCGTCATAGGCCATCAGCACCAGGGTGTCGGAGGCCTGCTCCAGGCGCTTCAGCGGCCAGCCTTCCTCGTCGAACGGGGCGGTGACCCAGACCTCGCGGCCGGTCCCCGACAGGGCGGCGCGGGCCTCGTTCAGGAACAGCGGATAGGCGTTGAGGCCCTTGGCCGAAAGGTTCTCGAAGTCGAAGACATAGCCGCCATAGCCGTGCTGGTCGGCCAGGACCTTCAGGTTGTTGATCAGCTTGGCGCGGGCGGCCGGGTCGGTCAGCAGGGTGTCGGCCAGCGGGCCGTTGAAGGCGGCGTTGGCCGAGTTGTGGACCAGCGGCAGCACGGCCGGCTTGTTGGGGGCGTTGGCGATGCGCGCCACGCCTTCCGGATCGTCGACCAGGCTGATGTCACCCTTGGCGCCGTTGATCGCCACCCACTGGGGCGAGACCACGTCCAGCTTGTCGATGTTGCGGCGCAGGCTCTCGCGGCTGTCCTCATCCCAGGCGACGTAGAAGCCGACCGAGAGCGGGTGAGCGGCGGCGTCGTTGGGCGCGGCCTTGGGGCGCGGCACCCGGCGCCAGGACTTCACGACCTTGGTCTTGCGCGGCGTGTCCTGGTGCAGCGACGTCAGGATGTGCGGATCCTTCAGCGGCGCGTCGGGCAGGCGCGGGGCGAAGGCCAGGGTGGCGACGAAACCGGCCACGATCGCCGCGACCAGTGAAATGACAATGCCGAGGACCAGCTTGGCGCGACGCTCGCGCTTGCCGGAGGGATCGTGAAAGATGTGGCGGTCTTCGGGTGTCATTCGGGCGCTCTGGTTTCGCGCCCTTTGATACCCGAAATTGACCGAACCGTGGCGCTATACCTGCGTGTGATTGGGGTGCGGCGAGTTGGCGCGCCCTACTCTACCCAATCCCGGTCCAGGCGACGCGAAGCCAGGAAAAACAGCAGGGCCGCCAGCAGGTAGAAGCCCATGCCGGTATAGATCGCCCAGCGCAGGGATTCCGCGCCGAAGGTCGGCTTCAGGAAGTCGGCCATGGCCCCGAAATAATAGACCCCGACGGCGATGCCCAAGAGGTTGTTGATCAGCAGGAACAGGGCCGAGGCCGTGGTCCGCATCGGCGCGGGGGCCAGGTGCTGGACGGCCGCCGTGATGGGACCCAGCCAGGCCAGGTTCAGGCCGGTGGGGACCAGGAAGATCACGAAGGCCAGGGCCAGGGACGCGGTCCCACCCAGCCCGCCGACCAGCGATCCGCTGTTCATGGCCAGCAGGAAGCACGGCACCGAGATCAGGAAGGCCACGGCCGGGGTCAGCGGATAGCCGGCCTTGGAGTTGGCCCCCAGGCGGTCGGCCATGACCCCGCCCATCCAGATGCCGACCACGCCGCCCAGGAAGGCGATGCCCGAATAGTACCAGGCGGTCTGGGAGAGGGTCAGGCCCAGGCTGCGCATGAAGAACGACGGCAGCCAGGCCGCGACGCCATAGCCGCAGACCGAGGATGAGGCCGCGCCCAGGGCCAGCAGCCAGAAGCTGGGCTTGGCCGCCAGCAGGCGGGCCACCTCGCCCACTGGCGCGGCCGGCGCCGGGGCGACCGGCGGCGCGTCAGGCGCGCGGTCGGCGCCGCCACGCGGCGGGTCGCGGACCACCAGGCGGAAGATCGGGGCCAGCACCACGCCCAGCGCGCCGACGACGATGAAGGCCGTCCGCCAGCCGTAGTGCACGGCCAAGAGGCCGCCCACGAGCGTGCCGGCCGCCGTGCCCAGCGGGATGCCGAAGGCGTAGGCCGCGAGCGCCCGCGCTCGCTGGTGCTTGGGAAAATAGTCCGAGATCAGCGAATAGGCCGGAGCCACGCCGCCCGCCTCGCCAATGCCCACGCCCATGCGCGCCAAAAAGAGATGAGAGAAGCTGCCGACCACGCCGCACAGGGCGGTGAAGCCGCTCCACAGGGTCAGGGCGGCGGTCATGATCCAGACGCGGCTGAAGCGGTCGGCCAGCCAGGCGATCGGGATGGCCAGGGTGGTGTAGAGCAGGGCGAAGGCCAGGCCGCCCATCAGGCCGAACTGGGCGTCGGTCAGGCCGAACTCGTCCTTGATCGGCTTGGCGAGGATGCCGAGGATCTGCCGGTCCAGGAAGTTGAAGGTGTAGGCGAGGATCAGCATCGCCAGGACCACGTAGCGATAACCGGACCCTTGGGTCTTCGTCGCCGTCTGCTGCTCGCTCATCGCCCGCCCCCGTTACGCCACTGCCTACATAAAGAAAGGGCGGGACTTGTTGCAGCAAGTCCCGCCCCAGCGTTTTCGCCTAGATAATTAGAACGCCACCTCGATCGAGCCGGCGAAGGTGCGCGGCGGACCGTAGAAGCCGATCACCGAGTTGTTGTAGGTGGCCCCCGCGAAGTTGTAGCCGCCGGTGCGGTACTTCTCGTTGGTCAGGTTCTTGCCCGTGAAGGCCAGCTTGTACTTGCCGCCCGGAGCGGTCCAGATCGCCGTCAGGTCCACCAGGGTGAAGGCCTTCTGGTCCAGGGCCGGCAGCGGCTGTTCGAACTGTTGGTACTTGTCGCGGTAGCTGACCATCGGGGTGATGGCGATGTCGCCGCCCGCCAGGTCCGCACGCCAGGTCAGGCTGACATTGCCCGTGAATTCCGGCGTGTTCTGGAAGCCGTAAAGGTCGGCGACGTTGATCACCTGGCCGGTGGCCAGGGTCGTCGATGGGTTCAGCGGGTTGGGCGCGCCAGCCGGCACGAAGCGGCTGAAGGTGTCGTACTTGGCGTGGATGTAGCCCAGGGCGACATTGCCGGTCAGATACTGGCTGAACTTGGCGGTGGCTTCGAACTCGGCGCCGTACAGGGTCGAGGCGCCGGCGTTGTCGACCGAGCTGGCGATGCCCGAGGGCACCACGACCTGGGTCGTGACCTGCTGGTTCGTGTACTTCGACAGGAAGATCGCCGACGAGAACGACACGCGACGGTCCAGGGCGTAGCCCTTCAGGCCGGCCTCGTAGGTCTTCACGACTTCCGGCAGGTAGCCCTGCGTCGTCTGCGGGGTGATGAACGCGTCGCCGCGCATGTCCCAGCCGCCCGACTTGTAGCCCTTCGAGAACGAGGCGTAGGTGTTCAGGTCGTCGGAGAGCTCGTACGAGACCGAGATGCGCGGGGTGAACTGCTCGAAGGTGCGAGCGGCGTCGTAGTTGGTGCGCACCTGCAGGATCGGACGGTTGGCGCCGCCCTGATACGGCGACGGCGTGGCGCCCAGGTAGAAGAAGCGGAACACGTTGGCGCGCTTGTGGTCGCGGGTGGCGCGGGCGCCCAGCGAGACCTTCAGGCGGTCGGTCAGGTTGGCGCTGAAGTCGAAGAACGCCGCGAAGCTCTGGGTGTTGACCTTGCCGCCGTCGGCGATCGAGACGCCCAGGTTACCGGCGATGGTGTCGAACTCGCCCGAGGCCTGGCTGTTCATGTAGTACAGGCCGAAGACGCCCTGGACGTTCTCGTCCGAATAGACCGCCTGCAGTTCCTGCGAGAACGACCGGTCGTCATAGGTGGCCGGCACGTCCAGCGTCGGCAGCGGGGTGCCGTCGAAGTCGATCAGGGTCTGGGTGTGGCCCTTGCGGTTGGCGGTGATCGACTTGAACGTCAGGTTCTGGGTCGCGTCCCACTGGCCGGTCAGCGACAGGCCCTCGGTCTCGACGCGGTTCTTGTCGCCCAGGCCGGCTTGGGTGTCATAGACGCCCAGGATCGGATAGTTGCCGACCGTCGGCAGGGTCTCGCGGTGGCCGTGACGCGGGTTCGATTTGTCGGTGACCTTGTCATAGGCCAGGCGGAAGAACAGGTCGTCGGTGGGCTTGTACTCGGCGCTCAGGCGATAGGCCTGGACGTCCTTGTCGTAGTGCTCGGCGCCCGTGGTCAGGTTCGTGCCGTAGCCATCGCGCTTGTAGATGGCGTAGGCGCCGCCCACCGACAGGCCGCCGCCGACCGGCGTCTGGCCCGAGACCATCACGTCGGTCTGGTTGTAGCTGCCATAGGTGGCGCGGACCTTGGCGCCGGCTTCGTCGCCCAGCTTCTTGGTCACGTACTTGATGGCGCCGCCGATGGTGTTGCGGCCGTACAGCGTGCCCTGCGGGCCGCGCAGCACTTCGATGCGCTCGACGTCGAAGATGTCCAGCACCGCGCCCTGCGGGCGGTAGATGTAGACGTCGTCGACATAGAGGCCGACGCCGGGCTCGTAGCCCCACAGCGGATCCTGCTGGCCGACGCCGCGGATATAGCTGATCAGGGTCGAGTTCGAGCCCCGGGCGGTCTGCACCGTGATGTTGGGGGTGGTCTGGGACAGGACGGTGATGTCCGTGCCGCCCGAGCGTTCCAGCTTCTCGGCCGAGAACGCCGAGACGGCCACCGGCACGTCCTTGAGGTTTTCCTCGCGACGACGGGCGGTGACGACCACCTCGTCGACCGAGACGTTGGTGTTGGTCGTCGGAGCGTCTTGCGCCGACGCGACGCTCGCGATCGTGCTCCACGCCGCGCCAGCCAGCAGCGCGGCCTTCCACATCGAAGTCATGGGGATTCCCCTCCCTTGCGTTCCGCCCGTCCGAGCCGGATCCGTCTTGTGCGGACGCGTGCTCGGGGTTCGCCATTTCATCGAACAGCGAATTGCAAGCACCATCACCCGAACCGGCGGCGAGCGCCAGAACTTTTTCATCAAGTGATGAAAAAGAGCGGTGGGCGGATGGTCAGGAAGAGAGACTAGGCCATGGCGTGCTTGGCGATCACCGCCTCGAAGCCCGCCGCGCAGTACGAGAACAATCGCTGGCGGACCGCTTCCAGGTCGGACGAGTGGCACTCGCCCTCCGACAGACTGTCGATCCGTCCGGTCTCGGACAGCGACAGCATCATCGATCCGGTCAGGAACTGGTAGCACCAGTAGAGGTCGCGGTACTCGGCCTGGGGACGGACGGTCTTCAGGGTCTCGACCAGCTGATGGACCACCGGATCGAAGAACCGGGCCATCGTCTCGCCGCCCCAGGCCGGCGTGTTGTTCACCTGGGCGACCAGGGCGAAGTAGCTCTTCCAGCCCGGCCCGCCGTCTTGCGAGATGCGCAGCAGCGGATCGATGAAGGCCTCGATCACGCCTTCCACCGTCATGGACGAGGCATCGTGCGCGGCGACATAGGCGTTCATCGACGCCTCGCGGGCTTGGTTCAGAATCTCGGCCCGACGCACGAACACCGCGTCGAACAGTTCGCGCTTGGCCCCGAAGTAGTAGTGGATCAGCGCCGTATCGACGCCGGCCTCGGCCGCCACCTGGCGCGTCGTCACCCCATGGAAGCCGTGACGGGCGAACAGCCCCTCGGCGGCGTCGAGGATGGTTTCCTTCAGATCCAGGCCCTTGGCCTTGGACGGTCGGCCCCGCCCGCTGACGCGAGTCTTGGCTGCGGTCATGGAGTGGGAGGTCCGCCGTGGTTGCGCTCCGTCCTCGGATAGGCGCATCGCGGCGGGCCTGGCAAGTGACCCTCGTTAGACGAACACGCCGTGGAAGGTCACCGGCAGCGCCACCGGCGCCCGCCAGGAGACCACGGGGCCTTGCTGCACAAGGCGCGCGTCGAACACGTGCAGCTCGGTGGCCTTGGCGTCGAGATTGACGGTCGTGCCGACCAGCCAGCCGTCCAGCTCCGCTGAAGACCCCGGACGCGGGACGAACACCACCTCCTCGACGAGATGACGCGAACCGAAGTCGAACACCTGGTCGCGGTCCTTCTTCCAGTCGCGGACGGCCACGCCCTGGAACAGCGGACGGTCGGGTCGCTCATTGGTGACGTGGACGGAATAGCGACGACCCAGGCCGGCGAAGCGGGCGTCGCCACGCGGAAACTCGGCGCTGACGGCCTCCTTGGCGATCTCGCCGCGACCGTCCGCGCGCAAGGTGATCAGCGCCCGGCGCGGCGGGGCCGCGCGCAGTTGCTCGCCGCGCAGGATCGCCCCGCCGTTGGCGGCCGTGCCGGACGGGTCCTGGTCGACACAGGCGTCGAAGCGGATCGTGCCGTCGCTTTCCTCCCAGGCGTCGCCCAGGTGGAAGAAGAAGAACGCCGGCAATTCGAACACCCGGCGCTTGCTGAGGTCGTCCTTGTCCAGCACCAGCACCTGGGTCCCCAGTTCCGGCTTCCAGGTCATGGAGGCGGTGACCGGCACGGCGAAGTGATCCTGCACCCAGGGCTGCAGCACCAGGATCAGATGGCGGGCCGTGGCGGTGAAGTCATGCATGTAGCTGGCGCGCGGCAGAGTGATCATCTCGGCCTTCTGGAGCGCGCCGTCGGGGGCCAGCTTCCAGATCACCGCCTGCTTGCCGCCCAGGCCGATGTTCCACACCACGCCGTCCGGCTGGACGCGCGGATGGGCCGAGAACGGCATGCCCTTCAGGTCCGGCCGCAGGGTCTTGAAGCCCTTGGTCTCCAGGCTGACGGGGTCCAGCGCCGTGGCCGAGCCGCTCTCCCACAGGGCCCACAACTCGCCGCCGGCCATCATCACCGAGGTGTTGGCGGCGTTGGCGTCGTCGGGGCCGGTGATCACCGAACCCTTGCCCGGCAGGGTGCCGAAGCCAGGGGTGATGGCGGCGTTGGCGGCGGTGTCGTTGCGGCGCTTCACCGTGTCGACGAAGCGGGCGGACATCCGCGCCTGGCCGCCGGCGATCTGGAACTTGCGGACCATGCCATCGCCGTCGAACCAGTGGCCGACCGAGCCTCCCGGACGCCGGAACTTGGCGGGACCGTTGCGGAACAGGGTCCCGCTGAGGTCGGCCGGCGCCTTGCCGTGCAGACGGGTCAGGCCGGTCGGCGCGATGTCGGCCTCGACGTCAGCCAGGCCCAGGGCCCAGTCATTGGCCGCCGCGGCCCAGACGGCTTCGGGGGTCAGCAGGCTGGCGCCGCCCAGCAGGGCCGCGCCGCGCAGGATGTCACGCCGGTTCATCGCTTCCGCTCCCTAGTGCAGGTGGATGGCTTGG
Source organism: Caulobacter sp. GW821-FHT10E02 (assembly GCF_059415225.1). Lineage (NCBI taxonomy): Bacteria > Pseudomonadati > Pseudomonadota > Alphaproteobacteria > Caulobacterales > Caulobacteraceae > Caulobacter > Caulobacter sp. GW821-FHT10E02. The sequence goes on from NZ_JBWKMV010000002.1 coordinate 409,649, forward strand.
GCGGCCGCGCCGGCCTTCACCGCGAAGGCGGCGGCGTCGAAGCTGGGCGGGCCCATGTTCGGCTTGGCGTCGTTGGAGAAGCCGTAGGGCTCGACCGGCATGCCGAAGGGGTTGGTCCCCATCTTGCCGTCGCCGTCGACGTCCTGGAACGCGCGGACCGCATAGGTCCCCGGCGGCAGGGCGACGATCTTGGCCGAGGGCTCGGCGTCGGCGGCGTTGGCCTGGGCGATGCGGGCCGGCTTGCCGGAGCTCCAGCCCTGGGCGCTGTCATAGACAGCGATCATCACCTTGCCCGACTTCGAGGCCAGGGCGGGGAAGGTCAGGGTCAGGTCGGCGTCCTGGGCGTGGGCGGCCGAGGCCAGCAGGAGAGCTGCGAGAGTCAGGGTCTTGAACATGGTGGGATCCTTTCGAAGGGAGGGGTCAGCCGAAGAACACGGTCCAGAGCAGGCGGCCGGGGATGAGAGTGAACAGGCCCGCCAGCAGCAGGCCGCCGACGAACATGCCGGTCATGGCCCGGCGGTGGATGCCGACCTTGCCGCGCTTGATCGCGTAGACCGCGCCGGGCAGGCCGACGATGGTCCAGCCCGACAGCAGGTGGATGAAGCTGAAGTGGCCGGGATTGATGGTGCGGATGAACAGCGAGCTGACCGCCGTCGTCCCCATGGCGATCACCCAGGTCCAGCCCAGCAGCTTGTGCAGGGTCGTGCCCTTCACCCGCATCATCAGCACCGTGCCGATGGCCAAGGCGGTCAGGGCCGCGAACAGGTGGACGCGGATGACCAGCGGCGCCTCGGCGATGCGCGCGAAGTCCGGAGCGTGCGGCTGGAAGTGGGCGACATAGCCGCTGAACTTCGGCGAGATGGTCGCGACGATCACACTGGCCACGCCGGCGGCGATCAGGCCGGTGCGGAGCGGCACCCAGGGGTTGCCCTGCGAAATTGTCTTGCCGTGCGCGGCCATTGTCCTTCACTCCCGGTCCGGGCGGGGCGTCCGATCGCCTCGCCGTCGAGAACCTTCAGTGGAGTGGGCGGGTCCGTGTCTCAATCGTCGTTGCGCCAGTCGCCGGCCTCGTTTCGTGAACGGCTGGGGGACGCCATTCACGCTTCGCGAACGACCATGACCAGCAAGGAGGCCCTGCGCGGCTTCGCGGTCTCGGCCGTGGCCGGCACGTTCCTGGCGCTGCTGGGCGGCTTCGGCACCGGCAGCCTGCCGATCGGGATCCGCCTGGCCTATTGGGTGGGGCTGTGCGTGGCGGGCGCGATCGTCGGCACGGCGGTCAGCCAGGTCATCGGCCGCGACGGTCGCGCAGATGCCCGGCCCTGGCTCTATGGCGGCCTGACCGTGGTCGGCGTCACCCTGCCCTTCACCGTGGTGGTCTGGCTGGTCAGCGAGCACGTGTTCTACGGCCACCTGCGGCCGGGGGCCCTGCCGTTCTACCTGGTCCCGGTGCTGATCGTGACCGTGGCGATGACGGGCCTGAACTTCCTGGTCCAGCGCGAGCCGATGGCGACCCACGCCGCGCCAGTGGGCGCCCCCGCGCCCCGCTTCATCGATCGCCTGCCGGCCAAGCTGCGTGGCGCCGAACTCTACGCCGTCGAGGCCGAAGACCACTATCTGCGCCTGCACACCTCGCGCGGCCAGGACCTGATCCTGATGCGGCTGTCCGACGCGGTCGCGGAACTCGAGGGCATCGAGGGGGCCCAGACCCACCGCTCGTGGTGGGTGGCCAAGGACGCGGTCGAGGGCGCCCAGCGCGGCGACGGCCGGGCGACCCTGCAGCTCAAGGGCGGTGTCGAGGCCCCGGTCAGCCGCGCCTACGCCAAGGCGTTACGCGCGGCCGGCTGGTTCTAGGCGGCGCGGCGGCCCGTCGCGCGAGCGGTCTGGCCGACGCTGAACTGGCCCATCAGCTGGGTGAGGTTGTCGGCCTCGCGTGACAGGGCGTGGCTGGCGGCCGTGCTCTGCTCGACCATGGCGGCGTTCTGCTGGGTGGCCTGGTCCATCTGGGTGACGGCGACATTGACCTGCTCCAGGCCGGTGGCCTGCTCCTGGGCCGAGGCGGCGATCTCGGCGACGACGCCGTTGATCTGGCCGACCTGGGCGACGATGCGCGCCAGGGCCTCGCCGGTCTTGCCGACCAGATCCACGCCCGCGTCCACCTGATCGGTCGAGGCGGTGATCAGGGCCTTGATTTCCTTGGCGGCGTCGGCCGAGCGCTGGGCCAGGGCCCGCACCTCTTGAGCGACGACCGCGAAACCACGGCCAGCCTCGCCAGCGCGGGCGGCTTCGACCCCGGCGTTCAGAGCCAGCAGATTGGTCTGGAAGGCGATCTCGTCGATCACCCCGATGATGTTGCCGATCTGGGCCGAGGACTTCTCGATCTCGCCCATGGCCGCGACAGCGTCGGCGACGACCTGGCCGCCGGTCTCGGCGTCGGTCTTGGCCGCGCCGACCACGCGACGGGCTTCCTTGGCGCCCTCGGCGGTGCGCTTGACGGTGGCGGTGATCTCTTCCAGCGCCGCGGCGGTCTCTTCCAGGCCGGCCGCCTGCTGTTCGGTGCGCTTGGCCATGTCGTCGGAGGCGTTGGTGATCTCGCGGCTGCCGGCGCGGATGCCGTCGGCATTGCCGATGATCACCGTCATGGTGTCCTGCAGGCGGGTCAGGGCGGCGTTGAAGTTGGCGCGCAGCGTCTCGTACTCGACCGGTAGGTCGTCATTGACGCGATAGGTCAGATCGCCGCCGGCCAGGCGGTCCAGGCCGACGCCGAACGACTGGACGACCAGTTCCTGCTGCTCGGCGATGGCCTTGGCGGCGATGGCCTGGCGCTCGGCTTCCGAGCGGGCCTTGGCCTCGGCGGCCGCGGCGTCGGCGGCCAGCTTGGCGATGGCGTTGTCCTTGAACACCTGGACGGCCCCGGCCATCTGGCCCAGCTCGTCCTTGCGGCCCACGGCGGGGATGGCGACGGCGTTGTCGCCGCCGGCCAGGCGCAGCATGGCGGCGGTCATGGCTTGCAGCGGCGCCGAGACCTTGCCGATCACCACGTTGGTGGCGAAGGCCATCAGGCCGGCGGCGATCAGGGCGATCGCGCCCATGACGGCGGTGGCGATGTTGCCGGCGGCCTTGGCCGCCGCGCCGTCCTCGTGCGCCACGCGGGTCTGCAGGTCGACCAGCGCCCCGACATTGGCGGTGACCGGGTCGATGCCGGGATAGAGCTTGCCGTCGACGAAGCCCTGCAGGCCGGCGGCGTCATGCGCCTTGAGCAGGCCTTCCAGCGTATCGACCGAGGCGTCAGCGGCCGGCAGGGCGGCGGTGACCTTGTCGGCCAGCACCTTCTCCTCGTCGGTCATGTCGGTGGCGGCGTAGGCCTGCCAGTTCTGGGTGATCGTCGACTTGGCGGCCTGGACGTGCTCCAGCGCCTTGTCCATCGACAGCTCGCCGGAGCGCGCCTTGTGGGCGCTGTCGACGATGTTGACGGCGTACATGTCGCTGACGGCTTTGAGCTGCTGCATCGGCTCGACGCGGTCGCTGATCACCGACTGCATGCGCTGGTTGGCGACGTTGTTGGCCACGAAGCCGGCCAGGCCGATCGCCGCCATGCCCACGCCCAGGGCCGCCAGGCAGCCCAGCAGTCTCGTCTTGATGGTCCAGGTCATCGGTCGTTCCCGCGTCGTTTCAGCGGGAGATGCGCCGGTGATCGTTAACCAAAAGCTGCGCCGCAACCGGGCGTATCGAACCCTGTTCGGCCGTTGCCGGCCGCCGGAGGGAAATCCATTCCTTAACCGTGTCGAGAGGGCGACATTTTCGGAGCCCTCAATGTCGAGAGGAGGGAAAACTCTCCGGATCACCCGTGAGCCTTCCCTCCTGCGACAGATCACCGCACGCGCGAGGCGTGCACCGTCCTTAACCGTAATGGATGTCGGCGACGGTCGCGCCGGTCCCGACGGAGAGGCCCGTGACCCCGACCAGCTTGATCAGGCCGTCGCCGGCATTGACCCCCACCGTGGCGTCCTGGTGGTAGATGTAGGTGTCGCCGTTCCACTCGAAGACGCCCGTGCCGTTGGCCGACACCTGGCTGGAGGCGTTGATCAGCGCCTGTTCCAGGGTGGTGGCCGAACCGGCGTTGATCCCCGTCGTCACCGCTGCGATCTCGACGCCCAGATTGACGTGGTCCACGCCCTTCTCGAAGTCGGTGATGGTGGCGAAGGTCGTCACCTTGTTGTTCTCGACATTCAGGTTCGAGAAGCGCGGCGTGGCCAGGCCGTCCTGGTACAGCTTGAAGACGTCAGAGCCGGCGCCCAGGGTGAAGGTCGACACGGACGCCCCTCGCAGGTCGGCGGCGACGCTGTCGTTGAAGCCCGACAACACGACGGTGTTCGGAACGCCGCCCGAGCCGCCGATCCCCAGGACGTCGATCCCCGCCGAGCTGGAGGCGTCCAGGTCGTGCGTCACGTAACCGACGCCGCGGTGGCTGCCGATGAAGTCGGTGGTCAGATGGCCGGTCCCGACGACGACGACCTTGGTGGGGGTGTTGGTCCCGTTGGAGGTCTGCGAGCCGATGAGGGCCAGCGTGCTGTCGCTCTGGACGTGGACGACCAGCGGCCCGTCATTGCCGGTCACCACCAGCTTGGTCGGCGTGGCGTTGCTGCTGGTGACGCCGTTCAGATAGGCGTTCACGACGGGCGCGCCGACCTGCTTGGAGGACATGCCGGTGATCACCAGGTCGACGTGGTAGTTGACCTCCAGCGTACCGCCGGTGACCCCGTCCATCTTCAGCGCCACGTTCTGGGCGAGGTTGTCGATCCGCGTCGAGATCGACGACTTCAGGGTGATATCCTGCAGACCGGTATAGCCGGTGGCCACCAAGGGCGAGATCACGACTTCGCCCGTGCCCGGCACGGTGAACGTCATCCTGAAGGTATCCAGCACCAGGTGCTCGACATTGGTGATCTTGGTCTTGTCGAAACTGTCGGTTTCGGCGCCCATCACCAGGGTGTCGTCGCCCGCGCCGCCGTCGACGACGGCGCCGTTGATCATCTTGCCGACGGTGATCAGGTCGTTGCCCGCGCCGCCGCTGATCTTGCCGTTCGGCGCGCCGCCCAGCACGTCCACCGCCGCGTTCAGCTGGCCGACGCTGATGGTGTCGTTGCCGTCGCCGCCGTCGATATAGCCGCCGACCGCGCCCGAGAAGGTCACGGTGTCATGGCCGCCGCTGACGAGGATCGAACCGCTGTTGGTCGTGCCCGTCACCGTGTCGTTGTTGGCCGTCGAGCGCAGGGCGGCGTTGGTCGCGTCGGGCGCGACGCTCTGGGTGTCGGTCACCGTGATGGTCGCGCCGGCCGTGAAGGTCGGCTGATCGCCATAGGTCCCGACCAGGCTGGTGTTGAACTTGGCCTGGCCGTCATTGGCCAGGTCGGCCAGGAAGGCGTCGTTGGCCTTGGCATAGACGCCGATATGCTCGTTGGCGGCCACCGCCAGCAGGAAGCCGACCATGGCGGCCTTGGTCCCCGCCCCGTTGGCGCCGTCGCCGCCGTAATAGGCGAAGTAGTCGGCGCGGGCGAAGGTCCCGCCCGTGCCGTTTGGCACTTGCGCCGTCAGGATGGTGTTGATCAGGCCGGCCGCCGGAGCGAAGCCGAAGATCTCGGTGTAGGCCTTGGTCGCCGCATCGGCCAGGCTGAGCGCGCCATAGGCGGCGGTGAAGGCGTCCTTGCCGGCGCCGTTCTTGCCCAGATTGACCGAGAAGTTGATGAAGCGGTTCTCGGCCGAGAACGACTGGTAGTAGGCCGAGTTCAGGCTGTTGCTGTTCCCGCCGGTCGGCGAGATCAGATAGTCCAGGCCCAGCGCGCTGGGCGTCGCGCCCGTGAAGAAGTTGTACGACAGATTGGCCACCGTCGTGGACGCGGTCACCAGCTTGGCGATCTCGATCCGGGCGTCGGCCAGGGTCAGGGTCGAGGCGTCGACGCGCCCGGCCAGGGTCTGAAGGGTCGTGAGGTCCGCCGCGGGGATGCCCGAGAACGGCAGACGGGAGACGTCGCTATAGGCGGATTTCAGAACTTGAAGCGTAGCCATGACTCAACCTCCGGCACATGTTGCCGGAAGTGGTATTGAGTTTGCTGTACTAACGCAAGCGGAGCCGTGAAATTTAATGATCCCGGCCGTCGGAACGGCCGGGATCACGATGGGCCTAAGCTTTCCAGCCGCCGCCCAGGGCCTTGTAGATGGCCACGACGTCGGTGTTCACCCCGGTCTCGGCGACGCTGAGGGCGTCTTCCGCGGCCAGCAGGGTGCGCTCGGCGTCCAGCAGGACGAGGAAGTCGATGCCGCCTTCCTTGTACTGGATGCGGGCCAGCTCGGCCGCGCGGCGCGAGGCGGCGGCCTGGTTGGTCAGGCTGACCAGCTGGGACTGCTGCTGGCGGTAGGAGACCAGGGCGTTCTCCAGATCCTCCAGCGCGCGCAGCACCGTCTGGTCGTAGTTGGCCAGGGCGGCGTCGTCGCGAGCCTTTGCTGCGCGGAGGCGGGCGTGGGCGCTGCCCAGGTCGAGAGCCGGCCAGCTGACGCTGGGGGCCACCGACCAGGCCTTGCTGGCCCCGTTGCCGAAGCCGGCCGAGGTCCCCGACAGGAAGCCGACGAAGCCGGTCACCGAGACGCGCGGGAAGAGGTCGGCCGTGGCCACCCCCACCTGAGCGGTCTGGGCGGCCAGCCGGCGCTCGGCCGCCTGCACGTCCGGACGACGGCGCAGCAGGTCGCCCGCGTCGCCGATCGGCAGGGCGGTGACCAGCGGCCGGGTGTCGGTCTCGCGCGGCACCAGGAGCGCATCAAGCGCGCCCGGCCGCTGAGCGGTCAGCACGGCCAGGCGGTAGTTGGCGCGCTTCTCGGCCGTGATCAGGCCCGGGATCGCCGCCTCGGTGGCGTTCAGGCGAGCCTGGGCGCTGGCGACGTCGATCGGGCTGCCGGCCCCGGCGTCGAACCGCACCTTGGTCAGGCGGACGGTCTCGCGCTGGGTCTCGAGATTGCGGTTGGCGACCTTCAGGCGGGCCTGGGCGCCGCGCAGTTCGAGGTAGTTGCGGGCCACCTCGGCCGCGACGGTAACCTGGGCGTCGCGCAGGTCGGCTTGCGCCGCCCCGGCTTCAGCGCCAGCCGCTTCCACGCCGCGACGGACGCGGCCGAACAGGTCGATCTCCCAACCGGCGTCGAAGCCGGCCTGGTAGCTCTGGTTCTCGACCCGGTCGGTGGTGAAGCCCGGCTGCTGCTGCTTGCTCTTGGTATAGGTCCCGTCAGCCGTGACGTGCGGCAGCAGGTCCAGCTTCTGTTCGGTGAACAGGGCGCGGGCCTCGCCGACCCGGGCGATCGCGATCTTGAGATCGAGGTTGCCCGAGAGGGCCTGTCCGACCAGCTGATCCAGCACCGGGTCGCCAAACGCCTTCCACCACTCCGCCTCGGGATTGGCGGCGGTGAAGACGGCCGGGTCGGCGTTCTGGAAGGCCGCCGGCGGGGTCGCCGGAACCTTGTAGTTCGGGCCCACCGCGCAGGCGGCGGCGGTCAGGGCGACGCCGGCGATCAGCGCGGCGCGCAGGGTGTGTTTAAGGACAAACATCAGTGAGCCTCCGCGGCCGGAGCCGCCGCAATCCGCGCCGCTTTGGCCGCGGCCCGACGGGCCGTGGTGCGACGGATGACGTAGTAGAAGATCGGCGTCAGGATCAGGCCGAACACGGTCACGCCCAGCATCCCCGAGAACACCGCCACGCCCATGGCGCGGCGCATCTCGGCCCCGGCCCCGTGCGACACCACCAGGGGGTAGACCCCCATGATGAAGGCGATCGAGGTCATCAGGATCGGACGCAGGCGCAGGCGGCAGGCCTCCAGGACCGCCTGGAGCGGGCTGTCGCCGTGCTCCTCGCGTTCCTTGGCGAACTCCACGATCAGGATGGCGTTCTTACACGCCAGCCCCACCAGCACGATCAGGCCGATCTGGGTGAAGATGTTGTTGTCGCCCTTGCTGATCCACACGCCGGCCAGGGCCGACAGCAGGGTCATCGGGACGATCAGGATCACGACCAGCGGCAGGCTCCAGCTTTCGTACTGCGCGACCAGCACCAGGAAGGCCAGGAGCACGCAGAGCGGGAAGATGAAGATCGCCGTGTTGCCCGCCAGGATCTGCTGGTAGGTCAGCTCGGTCCATTCGAAGCCCATGCCGTTAGGCAGTTCCTTCTTGGCGAGGTTCTCCAGCGCCGCCTGGGCCTGGCCGGTCGAGTAGCCCGGCGCCGGGCCGCCGTTGATCTCGGCGGTCAGCATGCCGTTGTAGTGGCTCTCGCGGTCGGGACCGGTCGTCTCGTGGAAGTTCACGAACGAACCCAGCGGGATCATCTGGCCCGAAGCATTCCGCGTCTGCAGGCGCAGCATCTGCTCCGGCTGCAGGCGGAAGTTCTGGTCGGCCTGCACGTTGACCTCGTAGGTTCGCCCGAAGCGGTTGAAGTCGTTGACGTACAGCGAGCCCAGATAGACCTGCATCGTCTCGAACAGGTCGGTCAGGGACACGCCCTGGGCCCGGGCCTTCTCACGATCGATGTCGGCCTGGATCTTCGGAACGCTCACTTGATAGCTGGAGAAGATGCCGGCCAGGGCAGGGTCCTGCCGCGCCTTGTCCATCAGGTTCTGGGTGGCCTTGTTCAGCTCGTCGGGGCCAAGGCCCGCCTTGTCGACGATCTGCATGCGGAAGCCGCCGATGGTGCCCAGGCCCTGGACGGACGGGGGCGGGAAGACGGCGATCTGGGCGTCGGGGATGGCGCCGAACTTCTGGTTCAGCTGGGCCACGATGGCGCCGGCCTGCTTGTCCTTGCTGCGACGGTCCTGGAAGTCGTCGAGCGGATAGAACACAGCGCCGGAGTTGGGGCTGTTGATCAGGCCGTTCACCGACAGGCCGGGGAAGGCCACCGAGTGCTTCACGCCGGGCACGCCCTTGGCGATCTCGCCCATCTGGTGGATCACCGCCTCCGTACGATCCAGCGAGGCGGCGTCGGGCAGCTGCACGACGGCGACCACATAGGCCTTGTCCTGCTGCGGCACGAAGCCGGTCGGGGTCTTGGAGAAGGCGAAGATCGTCAGGGCCAGCAGGATGCCATAGACGACCAGGCCCGCGGTGGAGCGGCCCAGGGTCTTGGCGACGCCGCCGACATAGCCGTTCGAGGCCTTGGCGAAGAAGCGGTTGAAGGGGTTGAACAGCCAGCCCAGGGCCGCGTCGATCAGCTTCTGGAAGCGGTCCTTCGGCGCGTCGTGGCTGCGCAGCAGGACGGCGGCCAGGGCCGGCGACAGGGTCAGGGAGTTGATGGCCGAGATCACCGTCGAGATGGCGATGGTCAGGGCGAACTGACGGTAGAACTGGCCCGACAGGCCGCTGATGAAGGCGGTGGGGATGAACACCGCGCAGAGGACGAGGGCCGTGGAGATGATCGGTCCGGTCACCTCGGTCATCGCCTTGCGGGTGGCGTCAGGCGGGGCCAGGCCCAGCGAGATGTTCCGCTCGACGTTCTCGACCACCACGATGGCGTCGTCGACGACGATGCCGATGGCCAAGACCAGGCCGAACAGGGTCAGGGCGTTGAGGCCGAAACCCAGCATCAGCATGATCGCGAAGGTGCCGATGAGGCTGACGGGCACGGCGATCAGCGGGATCACCGAGGCGCGCCAACCCTGCAGGAAGATCACCACCACGATGACGACCAGGATGATGGCCTCGATCAGGGTGTGGACCACCGAGTCGATGCTTTCCTGCACGAAGGCCGTGGTGTCGTAGATGATCTCGTAGTCGACGCCTTCGGGGAACTCCTTCTTGAGCTCCTTCATCGTCTTTTTGACGTTGGCGGCCATCTCCAGGGCGTTCGAACCCGGACGCTGGAAGATCGGCATGGCCACGGCGGGCTTGTTATCGAGCAAGCTGCGCAGGGCGTAGTTGTTGGCGCCCAGTTCGACCCGGGCCACGTCGCCGAGGCGCGTGATCTGGCCGTCTTCGCCCGAGCGGACGATGACATCGCGGAACTGCTCCTCGTCGGTCAGACGGCCGGGGGCGTTGATCGACAGCTGGAATTCGGCGCCGCTGCCTGCGTTAGGCGGAGCGCCCAGCTGGCCGGCGGCGACCTGGACGTTCTGTTCGCGCAGGGCGCGGACGACGTCACCGGCGGTCATCGACAGGGCGGCCAGCTTCTCGGGATCCAGCCAGACGCGCATCGAGTACGAGCCCGCGCCGAAGATCTGCACGTCGCCGACGCCGTCGATCCGCTTCAGGCGGTCGCGGACGTTCAGCTGCGCGTAGTTGCTCAGATAGAGCATGTCGTAGCGGTTGTTCGGCGAGATCATGTGCACGACCAGCGACAGGTCCGGAGAGGCCTTGTCGGTGGTCACGCCCACCCGCTGCACTTCCTGAGGAAGCTTGGGCAGGGCCTGGGCGACGCGGTTCTGGACCTGCACCTGGGCCTTATCCAGGTCGGTGCCCAGGGCGAAGGTCACGGTCAGGACCATGGCGCCGTCGGCGGCCGACTGGGACGACTGGTAGATCATGCCCTCGACGCCGTTGATCGCCTGCTCCAGCGGAGCGGCGACGGTCTGGCCGATGACGGCGGGGTTGGCGCCCGGATAGGCGGCGCGCACGACCACGGTCGGCGGCACGACTTCCGGATATTCGCTGATCGGCAGCTGGGGCAGAGACACCAGGCCGGCGATGAAGATGATGATCGAGAGCACGGCCGCGAAACGCGGTCGGTTCACGAAGAACTTTGAAAAGGACATGACGGTCGTTCCGGGGAGGAAGAGCGAAAACGGGTACGCGCGGGGTACAAGCGGCCCCTCCCCCGCCAAACGACGGACGACAGAAACCCCTGGGAACCCCGGAAAAAGACGCCCGGCTCAGTCACGCGAGCCGGGCGTTACGCTTGAACTTAGTTCTGGCCGGTGGACCGGACCGCCGCGATCTGGCGGCCGCCGACTTCCAGCTGGGACAGGTCGGCCAGGTCGGTCTTGACCTTGACCGGGGCGACGGTGTCGCCCGGCTTGACCTTCTGCAGGCCGCCGACGATCACCCGGTCGCCGGGCTTCAGGCCCGAGCGGATGATGCGCAGGTTGCCGGCCAGCGGGCCGATCTCGACCGGGCGGTACTCGGCCTTGTTGTTGCCGTTGACCACGACGACGAAGCGCTTGCCCAGGTCCGTGCCGATGGCGCGGTCGGGGGCCAGGGCGACGGTCTGGCTCTCGGCGCTGACCATGCGGATGCGGGCGAACAGGCCCGGGGTGAAGCGACCGTCGGCATTGGCGAAGATCGCCCGACCGTTGATCGTGCCGCTCTTGGCGTCCAGGGCGTTGTCGATGAAGGCCAGCTTGCCCTCATGCGGATAACCGTCCTCGGTCATCAGGCCCATATAGACCGGGCTGCCCTTGCCGCGTTCGGCGGCGGCGTACTTCAGGAAGGTCTGCTCGTCGGCGTTGAACTCGGCGTAGATCGGGGTGTCGGACACCACGGTCGTGAGCAAGGACGCCTGGGTGACCAGGTTGCCGCGGGTGATGATGGTCTTGGAGATCCGGCCGTCGATCGGCGAGGTCACGCGGGTCCATTCCAGGTTCAGACGAGCGGTCTGATACGCGGCCTGCGAGGCGGCCAGGTTGGCCTGGGCGGCCTTCTCTTCAGCCGAGAGGCGATCGAATTCGCTCTGGGCCAGGGCGTTCTGCTCGATCAGGCGACGGCCGCGCTCGCGGTTGACCACCGCCAGGTCCAGCTGGGCCTTGGCGCGGGCCACCTCGGCCTGGGCGCGGTTGGCCTCGGCCTGGTAGGGGCGCGGGTCGATCTGGAAGAGCACCTGGCCCTTCGAGACGCGCGCGCCCTCGGTGAACTTGGCGCCGTCGACATAGCCCGAGACGCGCGGGCGGATCTCGACGGTGTCGATCGGCTCGAGGCGGCCGGTGAAGTCGTCCCACTGGCGGAGCGACTTGAAGGCGACGTCGGCGACGGTGACCTGGGTCGGCGGGGCGGCGGCGGGGGCTTCCTGCTTGGCTTGGGCCGAGCAGGCGGCCAGCACGGCCACCGCGGCCAGGCCGGCGAAGGAGGTGATGACGGGTTGGAGGCGCATGGGGGGAGGACCCTGAACGGAGAAACGGGGAGGAGGAGGCGTCGGGTCGGCTATTCCCAGACGGGCCGCCGGGCGGAGCGTCGGGTGGTCGACCAGGTGTCGCCCAAAGCGCGGACGGTCGGCCCATGAGAGAAGCGACCGAACCAGCGCCGATTGGGACCGGCCTGAGATTTAAATAGACCCATCAAACCCTTGCCTGGCTTGGCTTGGGCGGCGGCGTCGTAAACGTTTGTTTGCGGGGGCATTGGCGCGCGCTCCTTTTTTGGGGTCTAAGGGAGTAAATGTCGCAAGGGCTGTTACTTGACCCGGGCGACCGGAAAGACGATCTAGTGATGTGACGAGACCGTTCGGTATCATCGCCACGAGGCGAGAGATACTGACCGGTAACTCCCACGTCAAGGAGAGCACTGCCAAAATGGCGACGAGAAATTCTGGGGACGTTGTCGGGGGCGACACGGAAACCGCTGTGGGGGCTACCCCCGGAGCGCCCGTGTCCAAGCGTCCCGCGCGGGACCGGATCTTCGAGACCGCCCGCGAGCTGTTCTATCAGCACGGCATCCGCGCGGTCGGCGTCGAGACCATCGCGTCCGAGGCCGACGCCACCAAGATGACGCTGTATCGCAACTTCCCGTCCAAGGACGAGCTGGTCGCGGAGGTGCTGCGCGAGCAGGAGCGCGAGTACTGGGCCTGGTGGGAAAGCATCACCGCCTGCTGCTGCAGCGACCCGCGCGCCCAGCTGGAAGCGATTTTCGACGCCTTCGAGACCAAGGCCTGCAACGCCGACGTCCTGGGCTGCCCGCTGTCGAACGCCGCCATCGAGCTGCACGAGGAGACCCACCCGGCCCAGGTGGTCTCGGTCAACTACAAGAAAGAGCTGTACCGCCGGATCAACGCCCTGACCCGCGCCGCCGGCGCCAAGGACGACGACCTGGCCGACTCCCTGATGCTGCTGATGGAAGGCGCCTCGGGGGCGCGCGTGACGCTCGGCGCCGGCGGGCCGGTCAAGGCCGTGGCCCGGTCAGCCAAGGCGCTGATCAGGTTCCACCTGGACGGCTGTAACTAGAGCCCAGCCCCGATATAGCCCAGGCCCGCCGCACGGTGGATCGCCTGGGCTCTGCCGGCCACCCGTAGTTTCAGCGCCGCGTTCTGGACGTGGAATCGCACGGTCGGACCTGAAATCCCGATGATCTGGGCGATGTCGGCGTCGGTCTTGCCGGCCGCGGCCCATTTCAGGCACTGGACCTCGCGCTTGGTCAGCCGCACGGGCGGGGCGTCGTCGCCCAGGCCGTCGCGATAGGCGCAGACCAGCCGCAACGCCGCGCCATGCAGGTCATCCGATCGCACCGCATAGAGCGCCGGCAGGTCCGCGACCGGCTTGGACGAGGCCCAGACCACCGCTCCGATCACCCCGCCGGTCAGGTAGGTCGGCGCGATGATCGCGGCCTCGATGCCGAAGGCCTGAGCCGCCTCGCGCACCTCAATCGCCTCCAGCCGCGCCAGGGGCCGCCAGCTGGCGAACCGGCCCTCGTGATAGAAGAACGGCTCGGCCGAATAGCGCGCGGCCAGGATGAACGGAGCCCGCAGCGCGAAGGCCCGGTCGCGCCAGTAGCGCACCGCGTTGTCCAGCCACTCGAAGGTCGTCTCGGCCAGGGGCTTGCCGTCGGCGCCCAGCATCGGCTCGGGGCTGGAGATGTCGGCGCTGGCGGCCACGTAGGGCAGGCCGATCGCCGCGCCCAGGTCGCGCACCCGCTGCGCCAGGATCGTGACCCGCTTCAGGCGTTCGATATCGTCCGCCTTGCTGAGCATCGAGACCGCTTCCCCTATCGGTTCCGATAGCTTGCGCGCCGCCCCCGCCCCTTCGCAAGTTTCCCCGACGATGCTGGCGGAAGGAAACGCGGGTGGATCTGGAACTGTCGCCTGACGACCTGGCCTTCCGCGACGAGGTCCGCGCCTTCCTCGATACGAACCTGACGCCGCCGCTGCGCGAGGCCGGCGGGCGGATGACCTCCGTCTTCTGCGACAAGGTCCACAGCCTGGCCTGGCAGAAGATCCTGCACGCGAGAGGCTGGGCCGCCCCGACTTGGCCCGTCGAGTACGGCGGCCCCGGCTGGAGCGACATCCAGCGCCACGTGTTCTTCGCCGAGTGCGCCCGGGCCGGCGCCCCGAACCTGGCGCCGATGGGCCTGCGGATGGTGGCCCCGGCGATCATGGCGTTCGGCACGCCGGAGCAGAAGGCCCGCTACCTGCCGCGAATTCTCTCCGGCGAGGACTACTGGTGCCAGGGCTATTCCGAGCCGGGTTCGGGGTCCGATCTCGCCAGCCTGCAGATGCGCGCGGTCCCCGACGGCGACGACTACGTCCTCAACGGCTCGAAGATCTGGACCACCCACGCCCACTGGGCCAGCCACATGTTCTGCCTGGTCCGCACCTCGACGGAGGGCAAGCCGCAGGCGGGCATCACCTTCCTGCTGATCGCGATGGACCGACAGGGGATCAAGGTCGATCCGATCGTCACCCTGGCCGGCGAGCACGAGGTCAACCAGGTGTTCTTCGACGACGTCCGCACGCCCCAGGCCGACCGCCTCGGCGCGGAGAACCAGGGCTGGACCGTCGCCAAGCACCTGCTGGAATTCGAGCGCGGCGGCGGCTACGCGGCTGGACTGCACGCCGGGCTCGAACGGTTGCGGAGCATGGCGCAGGCCGAGGACCTCCTCGATGACCCCCACCATCGCCGCCGCCTGGCCGAGGCCGAGATCGGGGCCATGGCCATCGACATCACCGAGCGCCGGGTGCTCTCCGCCCTGGCCGCCGGCGGCAAGCCGGGCCCAGCCTCGTCGATCCTGAAGCTCCAGGGCTCCGAGCAGCTCCAGCGCCTGGACGAACTGGGCGTCGAGGCCCTGGCGACCTACATCGCCCCGCACCAGCCTAGTGCCCGAGAGGCTGGCTCGAACGAGACGCCCGTCGGACCGGAGCACGGCCTGACGACCATGGCCCGCTATCTCAACAACCGAGCGGCTTCGATCTACGGCGGCTCCAACGAGATCCAGCGCGACATCATCGCCAAGCTAGTGCTCGGCCTATAGCTGGGGGTTGTAACGGCGCCTCACCTATCGATTCCGATAGCTTGTTACGCGAGAGGCCCAACCGCACGCTCCCTTCAGAGCCAACGCCCAATGCAGGCGCGGCCAAAAGGGAGGTAATCGGATGCCAGGACCCACGCGCCTGACCCTGAGCGTGTCGGCGCTCGCCCTGTTGATGGCGGCCCCCGCCCTCGCCCAGACCACGCCGCAAAAGCCGGAAGACAGCCTGACGATCGACACCCTGGTGGTCACGGCCCAGCGCCGCGAGGAGACCGCCAACAGCATCGGCATGCCGATCCAGGCCTTCAGCGGGCAGGCCTTGCAGCAACTGCGGGTCACCGACCCCAAGGACCTCTCAAGCGTGGCCCCCAGCTTCACGGTGAGCCAGAGCTATCAGGGCGTGCCGACCTATACGCTGCGCGGCATCGGCTTCAACACCATCAACCTGTCGGCCACCTCGACCGTCGGCACCTACTGGGACGAGGTCGCCTACGCCTATCCGTTCATGAACACCGGCCCGATCTTCGACCTGGAGCGGGTCGAGGTGCTGAAAGGCCCGCAAGGCACGCTCTATGGCCGCAACACCACCGCCGGCCTGATCGACTTCGTGACCAACAAGCCGACCCAGGAGTTCGAGGGCTCCCTCACGGCGGAAGTCGGAAACTACAAGACCCACAATTTCGAGGGCATGGTCAGCGGCGCCCTGGGCGAGCGCGTCCAGGGCCGCCTGGCCTTCCGCACCGAGGACAGCGACAAGGGCTGGCAGGTCAGCAACACCCGCGGCGAGCGCCTGGGCGAGAACCATCGCGACGGCTGGCGCGCCTCGCTGGCCTTCCAGCCAACCGACAAGGTCGACATCGACCTCTCCTATTCCGGCTGGCGCAACAAGTCCGACACCGTGGCCGCGCAAGGCATCGGCTTCACGCCCGCCACCGCCGCCAGCCCGTTCAACGCGCCCGGTCTCGTCAGCTACATCGCCGCCAACAAGCCGACCAAGGCCAGCCAGGCCGACTGGGCGCCGCTGTCGGTGCGCGGGGCCGATGCGGGGGCCGGGGTCGGCATCCGTGACCCCTACCGCGAGGACGACAAGTTCGACGCCGGCAAGCTGCGCATCGCCTGGGACGTCGCCGACCACGTCACGCTCGTTTCGCTGACCAGCTACAACAAGCTGACCCGCGACGCTGTCTTCGACTGGAGCGGCGCGCCCTACGAGATCCTGATCCAGAAAGCCCATGGCGAGATCGAGTCGACCGCCGAGGAGCTCCATCTGGAAGGCGTCACCGACAAGGGCTCGTGGCTGGTCGGGGGCTATGTCGCCCACGACAAGATCCTGGACATGAACCGCACCCTGCTGGGCCAGAACGCCAATGTCGGCACGATCCGCTATGTCGGCTCGACCCTGCTGGCCACGCCGTTCAACAGCTTCGGCTACACCGCCCTGCAGATGAGCCAGGCGTTCCGCACCTATGAGGACGTCGGCAATATCGAGACCGACACCTGGAGCCTGTTCGCCAATGTCGACCGCAAGCTGACCGACGCCCTGAAGCTGACCCTGGGCATCCGCTACAGCCAGGACAAACAGGACTATGTCGGCTGCTCGCGCGACTACAACGGCTCGATGCTGGTCAACGTCAATGTCGTCAACCGAGCCCTATTCGCCGGGGCCTACGGCCTGGTGGCGCCGATCACGACCAACGGCTGCAACACCTTCGACCCGGCGACCAAGAGCTTCGGCCTCGTGAAGTCCAAGCTGGACGAGGACAACCTGGCCTGGCGCGTGGCGCTGGACTGGACGGCGTCGGAGAACGTGCTGGTCTACGGCTCGATCTCGCGCGGGGCCAAGGCCGGGGCGACCCCGATCAACGCCGCCAACATCGCCACCCAGAACGCCCCGGCGACGCAGGAAATGCTGACCGCCTACGAGGTGGGGGTGAAGGCTGGCCTGTTCGACCGCCGGGTCCAGGCCAACCTGTCGGCCTTCTATTACGACTACCAGGACAAGCAGCTGTCGGTCTATTTCGCCGACCCGATCTATACGGCCCTGGCGCGGCTGGCCAACGTGCCCAAGGCCGAGGCCCACGGCCTGGACGGCGACATCACCTGGCGGGCCAGCCGGGCCCTGACCTTCATCGCCTCGGCCACGCTGCTGCACACCGAGGTGAAGGGCTATACCGGCATCAACGCCGCCGGCCAGGCCCAGAGCTTCGACGGCGCGCCGTTCCTCTACAGCCCCAAGTTCCAGGGCGGTCTGACCGCCCTCTTCCACCAGCCGATCGGGGGTGGGCTGGAGCTGAACGCGGCCCTGAACGGCCGCTACCAGTCCAAGTCGCAGGCCGATCTCGACGGCAATCCGCTGTTCGTGATCGACAGCTACGGCCTGCTCAACGCCAGCCTCGGCATCGGCGACCCGGACAAGGGCTGGGACCTGTCGATCTGGGGCCGCAACATCACCGACGAATATTACTGGAGCGCGGTGAGCAGCAACGCCAACGTCGTCGTCCGCTTCCCGGGCAAGCCGACGACCTGGGGGGCGTCGCTGAACTGGAAGTTCTGAGTTCTTTCCCGATCTCGGTCACTGGAGCGCGGCGTCCCCACGTCGCGCTCTTCTTTTTACGTCCGCGTGCGCAGCAGGATCTTCGACCGGGCCTCAAGCCCCAGCAGGGTGAACAGCACCACGAACGCGAAGGCCAGCAGCAGCAGCGACAGGCGATGCGCCTCGCCCCACTCCAGTCCCTCGACCAGGCGGAAGATCTCGGTCGACAGCACCGTGGTCTCGCCGGGGATATTGCCGCCCAGCATCATCACCACCCCGAACTCGCCGACCGTATGGGCGAAGACCAGGATCGCGGCGGCGACATAGCCCGGGATCGACAGCGGCAGGGCCACCCGCCAGAAGCGCTGCCACGGCGTAGCGCCCAGGGTGGCGGCGGCCTCCAGCGGCTCGTCGCCAACGGCCAGGAAGGCGTTGCGCAGCGGCTGCACCGCGAACGGCAGCGAATAGATCAGCGAGCCGATGACCAGGCCCTCGAAGGTGAAGGCCAGGGTCCGGATGCCGAACGGCTGGAACAGCAGCATCAGCGGGCTCTTCGGCCCCAGGGCGATCAGCAGGTAGAAGCCCAGCACCGTCGGCGGCAGCACGATCGGCAGGGCCACCAGGGCCGTCACCGGCGTGCGCAGGGGCGAGCGCCCGCGCGCCAGCCACCAGGACAGCGGCGTGGCCAGGGCCAGCAGCAGGATCGTGGTGATCCCCGCCAGCTTGCCCGTCAGCCACAGAACCTCGGTCACGATCAGCGGACCTCGTAGCCGTAGCGCTTGATGATCGCCTTGGCGTCGGAGCTCTTCAGGAACTTCAGGAAGGCCTTGGCCGCCTCGCTGTTCTCGCCGGTCTTCAGCAACACCGCCTGCTGGTCGATCGGTGTGTGGTTGGCGGCCGGCACGACCCAGCGCGAGCCGCCCTGCTCGGTGATCACCTGCGACAGGGCCACGAAGCCCAGCTCGGCCGCGCCGGTCTGGACGTACTGGAAGGCCTGGGTGATCGACGTGCCCTGCACGATCTTCGGCTTCAGCGTGTCGTAGAGCTTGAGCTTGGTCAGGGTCTCGACCGCCGCCTGGCCGTAGGGCGCGGCCTTGGGGTCGGCGATCGACAGCTTCTCGAACTTGCCGGTCTTCAGGACAGCCCCCTTGCCGTCCACCAGGCCCGGCGTCTTGCTGTAGAGCACCAGGCGGCCGGTGGCGTAGGTGAAGCGCGAACCCGGGACCGCCAGGCCCTCGGCCTCGGCCTTCTGCGGGCGCTCGACGTCGGCCGCCAGGAACACCTCGAACGGCGCGCCGTTGGCGATCTGGGTGTAGAACTGGCCTGAGGAGCCGAAGCTCAACGTCGCGTCATGGCCGGTCTTGGCCTTGAACTTGGCGGCGATCTCCTTGGCGGCCTCGGTGAAGTTGGCGGCCACCGCCACCTTGGTCTCGCCGGCGAAGGCGGTTCCGCCCAGGGTCAGCGACAGAAGCGCGGCGATCAGCATCGGACGGCGGGCGATCATCTGATAATCCTATCAAGGCGCTGCGGTTATGTAGCCCTCGTACATAACGGTGAAACAGTGGCTCGCGAAGACGATTTCAGCGCCTCCCTGATCCTGAAGCGTGGCGGCCTAGCCCGGGTGGGGCTGGAGCGCATCGTCCTGCTGGAAGCCGTCGCGGCCCTGGGCTCGATCAGCGCCGCCGCCAAGCAGGTCGGGCTCTCGTACAAAGGCGCCTGGGACGGGGTGCAGGCGCTGAACAACCTGTTCGACGCGCCCCTGGTCAGCGCCGCGCCGGGCGGCAAGTCTGGCGGGACCGCCGAGGTCACCCCGCGCGGCCAAGCGGTGATCCGCGCCTTCCGCGCCGCAGAACGGGAGGTCGGGACGGCCTTCGCGCGGCTGGAGGCGGACCTGTCGGGCGACGCCGAACTGCTCTGGAGTCTCGGCCTGCGCACCAGCGCCCGCAACGCCCTGCGCGGCGTGGTGACGGCGGTCGAGGGCGATGGCGTCACGGCGACCGTGACCCTGTCGCTGGCCGAGGACCTCGTCCTCCGCGCCTCGATCACCCAACGCAGCGTCGAGGACCTGGGCCTCGCGCCCGGCCGCGCGGCCATCGCGCTGATCAAGTCCAGCTTCGTCCGGATCGGCGAAGGGGACGGGAACAACCGCCTGCCGGGCGAGATCGTCGATCGCGAGGCGGGCGAGACCTCGGCCGAGGTGACCATCGCGCTCTCGGCGGGGAAGTCGCTGGTGGCGACGCTGAGGCCGGAAGACGCTGCGTGGGCGCTGGCGGTCGGAGCGCGGGTGGAGGCCCACATCGCCGCCGCCGACATCATCCTGGCCGTCGACTAGCCCTTCAGCGCCGCGTTCGCCCCGTCGACGAACTTACGCAGCAGCCGGCCCAGGTCCTTCAGTTCTTGGTCGCTCCAGTCGGCCATCATCGGGCCCACCAGCCGCTGACGCGCCGCGTCCAGACGGTCGACCAGTTCCTGCCCCTTCTCCGTCACCGCCGCCTCGCGGACGCGCTTGTCGGTCGCGCCGGGGCGGCGTTCGACCAGGCCCAGGCTCTCCAGCTTGGCGACCTGGCGGCTGACCACCGAGTGGTCGCGGCCGGCGAGGTCGGCCAACTCGACCACGCCGATCGGCCCCTTCTTGCCGATCCGCCCCAGCAGCGGGAACAGGGCCCGGTCCAGCGACACGCCGGCCTCGCGCAACAGCAGGTCGTCAGCCTGGGGCCGGTTCAGGAAGCCGGCGAGGTCCATCATCGCCGAGTGGATGTCGCGAAGTTCGGATTTCATCCGTGCATTTTGCACGTTTTTCGTTGACGCAGTCCAGCCCTGGATTTATGTGCCTTTTGCACGTGATTTATGTGCATCTTGCACACGAAAGGATTTCCGAGATGACCCTCATCACCGACGTGCTGATCGCCGGCGCCGGGCCCGCCGGCCTGACCCTGGCCATCGACCTGGCCCGCCGGGGCGTGGCCTTCCGGCTGATCGACAAGTCCCCGCAAGCGTTCCAGGGCTCGCGCGGCAAGGGCATCCAGCCGCGCAGCCTGGAGGTGTTCGAGGACCTCGGCGTGCTCACGCAAATGCTGGCCACCGGCGGCCCCTATCCGCCGGTGCGCAACTACGCCCCGGACGGCAGTTTCGAGGAGACGGCGATCGGCGAAGGCGCAACGCCCTCCCCCGCCGAGCCCTACGCCGCGCCGCTGATGCTGCCGCAGTTCCTGACCGAGACCATCCTGCGCCAGCGCCTGGCTGACCTGGGCCACACGCCCGAATACGCCGCCGAACTGGCCAGGATCGAGCAGGACGCCGAGGGTGTCACCGCGACCCTGGCTGACGGCCGGACCATCCGCACCCGCTGGCTGGTCGGGGCCGACGGCGGCCGCAGCTTCGTGCGCCACGCGCTGGACATCGGCTTCCCGGGCAAGACCATGCCCGGCCAGGCCATGGTCGCCGACACCAAGCTGACCGGCCTGTCGCGCGACGCCTGGCACGTGTTCGGGACCCGCGAGACGGCCCAGGTGTCGTTCTGCCCGCTGGCCGGGACCGACATGGTCCAGATCCAGGGTCACGCGCCGAAGGACGGCGAGGCGGGCCTGACCGTCGAGGGCCTCAACGCCTTGATCCGTGAACGGACGGGTCGCGACGACATCGTCGTCCAGGAGGTGTTCTGGGCCTCGGTCTACGGCCTCAACGCCCGCCTGGCCGACCGCTACCGGGTCGGGCGCGTGCTGCTGGCCGGCGACGCGGCCCACATCCATCCCCCGACCGGCGGCCAGGGCCTAAACACCAGCATCCAGGACGCCTACAACCTCGGCTGGAAGCTGGCCGCCGTGCTGGCCGGCGCGCCGGAAAGCCTGATCGATACCTATGAGGCCGAGCGTCGCCCGATCGCCGCCGGCGTGCTGGGCCTCTCCACAGACCTGCTGGCCAAGGCCATGACCCGCCAGGGCATGAAGCGCGGCCGCGAGGCCCGGCAACTGGACCTCGGCTACGAAGGCTCAGTGCTATCGCTGGACCTCGGCGTCGAGGCCAAGGTGGCGCCGGGCGACCGCGCCCCGGACGCCCCGTGCCAAGGTCGGCGCGTATTCGAGGTGCTGGCCGGCCCGCACTGGACGCTCCTGGGCAAGAGCACCATCGCGCCGCGCCCAGGCCTTGTCGTCGCCGACCTGACGGACACGGACGGTTGGTTCGCAGACGCCTACGGCCTGCCGCCCGGCGGCTTCGTGCTGGTCCGCCCGGACGGCTACATCGCCACGGTCGGCCAGGCGGGCGATGAGGCGGCGGTCGAGGCCTACCTAACCCAGGTCGGTGTCTAGCCCACGCACTCGGCCAGGCCGGTGCGGCGCACCGTCCCCGAGGCCTTGCCGATCTTCTGGGTGCGCTTGGCCACGTACTTGCCCGGCTTGATCACCCGCCACTTCAGCGGGCTGGGCAGGATGGCGGCCAGGCGCGAGGCCTGGGCCTGGGTCAGCTTGTCGGCGTCGACCCCGAAATAGCGCTGCGAGGCGGCCTGGGCGCCATAGATGCCCGAGCCGAACTCGATGGAGTTCAGATAGACCTCCATGATCCGCTCCTTGCCCCACAAGAGCTCGATCAGCACCGTGAACCAGGCCTCCAGGCCCTTGCGGACGTAGGAGCGCCCCGGCCACAGGAAGACGTTCTTGGCCGTCTGCTGACTGATGGTCGAGCCGCCGCGGATCTTCTTGCCGGCCTCGTTGTTGGCATAGGCCTTCTGCAGGGCGTTGAAGTCGAAGCCGTGGTGTTCGCAGAACCGGGCGTCCTCGGCGGCGATCAGGGCGCGCGGCAGGGCCGGCGCGACCTTGTCGATCGGCTTCCAGCGGTGGTCCAGGCCCCGGCCCTCGACGGCGCGGATGACCATCAGCGGCGTCACCGGCGGCGGGATGAAGCGATAGAGAATCACCGTCACCACCGGCCCGGCCACCAGCACGATGAACAGAGCCAGCGCGATATTCCGCAGAAGCCGCCGCACGTACGCTCACCCCTTGTCTTGACCTTGCGGACGGATGCTAACCAGAGCGACCGTCGCTGTCGCGCGGCATAAATGCACACGGGTTAAGGGAGCCTTCGATGGACGTGATCGACGCCGTCAACCGCCGCATGTCGGTGCGCGCCTTCAAGCCCGATCCGGTCGACGGGGCCGTGGTCCGCGAGCTGCTGGAAGCCGCCGCCCGCGCGCCGTCGGGCGGCAATCTCCAGCCCTGGCGGGTGCAGGCGGTGGCTGGCGAACCGCTGGCGGCGCTGAAGGCGACCATGCTGGCCCGCGTGGCCGCGCCCGACCCGACCGAATACGACGTCTATCCGGCCAACCTCTGGGAGCCGCTGCGCAGCCGCCGCTTCCAGGTCGGCGAGGACATGTACGGAGCGCTGGCCATCCCGCGCGAGGACAAGCTGCAGCGCCTGCAGTGGTTCTCGACCAACGGCCAGGGCTTCGGGGCGCCGGTACAGTTGTTCTTCTCGATCGACCGCCGCTGCGGCCCGCCGCAGTGGAGCGATGTCGGCATGCTGATGCAGACCTTCATGCTGCTGGCCGTCGAGCGCGGGCTCGACACCTGCCCGCAGGAGTTCTGGTCGCACTACAACAAGATCGTCGACGACCATGTCGGCCTGCCTGAGGGCCATATGCTGTTCTCCGGCATGGCCCTGGGCTATCGCGACGAAGCCGCGCCGGTGAACAACTTCCGCTCCCAGCGCGCTCCGTTCGAGGAGTGGGGGGAGCTGAAGGGGTTCTAGCCGCCCGCGAACTGCCTCGGCCCGCTCAGGTCCGGGATCTCGATCACGCCGGCCTCGCCGCTCTCGTCGCCCCAGGCGAAGAACTTGCCGTCGGCGCTGGTCGACAGGGCGCTGATCGGCGCGCCCTTTTCGGCCTTCAGGGTCTCGATGCGGCCGTTGCGCATGTGGGCGGCCCAGATCTTGCCGTTGTCCTGGCCGGCCAGGCAGACCGGCTGGACGTCGACACCCGCCACGCGGACAACCATCGAATCGCGGGAGAAGCCGATCTCGGCGGCTTCCTTGCCCATCGGACCGTTGGCGCCGGCGAACGGCCAGATGACCGCGCCCGAGGCGCCGGCCGTGGTCAGCAGGGCGCCCTTGTCGAAGAAGGCCACGCTCTTGATCTTGGACGGGTAGCCGCCCATCCGCATGTCCTTGCTGTCCGACAGCCGCCAGCCGTGCAGCTGGTTCTCCTGCATCGACGAGATCAGGAACTTGCCGTCCGGGCTGAATTCCACGGCGATGTGGCTGCCCGCCCACTTCAGGACGGTCGGCTTCTGGTCGGCGATCCGGGCGTACCAGAGATAGGCCCCGCCGTAGGAAGCGCTGGCCAGGCGCCGACCCTTGGGCTCGAAGGCCAGGCCCGACACCGTCTTCTCATGGGTGAAGGTGCGGGCGAAGGCCGGATCGGCGACGTCGCGGACGTGGACCTCCTTGCCGGCCGTGAAGG
This sequence comes from Caulobacter sp. GW821-FHT10E02, assembly GCF_059415225.1. Lineage (NCBI taxonomy): Bacteria > Pseudomonadati > Pseudomonadota > Alphaproteobacteria > Caulobacterales > Caulobacteraceae > Caulobacter > Caulobacter sp. GW821-FHT10E02. The sequence goes on from NZ_JBWKMV010000002.1 coordinate 433,817, forward strand.
CGATCAGGCCCGAGGCGGCGCTTGCGGCCACGTGCTCGATCCACTTGTTCTTCACCTCGGCGATCAAGGTGGCGACCACCTCGCCGCCCTCGATTCGGCTCCAGACCACCTTGCCGTCGTCACCGCCGGTGACGACGCCATTGCCGCTGGGGTGGACGGCCGAGGCCAGGACCGCGCCGCCCATCGGACCGCCATGGGCCTCGACCGTGACGAATCCCTCCGGCGTCTGGAGGCGGACGGTGCCGTCGCCCAGGGCGAACATGGCGCGGCCGGAGCGGTCGAACAGGGCGTCGGTGACGAAGGCGTCGAAAGAAAAGATCATGCGCGCGAGATAAGACACGAGAGCCCCGACGACCAGACTCTTTCAGAAAGCCCGCCCCCGAGGCTCATTTCGCGCCTCAGGCGAAGCCGTACCCAGGAAGCTGCACGTTCGAACGGCGTTCGGCAAAAAAGACTCGAAAAGGGGGTTGCCATTGCGGCGCGTCCTCGGGCTTTACTTCCGCGCTCGTCTGCGCCAGACGTGGCAAGGTAACGACATTTCAGGCGCGCCCCGAGCGGCGCGACCTTCTGGGAGACAGTCAGGCATGGCGGCTAAACTTGCTGGCGGCGGTGGTGGCCGCTATTCGCTGGGCCAGAATTCCGAAATCAACGTCACGCCCTTCGTGGACATTCTGCTCGTTCTGCTGATCATCTTCATGGTCGCCGTGCCGATGGCCGTGACCTCCATCAAGATCGATCTGCCCCCGGCGGTCCCGCCGCCCCCGAACGCGCCGAAGCCGAAAGAGCCGGTCTTCATCTCGATCCAAAAGTCGGGCGCGATCTTCATCGCCGAGAAGCAAACCAGCCTCGACGGCCTGGAAGCCGACCTGAACGCCAAGTTCGCCTCGACCGGCCAAACCGGCCCGAAGGACGAGCAACGCGTCATGATCCGCGCCGACGCCGACGTGCTGTACGCCGACTTCATGGGCGTCCTGAACCAACTCCAGACCTCGGGCTGGTTCAAGGTCGGCCTGATCAACGAAGACCTGCACTAGCAGCTTCGACGATCTCGAAAATCAGGGGCCCGGCGGCGACGCCGGGCCCCTTTTTCGTGTCCAAATCCCTACGACGCACTCGCGACTTTACAATTGTAGAAACAAGCGCAATCTACAAACGTAACTTCGGAACGAGGAGGGAAAGACCATGGCGGTGAAACTCTCGGGCGGCGGTGGCGGCCGTTATGCGGTGCGCCAGAACGCGGACATCAACGTCACGCCCTTCGTCGACATCCTGATGGTGCTGCTGATCATCTTCATGGTCGCCGTGCCGACGGCCGTGACCTCGATCAAGCTGGACCTGCCGCCGTCTTCGAACGAGGCCTCGCTCAGCAAGCCGGTGGTGATCGCCATCCAGAATGGCGGCGGGCTGTTCCTGGCCGGCCAGGCGACGCGGCTGGACACCCTGGCCGGCGACCTGAACGCCAGCTTCAAGGCCAATGGCGAGACCCTCGCGCGCGGCCAGCAGCGGGTGATGATCAGCGCCCAGGCCGACGTGCCCTACGAGGCGCTGATGGGCGTCATCAACGAAGTCCACGACAACGGCTGGACCAAGGTGGGGATCGTCAACGAGGACCTGCACTAGGCCCGTTCCCTTCTCCCCTTGCGGGAGAAGGTGTCGCCAGAGGCGACGGATGAGAGGTCGCGCAAACGAAAACCGCCGCGACTAGCCGATGGGCCGGTCGCGGCGGATACGTTCTTCAACCCCTCACCCGACCCGCTGCGCGGGCCACCCTCTCCCGCAAGGGGAGAGGGAAACGGGTGACTAAGCCGCCGTCGCCTCGAAGCCGGCGCGCAGCTCCGCTTCGTCCAGGTCGCGACCGATGAACACCATGCGGCTGTAGCGCTTGTCCTTGTCGGTCCATTCGCGCTGGAAGTCGCCTTCCAGGATCATGTGGACGGCCTGGAAGACGAGACGCTTGTTCTCGCCCTTCACGTCGATGATGCCCTTGGCGCGCAGGATGTCGGGGCCGCGCTTGGCCAGCAGGTCGTTGAGCCAGGCGGTGATCTTCTGGCCGTCGACGGGCTTGTCCAGGGTCAGGGAGATGCCCTTGACGCCGTCGTCGTGGATGGCGCTGGCGTGGCCATGGTCGTGACCGTGATCATGGTCGTGGTCGTGGTGGTCGTGACCGCAGTGTTCGTCGTGGACGTGCCCGTGGTCGTGATCATGGTGGTGATGGTCGTGGCCGCAGTGCTCGTCGTGCACGTGACCGGCCTCGCCGTGGGCCGGGTTCAGGAACGACGGCTCCAGCTCGGTGATCCGCTCCAGGTCGAAGCTGTGCTTGCCCAGGATGGCGTCCAGCGGGACGTTCGAACGCTGGGCGCGGTGGATAGGGGCCAGCGGGTTGATGCGGCGGATACGGGCCTCGACGTGGCGCAGATCGTCTTCCGACACGAGGTCGGTCTTGTTCAGCACGATCTGGTCGGCGAAGGCGATCTGCTCGACGGCTTCCTTGCTGTCGGAGAGGCGCAGCATGATGTGCTTGGCGTCGACCACCGCGGTGACCGAATCGAGGGCCGTGCGGGCCTTGACGTCGTCATCGACGAAGAAGGTCTGGGCCACCGGGCCTGGATCGGCCAGGCCGGTCGTCTCGACGATGATGGCGTCGAACCCGCCCTTGCGCTTCATCAGGCCCTGGAGGACGCGGATCAGGTCGCCGCGCACCGTGCAGCAGACGCAGCCGTTGTTCATCTCGAACACTTCCTCGTCCGCGCCGACCACCAGGTCGTTGTCGATGCCGACCTCGCCGAACTCGTTGACGATCACGGCGTAGCGCTTGCCGTGCTCCTCGGTGAGGATGCGGTTGAGCAGCGTGGTCTTGCCGGCGCCGAGATAGCCGGTCAGCACGGTGACGGGGATCTTGCCGGTCGGAGCGGGAGAAGCTTGGGTCATGGCCGCTATTTAGGAGCCTCGAGGCCCTAGCGGAAGCGGCTACGTCTTGAAGAACGCAACCGCCAGGCCGACCAGCACCAGGGCCACGCCCAGGATGGTCTCCTCGTAGCGCTCGACCCACTGCAGGCCCAGGCGCTTGAAGCCGGCCAGGGACAGGCTGGTGAAGATCAGCATGCCGGCCGAGGTGGCGGCCATCAGCACGCCGCTCAGCACCAGGAACGCCTGCCAGCCGTGCTGCATGCCGGCCAGGTAGTAAGGCAGGAAGGCCTCGCAGGGCGACAGGGTCAGCAGGGTGACCAGGGCGATGATCGCGGCGCGGTCGGAGGCATAGGCCTTGCGGCCGGCTTCCGGCAGCGCGTGGTTGTGGCCTCGCGCTATATAGAAGACGCCCACGGCCACCATCAGACCGCCCACGACCCAGTGGAACAGGCCGCCCAGCTTGGGCTCCAGCGCCAGGCCCGCGACCACCAGGCCAAGGCCCAGCGCGATCGTCAGGCCCACATGGCCCAGGCCCGCCAGCAGGGTCACACCCAGGGTGCGACCCGTCGACCACTTCTGGGCGCGGCCGACCAGCACGAACGGCAGCCAGTGCGTGGGCAGGGCCGCATGCAGGAAGGCCACGGCGAAACCGGTGACGGCGATGGAGGTGAAGAAGGTCGAGTTCACGTCACGGCATATAGCGCGTTATAAAGTAACAACACAGAGGGCGTGGCGCGCTAATCGCACTTAAGCGCCGTGGTCGGCTGAATCCGCCCTAACGGCGTTGACTCCCGCCCTTCTGGCTGTATAAGTCGCGCCCTCTTCGCCCGCCGGGTTTCCGAGCGGGCGTTCCCTATTTTGCGAACGCACGTTTTTAAGGCGCTAAACCTATGTACGCGGTGATCAAAACCGGCGGCAAGCAGTACCGGGTTCAAGCCGGCGACCTGCTGGTGGTCGAAAAGCTCGAAGGTGAACCCGGCGCTGCCGTGGCCTTCGGTGAAGTCCTGATGCTTGGCGAAGGCGAGGCCGTGACGGTCGGCGCCCCTCTCGTGGACGGCGCTGTCGTCTCCGGCACCCTGATCGAAACCCGCAAGGGTGAGAAGGTGAAGATCTTCAAGAAGATCCGCCGTCAGGGCTACCGCCGCACCCGCGGTCACCGCCAGTTCGAATCCGTCGTGCGCGTCACGTCGGTCGTCGGCGCTGGTCAGGAAGCCAAGTGGGAAGGCGCTATCGACCTGACCCCGAAGGTCATCCTGGACGCCCGCGCTCGCGGCCTCGGCGACGCCGCCGTGCCGTTCAGCATCCCGACCGGCTCGACCGAAGCGGCTCCGGCCGCTCCGAAGAAGGCCGCCAAGGCTCCGAAGGCTGCTGACGCCGCCGTCGAGCCGGCCGCTGAAGCCGCCCCGAAGAAGAAGGCCGCCCCTAAGAAGGCAGCCGCCACCACGGAGGAAGGCGAAGCCTAAGGGCGACGCTTTCTAAAGGTAGGAGAGCAAGATGGCTCACAAGAAATCAGGCGGCTCGTCCAGCAACGGTCGCGACTCGGAATCGAAGCGCCTTGGCGTGAAGAAGTTCGGCGGCGAGAAGGTTCTCGCCGGCAACATCCTCGTGCGTCAACGCGGCACGAAGTTCTATCCGGGCACCAACGTCGGCATCGGCAAGGACCACACCCTCTTTGCCCTCGTGCAAGGCGCCGTGGGCTTCGTGACCAAGAAGCATAACCGTACGTACGTGACGGTGACTCCGGCCGCGCAACCGGCCGAGTAAGCACGAACCAGAGTTCATTCGGGTCGTGCTTCTCACAAAGAAGACGATCCGGACAGACGATCTCTAGCGGGGAGTCCGGAACGCCGGGCTCCCCGCTTTTGTTTTGTCTCGCCGCCTTCTGATACGAACTTCGCCATGGCGGCGTCACGGTTCCCGATCAAACGAGGGGCCGAGAACTCTGGGAGGCGCCGATGTGCGTCATCGAAGAAAGACCCGTCATCGCGACCCAGCGGCTGACGCTGCGCGCCCCGGCCAAGGCCGACGTCGGGCGTGTGGCCAGCTTCTGCGTCGATCCGGACGTGGCGCGCATGACCACGCGCATGCCCTCGCCCTACACCCGTGACCACGCCGAGGACTTCGTGGCCCGCTGCGGCACGCAGGACCGCGCGCGCGACAACACCTTCGCTATCGAGCTGGAGGGCGAGGGCCTGGTCGGCGTCATCGGCATGTTCACCACGGCCGACGGCCAGGTCGAGCTGGGCTATTGGATCGGCCGCCCCTACTGGGGCCAGGGCTTCGCCACCGAGGCGACGCGCGGCGCGCTGGACTGGGCCCGGCAGGCCTGGAAGAAGCGCTATGTCGTGGCCGGCCACTTCGCCGACAACGACGCCTCGGGCCGCGTGCTGGTCAAGGCCGGGTTCCTGTACACCGGCGTCGTCGAGCACAAGCCCTCGATCGCGCGCGGCGAGCCGGCGGCGACGCGGATGATGGTGTGGTTGGCTTAGGGCTCTAAGCCGCCCGGTGCGTGTGGATCACCTTCTGCGGGCCTTCGCGGAAGCGCTTCTCGGCGGTGACGATCCGCTCGCACAGGGCGTCCAGGTCCGACAGCAGCGAGTAGGTCGCGTAGATGGGAATCTCCATCAGCGCCACCTGAGCCCGCGGCATGAACTCGGTGTATTTCTTCCACGAGATGTGGGCGTCGCGGGCGCTCATCGCGCGCTGGCCCAGCGGGTTCCACAGGTCCAGGTCCATCAGCTCGTCGCGGCACTGCTTCATGACCGGCAGGGCGATGTAGAGGAACAGGAAGGTCGGGGTGGCGGCGCGGCCGAACTGCGGCTGCACCTGCAGGTGCCAGATGCGATAGGCCTCGAAGAAGCCGGCCTTGCGCACCGGATCCGGCGGCAGCCAGGTGGCCTGCTCGTTGATCAGTTCGTTGACCACGGCCGAGCGCTTGACCAGCTCGTCGGCCGAGGTGCCGGCCGGCATGGTCTTGGACAGAGCGTTGACCGGGATGGCCAGCTTGCGGGCGACGTCGGTGAAGGCCACGTGCTTGCCGGCCATCGGCGTGAACTGGCCGAACGACGGGGCGTTCGGCGCGCTGGCCCGCTTGGTCGCGGCGGTCTTGTGCATCAGCAGCTGCTCTTCGCGCTGCTTTTCCGCCCGCAGGCGGTCGAATTCGATCTCGTGGGCGGCCTGCTCCTCGGCCGTCATCCACTTGGCGCGGCCAGGGCCGTAGGTGCGCTCATAGCGGTTGACCAGCACCAGGCTGTGATCGGGCGAGGGCCGCAGCCCCACCTCGGCGACGAACGTCTTGAACTCGCGCCACTGCGGCGCGACGCCGGTGCCCCGGGCGATCAAGATGTTGCGGTGGACCGACGCCTCGGCGCTATACTTACGGTGAAGCTCCTGCGTCGACAAATCGCGCAGATCCCCCGCCAGTATCGCCTTGTTGTCTTCTGCCGTAGCCAAGGTCAGCCTCCCACTCCGCCGAGATATTACGGCGGTTACGCTGCCAAGACACTTTGTCGCACCATGTGTTTTAACATTTCGTCACGACGACGAACAGCGGTCGCGCTTTTCGTAGCGGCCAAGCGTCACAGTTCGAAGGACGGGTGTGGATGCCGTTGCGTAAGCCCTGGAGCCATTTTGGCTCGACGCGCGGGACCCCTTGGGACTAAAGAGCGCCATGAAATTCTTGGACCAATGCAAGATCTACATCCGCTCCGGTAACGGCGGCGGCGGATCGGTGTCGTTCCGCCGCGAGAAGTACATCGAGTACGGCGGCCCGGACGGCGGCGACGGCGGTCGCGGCGGCGACGTGTGGATCGAGGCCGTCGAGGGCCTCAACACCCTGATCGACTACCGCTATCAGCAACATTTCAAGGCCGGCACGGGCATCCACGGCATGGGCCGCGCGCGCCACGGCGCCGCCGGCGAGGACGTGCTGCTGAAGGTTCCGGTGGGCACCGAGATCCTCGAAGAGGACAAGGAGACGCTGATCGCCGACCTCGACCACGCGGGCGCACGCCTGCTGCTGGCCAAGGGCGGCAACGGCGGCTGGGGCAACCTGCACTTCAAGGGCCCGGTGAACCAGGCCCCGAAATACGCCAATCCCGGCCAGGAAGGCGAAGAGCGCTGGATCTGGATGCGGCTGAAGCTGATCGCCGACGTCGGCCTGGTCGGCCTGCCCAACGCGGGCAAGTCGACCTTCCTGGCCGCCGCCAGCGCCGCCAAGCCGAAGATCGCCGACTATCCGTTCACGACCCTGACCCCGAACCTCGGCGTCGTCGACCTGTCGACCGACGAGCGCTTCGTCATCGCCGACATCCCCGGCCTGATCGAGGGCGCGTCGGAAGGCGCGGGTCTGGGCACCCGCTTCCTGGGCCACGTCGAGCGCTCGGCCACGCTGATCCACCTGATCGACGGCACCCAGGACGACATCGCCGGCGCCTATGAGACGATCCGGGGCGAGCTGGAAGCCTATGGCGAGGATCTGGCCGACAAGGCCGAGATCCTGGCCCTGAACAAGATCGACGCCCTCGACGAGGAAACCCTCGCCGAGAAGATCGCCGAGCTGACCGAAGTGTCCGGGATCAAGCCGTTCCTTGTGTCGGGCGTCTCGGGCCAGGGCGTCACCGAGCTGCTGCGCGCCGCCTACAAGCAGGTGCGCATCCGTCGCGGCGAGCTCGAGGCGGATATCGACGAGGACGAGGACCACATCGAGGAGACCCCCGGGGGCTGGACGCCGTGAGCCAAGCCCCTTTAGGCGGTAGTAGGGAGGCCTTCTCGAAGGCCCGCCGCATCGTGTTCAAGGTCGGCTCGGCCCTGCTGGTCGACGCCGAGACGGGCGCGGCCAACCGCGCCTGGCTGGAGGCGTTCTGCGCCGACGCCGCCGCCCTTCGCGACGCCGGCAAGCAGGTGCTGGTGGTCTCGTCCGGCGCGGTCGCCCTGGGCCGCCGGCGCCTCGGCCTGACCGGCCGCAAGGCGACCCTGCCCGAGAAGCAGGCCGCCGCGGCCGCCGGCCAGTCCCTGCTGATGCGCGCCTGGGAAGAGGCCTTCGAGCCGCACGGCATCGGCGTCGCCCAGATCCTGCTGACCCGCGACGACACCGAGACCCGCCGCCGCTGGCTGAACGCCCGCGCCACCACCGAGACCCTGATGGGCTTAGGCGTGGTGCCGGTGGTCAACGAGAACGACACGGTCGTCACCGAAGAAATCCGCTACGGCGACAACGACCGCCTGGCCGCCCGCGTGGCCCAGATGGCCGGCGCCGACCTCTTGGTGCTGCTGTCGGACATCGACGGCCTCTACACCGCCGATCCGCGCAAGAACCCCAAGGCCGCGCACATCCCGCTTGTCGGCGAGATCACCAACGAGATCGCCGGCATGGCCGAGGGCGCCAACGCCGCCGCCGGCGTCGGCACCGGCGGCATGGCCACCAAGATCGCCGCCGCCCGCATCGCCCGCGCCGCCGGCTGCGCCACGCTCATCACCCTGGGCTCGCGCCCGCGCCCGCTGGCCGCCATCGCCGACGGCGAGAAGGCCACCCTGATCGAGGCCGGAGCCTCGCCCGCCGCCGCCTACAAGGCCTGGATCGCCGGCTCGCTGGCGCCGCAGGGCTGGGTGACGGTCGACGCCGGCGCGGCCAACGCGCTGGCTGCCGGCAAGAGCCTGCTGGCCGCCGGCGTCCGCGCCATCGAGGGCCCGTTCGAGAAGGGCGACGCCGTCCGCGTCCGCGACGAGACCGGCCAGGAAGTGGCCCGAGGCCTCGTCCGCTACGACAGCGCCGACGCTCACCGCATCGCCGGCCTGCGCTCCGACGCTATCGAGGCCGAACTCGGCTTCACCGAAGGCCCGATGATCCACGCCGACGACCTGGCCGTCGCGAACTAGACCCCCATAGGCGAGTACCCCATGGCCTACCGTTCCTTGCGCGAATTCATCGACGTCCTGGAGGCCAAGGGCGAGCTGGTGCGCGTCACCGAGCCGGTCTCCAGCGTGCTGGAGATGACCGAGATCCAGACCCGCCTGCTGGCCACCGGCGGCCCGGCCGTGCTGTTCGAGCACGTGCTGCTGCCCGACGGCTCGCGCTCGTCAATGCCGGCCCTGGCCAACCTGTTCGGCACGGTCAAGCGCGTGGCCATGGGCGTGACGCTGGGCGGCGAACCGCGCGAGACGGCCGGCGAGCTGCGCGAGGTCGGCGAGCTGCTGGCGTTCCTGCGACAGCCCCAGCCGCCCAAGGGCCTGAAGGACGCCATCGACATGCTGCCCCTGGCCAAGACGGTCATGAGCATGCGTCCCGGCACGGTGAAGAAGGCCCCCGTGCAGGAGGTCGTCCTGACCGGCGACCAGATCGACCTCACCAAGCTGCCGGTGCAGACCTGCTGGCCGGGCGAGCCCGCGCCGCTGATCACCTGGCCGCTGGTCGTCACCAAGGGTCCGGGCAAGGACCGCGAGGACGACTTCAACCTCGGCATCTACCGCATGCAGGTCCTCGGCAAGGACAAGTGCATCATGCGCTGGCTGGCCCATCGCGGCGGCGCCCAGCACTACGCCCGCCACAAGAAGGCGGGCAACAAGGATCCCCTGCCCGCCTGCGCCGTACTGGGGGCCGATCCCGGCACCATCCTGGCCGCCGTGACGCCGGTGCCCGACACTCTGTCGGAGTACCAGTTCGCCGGCCTGCTGCGCGGCGCCAAGGTCGATCTCGTGCCGGCCAAGACCGTGCCGCTGATGGTCCCGGCCCACGCTGAGATCATCATCGAGGGCCACGTCCTGCTCGACGAGTTCGAGGACGAAGGCCCCTACGGCGACCACACCGGCTACTACAACAGCGTCGAGAAGTTCCCGGTCTTCCAGGCGACGGCGATCACCATGCGCAAGGACCCGATCTACCTGACGACCTTCACCGGCCGGCCGCCGGACGAGCCCTCGGTGCTGGGCGAGGCGCTGAACGAGGTGTTCATTCCCCTCATCCGCCAGCAGTTCCCCGAGATCGTCGACTTCTGGCTGCCGCCCGAGGGCTGCAGCTACCGCATCGCCGTGGTGTCGATGAAGAAGGCCTATCCCGGCCACGCCAAGCGCGTGATGCTGGGCGTCTGGAGCTACTTGCGCCAGTTCATGTACACCAAGTGGGTGATCGTCGTGGACGACGACATCAACGCTCGCGACTGGAAGGACGTGATGTGGGCGATCAGCACCAAGATGGATCCCGCCCGGGACATCACGGTGATCGAGCACACCCCGATCGACTATCTGGACTTCGCTTCCCCCGAGAGCGGCCTCGGCTCCAAGATCGGTCTGGACGCCACCGACAAGTGGCCGCCCGAGACCAAGCGCGAATGGGGCGAGGAAATCCGCATGGACCAATCGGTGATTGAATCCGTTACGGAAAAGTGGGCTCGCCTGGGTTTGCCGGGAGACGGGACTCCGATCTGGAAGTAGCGTTCTCACGAGTCGCCGTGGGGGCCTGATGGACGCGATCGAGATCTTCTTCGCCGCCTATGGCGCGCTGCTGGCCCTGGCCGTCGCCCGGCTGCTGTCGTCGGCCGCGCGCCTGATCCGCGCGCGGGAGACGGTCAGGATCGGCTGGGCCACGCCGCTGCTGATGCTGCTGCTCCTGCTGGAAATCTGCAGCTTCCTCACCAACGCCTCGAAGATCATGGGCCTGGCGGACCTGGGCCTGGGCGTCGTCACCAACGGCATCGTGGCCGCCGGGTGCTACTTCCTGATCGCCAGCCTGGTCGCGCCGGATGACCTGACCGCCTGGCCCGACCTCGACGCCTATTACGACAAGCACAAGTCCCTGATCGTCGGCGGCATGATCGTCGGCAGCCTGCTGGGCTTCGAGGTCACCTCGCTGCTGGTGCGCGGCTTCGCCGAGTCGGTGCAGGTGCGGTGGATGGGCCTGCGCGCCACCCTGCTGCTGGCCTTCTACAGCCTGATCGCGGCGCTGTTCCTGATCCGCAACCGGGCGGCCAACCTGGTGCTGCTGGCCATGCTGAACGCCATCTTCGTGGTGGTGATGTTCACCTTCTAAGGCTTGCCAGAGAGGCTTTGAGGCGCGACGACAGCGGCCTGTTTGCTCTGGAGCCTCGCATGTCCACGAAAGCCCCCTGGGATCAGCCCTTCCTGCCGCCGGCTCCGCATTGGCAGGGCGCCAGCCAGGGCTTGATCCGCGATGCGTCCGATCCGTGGATCACCGCCTTCGAGGCCGACCCCGAGCACGACTTCTCGCCGAACTATGTCGACACCCGCGCCTGGTTCGATCGCCTGGATAGCGCGTCGAAACTGATCCGCGTCGAGGACTTCGGCGTCTCGCCGCAGGGCCGCGCGATCTTCGCCGTCGTCGCCACCAGGGACGGCGAGACGCTGGACCCGAAGAAGCCGCTGCTGCTGGTCCAGTGCGGCATCCACCCCGGCGAGATCGACGGCAAGGACGCCGGCATGATGCTGCTGCGGGACATGGCGTTCCACGGCAAGGACGGGCTGCTCGACACGGTCAACCTGGTCCTGATCCCGATCCTGTCGGTCGACGGCCATGAGCGGGCTTCGGCCTACTCCCGCCCCAACCAGCGCGGGCCGCGCATCCAGGGCTGGCGCAACACGGCGACCAACCAGAACCTCAACCGCGACTTCATGAAGCTGGACCAGCCGGAGATGCAGGCCCTCAAGCGCCTGCAGGCCAAGTACAGGGCCGATCTCTATGTCGACGTCCACGTGACCGACGGCTTGGACTACCAGTACGACGTCACCTACGGCTTCAATGGCGAGAACGGCGTGTGGAACCGTTCGCCGGCCATCGCCAAGTGGCTCGATGACGTGCTGAAGCCGACCATGAACGCCAGCCTGGAGGCCGAGGGCCACATCCCGGGCGAACTGGTGTTCGGCATCGACGACCAGAACCCCAAGGCCGGCTTCAACGATGGCGGCCTCGGCGAGCGCTTCTCCAACGGCTGGGGCGCGGCGGCCCACGTCCCGACCATCCTGATCGAGAACCATAGCCTCAAGCCCCACGTCCAGCGCGTGCTCGGGACCTACGTCTTCATCGAGACGGCCCTGAAGCTGCTGGCCGACAAGGGCGGCGACCTGCGCACGGCCATCGCCGCCGACAGCGCCCTGCGACCGGCGCAGGTGCTAGCCAACTTCGTCTCCGATCCTAAGCCCGCCTACATGCGCCACTTCAAGGGCATCAAGTACGAGACCTATGACAGCCCCGCCTCGGGCCGGCAGGAGATCCGCTGGCTGGGCGAGGCCGATCCGGAGCTGTGGTCGGCGCCGTTCTACGGCTCGCACTCGAGCCTGAGCCTCAAGCGCCCGGTCGCCTACTACGTGCCCAGCTACCGCGCCGACCTGATCGAGCGGCTGAAGCTGCACGGCGTGACGCTGGAGACCCTGGCGGCCGACACGGTCGTGACCGTCGAGATGATCCGCCTGGTCGATCCCAAGCTGGCCGACCGCGCCAACGAGGGCCACGTCCAGATCAGCGTCGAGACCGTGACGACGGAGACCCGCGACTGGACCTTCCCGAAAGGTTCGATCCGCGTGCCGACCGACCAGCCGCTGGGCGACCTCGTCGTGCTTCTGCTGGAGCCGCAGTCCAGCGAGAGCTTCTTCGCCTGGGGCATGGTCCCCGAGGTGCTGAGCCGCGTGGAATATATCGAGTCCTACGCCATCGCCCCGCTGGCCGAGGCGATGATGGCCGATGATCCGAAGCTCAAGGCCGAGTTCGAGGCCAAGCTGGCCGCCGAGCCCAAGTTCGCCGCCGATCCTGACGCCCGCCTGGCCTGGTTCTACGAACGCACGCCCTTCTACGACGACCACTACCTGCTCTATCCGATCGCGCGCCAAGTCGCCTGAAAGGCGGGTTGGGTTGCCGAGCCCCGGTCAAACGTTTCATATGAGCGTTCGCCGGGGGGCGGGATTAGTCACTAGGGCTTGAATTACCGATGGATACGATCGCTTCCGGGCACGCCGCCGCGCTGTGGGCCGGCCTGCACCTTTTCCTGCTGCTGATCCTGTCGCTGCTGGTCGTGCGCCTGCGCCAGAAGCACAAGGTCGCGCTGGGCGACGAGGGCATCCCGGAACTGGCCCGCGCCATTCGCGCCTTCGGCAACGCGACGGAATACGTGCCGACCGGCGTCGCGGCCCTGGCCGTGCTGGCCGTGGCCGGCGCCTCGCCGCTGGCCATCCACGTCGTGGGCTTCATCCTGTTCGCCGGCCGCGCGATCCACGCGTTCGGCCTGTCCACCAACGGCGGCGCCTCGATCGGCCGCTCGGTCGGCATGGTCGCCACCTGGCTGGCCTACATCTTCGCCGGCGTGGCCCTGCTGCTGTCGGCCATCGGGTAGCGCTTGCCCCGTTAGGGGAGGCTCGTCCATAAGACCGCATGGACGATAATCTGCTGAATGACGTGGTCGCCGCCGCGCGCAAGGCCGGGGCGGACGCCGCCGAAGCCGTCTTCGCCGAGCGCCAGTCGCTCTCCGTCTCTGTCCGCCTGGGCGAGCTGGAAGAGGTCGAGCGCGAGGAGGCCCGCGATCTGGGCCTGCGCGTCTTCATCGGCAATCGCAGCGCCACCGTCTCCGGCTCCGACGTCTCGGCCGACGCCCGCGCCAAGCTGGTCGAGCGCGCCGTGGCCATGGCCCGCCTGGCGCCGGAAGATCCCTATGCCAGCCTCGCGCCCAGCGAGCGCCTGGCCAAGGGTCCGTTCCCAGACCTTGATCTGATCGACGCCTACGAGCCCACGGCCGAGACCCTGGAGACCCAGGCGCGGATCGCCGAGGCCCACGCCCGCGAGGTCAAGGGCGTGACCAATTCCGACGGCGGCTCGGGCAGCTGGTCCTCGTCCCGGTGGGCGCTGGTCACCAGCGAAGGCTTCCACGGCGTGCACGCCGCGACCGGCCACTCGGTCTCGGCCTCGGCCATCGCGGGCGAAGGCGCGGGCATGGAACGCGGCGGCGAAGGCCGCTCGACCCGCCACTTCGGCGACCTGCCGGCCGCTGGCGACATCGGCATGGAGGCCGGCCGCCAGGCGGTGGCGCGCCTCAACCCGCGCAAGATCGCCTCGACCACCGCCCCGGTGATCTTCGAGAACCGCCTGGCCATGAGCCTGATCGGCCCGCTGCTGGGCGCAATCTCGGGCCCCTCGATCGCCCGCGGCACCTCGTTCCTGAAGGACAAGCTGGGCCAGCAGATCTTCGCCAAGGGGATCAACCTGACCGAGGACCCGCACCGGGTGCGCGGCCTGGGCTCGGCCCCGTTCGACGACGAGGGCGTGGCCACGCAGGTGCGCAGCCTGATCGACGACGGCGTGCTGACCACCTGGCTGCTGAACACGTCATCGGCCCGGCAACTGGGCCTGGCCACCACCGGCCACGCCTCGCGCGGCCTCGCCGGTCCCTCAAGCGTCTCGACCCACAACCTGACGCTCCAGCCGGGCGCCCAGGACCTGGAGGGCCTGATGAAGGACGCCGGGACAGGCCTGCTGGTCACCTCGATGTTCGGCCCCTCGCTGAACGGCAATACCGGCGACTGGTCGGTGGGCTGCTCGGGCGTCTGGTTCGAGAACGGCGAGAGCACCGGCCCGGTCACCGAGATCACCGTGGCCGGCAACCTGATCGACATCTACGCCCGCCTCGTCCCCGGCTCGGACCTGCAGTTCCGGGGCGCCAGCAACAGTCCGTCGATCCTGGTCGACGCCCTGGCGATCGCGGGCAAATGAACGACCTGGACCTGATCCTCCAAGCCGCCAAGGAGGCCGGCGAGCTGGCGCTCTCGGCCCGCGAGGGCGGCTTGAAGATCTGGTCCAAGGACGGCGGCTCGCCCGTCACCGACGCCGACCTGGCCGTCGACACCCTGCTGAAGACCGAGCTGGGCGCCGAACGCCCCGCCTATGGCTGGCTGTCGGAGGAGACCGCCGACGATCCGGCCCGCCTGACCACCCAGCGCCAGTTCGTCGTCGACCCGATCGACGGCACCGTGGCCTTCATGAAGGGCAAGCCGTGGTTCGCGGTCTCGATCGCCGTGGTCGAGAACGGCCAGCCGATCGCCGGCGTCGTCCACGCCCCGGCCCTGAACGAGACCTTCGCCGCCACGATCGACGGTCCCGCGACCCTGAACGGCGTGATCATTGAACCCAGCGCCACCGATCGCCTGGAAGGCTCGGCCATGCTGGGCGACGCCAAGATGTTCGCCCACCCGGCCTGGCGCGAGCCGTGGCCGGACATGCGGATCGAGAGCCGCAACTCTATCGCCTACCGCATGTGCCTGGTGGCCTCGGGCGCGTTCGACGCCGCCATCGCCCTGTCGCCCAAGAGCGAGTGGGACCTGGCCGCCGCCGACCTCATCTGCCGCCGCGCCGGCGCCTGGGCGACCGACCACAAAGGCCGCGATTTCGCCTATAATCGCCCCGTTCCGCTGGTTCCGAGCCTGGTTTGCGCCAATCGGGCGCTCGCCCCATTGATCCTGTCACGCGTCGGGCATATCGAGCTGCCATAAACATAATTCCTCGCAGGAACATGCTCCAAATGGTCGATAAGCAGCTTCTTCATATCGTGGTCGGTGGCGAACTGAAGGACGTCGCGGGTATCGAATTCCGCGATCTCAGCAAGGTCGAGTTCGTCGGCGCCTATCCCAGCTACGACGAAGCCCACAAGGCCTGGAAGGCCAAGGCCCAGGCGACGGTGGACAACGCGCACGCGCGCTACTTCATCATCCACGCGCACAAGCTGCTGGATCCCTCGAGCGAGGGCTAAGGCTGAAGATCCTCCCCCGCGATGCGGGGGAGGTGGCCCGGAGGGCCGGAGGGGGCTAACGCGGCATGCGTCCAGCTCGCCCCCTCAGTCGCTTCGCGACAGCTCCCCCGTATCACGGGGGAGCATCTAGTCGGCGCTACTCCCGCCGCAGGATCTTATCCGTCAGCACCTTCCCGAGCATGTTCGCGCGGAAGGTCTTCTTCATCTCGACGGGATCGTAGTCGTCGCTCTCGACCCACTCGCTGAACGTCAGCCCCTTCGGCTCCCCGACCTCCAGATACTGCTCGAACACGTAGTCCAGCACGCCGGTGTTGCCGTGCTTGATGTGCAGGTAGCGCGGCGACAGCTGCTCGACCGCCTCGCGGATCGGCAGGCCCAGGCGGTAGTGGGCGTAGAACACGCTCATGATCCCCGCCCGGTCCGCGCCCGACTTGCAGTGCATCAGGGCCGGGTACTCGATCGTCTCGAACAGTTCCTTCGCCCCCCGCACCCGCTCGCGGATCGGCACCTCGCGCGAGGTGATGGTGAAGTCGACGAAGTTCAGGCCCAGACGCTCGCAGGCGTCCTTCTCCAGCGCGTAGAAGCTGCCGTCGAAGCCGCCGCGCAGGTTCACGATGGTCTTGATGCCGCGCTTCTTCCACCAGGCCAGCTGGAACGGCCAGGGCTGGTTGGCGCGGACCATCTCGGGGCTGATCCAGTGGGCGTTCGAAAAGCCCAGGCGCAGATAGGCGTGGTCGTTCCACAGATAGTGGAGATAGGTCTTGAACCGGCCCCAGGGCGTGACGAGGTCGAACTTGGCCAAGGCGGCGCTTTCCTTCGGGATTTCGCCGCCTAAGTAGGGGCATCGGCCCCGAAAGGCAAAAGCCGCCCTCATGGTGTCGCTTTTACAGGCGAGTGCGTCCGCCACGTCCTTGACAGCCCTCGCGCGAAATCCGACCCCTCCGACATGACGAACACGGACGCTCAGCCCTCGAACCGCGCCCTGATGGGCCGGATGTGGCGCGAGTTCCTCAAGCCCCGCTGGAAGGGCCTGGCGGTCTCGATCGTCAGCGCGGCCATCGTCGCGGCCCTGTCGATCAAGCTGGCCAAGATCATCGAGCCGGCCATCGACCAGCTGATCACCCATCCGCGCGCCGGCGCGATCTGGGCCATCCCGCTGACCATCGCCGGCCTGGCCATCGCGCGCGGCGTCTTCCAGGTCATCCAGGCCCAGGTCATCAACCGCATCGGCAACGGCGTCGTGGGCGACATGCAGGTGAGGCTGTTCGGCCGCCTGGTCCGCTCGGACCTGCAGCGCCTGCGCGGCGCCCACTCAGGATCGTACGTGGCCTCGGTGCTCTACGACGCCGGCCTGATCCGGGAAGCGGCGACGACGGGCGTGGTCAACTATGTCCGCGAGTTCCTGACCGTGGTCGGGGCGCTGGCGGCCATGTTCACCCTGGACCCGCTGCTGGCGGCCGGCGTGCTGGTCATCGCGCCGCTGGCCAGCCTGATCATCCGCAGCTTCTCGAAGAAGACCACCAAGGCCGCCAAGGGCGCCATGGGCGAGACCTCCAACCTGTCGACGGCGATCATGGAGAGCCTGGACGGGGTCAAGATCGTCAAGATGGAGAACCGCGAGGCCTATGAGGAGGCCCGCGTCGCCGCCGTGGTCGCGCGCCGCCAGCGCCACCTGATCAAGGGCAGCAACGCCCGCGCCATGGCCGCCCCGGCCACCGAGACCTTCACCACCGCCATCGTCGCCGTGGTCTTCGCCTATGCCGGCTGGCGGGCGACCAGCGGCGTGCTGAGCCTGGGCCCCTTCACCCTGTCGCCGCTGACGGCCGGGGTGTTCTTCGCCTTCATGACCAGCCTGCTGATGGCCGCCCAGTCGCTGCGCCAGGTGGCCAACCTGCAGACCGTGTTCAGCGAGGGCCTGACCGCCGCTCGCCGCTTGTTCGCCGCGCTCGACATCACGCCCGCTATCGTCGATCCCGCCGACGCCAAGGCCCTGCCGGCCGGCGACAGCGCCATCGCCTTCGACCAGGTCAGCTTCGCCTATGGCGAGGACGCCCCGGCCCTGTCGGACGTCTCGCTGACCGCCAGCAAGGGCGAGACCGTCGCCCTGGTCGGCCCCTCGGGCGGCGGCAAGAGCTCGATCCTGAACCTGATCCCGCGCTTCTACGACGTGAGGAGCGGCGCGGTGACGATCGACGGCCATGACGTGCGGTCGGTGACCCTCGCCTCCCTGCGCGACCGGATCGCCTTGGTCACCCAGGAGCCGTTCCTGTTCGACGACAGCATCCGCGCCAACATCGCCTATGCCCGCCCCGGCGCCAGCCAGCTGGAGATCGAGGCCGCCGCCCGCCAGGCCGCCGCCCACGACTTCATCCAGGACCTGCCGGAAGGCTACGACACAGCCGTCGGCGAGGCCGGGGCGCGTCTGTCCGGCGGCCAGCGCCAGCGCATCGCCATCGCCCGCGCCTTCCTCAAGGACGCCCCGATCCTGCTGCTGGACGAGGCCACCAGCGCCCTGGACACCGAGAGCGAGGCCCAGGTCCAGGCGGCGCTGGAACGGCTGATGGCCGGTCGCACCACGATCCTGATCGCCCACCGCCTGTCGACCGTGAAGAACGCCGACCGCATCTACGTCATCGACAAGGGCCGCGTCGTCGAGACGGGGACCCATGCCGAGCTGGTCCGGGCCGGCGGCCTTTACGCCCGCCTGGCCAAGGCCCAGGACCTCGACCACGTTCCGGAGGCGTCAGCTTGAGGCCCCTGCGTTCGCCGTTCGTGATCTGGCTGCTGTCCTCGATCTTCGCCGGCTATTCCAAGCTGGTGTTCCGCACCCTGCGCATGACCGTCGAGGGCGCCGAGCAGGCCGAAGAGGTCTGGAAGCAGGGCCGCGAGACCGGGGTCGGGGCGATCCTGTGCTTCTGGCACTCGCGCATCCCGATGTCGCCGCTCAGCTGGCCGCAGGATCCCGGGCGCCAGGACATGCGCGCCCTGATCTCGCGCTCCAACGACGGCGAGTTCATCGCCCGCACGGTGGAGAAGCTGGGCTTCCCGGCCATCCGCGGCTCGTCGGCCAAGAAGACGGACCTGGCCAAGAACAAGCACGGCGAGGAAGCCTTCCGCGACATGGTCAGGTGGGTGAAGGACGGCGGCGGCGTCGCCATCACCCCCGACGGCCCGCGCGGCCCGGCCGAGCACATGGAGAAGGGCACCCCGTCCCTGGCCCGCGTCACCGGCGCGCCGGTGATCTTCGTCGGCCTGGCCGCCAAGCCCTGCATCCGACTAGGTTCGTGGGACCAGACGATGATCCCCCTGCCCTTCGCCAAGGCCGCCATGGTCTGGGACGGCCCGACCGGCGCCGGACGAGGCGACGACGCCGACCAGCTGGTCGAAAGCTGGGCCGCGCGCCTCTCGGCCGTCACCCGCCGCGCCGAACAGCTGGTGCAAGATTGATCCGACCCGCCCTTGGTGGGATGTAGGGCCCCATGCCGCACAATCACGACCATGCGCACGATCACAGCCACGACCATGACCACCACGGTCATGATCATGAGCACGGCCATGGCCATCACCACGGTCACGGGCACCATGGCCACAGCCACGCGCCGAAGGACTTCGGCCGCGCCTTCGCGATCGGCACGGCGCTGAACCTGGGCTTCGTCGTGGTCGAGGCCGGCGCCGGCCTGATGACCCACTCGCTGGCCCTGCTGGCCGACGCCGGCCACAACCTGTCGGACGTCCTGGGCCTGCTGCTGGCCTGGGGCGCGGCCGTGCTGGCCAAGCGCGCCCCCAGCGCCCGCCGCACCTATGGCCTGCGCAAGGGCACCATCCTGGCCTCGCTGGGCAACGCCGCCCTGCTGCTGGTCGCGGTCGGGGCCATCGCCTGGGAAGCCATCCGCCGCTTCAGCACGCCCGAGCCGATCCAGACCGGCGAGGTGATGATCGTCGCCGCCATCGGCATCGTCATCAACACCGCCACGGCCCTGATGTTCATGAAGGGCAGCAAGGACGACCTGAACGTCCGTGGGGCCTTCCTGCACATGGCCGCCGACGCCGGCGTCTCGGCGGGTGTCGTGGTCGCCGCCTTCGCCATGGGCGTCACCGGCTGGCTGTGGCTGGACCCGGTGGTCAGCCTGGCCATTGTCGTCGTGATCGTGCTGGGCACCTGGGGCCTGCTGCGCGACTCGCTGGACATGGCCCTGGACGCCGCCCCGCGCGGCATCGACACCGGCAAGGTCCGCGCGTGGTTGGCGGCGCGTCCGGGCGTCAGCGAGGTCCACGACCTGCACATCTGGGCGATGAGCACGACGGAAACGGCCATGACCGCCCACGTCGTCCGTCCGCTGGGCGACGACCACGACCAGTTCCTGCATGACGCGTGCTCGGAGCTGGCCGCCAAGTTCAAGATCGGCCACGTCACCATCCAGGTCGAGACCAGCCACGGCGCGCACGGCTGCGCCCTGGCGCCCGAAGGCGTGGTGTGACCCTGTCCCTGGGCCTCTACCGGGCCGCCACGGGCCTACTGGAGCCCCTCGTCCCCAGCCTGCTGGCCGGCCGCGCCCGCAAGGGCAAGGAGGACCCCGCGCGGATCGCCGAGCGTCTCGGCCGCGCGCAGGTCGTGCGTCCCGACGGCCCGCTGGTCTGGCTGCACGGCGCCAGCGTCGGCGAGAGCCTCTCCATCCTGCCGCTGGTCGAGCGTCTGCGAGCTGAACGCCCCGAGGTCACCGTGCTGGTCACCTCCGGCACCACCACCTCGGCCGCCCTGCTGGCCAAGCGCCTGCCGCCGGGCGCGATCCACCAGTACGTCCCGGTCGACGCCCCCGGCGCGGCGCGGCGGTTCATCGCCCGCTGGAGGCCGTCCCTCGCCGTCTTCGTCGAGAGCGAGCTGTGGCCGAACCTGCTGCTGGAAGCCAAAGCCGCTGGTGTGCGGCTGGCTCTGGTCTCGGCCAAGCTGTCGGATCGTAGCTTCGCGAGCTGGAAGAAGCGCCCGGACGCCGCGCGGAAGCTGCTGTCGGGCTTCGACCTGATCCTGACCCAGGACACGCGGGCCCACGAACGCTTCGAGGCCCTGGGCGGCAAGGTCGCCGGCGAGGCTGACCTGAAGTTCGGCGCCGCGCCGTTGCCGACCACGGCTAGCGACGTCAGCTTCGACCGCCCCCCGCTGCTGATCGCCAGCACCCATCCGGGCGAGGACGAGATCGCCCTAAACGCCATCGCCGCCCTCCCCGATCGCCCGCCGGTGATCCTGGCCCCGCGCCATGTCGAGCGCGGCCCGGCCATCGTCGCGCTGGCCAAGGCCCGAGGCCTCTCCGCCGCGTTGCGCAGTCAAGTGCGCTACCAGGCTGCCGACATCCTGGTCGCCGACACCCTGGGCGAGATGGGCCTGTGGTTCCGCCTGGCCGGGACCTCGGTCATCGCCGGCAGCCTTGTCGAGGGCATCGGCGGCCACAATCCACTGGAGGCCGCGCGCCTGGACTGCCCGGCGATCAGCGGCCCGTTCGTCGAGAACTGGACCTCGGCCTTCGCCGGCCTGGAAGCCGCCGACGGCGTGGTCATGACGACGCCCGACAAGCTCCGTGACGCGATCGCCGCCGACCTCGCCGATCCCGCCGCCGCCAAGGCTCGCGCCGCCCGCGCCCGCGCCTATGTCGACACCCGTGACGCCGAGGCCCGCGCTGGCCTCTCCCGCATCCTTGAGCTGGTTCCATGAAACTCGGCACGCCCCGCTGGTGGTACGTGAAGAGCGGCGGCCCCGCCCCGCTGACCCGCGCCCTGCTGACTCCGCTGTCGTGGCTGTGGGCCGACGCCACCCGCCGCCGCATCGCCCGCACGACGCCGGCCATCATCGGCGCGCCGGTGATCTGCGTCGGCAATGTCACCATGGGCGGGGCGGGCAAGACCCCGATCGTCCGCGAGCTGCTGCTGACCCTGACCCAGCGCGGCGTCAACGCCCACGGCCTGTCGCGCGGCTATGGCGGCAAGCTGAAGGGCCCGACCCAGGTCGACACCTCCCGCCACACGGCCAAGGACGTCGGCGACGAGCCGCTGATGCTGGCCCAGGACTTCCCGATGTGGGTGGCGGTGGATCGCGTCGCCGGGGCCAAGGCCGCGACCAGCTGGGGCGCCCAGGCCATCGTCATGGACGACGGCCACCAGAACCCCAGCGTCCGCAAGGCCCTGTCGCTGGTCGTGGTCGACGGCGAGACGCGCGGCGGCGAGTGGCCGTTCGGCGACGGCCGCGTCTTCCCCGCCGGCCCGATGCGCGAACCGCTGAAGGTCGGGCTGTCGCGCGCCGACGCGGTGATCGTGCTGCTGCCGGTCGACATGCCCCAGCCCGACTTCGACCTGCTGGTCGAGTTCGGCGACATGCCGGTGCTGGTCGCGCGCCTGGAGGCCGCCGCGCCCGTGCCCAAAGGCCCGCAGGTCGGCTTCGCCGGCATCGGCAAGCCCTGGAAGGTCGAGAAGGCCCTGACCGCCGCCGGCTGCCAGCTGGTCGACTTCGCCCCGTTCCCCGATCACGGGGAATACGACGAGAGCACCCTGAAGATGCTGGAGAGCCGCGCCGAAGCCTATGGCGCGGGTCTCGTCACGACCGAGAAGGACTGGGTCCGCCTGCCGGCCAAGTGGCGCGAGAAGGTCACGCCCTGGCCGGTCCGCGCGCGCTTCGACGACATGGCCGCCGTCGAAGAGCTGCTGGCGAAGGCGGGGCTGTAGCCTACTTGTAGACCACCCCGCCCTTGATCACCGACGTCACGTGCTGCAGCACCGTCACGTCGCTCAAGGGATCGCCCTTCACCGCGATCAGGTCCGCCGACTTGCCGGGGGCCAGGCTGCCGATCTCGCTGCTCAGCGAGAAGTGATCCGCCGCATTGACCGTCGCCGTCTGGATCGCCTCCAGCGGCGTCAGACCCGCCTTGACCAGCAGGGCGAACTCGCCGGCGTTGTCGCCGTGGGCCGAAACGCCGGTGTCGGTGCCGAAGGCGATCTTGACCCCGCCCTGGTGGGCGCGGCGGGCCATGTCGATCATCTTCGGACCGGCCTCCAGGGCCTTGGCCGTCTGGGCGGGGGTCAGGAAGTTGTTCGGCCCCGAGGCCACGCGATAGACGAAGTCGCCGGCCATCAGGGTCGGGACCAGATAGGCGCCGCTCTTCTTGAAGAGGGCGATGCTGTCGTTGTCGAGATAGGTGCCGTGCTCGATCGAGTCGCCGCCGGCCCGCAGGAAGCTGTTGATGCCGTCGGTCCCGTGGGCGTGGGCGGTGACCTTGCGGCCCATGCGGTGGGCGGCGTCGACGATGGCCTTCAGCTCGTCGTCCGAGAACTGCTGGCCCAGGCCCGCGGCGGTGTTGGAGAGCACCCCGCCGGTGGCGGTGATCTTGATGATGTCGGCGCCCAGCCAGACCTGCTCGCGCGTGGCCCGGCGGCAGTCGTCGGCGCCCGAACACACCGAGGTCGGCCGCAACACGTGCATGACCTCTTCGGCGTAGCCGTTGACGTCGGCGTGGCCGCCGTGGATCGACACAGCCGAGCCGGCGGCGATGATCCGGGGACCAGGCACGTCGCCGCGCTTGATGCCATCACGCAGGGCGAAGATCGCCTTGTTGTCGGCCCCGAGGTCGGCGACCGTCGTGAAGCCGGCCATCAGCGTCTTGCGGGCGAAGCCGGCCCCGACCAGGGCCTCATCGGCCGGGCCACGCGTGACGGCGTTGAGCCGCGAATTGGGGCTCTGCTCGTGGGTCAGGTGCACATGGCTGTCGATCAGGCCCGGCAGGACGAAGCTGTCCTTCAGGTCGACCACCTTGCCGCCCGGCTCGGCGACATAGCCGTCGACGATCCTGGTGACCTTGCCGTTCTCCAGCACCAGGGTCTTGGCCGTCTCGACCTTGCCGGTGGCCGGATCGGCCAGCAGCTTGCCGGCTTGTACGAACACGGTCTCGGCATACGCGACGCCGGACAACGCCCCGGCGATCGCCAGAGCGCAGACGCCCGTCAGCAGCTTCTTCATTCGGACTAGGCCCCCGCCTTCTGCGCGAACGACCAGGCCCCCTTGGCCAGGATCGGCACGCGCGCTTCCATCAGCTGCGCATGGGCGCTGGCGGCGGTGCCGTCACGGACGCGACCGACGATGCCCTGGCAGATGCCGGCCAGTCTGAAGAGGTTGTAGGCGAAATACCAGTCCAGCTCGGGCAGGCCGTCGCGGCCGGTGGCCTTGCAGTAGCGTTCGACCGCCTCGGGGATGGTCGGCACGCCGTAGCTGTCCAGGTCGTCGATGCCCGACAGGCCGCCGCGCTGGTCGGACGGCATCACCCAGTTCATCAGGAAATAGCTGAAGTCGGCCAGCGGATTGCCCAGAGTCGACAGCTCCCAGTCCAGCACGGCGATCACGCGCGGCTCGGTCGGGTGCAGGATCATGTTGTCCAGACGGTAGTCGCCGTGGACGATCGAGGTCTTGTCATCGACCGGGCAGCTCTTGGGCAGCCAGTCGATCAGCTGGTCCATCTCGGCGATGGTCGTGGTCTCGGACGCCTTGTACTGCTTGGTCCAGCGGTCGATCTGGCGGGCGAAATAGTTGCCGGGCTTGCCGTAGTCGCCCAGGCCCACGGCCTCGTAGTCGACGTTATGCAGGGCCGCCAGGGTGTCGATCTGGGCCTCGTAGATCGCCCGGCGCTCGGCGGGCTGGTAGTCCGGCAGGGTGCCGTCCCACAGGATCCGGCCTTCGACGTTCTCCATCACGTAGAAGATCGTGCCGATGACGTCCTCGTCCATGCACAGGGCATAGGCCTGGGCGACGGGGAAGTCGGCCTTGTTCAGGCCCGAGATCACCTTGTACTCGCGGTCGACGGCGTGGGCGCTGGGCAGCAGCTTGCCCGGCGGCTTGCGGCGCAGGACATAGCGCTTGGCCGGCGTGACCAGCTGGTAGGTCGGGTTGGACTGGCCGCCCTTGAACTGGCGCACCTCCAGCGGCCCGGCATAGCCCTCGACATGGGCCTCCAGCCAGGCGGCCAGCTTGGCCTCGTCGATCGCGTGGCGCGGGTCGACGGGCTTGGTGCCGGAGTTCAGGTCCTGGGCGGACTGTTCGGCGGCTTCGGCCATGGCGCTTCTCCCCAACGCTTGTTTGAACGGGGAGTTTAGAGGCAGACGCGCGCGGCGCAACCCTACCGCTGCGACAGCGCCCGCCAGCCGATGTCGGTGCGGTAGAAGCCGCCTTCCAGGCTGATCGTCCCCAGCGCGGCATAGGCCACGTCGCGGGCCTCGTGCAGGGTCGCGCCCAGGGCGCAGACGTTCAGCACGCGGCCGCCCGAGGCCACCAGACGGCCCTCGAACTCGCGCGCCGTGCCGGCGTGGAAGACCACGGCCTCGTTGCCGAAGTCGGCGTCGGCGCCCTGGATCCGGCCGCCGGTCTTGGGGGCGTCGGGATAGCCTTCGGCGGCCAGGACCACGCAGATGGCGGCTTCCTCGCGCCACTTGGGCGGCTCGGCCGAGGCCAGCTCGCCCTTGGCGGCCGCCAGCAGGATCGGGACGATGTCGCTCTCCAGGCGCAGCATCAGGGTCTGGCACTCGGGGTCGCCGAAGCGGGCGTTGTATTCCACCAGCTTCGGACCGGTCGGGGTCAGCATCAGCCCGGCATAGAGCACGCCGACATACGGATTGCCCTCGGCGGCCATGCCCTCGACGGTCGGCACGATCAGCTCGCGCCAGGCCTGGTCGATCAGGACGTCGGTCAGGACGGGCGGCGGCGAATAGGTGCCCATGCCGCCGGTATTGGGACCTTCGTCGCCGTCATAGGCGCGCTTGTGGTCCTGAGCCGCGCCGAACAGCACGGCCGTCTTGCCGTCGGAGAGCGCGAACAGCGAGGCCTCCTCGCCGTGCATGAACTCCTCGATCACCACCCGGGCGCCGGCCGAGCCGAAGCGGCCGCCCAGCATGTCGACCACGGCGGCGTCGGCCTCGGCGCGGGTCGCGGCGATGACCACGCCCTTGCCGGCCGCCAGGCCGTCGGCCTTGATCACGAACGGCGCTTCCAGGGTGTCGAGGAAGGCCCCGGCCGCAGCCGCGTCCTCGAACACGCCATAGGCCGCCGTCGGCAGGCCGTGGCGTTGGCAGAAGTCCTTGGTGAAGGCCTTGGAGGTCTCCAGCTGCGCGGCGCGCTGCGAGCCACCGAAGCAGGGAATGCCGGCGACGGCCAGCTTGTCGGCCAGACCGACCTCCAGCGCCGATTCCGGGCCGACCACGACGAGGTCCGCGCCGATCTCCTGGGCCAGGGCCACCAGGCCGTCGGCGTCGGTGACCTTGACCGCCCGCAGCTCGGCGACAGCTTCGATGCCCGGATTGCCCGGGGCGGCGACGAGGCGGCCGCACAGCGGCGACTGGGCGATCTTCCAGGCCAGGGCGTGCTCGCGCCCGCCGGACCCGACGAGGAGGATAGTCAGCTTTTCCATGAACGCGGGGTGTGGCGTGCGCGGGGGCCGGGGTCAAGCCATTCACCCCTCCGCGCCGTCGTTCGCCCCTAGCCGGTGGCGCGGCGGCGGCCGGCCGGCCTTGATGGCCGCCATGGACACGCTCTTCTCCCCCGCTCTCGCCCTGCACGTCGCCTGCGGCTTCGCTCTTGTCGCCATCGGCCTGATCCCGATCCTGACCCGCAAGGGCTCGCGCCTGCATCGCTGGTCGGGGCGGACCTTCGTCGGGCTGATGAGCCTGTTGCTCGCCGCCGCCTGGGTGATGACGGCGCTGCACTTCAACGCCTATTTCGCGGCCCTGTCGGCGACGGCGACGATCACGCTCTTCTCCGGGGTCCGGGTGCTGGGGCGCAAGCGCCCGGACCTGGATTCTCGCCAACGGGCCAAGCCCCTGGACTGGGCCGTCACCCTGGCCCTGGTCGGGATCGGCGCCTGGGTGCTGGTCCTGGTGCTCACCGGCCAGACCGGGAACAAGGCGGCGGTCAGCGCGGCCCTGGTCTATGCGGCCTTCACCTATGGCGGCTGGGACCTGTGGCGGTTCAGCCGTCCGACGGCCTGGCCTTTTTCCGCCAACCTCTGGACCTATGAGCACCTGGTGAAGATGTTGAGCGCCTATGGTGCGGTGATCAGCGCCTTCTCGGGTAACTTCCTGACCTTCCTGCCCACGCCATGGAGCCAGCTCTGGCCAACCTTGTTGTTTCAGCCGATGGCCGCGATCTGGATCACGGTCCTGGTCCTGCGCCACCGCCGCCGCCAGCGCGCGTTCGCCGCCGCCTGAGCGCGATCTCGACGGCTGCCTGGATGTGGGCGTTCACCGCCTATGCCTGGGCGATGACCACGGTCTGCGCGGCCTGGTTCGCCCGGCGGTTCGCCAGTGACGTCGGCGTGCCCGAGTCGCTGGTCTGGCAGGGCGGGATCTATGCCGCCTGGCTGCCGGCGGCGGGGATCGTCTGGCTGCTGCTGCGCCGCTACGGCACCGGAGCCATCGGCCTGCTGGCGCTCTATCAGGCCGGCGTGCTGGTCGTGCCGCTGGAGGCCCTGATCTCCAGCGGGATCGACATGGCCTTCCTGTCGGGCGGCGACCTGGCGGTGCGGACCCTGTCCAAGCTGCCGATCGCCCTGCTGCTCTACACCGCCATCATCGCCATCGGCCTGGCCGCCGCCAATCACCAGCGGGCGCGCGAGGAGAAGGCTCGCGCCCGCGCGCTGGAGACCGCCCTCGGCGAGGCGCGCCAGGCCCTGGAGCAGGCCGCCCTGGCCGCGCCCGAGCGTCCGGGCCGACGGCTGATGGTCATGGCCGGTTCGCGCCGCGTACCGGTGGCCCTGGACGAGATCGAGTGGTTCGGCGCGGCCGACAACTATGTCGTCGTCCACTGGGCCGGCCGCGAGGGCCTGCTGCGCGCCACCCTGCAGAGCCTGGAGGGCTGGCTGGACCCGCGCGTGTTCGCCCGCTGCCACCGCTCGACCCTGGTCAATCTGGCGCGGGTGCGCGAGACCCAGCCGCTGTCGGACGGCTCCTGGCGCCTGACCCTGGACAGCGGAGCCGAGCTGGTGACCAGCCGCACCTATCGCGACGACCTGCTGGCGCGACTGGGGCGCTGACCTCAACCGTCCCGTCAGCAACCGTTTGCAACCATGCGGCCTAATGTCCCGCTTGGCCGGATCGGCCGTGGCCAAGCTTGTCAGCGCTATCGGCTGCTCTTTTAACGAGCAGATGGCCGCAGATCACGACCACCCGCTCCAAACGCCCGCCCCCGACACCTCGCACCCGACCAAGGCCCTGCATTCCCGCGCCTTCCTCGACGCCGTGGTCGAGAGCGTGCCGGCCATGCTGGTGGTCAAGAACGGCAAGGACGGCCGCTTCGTGCTGGTCAACCGCGCCGGCGAGGAGCTGCTGGGCGTGCCGCGCGAGGCCCTGCTGGGCCGCAACGACGCCGACTTCTTCCCCGCCGACCAGGCCGCCTTCTTCGCCGAGATGGACCGCAAGGTGCTGGACAGCGACCGCGTCTGGGTGATCGACGAAGAGCCGCTGAAGACCCCGCACAACGGCGACCGCTGGCTGCAGACCAAGAAGATCGCCATCCCCGGCGAGGGCGACGAGAAGCTGCTGCTGATCATCAGCGAGGACATCACCGAGCGGAAGCAGTCGGCCGCCGCCCTTGAGGCCGCGCTGCAGAGCGCCCAGGCCGCCAGCATCGCCAAGTCCGAATTCCTGGCCAATATGAGCCACGAGATCCGCACGCCGCTGAACGGCGTGCTGGGCATGGCCCAGGTCCTGGCCCAGACCGAGCTGACCGACCGCCAGCGCGAGATGATGGACGTGATCCTGGGCTCGGGCCAGGCGCTCAACGCCCTGCTCAGCGGCATTCTCGATCTCGCCAAGATCGAGGCCGGCGAGGTCGAACTGGAGACCGCGCCGTTCGGCCTGCGCGAGGACCTGACGGCCGCCGCCGCCACCTTCGAGGGCCTGGCCCACCAGAAGGGCCTGACCTTCTCGCTGGACTTCGCCGAGGGCTTCCACGACCGCGCGGTCGGCGACGCCCTGAAGATCGGCCAGATCGTCAACAACCTGGTCAGCAACGCGGTGAAGTTCACCTGCGAGGGCGCGGTGGCGGTAAGAGCCTCGACGCGTGAGACCGACGACGGCGCGATCGTGCTGGAGGTCGAGGTCCAGGACTCCGGCGAGGGCTTCGCCCCCGAGGTCCGCGACAGCCTGTTCGAACGCTTCGTCCAGGGCGACGGCTCGATCACCCGCCGCTTCGGCGGCTCGGGCCTGGGCCTGAACATCGCCCTGCGCTTCGCCAAGCTGATGAACGGCGACATCACCTGCGACTCGACGCCGGGCCAGGGCGCGACCTTCCGCTTCACCGCCCGCCTGGCGAAGGCGGAGGCCGAAGCGCCCGCGCCCATTCGCCGACCCACGCCCGCGCCGTCGGCCGGGCGTCTGCGCGTGTTGCTGGCCGAGGATCACCCGACCAACCAGCGCGTCGTCGAGCTGATGCTGGGCGAGATCGCCGACCTGGTCGTGGCCGAGAACGGCGCGATCGCCCTGGAGGCGTTCGACAGCCAGCCGTTCGACATCGTGCTGATGGACACCCAGATGCCGGTCATGGACGGGCTGACGGCGATCCGCGCCATCCGGGCCCGCGAACAGACCGCTGGCGGCGGGCGCATCCCGATCATCTCGCTGACCGCCAACGCCATGCCGCATCAGGTCGAGGCCTGCCTGGAGGCGGGCGCCGACCTGCACCTTGCCAAGCCGATCACGGTGACCGGCCTGTTCGAGAGCATCGCGGCGGCCGCAGACCTCGCCGCCCAGGCGGACGAGGAGCGGCCCGCCCGGCCTTAAGCCGCGTCCAGGTCCAGCGAGTAGCCCGCCGAACGGACCGTGCGGATGGGGTCGCCGTCCGAGGTGCCGTTCAGGGCCTTGCGCAGGCGGCCGATGTGGACGTCGACCGTGCGGGCCTCGACATAGACGTCCGAGCCCCAGACGGCGTCCAGCAGCTGTTCGCGGCTGAACACCCGGCCCGGGTGCTGCATCAGGTAGTCGAGCAGGCGGAACTCGGTCGGGCCGAGGTGGATTTCCTTGCCGTTCCGCTTCACGCGGTGGGCGACCCGGTCGATGATGATGTCGCCGACCGTGATGCGGTCGTCGGCCAGGCCCGGGCGGATCCGACGCAGCACCGCGCGGACGCGGGCCGTCAGCTCGACCATCGAGAACGGCTTGACCACATAGTCGTCGGCGCCGGTGTCGAGGCCGCGGATGCGGTCGCTCTCTTCACCACGGGCCGTCAGCATGATGATCGGCACGTTGCGGGTTTCCGACCGACCGCGCAGGCGGCGGCAGACCTCGATGCCCGAGACCTTCGGCAGCATCCAGTCGAGGATGACCAGGTCCGGGGCCCGCTCGTTGGCCATGATCAGGGCTTCCTCGCCATCTCCGGCCACGCCAACGCGATAGCCTTCCTTGTCGAGGTTGTAGTGCAGCAGGGTGGCCAGGGCGTCTTCGTCCTCGACCACCAGAACGTACGGAGTCACTTCAGGCTGCCTCTAGATGATTACTGCGAGAGCACGTCCAGCTTCGGGCGCTGCGAGATCAGCTCGTCGCCCGTCAGCTCGAAGTGGATGATTTCAGCGATGTTGGTGGCGTGGTCACCGATGCGCTCGAGGTTCTTGGCCACGAACAGCAGATGAGCGCAGGCGTTGATCGTGCGCGGGTCGCCCATCATGTAGGTGAGCAGTTCGCGGAAGATCGAGTTGTAGTGCTCGTCGACTTCCTCGTCGCGGCTCCACACGCCGATGGCGCGTTGCAGGTCCGAGGTCGTGTAGGCGTCCAGCACGTCCTTCAGGCGGCCTTGCACCAGGCGGCCCATGCGCTCGATCGAGCGGGTCAGGGCCGTCATCGGGTCGGCTTCGGTCAGGATCAGCGCGCGCTTGGCGATGTTCTTGGCCATGTCGCCGCAGCGCTCGAGGCTCATCGAGATCTTCAGCGCGGCCACCGAGTGGCGCAGGTCCACGGCCATCGGCTGGCGCAGGGCGATGAGTTTGAAGGCCTTGCGCTCGATCTCGGCCTGCAGGATGTCCAGGCGCTCGTCGCCGGCGACCACGGCCTGGGCCAGCGGGCCGTCGCGGCGGGCGATGGCGACGATGCAGTCGGCCACCTGGCTCTCGACCAGGCCGCCCATGCGGGTGACCTCGGCCGTGAGGTGGGCCAGCTCTTCGCCGTACGACTTGACGGTATGTTCGGTCATCTCGTGATCCCTCCGCTTAGCCGAAGCGGCCGGTGATGTAGTCTTGCGTGCGGCTGTCGCGAGGATTGGTGAACATCTCCTCGGTCGGGCCGCTCTCGACCAGCTTGCCGAGGTGGAAGAAGGCCGTGCGCTGCGAGACGCGGGCCGCCTGGGCCATCGAGTGGGTGACGATGACGATGCAGAACTGGCTGCGCAGCTCGTCGATCAGCTCCTCGATCTTGGCGGTGGCGATCGGGTCGAGGGCCGAGCAGGGCTCGTCCATCAGGATCACTTCCGGCGACACGGCGATCGCGCGGGCGATCACGAGGCGCTGCTGCTGGCCGCCCGACAGGCCGGTGCCCGGCTGATGCAGGCGGTCGGCGACTTCGTTCCAGAGACCGGCCTTCTTGAGGCTGCTCTCGACGATGGCTTCCAGCTCGGCCTTGCCGCCGGTGGCCAAGCCGTGGATGCGCGGGCCGTAGGCGACGTTCTCGAAGATGGTCTTCGGGAAGGGGTTCGGCTTCTGGAACACCATGCCGACGCGCGAGCGCAGGACCACCGGGTCGACGCTCTTGAGATTGACGTCATTGCCGTCGATCTCGATCGAGCCTTCGACGCGGGCCGAGGGGATGGTGTCGTTCATGCGGTTGATGCAGCGCAGGAACGTCGACTTGCCGCAGCCCGACGGGCCGATGAAGGCGGTGACCGACTTGGCCGGGATGTCGATGTTGACGTCGAACAGCGCCTGCTTCTCGCCGTAGAAGACCTTGACGTCGCGCGCCTTGATCTTGGCCTCGCCGACCGAGGCGGCGGCGTGGGCGTGCGGCACGGTGGTGTGGATCACCGGCGTGTGGGCGGAGTCGTCGGGGCTTTGGACGGTCATGGCGTGTCCACGAAGAAGGGGCGAAGCGTTGGGGTTCAGGATCTGGGTCATGTGAAACCTACCAGCGGCGTTCGAAGCGGCGGCGCAGGATGACGGCCGCGGCGTTCATGACGATCATGAAGACGAGCAGGACGATGATGGCGGCGGCCGTGCGTTCGTGGAAGGCCCGCTCGGAAGCGTTCTCCCAGATGAACACCTGGACCGGCAGCACGGTGGCCGCGCCGGTGAAGCCTTCCGGCACGCCGGGCACGAACGAGACCATGCCGATCATCAGCAGCGGCGCCGTTTCGCCCAGGGCGTGGGCCAGCGACAGGATGGCGCCGGTCATCACGCCGGGCATGGCCAGCGGCAGCACGTGGTGGAAGACCGTCTGGGTCTTGGACGCGCCGACGCCGAGGGCGGCTTCGCGGATCGAGGGCGGCACGGCCTTCAGCGCCGAGCGGGTGGCGATGATCACGGTCGGCAGGGCCATCAGGGCCAGCACCAGGCCGCCGACCAGCGGCGACGAGCGCGGCACGTGCAGCCAGTTGATGAACAGGGCCAGGCCCAGCAGGCCGTAGACGATCGACGGCACGGCGGCGAGGTTGTTGATGTTGACCTCGATGATGTCCGTCCAGCGGTTCTTCGGGGCGAACTCTTCCAGGTAGGTGGCGGCCATCACGCCGACCGGCACCGCGATCATGGCGGTGATGATCAGCATCATCGCCGAACCGACCACCGCGCCCAGCACGCCGGCCTGTTCAGGCTCGGTCGAGTCGGAGTTGGTGAAGAAGGCGAAGTTGAAGCCCGACTTCACCGAGCCGTCCTTCTGGAGCTTGTCCAGCCAGTCCAGCTGCTGGTTGTCCAGCTTGCGGTCGCCCTCGGCGGTGGCGCGCTTGATCTCGCCCTTGAAGTAGAGGTCGGCGTCGGCCTTCAGCGGGCCGGTCACGGTGACCGTCTTGCCGATCAGCGACTGGTCGGCCTTCAGCTTGTTCAGCAGCTGGAAGCCGAAGTCGCGCGACAACAGGTCCTGGACCTTGCCCGAGGTGGTGCCCAGGTCGTCGTCCTGGACGCCCAGCTTCTTCATCATCGCCTCGGCGACGATGTAGTCGTAGTTGACGCCCGAGAGGTCCGAGCGGTCGATGCGCTCCGGGTTCAGATAGACCGGCACGCTGAGCGTGTGGGTTTCGAAGGTCGTGTAGCCCTGGGCCACGATACGACCGACCAGCACCACCAGGAAGATCAGCGCGACGATGATCGCGGCCAGACCCTGGGCCTTGAAGGTGCGTTCTGCGGCATGGCGCTTCTTCAGCCGGGCTTCCATGGCTGTCGAGGCGGCGGAGCGCGGGTTGGCCGCGCCGAGGGTCGCGTCAGTCATATTGTTCCCGGTACTTCTGGACGATGCGCAGGGCGATGATGTTCAGGCACAGGGTCACCACGAACAGGGTGAGGCCCAGGCCGAAGGCCGACAGCGTTTTCGGGCTATCGAATTCCTGGTCGCCGGTGAGCAGGGTGACGATCTGGACGGTGACGGTCGTCACCGTGTCGAGCGGGTTGACGGTCATCTTGGCCTGGAGGCCCGCCGCCATGGTCACGATCATGGTCTCGCCGACGGCGCGGGACACGGCCAGCAGCATGGCGGCCATGATGCCCGGCAGGGCGGCCGGCAGGACGACCTTCTTGACCGTCTCCGACTTGGTGGCGCCCATCGCGTAGCTGCCGTCGCGCAGGGACTGCGGCACCGAGTTGATGATGTCGTCCGACAGCGAGGAGACGAACGGGATCAGCATGATCCCCATCACCACCCCGGCCACCAGGGCCATCTGGTTCTGGACTTCCATCAGGTAGGTGGCCAGCGGGCCGGCCGGCAGGGCCGCGCCGATGGCGTTGAAGCCGGCGCGGAACAGCGGGCCCACCGTCAGGGCGGCGAAGAAACCGTAGACCACGGTCGGGACGCCGGCCAGGATCTCCAGCAGCGGCTTGACCACGCCGCGCGTGGTGCGGCTGGCGTATTCCGACAGGTAGATCGCCGAGTAGAGGCCGACCGGGGCCGCCACCAGCATGGCCAGGAACATGATCAGGAAGGTGCCGGCGAATAGCGGCACGGCCCCGAACGCACCCGCCGAGGCGACCTGGTCGGCGCGCATGGCGATCTGCGGGCTCCACTCGGTGCCGAACAGGAACGAGATCGGGTTGACGCTCTGGAAGAAGCGCCAGCTCTCCCAGACCAGCGAGAGCACGATGCCCAGGGTGGTCAGGACCGCCGCGATCGAGCAGGCCAGCAGCAGGATGCTGGTCCAGCCCTCGACCCGGTTGCGGGCGCGGAAGTCGGCGCTGATGCGCGGGAAGGCCAGCAGGAAGCCGGCCAGGGCCAGCACGCCGGCGCCGGCCAGCATGCCGACGTTCAGGACCGTCTCGATGCGCCGGGCCTCGGCGACCTTGGCGTCCAGGGCGACCTTCAGGTCACCTTCGTAGGTGACTTCCGACGGCGCCTGCTTGGCCGCGATCGCGTGGGCGTCGCTGAAGAAGACGTTCTGCCGGTCCTTGTCCAGGACCTGGATGGCCGCCGGACGCGTGGACTGCAGCATCGCATCCTCGATGCGACCGCCGAACGCGGCGCCCAGCAGCAGCAGGAGCGCTGCGGGGATGCCGGCCCACAGGGCCGCGTAGGTCCCGTAGTAGTCCGGCAGGGAGTGGAGGACGCGGGCGCGGCCTCCGGCGGCGGTCACTGCGCGGCGGCGTCCGGCGGCGAAAGCCAAGCCGGAAAACAGCGCCAGGACGATAAGCGAGAGCCAGGTCAGCATGCGTGAGGCTAATCTTGCGGCAAGTGTGTCGAAGGCCCCGCAGGATCGCGCGCCTTCCCCCGTGGAAATCTATGACCGCCGGGCGCTGTGCTTATGCGACGGTTATATGACAGTTTGACGACAGCGCCCGGCCCAAACCCTACCGGAGCGTCCGACCGAGGATCACTGGACCCTGCTGGACGATATGTCGCACGGGTTTCGAGCTCTACCAGAAATAGTCATTTCCCGTGATCATTCAAATATTTGACCCGAACGGTGCGAGGCCTTCCGGCCCCTCGCCCCCAGACCGGGGATTCCGCATACCGGCGGTTCAGGAGTTGTTGACGGCCGCAACCGTCAGTGTCGTCCCGCCTCGCAACCGCAACTCAGAAGGAGTCGTGACGGCGTCATGTTCAAGCGTTCGCAAGCCCGCGCTCAGGAGACCCTGGCCGCGCTCGACAAGTCGTTGGCGACGATCGAATTCGACCCGAGCGGCAAGATCCTCTCGGCCAACGCCAATTTCTGCGCCGCCATGGGCTATCGGCTCGACGAGATCGTCGGCCGGCACCACAGCCTGTTCGTCGACCCGGCCTACGCCGCCAGCGAGGAGTACGCCGCCTTCTGGCGCAAGCTCGGTCGCGGCGAGTTCGACGCCAAGGAATATCTGCGCGTGGGGCGCGGCGGGGCCGAGGTCTGGATCCAGGCTTCCTACAACCCGATCCGCAACGGGCGCGGCAAGGTCGTGCGCATCGTCAAGGTCGCCTCGGTGATCACCGAGCAGAAGCGCAAGGCGGCCGAAGAGTACGGCAAGATGGAAGCCATCAGCCGCGCCCAGGCCGTGATCGAGTTCACGCCGGACGGCGAGATCCTGACCGCCAACGAGAACTTCCTGGCCGCCGTCGGCTATTCGCTGAGCGAGATCCAGGGCCGTCATCACCGGATGTTCGTCGAGCCGACCTATGCCGCCTCGCCCGACTACGTGCAGTTCTGGAAGCGCCTGAACAGCGGCGAGTTCCTGGCGGACGAGTTCAAGCGCATGGGCAAGGGCGGCCGCGAGGTGTGGATCCAGGCCTCGTACAACCCGATCTTCGACCACAAGCGCCGCATCGCCAAGGTCGTGAAGTTCGCCACCGTGGTCACCGGCCGCGTCCACGCCGTGCGTGAGATCGCCGCCGGCCTGGAGCACCTGGCCAACAACGACCTGACCTATCGCATCGACGTCCCCGTGGCCCCGCAGTTCGACAAGGTGCGCGGCGACTTCAACACCGCCATGGCGTCGCTGGACGAGGCGCTGGGCGTCGTGGCCCACGCCACGCAAGGCGTCGGGGCCGGGGCCCACGAGATCTCGCTGGCCTCCGACGACCTGTCGCGCCGCACCGAGCAGCAGGCCGCCAGCCTGGAAGAGACCGCCGCGGCGCTCGACGAGATCACCGCCACGGTCAACCGCGCCGCCGAGGGCGCCAAGCTGGCCTCGGCCACCGCCACCGCCGCCCGCGCCGACGCCGCCCGCTCGGGCGAGATCGTCAGCGACGCCGTGGCCGCCATGGGCGAGATCGAGGCCAGCTCGACCAAGATCACCAGCATCATCGGGGTAATCGACGAGATCGCCTTCCAGACCAACCTGCTGGCGCTGAACGCCGGGGTCGAGGCGGCCCGCGCGGGCGAGGCCGGTCGCGGCTTCGCCGTGGTCGCCTCCGAAGTGCGAGCTCTCGCCCAGCGCTCCGCCGAGGCGGCCAAGGAGATCAAGGCCCTGATCGCCAGCAGCACCGCCCAGGTGGCGCGCGGCGTGCGGCTGGTCGGCGACACCGGCGAGGCGCTGTCGACCATCGTCGGCCGGGTCGGCCAGATCGACGGCCTGATCTCCGAGATCGCCCAGTCGGCCCGCGAGCAGGCCACAGGCCTCTCGGAGGTCAATTCGGCGGTCAACCAGATGGATCAGGTCACCCAGCGCAACGCCGCCATGGTCGAGGAGGCCAACGCGGCCTCCGCCAGCCTGCAGACCGAGGCGGCCGAACTGGCCCGGCTGGTCTCGCGGTTCTCGACCAGCGCCACCGACGCACGCTTCACGGCGAGCGCGGCGCCGATGCGGCGGGCCGGTTAGGCTTCCGTGACCACGGGCGGGGCCGGAGCGACTTCGGCCCCGGCCTTGGCCATCGGCAAGTAGACCCCGAAGGTCGCGCCTTCGCCTTGGACGCTCTCAACCGTCAGCCCGCCCCGGTGGCGGTTCATGATGTGCTTGACGATGGCCAGGCCCAGGCCCGTGCCCGAGCGGTCGCCGCTCTTCTGGCCCTCGACGCGATAGAAGCGTTCGGTCAGGCGCGGCAGGTGCTCGCGCGCCAGGCCCGGCCCCCGGTCGGTGACCCGCAGCACCGCGTAGCGCTCGGCCGTGTCGTGGTCCGGGGTCAGCAGCGACATGCGCGAGGCGGCCGGATCGCGGGCGGCGGCGGCGGCCTCGGCGGTCAGGCCGGGGAAGATCTCGATCCGCACCGTGCCGCCCTTGGGCGTGTACTTGATGGCGTTGTCGATCAGGTTCTGGACCACCTGGATGATCTGGTCGCGGTCGCCATCGACCACGGCGCCCCCGCGCGGCGGCAGGACCGGGTCGAAGGACACCTGCTTCTCGCGGGCCTGCGGGGCCAGGGCGTCGATGACGTCGACGGCGGCCATGGCCAGGTCCACCCGGCCCAGCGGCGCGATGTGCTCGTTCAGCTCGATCCGCGACAGGCTCATCAGGTCGTCGATCAGGCGCGACATCCGCTCGGCCTGGGCCAGCATGATGGCCAGGAACTTGTCGCGAGCGCCCGGATCGTCCTTGGCGTGGCCGCGCAGGGTCTCGATGAAGCCCGACAGCGAGGCCAGCGGCGTACGCAGCTCATGGCTGGCGTTGGCCAGGAAGTCGGCGCGGGTGCGCTCGCTCCGGCGGGCGTCGGTCTCGTCGCGCAGGGCCAGCAGGGCCAGGCGCGAACGGCCGCCGGTCTCGCGCAGCGGCCGGGCATAGGCCAGCCAGGCCCGGCCTTGCGTCCCGCCGGTCTCGAACTCGGCCACGCCTTGGACGCCGCCGAACAAGGCCTCGTCCACGGCCTCCAGCACGCGCGGATTGCGCACGGCGGTGACCAGCAGGCCGCCCTGGGCCTGGATCTTGAACAGCTCGCGCGCGGCGGCGTTGGCGAACAGGAAGCGGCGGCCGGTCAGGTCGTCGGCCTCTTCCGCCGCGATCACCATCAAGGGATCGGGCAGGCGGTCCAGGATCGCGGCGAACGGCGGCGCGTCCTCGTCGGCGGCGAGGGCCTGGGCCGTCCCCGAGATCGGCGAGGTCATGGCCCGATCCAGCCGGCGCAGGCTCATGAACCCGGCCAGGGCCGCGACCAAGCCGGCCAGCAGGGCCGGACCCAGCTCCGCCGCGCCGGTGGCGGCCAGGCCCAATATGGCCGCTGGCCCCACGATTACGGGCCAGAAGACGCGTAGCGAGACGCTGTCATGTCTGTCCGGGGGCGTCTGAGCCAGCGGCATGGGAAGACTCTTCGATTCAAGCGAGAGGCGATTCGTCGATCCAGATATGGCGCCCCGCCATGCCATGCGATAGACGGTTGGCGCCTTAGTACGTGTCACGAGCGGGACTCACCGCAATTTCGCCGCATCGTGACTCGAATTAATGCGCCGGTTTCTATGGGGTGTCGTTCGTAATGCAGCGCAAGGTCCTGGTCGCGACGGTCGCGGCCGCTCCTCTTCTGGCCATGGGTTTCGCCGTGTCGGCGGAAACCACGGTGACCACCGCGCGGACGACGCCGATCGCCACCAGCACGGCTACGGGCTCGGCGGCCGATGACGTCCGGATCACCGCCGACGGCTCGATCAAGCCGGGCGCCCCGGGCGCGATCGTCACGCTGGACAGCAACAACAAGGTGGTCAACGCCGGCACCCTGCAGGCCACGGGCCAGAGCAACAGCGTCGGCGTGCTGGTCATCGGCGGCAAGACGGGCTCGCTGACCAACTCGCTCGCGATCACGCTGGACGAGGACTACACGCCGACCGACACCGATTCGGACGGCGACCTGGACGGCGCGTTCGCCCAAGGGTCCAACCGCTACGGCATCCGGCTGACCAACGCCGGCGCCTTCACCGGCGACATCATCAACGACGGCACCGGCACGATCACGATCGAGGGCAACAACTCGGCCGGCATCCTGCTGGAAGGCCCGGTGGTCGGCAACGTCACCCACCTGGGCGCGATCAACGTCACCGGCGACAACGGCTACGGCGTGCGCATCGCCGCCCCGGTCACCGGCAAGGTGACGCTGGGCGGCTCGACCACGGTGCAGGGCGCGGGCTCGGTCGCCCAGGCCATCGACGCCAACATCAACGGCGCCCTGGTCCTGCAAGGCAGCGCCACCGCCACCGGCTATCGCTACACCTCGCGCCCGACCACGGTCGACGCGCTGGGCAAGCTGGACGCCGACGACCTGCTGCAGGGCGGCCCGGCCGTCCGCATCGCCGGCGACGTGACCGGCGGCGTGCTGATGCAAGGCACGAACTATTCGAGCAAGGTCGGCACGGACGGCACCACCGTCAACACGACGATCACCTCCAGCAACACCGGCTCGTCCAGCATCAGCGTCTTCGGCTCGGCCCCGGCGCTGCAGATCGGCTCGGCGACGCAGAACGTCACCCTGGGCGCGGTCGGCGCCGGCGACCTGGCCTATGGCCTGGTGGCCAAGGGCGCGATCGCGGCGGCCGGCGTCTATAACGGCGTCACCGCCACCGGCGTCTCGATCGGCGCGGGCGGCGGCAAGACCACCACCATCGTCGGCGGCGTCCGCAACGACGGCACGGTCGCGGTCACCACCTACGAAGCCGACTCCACGGGCCTGATCCTGAACGCCGGCGCCAGCGTGGGCGAAATCCTGAACCGCGGCTCGATCTCGGCCAGCGCGGCCTCGTTCGCCAGTTCGGGCGTCACCGCCACCGCGCGGGCCCTGGTGCTGGGCGCGGGCTCGACCACGACCGCGATCACCAACAGCGGCGCCCTGGTCGCCACGCGCACCGGCGAGACCGGCGACGCCGTGGTCATCCTCGACCAGGCCGGCACGCTGAAGACCATCACCAACACTGGCTCGATCCGCGCCACGCTGACGGCGCCCGGCTTCAAGGCCGACGGCACCACGGCGACGACCACCGCCACCGGCCAGGCGATCGCCCTGGACCTGCGGGCCAACAATTCGGGCGTGACCTTCACCCAGAAGGGTCCGACCGACTACACCTCGACCACGACCTTCCCCAGCACCGACACGGTCACCAGCGCCGACACCACGACCACCACCGTCGCGCCGGTCACGGTCGGCGACGTGCTGTTCGGTGGCGGCAACGACACGCTGAACCTGTGGAGCGGCACCCTGGTGGGCGCCATGTCGTTCGGCGCGGGCCAGGACCGCCTGTCGATCGACGGCGGCGCCGTGGCCCTGGGCAAGCTGACCGACAGCGACGGCAAGCTGGACATCGCCGTCGCCAACGGCAGCCTGGGCATCGTCAACACCGACACCATCAACGTCACCAGCCTGACGGTCGGCGACAAGGGCAAGATCCTGTTCTCGGCCGACCCGGCCGCCGGCGTGAACACCAAGCTGGTCGTCTCGGGCGCCACCAACATCGCCACCGGCGCCGAGCTGGGCATCCGCCTGGCCAACCTGGTCAAGCAGCCCACCACCTTCACGGTGATCCAGGGCAACAACATCAATGTCGGCACGATCGGCTCGGGCCTGCTGGCCCAGGCGCCGTTCATGTACGCGGCCACCAGCCGCGCCGACGCCAACAACGTCTATATCGACGTACGCCAGAAGACCGCCGCCGAGATCGGCCTGAACCGCGCCGAGACCTCGGCCTATGACGCGGTCTACCAGGCGCTGGGCAAGGACTCGGCCCTGGCCGGCACGTTCCTGAACCAGACCACGCGCGACGCCTATCGCGACCTCTACGACCAGATGCTGCCCGACCAGGGCGAGGGCATGTTCGCGGCCCTGCAATCGGTCAACCAGCAGATCTCGGCCGCCACCATGTTCCGCCCCGATCCGGGCGACCGCTATGGCCCCGACAGCATCTGGGTGCAGGAAATCACCTCGCTGACCCGCCGCGACACCGGCCAGACCCTGGGTTCGGACACCCAGGCGTTCGGCTTCGTCGCCGGCTATGAAGCCATGGGCGACGCCGGCGGCGCGCTGGGCCTGACCCTGGCCTATACCAGCGTCGAGGAACACGACACCGTCGCCAAGGTCGGCGAGCAGACCACGGCCTCGTTCATCCAGACCGGCGCCTACTGGCGTCGTTCGATCGGCGGCCTGCGCATGAACGCCGGCGGCGGCCTGGGCTATGGCTTCTTCAAGGGCGATCGCCGCTTCATCTCGCCGGACGACAACGCCGACGGCCTGGCCGACCTGATCCTGAAGAACAACGCCGACTGGAAGGGCCTGACGGCCAACGCCTTCGCGGGCGTGGCCTACGAGCAGAAGTTCGGCCGCTTCTTCGCCCGTCCGGAAGGCCGCGTGGACTATGTCTGGCTGCGTGAAGGCAAGCGCGCCGAGACCGGCGGCGGCGACGGCTTCGACCTGACCGTCAACAAGCGCACCTCCAGCAACCTGTCGGGCGAAGTGGGCGTCGTGCTCGGCGCCGACTTCGGCAAGAACGTCTGGTGGCGTCCTGAAGTGCGGGTCGGCTACCGCCAGACCCTGGCCGGCTCGGTCGGCGACACGGTCGCGGCCTTCAAGGGCGGCAACCCCTTCACCCTGGCGGCGCTGAACGACAAGGACGGCGCGGTGACCGCCGGCTTCGCCCTGCGCGCCGGCACGCCGATGTCGTATCTGGGCATCGAAGGCGGCGTCGAAGCCACCAAGAAGCAGAAGCGCTACAACCTGCGCCTCGCCGGCCGGGCGATGTTCTAAGGGCTCAGCGCCCCCTCAAAATCGTCCGAAACCCTCTAAAAGCCGTCCTGGGAAACCAGGGCGGCTTTTTCCGTGAACGGAATGTTTACCGCTTAAGCTTCTGATTACGCTGAAGATTCGCAGCGTATTTCGCGACACTTTGCCGCGCCTCCAGAAAAACTCACGGCCGGTTTTCCTAAATCTCGATTCCGGAGCTAGGGATATTCGTCTTCCCTGGCTCTGCAGGCAGGTCGGCCCGTTATGCGGCGCCGAGAGGGGACTACACATGATGAGCAAGACCCGTTCCGCGTTCCGCGTCGCGTTGATCGCCGGCGCGTCCCTGCTGGCTACGGCCGGCGCCGCTTCCGCCCAGGACGCCGCACCGCGTTCGCCCGAAGAGGCCGAAGCCCGTATCGCCGCCCTGGAAGCCCAACTGGCGACCCTGGCCCAGCAGGTCGCCGACCTGAAGGCCGCGACCGCCGCCAGCCTCAAGGACGTCCGCGCCGCCCAGAGCGCCAACACCGTCAGCATCGCCGCCGGCAAGCCGACCATCGCCTCGGGCGATGGGGCCTTCAGCGCCACGCTCCACGCCGTGATGCAGCTGGACGCCGCGCAGTACTATCAGGACAAGGGCCTTCCGGCCGTGCTGGGCAACGCCCGCGACCTGAACAGCGGCACCAACTTCCGCCGCGCCCGCATCGGCATCGACGGCAAGTTCTACCGGAATTTCGAATACAACGTCCTGCTCGACTTCGGCGGCGCCGGCACCGATGGCCAGGGCACGCTGCAGGAGCTGTGGGTCCAGTACAACTACGCCCCGTTCAAGGTCCGCGTCGGCGCCTTCGCCCCGAACCTGGGCCTGGAAGACGCGGCCTCGACCAACGGCTCGCTGTTCGCCGAGCGCCCGTCGGGTTCGGAACTGGCCCGTGGCCTGGCCGGCGCCGACAAGCGCATCGCCGTGCAGGGCCAGGCCCTGGGCGAGCGCTGGCTGGTCTCGGGCGCGATCACCGGCGCCAAAGCCGGCGACGGCCAGACCTTCGACGAGCAACTGGCCTACCTCGGCCGCGTCGCCTTCGTGCCGCTCAAGGGCTATGACTGGCTAGTCCATGTCGGCGCCAACGCCAGCAAGGTGGTCACCCCGGCCCAGACGGCCGTCGGCGGCGCCTATGGCGTCACCGTCAGCGACCGCGCCGAACTGCGCGTCGACGGCACACAGCTGATCACCACCGGCGCGATCGACGCGGCCAGCGCCCGTCACTTCGGCTTCGAGGCCGCCGCCCAGAAGAGCAACTTCCTGATCCAGGGCGAGTATTTCGACATCGCCATCGACCGCCGCAACGCGGCCGCCGGCGTCACCAATCCGAAGTTCAAGGCCTGGTACGTCGAAGGCTCGTGGGTGCTGACCGGCGAGGCCCGCCGCTACAACGTCAACAACTTCGCGTTCGACGCCCCGGCGATCACCAACCCCTTCGACCTGAAGAAGGGTCAGTGGGGCGCCTGGGAACTGGCCGCGCGCTATTCGGTCTCGGACCTGAACTACCACGAGACCGCGACCCTGGCCGCCGACCGCGTCCGGGGCGGCGA
This sequence comes from Caulobacter sp. GW821-FHT10E02, assembly GCF_059415225.1. Lineage (NCBI taxonomy): Bacteria > Pseudomonadati > Pseudomonadota > Alphaproteobacteria > Caulobacterales > Caulobacteraceae > Caulobacter > Caulobacter sp. GW821-FHT10E02. Next base: position 476,776 of record NZ_JBWKMV010000002.1, read on the forward strand.
CCAGAAGATCGCCACCGTCGGCATCAACTGGTTCCCCAACCCGGTGACCAAGTTCTCGCTGAGCTACTACGACGTCTCGATCGATCGCCTGGATCCGGCCGGCGGCGTTGTCCCGCTCAGCCAGGACTACCAGGTCATCAACTTCCGCAGCCAGTACGCGTTCTGATTTCGAACCCGCCGGCGCGGCGATCAGAACCGTCGCGCCGGTTCCTTATGATCAGGGCCAAAAGACCTCCAGAAAGGACCGTCTCCATGAGCGACTTCACCCAAGCTCCGACCCGCCGAGGCCTGCTGGCCGGCGCCGGCGCGGGCGCCGCGGCCCTGATGGCGGGCGGCCAAGCCTTCGCGCAAGGCAAGCCCGTCACCCTGCTCAACGTCAGCTACGATCCGACGCGCGAGCTCTACAAGGACATCAACGCCGCCTACGCCAAGTACTGGAAGGGCAAGGTCGGCCAGGACCTGGTGATCAACCAGAGCCACGGCGGTTCGGGCAAGCAGGCCCGCTCGGTGATCGACGGCCTGCAGGCCGACGTCGTCACGCTCGCCCTCGCCTACGACATCGACGAAATCGCCGCCAAGGCCAAGCTGCTGCCGGCCAACTGGCAGTCGCGCCTGCCGCAGAACTCGACCCCCTACACCTCGACCATCGTGTTCCTGGTCCGCAAGGGTAACCCCTGGAAGATCAAGGACTGGGGCGACCTGGTGAAGCCGGGCATCGACGTGATCACGCCCAACCCGAAGACCTCTGGCGGCGCGCGCTGGAACTATCTGGCCGCCTGGGCCTGGGCCCTGAAGCAGCCGGGCGGCAACCCCGCCAAGGCCGAGGCCTTCGTGAAGACCCTGTTCGAGCACGTGCCCGTGCTGGACACCGGCGCCCGCGGCGCCACCACCAGCTTCACCCAGCGTGGCCTGGGCGACGTTCTGCTGGCCTGGGAGAACGAGGCCTACCTCGCCCAGGACGAGCTGCCCGGCAAGTTCGACATCGTCTATCCGTCGCTCTCGATCCTGGCCGAGCCGCCGGTCGCCGTGGTCGACAAGAACGTCGACCGCCACAAGACCCGCATCATCGCCGAGGGCTATCTGAACTTCCTGTACAGCCCGCTGGCCCAGGAGCTGATCGCCAAGAACTACTACCGCCCGCGCAACGCCGACGTGGCGGCCAAGTACGCGGCCCGCTTCAAGAAGATCCCGCTGGTGACGATCGACGACACCTTCGGCGGCTGGAAGAAGGCCCAGGCCACGCACTTCAACGACGGCGGCGTGTTCGACCGCATCTACCAACCCAAGTAGTCGGCTCCAGAAGGCCCGTCCGTACCGGGAAGCACGGACGGGTAATCCGGAACCGCGCGGCGAGGATTCCTCCCCTATGCGCCGCGCTCGACGGCGGAGACCCATCGATCGGGTCTCCGCCGTTTTGCTTTTCCGGCGCAGCTTGTGTTGGGAACTCGACACGATCAGGTACGTTGAGCGTCCACGGGGTGGTGGGAGCTTGGCCATAAGCATGGACGACATTTCGGAAACGGCGCACGACGTCGGGCAGGCTACGGCCCGTAGCCCCGAGGACCTCGAGGCGATCATCGAGGAACGCACCCGCGCCCTGACCGAGGCCCTGGAGCAGAAGACCGCCCTGCTCCACGAGGTGGATCACCGGGTCAAGAACAACCTCCAGCTCATCTCCAGCCTGCTGCTGCTGCAGAACCGCCGGGTCACCGATCCGGCGCTGAAGGCCTCGCTGCGCGGCATGCTGGGCCGGGTCAACGCCATCGCCACCGTCCACCGCCGCCTGTTCCAGAGCGAGGATGTCGAGCGCTTCGATGTCTCGGCCTTCATCCGCGACATGGTCGCCGACCTGATGGGCTCGGCCCAGCGCGACGACGTCCGCATCGAGCTGGACCTGGAGCGGGTCGAGATCCCCGCCGCCAAGGCCGCGCCGTTCGCCCTGGTGGTCAACGAGCTGCTGACCAACGCCCTACGGCACGGCTTCCCGGAAGGTCGCGGCGGGCGGATCTTCGTCGGCGTTCGTCGCCAGGAAGGCGAATTCCGGATCGAAATCGCCGACGACGGCGTTGGACTCGACAAGGACGCCAGGCCATCCGGCTTCGGCCTCACCATTGTTCAGCTGCTTTGTCAGCAGCTTAAGGCCAAGAGTGAGACCACCGACGCGGAACCTGGCACGCGAATAGTCGTTCTGCTGCCCGTGAACGGGGCGCACTAAAAGGACAGGTTTCAGTATGACCGGGCGTGCGCTCGACGTGTTGATCGTGGAGGACGAGATGCTCCTCGCGATCGAACTCGAACATCTTGTCGAGGAGGTGGGTTGCCACTCGCTCGGCTGCGCCATGAGTTCGGGTGAAGCCGTCGACCTGGCCGAGAAGCTGCATCCGGACCTGGCCCTGGTGGACGTCCACCTCAGCGACGGCCCGACCGGGGTCGAGGTGGCCCGCAAGATTTCCAGCGACTGCGGCGGCGTGGCCCTGTTCATGACCGCCAACGTCAAGCGCCTGCCCGACGACTATGCCGGGGCCTGCGGCGTGATCGGCAAGCCCTATTCCGAGCACGGCGTCCGCACGGCCCTGTCGTACCTGGCCTACTGCCTGACCGAGGGCCACGTGCCCGGTCCCGTGCCGGTGGGCCTGACCCTGGCGCCGGCCTATGCCGAGCTCTGGGGTCTGATCGACGTCATGCCGAAGATCGCCTAGTGGCGAGCCCGGCCGTCGCCGTGGTCGGCACGGTCGCCGCCCTGCTGTCGATCACCAGCTTCGCCCCGCAGATCCTCAAGATCTGGAAGGAGAAGGACGCCTCGTCCGTCTCGCTGCGCACCTACATCGTCACGGTGACGGGCTTTGCGTGCTGGATCGGCTACGGGTTCCTGATCAAGGCTTGGCCGGTCATCGCCTCCAACACCGCCTGCCTGCTGATGTCGGGGGCGGTGCTGGCGATGAAATGGCGCTTCGACAAAGCGGCCTAGGGTCCCTTTCGGATGACAGGGGGGACGGGGTCCGCTATCGAGGCGCCGTTATTCTCCCCCTTCGAGGACTTCGCCTTGAACGACGCCGCCGAGGAAGCCGGCTGGGCCACCGCCAAGACCCTGGCCGAGGCCCTGCCCTACATCCAGATCTACGACCGCGAAACGGTCGTGATCAAATACGGCGGCCACGCCATGGGCCAGGAAGACGTGGCCAAGGTCTTCGCCGCCGACGCGGTGCTGCTGAAGCTCCTGGGCGTCCATCCGGTGGTGGTGCACGGCGGCGGTCCGCAGATCAGCCGCATGCTGGACAAGGCCGGCGTCAAGTCGACCTTCGTGGACGGCCTGCGCGTCACGGATGAGGCGACCATGGAAGTCGCCGAGATGGTCCTGTCGGGCGCGATCAACAAGGAAATCGCCAACTGGATCACCCTGGCCGGCGCCGAGGCCGACGTGCGCGGCGTGGGCCTGTCGGGCAAGGACGCCCGGATGATCACCGCCGAGAAGGTGACCCGCACCCGCAAGGATCCGGACAGCAATATCGAACAGGTCGTCGACCTGGGCTTCGTGGGCGAGCCGACCAAGGTCGATCCGCACATCATCCAGACGCTGCTGGCGTCGGAAACCGACTACATCCCGGTGATCGCGCCGATCGGCGTCTCGGCCGGCGGCGAGACCTTCAACATCAACGCCGACACCGTGGCCGGCGCGCTCGCGGGCGCCCTGAAGGCCAAGCGGATGCTAATGCTGACCGACATCAAGGGCGTGCTGGACGGCAACGGCGAACTGATCCGCCAGATGACCATCGAAGACGCGCGCGGCCTGATCGAGAGCGGCGTGGCCAACGGCGGCATGATCCCCAAGCTGGAAAACGCCATCCACGCCATCGAGTCCGGCGTCGAAGCCGTGGTCATCCTGGACGGTCGCCGTCCCCACGCCATGCTGGTCGAGCTGTTCAGCGAACACGGCGCGGGCACGCTCATCTCGCGATGAGCGCTGACCTCACCCACGTCGACACCTGGCTGTTCGACCTCGACAACACCCTGTACCCGCTGGAAAGCGAGTTCATGGGGCTGATCGAGGTCAAGATGACCGACTTCGTCGAGCGCATGACCGGCCTCCCGCGCGAGGAAGCCAAGGCGTTGCAGAAGAAGTACTTCACCGAGCACGGCACCACGCTGTCGGGGCTGATGCAGCACCACGGCATGGAGCCGAAAGCGTTCCTGGACGAGGTGCACGACGTCTCGATGGACAAGCTGATCCCCAGCCCTGAGCTGCGGGCGGCCATCGCCCGCCTGCCCGGCCGGCGGATCATCTTCACCAACGGCTCGGTCGGCCACGCCGAGCGGGTGCTGGCTCACCTGAACCTGCGCGACCTGTTCTCCGAGGTCTTCGCCATCGAGACGGCGGACTACATCCCCAAGCCCTCGCTGAGCACCTTCGACAAGATCAGCAAGCTGCACGCCATCGATCCGCCGATGACCGCCTTCTTCGAGGACAGCGAAAAGAACCTGGTCCCGGCCGCCCGCATGGGCATGACCACCATCCTGGTCGGGGCCCACGCCAAGGACTCGACCTCCGAACACGTCCATTTCCGCACTAACGACCTGCCTGAGTTCCTGAACTCGGCCCGCCTGCAAGGAAGCCCGCAATGACCGCCTCCGTGAGCCTCGCCGATCTGCAAACCGAGATCGAAGCCGCCTGGGAAGCCCGCGCCGACGTCTCGGCCGCCACCACCGGCCCCGTCCGCACCGCCGTCGACGAAGCCCTGCTGCTGCTCGACAGCGGCAAGGCCCGCGTCTCGGAGAAGGTCGACGGCGAGTGGATCACCCACCAGTGGCTGAAGAAGGCCGTGCTGCTGTCGTTCCGCCTGAACCCCAACACCGTCATGCGCGCCGGCACGCTGGGCGGCGGCGTCGGTCCGTGGTGGGACAAGGTGGCCAACAAGTTCGACGGCTGGGACGCCCCGCAGTTCGAGGCCGGCGGCTTCCGCGCGGTCCCGGGCGCGATCGTCCGTCGCGGCGCCCACATCGGCAAGAACGTCATCCTGATGCCGTCGTTCGTGAACATCGGCGGCTATGTCGACGAAGGCGCCATGGTCGACACCTGGGTGACCGTCGGCTCGTGCGCCCAGATCGGCAAGAACGTCCACCTGTCGGGCGGCGTCGGCATCGGCGGCGTGCTGGAGCCCCTGCAGGCCAACCCGACCATCATCGAGGACAACTGCTTCATCGGCGCCCGCTCGGAAGTCGTCGAGGGCGTGGTCGTGGGTGAAGGCAGCGTGCTCTCGATGGGCGTGTTCATCAGCGCCTCGACCCAGATCATCGACCGCGCGACCGGCCAAGTCCACATCGGCAAGGTTCCGCCCTACAGCGTCGTGGTCCCGGGTAACCGCCCCGACCCGAAGAGCGGCTTGGGCCTCTACTGCGCCGTGATCGTCAAGACGGTCGACGCGCAGACGCGGTCGAAGACCAGCATCAACGACCTGCTGCGGGACTAGAATTCAAAAGGCCTCCCCTTTGGGGAGGCCTTTTCCGTTCTACTTCGTCGCTTCGTGGACCTGGCGCTTGCTGTCCGCCGCGCCTTCCTTGACGTCCTGCTTCAGGTCGCTGCCCGCTTCCTTGGCCTTGTCGCCGGCCTTTTCGCCCAGCGCTTGCGCCTTGTCGGTGGCCTCGCCGGCGGCTTCCTTGAGGTCGGCGGCGGTTTCCTTGGTGCTTTCCTTGATCGCCGTGCCGGCTTCCTTGACGTCCGGGTCGTTGGCGATGTTGTGGGCGGCGTCCTTGATGTCGGAGGCGGCGGCTTTCGCGCCCTCCTTCACCTCGGTGGCGTGTTCCTGCGAGCAGGCGGCAAGGGTCAGGGCCGCGCCGGCGGCGGCGATCAGCATCAGCTTGGAACGCATGGTTTGGCTCCTCTTGAGTCGGCTGGATAACGGAGGGCCACGGCCTAGGTTCCGACTCCTCTTTGCGTCCGAGCGCCGGGCCGTCTAAACCCCCGCCATGCGCATCGCCTTCCTCGGCACTCCGGACTTCGCCGTGACCTGCCTCGCCGAACTCGTCGCCTCGGGCCACGAGATCGTCGCCGTCTATTCCCAGCCGCCGGCCCCGCGCGGGCGCGGCCAGGAACTGAAGCCCTCGCCGGTCCACGCCTTCGCCGAGGGCCTGGGCCTGCCGGTCCGCACGCCGGTCTCGATGAAGACCGCCGAGGAGATCGAGGCCTTCCAGGCGCTGGAACTGGACGCCGCCGTCGTGGTCGCGTTCGGCCAGATCCTGGTCCAGGCCGTGCTCGACGCCCCCGTTCACGGCTGCTTCAACCTGCACGCCAGCTTGCTGCCCCGCTGGCGCGGCGCGGCTCCGATCCAGCGGGCGATCATGGCCGGCGACCCGGTCACCGGCGTCCAGGTCATGCGGATGAGCGAGGGTCTGGACGAGGGCCCGATCCTGATGTCCGAGCAAGTTGTCATCGCCGCCGACGACACCGTCGCCACCCTGCACGACAAGCTGGCCGAGGTCGGCGCGCGCCTGCTGCCCGTCGCCCTGGCCGCCATCGAGCGCGGCGGGGCCCGCGAGACGCCGCAGTCCGAAGAGGGCGTCACCTACGCCAAGAAGATCAAGTCGGCCGAGGCCCGCATCGACTGGACCCGCCCGGCCGCCGAAGTCGACGCCCACATCCGCGGCCTCTCGCCCTTCCCCGGCGCGTGGTTCGAGGCGCCGTCCGAGAAGGGCCCCGTCCGCGTGAAGGCCCTGCTGTCGCGCGTCGAGACCGCCTCGGGCGCTGCCGGCGCGGCGCTGGATGACAGCCTGCTCATCGCCTGCGGCGAAGGCTCCGTCCGCCTGCTCAAGGCCCAGCGCGAAGGCAAGGGCGTCCAGGACGCCGAGACCTTCACGCGCGGCTTCCCAGTCGCGGCCGGGACCATCCTGGCCTGATGCCCCGCTACCGCCTCCTCGTCGAGTATGACGGCCGGCCCTATTCGGGCTTCCAGGCCCAGGCCGTGCTGCCGTCGGTGCAGGGCGCGATCGAGACGGCGGTGACGGCCTTCAGCGGCGAGACCGTGCGCATCGCCGCCGCCGGCCGCACCGACACCGGCGTCCACGCCACCGGCCAGGTCGTGCATGTCGATCTCGAGAAGGACTGGCCCGCCCAGACCGTGCTCAACGCCCTCAACGCCCACCTGATGCGCGAGGCGGTGTCGATCCTCTCGGCCGAAGTCGCCGAGGGCGACTGGCACGCGCGGTTCTCGGCCAATGAGCGCCGCTACCTCTACCGCATCCTCAACCGCCGCGCCCCGCCGGCCCTGGACAAGGGCAAGGTCTGGCACGTGAAGAAGGAGCTGGACGCCGAGGCCATGCACGCGGCCGCGCAGCATCTGATCGGCCTGCACGACTTCACGACCTTCCGGGACATGCACTGCCAGGCCAAGAGCCCGTTGAAGACCCTGGACGTCGCCCGCGTGCGTCGGGTCGGCGAGGAAATCCACCTCGACTTCGAGGCGCGGTCCTTCCTGCACCGCCAAGTCCGCTCGATGACCGGCACCCTGGCCGAGGTCGGCGCCGGCCGCTGGACGCCGGACGACGTCAAGGCGGCGCTGGAGGCCAAGGATCGGCGCGAGTGCGGGCCCGTGGCCCCGGCGGATGGCCTGTATCTGGTCGGCGTGGGCTACGGCGCCTAGAGCACCGAGCAGTTGGTGATCTGGCTGAACGCCTCCAGCGCCGCCGTGCCGACCACGCTGGTGCCGAAGCGGTCCAGTTCCGGCGACCAGACCGCGATCGTCGCCTTGCCGGGGATCACCGAGACGATGCCGCCGCCGACGCCACTCTTGCTGGGCAAGCCCACGCGGTAGGCGAAGTTGCCGACGCTGTCATAGATGCCGCAGGTCAGCAGCAGGGCATTCAGTCGCCGGGTCAGGCGCTCGGGGAACACCGTCTCCTGCGCCACCGGCGAGAAACCGCCCGCCGCCAGGGGCAGGAAGGCCCGCGCCAGCTGGCGGCAGCTCATGGTCAGGGCGCATTGGCGGCAATAGGCGGCCACCACGCTCTCGGGGTCGTGGGTCAGGGTGCCCTTGCCGCGCATCAGGCTGGCGATGGCGCGGTTCTGCCAGGCGTTGGCCAACTCGGACGCCGCCACCGTCGGATCGATCTCCAGCCGCTCATCGCAGAGGAAGCCGGCGAAGTCGCGGACCAGGGCGGCCGGGTCCTTGGTGACGTCCATCAGGATGTCGGTGACGGCCAGCGCGCCGGCGTTGATGAACGGATTGCGCGGCACGCCCTGCTCGGCTTCCAGCAGCGACAGATGGTTGAACGGCGTACCCGACGGCTCCTTGCCGACCCGCGTCCAGGTCTCGTCGCCCAGGCGGTTCAACGCCAGCCCCAGGGCGAAGACCTTGGTGATGCTCTGGACCGAGAAACCCTCGTCGGCGTCGCCGATCACGTGCTCGTCGCCGGCGACGGTGCGCACGGCCATGCCGAACTTGCCGCCCGGCACGCCCGCCAGCTGCGGGATGTAGTCGGCGGTGCGGCCCTTGCCGAAGTGCGGCTTCACCAGCACCGCCACCTCGGCCAGCACGTCGGGGATCGAGAGCGCCTTCATGCCCGACGCTCCGGCCGCTAAGCGAACGCCGCGAAGTAGCGGTTGATCAGCGCCTCATAGGCGTCGGCGAGATAGCGGATCTCCTCGACCGGCACGCGCTCGTCGACCTGATGCATGGTCGAGCCGACCAGGCCGAACTCGACCACCGGGCACAGGGCGCGGATGAAGCGGGCGTCGCTGGTGCCGCCTGTCGTGGAGAGCTCCGGTACGCGGCCGGTGGCGTCGCCGACGGCGGCCACGATCACGTCGGTGAAGGCCCCCGGCTCGGTCAGGAAGGCCTCGCCGCTGATCTTGCACAGCACCTCGACGCGGCCCGAGAAGCCCTCGGCGGCGTCGCGGCACTCGCTCTCGATCCAGCTCGCCAGCTCCTGGCCCTTGTGAGCCGGGTTGAAGCGGATGTTCACCCGCGCCTTGGCGCTGGCCGGGATAACGTTGGTGGCGGGGTTGCCGACATCGACCGTGGTCACCTCCAGGTTCGACGGCTGGAAGCCGGTATAGCCGTCGTCCAGCACCCGGCTCTGCAGGCGCGAGAGGATGTCGACCATCACCGGGATCGGGTTGGCGGCCCGGTGCGGATAGGCCACGTGGCCCTGCTTGCCGTCGACCGCGATCCAGGCGTTGATGCTGCCGCGCCGGCCGATCTTGACCATGTCGCCCAGCAGGTTGGCCGAGGTCGGCTCGCCGACGATGCAGTGGTCGATGATCTCGCCCTCGGCGGCCAGGGCCTCGACGACCTTGACGGTGCCGTCCTCGGCCACGCCCTCCTCGTCGCCGGTGATCAGGAAGCTGATCGAGCCGGCATGCTCGGGAACCTTGCCGACAGCGGCGACGAAGGCGGCGATGGCCGACTTCATGTCGACCGCGCCGCGGCCGTACAGGACCCCGTCCTTGATCTCGGCCTCGAACGGCCCGGCGGTCCAGGCCGCGTCGTCGCCGACCGGCACCACGTCGGTGTGACCCGCGAAGCAGAGGTTCGGCCGCGCCGTCCCGCGCCGGGCGTAGAGGTTCTCGATCTCGCCGAACTTCATGCGACGGCAGTTGAAGCCCAGGGCCTCCAGCTGCCGTTGCAGCGTGTCCATCGCGCCGGCATCGGCCGGGGTCACCGAGGGACGCCGGATCAGGGCCTGGGCGAGTTCGACGGGGTCGATGCTGACGGAAGCGGGCGCGGGGCTGGTCATGATCCTGGCTTTAGGCTTCCCTCCCGCGAGACGCAAATCCAGTCAGGCCGACATGCCCAAGATCGATATATCCACTGCCCCGACCCGCGTCGGCACGGCCTATCCCGCGCCGTTCAACGAACCCTGCCTGCGCCGCCACCGCACCAAGCTGGGCGACGCCGTCGGGCTCGACCAGTTCGGCGTCAACCTGCTGCGCCTAGAGCCCGGCGTCTGGTCCAGCCAGCGCCACTGGCACACGGCCGAGGACGAGTTCACCTGGGTGGTCGAGGGCGAGGTCGTCCTCGTGGAGAACGACGGCGAGACGGTGCTGCGCGCCGGCGACTGCGCGGGCTTCAAGGCCGGTGTCGAGAACGGCCACCACTTCCAGAACCGCTCGGACAAGGACGTCCTGCTGCTGGAGATCGGCTCGCGCCGGCCGGACCAGGACGGTTGCGACTATCCGGACATCGACCTGGTGCTCCGCGACGGCGAAGGCGTCTATCGCCACCGCGACGGGACGCCGTACGACACCGATCAAGGCCGCAAGCGATAGGCGCCAAACCGGTTTGGTTTCGGCGCGCCGACCGCCTAGGTTGACGCCATGCGCTTCCTCGCCCTCGTCATCCTCCTGGCCGTCTCGGCCTGCTCGGCCCCGCCGGAGCCGGCGAAAGCCGCGCCGCCGCAGGTCGACGTCCCGAACGCGCCGTCCGTTCCGGTGCGGACCTCCTACCGGGTCAAGCAGGCGGGCGGGGGACTGGGAATCTTCGTCGACGAGGCGGCGGTGTTCTACGAGGTGGGCGACCCACCGAGCCGCATCTGGGTGCTGGAGCGTCGGCGGCGCGACCAGAAGATGGGCGTGGTCACCACACGCGCGGACTGGATCGACGGACGCACGTGCCCGGCGCTGGAAGAGACGATCGCCAAGATCGGCCGGCTGCCGCCGATCGCCATGGCCGGCCTCGACACCCGCTCTAGCGTCGTGGTCAGCGATGCTTCCGAGGTGACCCTGATGGGCCCGGCGGCGCGTGACGACGGCGACTTTGTGCTGCGACGCGACACCCTGGGCCCCGTCTCAGGCTGGTGGCGGGAGGCGTCGAAGGCCCTCGAAAGCTGCTGGCGACCGACCATGCCCCACATACCCGGCGCCTACGACCTGCGGTCCAGGCTGAGCTCGGCCCAGGACGAGGTCGAGGTGACGGGTCCCGGCCGCTAGCGCCGCTCCAGCGCCTTCAGCGGGACGCGGGTGACCTGGACGTCCTCCTTGTTGGCCGCGTAGCCGACATAGAGGTAGCCGTTCCAGACGACGCTCTTGGGATAGTGGTAGCCGGGGCGCTTGTACTGGCCCTCGAAGCGCAGGGGCTGCAGGTCGGCCTGACCGCGCAGGCGCCAGCTGCGGTCGAAGACGCGGCCGTCGCGGCTGACCGTCACCGCCAGCGGGATGCGCGGCTTGTCGCTGTTGGGCGCGTTGACCAGGTAGGCCGAGCCGCCCGGCAGGTTGCCGGCGCTCTGCTTGGCGCGGGCGTCGGGCATGTCGGTCAGGGCCGGGGTCGTCCAGGTGACGCCGCGATCGCAGCTTTCGGACGCCAGCTGGCGGAAGCTCAGCTCCTCGTCGCGGAACACCATGACCACGCAACCGTCGGCGCGGCGGAACAGGCTGGGCTCGATCTCGCGGCTGAGTTTCTTCTCGTGGGCGGCCGTGGCGGCCGAAGCGTCGCGCGGCAGGTTCTCCATCCTGCCTTGGGTCCAGCCGGTCAGGCCCAGAGGGTCGTCGGTGAAGAACGGCTTGGCGATCATGCCGGGGCGCAGGTGGAAGGCCCCGATGACCCGGCCGTCGATGCGGTGCGGGTCCTGCTCGATCACGCCCTCGACCGGCCGGCCGTCCTTGCCCATCACCCGGCGCGGTTCGCTCCAGGTCATGCCGTCGGTGCTGGTGCGATATTCGGCATAGCCGCCGGCCCCGGACTGGAAGCCCTCGGGCCAGACATTGGCATAGGCGACCAGGGTCTTGCCGTCGGTGATCCAGCCGCCGCTGGAGCGCATCAGGCCGTTGTCGCCGGCGCGGGCCAGGGCCTTGGGCGGGCTCCAGGTCTTGCCGTCGGCGCTGACGCTCCAGGCGACCCAGGTGTCGGCGGCGTCCTCGTCGCGGGCCGAGCTCTGCCACTGGGCGTAGAGGCGCCCCTTGAACGGGATCAGCACCACGCCGTTGCTGAAGCGGTCGGTCCGCTCGGTCGGCGCGAAGACGGTGAAGGTTTCCGTACCCGACGCGGCGCGCAGGCCGAGATCAGGCTGTCCCGGCTGGAACAAGCCCGGCGCAACGGCATAGAGAGCGGACGTCAGGAGCGCCAGACTGGCCAGCGCGACCTTGATCATCAGGCCGCGCGGCGGGCCTTCTTGACCTTGGTGATGGCGCGGTCGCGGCGCAGACGCGACAGGTGGTCGATGAAGAGCACGCCTTCCAGGTGGTCCATCTCGTGCTGGATGCAGACGGCGAACAGGCCTTCAGCCTCCTCGACGACCGTCTCGCCCTGGTAGTTCATGTAGCGGATGGTGACCTTGGCCGGGCGCTCGACCTCGTCGAAATATTCCGGCACCGACAGGCAGCCTTCCTCGTAGCCGAGGACGTCTTCCGAGCTCGACAGGATCTCGGGATTGACGAAGTAGCGCGGGGCCGGCTCCTCGCCCTCGCGGGCCAGGTCCATGGTGATCACCCGGATCGGCTCGCCGATCTGCACGGCGGCCAGGCCGATGCCCGGGGCGTCGTACATGGTCTCCAGCATGTCATCCATCAGCGCGCGCAGCTCGTCGGTGACGGTCTCCACCGGGGTGGAGATCTTCTTAAGCGTCGCCAGATCGGCGGCGTTATCGACGGTGAGGATGCGACGGATAGCCATGATCTCACTCAGGTAGTGGGGTCATTTCCGAGCGTCAAGGTGGGAGATTGCCCCACCGCGAGCTTGGTGAGGGGGCGAACACCCTGCTCCACCAGCGCCGGTTCGGCGATTTCCTTGCCCTCGTGGTCGACCGACAGCTCCTCGAAGCGGCGGGCCTGGGTCAGGACCTGGCTCTCCAGCGAGCCGACGAACTGGTTGTACTTGCCCACCGCGCTCTCCAGCGCCTTGCCCATGGCCCCGGCGTGGGCGCCCATGACCGAGACGCGCTTGTAGAGCTCGCGGCCGACCTCGACGATACGAGCGGCGTTCTTGGCCTGGTCCTCGGCCCGCCAGCCATAGGCGACAGCCTTGCAGAGGGCGAACAGGGTGGTCGGTGTGACCAGCACCACCCGGCGATCCATGGCCTCGGCCATCAGTTCGGGCAGGCGGTCGAGGGCGGCGGCCAGGAAGCCGTCGCCGGGCACGAACATGGCCACGAAGTCGGGCGAGCCCTCACCGGCGAACTGATCCCAATAGGTCTTGGACGACAGGCTCTGCATATGGCTGCGGACGCTGGCGGCGTGGCGGACCATGGCGGCCTCGCGCAGGGTCTCGTCGGTGGCCTCCTGCGATTCCAGGAAGGCGTTCAGCGAGCACTTGGCGTCGATCACGAACACCCCGCCGCCCGGCAGGGTGACCTTGACGTCGGGTCGGCGGCGGCCTTCCTCGGTGTCGACGCTGAACTGCTCCTGGAAATCGAAGCGGCTGTTGAGGCCAGCGGCCTCAAGGACGTTTCTTAGAGTCTGTTCGCCCCAGCGGCCCTGGACGCCGGCCCCGCGGCGCAGGGCGGCCGACAGCTTGCGGGCTTCGGTCTGGGTGGCGGTCGAGGCCTCCAGCAGGGCGGCGATCTGGGCTTTCAGGCCGCCGGTCTCCTCGGCGCGGGTCTTCTCGACGGCGGTGACCTGGGCCTCGAACTTGGCCAGGGTCTCGGCGACCGGCTTCAGCTGGGCCTCCAGGCGGGCTTCGGCCAGGCGTTCGCGACTCTTGGCGTTCTCGTCGGCGCGCTTGATCAGCTGCTCGGCGATGGCGTTGGCGCTCTGAGCGGCCTGGGCGCGGATCAGCTCGATCTGGGTGGCGTTCTGGTCTTCGAGGAGGCGGTGGCGCTCGTCGGCCTGGGCGACCTTCTCGTTCAGCATCCAGGCCTGGGCCTCGGCCTTGGCGGCCCGGCGCTGGGCGGCGACGGCCCACAGGGCGCAGGCCAGCGCGGCCAGGGCGAAGACGATCGTGAGGATCAGGAACGGATTGGAGAAGTTCATGCTCCGTTCTTAGCCGGAGTCGTACCCGAACGGAAGGCGGCCGAGCCTACCGCCCGGCCGCCGCCTTGATCAGTCGTCGCCGTCGGCGAGGTCGGCGATCATGCCGTTGATCGGCTCACCGGCGAAACCGGTGACGTTGTGGCCTTTGTCGACCACGCCGACCTTGGCCGGGTGCGGAGCTTCGGTTTCGGCTTCCGGAGCCTTGTCTTCGGGCGTGCTCATGTAATCAGTCCCTCCACTGGCGCGTCGGTAATCGGCCGAACGCGACTATGCGGAGCTTGGCACGGCCAAGCGGCGCTGTCAGCGGGGGCGCCCTCGATATCCGGGCGCGGACGGTCTAGATGCTCGACGTCGTCGCAAGGAGCGCCAGCATGGCCCGGCTTTGGATCATCGGACCGGGCGCGGTCGGCAGGACCCTGGGGCGGCTGTTCCACGACCATGGCGCCTATGAGATCGCCGGGATCGTCGGGCGTGACCGCGAGCGCACGGCGGCTGCGCGGGATTTTGTCGGCGCGGGCGACGTCATGAGCTTCGACGACGTGATCCCCGTCCAGCCGGGCGACGTAGTCATGCTCTCCGTCAGCGACGGCGCGCTTGAGGCGGCTGTGGAACGGCTGACGAGCCCGGCCGGGCTGACAGTGTTCCATTGCAGCGGCGCGCGCGACCTGGCGCCGCTGGAGCCCCCGCGCCAAGGCGGCGCGGCCGTGGCGAGCCTGCATCCGGTCAAGGCGTTCGCCGATCCGGCGCGCGAGATCCTGACCTTCGCCTGCGTGGCCTGCACGCTGCAGGGCGACGCGAAGGCCATCGCCAAGCTGGCCCCGGCGGTGACGGCGATCGGCGGCGATCCCGTGATCCTGGCTGAGACCGTCGACCGGCGGCTCTATCATGCAGGGGCGGTGTTCGCGTCGAACTACCTGGCGACCTTGGTGCAGGCGGCGCTGGACAGCCACGCGGCGGCGGGGATCGAGCGGGCCGACAGTCTTCGCATCCTCTCGCCGATCCTTTGGGATGCGCTCGGTGCGATCCTGGAGCGTGGACCGGTCCAGGCCCTGACCGGCCCCATCGCGCGCGGCGACGCCGTGACCGTCGAGGCGCAGGCCGAAGCCATCGCCGCCCACGATCCGGCCTTGGCCGATCTCTATAAGGAATTGGGCCGCCGGACCTTGGACCTGTCGCGGCGCAAGTCGCCCGACCTGGACCTGACGGCCCTCGCCGAACTGCTAGGCCGGACGCCGCGCTCGTAACGCCTGGGCGATGGTGCCGTCGTCCAGCCAGTCGAGGTCGCCGCCGACCGGCACGCCGCGCGCCAGCATGGTCACCGGCACATTGGTGCGGGCCAGGCGGTCGGCGATGTAGTGGGCGGTCGTCTGGCCATCGACCGTGGCCGGCAGGGCCAGGATCACCTCGGCCACCTCGCCGTCGGCCACGCGGGCCGCCAGTTCGCCGATCCGCAGGGCCTCGGGGCCGACGCCGTCCAGCGCCGACAGCAGTCCGCCCAGCACGTGGTAGCGGCCCTTGAACGAGCCGCCGCGCTCCATGGCCCAGACCGAGCCGACCTCCTCGACCACGCACAGCAGGCGCACATCGCGCGTGCGGTCGGCGCAGATCGAGCAGGGATCGGTGACGTCCAGCGAGCCGCAGGTCGAGCAGGTGCGGACCTTGGCTTGGGCTTCCGCCATGGCCAGGGCCAGCGGCGCCAGCAGGGTGTCGCGCTTCTTCAGCAAAGCCAGAGCCGCCCGCCGGCCCGAACGCGGACCCAGGCCCGGCAGCTTGGACAGCAGGGCGATGAGGCGCTCGATCTCGGGTCCGGCGGAGGCTGCCAAGCTTCTAGAACTTCATCCCGGGCATGCCGCCCATCAGGCCCGCCATCGGGCCGGCGGCGTCCTGCATCATCTGGGCCTGCTTGGCGTCCAGCTTCTTCTTGGCGTCGGCGTGGGCGGCGACGATGAGGTCGGCGATGACCTCGCCCTCGCCCGGCTCGATCAGGCTCTCGTCCAGCACCACCTTGGCCAGTTCGCCCGTGCCCTTCAGGGTGACGGTGACCATGCCGCCGCCCGAGGTCCCCTCGACGGTGCTCTCGGCCAGGCGCGCCTGGGCGTCGGCCAGTTTCTGTTGCATGGCCTGGGCCTGCTTCATCAGGCCGCCGAGGTCTTTCATCTCAAATACTCCAGTTCAAACGCGGGCCGCTCAGCCCTCTTCCTCGTCCGGCTCCAGAGGCGGGGCCTCCGGGGTGAGGAGCTTGCGGATCTCGACGATCTCGGCGCCGGGGAAGGCCGACAGCACCGAGGCGACGAAGGGATCCTTCTTGATCTCGGCCAGCGCCTCGCGTTCCTCGCGCTTCTGGCGCTCCATCAGGCTCTCGGCCCCGCCGCCGCCCTCGGCCGCGACCAGCCAGGGCTGGCCGGTATGCTCCTTCAGGAAGCGGACCAGGCGGCCGGCCAGGTTGCCAGGCGCGCCGGGCGCGGCCTCGAAGGTGATGGCCCCGGCCCGGAAATTGATCGGGCGGACATATTGCTCGACGTCCAGCCGCAGGCCGATGTCGCGCTTGGCGGCGATCAGGGCCATGACGTCCTCGAACGAGGCCACGACCGGCATGGCCTGCTGGCCCGGCGCGGCCATGGTCATCGGCGCCTGGGCGGCCGAGGTCGCGCCGCCGGCCGAGCCGCCACCAATGGCGACGCCGCCACCCGGACCACCGCCGCCGATCGGCGTCCCGTCGCGCAGGGCCTTGAGGGCTTCCTCCGGACCGGGCAGGTCGGCCGCGTAGCACAGGCGGATCAAGGCCATCTCGGCCGCGGCCATGGCGTCGGGCGCGCGGCGCACTTCCTCGTGGGCCTTCAGCAGCATCTGCCACAGGCGCGACAGCGTGCCGGCCGAGGTGTGGGCCCCGATGGCGGCCAAGCGCGCGGCCTGTTCCTTGGGCATCGACAGGGCGTCGGGGCCCAGGGCCTTGGACACCGCCGAACCGTGGCAATGGTCCAGCACATCGAGCATCACCACCGCCGGATCGGCCCCGAAGCCCCAGAGGGCGCGGAAGCCCTCCAGCGCGTCCTTGGTCTTGCCGGCCATGACGTTTTCGAACAGGGCGATGGTCTGGCCGCGATCGGCCAGGCCCAGCATGTCGCGCACGACCGTGGCGGTGACCGTGGCCCCGCGATCGGTCTGGACGATGGCCTGGTCCAGCAGCGACAGGCCGTCACGCACCGAGCCTTCCGCCGCGCGGGCGATCAGGGCCAGGGCGTCCATCTCGATCCGCGCGCCTTCCTTGGCCGAGATCTTGTCGAAGTGCTTGACCAGCACGTCCGGCTCGACCCGGCGCAGGTCGAAGCGTTGGGTGCGCGACAGGATCGTCACCGGCACCTTGCGAATCTCGGTGGTGGCGAAGATGAACTTGGCGTGCGGCGGCGGCTCTTCCAGCGTCTTCAGCAGCGCGTTGAACGCCGCCGTCGACAGCATGTGCACTTCGTCGATGATGTAGACCTTGTAGCGCGCCTCGACCGGGGCGTAACGCACCCCGTCCAGCAGCTCGCGCATCTCGTCGACCTTGGTGCGCGAGGCGGCGTCGAGTTCCAGCACGTCCATGTGCCGGCCCTCGATGATCGAGCGGCAGTGATAGCCCTCGACGGTCAGGTCGACGGACGGACCTTTGACGGTGTCGGTCTCGTAGTTCAGGGCGCGGGCCAGCAGGCGCGCGGTCGTGGTCTTGCCGACGCCCCGGACGCCGGTGAGCATGAAGGCGTGGGCGATACGGCCTGTCGAGAAGGCGTTGGCCAGGGTGCGGACCATGGCCTCCTGGCCGATCAGGTCCTCGAAGGTGCGCGGGCGGTATTTCCGCGCCAGCACCGTATAGGCGTCGCCCTTCTCGTTCTCGGGCGGGGATTCGACGACGGGACGCGCTTCCACGACCGGCGCGGGCGCAGGGGCGGGAGCATCGCCGAAGATGTCGGCGGTGTTCTCGTCCCGCTCTGCGGGCGCTTCGTCCCAAGGCGGCGCGGAATCAGGCGAGAGGTCGTCGAGGTCGGCCATGGCGCTGAGTGTAGTGGTGCGAAGGGCGCAGCAAAAGCCTCGCGCTCAACGGCGCGACGATCTGCTGACAGATTTTAGGGGAAGAGGAAGGTGGAGACCGGACAGCGACCCAGAGGTGATCTCGTTGTGGCTGCTGCCTCTCGGCCCTGACCAGGTTGGCGAGGCTTCCGTCCGCGCCGATCTCCAAGGCCTATATCGCGACTCATCGCGACGGATGCAAGCCGCATGACGCATCTGCGACGTCGTGACGAGCGTTCGTACTCGCGCTAGAGGTTCGCACATGCCTCTCTCGATCATCACCAACACCTTCGCCGGCAACCCCCTGAACCGCGACAGCGAGCGCCGGGGGGACGAAGCCTGGCTGGCCGAAAAGCTGGCGGACGCCGAATCCCTGGCCGTGGCGCTGTGGAACGGCAAGCCGCTGGTCGAGGACCTGCTGGACGACGACGGCAAGTCGACGGGCGTCCAGATCGCCTATCTGCGCGCCGACCTGGCCCAGGACCTGGCGGGCGGCAACGAGAAGCTGCTGTATCTGGGCCTGTGGAAGGACATCGCGGTCTTCGCCGTCGATATCGACACCGCCACCGATCCCGCCGAGGGCCCGCTGCAGGGCCTGGGCCGGTTCGAGGAACTGCGCGCCGCCGCCGCGACCCTGCCGCCGGCCGACGCCGGCATCCTGGCCACCGCCAAGTCCATGTTCGAATGGCGCCGCCGCCACCGCTGGTGCAGCGCCTGCGGCCAGCCCTCCAACGTCGCCGACGGCGGCTGGAAGCGCATCTGCCCGTCGTGCGGCACCGAGCACTTCCCGCGCACCGACCCGGTGGCGATCATGCTGGCCGTGCACGACGGCAAGTGCCTGCTGGGCCGCCAGGCCGCCTGGCCGGCCGGCATGTTCTCGGCCCTGGCCGGCTTCCTGGAGCCCGGCGAGACCATCGAGGAGGCCTGCGCCCGCGAGCTGAAGGAAGAGGCCGGCCTGACCGCCACCGCCGTCCGCTACCACTCCAGCCAGCCCTGGCCGTGGCCGGGCTCGCTGATGATGGGCCTGATCGCCGAGGTCGACAGCAGCGACGCCGCCCCCGACCAGACCGAGCTGGAAGAGGTCCGCTGGTTCAGCAAGGAAGAGGCCCACCTGCTGATCAAGGGCGAGATGGAGGGCGCCTTCTGCCCGCCGGCCCTGGCCATCGCCCATCAGCTGATCAAGGCCTGGGCCGAAGAGGCGTAAAAGGCTCTGGACTACCCTAGCGGCGCCTTCGGTTCACTCCTCGCAACAAGAGGAGGAACTGGATCATGGGCGAAGCCTGGATCATCGACGCCTGCCGCACGCCGCGCGGCATCGGCAAGGTCGGCAAGGGCGCCCTTGCCGACTTCCATCCCCAGCACCTGGGCGCCACGGTCCTGAAGGCCCTGGCCGAGCGCAACCAGCTCAACACCGCCGAGGTCGACGACATCATCTGGGGCACCTCCAGCCAGCGCGGGTCGCAAGGCGGGGACCTGGGCCGCATGGCCGCGCTGGACGCCGGCTATGACACCCGGGCGAGTGGTGTGACCCTGGACCGCTTCTGCGGCTCGGGCATCACCACGGTGAACCTGGCGGCGGCCACCATCATGTCCGGCATGGAGGACCTGGTGATCGCCGGCGGCACCGAGATGATGTCCTACACCTCGGCCACGGCCAATCCGACCTCGCCGCCGATGCTGGACAGCGGCAACCTGCGCCTGCGCGCCCGCCATCCGCAGTCGCACCAGGGCGTCTGCGCCGACGCCATCGCCACGCTGGAAGGCATCACCCGGGCCGATGTCGACGCCCTAGCGCTGGAGAGCCAGCGCCGCGCGGATCTGGCCATCAAGGGCGGCCACTTCGATCGCAGCCTGATCCCGGTGCTGCGCGACGACGGCTCGGTGGCGCTGGCGCACGAAGAGTTCCCACGTCCGCAGACCACCGCCGAAGGGCTGGCCGGCCTGAAGGCCTCGTTCGCGGCCCTGGCTGAAATCCCGGTCGATGAGGCTGGCAATACCTATGCGGGGCTGATCCGGCAGGTCTATCCGGACCTGAAGATCGACCACATGCACCACGCCGGCAATTCGTCAGGCGTGGTGGACGGGGCGGCGGCGGTGCTGCTGGCCTCGCCGGACTATGCGCGGAAGAACGGCCTCAAGCCCCGCGCCCGCGTGCTGGCCATGGCCAATGTCGGCGACAGCCCGACCCTGATGCTGAACGCCCCGGTCCCGGCGGCGCGCAAGGCCCTGGCCAAGGCCGGGCTGACGCCGGACGACATCGATCTGTGGGAAATCAACGAGGCCTTCGCCGTCGTGGCCGAGAAGTTCATCCGCGACCTGAAGCTGGACCGCGACAAGGTCAATGTGAACGGCGGGGCGATGGCGCTGGGCCACCCGATCGGGGCCACGGGCTCGATCCTGATCGGCACGATCCTGGACGAGCTGGAGCGGCGGGACCTGAAGCGCGGCCTGGTGACGATGTGCGCGGCGGGCGGGATGGCGCCGGCGATTATTGTCGAGCGGCTCTGAGAAAATAGATGCTCCCCCGCGATGCGGGGGAGCTGTCACGAAGTGACTGAGGGGGCGGGCTGGGCGAACGCCGCGTTAGCCCCCTCCGGCCCTCCGGGCCACCTCCCCCGCATCGCGGGGGAGGATCTAGTTCAGATCACCGGAACGGCGGTTCGTCGAACGCGCGGAGCTTCCGCGAGTGCAGGTTCGGCCCTTCGGCGTGCAGCAGCTTGCAGGTCAAGATCCCGATCTGCAGGTGCTGGCTGATCGCCCGCTCGTAGAAGGCATTCGCCTGCCCCGGCAGCTTGATCTCGCCGTGCAGCGGCTTGTCCGACACGCACAGCAGCGTCCCGTACGGCACCCGGAAGCGATAGCCCTGGGCCGAGATGGTCGCCGACTCCATGTCGATGGCCACGGCCCGGCTCTGGTTGAAGCGCAGGGCCGAGAGGCTGTGGCGCAGTTCCCAGTTGCGATCGTCGGTGGTGACCACGGTGCCCGTGCGCAGGCGCTTCTTCAACTGGTCGCCGCTGTCGCCGCTGATCGCCTTGGCCGCGTCGTAGAGGGCGCGCTGCACCTCGGCGATCGAGGGCACCGGGATTTCCGGCGGCAGCACGTCGTCCAGCACGTGGTCGTCGCGCAGATAGGCGTGGGCCAGGACGTAGTCGCCGATGGTCTGGGTGTCGCGCAGGCCGCCGCAGTGGCCGATCATCAGCCAGGCTTGCGGACGCAGCACCGCCAGGTGATCGCAGATCGTCTTGGCGTTGGACGGGCCGACGCCGATGTTCAGCAGGGTCACACCAGCGCCGCCCGGAGCCATCAGGTGGTAGGCCGGCATCTGGTGCTTGCGCCAGGTCGACTCCGCCACCGCCAGCTCAGGATTGGCCGTGTTGGCGGTGATGGTCAGGCCGCCCGCGCACGACAGGGCCGTATAGGGGCTGTCGGGCTGCTGCAGCTGCTCGATGCTCCAGCGCACGAACTCGTCGACATAGCGGTTGTAGTTCGTGAACAGGATGAACTGCTGCACGTCCTCGGCCGGCGTGCCGGTGTAGTGCTTGAGGCGCGCCAGCGAGAAGTCGGTGCGCAGGCCGTCGAACAGCGACAGCGGACGCGTCTCCTCCAGCGCCGGGTTCCAGACCCCGTCAGCGATCTCGTCGCCGATGAAGGCCAGGTCCGTGGTCGGGAAGAAGCGGGCGATGTCCTCTGAGCGGACATCGGCCTGGTTCAGGTCGATGGTGGCGTCCAGCACGTAGGGATAGGGGATCTCCTGGCGGGAGCGGTCGACCTCGATATCGACGTCGAAGTCGTCCATCAGCAGGCTCAGCTGCTCGACCAGATAATCCTTGAACTGGGCCGGCTTGGTCACGGTCGTCGAATAGACGCCGGGGCGGCTGACGCGAGCGTACGAACGGGCCAGCTTGGGCGGCAGGGCCTCCGGATCGTAGGTCAGGCGCAGCTCGGGATAGGCGAACGAGCCGTCGAACCGCGTCTGCGGGTCCGGGCGGGTTCCATTTTCGAGATAGGCGCGCAGGGCGGTCCGGAGAGCGTCGACGGCGCGTTCGTATTCGTCATTGAGCCGTTCGACGACGGCGATTGCTTTTTCTTGGTTTGACATGGCGCCTTATAGCGACGTTTTGCGACGTTGGCGAGACGTCGGGCCGGCCGAATGGGAATGATTTATTACTTAGCAAAGATGAGACCGCAGGTGAGGAAGCCGCGCGGGCGTCCGTCTACAGGATGAGCCCGTATCTTCGGCGTGGCGCGCGGGAAGCCAGGCTGGACCACTTCAAGGGCATGGACGAACTCGCGCAGGTCGGCCACAAGGGCTGAAATGCTCAAGGAAGGAGCGAATGGCGGCGCGGGCGTTCTCGTGCGTCGTTCCTTTCGGAAACCAGAACATGCCGTCGACGTCCGCCAATGACCTTGGTGGGGGGCGCCAGGGGGATTCATGAACAAACGCTTCGCCATTCTGATCGTCGCGGCCATGGTGCTGGGCGTCGCGGTCGGCTGGTTCATCAACCAGACGATGGACCCGACCCAAGCCAAGGCCGCCGCCAGCAGCCTCTCGCTGATCACCGACATCTTCCTGCGCCTGATCAAGATGATCATCGCGCCGCTGGTGCTGACGACCCTGATCGCCGGCATCGCCCACATGGAAGACGCCGCCGCTGTCGGCCGCATCGGCGCCAAGACCATGGCCTGGTTCATCAGCGCCTCGGCGGTCTCGCTGCTGCTGGGCCTGCTGATGGTCCACCTGCTGAACCCGGGCCACGGCCTGAACCTGACCGAGATGCAGGCCTCGGCCGCCCCGGCCGCCACGACGGACGCCTTCACCCTGAAGGGCTTCCTGACCCACCTGGTGCCGGTGTCGATCTTCGACGCCATGGCCAAGAACGAGATCCTGCAGATCGTCGTCTTCGCCCTGTTCGTCGGCACCGCCGTCGCCTCGCTGGACAACAAGGCCCCGCAGGTCCTGGAACTGGCCGAGCAGGCCGCCCAGGTCATGCTGAAGGTCACCAACTTCGTCATGAAGCTGGCCCCGCTGGCGATCTTCGCGGCCCTGGCCTCGACCATCGCCACCCAGGGCGTGTCGATGCTGGCCGTCTACGGCAAGTTCGTTCTGGGCTTCTACGCCACCATGGGCGTGCTCTGGATCCTGCTGTTCCTGGCCGGCGCGCTGGTGCTGGGCAAGCGGGTCATCCCGCTGTTCGGCGTCATCCGCGACCCGGCCCTGCTGGCCTTCTCGACCGCCTCGTCGGAAGCCGCCTATCCGCGCATCCTGGACGGCCTGCCCCGCGTGGGCGTGCGCCGCCGCATCGTCTCGTTCGTCCTGCCGCTGGGCTATTCGTTCAACCTCGACGGCTCGATGCTCTACTGCACCTTCGCCACCATGTTCATCATGCAGGCCCACGGCGTGCACCTGAGCGTCCAGCAGCAGATCTTCATGCTGCTGCTGCTGATGGTGACCTCCAAGGGCATCGCCGGCGTGCCGCGCGCCTCGCTGGTGGTGATCATGGCCACCCTCACCTATTTCGGCCTGCCGGAAGCCTGGATCGCGCTGGTCCTCGGCGTCGACCACCTGCTGGACATGGGCCGCTCGGCCACCAACGTTGTCGGCAACAGCGTCGCCGCCGCCGTGGTCGCCAAGTGGGAAGGCGAGCTGGACGAGGTTCAGCCGGACACCGAGCCCGCCAAGGCCTAGACCCCTTAGCCCACAAGGCTTCGACGAGAGCCCGCCTCCCCCTCGGAGGCGGGCTTTTTCGTGTACAGTTTCAAATGTACAGTAAAAACTTGACAAGGCCCCGGCGAGGTCCAATCTCTTGAGACGAGGGGCTTTTTAGGACGATGACGTCATGAGCAAGATCACCGATATCGCGCGCTCGGCGCTGATCGGGCTCGCCCTCGCCAGCATGGGCGCCTCGGCCGCTTCGGCGGCGCAAGGCGATGCCCCCGCAAAGGCCGTGAAGCCCGCCCGCCAGTGCTTCTACCTGTCCGACTGGCGCGGCTGGACCGCGCCGGACAAGAACACCCTGTACATGAAGGTCCGTGGCCGCGACGTCTATCGCGTCGACCTGGCCTATGGCTCCAGCCAGCTGACCTGGCCGGGCACGCACCTGGTCTCGGTGGTGCGCGGCCCTGACAGCGTCTGCGGTCCGCTAGATCTGGACCTGCGCGTCGGCGACGGCCTGGGCATGCCCATCCCGATCCGCGCCAAGACTATCACCAAGCTGACGCCGGAAGAGATCAAGGCGCTGCCGAAGAAGTACCAGCCGTAACTAGCCGGCGGCCGCGTTCAGCAAGGCCACGATCATGCTGTTGGCCGGCGTGGGGATGCCCCGCGCCGCGCCCCGGCGGACGATGACGCCGTTGCGGGCGTCCAGCTCCATCGGCCGGCCCGCCTGGCGATCGGCCAGCAGCGAGTTGACCATGTCCGGCGGCCCCTGGCGGTAGCCCTCGACGACCTGATCGCCCAACTCGTCGGACAGTGTCGCGCCCTGGGCCCGGCCCACCGCCACGCACTCGGCGACCAGCGCCTTCATCACCGCCGCCGCGCCCGGATCATGGGCCACGCCCGACGGCTTCAGGGTCATGGCGTTGACCGCCCCGGCCGCGTTCAAGGCCAGCTTGCGCCAGGCCACCGAGACGAAATCGTCCGTCGTCGCCACGTCGATCGGCGTGTGGGCGAACAGCGCCGCGAACGCCTCGCCGGCCGCGCCTTCCTCCACCCGGATCCAGCCGTAACGCCGCTGGCGGAAATGCCCCGCCGCCGGCCGCTCGGCCGGGAAGTCGACGATGACGGGCACGAGGTTCTCGTCGGCCACGCGCCCGGCGAAGGCCTCGCGATGCTCGACGCCGTTGCGGATCACCGCCACCCGGGTGCTCGGGCCCACCAGGGCCTGCAGCCACGGCGCCGCAGCCACATCGTCATAGGCCTTGGTCGCCACCAGCACCCAGTCGACCGGCGATAGACCTTCCGGCGACGTCGCGAAGCGCGGCGTAGCGGTCACCTCGCCATCCGGCGTCTCCAGCACCAGCCGCTCGACCGGCGTGCGCACGCAGACCGTCAGGTCCAGGTCCTCCCGCTGCCCCAGCCACGTGGCCAGGGTCCCGCCGATGGCGCCGGGTCCGATCAGGGCGATGGTGGTCATGGGGAGCACTCCGACTGAAATCGCGCCCGTCCTAGACCGCGATCACGACGGGGTCACGCACTTCTCATTCCGTCTCGGGAGGCCAAAACGAAGAAGGGCGGGACCTCGCGGACCCGCCCTGCTCCTACGCCCCGCTTGAAGCGATCACTGCGCCGGCGTCAGGTCCGAGCGTTTCTGCATCATCTCGTCGAAGCTGGTCCAGACGCCGTCCGAACCGTGCCACTGACCCTTGGTCGCGGCCTTCGAGTACTCGGTCGCCCGGGCCTCGAAGAAGTTGGCGTGCTCGACGCCCGACAGCAGCGACTGCAGCCAGGGCAGCGGGTTTTCCTTCACGCCGTACACTTCCGGCAGCTGCAGCTGGCGCAGGCGCCAGTCGGCGATGAAGCGGATATAGGCCTTGATGTCGTCCGGGGTCATGCCCTGGATGTCGCCGGCCTCGAAGGCCAGGTCGATGAAGTTGTCCTCCATCCCGACCACGGTCTTGCAGCAGTCGATGATGTCGTCGGCCACCGACTTGGTCACCGCGCCGGTTTCCTTGTTGAAGGCGTGGTACAGCTTGATGATGCCGTCGCAGTGCAGGCTCTCGTCGCGGATCGACCACGAGACGATCTGGCCCATACCCTTCATCTTGTTGAAGCGCGGGAAGTTCATCAGCATCGCGAACGAGGCGAACAGCTGCAGGCCTTCGGTGAAGCCGCCGAACATCGCCAGGGTGCGGCAGATGTCGGCGTTCGAGTCGACGCCGAACGTCTGCATGTAGTCGTGTTTGGCCTTCATGGCCTCGTATTCCATGAACGCCGAGAACTCGGTCTCGGGCATGCCGATGGTCTCGAGGAGCAGAGCGTAGGCCGCGATATGGATCGTCTCCATGTTCGCGAACGAGGCCAGCATCATCTTCACTTCGGTCGGTTTGAACACCCGGCCGTAGCGCTCCATGTAGTTGTCCTGCACCTCGACGTCGGACTGCGTGAAGAAGCGGAAGATCTGCGTCAGCAGGTTCCGTTCCTTGTCGTTCAGCTTGACGGCCCAGTCCTTGAGGTCCTCGCCCAGCGGCACCTCTTCCGGCATCCAGTGGACCTGCTGCTGCTTCTTCCAGAAGTCGTAGGCCCACGGATAGCGGAACGGCTTGTAGCCGCCCGAGGGGGTCATCAGGCCGGGCAGGATGAGCGAGGAAGCGGACATGGCGAACCCTGGGAGGCTAGAATCGTGGAGGGACGATAAGATGATCCCACCCTACCAAAGCCCTCTCGTTCATCTAGTGGTTCTGATGTCGCAGCCACACAAGATGTTGTGAGCGGCGTGTGGATAAGTCACGGAGCTTGACCATGGAAACCTACCGGATTTTCAGCGCCCTGGGCTCCGGCGGCGTGCCTGTGGAGGCCGCTATGTCCTTGATCGGCCTGCCCTACGAGATCGTCGAGGCCCCGACCTGGGAAGGCGCCGCCGAGCAGGCCAAGGTCGCTGCGGTGAACCCGCTGAAGCAGATCCCGGCCTTGGTCACCCCCGACGGCGAGACGATCACCGAGAGCGCGGCGATCCTGATCTGGCTGGCGGATCGGTTTCCAGAAGCGCGGCTTGGCCCGGCGATTGACGACCCGGCACGCGCCCAGTTCCTGCGCTGGATGACCTTCATCCCGGCCTCGATCTATTCGCTGTTCTGGGTGCGGGATGATCCGTCTCGGCTGGGCGGGGATGACCCGGACGTCGGCGCGCGGATCAAGGCCGCGACGGCCGAGCGCATCCTCGACTGCTGGGCGATGATGGAGAGCCAGATCACGCCGGGACGGTACCTGCTGGGCGACGAGCTGACGGTGCTGGACCTCTACGTCACGGTGGTGAGCCGCTGGGGGCCCCGGCGGGTGCGGTTCTACGAGGCGGCGCCGAGGATGGCGGAGGTTGTCCGGCGGGTGGATGCTGATCCGAGGCTGGCGGACTTCTGGGCCAAGCGCTTCCCGTTCTTCGACGGCTGGGAGCGGCTTGGGCAGCAGATGGGGTGATGGGCAACGGACGCACCTCAGCCCCTCCTCAATTCTGTCAGGGCGTTGGTTGAGGCAGGCGACGATCCGATTGCCCTTTGCTCTGAAAGGGCTTGCTTAGCGTGGCGCATAACCATCACGCCATCCCACAGGCCGACGAAGAAGAGGAAGCCAGACAGCAGCGTGAAATAAAGGGCGAGTCGTTCGAAGACCTTCACGCGCCTGGGCTCAAGCCTGCTGCCCCACAAGAAGAAGGGCGGGATGCCTGAAACGGCTAGCCCTGTGGCGAACCAAGAGAACGGCTCCTTCGCCAGCTCGGCGGCCGCAGCAATGTTGTCTGCCTGAAGCACACCACCGGCAATTGCGAGGAAGGCCGCACCGTTGCCAAGCTGCGGCTGCAACATTAGGCGCCGCAGCCAGTAGTTGGCGTCATCAGCGGCGTCCTTCCTGGCTGCATGCTCCAGGCTAACGCGAACTTCTTCGTCCCGACGACGCTCACCTTCCGCGACCTGCGCATCCCGCCTCGCCTCCGCCTCCTTGGCCAAACGCCGGGAGCGGGTTTCATGGGCGTCTCGTTTCGTGCCCTCGATCTGCTGCCTTAAATCCAGCATCTTCTCGCGCAGTCTCGGAATTCGGGCCTTTGCCGCATCGCGCTGAAAATACTGGATGCCGGGGTCTTTGCTCTCCGAGAATCTGATTTGCCCGTCGTAGATATTTTCAGCTTCTGCGAGCTCGGCCGCCAGCTTAGTAATTAGCTGGTCGAACTCATCACCCTCTTCCGCAGACATCAAGAACCCCCAGCCGCCCCTTCGAACTCCCTTCTTCGCGCGTTCAAACGTTCTTTCAAACAGCGAAGTAGCTCGAACGCTCGTGCCGCTGAGCGGCCCACTTGGCCAACGCTTCGTCCTACCGTTGATGCGAGGATGGCTTCTTTCTCTGGGAGAAGAAGCTCTCCAATAGACACCCGCCCTACATACCAGACGGAGCCCATGGACCTTCACCAGCTGGACGTCGTCGTCCGCGTCGCCGGGGCGACCCTGCTGCTGTTCCTGGCGGCGCTGTTGGCGCGGGAGCCGCGCACGCGGCGGCTGGCGGTGTATTTCGCGCCGATGGCGGTGTGCCTGGCGGGCTTCCTGGCCGGCAACACGCCGGACCCGGCGCTGCGGCTGGGCGGACCGCTAGGGTCGGTCGCAGCGCTGATCGCGGGCTATGCGGCCGTCTACATGTGGTGGTTCTGCCTGGCGTCGTTCGACGAGACCTTCCGACCGCGCGGCGGAGTGCTGGCGGCGGGTCTGGCCTGGATCGCGATCGCCAGCGCCGATCGCGGGCTGCTTGGCCCAGCGGTCGAGGGCAAGGGCCTGTCGTGGCTGCTGATCGCGCTGGGCTTGTCGATGATCGGCTACCTAGCCTGGCGGCTGGTCCGCGACCGCGCCGGCGATCTGGTGGAGGAGAGCCGCCGGGCGCGGGTGCTGGTCGTCGTGCTGCTCGCCGGACAACTGCTGGCCGACTTTCTCGTGGACCTGGTCATGGGACTGGAGTGGGGGCCGCCGGCCTTCACGATCGCCCAGAACGCCGTCTTTCTGGCCTTTACCGCCTGGCTGGCCCTGCGCCTGCTGCCGGTCTCGCCGCCGCGCGCCGCGCCGGCCCCGGCCGCCCTGCCCACCGCCGGTGACGAGGCGCGCCTCGCCGAGCGGCTCCGCATCTTGGTCGAGGTCGAGCGGGCTCCGCTGGAACCCGACCTGACCTTCGCCGACTTCGCCCGCCGCATGGGCGCGCCGGAGAAGACGGTGCGCGGGTTCATCAACCACCGCCTGGGCCACGACCACTTCCGCGCCTTCCTCAACGCCCATCGCGTCGCCGAGGCCCGCCGCCGCCTGGCCGATCCAGCCCATGCCGGCGACAAGCTGATCACCATCGCGCTGGACAGCGGCTTTGCGTCCCTGGCCTCGTTCAACCGCGCCTTCCAGGCCGTCGAGGGCCAGCCGCCCAGCGCTTTCCGGGTTCTGAGAAACGATCCGCCGCCTTCTGAGGAGCCCGCCTGAACCGCCCGCCGTAGACGCCCCTCGTCAACTTCGGAGGGGTTTCATGGACGGACTATTGGGGATCGGCCTGGTGCTGGCGATGCTGCTGGCGGCGGGCGGCGCAGTCGGGCTCGTGGGCAAGGGCGTCTCGCCGCGCTGGCTGCTGGCCGCCGCCGGCCTCGTCCTGCTGAACGACCTGCTGCTGACGCGGTTTTACGGCCGCCTGCCCGACCTGATCCCCGGCCAGTGGAACTGGGAGGGCAAGATCCTGGCCCTGCTGGCCACCCTGGCCGTCGTGTCGCTGCCGGCGATCGGCTGGACCCGCAGCGGCCTGACCTTGCGCCAGAACGACCTGAAGGCCCCGCTGATCGTCGCCGGCCTCTATGGCCTGCTGTTCGTCGGCCTGGCCCTGGCCTTCCCGAACGAGCCCAACACCGCCGAGACCATGGCCTTCCAGCTCTCCATGCCCGGCCTGGAGGAGGAGGCCTTCTATCGTGGCGTCCTGCTGCTGGTCCTGGACCGCGCCTTCACCGGCCGGGTAAGGGTCCTGGGCGTCGACTGGGGCTGGGGCGCTGTGCTGTCGTGCGCCCTGTTCGGCCTCGTCCACGCCTTCGGCGTCTCGCACGGCCAGGTCACGTTCGACCCGCTCTACTTCGCCCTGACCGCCGGCCCGTCGTTCATCGGCGTCTGGGTGCGGCTGCGGACGGGCAGCATCCTGCTGCCGGTGCTGATGCACAATGTCGGCAACGCGGCGTCGCTGTTCCTGTAGCGACGCCGCGCCTTAGCCTTAGGCGTTGATGCCGCCGTCCACCGTGACGATGGAGCCGGTCATGTACTTGGCCCCGGGGCTGGCCAGGAAGGCCACGGCGTGGGCGATGTCGGCGGCCTCGCCATAGCGGCCCAGCGCGGTGTGCACGCGGATGCCCTCGGAATGCTCGCCGTCGGCCGGGTTCATGTCGGTGTCGATCGGACCCGGCTGCACCAAGTTGACGGTGATGTCCTTCGACCCTAGCTCGCGGGCGAGGCCGCGCGTGAAGGCCAGCAGCGCCGACTTGGTCATCGAATAGACCGTCGGGCCGACGAACGGCACGCGTTCGGCCAGGCACGAGCCGATCGAGATGATCCGGCCGCCGGCCTTCAGGTGCGGGATGGCGGCTTGAGCGGCCAGCACCGGCGCGCGGACATTGACGTTCAGCAGCGCGTCGATGTCGGCCAGGGCGATGTCGGCCACGCCGCCGCCCGGCGCGATGCCGGCGTTGTTGACCAGGATGTCCAGCCCGCCCAGCGCCT
The DNA here is from genome assembly GCF_059415225.1 of Caulobacter sp. GW821-FHT10E02. Lineage (NCBI taxonomy): Bacteria > Pseudomonadati > Pseudomonadota > Alphaproteobacteria > Caulobacterales > Caulobacteraceae > Caulobacter > Caulobacter sp. GW821-FHT10E02. The sequence continues at coordinate 507,131 of NZ_JBWKMV010000002.1, forward strand.
GGACGGCCTCTTCGACCGAGCGCTTCACGGCCGCCGGATCGGCGCTGTCGGCCTGGATGGCGAAACCGCGCCGGCCGTGGGCCTCGATCTCCTTGACCACCTGCGCCGCCTTGTCCGCCGAGCGCTCGTAGGTGATGGCGACGTCCGCCCCTCTTTCCGCCAGCGCCCGGGCGATGCCCGCGCCGATGCCCCGCGATGCGCCCGTCACCAGGGCGCGCTTGCCTGCCAGATCACTCATCGATCACCTTTATATATCGATCACTACATAAATGGCTATGAGCATTGCGAAGGCCGGTCAAGGGATTTATAGATCGATCGATGCAGAATTCAGACGAGACCAGCCCGCGCGGTCGCGGCCGCCCTCGCGCCTTCGACCGCGAGGCCGCGCTGGACAAGGCCATGCGGCTGTTCTGGCTCAAGGGCTATGAGTCGACGGCGATCTCCGACCTCACGGCCGAGCTGGGCATCGGCGCGCCCAGCCTGTACGCGGCCTTTGGTCCGAAGGAGGCGCTGTATGTCGAGGCGCTGGGTCACTACCGCGTCAACTTCGAGGCCTTCGTCTGGGCCAATTTCAAGGCCGCCGCCACGGCGCGCCAGGCAGTCGAGGCGCTGCTGATGGACTCGGCGGCCGCCCTGACCGGGTCGCTGGTCGAGATGCCGACCGGCTGCATGGTGACGCTCTCGGTGATCGACGGGCAGGTCCACCACGAGCTGGGCGAGCTGGTGCGCTCGGCCCGCGCCGTCACGCTGGAGCGCCTGGAGGCCCGGCTGGTCCGCGCCATCGCCGAGGGCGAGTTGCCCGCCGCGATCGACGTCCGCGCCCTGGCCCGCTTCGCCCAGACGGTCCAGAACGGCATGTCGCTGCTGGCCCGCGACGGCGTCTGCCGCGAGGAACTGGAAGACGTGGCCCGGGTGTCGATGGCGGCCTGGGACGCCCGCGTGGCCCAGGCCGGCGGCTGAGCCGCTCTTTACGAAGGCGAGCTTCGCCGCTAGAAGCGCCCTCGATGCATTTCGCCGCGACCAAAATTATTACCCGCAAAACGACCCGCTTCGGTGGGGCGGCGGGTATGCGCGCGATCTAAGCGGCATCCTCGAACCAGCCCCGCCGAACGGCGCGGGGCGGCTCTCTACCTGAGACCTGACAGCTCCCCGCGCTCCCCACACCAGGAGACGCAGACCCATGAGCTTCAAGTTTTCCCGATCCAATCCGCCGCGCGTCGGCGTCGTCGGCGCCACCGGTCTGGTGGGCGGCATGATGCGCGAGCTGCTGGCCGAGCGGGACTTCCCGCTGGCGCAGCTGCGCCTGTTCGCCTCGGCCCGTTCGGCGGGGACCAAGATCGACTTCAAGGGGACCGAGGTCGTGGTCGAGGACGCCTCGACCGCCGACTTCGCTGGTCTGGACATCGTGTTCTTCTCGGCCGGCGGCAGCACGTCGCGCGAGCTGGCCCCGAAGGCCGCCGCGGCCGGCGCCGTGGTGATCGACAACTCGTCGGCCTGGCGCTCGGACCCGGACGTCCCGCTGGTGGTGGCCGAGGTCAATCCGCACGCGCTGAACAACATCAAGAAGGGCATCGTCGCCAACCCCAACTGCACCACCATGGCCGCCATGCCTGTGCTCAAGCCCCTGCATGACAAGGCGGTCCTGAAGCGCCTGACCGTCAGCACCTACCAGGCCGCCTCGGGCGGCGGGGTCGAGGGCATCCAGGTGCTGTCCGAGCAGCTGCGCGCGGGCGCGGCGGGCGACCTGGACGGCCTGGCGATGTCGCCCGACGCCGCCCCGCTGCCGGACGCCCGCAAGTGGGCCGTGCCGCTGGCCTACAATGTCGTGCCGCTGAACTACGTGGTGGGCGAGGACGGCTACACCGAGGAAGAGCTGAAGCTGCGCGACGAGAGCCGCAAGATCCTCGAGATCCCCGGCCTGCCGGTCAGCGGCACCTGCGTGCGCGTGCCGGTGTTCACCGGCCACTCGCTGTCGATCAACGCCGAGTTCGAGCATCCGCTGTCGGCGGCCGAGGCGACCGCGCTGCTGGCGAGCGCGCCGGGCGTGGTGCTGGAGGAGGTCCCCAACCCGCTGGCGGCGACCGGCCAGGATCCGGTTTTCGTGGGCCGCATCCGTCCGGACCCGACCGTGGCCCATGGGCTGGCGCTGTTCGTCGTGGGGGATAACCTCCGCAAGGGCGCGGCGCTGAACGCGGTGCAGATCGCGGAGGTGATGCTGGGGGCGTAAATCTCCCAATTCTCGTCATCCCGGAAAGCGCGTAGCGCTTGTCCGGGACCCAGGGGTCGGCGCACTGCAGTGGCCCCTGGGTCCCGGCTCTCCGCTTCGCTGCGGCCGGGATGACAAGCTATTTGGTTCCGCGCTCCAGCGGCGGATGATCCACATCCACCTCCGCCACCAGGAAGTCGATGAACGCCCGCACCCGCGCCGGCAACGGCCCGGCGTGCCCGACATAGACCGCGCTGACATCCTCCGCGTCGCCGGGATTGAACGCCTCCAGCACCGGGACCAGCCGGCCCGCCCTGACGTCCTGCGCGATGTGGAAGATCGACAGCCGCGTCAGGCCCTGGCCGGCCAATGCCAGGATCGCCGCGCTCTCGCCGTCGCCGACCGTCACGCGGCCCTGGGCCGGGAACTGAACCGCCTGGCCATCGACCTCAAACGGCCAGGTGTTGATGTGGCGGGCGAAATTGAAGGTGATCAGGTCGTGGCCGGCCAGGTCCTCCGGTCGCTCGGGCGTCCCGCGCCGGGCCAGGTAGTCGGGCGAGGCCACCACCACCATCCGACTGCGGCCCAGCTTCCGGGCCATCAGCTGCGAAGAGCGTAAGGGGCCGATGCGGATCGCCACCTCGGCCCGCTCGTCCATCAGGTCGATGACCTGGTCGGTGATGGTGACGTCCAGCTGCACCTCGGGATGCAGGGCGGTGAATTTCGGGACCAGCGGCAGCAGGTGATGCACGCCGAACGGCACGCTGGAATTGACCCGCAGCCGGCCGCGCGGCACGGCGCAGGCGCTGACCGAACGCTCGGCCTCGTCCAGGTCGGCCAGCACCCGCAGGGCGCGCTCGTGGAAGCTCAGCCCCTCGGCGGTCAGTTGCAGCTTGCGGGTCGAGCGGTTGATCAGCCGCGAGCCCAGGCGGGCCTCCAACCGCGCCACCAGCTTGCTGACCGCCGACGGGGTCATGCTCAGCGCCTTGGCCGCGGCGGTGAAGCCGCCCTGCTCGACGACGCGGACGAAGACCTCCATCTCGCCCGAACGGTTGATCTCGGATCGGGCCATATGTCCTTCGGGGCACAAGTGAAGTTCCGACGCGCAATCTAATTCAACGAACGCCGGGAGGCTATCTGACGGGTCGACATCCACGGAGGCGACCATGCCCCTAGCCCTCTACGCCCTGACGGTCGGCGCCTTCGGTATCGGCGTCACCGAGTTCATCATCATGGGCCTGCTGATGCAGGTCTCCGCCGATCTCGGCGTCTCGATCCCCACCGCCGGCCTGCTGATGACCGGCTACGCCCTGGGCGTCTTCGTCGGCGCGCCGATCCTGACCCTGCTCACCCGCCGCCTGCCCAAGAAGACCACCCTGCTGGTGCTGATGGCGATCTTCACCCTGGGCAATGCGCTCGCCGCCATCGCCCCGACCTACGGGATCCTGATGGCCGCGCGCCTCGTGACCGCCCTGGCCCACGGCACCTTCTTCGGCGTCGGCTCGCTGGTCGCCGTCTCACTGGTGGCGCCCGAGCGCAAGGCCTCGGCGATCTCGATCATGTTCACCGGCCTGACCATCGCCACCCTGCTGGGCGTGCCGTTCGGCGCGTGGCTGGGCCTGTCGTTCGGCTGGCGGATGGCCTTCTGGGCCGTGGCCGGCGTCGGCGCCGTGGCCTTCGTGGTCCTGGCCGCCCTGGTGCCCAGCGCGACGGACAAGGTCGAACCGGCTCCGCTGCGTGAGGAATTCGCCGTCCTGGCCCGTCCGCAGGTGCAGCTGGGCCTGGCGATGACGGTGCTGGGCTTCGGCGGCGTGTTCGCGGTCTTCACCTACATCCAGCCGATCCTGACCCAGCTGGCCGGCTTCTCGCAGGCCGCCGTGTCGCCGATCCTGCTGGTGTTCGGCGCGGGCCTGGTGGCCGGCAACCTCGCTGGCGGCCGCTGGGCCGACAAGAGCCTGAACACGGCTCTGGCCGGCACGTTGATCGCCCTGACCGTGGTGATGCTGGGCTCGGCCTTCGCCTTCCACAGCCAGGTGGGCGCGGTGATCGCCGCCTTCCTGCTGGGCGCGGCCGCCTTCGCCACCGTGGCGCCGTTGCAGATGCGGGTGCTGAGCCAGGCCGGCGGCGCGGGCCAGGGCTTGGCGTCCAGCCTGAACATCGCCGCCTTCAACCTGGGCAACGCCTTCGGGGCCTGGCTGGGCGGAGCGGTGATCGACCACGGCCCGGGCCTGTCGGCCGTGCCCCTGGTCGCCGCCGTGGTGCCGCTGTCGGCCCTGGCGCTGGCCGCCTTCAGCCTGAGCCTGGAGCGCAAGACCAAGCTGGCCGTGGCCTAGTTCTCGTCCAGCGCCTTCTTGAGAAAGGCCGCGAGCTCGGCGTCGGAAGCGGCGCTGGGCTCGTCCTCCAGCACCCCACGGCGGCCCGCCGGGATATGCTCGGCCGGGTCGCCATTGGCGTGGAAGATGTAGTGCTCGAAGAAGGCCCGCCAGGCGTTGCGGCGCTGGGCCGGCAGCCGGCGGACATTGCGCAGGGCGTGGACGAAGGCGTCGAACGGCGAGCCGGCGGGCATGTCGGCGGGGCTCCACCAGTAGTTCACCAGCATGTTCAGCGGCCCGAACGACTGCACGTGATGCCACCACAGGGCCGGGATGTAGATGGCGTCACCCGGCTCCAGCTCGGCCGACTGGGCGCTCTCAAGGGCCTCGGCGAACTTCGGGAAGCGCTCCAGGTCCGGCTCGTCCAGCGACACCAGGCTGATCGGCCGCCCGGCCGGGGTGAAGTCCAGCGGCCCGACATAGAGGTTGCCGACCTGGTCGGGCGGGAACAACGTGAAGCGCCGCTTGCCGCCGACCACCACGGCGATGTTGTCGGACATGTCGTGATGGGTCTGGACGGTCGAGGCGTTGCCGATCCACAGGCGCGGCTGGATGTCCTCGTTCAGCAGGTCCAGCCGGTTGGCCTTCTCGAAGCCCGGCAGCACCGGCGCGATCGGGGTCGAGCCGACATAGATCGACTGCGGATCGGCATGGTCGGCCTGGCGGATGAGTTCGGCCAGGGCCGCCTGCAGCGGCGCGCGGCGGCGCTCGAAATTCATGCCCGCGCCGGTCTCGTCATAGAAGAACCGGCCGGCGATCTCTGGCGGTCCGACCATGGCCTCGACGATCACACCGCGATCAAAGCGGGCGATGTAGTCGGCCAGGGCATGGGACGAGGTCCGCGCCGCCCTCACCGCCGGCCAGTCCCGCGCCACGCCGCGCAGCACGGCGGGCTGATAGAGCGGGGTCAGGTCACGGGCGAAGCGGGCGGCGTCGATCTCGACGATTTCGGTCAGGCGACGCGAGGGGGACATTGAGCAGGCTTCGGAGGGTGAGCCTCGCGACGCTAGGCGCCGAAACCTCCGATTGCGTTGCGGAACATTGCAGGCCTGAAACGAACAGACGGCGCGCTACCCAATCGGCGGGAAGCTGCTAAGCAGCGCTTCATGCTGACCGATCCGTTCTTCTACGCGGTGGCGATCCCCGCCGTGATCCTGCTGGGCCTGGCCAAGGGCGGGTTCGCCGGGATCGGCGTGGTGGCGGTGCCGCTGATGGCCCTGGCCATCTCGCCGGTCATGGCCGCCTCGATCACCCTGCCGATCCTGCTGGTCCAGGACGTGGTCAGCGTCTGGGCGTTCCGGAAGAGCTGGGACAAGGGCCTGCTGATCCTGATGCTGCCGGCCGCGGCTGTGGGGATCTTCCTGGGCTGGGCCCTGGCGGCCTTTGTCAAGGAAGCCGCCGTCGAGCTGGCGGTCGGCGCGATCTCGGTGGTCTTCGCCTTGCAGCGGCTGTGGGCCGAGCGCGCGGTCAAGGCCGCCGCCCAGGTCGAGGCGACGCCAGGCCGGCCGTGGCTGGGCGCGATCTGCGGCGCGGCGGCCGGCTTCACCAGCCAGATCGCCCACGCCGGCGGCCCGCCGTTCCAGATCTACGTCCTGCCCCGCCGCCTGCCGCGCGACGCCTTCATCGGCACCAGCGCGATCTTCTTCGCGGTCGTGAACTGGATGAAGGTGCCGGCCTATGTCGCGCTCGGCCAGTTCACGCCCAAGGTGCTGGCCACCGCCGGCGTGCTGCTGCCGCTGGCCATCGCCTCGACCTGGGGCGGGGTCTGGGTGGTGCGCAAGGTGCCGGCCGAGGGCTTCTACAAGGTCATCTACGTCCTGCTGATCGCGGTCGGCGGCAAGCTGGTGTTCGACGGCGCGCGCGGGCTGTTCTTCTAGAGTCGCTTTTCGAGGCAATCGTGTCGCGCACGCCCTTTCGCGGCCACGAAGATCGACGCTTATATGTCACGGAACGATCCTACCGTTTGGACGTACTGCATTTCGCATTGGGCGGGGCCATGACGACCACGACGACCGACATCAGCGCTCCCGAGGTCGCGACGCACTATCCGACGCCGGCCGCCAAGTGCGCCGACCTGATCGTGCACCTGGCCGGTCTCGCCTGCGCCCTGCTGGGCGGCGGCATCCTGCTGGGCCTGGCCTTCGGGGCCGGCAACCTGCAGCAGGTGGCGGCGGTCAGCGTCTACACCGTCGGCCTGATCCTGATGCTGTCGCTGTCGACCGCCTACAACTTTGCCAAGGCCCGCTGGCGGCCGCTGCTGCGCCGCTTCGACCACGCCGGCATCTTCGTGATGATCGCCGCCTCGTACACGCCCTTCACCACCCAGAACCTGCACGGCTGGTGGGCCATCGGCATGACCACGGCGGTGTGGACCGTCGCCACGATCGGCGTGCTGGCCAAGCTGTTCCTGCCGGGCCTGGACAAGCGCTTCTGGGTCGGTCTGTACCTCGCCCTCGGCTGGCTGGTCCTGGTGGCCATCAAGCCGATGATCGACGGCCTGTCGTGGGTGGCCCTGCTGCTGCTGGCCATCGGCGGCATCGTCTATTCCACCGGAACCATCTTCTACCTGATGCGACGCCTGAAGTTCCGCCGCGCCATCTGGCACGGCCACGTGATCGGCGGCGCGGGCCTGCACTATGCGGCCGTCCTGGTGGGCGTGGTGCTGGCCAGCTCCCACTAGAGGCGACCTTCCTTGGATAAGGATCCTAACGGCAAGATCAGCCTCCAAGGCTTCTTCAAGGACTGGAAGACGACGGCCGATCCGCTGCGCGGCAAGCGCCTGACCGCGCCGACCTCCGATCGCCATGTCGAGGCCCTGGGCTTTCCGGGCGTGCGCCTGTCGGTCGATCAGGCCGACGACGCCCTCAAGAGCGCCGCCGACCGCCTCGCCCCGTTGCGTTCGCTGATCGGCCGCGACGAGTTCAACATTCTTGCCTTGTCCGGCGGCGCGTCCGGCGGCGCCTATGGCGCGGGCGTGCTGACGGGCCTGACCAAGGCCGGTCGCCGCCCGGACTTCGCCATCGTCACCGGCGTCAGCACCGGGGCCCTGATCGCGCCGCTGGCCTTCCTCGGCTCCACCTGGGACGACCGGCTGACCGACGCCTATGTCGGCGGCCACGCTGCCGAGCTGCTCAGCTTCCGTCGCCTGGGCGCGGCGCTCGGCCCCAGCATCTTCAAGGGCGAGAGCCTGGACTCACTGGTCGAGGCCTTCGTCGACCAGGAGATGGTCGACGCCATCGCCGCCGAGCACCTGAAGGGCCGGCGCCTGCTGATCGCCACCACCAATCTCGACAGCCAGCGCGCGGTCGTCTGGGACATGGGCGCCATCGCCCATCACGGCGGCGACGAGGCGCTGAAGCTGTTCCGCACGCTCCTCGTGGCCTCGTCCTCGGTGCCGGGCATCTTCCCGCCCAAGCTGATCGACGTGGACGTCGATGGCCAGCATCACCAGGAGATGCACGTCGACGGCGGGGTGGCCGCGCCGCTGTTCCTGATGCCAGACGCCCTGCTGCACTGGCGTAACCTCGGCCCCCGCTTCCGGCGCGGCCGGGTGCACGTGATCGTCAATACGGTGCTGGATCCCTCGACCCAGTCGACCCCGCCGGGCGTGGCCTCGATCATGGCCCGCAGCTTCGACACCATGCTGCGGTTCTCGTACCGCCAGGCCCTGAGCCTGGCCGCCGGCTTCTGCTCGCGCCACAACCTGCCGCTCAGCGTGGCCTCGATCCCCAACAGCTTCGAGGGCACCAACCTGCTGAAGTTCGAGACCGACCTGATGAAGCGGATCTACGACTCCGGGCACGAGCAGGCGCTGGAAGGCACGGTGTGGACCAGCGCGGTCGAGGAGCAGAGCCTGTGGCGCGGGCTCTTCAAGAGGCAGGTCCCGCCGCACTCGGCGGGGACCGGGGTCATCATCCGCGACCAGCCCGGCCCGGTCGGCATCGAGGCGCCGCTGGAGCCTTAGGCTCCCCGTCTCCTAGAGAACTGGGGTCGAAAAACTTCAGTTCAAGCATTGGCGAACGGCGATTTATGCGCAGTTTGTAGCGCCCTTGGGACATCGCGAAGGGCCATCCAACCATGACCGCCACGCCGAACGCCGGACCGTTCTTCCACGGCGCCAAGTCGGACCTGAAGACCGGCGACCTGATCTCGCCCGGCTTCGCCTCGAACTACGGCAAGCGCAAGCCGGCGCTGTTCGTCTATTTCAGCGCCACGCTCGAGGCCGCCACCTGGGGCGCGGAACTGGCCCGGGGCGAGGGGCGCGAGCGGATCTACATCGTCGAGCCGACGGGAGCGTTCGAGGACGATCCCAACCTCACCGACAAGAAGTTCCCCGGCAATCCGACCAAGTCCTACCGCACCCGCGATCCGTTGCGGATCGTCGGCGAGGTCACCCAGTGGACAGGCCACACGCCCGAGCAGTTGAAGGTGATGCACGACCACCTGGCCCGTCTGGAAGCCCAGGGAATCGAGGCGATCGAGGACTGAGTACGTCGCCGGGAGTGCTCCAAACGTAGCCACGTACCTACATTTGACCCGCGAAATGTAGGTACGTAGGCTCGAAAATTAAAATGACAACGTTGTCTGAATTGCCATTGCCAGGCGATTTTCCGCGCTGTTAGCGTCCTCCCAGGGATGAAACGCGACCGCCTCAAGGTGGCGCACGATACAGGGGGACGCCGTGACGCCGGCTGAATTGAGCGTAGCCTTTTTCCTGCAGATGGCCGTGATCGTGGCCGCGTGCCGCGCGACGGGCTGGGTGCTGAAGCGCTTCTTCGACCAGCCCCAGGTCATCGGCGAGATGATCGCCGGCATCATCCTGGGCCCGTCGCTGCTGGGCCTGCTGGCCCCCGACCTGCAGCACCACCTGTTCCCCAAGGAGACCAAGTCGGTCCTCTTCGTCGGCGCCCAGCTGGGCGTGGGCCTCTACATGTTCCTGGTCGGGATCGGTTTCCGCGCCGACCACTTCAAGACCAACGCCAGGAGCGCGGTCACGGTCTCGTTGTCGGGCATGGCCGCGCCGTTCCTGGTCGCCATCGCCCTGACGCCCTGGCTGATGAGCCTCAACCTGTTCGGTAAGGGCGTGAACCCATTCCAGGCCATGCTGTTCATGGGCGTGGCGATCTCGATCACCGCCTTCCCGGTGCTGGCCCGGATCATCCAGGAGCGCGGCCTGACCAAGACGCCGCTGGGCTCGCTGGCCCTGTCGTCTGGCGCGATCGACGACGCCGGCGCCTGGACGGTGCTGGCCATCGTGCTGGCCAGCTTCGGCGGCGGCCCGGCCGTGGCCCTGAAGGCAGCGATCGGCGGCGGGGCCTTCGCCCTCTTCATGCTGACCATTGGTCCCAGGCTGCTCGCCCCGCTGGGGCGATGGGCCGAGCGCGAGGGCAAGCTCACGCCCACCCTGCTGGGCGTGGTGATCATGCTGTTCATGCTCAGCGCCTGGGCCATGGACGCGGCCGGCCTGCACTCGGTGTTCGGCGGCTTTCTGCTCGGGACCGCCATGCCGCGCGGCCTGCTGACCCGCGAGCTGAAGAAGTCGCTGGAGCCGTTCACCGTGGCCCTGCTGGTGCCGATGTTCTTCACCTTCTCCGGCCTCAACACCCAGATGAACCTGCTGAGCAGCTGGTCGCTGGTCGCCGTGGCCTTGGTCATCCTTGCCGGCTCGATCCTGGCCAAGGGCGGGGCCTGCTGGGCCGCCGCCCGCCTGACGGGCCAGGACAACGCCACGGCGATGGGCATCGGCGCCCTGATGAACGCCCGGGGCCTGATGGAGCTGATCATCATCAATATCGGCCTGCAGAAGGGCATCATCGGCCCGGCGCTGTTCTCGATGCTGGTCGTGATGGCCCTGGTCACCACCCTGATGACCTCGCCGCTGTTCGAGCAGGTCTATGGCAAGCAGGCCCGGGCGCGCGGCGAGCTGGGCGCGCTGAACGCCGACGAGGACGAAGACCTCATCCCGGCCGGCGCCAAGGCATGATGGCCGCCCCGGCCGTGTCGCCGGCGATATCCAGCAGCTTCAAGGATGTACTGGCGCATCTGGCCAGCGGCGTCGCCATCGTCTCCTGCTGGGATGGCGACATCCCGCGCGGCCTGCTGGTCAGTTCGATCACCGGCCTGTCCGTTGATCCCCCGCGCTTCCTGTTCTGCGTGCGCAAGGAAGCCGGCTGCCACGACATCCTGGCGCGCCGGCCATCGCTGTCGATCGCCCTGCTGGGCGCGGCCGACAAGGACGAGGCCGTCCGCTTCGGCGGTCCGGCCCTGGCCCACGAGCGGTTCGAGGCCGACCGCTGGGACCTCGATCCCGACGCGCCGCCGACCTACCGCCACGGGCTGGCCAGCGCCGCCTGCGAGATCGACGAGGTGGTCGAGGCTCAGACCCACTCGATCTTCATCGTCACGGCCACGCGGCACCGGCTGGATCCGGCCGCCCCGCTGATCGCCTGGAACCGCGCCCTGATCGCGGTCGACTGAAAAACAACAACAAGACTTCTGGGGAGTATCCGAATGACCGACCGTAACCCGAACGCCATCCGCAAGATCGTCATCGTCGGCGGCGGCTCGGCCGGCTGGATCTCGGCGGCGATGCTGTCGCACTTCTTCCACAAGACGGGCGTGGCGATCGAGTTGATCGAGAGCGAGCAGATCGGCACCGTCGGGGTCGGCGAGTCGACCATCCCGCCGTTCCTGCAACTGATCGCCAGCCTGGGGATCGACGAGCGCGAATTCATCCAGGCCACGCAGGGCAGCTTCAAGCTGGCCATCCGCTTCGAGAACTGGCGCAAGAAGGACGAGGTCTACTACCACCCGTTCGGCCAGATCGGCGGCCCGATCGGCCCGCACGAGTTCTACCAGTGCTGGCTGCGCGCCAAGGCCGCTGGCCATCCCTCGGCCTTGCAGGACTTCGCCCCCGCCACCGCCATGGCCGACGGCTGGAAGTTCATGCTGCCGGGCAACCTGCAAGGCTCCCTCCTCTCCAGCGCCAGCTACGCCCTGCACATCGACGCCAACCTGGTGGCCAAGTTCCTGCGCAAGTTCGCCGAGGACCGGGGCGTCACACGCGTCGAGGGCATCGTCGACCAGGTGGTCACCCGCAACGACGGCTCGATCGAGAAGGTGGTCCTGCAGAACGGCCACGAGGCCTCGGGCGACCTCTTCATCGACTGCTCGGGCTTCCGCTCGATCCTGAACGGCCAGGCGATGCAGACCCCGTTCCTGGACTGGTCGGACGTGCTGCTGAACGACCGCGCCATCACCGTGCAGACCGACAACATCCGCGAGCCGCACCCCTACACCCTGGCCGCCGCCCAGGACTTCGGCTGGCGCTGGCGCATCCCGCTGCAGCACCGGGCGGGCAACGGCTACGTGTTCTGCTCCAAGTACATCAGCGACGACGAGGCCCGCCACGTGCTGCTCAGCCAGGTCGAGGGGACGCCGATCACCGACACCTGGCTGGTGCCGTTCAAGACCGGCATGCGCAGCAAGCTGTGGAACAAGAACTGCGTGGCCATCGGCCTGGCCGGCGGCTTCATCGAGCCGCTGGAGTCGACGGCCCTGCACCTGATCTATCGCGGCATGGACTATCTGCTGCGGTTCTTCCCCGACCGCGATCTGGCCCCGTCGCTGCAGGCCGAATACAACCGCCGCATGGCCGCGGACTACGAGGAGATCCGCGACTTCATCGTGCTGCACTACCAGACCACCCAGCGCGACGACACGCCGTTCTGGCGCGAATATCAGCAGGTCCAGCTGCCCCAGAGCCTGAAGGAACGCCTGGAGCTGTTCCGCGAGACCGGGACCCTGCGCGACGGCGTCGACGACATGTTCCGCGCCCCGTCCTGGCAGTCGGTGATGGAGGGCATGGGTGTGCGCCCAAAGCGCTACCAGCAGTTGGTCGACACCGCGCCCTACGACATCATCCGCCAGACCCTGGACGCCTCGGCGCCGAAGGTGAAGGAGCAGGCCGCTAAGCTGCCCGGGCATGGGGAGTTCCTGAAGACCCAGTGCCCAGCCCCGCCGCCGCCCCCGCCGCCCGAGCACCGGCGACCGAAGGTCGCCGAGGCCGCGCCGCTGAGCTAGGTTCAGGCATGGAGCTGATCAGCCTTCCCGCCTCGCCCTTCGCGGCGCGCGTCCGCATCGCGATCTACGCCAAGGGCCTGCCGGTCGAGCCGGTCCCGCCGCCCTCGGGCTGGCGGGACAGTCGCCATTTCCAGGACCTGTCCCCGACCGGCCGGATCCCGGTGTTGCTCGATGAGCAGGGACCGATCTGGGAGTCGGCGGTCCTGCTGGAGTATCTGGAGGAGCGGTTTCCGGACGCGCCGCCCCTGATGCCGATCGACGTCTTCGACCGGGCTATGGCGCGGCTGCTGGTGCGGCACGTCGATCTCTACCTGATGCCGTCGATGGTCGCCCTGGCCCAGCCGCGCACCGACGCCGCCGGCGCGCGCCGGGCGGTCGAGGAGCTGCTGAACGGGGTCGGCATGCTGGACGGGCTGCTGCAAGGCGCTCGCTACGCCCTGGGCGAGCGGCTGACGATCGCCGACTGCGCCCTGGCGCCAGCGCTCTTCGCCTTGGGGGTGACGGCCGAACGGCTCGGGATGGAGCTGATCGAGCCAGGCTCGATCACCGAGGCCTATGCCGAGGCCTCACGGCTGGACCCGCACGTGGCGCGCGTGATCGCGGAGATGGAAGAAGGCATGCGCCTTCTGGCGCCGGTCGACTAAGCCGCCGGATCGGCCTTCTTCAGCCAGCGCGCGCGCAGCTTGGCCACGTTCGGCGGGTCGCTACGGAAGTCGGAGGCCAGGCCCAGGCGGGCGTTGCACGAGGGGCAGCGGACCGAGTCCTCGTCGGCCAGCTCGGCCGGCGGGTCGAAGCGCGAGCCACACGGCTTGCACTTCCAGTCGCCGGTCGGGGCCGGCGGCGGAGGGGGCGGCGGCGGCGCGGCCTGGGGCGAGAACACGGTGGTGCGTGCCGACGGCTTGACCATGCGCTCGAGCGGCGGCGGACCGCCAGGCGCGGCGACCGCGCTCTTGAGGCTCAGGGTCTTGCGGCGCGGGGGCTCGCTCTCGCTCATGATCTCGCTGGATGGCTTGTGGACGGGACCGGCGCTAGCTGCATGAAAGCGGCCGGGAACACAAGCTTAATAGGGCTTTGGCCCGTCTACCACCTGCTTACCACTGGGGTTTCAGGCTGAACGACAGGGCCACCACGTCGTCCTTCTGGGTGGCGAGGCCCATGATGCCCTCGCCCCGCGCCTTGATCTCGCGGTGGATGTAGCCCAGCGAGGCCTGCATCGGACCCCGGCGCCAGGCGACGCCGGCCTGGCTGTCGCCGATCAGCTTGCTGGTGGTGTCCTGGGTCAGCCCCGCGCGGCTCCAGTCGCCGTTCTGGCCGCGCAGCATGTTCAGGCCCACGGCCCGGCCGCTGGCGGCGGCGAAGATGTACCAGCGCCCGCGATCGCCGAAGGTGCTGTTACCGTCCTGGACGCCCAGGGCGTCATTGACCCGCGAGCCCATGTTCTTCTTGCGGCCCAGGCGCACGGTGGCCCCGGCCTCGGCCGAGCCGCCGGCCCCGCCATAGCCGACGCCGGCGTGCGGGGTGACGTCGAGGGCGAACTTGCGGCCCTTCAGCGCCAGGGCCGAGGGCCAGCCGCGGGTGACGGTGACGTCGACCTCGCGCAGGGCGTAGCCGTCCTCGCTGTCGGGGCGGGCCAGGGTCAGCGGGGCGTAGGCGGCGGTTGGAGCGGTCCCAGCCATGGAGACGCGCACCGAGTCGATCGGGCCGCCGGCCTGGGCCTGGCGGGTGAAGGCGTTGGAGCGCCAGGTCACGGGACCCGCGCCGTCATAGTAGCGGTCGGCGTCGAGGATGCGGGCGTCACCGGCGAGGCCAGCGGCGGGCGACAGGGCGAAACCACCCTCGACCTCGCCCTCGGGCGCACCGACGTCGTACGTAGCGAAGCCAGTGGCGCTTTGCGGATCCAGCGGACGCAAGCTCTCGGGTTTCACTTGGAAAGAGATGGGGGTCACGGGCTTGGCCGGCGCGGGAGCGCTATCGGCCTTCGGCGCCTTGCCAGCCTTTTGGGCCGCGCAGGCGGCATGGCCGCTCGCCAAGGCCGCGATCGCGGCCATCAGGCAAAAAACGGTACGCTCCCCAGCGACCCGCATCACGGATTCCCCAATCCTAACTCAGTGCCCAGCCTACGCGTGTTCGGTCACGTGTCCATCGTGACGAAAGCGCACAGGGGCTGAACCGATCGTGGCGCAATAGGGTTCCCGGAACGTGAAACGGCGGCGCGATTTCCCGCGCCGCCGTCACTTTGTTCGGATTGTCAGCACCCAGCCTTATTGGCAGGCGAGGCATTCGTCGTAGTCGGTCTTTTCCGCGACGTCGAAGCTGCCCGGAGCGACCTCGGCCTTGTCCTCGGCGCCGGCATAGGCCGCGCGCTGCACCGACTTGGAGCGCAGGTAGTAGAGGCTTTTCACGCCGCGTTCCCAGGCCTGCCAGTGCAGCATGTGCAGATCCCACTTGTCGACATCGCCCGGCAGGAAGATGTTGACCGACTGGCTCTGGCAGATTTCCGGCGTGCGGTCGGCGGCCAGTTCGACCACCCAGCGCTGATCCAGTTCGAAGGCGGTCTTGAAGACGTCCTTGTCGTCCTGGCTGAGGAAGTCCAGGTGCTGGACCGAGCCCTCGTGCTCCAGGATCGAACCCCACACCGCGTCGGTGTTGTGGCCCTTCTCGTCGAGCAGCTTCTCCAGGTAGGGGTTCTTCACCGCGAACGAGCCCGACAGGGTCTTGTGGGTGTAGATGTTGGCTGGGATCGGCTCGATGCCCGCCGAGGTGCCGCCGCAGATGATCGAGATCGAGGCGGTCGGGGCGATGGCCAGCTTGTGCGAGAAGCGCTCCTTGGAGCCGCGATCGGCGGCGTCCGGGCACGGGCCCTTCTCTTCGCCCAGCGCGATCGAGGCCTTGTCGGCTTCGCGGCGCAGGTGCTTGAACATCCGCATGTTCCAGCTCTTGGCCAGGGCGCTCTCGAACGGCACGTTCTGGCTCTGCAGGAAGCTATGGAAGCCCATCAGGCCCAGGCCCACCGAACGCTCGCGCATGGCGGCGTAGGCGGCGGTCGAGGCCGCGTCCGGGGCGCGGTCGATGAAGTCCTGCAGGACGTTGTCGAGGAAGCGCATGACGTCCTCGATGAACGTCGGGTGGTCGCGCCACTCCAGATAGGTCTCGGCGTTGACCGACGACAGGCAGCAGACGGCGGTGCGCTCCTGGCCCAGGTGGTCGGTGCCGGTGTGCAGCATGATCTCGCTGCACAGGTTCGACTGGCGGACCTTCAGGCCCAGCTCGCGCTGGAACGACGGCATGGCCTTGTTCACGGTGTCGGAGAAGATCAGGTAGGGCTCGCCGGTCTGCAGGCGCAGCTCCAGGACCTTCTGCCACAGGGCGCGAGCGTCGACTTCGCGCAGGACCTCGTTGGTCTTGGGCGAGCGCAGGCCAAACTTCGCGCCATCACGCACCGCGTGCATGAACTCGTCGGTGATCGACAAGCCGTGGTGCAGGTTCAGGGACTTGCGGTTGAAGTCGCCCGACGGCTTGCGGATCTCGAGGAACTCCTCGATTTCCGGGTGGTGGATGTCGAGATAGACGGCGGCCGAGCCGCGACGCAGCGAGCCCTGCGAGATCGCGAGGGTCAGCGAGTCCATCACGCGGATGAAGGGGATGATGCCCGAGGTCTGGCCCTGGCCCTTGACCTTCTCACCGATGGAGCGGACGCCGCCCCAGTAGGTGCCGATGCCGCCGCCATTGGCCGCCAGCCAGACGTTCTCGTTCCAGACGCTGAGGATGCCGTCCAGGCTGTCGTTGACGGCGTTGAGGAAGCAGCTGATCGGCAGGCCGCGATCCGCGCCGCCGTTCGACAGCACCGGGGTGGCCGGCATGAACCACAGGCGGCTCATATAGTCGTAGACGCGCTGGGCGTGCTCGGCGTCGTCGGCGAAGGCCGTCGACACGCGGGCGAACATGTCCTGATAGGACTCGCCCGGCAGCAGGTAGCGGTCTTCCAGGGTGGTCTTGCCGAAGTCGGTCAGCAGGGCGTCGCGCGAGCGATCCACCTGCACCTTCTGCACCAGCGCCAGCTGCGGGCGCTTGGCGGGCTTGATGGCCGCCAGTCGGGCTTCGTTCCGAACGCTCGTCTTCGCCGCTTCACTGCCGTTCATGACCAATTCCATTGCTCAATCAGCGTGTTCCGGTGAAGGGATATGCCCCCGCCAGCCGCTATATCTTGTGGCTGAGGAGCCCCCTCAACCCACATATGGGGCCACAGTGGTGAATGACTCGTCAACGGCTCACCCCTGAGTTTTTCGTTAACAACCTGTGAACGGCCCGAACTTGCCTAGGCGGGACAAGGGGTTGCCTGAGCGAACTTTTTTCAGCCGCGACAGGACGCCGCAAGGGGCCCTCAGACATCCGCCCCCGGACAACGTCGTTCGTTAACAGGCCAGCCACAAGGGATAGTGGTCGGCGGTGGACGGCGCTCGCCAGGTCGCCTCTCAGGCGATCTCGGCGAAAGCCCCGCAGGCCGGGCTCTTGGACGACATGTGGGGTAGGCGGCCCCCATGACCAAGCGCTGCCAGGGGCCGGATTCGAGTCCCGGAGGTCCCGACATAGAGAAAGGGCCCGGCGTCGCCGCCGGGCCCTCCCAAGTCTTCAGTCGATTCGATCTTAGAAGTTGATCGAGATCGTGGAACGGCGGTTCAGCGGTTCCTTCACACCGTCGCCGGTAGCGACGGCCGGAGCGCTTTCACCCTTCCAGTCGACGCCGAGGACGGCAGCCGGGACACCTTGCGAGACCAGGGCGTCAGCGACGGCCTTGGCGCGGCGTTCCGAGAGCTTGGCGTTGTACTTCGGCGAACCCGACGTGTCGGTGTGGCCGACGACGACGATCTTCGTCGCGTGACCGTCGTTCGAGTACTTCGCGGCTTCCGTGACCACCGATTGCGCTTCCGTCGTCAGGACCGATTGGTCGAACGGGAAGTACACGATGAACTCGCGGGCCTCATACTGCGGCGGCGGCGGAGGCGGCGGCGGCGGGGGAGGCGGCGGGGGCGGAGGCGGCGGCGGCGGGGGCGGCGGCGGCGGGGGCGGCGGGGGCGGCGGCGACGCGAACGAGTAGCGGAGACCCACGGTCACCGACTGGTCCTTGTACTGGCCCTTGAACGCGCCCGGTTGCACCGGACCCGAGCTGGTCGTCTGCCAGGTGTGTTCCTGAGCGGTCGCCCAACGATAGGTGAAGTCGATCTTCAGCTTGTCCGTGGCCTTGATCGAGGCGCCGGCCAGAGCCTGGTAGGCGATGGCGATGTCGTCATCGTCAGCCGTCAGGGTTTGCACCGACGGGTTCGCCGCGGTGATCGCGCCCGGGATGTTGCTGTATTGGCCGAGGGCCTTGACGTCCAGGCGGTTGATGCCGACGCCGACGCCGACGAACGGGTTCAGCCAGGCGTCCGGAGCGAAGTCATAAATGACGTTCGCCATCAGGGTCCAGGCGTCGATCGAGCCGCTCGGAGCGCCGCAGGCCGGAGCCGCGACGGTGCGGGTCACGCCGGGGGTGCAGAGGCCGATCGGCGAGCGCGCCGACGAGCCACGAACGCCCTTCAGGTCGCCGGGGCGATAGCCGCCTTCGACTTCAGCGCGGACGTGCGGGTTGAACTGGTAGCCCAGGCGGACGAAGCCCGTCCAATCCTTCTCGGCCTTCCACGACCAGTGGGCGTACTCGCCATCCGGGGTGGTCTGGTTCGACTGGGTCCCGATGGACTCAGGCCAGTGATAACCGAGGTCGACCGCGCCATACCAGCCGGTCTCTTGGGCCGAAACGCCCGACGCGGCGAACACCGCGACCAGAGCAGCTCCCGCCAGGAGGTTGAGTTTCATCGTTGAAGAGCCCTCTATTGCCCTGCCCAGGCCGGATACCGACCGAGCACTGTTATACCAAGGCGAACGCCACGGGACAGTGTCAGCAAAGACACACTCGTCAGGTTTCGCCCCCCTGCCCTATGCTCAGGAAAGCTAAACATGACCGCCCCTCAGGATCAACTTCCGAGCGTGCCCACCAACGTCCGCAGAAAATAAGCGTCAGCTCCGCTGGGTTCGCACGTGAACCGTTTGCGCGCAAGGGCTTGGAGGCAGGAAACAGTCAAGCATTCGCAGATCGTCGCCTAAAAAGCGCACATTCTCGCCAGCTACGTCAGGTCATCGACGGACTCTGCTCTAGTCCAGGGTGGTGCGGTAGCGCGCCATGGCCAGACCCGAGATCACGATCACGAACAGTCCGAGCGCGGAAAGACTTGGCCACAGCGCCGTCGCGTCCAATCCCTTGAGCAAGGCGCCGCGCACCACTCTGAGGAAGTGTGTCACCGGTATCACGCTGCCTAAAGCCTGCGCCCAGGACGGCATGCCCCGGAACGGGAACATGAAGCCCGACAGCAGGATCGAGGGCATGATGTAGAAGAACGACATCTGCATCGCCTGCAGCTGGGTCCGCGCGACGGTCGAGATCAGGAAGCCCAGGGCCAGCGATCCGACGATGAACAGCAGCACACCCAGAATGAGGGCGATCCAGCCCCCGGCCATCGGCACGGCGAACAAGGCCTTGGCCAGCACCAGGATCACCACCGTCTGGATCACGCCGACGGCCACATAGGGCGTCAGCTTGCCGATCATCACCTCGATCGGCCGGGCCGGCGTCGCCAGCAGGCTCTCCATGGTGCCGCGCTCGTACTCGCGGGTGACGCCCAGCGAGGTCATCATCACCAGGGTCATGGACAGGATCACGCCCAGCAGGCCCGGCACGATGTTGTACGAGGTGATGGCTTCCGGATTGTAGCGGCGGTGGATCACCACCTCGAACGGATCGCCGCCCGGTTTCGCCACCGCGCCGACGAGGTCCCGGCTCAGCGCCGTACGCGGAAGATTGGCCAGGGCCGCGATCGCCCCGCCGGTGGCCGCGGGGTCGGAGGCGTCGGCCTCGACCAGGATCTGGGCGGCGTCGCCGCGCACCACGCGGCGGGTGAAGTCGGCGGGGATGGTCAGGGCGAACTGCACCTCGCCGCGCGCCACCGCGTCGTCGAGCTCCTTCGGCGAGGTCGCGGTGCGGACGATCTCGAAATAGCCGCTGTTGACTAGGGCCGAGAGGGTCGAGCGCGCCATCGGCCCCTGGTCCTGCACCAGCACCGCCGTCGGCAGGTCGCGCGGGTCGTTGTTGATGGCGTAGCCGAACAGCAGCAGCTGCACGATCGGCATGACCAGGATCATGGCGTAGGTCAGCCGGTCCCGCGTGAGCTGGATGAACTCCTTGATCAGCACCGCCAGGATGCGGGCGCCGGACAATCCCTTCGTGCTCATTGGAAATTGTCCGAGGACTGATCCATCAGGCGGATGAACACGTCCTCCAGCGTCGGCTGGACCTCGGCCCATGCGAAGGGCGGCTTGCGGTAGGGGGCGATGGCCGCCTCCAGCGCCGCGCGGTCGGTCCCGCTGACGTGCAGGGCCGCGCCGAACGGAGCGGCCATCAGGACGCCCGGCTGGCCGGCCAGCTCGCGGGCCAGGCGGTCGGCGCCCTGCCCCTCGGCGCGGAAGGTGACGAGGCCGCTGTCGGCGATCACCTCGTCCGCCGTGCCGCGCGCCATCAGCCGGCCATAGGCGACATAGGCGATGTCGTGGCAGCGCTCGGCCTCGTCCATGTAGTGGGTCGAGACCATGACGGTCAGGCCCTCGGCCGACAGGGCGTGGATCTCGTCCCAGAACTCGCGCCGCGCCTTGGGATCGACTCCGGCGGTGGGCTCGTCGAGCAGCAGGAGCTTGGGTCCGTGCATGACGCTGGCGGCCAGGGCCAGGCGCTGCTTCCAGCCGCCCGACAGGCTGCCGGCCAGCTGCTTCTTGCGCGCGGTCAGGCCCAGGCGATCCAGGCTCTCCTTCACCCGCTCGCGGCGGCGATCCAGCTCGTGGACGCGGGCGACGAAGTCGAGGTTCTCCTCGATCGACAGGTCCTCGTAGAGCGAGAACTTCTGGGTCATGTAGCCGGTCTGGCGCTTGACCGCCTCGGCGTCCTTGCGGAAGTCCAGGCCCAGCACCTCGCCCTCGCCGCTGTCGGGGGTCAGCAGGCCGCACAGCATCCGCAGGGTGGTGGTCTTGCCCGAGCCGTTGGGGCCCAGGAAGCCGGTGATGCGGCCCTTCTCGACCTGGATCGAGACGTCCTGCACCACGTGGCGCGGACCGAACGACTTGTTCAGCCCCCGGACGTCGACGGCCAGGTCGCTCACCGATCGCTCTCCAGCGGGACGATGTCGACCGGCTGGCCGGGCGCGAGCGGCGCGCCGCCCTCCGGCCGAGCCTCGACCAGGAACACCAGCCGCTGGCGGGCCTCGCGGCTGTAGATCACCGGCGGGGTGAACTCCGACCGGGGACTGACATAGTTGATCCGCGCCGCGCGCTCTGGGCCGCAGCCGTCGCAGGTGAAGCGGACAGTCGCCCCGGCCCGGTACCGCGCCACCTCGCCCTCGGGCACGAAGAACCGCAGGCGCACCCGGTCGTCGGACAGCAGGGCGACGACCGGCTGGTTGGCGGCCGCCCATTCGCCGGGCTGGTAGAAGACGTCCTGCACCCGCGCGGCCGCCGGGGCCTTGGGGCTGATCTGGTCCAGCCGCGACTGGGCGGCGGTCAGGGTCTCGCGGGCCGAGGCCACGGCGGATTGGGCCGCATTGACCGCGTCCGGCCGCGCGCCCAGCTCGCCGACGTTCTTGCGCCGCGCCACGGCGGCGGCGTTGGCGCGGGCGGTGTCCAGCGCGGCCTTGACCTGGTCGAGACGGGCGGGGGCGTAGATGCCCTTGGCCACCAGCGGCGCGATGCGGTTGTAGTCCGACTGCGCCTGACGGACCTGGGCCTCGGCGGCCGCGCGCTCGGCGTCATAGACGGCCAGCTCCTGCGGCCGCTGGCCCTTCTCGGCGTCGCGCAGCTGGGCCTCCGCGATCGCCACCTGGGCGGCGGCCTGATCGCGGGCGGCGGTCAGCTGGGCGGCGTCCAGCGCGAACAGCGGCTGACCGGCCTTCACGCGGTCGCCGCGCTGGACGGCCATGGTGGACACGAGGCCCGCGTTCGAGGCCCCGACATAGAGCGTCTCGCCCTCGACATAGCCGGACAGTCGATGCGGCCGATGGGCGTCGGGACCGAGCAGCCTCCAGCCGAGGAAACCGGCCAGGCCGACGCCCGCCACGACGGCGACGATGCGAGCGGCCGGCTTCATGGCAGCATGACCACGCGGGAGGCCAGGCCCGTCAGGACGGTCTCGCAGTGCTGCAACGCCAGGGCCTCAAGATCGACGGGCGGCGCACCGACAGGCGAGAAGGTCTCCTGCCAGATCACCCCCATCAGGACCGGGCCGACGATGCTGAAGGCCTGAAGGCGCGGGTCACCCGGACGGATCTCGCCCCGCTCCTGGGCCCTGGCCAGCGCCCCGGTCATCGCCCCGAGCGCCCGGCTGACCACCTCGTCGTGCCAGACCTTGGCCAGCTCCGGGAAGTTGCGCGACTCGCCGACCACCAGCTTGGCCACCGCGCCGATGCGCGAGGCCCCGATCACCGTGACGATGCGGCCGACCGCCAGCCGCAAGAGGTCCGGGAACGGAATCGTCGCCTGGGCCAGCATCGCTTCGACGAGGTCCAGGTTCGGCGCCACCGCCTCGCGGACCACCGCTCGGAAGATGTCCTCCTTGGTCTCGAAATAGAGATAGAGCGCGCCCTTGGAGATGCCGGCCTTTGCGGCGATCTCGTCCAGCTTCGCGGCGGCGAAGCCTTTCTCGGCGAACACCTCGAGCGCCGCCTGGACGATCTCGCCCGGCCGCGCCTCGCTGCGCCGCCGCCATTTCGGGGAACCGGCCTGCATTTTCGCGATCCACTATATAACTGACCAGTCGGATATATAGTGGACTTACGGAAAACTCAAGCAGACCCGATCAAGCTCGCGCCGTCACCAGCCAGCAGGCCGAGCTCATCTGCGCGACGCCATCCTTCACGTACGGCTCCAACGCCGCCGTCACCGCCGCGCGGACCTTCTCGCGCACCGCGTCGTCCGCGTGGGCCAGGATCGGGTTCAGCGGACCCACCCGTAGGCTCATGGTCAGCAACTCCTCGGCGCTGACCGGCGTCGGGTCGTCGAGCGGCGTGATGGCGACGTCGCGCCAGCCGCTCTCCGCCAGGATCGCCCGCACGCGGTCGGGATCGGCGAAACCGAAGCGGCCCGGCGCATCCTTCTCGAACCTCGGGACGCTGGGCAGAAACGGCGCGGCGGCCTCCAGCGGAAGCGTCGAGATCGCATTGTCCTCGGGACCCCGCCAGCAGGCGAAGGCCAACCGACCGCCGGGCTTCAGCGCCGTGCGCAGGTTGGCGAAGGCGGCCACTGGGTCGGGGAAGAACATCACCCCGAACCGCGAGACGATGGCGTCGAACTCGGATGTGAAGGCATGGGTCTGGGCGTCGGCCTGCAGGAACTCCACGCTCTCCAGCCCGTCCTCGCCCGCCCGGCGCCGCGCCAGTTCCAGCAAGGCCGGCGAGATGTCGACCCCAACCGCGCGGCCCCGCGGCCCCACTTGCCAGGCCGCCTCGAAGGTCGTCGCGCCCGAGCCGCAGCCGATGTCCAGCACCGCCTCGCCGGCGCGGAGATCGGCGGCCTCGACCACCGCCTGGGCGAACGGCCGGTACATCCGGTCCAGCAGGCCCTGCTGCTCGACCCAGACCTTCCCGGCGCGGTCCCAGTAGGCCGACATGTCCTGCTCACTCATCACCGACTCCTTGGATTGCGATCGTCTTCGTCGTCGCCCATCCTGCAAGTTCAAGCGCACTTGAGGTCAAGCGATGTTCGACATCGACATATCGGAACTCGCCAGGCGCTCCGGGGTGCGGGCCTCGACCTTGCGGTTCTACGAGGAGAAGGGGCTGATCGCCTCGACCGGCCGGCGGGGCCTTAAGCGGCTGTTCGCGCTGGATACGACCGAGCGGCTGGCCCTGATCGCCCTGGGCCGCGCCTCGGGCTTCACGCTGGACGAGATCGCCGGGATGCTGGGCGGCCCCGATATCGACCGGCAGACCCTGCGCGCCAAGGCCGCCGTGCTGGACCGCAAGATCGAGACCCTGACCCGCATGCGCGACGGCCTGACCCACGCCGCCGACTGCAAGGTCCCGCAGCTGATGGACTGCCCGCACTTCCTGCGCATCGTGAAGGTCGCCGGCGCGCGGCGGCGGTATCGGGCCGAGGCGCTCTAGGCCCCCTTAAGCGTCTTGGATGTCGAAGCGCGCGACCTTGCCGTCGCGCAGATGGAAGACATGGCCGACCGTCTTGTCCGTCAGGCCGTGCGTCTGGCCTTCCAGCGGGTTGCCGTCCAGGTCGCGGATGGTCTGGATCACCTCGGCGACGATCGCGCCGTCCGCCGTACGGCTGAAGCCGACCGGCTCGACGTGCGGGCTGATCATCGCCCATTGCCGCGTCCAGTATTCGCGGACGCCGTCGTGGCCGTGGACGTGGCCGCCGTCCATGCCGTTGGCCCAGGCGACGTCGCCGGCCAGGAAGACCAGCACGCCCTCCAGATCGCGGGCGTTGAAGCGGTCATAGAGGCCTTTGATGACGTCGATCTCGGGGTCCATGGACCGCTCCCTTGGTGCTGTTGCGCCAAGATACATATGCACGTATATATCTTGGCGCAAGAGGAGACGCCGATGGATGTGCTGACGACGCCGGGCCACCTGATCAGCCTGGCCGCGCGCGGCTTCGCCCGGCTCAGCGAGGCGCGGCTGAAGCCGCTGGGCTTCGGCGTCGGACACCTGCCGGTGCTGGTCGCGTTGCGCGACGGTCAGGCCAGCACCCAGCGGGACCTCGCCCGTTTCGCCAAGGTCGAGCAGCCGCCGATGGCCCAGATGCTGGCCCGCATGGAGCGCGACGGCCTGATCGCCCGCACCCCCGACCCGACCGACGGCCGCAGCAGCCGCATCGCCCTGACGCCGAGCGCGGAGGCGCGCCTGCCGGACGCCATCGACGTCCTGCTCCAGGGCAACCGCGAGGTGCTGGAAGGCTTCACCGACGCCGAGGCCGACCAGCTGGCCGGCCTGCTTCAGCGCGTGATCGCCAACCTGGACAAGATCGCCAGCGCTTAGCGCGCCGCGACCGCCGTCATCTCGACCGCCCAGTCGGGGCGGGCCAAGCGGGCCTCGACCGTGGCGCGGGCCGGCGGGTTGTCGGTGTCGACCCACGCATCCCAGGCCTGGTTCATCGCGTCGATCTGGCCGATGTCGGCGAGGTAGATCGTGACATTGACCAGCGCGGCCTTGGTCACCCCGGCCTGGGCCAGGGTGTCGTCGATCTGGGCCAGGACCTCGCGGGTCTGGTCGAGCACGGACTGGCCGGCCGTTTCCTCGGCCACGTGGCCCGACAGGAACACCAGGCCGTGGGCGGCGACGGCGTCGCTCCAGCGCGCCGCCTTGCCGATGCGTTCGATCGTCATCCGGAAGCTCCTACCGCAGCGTGGCGTCGCGCAGGCGGCGGCGCTTGCCGCCCAGGGCGTCGGGACGGTTCAGCACCTTGCGGTATTCGTCGCGGCGCTCGTGGATCGAGGCGATGACCAGGCCCATCGGCACGCCGATATCGACCAGCACCGCTTCGGACAGTTGCAGCGAGGCCTCGATGGTCTCCGGCACCGCGTCCGTGGCGCCCAGCTCGTAGAGCCGCGCGGCGTGGCGGGCGTCGCGGGCGCGGACCACGATCGGCACATCCGGCCGGGCCCCGCGCGCGGCGGCGACCACCGCCTCGGCGGCTTCCGGCGAGTCCATGGTGATGACCACCGCCTTGGCGGTCGCGAGGCCGCAGCGCTCCAGCAGCTCCAGCCGCGAGGCGTCGCCGTAGTAGATCTGCAAGCCCTCGCGGCGGCCCTGCTCGACCAGACGCGCGTCGCGCTCGACCGACAGCCAGGGCAGCTCGTGGCGGTTCAGCATGTCGCCGACCAACTTGCCGACCCGGCCGTAGCCGACAACCAGCACCTGATCGGCGCCTTCTTCCCCGCCATGCGCGGCCGCCGCGGGCGGCGCCTCGGTGGTCGGAGCGGTCTTGCTGCGGGCCAGGCGCGCGCCCAGGCTGGTCAGGGCCGGGATCAGGAACATGGTCAGGGTCGCGCCGACCAGCACCGCCTGGCCGACCGGACGCGGCACGACGCCGGCGCCCATGGCGTTGTCCAGGATGACGAAGGCGAACTCACCGCCGGCCGCCAGGGCCAGGGCCGACTCGAGCGAGGGCTTGGTCCCCACGCCCAGCAGGCGCGCGGCGCCGAACACGATGATCAGCTTGGCGGCCAGCAGGCCCAGGGCCGAACCCAGCACCATCATCGGCTGGGCCACGATCAGCGACAGGTCCAGGCGAATGCCCAGCGAGACGAAGAACAGGGAAAGCAGCAGGCCCTTGAAGGGCTCGATCTTGACCTCGACCTCATGGCGATACTCGGTCTCGGCCAGCAGCACGCCGGCCACGAAGGCGCCCAGGCCCATCGACAGCCCCGAGATCGCCGCCACCAAGCCCGCGCCGAGGATGACCAGCAGGCAGGCGGCCATGAACATCTCTTCGCTCTTGGCCTTGGCGACGGACTTCATCATCGGGCGCAGGGCCAGACGGCCGAACAGCACGATGGCGCCCAGGCCCAGCACCGCCGGGCCGAGGGCCAGCAGGTCCTTCATCGCGAACGAGCCGTCGCCGCGACCCAGGATGGCCAGGGTGATCAGGATCGGCGCGACGGCCAGGTCCTGGAACAGCAGCACCGAGAAGGTGGCGCGGCCGCCTTCGGAGTGGAGACGCCGAGTCTCGGACAAGACGGGGATGGCGATGGCGGTGGACGACAGGGCCAGGGCCGCGCCGATGGCCATGGCCGCGACCGGCGGCTGACCCAGCAGCATGGCCGCCACGCCGATGACGACCGAGGAGCCGATCACCTGGATCGCGCCCAGGCCGAACACCAGCCGGCGCATCAGCCGCAGGCGTTCCCACGACAGTTCCAGGCCGATCATGAACAGCAGGAAGACCACCCCGAACTCGGCGATCTGGGCGATCTCGGCCGGGTTGTCGACGGTGACGTGATTGAGCCAGGGCACTTGGGGAATGAAGCGACCCAGGCCGAACGGCCCCAGGATCACCCCGGCCAGGAGGAAGCCGAGGATCGGATTGATCTTCAGGCGCTTGAAGAGCGGCGCGGCGACGCCAGCGGTCGCCAAGAACAGGACCACATCCTTGTAGTCCCCGGGGGAAACCTCGTGCGCCACGCGCCCTCCTTGTCTTGTTTGCTCCTACCCGGCCAGTCGCAGCCGAACGCCCGCTCCGAATTCAGCCGAAGCGATCAGAATGACCCCGCCGGCCTCGATCGCGTCGATCAGAAGCCGTTCGGTGCTATGATGCAGCGCGTGGCGCTCGGTCTCGAAGTCCTTGACCGTGCTCCGCGACACCCCAGCCTTGTCGGCCAGTTCGCCTTGCGACCAGTTCAGAAGGCCGCGCGCCCCGCGACATTGCGCGGGCGACATGATCTTGGCGTGCGGCATGCCGCGCATCCATGCTAAGTCAACCAGATTGGTTGAATGTAGCCCGAAAGGCTGAAATGTCAAGGGTCGAGCCGCGAATGAGTCGCGGAAAGTCGCCCGGCGCGCGAAGAAAAGGCCTCAGGCCAGGCTGGCCGCCGCCTCGCTGATCAGCCCGCGTAGCCAGCGGTGGGCCGGGTCGTTCCGGTAGCGCACGTGCCAGCCCATCTGCACCGGGAAGGTCCCCAGATCGACCGGCGCGGCCACCACCTTCAGGCGCGGATCGGCCGACAGCCGCTTGCAGATCAGCTTGGGCAAGGTGGCGCAGTAGTCGGTGGCGGCGACCATCTCCGGCACGGCCAGGAAGTGGGTGACCGAGACGGCGACCTCGCGGCGCAGGCCCTGCTGGTCCAGCGCCTGGAACAGCCCCACGCGCATGCGGCCCGGCGGCAGGACATTGACGTGCTTGAGGCGCTCGTACTGCTCGCGGGTCAGGACATCGCCGACCTCCGGATGGTCCGCCCGCACCACGCAGGCCAGGCCCTCGTCCATCAGGTGCTGGACCACCAGGTTGTCCGGCGGATCAACGATGCGGCCCAGCACCATGGCCGTCGTGCCCGACATCACCCCGGTCTCGGCCAGGTCGTTGCCGAACGGGGTCAGCCGCAGCTTGATGCCCGGCGCCTGCTTGGCCAGCCGCGAGACGATGGTCGGCCCCAGCACGAACTCGACATAGCTGTTGGGCGCGACGACGAAGGCATGCTCGGCGAGGGCCGGATCGAAGTCCTGCTGGCCCAACACCACCGCGTCGATCCTGGCCAGCGCCTCGGCGATGCCCGGCGCCATTTCCTCAGCCTTCTCGGTGGGACGCAGGCCATAGCGCTCGCGCACGAACAACGGGTCGCGCAGCATGACGCGCAAGCGGGCCAGCGAATTGGACAGGGCCGGCTGGGTGATGCCCAGCCGCTGGGCCGCGCGGGTGACGCTGCGCTCTTCCATCAGCGCCACGAAGACCGGCAGGAGATTGAGGTCGTATCGCATCAGACATCATTGATACGAATATCTACAATCATATCAATAAAGTTCTGGAATATCTCTCACGGGAGCATGGTCAGCCTGTCCGAAAGGGACAACCCACCCAGCCAAACGGAGGCAGTCATGTCGAAGGGCAAAGTTCTCGTCATCGGTTCCAACGCCACCCGGATCGAAATCCAGGGCGGCGGCTTCGGCGCCACCGGCCAATATCTCAACGAAACCGTCATCCCCGCCCTGGCCGTGGTCGCGGCCGGCTACGAGGTGGTGCTGGCCACCCCGAACGGGCAGCAGCCGCACATCGACCCGCACTCCGACAGCGCCGGCCACTTCGGCGGCGACCAGGCGGCCTACGAGAAGGCCCGCGCCTATTTCGACACCGACCCGGCCATGACCAACGTCCGCACCCTGACCTCGGTGATCGAGGAAGGCCTGGACAACTACGCCGGCGTCTTCGTGCCGGGCGGCCAGGCGCCGGGCGTGGACCTGATGCAGGACGCCGAACTGGGCATGATCCTGCGCCACTTCCATGCGCGCTCGAAGCCCACCGCCCTGCTGTGCCACGGCCCGATCGCCGTCGCCGCCGCCCTGCCCCACGCCCGCGAGTTCCGCGCCGCCCTGATCGCCGGCGACGAGGCCAAGGCCGCCGAGTGGGCCAAGGACTGGCAATATGCCGGCTACAAGATGACCGTCTTCTCCAACAGCGAGGAGAAGGTCGTCGAGGACAAGGTCCTGGGCTCCAAGCTCTACTTCACCGTCGCCGACGCCCTGACCATCGCCGGCGGCGAGGTGATCACCACGGAGGTGAACTTCACCCCCAACGTGATCGAGGACCGCGAGCTGATCACCGGCCAGAACCCCAAGTCCGACCACCCGCTGGCCGCCAAGTTCGTGGCCGCCCTGGACCGCGCCCAAGCCTGAAGTTTTGGGACCTAGCCTCTTCAGGTCTCCGGCGGTATGCGCCGCCGGAGACCGGCTCTCTTCGAAGGAACACCCCGATGTCCGTGAAGATCATCGCCCTGCTGACCGCCCGCCCCGGCAAGCTCGCCGAGCTGGAGGCCCTGCTCCACACCCTGCAGACCGCCAGCCGCGCCGAGCCCGGCAACCTGCGCTGGGACATCTGGCGCGACCAGGCCAATCCCGAACGCCTGGTGCTGGACGAGCTCTACATCGAAGCCACCGACGTCGCCGCCCACCGCGAGACGCCGCACTTCAAGGCCTATCTGGCCGTGATCAACGACCTGGCCGAGCGCACGGCGCTGGTGCTGGACGCGATGTCGGTTGGGTGACTAGCCCACCGACGCGGTCGGACGGACGACGATCTCGTTGACGTCCACACCGTCGGGTTGCTCGATCGCGTAGCGCACCGCGCGAGCGATGGCTTCGGGCTTCAGGGCGACGGCGCGATAGGCGGCCATGGCTTCGATCGCGACCGGGTCGGTGATGGTCGAGGCCAGTTCGCTCTCGACCACGCCCGGCATGACACAGGTCACGCGCAGCGCCGCGTTTTCCTGGCGAAGACCGTCCGAGATGGCGCGCACCGCATATTTCGTGGCGCAGTAGACGGCGGCGGTCGGCACCACCGACAGCGCGCCGATCGAGGCGATATTGACGATCTGCCCCGAGCCGCGCGCGGTCATCTCCGGCAGCACCGCGGCGACGCCGTACAGCACGCCCTTGATGTTGACGTCGACCATCCGATCCCACTCCTCGACCTTCAGCGAGGCCATCAGCGACAGCGGCATGACGCCGGCGTTGTTGACGATGACGTCGACCCGTCCCCAGGTCTCCCGCGCCGCCTGAGCGAAGGCCTCGACGCTGGCGCGGTCGGTGACGTCCAGGGCCTGCGCCTGAGCGACGCCGCCCGCCGCGACCAGTTCCGCGACGAGGGCGTCGAGGCGGTCGGTGCGCCGCGCGCCCAGCATGACCTTGGCGCCGGCCGCCGCCAGCTCCCGCGCGATGCCTTCGCCGATGCCGCTAGACGCGCCGGTGATGAGAACAACCTTATCCATGTCTGTCTCCTGAGCGGGCCGATCGCCCGAGCCCAGGAGGTAGTCGCCCGCGATTGGCGCGGCTATTGGCTCAAATATGCATGATCTGGTAAGTATCACTTACCAATGTC
This sequence comes from Caulobacter sp. GW821-FHT10E02, assembly GCF_059415225.1. Classification (NCBI taxonomy): domain Bacteria; kingdom Pseudomonadati; phylum Pseudomonadota; class Alphaproteobacteria; order Caulobacterales; family Caulobacteraceae; genus Caulobacter; species Caulobacter sp. GW821-FHT10E02. The sequence goes on from NZ_JBWKMV010000002.1 coordinate 537,455, forward strand.
CTTCGATCTCAACGCCCTGGCGACCTTCGCCGCCGTCGCCGAGGCCCGCAGTTTCCGCGCGGCGGCCGAGCGGCTGGGCGTGACGCGCTCGGCCGTCAGCCAGGCGATCCGCAGGCTGGAGCAGGACCTGGGCGCGGCCCTGCTGCACCGCACGACCCGCAGTGTCCACATGACCGAAGCCGGAGAGCGGCTGCTGGCCAGCGTCGCCCCGGCCCTGGCCGAGATGCGAGCCGCCGCCGCCGCGATCACCGACAGCGAGGCCCGACCGGCGGGCCTGCTGCGGCTGGCCGTCTCCTCGATCGCCGAGCGTTTCATCTCCGGCCCGCTGCTGGCCAGCTTCCGCGAGGCCCATCCGGACGTACGCCTGGACATCCTGGTCACCGATGAGCCCTTCGACATCGTCGAGCGCGGCTATGACGCCGGGGTGCGGCTGGGCGAGGTGATCGAGCAGGACATGGTGGCCGTGCCGGTGTCGGGCCCGCAGCGGCAGGTGGTCGTCGCCGCGCCCGCCTATCTAGAGCGCCACGGCGCCCCCGCCCATCCGCGCGATCTGACCGGTCATCGGTGCATCGGCTGGCGGCCGGCTCCCGACGTCGCGCCCTATCGTTGGGAGTTCGAGGAAGACGGCCGCGAGTTCGACGTGGCGGTCGATCCCGAGATCACCACCAACGACATGCTGCTGATGATCCGCACGGCCTGCGCCGGCGGCGGCCTGACCTTCGGCATGCTGGAAACCTTCCAGTCGTGGATCACGCGCGGCGAACTGGTCCCGGTCCTGGAGCCCTTCTCGCCGGTCTTCCCGGGCTTCTTCCTCTACTTCCCCACCCGCCGGAACCTGGCGCCCAAGCTGCGCGCGCTGATCGATCACGTGAAGATCACGCGTCGACAGGCCTGAGACGTCCCTTAAGCGTTCGCGCTTCCATCCGCCTCACCCGCCCGCGATTGACCGCCTCATCGCCGCGCCCTACTCAGCGAACATGACCGCCCGTCTAGGACACCTCCGAGCCTTGCTCGCCGCGTTCGCGGCGATGCTGGCCGTGTTTGTCCAGGCGCTGACGCCGGCCGCGGCGATGGCGCATGATCTGCGCGAGAGCGGGTCGGCCATCGTCATTTGCTCGGCCGAGGGCTCCAAGGTCGTCATCCTCGAGAAGGACGGCACGGTCCGCACGGAGCCCGCCAAGGGCTTCATGGGGCTGAAGTGCTCCAACTGCGTCGGCCCGACCCTGGCGGTCACGGTCGACGCGCCCGCCCCGGCCATCGCGCCTGTCCAATATGCCGAGTTCGTCGAGACGCCGGTCGCGCGCGTCCTGGGCGTTCGCGGCCATGCCCGCGCGCCCCCGCGCCCGCCCAGCCAGGGCCCGCCCGCCTTCCTGAACGCCTGACCTTACGCCGCCGCGCCGCGCCTAAAAACGCCGCGCGCCTCGTCACGCCTTCGGGATACCTATTTCCATGTCGACCTTCCGCCGCGCCCTCATGGGCGCCGCCGCGCTCGCCGTCCTGGCACCCGCCGCCTACGCCGCCACTGAAGACCAGGCCGTCTCCTCGGTCATCGTCACCGCCCGCCCGAACCCCGAGGACCCGCCCGTCGTCGCCGACGCCCGCCGGCGGCTGTCGGAGACGCCCGGCGCGGTGTCGGTGATCTCGCAGGAGAGCTACCTGGCCCGCCAGGCCCTGGCGCTGGACGACATGCTGCGCGACGCCCCCGGCGTCTATGCCCAGCGCAAGTGGGGCGGCGATGTCCGCATCTCGATCCGGGGCTCGGGCATCGGCAACGCCAACCACAATCGGGGCCTGCTGCTGGCCCAGGACGGCGTGCCGCTAAACGAGGCCGACGGCTATGGCGACAGCCAGATCGCCGACCCGCTGAACACCCGCTACGCCGAGGTCTATCGCGGCGGCAACGCCCTGCGCTTCGGCGGGGCGCTGTTGGGCGGGGCGATCAACATGGTCACGCCGACGGGCAAGGACGCGGGCTTCGCCAACCAGGTCCGCATCGATGGCGGGTCGTTCGGACTGCTGCGCGAGCGCGTCGCCATCGCCCGCGAGATCGGCGACTGGGACATCTACGCCGCCGCCACCAACCAGACCGGCCAGGGCTGGCGCTCGCAGAGCCAGCAAAACATCCAGTTCGGCTCGCTGAACATCGGCCGCAGCTTCGGCCAGGACCGCGAGGTCCGCTTCATCGTCAACGGCTCGAACATCAACCAGGAGATCCCGGGGTCCCTGACCCTGGCCCAGTTCCAGGCCGACCCACACCAGTCGGCGGCGGGCAACCTGTCGGGCGACCAGGGCCGCAACCAACGCGGCCTGCGCGGCTCGCTGCGCACGACCTGGCGGCTAAACGACCAACTGGTGTTCCAGGGCGCGGTCTACGCGGTGTGGAAGGACCTGGACCACCCGATCTTCCAGGTCATCGACCAGCAGAGCCGCAACTACGGCGCCTTCGGTCGGTTCGACTGGGACGGCCAGATCGCCGGCAAGCGGGCCGACGCCTTCTTCGGCGCCTGGTACCGGACGGGCGATCTCGACTCCAACTTCTATGAGAACAAGCGCGGCGCCCGGGGCGCGCCGACCTCGCGGACGCTGCAGAACGCCGACGCGATCGACGTGTTCGGCGAGGGCCGCCTGTTCGTGACCGACCACGTGGCCGTCGTGGCCGGCGCCACCTGGGGCCAGGCCGGCCGCGACTACACCAGCTTCAAGGTCCCGGGGACGACCAACACCTTCGACCTGAAGGCCGACAAGACCTACAACTGGATCTCGCCCCGCATCGGCCTGCTCTGGCAGAACGAGACCGGCGACCAGGTGTTCGCCAACCTGACCCGCTCGGTCGAGCCGCCGAACCTCTCCTCGATGAGCCCGACCAACACCGGCTTCACCCCCGTCAAGGCGCAGGACGCCTGGACCGGCGAGATCGGGGCGCGCGGCCATCGCGGGCCGTTCACCTACGACGTCACGCTCTATCGCGCCGACCTGAAGCACGAGCTGCTGCAGTATGCGGTGACCTCGTCGATCCCGGCCTCGACCTTCAACGCCGACAAGACGGTGCACCAGGGGATCGAGGCGGCGCTGGACTGGGCCGTGGCTCCGCGCTGGCGCCTGCGCCAGACCTGGACCCTGTCGGACTTCCGCTTCAAGGACGACGTCCAGTTCGGCGACAACCGCCTGCCGATCGTGCCCAAGAATTTCTACCGCTCGGAGGTCCGCTACGACGACCCGCGCGGCTGGTTCCTGGCCCCGTCGGTGGAGTGGTCGGCCAGCGACGCATGGATCGACTACAAGAACACCAAGACCACGCCCAGCTATGCCATCGTCAACCTCAACGCCGGCTGGAAGGTCACGCCCGCCGTGTCGCTGTTCGTCGACGCGCGGAACCTGACCGACAAGGCCTATGTCTCCAACACCCAGGCCGCCGTCGCCTGGACCGCCGCGACCGCCACGATCTGGCCCGGCGATGGACGTTCCGTGTTCGGCGGCGTCACCGTGAACTTCTGAGGAGAATGCAGATGAAGACCCCACTGATCATCCTCGCCCTGCTGGCCGCCACCCCGGCGGCGGCGCACGTCGTGGCCGTGCAGGACACCGCCAAGGCCGGCTCCTACACCGCCATCGCCTTCCGCGTCGGCCATGCCTGCGCGGCCGGCGACGCCACCCTGAAGGTCCGGATCGAGATCCCCGCCGGCGTCGCCTCGGCCCGGCCGCAGGTGAAGCCCGGCTGGACCTACAGCCTCGAGCGGCCCGCCGATCCGAAGGCCGCGCCGACGGCGATCACCTATGCCGGCCGCCTGCCCGACGAGGCCTTCGACGACTTCGCCGTGCTGATGAAGCTCCCCGCCACAGGCGACCGCCTGGTCTTCCCGGTCGTCCAGACCTGCGAGAAGGGCGAGAGCCAGTGGACCGAGGTCGCCGATCCGGCCAAGCCCGACGAGAAGCTGAGCCGGCCCGCCCCGGTCGTCACCCTGATCCCCATCGACGCGGCCGCCCCCGCCGCCCACCATCACTAAGGAGCGCCCCACATGTCGCGTCCGTTCGCCATCGCCCTGACCGCCATCCTGGCCGCCGCTTCTGCGGCGCACGCCGCCGACTACAAGCTCGGCGCCCTGACCATCCACCAGCCCTGGAGCCGTCCGGCCCAGGCAGGCATGAACGGGGTTGGCTTCATGACCATCGCCAACGCCGGCAAGACCCCGGTGACGCTCAAGCGCATGGAGACCCCGGCCGCCGCCTCGGTCGAGATCCACCAGTCGGCCATGGCCGGCGGCGTCATGACCATGCGCGAGCTGGACAAGGGCGTGGTGATCCCGGCCGGCGGCCAGATCGTCTTCGCCCCCGGCGGCTACCACTTCATGATCCTGTCCCTGAAGGCCGAGCAGAAGGTGGGGCAAAAAGTTCCCGTAACCTTGGTCTTCGACAACGGTCGCAAGGTCCAGGTCGACCTGACCGTGCAACTGACGCCGCCGTCCGGCGGGCCGGCTCCGGCGATGCCCGAGCACCGTCACTGAAGAGTCAAAAAATGGGCTACATGAACTTTTATTAAGGGAGCAAATATTCCGCGTCCGTGCAGATTGCCGCCAGCTCACACCAACGGATGCGACTTCCATGAAACGAGTTTGGTTCGGCGCCGCGGCGATGGCCGCGCTGTCCCTGTCGGCCTTCGGGGCCCAGGCCCACGAAGAACACCCCTGCGTCAACGACGCCTGCACGATCCAATCGCTGCTGCCGGCGCTGGCGGAAGGCGCCGCCTCGGGCGACGTCACCTCGCTGGAATCCCCGCGCTACGGGACCTGGGGCTTCGACATCTCGGGCATGGACACCTCGGTGAAGCCGGGCGACGACTTCTACAAGTTCGCCAACGGCGCCTGGGACGCCAAGACGGTGATCCCGTCGGACCGCACCCGCTACGGCAATTTCGACAAGCTGTCGGAGCTGTCGGAAGCCCGCACCAAGGCGCTGATCGAGGCCACGGCCAACGACAAGACCGCCACCGGTGAGAAGGCCAAGATCGGCGCCGCCTATCGCGCCTTCATGGACGAGGCCGCCATCGAGAAGCTGGACGCCGCCCCGATCAAGCCGTGGCTGGCCGGCGTGCAGAAGATCAAGACCAAGGACGAGTTCACCGCCCTGATGGGCAAGAGCTCGACCACGCCCTATTCGGCGCTGATTGGCCTCGGCATCTCGACCGACGCCAAGAACCCGCAGGCCTACGCCGTCTACGCCTCGACCGGCGGCCTGTCCCTGCCCGACCGCGACTACTATCTGAGCCCCAAGTTCGCCGACAAGAAGACGGCGTACCTCGCCTATGTCGAGAAGATGCTGACCCTGGGCGGCTGGGAGAAGCCGGCCGAGAACGCCAAGGCCGTGGTCGACTTCGAGACCAAGCTGGCCGAAGCCTCGTGGAGCCGCGTCGAGCGCCGCGACCGCGACAAGACCTACAACCCGGCCACCCTGGCCGAGCTGCAGGCCCAGACTCCGGGTTATGACTGGAACAAGTACCTGGTCGGCACCGAGCTGCCGAAGGTCAACCGCTTCATCGTGACGACCAACACCTCGTTCCCGAAGTACGCCAAGATCTATGCCGACACCCCGATCGAGACCCTGAAGGCCTGGCAGGCGTTCAAGGTGATCGACGGCGCCTCGCCGATGCTGTCCAAGCGCTTCGCCGACGCCAACTACGAGTTCCGCAACAAGGCCCTGGCCGGCCAGCCCGAGCAGAAGCCCCGCTGGAAGCGCGGCGTCGCCCAGGTCAACGGCATGCTGGGCGAAGCGGTCGGCAAGGAATATGTCGCCGCCTACTTCCCGCCGGCCTCCAAGGCCAAGATGGTCGCCCTGGTCGGCGACATCCGCACCGTCCTGAAGACCCGCATCGAGGCGTCGGACTGGATGGGTCCGGAGACCAAGGCCCGGGCCCAGGACAAGCTGAACAAGTTCACCGTCAAGATCGGCTATCCCGACAAGTGGCGTGACTATTCCAAGCTGGAGATCAAGGACGGCGACGCCTATGGCAACGCCCTGCGCGAGTCCGCCTGGGACTACCGTCACGACGTCGAGCGCCTGAACCAGCCGGTCGACAAGTCCGAGTGGGGCATGACCCCGCAGACGGTCAACGCCTACTACAACTCGGTCAACAACGAGATCGTGTTCCCGGCCGCCATCCTGCAGGCGCCGTTCTTCCATCCGGACGCGGACCCGGCCGTCAACTACGGCGGCATCGGCGGCGTGATCGGCCACGAGATCGGCCACGGCTTCGACGACCAGGGCCGCAAGTCCGACGGCGACGGCGTGCTGCGCGACTGGTGGACGGCGGAAGACGCCGCCAAGTTCGAGGTCCAGAAGAACAAGCTGGGCGCCCAGTACTCGGCGTTCGAGCCCTTCCCGGGCATGCACGTCAACGGCGACCTGACCATGGGCGAGAACATCGGCGACCTGAGCGGCCTGGGCTTTGGCCTGGACGCCTACCACGTGTCGCTGCAGGGCAAGCCCTCGCCGGTCCTGGACGGCTTCACCGGCGACCAGCGCGTCTATCTGGGCTGGGCCCAGGTGTGGCGCCAGAAGTCGCGCGACGACGCCCTGAAGCAGCAGATCGCCAGCGACCCGCACTCGCCGGCCGTCTACCGCGTCAACGGCACCGTCCGGAACCAGCCGGGCTGGTACAGCGCCTTCGACATCAAGCCGGGCGACAAGCTGTACGTCGCCCCGGCCGACCGGGTGAAGATCTGGTAGTCGCGACTACGGATCAGAGTTGGGAAAGGGCTGGCGGCGACGCCGGCCCTTTTTCGTTGGGCGGATGGGGGCGGCGATCGACCCAGGGCGGACCTGCTTCCGACCGCTTACGCGCTACTTCCGCACCGCGCGCGCCTCGGTTCCGTTGACATAGAAGATCATCGCCCTGGCTGGCCCTGGTCCCGCGTCGAAGGTGATCCGCGCATCGACGCCATGGATGTAGAAGCGGTCCAAGGCCTCAGCGTGGATATTGGCGGGCGGAGCGCCATCGACCTCCAGCAGCACGCCGTCCTCGTCTTCGCCGATGGTGACCTCGCGGCCATCCGACAGGACATAGATCCCGAAGTAGCGTTGGGTTTGCTCGCGCGTCAGGTTGATCGGCGAAGGATGTCTGATGGGCTGTGCGCGCGGAAGCAGGAACGGAAGGGCCGCCGGCATCACGAGCGGATAGTACGAGATATGGGTCTCGCCTTCGAAGGCCCTGGTCTTCAGGATCAGGCGCTCGGGCGCGCTCGCCAGGGCGGCCGAAATCTTCTCCCCGCCGTCGACCATGTAGGCCTCTTCCTTGGCGCCCCAGGCGACGAACACCTTCCGGCCTGGCGCGCGGGCGGCGGCGGTCTTCAGGCGATCGATCACGCTCGGGTCCGCCCAAAGGGAAGGACTGGCGATCAGGTAGCCGGAAAAGGCCTCGGGGCTATCGGCCAGCATGTTCGCCGTGAAGATTCCCGACAGCGAATGACCAAATAGCACCGCGAATTTGGAATCGAGCGGATAGCGGGCCTCCATGAGAGGTTTGAGTTCTTCCAGGAGGAAGGCTCGAAACCCCGCCCCTCCGCCGCCCTTGGCCACCGTGCCGTCGGGGCGGGTTCCGGGCGCGAACAGCAGGTCATGCTCGCGGGTGGACGGACCGCCGGGCGGATAGCCGATCGTAATCACATAGGCCGGAGCCATCGCGCCGGCGCCGCCCAACAGCCAGCCCGTAGGCCCGGCGATGTCGTATCCGCCGTCCAGCACGTATATCGCCGGAGCGGTCTGGCCCGGCAGGATAGGCGGCGTGCCGGGCGCGGTAATCTGGACCTGGAAATCGCGGCCCGCCCGCTCGGAATGCACGATCAACTGCACCGCGCGCCTCTGCGGCGCGGGACCTTCGGAAACAACCCTGAGCGTGGGTGATGCCGCGAAGGCCGGGAAGGCGAGCGCAAGGGCGGCCAGAGCCATGAGGCCGTTTCGAATGCTCATTTCTACCCTTGGGCTGGCCGACAATACGCAATGTAAATTACATGCGTAATTCAATGTCAACCGCGCGTTGCGGGCCTCTCGATAGGCAATCGCTGTCCGGTTTTTGGGTGGCGGTTTGATGTCCTCCAACCACCCCGCGCGGATACCCTTCTCGCGCGGGGGACAAGGCGCTCGGAAGCCCGTCCCCCTCCGCCACGGAAGCGGTAGGGGCGGACCGCCGGGCGGTCCGCCTGCGCCTCACCCATCAGCCGAACCAAAGAGTTCCCGCCACGAGGGCGGGGGCCCCTCCTAGTTCAGCGTCCCCCAGGCGTGGCCGTCGCCATAGACGCCCACCAGATCGACGTTCAGCTGAGCGTTGCCGTCGGCGAAGTCGTTGAGGAAGGCGGTGTTGGCCGCCGCGTAACGGCCGGTGTTCTCCAGCACCGCCGCGGCCAGCAGCCAGCCGATGATCCCGGCCTTGGCGCCTTCCGCCGAGCCCGCGAACAGCTCGAAGTAGTGCAGGCGGGTCATGTTGCCGCCGACCTGATCGTAGAGCAGGTGCTGCATCTTGTCGTTGGCCAGGGTGACCCCGAAGATCTCCTTGTAGGCCTTGGTGATCGTCTGCTCGAAGTTCAGCGCCCCGTAGTTGGCCTCGAACCAGGTGTGGGCCTGGCCCTGGGGTGAAGCCAGGTTGATCGCGAAGTTGATGTAGCGGTTGTCGACGTTGAACTTCGTATAATAGGGGTCGCTCAGGTCGTTGGCGTTGACCGTGTTCGGGGCGTGCAGGAGGTACTCCAGGCCCGCCGCCGTCGGCGTCTTGCCGGTGAAGAACTCGTAGGTCATCACCGCCACCGACGTGGTGCCCTGGACGAGCTTATTGAGGTCGGTGATCGCCGTGCCGTCCACCATCTTCAACGTCTCGACGTTGATCATGGTGTCGTCGCCTTCGAAGCTGGCGGACTGCAGGCCGGCGCCGGTGTGGTAGAAGATGTAGTCCTTCAGGTTACCGCCCATCAGCACGGTGTCGTTGCCCGTGCCGCCGTCCATCAAGTCGTTGCCCTCGCCGCCGAACAGCGTGTCGTCGCCGGCGTCACCGTAGATCTTGTCGTTGCCGCCCTTCGACCCGACGGTGTCCCTGCCGCCGCCGCCGTGCAGGACGTCATCGTCGGCGCCCAGCACGATGTACTGGTCCTCGTTGTCGCCGAACACGACCTGCGAGCCCTCGCCGCCGCCGACCTGGGTGGCGCCGATGATGGTGACGAAGTCGATGTTGTTGAGGTTGATGATCGTCCCGGACGGCAGGTTGCTGACGTCCAGCACCAGGGCGGTGAAGACGCCGTTGGTGGGCGGGCTGCCTTCGAAGGTCAGCGGGATATTGGTCCCGGCGCTGGACGAGACGGTCGGGACGATCGTCTGCACCAGGACGCGCGAGTCCGGGGTCAGGGTGTTGAGGAAGTCGCCGCCCGCGCCGGTCTGGCTGGTGTCGCCGCCCGCGCCGCGGATCGCCGTGACCAGGTCGTCGAGCACGCTGCCGGGCGCCTCCGGCGCGGCGTTGCCGGAGATGGTCATGCTGAAGCCGATCGGGGCCGACACCGACAGCAGCGACTCGCCGTTCTGGGTGAACAGCGGGATGTCGGCGGTCTGTTCGGTCGCCGCCGGCGTCACCGGCGAGATGGTCGTGGTCTGGGTGACCGACCCGTCCGGATTGGTGGTCTTGATGGTCTCCACGGGCGCGCCATCGATGATGGTCGTCGTGGTGGTCGGCGGCGGCGTGTCCGGGGAGACGGTGACCGTCGTGGAGGCGACGCTCTCGGCCGTGCCGTGCCCGTCGGTATAGCTGGCCACCACGCTGATCGACGCGCCGAGGTCGCTTGCCGCCAGGACCAGGGTCGAACCCGTGGCGCCGCCGATGTTGGTCCCGTTCGACTTCCACTGATAGCTGATGGTCCCGAGACCATCGTTGTCGACCAGGCTGTTGCCGGCCGTCAGGGTCTGGCCGGGCGTCGCCGAGCCGCTGATCGACACGGTCCCGGTCGGCGCGTCGTTGACGTTGACGATCGCCGCGGTGGCCGCGCTGGTGGCCGATTCCGAGAAGCCCTGGCCGTCGGTGTAGCTGACCACCACCCGGACCACGCCGCCGACGTCGGCGTCACCCAGGGTATAGGTCGCCTGGTCGGCCGCGCCGGTGGCGACGAAGCCTGACCCGGTGTCGCGTTGCCACTGGTAGTGCAACGTGCCCAGGCCATCGACGTCGGCCAGGGTCGAGACCGCCGTCAGCACCTGGTCCTCGGTCGCCGTGCCGGTGATCGACACGCCGCCCGTGTGCGGGTCGTTGACCGCGGCGACCGCCGCCGTGCCCGCGCTGGTGACGCTGTTGGAGAAGCCCTGACCGTCGGTGTAGCTGACCACCACCCGGATCAGGCTCGTCACGTCGGCGTCGCCCAGGGTGTAGGTCGCCTGGTCGGCCGCGCCGATGCTGACATAGCCAGCCCCAGTGTCGCGCTGCCAGTCGTAGTGCAGCGTGCCCAGGCCATCGGCGTCGGCCAGGGTCGAGGTGTTGGCCGTCAGGACCTGGTTCTCGGTCGCCGTGCCGGTGATCGTCGCGCCGCCGGTCGGGACGTCGTTGACCGCCGCCACCGCCGCGGTGCTGGCGCTGGTGGCCGATTCCGAGAAGCCCTGGCCGTCGGTGTAGCTGATCACCACGCGGACCACGCCGCCGACGTCGGCGTCGCCCAGGGTGTAGGTGGCCTGGTCGGCCGCGCCGGTGTTGACGAAGCCCGACCCCGTGTCGCGCTGCCAGGTGTAGTGCAGCGTGCCCAGGCCATCGACATCGGCCAGGGTCGAGACCGCGGTCAGGACCTGATTCTCGGTCGCCGTGCCGGTGACCGACGCGCCGCCGGTGTGCCCGTCATTGACCCCGGCGATGGCCGCCGTGCCCGAGCTCGTGGCGTTGTTGGCGAAACCCTGGCCGTCGGTGTAGCTGACCACCACGCGGATCAGGCCCGCCACGTCGGCGTCGCCCAAGGTGTAGGTCGCCTGGTCGGCGGCGCCGATGCTGACATAGCCCGAGCCGGTGTTGCGCTGCCAATCGTAGTGCAGCGTGCCAAGACCATCGACATCGACCAGGGTCGAGACCGCCGTCAGCACCTGATCCTCGGTCGCCGTGCCGGTGATCGACACGCCGCCGGTCGGGGCGTCGTTGGTGGCCGTGACCGCCGACGTCGCGGCCGTCGTGGCCGACTCCGTGAAGCCTTGGCCGTCGGTGTAGCTGACCACCACCCGGACCACGCCGCCCACGTCGGAGTCACCCAGGGTGTAGGTCGCCTGGTCGGTCCCGACATTGACGAAGCCGGCGCCCACGTCGCGCTGCCACTGGTAGTGCAGCGTGCCCAGGCCATCGACATCGGCCAGGGTCGAGACCGCCGTCAGGACCTGGTCTTCGGTCGCCGTGCCGGTGATCGACGCGCCGCCCGTATGGGCGTCGTTGACCCCGGCGATCGCCGCCGTGCCCGCGCTGTTGATGCTGTTGGCGAAGCCTTGGCCGTCGGTGTAGCTGACCACCACCCGGATCAGGCCGCCCACGTCGGCGTCACCCAGGGTGTAGGTCGCCAGGTCGGCCGCGCCGATGCTGACATAGCCCGAGCCCGTGTTGCGCTGCCAGTCGTAGTGCAGCGTGCCCAGGCCGTCGGTGTCGGCCACGGTCGAGGCGTCGGCCGTCAGGACCTGATCCTCGGTCGTCGTGCCGGTGATCGACACCGCGCCCGTCGGCGGATCGTTGTACGCGCTCACGGTCGCGGTGACCGCGCTGGTGACGCTGTCGGCGAAGCCCTGGGCGTCGGTATAGCTGACCACCACGCGCACCGTCTTGCCGACGTCGGTGTTGCCCAGGGTGTAGGTCGCCTGATCGGCCGCGCCGATGCTGACGAAGCCCGAACCGGAGTCGCGCTGCCAGTCGTAGTGCAGCGTGCCCAGGCCATCGGCGTCGGCCAGGGTCGAGGTGTCGGCTGTCAGCACCGAGGTCTCGCTCACCGTGCCGGTGATCGACGCGCCGCCGGTCGGGGCGTCGTTGACGCCGGCGATCGCCGCGGTGCTGGCGCTGGTGGCGGATTCCGAGAAGCCTTGGCCGTCGGTGTAGCTGATCACGACGCGGACCAGGCCGCCCACGTCAGCGTCGCCCAGGGTGTAGTTCGCCGAGTCGGTCCCGACATTGACGTAGCCGCCGCCGACATCGTGCTGCCACTGGTAGTGCAGCGTGCCCAGGCCATCGACGTCGGCCAGGGTCGAGACCGCCGTCAGCACCTGGTCCTCGGTCGCCGTGCCGGTGATCGACGAACCGCCGGTGTGCGGGTCGTTGACCGCGGCGACCGCCGCCGTGCCCGCGCTGTTGACGCTGTTGGAGAAGCCCTGGCCGTCGGTGTAGCTGACCACCACGCGCAGGGCCTTGCCGACGTCGGCGTCGCCCAGGGTGTAGGTCGCCTGATCGGCCGCGCCGATGGTGACGAAGCCCGAACCGGAGTCGCGCTGCCAGTCGTAGTGCAGCGTGCCCAGGCCATCGGCGTCGGCCAGGGTCGCGGTGTTGGCCGTCAGGACCTGGTTCTCGGTCGCCGTGCCGGTCAGCGACACGCCGCCCGTCGGGGCGTCGTCGACGCCGGCGACCGCCGCGGTCGCGGCCGCCGTGGCCGACTCCGAGAAGCCCTGGGCGTCGGTGTAGCTGATGATCACCCGGACCGTGCCGCCCACGTCGGCGTCACCCAGGGTGTAGGTCGCCTGGTCGGCCGCGCCGGTGCTGACATAGCCAGACCCGGTGTCGCGCTGCCAGTCGTAGTGCAGCGTCCCGATGCCATCGACGTCGGCCAGGGTCGAGACCGCCGTCAGCACCTGGTTCTCGGTCGCCGTGCCGGTGATCGACGCGCCGCCCGTGTGCGGGTCGTTTACCCCGCCGATAGCCGCGGTGCCCGCGCTGGTCACATTGTTGGCGAAGCCTTGGCCGTCGGTGTAGCTGACCACCACGCGGATCAGAGCGCCCACATCGGCGTCGCCCAGGGTGTAGGTCGCCTGGTCGGCCGCACCGATGGTGACGTAGCCCGAGCCTGTATTGCGCTGCCAGTCGTAGTGCAGCGTGCCCAGGCCGTCGGAATCGGCCAGGGTCGAGGTGTCGGCCGTCACGACCTGGTCCTCGCTGGTCGTGCCGGTGATCGACACGCCGCCCGTCGGGGCGTCGTTGGTGGCCGAAACCGCCGCGGTGGCCGCGCTGGTGGCGCTTTCGACCGTACCGCCGGCGTCGGTGTAGTAGATCACCACGCGGACCACGCCGCCGATGTCGCCGTCGCCCAGGGTGTAGGTCGCCTGATCGGCGCCGACATTGACGTAGCCGCCGCCCACGTCGTGCTGCCACTGGTAGTGCAGCGTACCCAGGCCATCGACGTCGGCGATGGTCGAGACCGCCGTCAGGACCTGGTCCTCCGCCGCCGCGCCGGTGATCGACGCGCCGCCGGTATGGTTGTCGTTCGTGGCGGTGATGTTGACCGTCACCGAGCCGCTGTCGGTGAGGATGCCGCCGGCCCCCTGGCCGCCGCCGTCGTTCAGCACATAGTTCAGCGACACCGACGCGGGCGGGGCGTCGCTGGTGTTGGTGTAGGTGATGTGGTCGATGATGTCGTTGACCAGGGCCGTGGTCGCCGCGGTCCCCGAGCTGGTGAAGTTGATCGTCAGGACGCCGCCGCTGCTGGTGAACGTCGCGACGGTCAGGCCGCCGACCTGCAGGTTCCCGCCGCTGACGGTGAACAGGGCGCCGCTGGTGTTGAAGCTGAAGGTGTCGGCCGCGTTGGGCGAGGCGCGCTGCACCGTGAAGCTGGCGCCGGCATAGTCGCCGGCATTGCCGTTGCGGGCGTCGAGGTCGGCGTCGCTGACCGTCACCGAGCCCAGCAGGATCGCCGGGGTCTGTTCGGTGGTGCCCACCGTGGTGGCCGTGGGCGGCACGATCGGCGCGTCGTTCGAGGCGGTGACGGTGATGCCGTAGTTGTCGGTGTCGCTGGCCCCGCCGTCGTTGGTCACGACCGTCAGGGTGTCCGTACCGCCGTTGTAGGCGGTGTTGGTGTAGGTCAGGCCATTGGTCGCCGCCAGGGTGGCGTTGATCTCGTTCAGCGTGCCGGTGATCGTGACCGTGCCCGTGCCGTTGCCCGAAATCTCGCCCGAGGTCAGGCCATTGGCGACATTGGTCAGCAGCGTGACCGTGCCGTGGCCCGCCGAGACGGTGACCGTCACGTTCTGCGACCCCGGCGCGGTGTCGACGTCGGCGACCTGCAGGCCGGTGACGGCGATGCTGCCGTTCTCGGCGGCCGAGATGGCGGCGGGCGCGGTGTTGACCGGCGCGTCGTTGCCGCCGGTGATGGTCAGGGTCGTCGTGGCGCTGTTGACCGACCCGCCGGGCGCGTCGGTGCCGTCATTGACCGTCCAGGTGATGGTCCGGTTGGTGTTGAGGCCGTAGTTGGTCGGGTTGTCGCCCGTGGTCCAGTAGCTGATCTGGGCCAGCACCGCCTTGTAGTTGGCGATGGTGTCGTAGCCGGTCAGGGTCAGGGTCTCGGTCGCGGCGTTCCAGCTGTAGCTGATGGCGCCGATCGTGCCCGAGGCGTTTCCGCTGATGCCCAGATGGTCGTCCGCCGTGCTGGCTTCGTTGGACGTGAACTTGCCGCCGGTGATCGCCACCGTGGCGCCGGTCAGATAGCCGCCGTCGCTGTCGGTGATGGTCGGGGCGCCGGTCAGCAGGGTGACCGCGCTGCCTTGCTCCACCGCCGCCGTGGACGTGCCGCTGACGCTCAGCACCGGCAACGAGGCGAAGGCCAGGCCCTCGATATTGCCGCCGGCGTGGCTGAGCGCCGGGTTCGGCGCGATGGTGTTGATCAGGGTGGCGGTCGTGCCGGCCCCGTCCAGCTGGAAGACGTAGATGACGTCATCGGCTTCGGTGGCGTCGGTCTCCTCGCTCTCGATATAGAGCTGGCGGGTGACCGGATCGAACGTCATGTCGCCCGGATAGAACTTGTTGCCGCCCGGCAGGCCCGACAGCGTCACCTGGGTGGCGCTGGCGGCGGAGTTGGCGGTCTCGCTGATCATCCACAGCGCGTTCTGACCGGCGACATAGTTGCCGGTGCCGGACGGATTCTGCGAGGAGGTCGTGAAATAGAGCCGGCCATTGGCCGTATCGACCTCGACGTCGCCGATGAAGCCGTTGGGCGGATTGCCGCTGCCGTCAGGCTCGCCGAACTGGCCGGCGACCAAGCGCGTGGCGCTATTGGGGCTGGCTAGGTCGATCCGGTAGAGGCCCGTCGTCAGCCAGTCCACGCGCTCGCTGTAGAACAACCGGTTGTTGGTGGTGTCGAGCGCGAAATCCAGCGGATCCAGCACGTCGAAGCCGCCCAGCTGCGGCCGGTCGTCGGTGGTGCCGGTCGTCAGGAAGCCCGTGTCGGTGACCGCGCCGGCCGAGGTGTAGGTGAACACCTTGATGCCGCTGATGGCGCCGTTGGCGTCCTGGCCGTCGAAATAGGCGACGTAGATCTTGTGGTTGATCGCGTCGACCTGCAGCGAGTTGACGATGAACTTGGGATCCCAGCTGGTCAGGACCGTCGGGGCCGCCGAGCTGCCGATCTGGCCGCGCACCAGTTGAGCGGTGTCGTTGTCGTCGCTGTTGACGATGGCGAAGTAGAAGCCCGCCGCCGTGTCGACGCCCAGGTCGGTCACATAGTCGCGCGCGAACTTGGTCCCGCTGCTGTTGTCGACCACGGTCGTCTGGTTCGAGCCGTCGCCGTTGATCGTGAACACGCGGGTGTCGACGCCGGCGCCGGGCGATCCCGCGCCGTCGGTCAGGGCCCACAGCTGGCCGCTGTGCTTCAGGCCCAGCACCGAGACGCCGTCGTCCGTGCCGCCGGCGGCCAGCAGGTAGTTCACGCCGCCCACCGAGGCGGTGTGCACGGCGGTCGTGCCGGACAGCTCCAGCGAGCCGCCGTCGTCGACGTTCTGCACGAAGGTCAGCGTGCCGCCGCTATTGACCTTGAACAGCGAGACGCCGCTCTCGGTGCCACCCACCGTCAGATAGGTGGACCCGCCGAAGGCCGTGGCGGTCACGCTGTTCGCGCCGGCCAGGCGCAGACCGGCCGTGTCGCCGACATTGTCGACATTGGTCAGCACGCCGCTGCTGTTGACCGAGAAGACGCTGACGCCGCCATCGACCGAACCGGTGACGAACAGATAGGTCGTGCCGCCGACCACCGCGGTGGCCACGTCGCTGGCGCCGTCCAGCCGGAACGTGCCGTTGTCGGTGACCGAGTTCGTCTCGGTCAGCGTGCCGTTGGCGTTGATCTGCAGGACGCTGACGCCGTCGTCGACGCTGCCGGCCGCGAACAGGAAGGTGTTGGCGCCGATCGTCGCCGTCGTCAGGCCCCGGACGCCATCCAGCTCCAGCGTGCCGCCGTCGAGGGTGTTGGAGACCGAGGTCAGGACGCCGTTGGCCTCGACGCGGAACGCGCTGATGCCATCCTCGTTCGTCCCGGCGGCGAACACATAGGCAAAGCCGCCGACGGTGGCCGAGGCCATCCGCGCCACGCCGTTCAGATAGGTCGAGCCGTTGTCCGCCAGGTCGTAGACGCTGGTCAGGGCGCCGTTCGTTCCCACCCGGAAGACGCTGAGGCCGTTGTCGCCGGTCCCCGCGGCGACCAGGTAGGTGGCCCCGCCGGACATCACGGTGGTGAGGCCGGTCACGCCCACCAGGTTCAGCGAACCGCTGTCGGTGACGTTGTAGACGTTCGTCAGAACGCCGGCCCGGCTGAGCGAGAAGACGCTGACGCCGTTGTCCACGGCCCCGCCGACGAACACGTAGGTTGTCCCGCCAACATCCGCCGAGGTGATGACGGACGCGCCGTCCAGCTCCAGCGAGCCACCATCGGTTTCATTGTCGCCATTGGTATAGAGCAGCGCCATGGATCAACCCCAAGTATTTGAATAGGCGCGAGTCTCCGCGCCTTGAAAACTATCGGGCTGTCCTGAATGGCGAAGATTCCGCGGGGGCTGACTAGACGCGCTCACCCACAGAACAATGTTCGCTCGATGCGTCGAATATACGCGGAAATCAACTACTCAACCTTGGGTTACTGCTACTCGCAACCTTCGTAACGCAAGACATTCACCACACTTAATCGGCGAATATTCAGCGCTGAGATCATCTAGACCACGTATTTGTTATTCGACGTCTCGCAGCTTCCTAGCTCTTCCCACCCATGTGTCGCACCCTCGACATCCGGCGATACAGCCAAGCGCTCGATTTCTCGTCGTTGCGCGCGGTATGTTCTTACCGGAGTCAAAGCACGTCTGAGACTTTAGCCCAGCCATCGTCATTTTGGCCGGTAAAACACATCGACGTCTTTGACTGAACGTGCCACGAATCTTGCACCAGCGTGCCAAACTGTCGGTTGGACGACGCAAAGATGACAACTATGGCGGGTAACGCTATACAGGGGCCTTCAAAGCCCACCGCGCGCCCCAAAACGGCGACGCTTTCCGAGAGCTACGTGCAGCGCATCGTCTGGACCCTGGCCGGCGCCGAGGCCGCGGAACACTATCGAACCAGCGTCTCCTCGCTGTTCGACGTGGTTCTTCCGGACACGGCGCAATTCCGCGACGACCTGCGGGGCTATCATCTGGGCTCGGCCATGATCACCCGCGTCCGGTCGTCGGCGCGGACCCTGGTGCGCTCGCGCGCCCTGGCCCGGCTGGACGGCGTCGACGCCCTGCACGTGATCCTGCAGGTCTCCGGGACCTTCCAGGGCGACTATGACGGGCGCGAGGCGCGCGGCGGCCCCGGATCGATCCGGGTGCTGGACATGGCCCGGCCGTTCACGGTCAGCGAAAGCGACTTCGAGACCATCACGCTCAGCCTGCCGCGCGAGCGGCTGGAGGCCGCGACCGCCAACCGTGACGCCCACGGCCTGGTGTTCTCCGAGCCCGGCGCCATGCTGCGCCTGCTGGTCGCCCACCTGGAGGGTCTGGCCCAGGCCGCGCCCGACCTGGCCCCGGCCGAGGCCGCGGCCAGCGCCGAGGCCGCTTGCGCCCTGGTCGCGGGCCTGATCAGCAGCCGGACGGACGCCGACGCCCCCCACGCCAGCGCCGTCGAAGGCCGGCTGTTCGCCATCGCCCGGCGCTATATCGACTCCCAGCTGGACAGCCGCGAGCTGACCCCGGCCTCGGTCGGCGCGCATCTGGGCGTCTCGCGCCGGACGCTCTACCGCCTGTTCGACGGCAAGCACGGGGTGGCGGGCTACATCCAGCAGCGCCGGCTGGACCGCGCCTTCAACGTCATCGCCCAGCACGCCGGGCCGCAGGCCTCGCTGGCCGAGATCGCCTACGCCCACGGCTTCCAGTCCGAGGCCCATTTCAGCCGCGCCTTCCGCGCCCGCTTCGACCTGCGGCCCGGCGAGGCGCGCAGCTTCGGCCAGGAGGGTCGCCGGCCGGTCGAGGCCGTATCGTCCGACAGCAACCCGGCCGACGCCGGCAAGCTGCTGACCTGGCTGCGCGGGCTGTAGCGGCTAGATCCGGTTCCCCTTGGCGATGCGGCCCAGGTGGTAAGCACTGGGCTTGGGCGTGCGCTTGAAGGTCTTCAGGTCCACGGCCACCAGGCCGAAATGCTTGTCGAAGCCGGACGTCCACTCGAAATTGTCCAGCAGCGACCAGTAGAGATAGCCGTGCACCGCGATGCCCTCGTCCAGGCACTGGCGCACGCCGGCGAGAGCCCGGTCGATGAAGACGATCCGGCGCGCGTCGTCGTCGGTGCCGATGCCGCTCTCGGTGACATAGATCGGCTTGCCGATCGTTCGGTGCGCCCAGCGGATGGTCGCCGCCAGCGCCTCGGGCCGGAACTCGTAGCCGGCGGCGGTCATCTCCGTGCCCTTGGGCCAAGGGACGAGGCCTTTGTCGTCATAGAGCAGCCGCGTGTAGGTCTGCACGCCCGTGAAGTCGCTGTGGGTGCGGGCCACGTCGGCCCAGCCGCCGTAGAGGGCCTTCTCCATCCGGGGCGCGATCGAGTTCTCGCCGACGGCCGCCACCTCCTGGGTCGTCAGGCTGACCCCGACCTGGATGGCGCCGCGCTCGGCCTTGATCGCCTGATAGCCCTTGCGGTGGGCCTCCAGCATGATCGGCTGGCTGATCTCGGGGTTGGAATAGGCCATGGCCATGAACCGCTCCGAACCCGTCGCCTTGCGCGCGGCGTCCAGCATCTTGGCGCGGGTCGGATTGGGCGGGGCCATCGCGCCCATCACCTGGACCAGCAGCTGGACATTGGCCTCGTTGAAGGTGGTGCAGCGGCCCATCAGATCGCCGAAGCGCTTGGTCACCACCTGGCAGTAGCGGGCGAACAGGTCGGCGGCGTCCGGCCGCTCCCAGCCGCCGCGCATCGAGAACCACAGCGGGGCCGAGAAGTGGTTGAAGGTGACGATCGGCGTCTGACCCTTGGCGTGGCAAGCCTCCAGCACCCGGACATAGTGGTCCAGCTCGGCGTTGGAGAACTGGCCCTCGCTGGGCTCGATCCGGCTCCACTCGATGCCGAAGCGATAGGTGTTGAAGCCCAGGGCCGCGTTCAGGGCGATGTCCTCGGCGTAGCGGTGATAGCTGTCGCAGGCGTCGCCGGAGCGGTCCTTGTAGACGGTGGGGGTCAGGTTCTCGAGCAGCCAAGTATCGGCGTTGACGTTGTTGCCCTCGCTCTGGTGGCCCGAGATCGCCGTGCCCCACAGGAAGCCCTTGGGCAGCGGTTTGGGCTTCGGCGTCGCCGCCAGACTGACCGTCGGCGCGGCCATGGCTGCGGCCGCGATCACGGCGCGACGGCTGATGTTCTCGAGCATGCGCTCCTCCCTCGTTTTATCGTTGGAGCGGACTGGATCATATATTTACTCACTCGTCAGTGAGGATTTTAGCGACGTTGCGCGTCGTCGCCGCGAGCGGCACAGTCCGCGCCGATGACCGACACCCTCACCCAGGTCGAACCGCTGAACGCCGAGCAGGCCGCCGCCCTCGACCGCGACGGTTACCTGCTGCTGCGCGGGGCCGTGCCCGAGGCCTGGCGCGAGGCCCTGCGGGTCGCCTTCGACGTCGGGACGAACGTCCAGTGGCCCGCGCCCCGGGGAGCGGGCTGGCTCCACGCCCTGGTCGATCTGGATCCGACCGTGCAGCGGGCCTGCCACGTCCCGGAACTGCTGGCGGCCGCCGGCCGGCTGATCGGCCAGCCCTTCTTCTTCAGCCAGGTCGAGGGCCGCGAGCCCCGGCCCGGCGCCGGCCATCAGCCGCTGCACCGCGACGGCCTGGGCGCGAACTGCGTCGCCGCCCTGATCTTCCTCGACCCCTACGGCCCCGACAACGGCGCCACCCGGGTGATCCCGCGCCATCTCGACCCCGGTCAGCCGGACGAGACCCTGGCCCTGACGATCACGGGCGAGGCGGGCGACATCCTGGTGTTCGACGCCGACCTGCTGCACGGCGCCACCCTCAACCACGTCGGCGCGCGGCGTAGGGCCCTGCTGCTGAGCTTCCGCCCGGAAACCGACCGCGCCACCGACGAGACCACCCGCGCCCTGCGCTGCGTGCGCATGGACACGACGGAAGTGTTCGCGCTGTAGGAGCGCCCCCTCCGTCTCGCTGCGTATCCGCAGCGATCCACCTCCCCCGCTTCGCAGGGGAGGAGAAGACATTCCTTCCTGCCCCGCTTGCGGGGGAGGTGGCGCGGCGCCGATAGGCGACGTGACGGAGGGGGCGCTAAGGGCGTCCGAGACCCCGCAGCGTCAGTCCGCCGCACCCGCGAACCACCTCGCGCAACCCTCGATTAACCATCGTGGCGCTTACTCGGACTTTCCGGCAACCTCGAGCGATCCGCTTTCGTGCACTCGTCCGCTCTCCTCTCGGCGCCCGTCCCGCAGCCCTCGGACTCTCCGGTCCCGGTGGCCCGGCCGTTCATGCCGGCGGCCGAGACGATCCTGCCCTATCTGGAGCGGATTGACGCCAAGCGCTGGTACTCCAATTTCGGCCCGCTGCTGGTCGAGCTCGAGGCTCGCCTCGCCGCACGGTTCGCCCGCCCGACCCTGACCTGCACCGCCGCCAACGGCACCCAGGCCCTGACCCTGGCCCTGATGGCGCTGGACGCCAAGCCGGGCGGCCTGTGCGTCATGCCGTCCTGGACCTTCGTCGCCACCGCCCACGCCGCGATCCAGGCGGGCCTGGTTCCCTGGTTCGTCGACGTCGATCCGGTGACCGGCGTGCTGGACGCCGACCATGTCCGCGAGCGCCTGGCCCATGCGCCCGGCCCGGTCTCGGCGGTGATCCCCGTGGCCGCCTTCGGCAAGCCGCTGGATCCCGCGCCCTGGGCCAAGCTTCACGAAGACACCGGCCTGCCGGTGGTCATCGACGCGGCCGCCTCGTTCGACAGCGTCGGCGCCGCCCCGGTCCCGACCATGGTCAGCCTGCACGCCACCAAGTCGCTGGGCGTCGGCGAAGGCGGCTTCATCGCTTCCGAAGACCAGGCCTTCATCGACCGCTTCCGCGCCCTGACCAGCTTCGGCTTCATGGGCGACCGCGAGGCGCGCTTCGCGGCCAACAACGCCAAGCTCAGCGAATATACCTGCGCGGTCGGCCTGGCCGCCCTGGACCAGTGGACCTCGACCCGCACGCTCTACGCCGCCACCGCCCAGCGCCTGCGGGTGGCCCTGCTGCACACGCCGTCGGTCGTCTTCCAACCCGGCTGGGGCCTGGACTGGGTGTCCAGCACCTGCGTGGTCGAGCTGCCCGAGGGCGCGACCGCCGCCGTCGAAACGGCCCTGAAGGCCCAAGGCGTCGACAGCCGCCGCTGGTGGGGCAACGGCTGCCACCGCGCCCCGGCCTTCGCCCATTGCCCGGCCGACGCCCTGCCGGCGACCGAACGCTTCGCCGCCTCGACCCTGGGCCTGCCCTATTTCGCCGACATGGACCTGGACCAGGTCAACCGCGTCGCCCTGGCGCTGGCCGAAGCTCTGGCCTGACATCCACTGCGACGCCGCGCCGCATCGGCCCGGCCTTATGGTTAACCGGACTTTAGAACTTCAAACCCTACGCTTCAGCCGTCGGTTGAGGAGCGTCTGCGTCCCGTGGGCACGAGCGGTAAAATCGTCGCGATCGCGAGCCACCTGCCCGAGCAGGTGCTGAGCAACGACGACCTCGCCGCAATCTATCCCAGCTGGCCGGCCGACAAGATCCTGGACAAGACCGGGATCCAGACCCGCCGCATCGCCGCGCCGGGCGAGACCGCCGTCGATCTCGCCGAAGCGGCCGCCAAGGCGCTGTTCGCGCAAGGCCGCGTGGCGCCGGCCGACATCGACTACCTGCTGTTCTGCACCCAGGCGCCCGACCACATCCTGCCGACCTCGGCCTGCATTCTCCAACAACGCCTGGGCCTGCGCACCGACATCGGCGCGCTGGATTTCAACCTCGGCTGCTCGGGCTTCGTCTATGGCCTCTCCATGGCCCAGGCCCTGATCGCCAGCGGCCAGGCGCGGCGCGTGCTGCTGCTGACGGCCGACACCTATTCCAAGCTGATCCACCCGATGGACCGCGGCGTGCGCAGCCTGTTCGGCGACGGCGCGGCCGCCACTCTGATCGAGGCCGTCGAGACCGACGCCCCGGCGCTCGGCCCGTTCGTGTTCGGCACGGACGGCGCGGGGGCCGAGAACCTGATCGTCCCGGCCGGCGGCTTCCGCCAACCGCGCTCCGAAGAGACCGCCGTCGTCACCGAGGACGCCTCGGGCAACCTGCGCTCGGCCGATCATCTGTTCATGAACGGCGCGGCGATCATGACCTTCACCCTGGGCGCGGTCCCGGCGGCGATCGAGCAGCTGCTGACCCGCGCCGGCGCCAAGCTGGACGACTACGACGCCGTGGTCCTGCACCAGGCCAGCGCCTTCATCCTCGACCGCCTGCGCCGCAAGCTGGCCGTGCCCGAGGACAAGTTCGTGGTAGCCCTGCGCGACTGGGGCAACACCGTTTCCTCCACCATTCCCATGGCGCTGGAGCCGCTGGTCAGGGACGGGCGTCCGCGCCGCGTCCTGCTGGTCGGCTTCGGCGTCGGCTATTCCTGGGCCGCCGCCCAGGCCCTTCTCTAGGAGTATCGTGATGCAGAACCTGTACGCCGGCCTGGCCGAGATCTTCGAGATCGACACCGCCGAAGTGAACGCCGACACCGTCCTGGCCAACCACAACTGGGACTCGCTGGCCATCGTCTCGACCATCGCCCTGGTCGACGAGATCTGCGGCGAGCTGCTGGACGGCGCGGCCCTGGCCAACTGCGTGACGGTCAGCGACATCGCCGCCCTGATCCCGCAGGCCAAGGCGGCCTGATCATGACGTCCACGGCACAAGCCGCGCCCGTTGAAGGCCGCCGTCGGGGCGGCTACGCCCTGTCCGGCGTCGCCCTGCGCGGCGTGGTCTGCGCCGTGCCCGGCGAACCCGTGCCCAACGCGGTCATAGCCGAGACCCTGGGCGACCAAGCCGTCGCCGACGTCGTCAAGATGGTCGGGGTCGAGACCCGCCACTGGGCCGCGCCCGACCAGACCAGCGCCGACCTCTGCGCCGCGGCCGCCGAGCGGCTGCTGGAGACGCTGGGGTGGGAGCCCGACAGCGTCGACGCCCTGATCTTCGTCACCCAGACCCCCGACCATCCGCTGCCGGCCAGCGCCTGCCTGCTGCACGGCCGGCTGAAGCTGGCCACCGACTGCCAGGCCTTCGACGTCAATCTGGGCTGCTCGGGCTATGTCTACGGGATGTGGCTGGCGGGCAGCCTGATCCAGTCGGGCTGCAAGCGCGTGCTGCTGCTGGCCGGCGAGACCAGCAGTCGCTTGGTCGATCCCACCGATCGCGGCACGGCCGTGCTGTTCGGCGACGCCGGCTCGGCCTCGGCGATCGAGCATGACCCCTCCGCCCCGACCATGCGCTTCCGCATGGGCACCGACGGGGCCGGCGCCGGCGCGCTGATGGTGCCGCAGGGCGGCTTCCGTCCCATCGATCCCGACCGCGCCTTCACCCTGGATCCGACCCGCCTGCACATGGACGGCGGCGAGGTCTTCACCTTCACCCTGCGCGAAGTGCCCAAGCTGGTGGCCGACACCCTGGCCGATGCGGGCGTGGCCGGCGACACGGTCGACGCCTATCTGCTGCACCAGGCCAACCGCTTCATGCTGCGCCACATCGGCAAGAAGATCGGGGCCACCGACACCGAGCGTCTGCCGATCAATATCGAGCGCTATGGCAACACCAGCTCGGCGACCATCCCGCTGCTGCTGGCCGACGACATGGCCCAGCGCCTGACCACGGGCTCGCAAAAGCTGATGCTGGTCGGCTTCGGCGTCGGCCTCTCCTGGGGCGCGGTGCTGGCCGAACTCGGGCCCCTGGCCTGCGCCGAAGTGATCCGCGCATGACCTTCTCGCCGACCGCTCTCGAAGGCCGGACGATCCTGGTCACCGGCGCCTCCTCGGGCCTGGGCCGCGCTGCCGCCACCCTGATCGCCCGATGCGGCGGCCGGGTGATCGCCACCGGCCGCGACGAGGCGCGCCTGGCCGCCACCATCGAGAGCCTGGAGGGCGAGGGCCACACCGCCTTCGCCGCCGAGCTCAATGAGGCCGACGCCGTAGCCGACCGCATCAGCGCCGTCGCCACGGAAGCTGGCGGCCTGGACGGCGCCTTCCACTCGGCGGGCAGCGAGCTGATCCTGCCGGCCCGCCTGACCAAGTCCAAGCAGATCGACGGCGTGTTCGGCGCGGCGGTGCATGGCGCGCTGGGCCTGGGCCGCGCGGCCGGCAAGGCCAATGTGATGAAGCCCGGCGCGTCGATCGTGCTGATGTCCTCGGCCTCGGCCCAGCGCGGTCGCGCCGGCATGATGGCCTATTCCGCCGCCAAGGCCGCGATCGAGGGCCTGACCCGCTCGCTGGCCTGCGAGCTGGCCCCCAAGGAAATCCGCGTCAACGCCATCGCCGCCGGCGGGGTCGAGACCGAGATGCACGCGCGCCTGGCGAGGGGCCTCTCCGACGCCGGCATGGACGCCTACCAGGCCCAGCACCCGCTGGGCTTTGGCCAACCCGACGACGTCGCCCAGGCGGCCGTGTTCCTGCTGTCGCCCGGCGCCCGCTGGGTGACCGGCGCGGTGTGGGCCGTCGACGGCGGCTATCTGGCCAGCTGAGGGAACGGGTCATGACGGACTATGTGCTGGTCGGCGGCGGGGCCTTCGCCCGCGAGATCCATGACTGGTTCGCGCCGGGTCTGACGGGCGGCGACCGCTTCGTCGGCTATCTGGACGACGGCGACCAGCCGATGGCCCCGTTTGGCCGTGATCTGCCCCAGCTGGGCGACACCAACGCCTATGCGCTCGCGCCCAACCAGAAGCTGGTGATGGCCGTCGGCGATCCGAAGGGCAAGGTCGCCCTGGCCGGACGGCTGGGCGGTCCCGAGGCCTTCGCCACGCTGATCCACCCCCGCGCCTGGGTCTCGGCCTCGGCCAGGCTGGGCCACGGCGCCGTGGTCGGTCCGTTCACGGACGTCTCGGCCGACAGCAAGGCCGGCGACCTCTTGACCCTCAACGCCTATTCCAGCCTGGGCCACGATGTCGCCGTCGGCAATTTCGTCACCCTCAGCGGCTATGTCGATCTGACCGGCGGCGTCACCGTCGGCGACCGCAGCTTCTTCGGCTCGGGCTCGCGGGTCCTGCCGCGCCTCAAGATCGGTTCGGACTGCATGGTCGGGGCCGGCGCGGTCGTGGTGCGCGGCGCCGGGGACGGGGTGACCCTCTACGCGGCGCCGGCGAGGCGGCTTTGAGCCCCACCCTGCTGACCACCTTCTGGCACCTCGTCGCCCATCGTAGCGAGCTGGCCGAGCCGGGCGCCTTCCTGCGCCTGGACTGGGCCCTGGGCGACCTCGTGCTGCACAATGACGAGGGCGAGGTCATCGCCTTCGACAATGTCTGCCCGCATCGCGGCGCGCGCCTGTTCGTCGAGGACCACGGCGCCCGCCGCGCCATCTGCCCCTATCACGGCTGGAGCTATCGTGGCGGCCAGGTGCGCGTGCCGCTGGCCAAGACCTGGCCGCCCGGCGCCCTGGACAAGGTCGGCCTGCGCCGCTTCCAGACCGCCTGGTGCGGCGACTTTCTCTTCGTCGGGATCGCGCCGGCCCAGAGCCTGGAGGCCCAGCTGGCCGGCGCCTTCGCGCCGCTGGCGCAGGCCTCGGCCCGGATCGCCGGCCGCCGGGACTTCAACGCCTTCGAGTTCCAGTCCGACTGGCGGGTCGCCGTCGAGAACGCCCTGGAGAGCGACCACGTCAATCCGATCCATCCGCAGACCCTGGCGCCGCTGGGCCTGCAGGATGACGCCACCGTCTTCGACGGCGCCAACACCACCTACACCGCCCACATCACCGACAGCCGCACCCTGCGCGGCCTGAAGACGATGAGCCGGTTCTTCGAGGTCGACGGGGCCTATCCGGGCTACTGGACGATCTACGTCTTCCCGTTCGCCATGGTCTCCTCGACCTTCGGCTATTCCTATTCGCTGCAGACCTTCCTGCCGTCGGCGACGCCGAACCGCGCCCACTTCTGCAGCCGCCAATTGGCCGGCCGGGTGAAGCCCGGCTACGAGGCCGCCGTCGAGGCGTTCCTCGACTCCAGCGCCCGGGTCAATCGCCAGATCTTCGACGAGGATCACGCGATCTGCGCCCGCGTCAGCCCCTTCTACGACCTGACCTCCCCCGACCGCGTCTTCTCCCCGACGGAAGACCGTGTCGCACGCCTGCACGCCGTCCTCACCGCGATGGCCCAGAACAAGGACCTGCCCTGATGGCCCTCGTCGATTTCCTGCTCGAAGGCGCCCAGGAACGGTACGTCTCGTCGCTCGTCATCATCGCCGGACGCTGGGACGTCATACTGGGCGAGGACGCCCTGGACGGCGTCAATGACTACACCTTCGTCGACCGGGTGCTGACCCTGCTGGAAAGCGGGAAATACCCCGGCGACTTCGTCGTGCAGGTGATCTCGGATCTCGGCTCGATCTCGTGGTGGCGCGGCCCGCACATCGGCGACGTCGACGCCGGACGCGTCGCGGCCCTGGCCCGCCGCCTGCACCTGCACGGCGCCGACTCCCTGACCCTCCCGCCGCGCGACGTGCCCTTGAGCGCCGCCCAGCGGGCCCATGTCATCTTCGCCGGCGACCTGATGGGGCCCTTCCACTCGCCCTCGCGCGGCGCGATCGACTATGTCGCCACCCTGGCCATGGACCCGACGATCGAGCGCATCGACGTGCACTACGGCAACGAGGCGCCGCTCTCCGACACGATGCAGGCCTATATCGACGAGCGTCTGGGCGACCTCCCGGCCGAGCGGGGCGTCCGGCTGATCTCGACGGTCAAGACCCCCGACTATCTGGTCGACGCCATCCGCAAGGGCCCGTGCACCTATCACTTCTGGTGCGAGCCGATCATGGCCCCGCACATCACCATCGCCAGCCGCCTGGGCCCGACGGTGATGTTCACCTGCGGCGACGAACCCCCGCCCCAGTACGCCGACGTCTTCTGGTACTTCCACGAGCCCGAGTATATCGCGCCGATCTGGAAGCGCCGCGGCGCGCCGCCCACCTACACCCGCAACTACGTCCAGAGCCTGTCGGGGCCGTTCAACGACCAGGGTCCGCCCGCCCCGCGCACCCGCGCCGAGGTCCATCTGCCGCAAGACGCCTTCGTCATCACCACGGTCGGCAACCGCCTGACCGTCGATCTGGACGAGGCCTTCGTCACCGGCATGGAGCTGGTCCTGCGCAACCACCCCAAGGCCATCTGGCTGGTGGTCGGCGGCCTGCCCGACCATCTGCTCGACGCCTGCCGGGCGATCCTCGGCGACCAGTTCCGCTACCTGGTCCACGACATGGAGCTGGCCCGGCTGATGACCACGGTCGACGTGTTCGCCAACCCGTTCCGCCAGGGCGGCGGCAACAGCGCCATGTTCGCCCTGACGGCCAACGCCGTGGTGCTGACCACCCACGACGGCGACGTGGCCTCGATGGTCCCGCCCGAGCACCGCGCCAAGGACGCCGACGACTACTTCGCCCGCCTGACGGCCCTGATCGACGAGCCCGGCCTGATCGACGCCTGGCGCGGCCCGCAGCAGGAACGCCGCGTGCTGATGAACGACCAGACCTATTTCCTCAGCGCCCTGAAGGCGATGATCGACCTGGCCCACGAACGCTTCGAAGCCCGCCAGGGCCGCACCCTGACCTCGGTGGTGGAAGAGGGCTGACCTAGACCAGCGTCAGGACCAGCGGCCCGTTCCGCGTCGCCACCAGGGTGTGCTCGTACTGCACCGTGGCCTGGCGCTGCGGCGGGCGCAGGGTCCAGCCGTCGTCCAGCTCCTCGACCCAGTCCGCGCCCAGCGACAGGAAGGGCTCGATCGTGAAGACCAGGCCCTCGGGGATGGTTCGGCGGTCGCGCGGCTCGTACCAGGTCGGAATCTCGCGCGGGTCGTCGTGCAGCGAGCGCCCGACCCCGTGGCTGGCGAGGTTGCGCACCAGGCTGTAGCCGTTCTTCTGGGCGAAGCTCTCGATCGAGCGGCCGACCTCGTTCAGCCGCCCGCCCGGCTTGACCGAGCGGATGCCGGCCCACATCGCCCGCCGGCCGTCGCGGCACAGGCGCTCCACGCGCTTGGTCACCGGCGGCACCGCGAAACTGGCCCCCGTGTCGCCGTAATAGCCGTCCAGCTCGGCCGAGACGTCGATATTGATCAGGTCGCCGGCCTTCACCACCGTGTCGTTCGGGATGCCGTGGGCGCAGTCCGGCCCCACCGAGATGCAGGTCGCGCCCGGGAAGTTGTAGGTGAGCTCCGGCGCCGAGCGCGCGCCTTCCTTCTCCAGCAGAGCGCGGCCCAGGTTGTCCAGTTCGCGGGTGGTCATGCCCGGCTCCAGCGCCTCGCCCATCGCCGCCAGGGTCCGCGCCACCAGGTTGCCGACGGTGCGCAGCTTCTCCAGCTGGTCCTCGTTCTCGATGGTCATGGCGGGTCTCCTGTAAGCGACGCGCGCAAGGTGGCGGGTTTGCCGGTGGGGAGCAATGGGCGCCCCCTTGCGGGCGGTCGATCCGCATGCCAATACTGAACCCAATGGTTCAGCATTCGACAAAACGCCTCGACGCCTCCTTCGCCGCGCTGTCGGACGCCACCCGACGCGGCGTGCTGGAGCAGCTTGGCCGGTCGGAAGCCTCGATCACCGAGCTGGCCGAGACCTTCCACATGACCCTGACGGGCATGAAGAAGCATGTCGGCGTGCTGGAGCGGGCGGGCCTGGTCACCACGGAAAAGGTCGGCCGCGTGCGGACCTGCCGGCTCGGCCAGCGCGGTCTCGAGGACGAGATCGCCTGGATCGAGGAACGCCACAGGATCTGGAGCGCGCGCTTCGACGCGCTGGACGAGGTCATCGCGGCCTTGAAACGGAAGGAACAGAGAGATGGGTGAACGCGTGAGCGACGGCCGCACGACGGTCGAGCGCAAATCCGACCGCGAACTGGTGGCGACCCGGGTCTTCGACGGCCCGGTCCGGCTGGTCTACGACGCCTGGACCAAGGCCGAGCTTTTCCAGCTGTGGTGGGCCCCGAAGTCCAGCGGCGTGCCGATGGTCGGCTGCGAGATGGATGTCCGCACCGGCGGCGGTTATCGCATCACGTTCCAGCGCGACGCGGCCAACACCATGAGCTTCTTCGGCAAGTACCTGGAGGTCGTTCCGGGCGAGCGCCTTGTCTGGACCAATGACGAAGCCGGCGAGGAACAGGGCGCCGTCACCACCGTCACCTTCGAGGACGAGGACGACGGCAAGACCCTGCTGACCTTGAGCGAGCTCTACCCGACCAAGGAAGCCCTCGATGAGTCCTTCGTCGGCATGGAGGACGCCATGCCCGAGCAGTTCGGTCAGCTGGACGGGTTGCTGGTGACGCTGAAGGCGGAGTGAGCGCACTGCGTCCTTCGAGGCGCGCTCAGGCGCGCACCTCAGGATGAGGGACTCTCTGAATTCCTCATCCTGAGGCGCTCGCGCAGCGGGCCTCGAAGGACGCACGGCGGGTCCGCCAACCGCCTTAGTCGGACCCCCGCCCCATCCGATCGCGGGCGCCCTGCTGCTCCACGAAACGCTCCACCCGCTCGGCGAAATCCTGCGGCTTTTCCAGGTACATGAAGTGTCCGGTCGCCGGGACGGTCTCCAGCTTGGCGCCGGGCGTGGCGGCGGCCACCGCCTGGGCCTGGTCGAAGACGTCCTTGATGTCGACCTCGCCGACCAGCACCAGGGTCGGGACACGGATCTCGGCAAGATGCGGCCGGGCATCGGGTCCGGCGCGTTCGACCTTGCCGCTGGGGTTGTTCAGGTTCTGCGGGTTGGCCTTCAGCAGGGCCACGACCTTGGCCCGCTCGGCGTCGGCGGACTTGGTCAGGATGTAGGGGTCCTTGACCGCGCCCTCGATATTGCCGGCCTTGATCAGGACGGCCAGCTTGAGCCCCCGGGCGATGAAGCCAGCCGAGGGCTTGAAGCCGCTGATCCATGGGCCGGCCAGAACCAGGCCGTCGACGGCCTCCGGATGGGCCAAAGCGAAGTCCACCGCGATGCCGCCGCCGGCCGAGGAGCCGACCAGGGTGGCGTGCGCGATCCCCGCCGCCTTCATCACCGCCGCCAGGTCGTCGACCGAGGCGAACGGCGTCGTGGCCGCCGGCGTCGCGCCATAGCCGCGCCGATCGTAGCGCACGACCTTGAACCGCTGGCACAGCAGCGGCCAGACATCGTCATAGGCGGCCGAATGGAGGATGCCGTCATGCAGCAGCACGATGGCCTTGTCGCCGGATCCGCAGGTCTCGTAGGCGATCTTGCCGCCCTCGGCCTCGGCGAAGGTCTGGGCGCCAGAAGAATTGGGCGCGAACCCCGCCCAGAACAGCAGGCAGCCGGCCGCGATCGCCCGGACGGGCGTTGAAAGTCTCATGGCGTGTCTCCGTGAAAAGGGCGCCGTCAGCCGGCGCGTTGGCCGCTCTGGCCCACGATGTCGGGCGGCTGCTCGGGCTGGTATTCGAGGATGTCGCCCGGCTGGCACTCGAGGAAACCGCAGATGGCTTCCAGGGTCTCGAGCTTGACCCCCTTCACCTTGCCGGACTTGAGCAGGGACAGGTTGGCGTCTGTGATGCCGATGGCGCGGGCCAGCACGTTGGAGCGCACCTTGCGCTTGGCCAGCATCACGTCGAGGCGCAGGACGATCGGCATCAGACGAAGGCCTCCCGGTCCTGTTCGATCTCGCGGCCGACCTGCATGACCTGGCCGACCACGAAGACCAGCAGCCCCAGGATGAAGGCCTGCAGGCTGGCCATGTGGGCCCAGTTCTTGTCGATCTCGTAGCCGGTGGCCGACAAGGCCAGGTGGCAGAGGAATGGCGAGACGGCGTAGGCGCACAGCCAGGCCCCGACCCGGCCGAAGCGGCGGGCGGCCTCGCCGGAGAACACCTCGCCCCGGGCGTAGCCGCCGAACAGGGCCCGAAGGCTCCAGAAGATCATCAGGATCGGCGTGGCCCGCACGACGCCCACGCCGACATAGACGAGGCGATGGACCAGCGGCAGCGAACCGAACGCCACCGAGTTGGGCGGGCCTTCGCCGATATAGCAGTTGTCGGGCCCGATCCGGACCAGCTCGCCCTTGTAGAACAGCATGGTCACGATCGCCGCCACGAGCACGGCCGCCGCCAGGGCGAAGAGGCCGGTGAACAGCCACACGGCCGCACGGCTGCCCAGGCGCACGCGGCGCTGGGCCACGCTCTCGGGCGGCGGCGCGGGCGGAGCGCGGTAGAGCGGCTTCAGATGCAGAACCGTGGCCATGGCATCCTCCATGGCGGCAAATTCGATCCTAAAAAACTTTCTGTCAATCGATAATGTCGAAACGCCCGCCGCGACCAAGCGCAACGCACGTCGCCGCGCCCTCTTGTGTTATATTATATCACTACTAGATAGAGGACCGATCAGGCAGGACCGGGATCGGCGCCCTCGGACGCCGCGTCTCCAAGCGCCCCGGACGCGTACAGTAGGAGCGCTTTGATGACCCCCGCCCTCGCCAAGGCCCTCGACGCGTCCGCCGTCGGGCTGTCCGCTTTGTGCCTGGTCCACTGCCTGGCCTTGCCGGCGCTGGCCCTGCTGTTGCCGGTGCTGGGGTTCTGGGCGCAGGCCGAGTGGGTGCACGTGGCGTTCGTGCTGATCGCCGCGCCGGTGGCGGTGCTGTCGTTCGTCGACCTGCCCCGGCTGCGGCCGCGCTCCTGGCCGATGACGGCGGCGGCGCTTGTCGGCCTTGGCCTGATGATCGCTGGCGCGCTGGGCTTCCCGGCCCCGGCCTATGAGCGCGTGCTGACGGTGGTCGGCGGCCTGCTGCTGGCCGGCGCGCACCTGGCCAACTGGCGTCACCGGCATAGCGGCGCGGCTTGCGCGGCGTGTGATTGAGGCTGGCGCGGCCTCATCCCACCGGATCTAGGAGAACGCGCTCCGATAGGCCTTCACGTGCTCCGGAAAAGCTTCTTCGTAGAGCGGGTAGGGAATTCCAAGGCAGGACACTTCCAGTTCCCACGGCGAGGACGCCGGGCAGTAGCCCGTGATGGACACGCCCCCTTGGCACTCAAGTTCCGCGCCGGCCGGAGTCCGCGCGGATAATCCCGTCCAGATCAGCATGTCGGCGATCGGTTGGCCCGCGCCGTCGAGCGCTGGAACGCCCTTCGCGCGCAGGTCGAAGAAAGCGGACATGGGCAGGCACGCTCCGCTGGCCACGCCCATCGGCGGGTCACCCGTCTCGAGCGCCGAACGGCCAATGAGCACGTCGCCAGCAAAAATCGAGTACATCTTCCCTCACACTACAGTGGGCGAAAGGCGCTGACCCTTCGCACCCGGAGGGGTCGGTCGCAAGCGTCGATCCCCCGCCTGTCCGTTGCGCGACAGAAGGCTTCGCGGGATCGATCGGGTGTCTTAGCCGCGGGCGCCTGTCTCGCTCGCAACCCGACCACGTCGGTCAGGGCGGAAAGAACGGATGAATGGGTTTGGCGAGCACTTGGCCGGCGCCGCGCGCCGGAGCATTGGAAGCGCTCTCAAGCCACGGAACCTATTTTGACTCAATCGTCAAAAAACTGAGCTGTAGCCCAGATACACCAAACCCGCCGCGGGGGATAATCGCGACGGGCTGGCTATTTTCTCGATCATTCGATCTAGGCGGGCGTTTCCTCCCCGAAACGCCGAAGAACGGGAGCTCTCTATGGGCTCGTTTCGTCCTTGCATCGTCTAGAAACGTCAAATTCATGACGGTGTCAACGCGGCAAATCCCTTTTTCGCAAAGGTTTGGCCGAAATTTTGACGCGACCGACGTTGTTTGGACCGAAAAGTCGATTTTACCTCGTGAATCGATGCTCAGATTTGACAGTTACGTCAAAACTGACTTTTGAGTACGTCAGCGAAGCGGTCCAGAACGGCCGAGCGCGACTCGAACACATAGTCCGGACGCGACACGGTGACGGGCTCGACCCCGGCGGCGGCGAGGGCGGCGGCGGCGTCGAACAGGTCACCGGTGGCCAGCAAGGCGCCGTTGGCCCGGCGCGAGCCGCCTTTGGCGACGAAATCGGCGACGGCCGCCTGCCCGGCGACGTCCTGCTCGGCCGGCCAGACGAGCGTGGCCAGCTTGCCGGCCCGGCCCTTGGCCTCGACGACCGCCAGCAGGCGCTTGAGGCTCTCCAGTTGCTCCGGCGACCAGGCCGCGATCAGCGAGGCCGTCAGTTGCGCCTGGCTCTTCAGGATCACGCCGTCCGACAGGATCTTCAGGCCGTTGGCGGCCAGGGTCGCGCCGGTGGTGGTGATGTCGACGACCAGCTCGGCGGCGCCGGCGGCCGGGGCCCCCTCGGTGGCGCCGCTGCTCTCGACGATCCGGTAGTCGGCGACGCCGTGGCGGGCGAAGAAGGCGCGGGTCTGGGTGACGTACTTGGTCGCCACCCGCAGGCGGCGGCCGGTCTTGGCCAGGTGCAGGTGCCCGACCTCGTCGACATCGGCCATGGTGTCCACGTCCAGCCAGTTCTTGGGCGCGGTCACCACCAGGTCGGCGCGGCCGAAGCCCAGGGCCCGCAGCAGCATGACCCGGCTGTCCATGTCGTCGCCGCGCTCGCGCAGCAGGTCCTCGCCAGTGACGCCGAGGTGCAGGTCGCCGCTGTCGAGGCCGGCCGCGATGTCGCCCGCCGACAGCAGCCGCACCGAGACCCCGGGCAGACCGGCCAGCTCGGCCGAATAGCCGCGCGCGCCACCGGTCATCTCCAGCTTGAAGCCGCAGTCGGCCAGCCAGGCCTCGACCTGGTCCTTCAGGCGGCCCTTGGAAGGGATCGCAAAGATCATGGGGCCGCTCATTCGCCGCCTCCCGCATAGGCGCGCGCCGGACGGACCATGCAGCCCACCGCGCCGGTGTTGGTGGAGACGCCCAGCTTGGCCGGGAGTCCGTCGTAGCGGCCGCCGGCGGCGACGGGGCGCTCGGCGCCCAGGGCTGCCGAGTGCACCTCGAACAGGTAGCCGTCGTAGTAGCCGAAGGCCCGGCCGAAGGCGGCGGCGAGGGTGGCGCGCTCCAGCGGCACGCCGCGTGCGGCCATGCCTTCGAGGCGCGAACGCCAGCCGGCGATGGCGGCTTTCAGGCTCGCATCGTTCGGACCCGCGAGGGCGGCGATGGCGTCCAGCGCCGCGTCCGGACGATCGGAGACGGCGAGGAAGGCGCGGACCTTGTCGGCCTGTTCCGGGTCCAGACGGCCGGCCTTGGCGGCCTCGGCGCGTTCGACCAGGCGGTGGGCGATCTCGGCCGGGCGGCGGCCGCCGACGGGCTCGATGCCGGCCAGGGACCACAGCTCCTGCAGCACCTGCGCGGCTTCTGTTTCGGGCAGGCCGGCCAGCAGCGACGCGATGCGCGATTGCTCGGCGGTGGGCGCGGCGGCCTCACCGTCCAGCTCGGCCTTCAGCTGGCGCGGCTTGGCGAAGGCGCGCTTGAGCCGGGCGGCCAGGGGCGGCGCCAGCTCCAGGCTGTCGACGAAGGCGGCGAACAGCGAGACGTCGCCGAGGATCAAGCTGAGGTCAGAGCGCCCGCCGGCGGCGGCCGAGGCCCAGGCCAGGGCGGCGATCTCGGCGTCGGCAGCGACGGGGTCGCCGGCCTCGAAGGCCTCGACGCCGATCTGCAGGAACTCCTCGGCCCGGTCCGCGCCGCGCGGGGCCACGCGGAAGGCCTTGCCCTCGTAGCGGCGACGCGCGGGCTGAGCGCCGTTCTCGAAGTGCTGCCGGGCCACGGCGACCGTGAAGTCGGGCCGCAAGCAGGCCTCCTCGCCGCCGTCGCCGGAGACGACGAACAGCCGCGAGCGCATGGCCTCGCCGGTCAGGTCCAGCAGCAGGCCCAAGGGCTGCAGCACCGGCGCGTCGGTCAGGGCCGCATCGGCCGCCAGCAGGGGAGCGCGGATGGCGTCGAGCGCCTCCGCCGGAATGGAACGCTCGAGCCTCACGTCTTAGCCCCCGATGATCTTCTGGACCGCCGCGACCAGCTGGTCGCGCGGGATGGTCTGCTGGCCCGGCCGCTCGGCCTTCCAGGCGGCGTTGTCGGTCACGCCCTCGGCGGCCATGCGGCCGGCGTCGAGGTCCTTGATGGTCACCGTGCCGGCGGCGATCTCGTCCCCGCCCAGCATGACGACGGCCGGCGCGCCCCGGCGATCGGCATATTTCATCTGCGGCTTCATGCCCGACGTGCCCAGATAGACCTCGGCCGGGATGCCCGCCGCGCGCAATTGTCCGACCACGGAGAAGTACTCGCCCATGTGCGCCTGGTCGAAGGTGATCACCACCACCGGCCCGCGCGCCGCGCCGCCCGGCTCGCGCCCGGCCGCCCGCAGCGCCGCCGCCAGGCGCGTGACGCCGAACGAGAAGCCGGTGGCCGGCGTCGCCGTGCCGGTGAACCGCGCCACCAGGTCGTCATAGCGCCCGCCGCCGCCGATCGAGCCGAACGAGACCTTGTTCCCTTTCTCGTCCGTGGTCGACAGCAGCAGCTCGGCCTCGAACACCGCGCCGGTATAGTATTCCAGCCCCCGGACGATCGACGGATCGATGAAGGCCTGGTCGTCGGCGATGCCCAGGCTGGTCAGCGCCGCGTCGATCCGCGACAGCTCCAGCAGGCCCTCGTCGCCCTCGGCCGAGCCGCCGATCACCTTGGCGATGTTGTCCAGCGTCGCGGCGCGGCCACCGGCTCCGGCCGACACGAAGTCCAGCACCGAGTCGATCGCCTTGCCCTTCAGGCCCGCGCCCTTGGTGAAGTCGCCGCTCTCGTCCAGGCGCCCTTCGCCCAGCAGCAGCCGGACCCCATCAACGCCGAGGCGGTCCAGCTTGTCGACCGCGCGCAGCACGGCCAGCTTCTGGCCGGCGCTCTCCGCGCCCGCCGAGGTCAGCAGGCCGTTCAGCAGCTTGCGATTGTTGATCTTCAGCACCGCTGCGCCGCGCGGCAGGCCGGCCGCCTCCAGCCCCTCGACCGCCATGGCGATGATCTCGGCGTCGGCCTCCGGACGGGCCGAGCCCACCGTGTCGGCGTCGCACTGGATGAACTGGCGGAAGCGCCCCGGCCCCGGCTTCTCGTTGCGCCACACCGGCCCGAAGGCGTAGCGGCGGAACGGCTTGGGCAGGGTCTCCCAGTTCTGCGCCGCGAACCGGGCCAGCGGCGCGGTCAGGTCGTAGCGCAGCGCCATCCACTGGTCGTCATCGTCCTGCAGCGCGAACACGCCCTCATTGGGCCGGTCGCTGTCGGGCAGGAACTTGCCCAGCGCGTCGGCATATTCGAACGCCCCGGTGTCCAGCGCCTCGAAGCCGTAGCGCTCATAGACCGCCGACACCGCCTCCAGGATCGCCCGCTCGGCCCGCAGGTCGCGGGCGCGCTTGTCGGCGAAGCCGCGCGGGGCGCGCGCCTCGGGGCGGAAGTCCTGGGTCGTGTCGTTGGAAGTGTCGTCGGTCATCGGCGTCGGTCCTTAGATCTTCAAGGCTTCGACGGATGGCGCTTATGCCAAGCCCCATCCGCTAGGCGGGGCTCTGGCTGGGTCGCTCGGCTTTAGAGCGCGCGGACCCGGCCGATCCCGCGAGGCGAGGTCGGATGGTGGTGGCAGCCGTGATGGTGCGGCAGGCGGGTCATTGCGGGTGGGGGTTTAGCGGATGAGGGGCGTGGGGGGAAGGGGTGAGAAGAGAGCATGCTCACCCTTCACCGAACTCAATCCAAGACCGCCCCCTAAGATACACGACATTGTAGCGCCGAGCTATCAGCGCACCTAGCATGCGAGGCTAAATCGGCGAGACATAAGCGCGCCTTCTCGTCGTAGATAGCAGGGGGACAGATGCGTCTGATCAGTGCACGGGTTCAAGGCTTTCAGTCGTTCAAAGACTCCGGCACCATCGCCTTTTCAGATGGCGTCAATCTGATCATTGGCCAGAACAATGCTGGGAAAAGCGCTTTCCTCAGAGCATTACTACCAAGCCTGCCCGATGATAGACACCGAACCCCCGATAGATGGGAAAACTATCGGCTACCGGGAGTTCTCGTAAGCTTTGAAATCGAAACTTCAGGAAAAGAACTAGAAGGATGGGCGCTTCAATCAAACAGTAATCATTACATACCGATAATTAACACTAACAATATCGAAACATTTCATAAAGATTTCTTCTCAATTAAATCAATTATATTTAATGTTCAAAGATCTCCAGCAACCCCATTTAGATCCGAACACCCCTCGCACCAACTTTTTACAATTCCACCCGGCGGCACGGCTTATTGCGCCCTGATCACCGCTACAAACGGAGAAATTGGCCCCGCGAGCCCACAAGCAACCAGCGCCGACACCCTCCCCAATCTCGTTTGGGAAGGATGGAATCGGGACATGTTCCATTTCGCGGCGGAACGCATGACAATTGGCGAGGCCCCAGCCGGCTACGCTAATAGACTAACTCAAAACGCCTCCAACCTACCCAATGTACTTCACAGCTTAGCAAATGAGCGGGGGGATATATTCGCACGCCTAGTCGATCATCTTAGAGAAATATTCTCAACGGTCGGCAACTTAAGCGTTCGAACTAAACCGGAAAACAACGCTTTAGAGGTTAGGGTTTGGCCAACAGAAGCCATGGCGAGAGTAGAGCTTAGCTTCCCCTTGAACTCTAGCGGAACGGGCGTCTCTCAGGTCATCGCACTGCTAACTGCGATCATGACTCTAGATCAGGCCGTCTTTATAATCGACGAAATTAACAGCTTCCTTCACCCTGCGGCAGTTAAAAGCCTGC
This sequence comes from Caulobacter sp. GW821-FHT10E02, assembly GCF_059415225.1. Taxonomy (NCBI): domain Bacteria; kingdom Pseudomonadati; phylum Pseudomonadota; class Alphaproteobacteria; order Caulobacterales; family Caulobacteraceae; genus Caulobacter; species Caulobacter sp. GW821-FHT10E02. Next base: position 575,778 of record NZ_JBWKMV010000002.1, read on the forward strand.
TCAGAATTCTACAATCTCGATACAATCACCACCAGTACATCATCTCCACACATGCGCCAGAAGTCATAGGATTCAGCAATCCAAAAACACTGCATCTAGCGAAACGTAGCGGCTATGAGTCGACGATCGAAAAACTTGATCTGGCAGAGGTAGGAAAATTCCGAGAAATCGCAGAGCACCTAGGCGTATCCATGGCGGATGTATTTGCTGCCGACCGCGTCATATGGGTGGAAGGACCAACCGAAGAGCTGTGCTTCCCCTATATATATCAACGCCTACGCGGCCCGATGCCCAAAGGAACCATCATAACCTCGGTGGTGGCAACCGGTGACTTCAACGCGCGCCGCCGCGATCGAGAGATCGTCTACGAGGTCTACCAACGGCTCAGCGCCGCTGCAGCCACACTCGTCGTAGCGGTCGCCTTCAGCTTTGACACCGAAAAGCTGAAGGAGGCGGAGATGGCGGAAATGCAGCGCAACTCAAAAGGGCTTCTGCACTTCCTGCCTCGACGACACTTCGAATGTTACCTGATTGACCCAGGCGCTATCGCCGAACTCATCAATAGTAAAGATTCGGCCTCGCCTAGCCCGACGAGCGCCGAGGTGGTCGAGGCGGAAATCGCTTTGGCGGCAAGCGAGCGCCCCTTTTCTACCTCCGACTGGAAGGGAGACATACACGATCCGAACTGGCTCGCGACTGTGGACGCTGCAAATCTGATCGATGCCGTATGCGCAAAAATCTCGGACAGTAGGGTGACCTTCAACAAGAAGGACGATTCCCTGTTTTTGGTGCGCTATGTCCTTGATAACTATCCGGATAACCTTGCGTTACTGGGTGCTTACGTGAACGATCTGGTGGAGGCTACCTCTCCGTAACCCTCCACGGGGCAGCGCCCTCCTTAAATCTCACGGCGAGACGATCGCAGGGCTGATCAGGTCACTCAAGGACCGCCCTCCGGGCGGCCGCCGCGCGGCGACGCAGAGCGTCGTCCTTGACTGACCTGATCAGCCCTGCACGCTGCAGCCTCCAAGAGATGTAAGGGGCGCGCCGACCTCGGGGAGGTCGGGCGGCGGTAGGGGACTTGCTCCGCCCTTTCCTATTCTTCCGTCATTCCCGCCCTTGTGGCGGGAACCCCTGGTTCAGTGGGCACGTGAGGCGACTTGGCGGGCTGGTCCGCCACACCGCTGCCCTTGCGGCGGACAGAGGGGTTCCCGCCACAAGGGCGGGAATGACGGTGGTTTTGGGGTTGGGCGCGGCGCCTGACGGAACCCCTCTCTCATGGAGAGAGGGCGGGGCCCGCGCCGTAGGCGTGGGAGGGTGAGTGGGTAGGCGAAGCCCGTGGACGACCTTGGCGCTGTTGCGGAGTCCGTGCCGGCACGCCGGCTAGCGGTGTAACCACTCACCCTCCCAAGCTTCGCTGGGCCCCTCCCTCTCTCTAAGAGAGAGGGGATTGGGGGCGCTGTATCCTCGGCATTCGCAAGATCGAACCTCACAAAATCAAGCGCTTGTCGATTTTACGCACCGCTGAATGATCCGCGCTCAGAACCGCCCCCATACTCATAGCCATCCCCGTCGCGGGGGAGGGCGTTTGGATCCGGCCCAAGACGGCGGCGGGGGTAGGTTGAGCGGGGCCGCTGGCGGTTCCTGGAGGCTCGAAGGCCGTCGCATCTGTACTCTTCAGGCAGATCGGCTGGCGAACGGGCAGCTTCCGGGATCAAGGCCGCGAGCGGAGCGACAGGGCGGTGATCGTATAAGCCGCCTATCGTGGATCGTCGGGGTCGAGACGGATGTAGCCGATCGACTTGGTCCGCGCCCGTCCGGGGGCTAGTGGGGACCCGAGCTGAAATACGCTCACGCCTCCCATCCTCACGGGCAAGAACAGCCTGGCGGAGCGGTCGTCCGAGCCGAAACACACAAACCATCACGGTCTCCGGGTTCGCCCGGCCGCTCCGTCGCCTCCCCACACACCTTCAGCGGCTGCGCCGCGTGAAGATGCTCCCCCGTGTCACGGGGGAGTTGTCGCGGAGCGACTGAGGGGGCCAGCACGGCCTATGCCCAGTTCGCCCCCTCCGGCCCTTCGGGCCACCTCCCCCGCAACGCGGGGGAGGATCAACAGGAGACAGGAGCCCCCCCCATGCCCAAGTCCAAGCCCCCGCGCCGCAAGCGTCCGCGCCACGTCGCCTCCCGCACCCGCTCGTTGCTCGACTTCTACGACGACCTGGAGCGCCTCACCGCCAAGGCCGAGCGCGAGACTGAAGCGCTGGCCAGCAAGGTCCCGGCCGAGGAGCTGGCGATCATGCGGGCGACCTGCGCCGAGAACCGGCGGATCTTCGCCGAGGGCCGGGCTGACCTGCTGGCGCCCAGCCGCACCCCGGTGCTGGACCGCCTGGCGACCGAGGCGCGGAAGCGCGCCAAGTAACCACTGTTCAGACGCGATCTTTCCTTGGTCTGTAAATGCTTTCTTAAGTCAAACCCGGATCGGGGCCAGACTTATCCACATGGGCGCTCGGTATAGAAACATGAACGCCCTGTAATATAACCTAGAAGTAATGCACATTTCGGTCTTGTAACTTGAGATGAACACCCTAGCCCGGCACTGCTTCCCCCACAGAGGGGAACGTTGATGACCAAGACCATGCTGATGGCCACCGCGGCCATGTTCTGCATCGCCAGTGCGGCTCACGCCGGCGAAGCGGACAAGCCGACCACGGCCCCCGCGCCCGCCGGCCAGGAAGCCGCCCAGACGCCGGTTCCGACCGGCCCGACCGACAAGGCGCCGCTGGACGATTCCAGCCAGCGCGGGGTGCTGGTGTTCCAGCCGGAGTTCTTCGCGGCCCAACGTCCCAACACCGCCCTGGACATGGTCCAGCGCGTGCCGGGCTTCATCATCAACGACGGCGCGGGCACGCGCGGCTTCGAGGGCGCGGTCGGCAACATCCTGATCAACGGCGACCGCCCGGCGTCGAAGAACGACACCGGCTCGAACGTCATGGGCCGCACCCCGGCCGACCGGGTCGAGCGCATCGAGCTGATCCGCGGCGGCGCCCCCGGCATCGACATGCAGGGCTATTCGGTGATCGTGAACGTGATCCTGAAGAAGGGCGCCAGCAAGCAGTCGATCCTGACCTGGAACGCCATGATCTTCGACGGCGGCCACGACATCTACGGCGGCAGCTACCAGTTCAACAACACCAACGGCGACAAGACCTGGAGCGTCACGCTCAGCGACGGCATGGGCAGCAGTGACAGCAACGGCCCGGGCACCAACGTGCGCCACGACGGGACCGGCAAGCTGATCCGCGACGAGAAGTTCATCAACGACGGCTACGGCGGCGGGCGCGGCGTCCGCGGCAACTTCTCGACCCCGTTCAAGGGCGGCAAGCTGGAAGGCACCGCGCGCTACGGCGTCAACGACTGGCAGCAGTGGCAGCAGCTGACCTCGCCCACGGCCCTGCGCCGCAGCGACTATGCCGAGGAGAGCCACACCACCGAGCTGGGCCTGACCTATACCCGCCCGCTGGCGCCGAAATGGAACCTCGAGACGCGGGCCATGTTCACGGGCGAGAACTTCGACAACGCCTCGACCAGCGACGAGACCCTGAGCGGGACCAAGAGCCCGCAGCAGCGCTTCACCGCCGACGGCGACAGCTCGGAATCGATCCTGCGCGGCCTGGTGCGCCACGACTTCTCCAAGTCCCTGACCCTCGAGGCGGGCGGCGAAGTGGCCTACAACATGCTGGACGTGAAGCAGGCCTACAGCGTCGGCGGCGTGGGCGTGGCCCTGCCCAGCGCCTCGGTCAAGGTCGAGGAGCTGCGCGGCGAGGCCTTCACCAAGGCCACCTGGCGCGTGAACCCCAAGCTGACGATCGAGGGCGGCCTGCGCCTGGAGAAGTCGACGATCAAGCAGTCGGGCGACGCCGAGAACGAGAAGAGCTTCTTCTACCCCAAGCCCCGGTTCATGGCGACGTGGACGCCGATGGCCGACAACCAGTTCCGCTACCGCTTCGAGCGCGAGCTGGGCCAGCTGGACTTCGAGGACTTCGCCGCCTCGTCGGACCTGGAGGACCAGACCGTCTATGGCGGCAATGTCGACCTCAAGCCCGAGCAGCGCTGGATCAACGAGATCAGCTACGAGCGCCGCTTCTGGGGCCAGGGCATCGTCTCGATCGCCTATCGCCACGACGAGATCATCGGCGTGATCGACCGCCTGCCGCTGCCCAACAACCTGTCGGCGACGGGCAATATCGGCGACGGCACGCTGGACCGCCTGTCTCTGAACATCGTGATCCCCACCGACAAGCTGGGCATCAAGGGCGGCCGGTTCACGTTCAAGAACGACTGGAACGAGACCCACGTGAAGGATCCGACGACCGGCAAGGATCGTCCGATCACCCAGGTGCGTCCGACCCAGGCCAATATCGGCTTCCAGCAGGACATCGTCACCTGGAAGACCCAGTGGGGCATCAACTGGCTGCCGCTGCTGGGCCAGGGCACCTATGACGTCGACCAGACCAATGTCTGGCGCGGCTCGAACTATTACGAGGCCTTCGTCGAGTACAAGCCGACCACGACCCTGGCGATCCGCACCCAGCTGAACATCTGGGACGACTACACCATCCGCCGCACGGTCTTCTCGAACCGCGCGCCGGAGCGGGCCGTGGCCTATGTCGAGGACCGCGCGATCAACCCGCGGACCTTCGTGTCGATCCGGGTGCGGAAGACGTTCTAAGCGCCCGGTCGGGCGGCTACTTGCGTAGCCGCTCGATCAGCGCCGTGGTCGACGGGTCATGCTGGCCCGTCGCGCCGCTTTCCAGTTCGGGCAGGATGCGGTTGGCCATCACCTTGCCCAGCTCGACGCCCCACTGGTCGAAGCTGTTGATCCCCCAGATCACGCCTTCGACGAAGGTCTTGTGCTCGTAGAGCGCGATCAGGGCGCCGAAGGTCTGGGGCGTCAGGCGCTCCAGCACCACCAGGGTCGAGGGCCGGTTGCCGGCGAAGGTCCGCTGCGGGGCCAGGGTCGCGATCTCGGCTTCGGAGACGCCCTTGCCTTGCAGCTCGGCGACCACGTCCTCGGTCGAGCGGCCGACCATGAAGGCCTCGGCCTGGGCCAGCAGGTTCGACAGCAGCTTCTCGTGCATGCCGGCCGGACCTTCGTCCGACTTGGCGACGCCGATCAGCTCCATGGGCGTGATGTCCGTGCCCTGGTGCATGCACTGGAAATAGGCGTGCTGGACATTGGTGCCCTCGTCGCCGAACACCACGGTCGCCGTGCCGCGCTGGGCCGGCTGACCGTTCGGACCGACCGACTTGCCGTTGCTCTCCATCTCCAGCTGCTGGAGGAACGACGCCAGGCGGCGCAGGCGGTGCGAATACGGAACGACCGAGCGGGCGCGACGGTCCAGGCCATTGCGGTTGAAGATCTGGGCCAGGGCCACCAGCACCGGCGCGTTCTTCACCAGCGGCGCGCTGCGGAAGTGCTCATCCATGGCCGCGCCGCCGTCCAGGAAGCCCTGGAAAGCGTCCCAGCCGGCCGCGACGGCGACCGACAGGCTCACCGACGACCACAGCGAATAGCGGCCGCCGACCCAGTCCCAGAAGCCGAACACGCGGTCGTCGGGCACGCCGAACGCGGCGGTCTTGTCCAGCGCGGTCGAGATGGCGGCCAGGTGCTGGTTCGCGCCGGCCTCGCCCAGGGCCTCGACCAGCCAGGCGCGGGCGGCGCCGGCATTGGCCAGGGTCTCCTGCGTCGTGAAGGTCTTGGAGACGACGATGACCAGGGTCTCTTCCGGGTCCATGTCCGCCGTCGTCAGGGCGAACTCGGCGCCGTCGACATTGGCGATGAAACGCAGGTCGATCTGGGTCTTCACCGGGCGCAGGGCATCCCACAGCAGGCGCGGACCCAGGTCCGAACCACCGATGCCGATGTGCAGGATCGCCTTGAACGGCTTGCCGGTCGCGCCCTTGATCGCGCCCGACCGGACGGCCTCGGCGAAGGCCTTCATCCGGACGCGGACGCCTTCGACATCGGCCATGACCGACTGGCCACCGACCTTGAAATCGGCGTCGGCCGCAGCGCGCAGCGCCGTGTGCAGCACCGCGCGGCCCTCGGACGAATTGATCGCCTCGCCGCCGAACATCCGGGCGCGGGCGCCTTCGACATCGGCCGCGTGGGCCAGGTCGAGGGCGGCTTCCAGGCCGGCCTCGTCCCAGGCCTGCTTGGACAGGTCGAGATGCAGGCCGGCGACGTCCAGGGTCAGCAGCTCCAGCCGTTCCGGCTCGGCCGCGAAGAAGTCGACGATGCGCTGTTCGCCCGCGGCCTTGGCGGCGGTTTCCAGGCGGGTCCAGGCGGCGTCGAGATCGGCCATGAGCAGTCCTCTGAAATTTGGTAAATCGCTGTTTACGGAACGGGGCTTATCAAACGGCTGCCGCCACGTCATGGCAGACCAATGACGTTTTTTGCGGGAGTACCAGATGTCCTGTGACGCCGTCGCCTTTTCCGCCATGCTTTGGATGGCTTCGTTCAATCCGGGGCAGGCCGCTGGCCCCGCGCCGGCGGTTGCCCAGCAGCCGGTGCTGCCGCAATCGGTCGCCGGCGAGCCCCTGTTCCAGGACATCGTCAAGCGCGCCAAGCAGCTGAAGGCCGAGGCCGAAGCCTACCGCCAGGGCCTGGCCAAGGCCGACCCGGCGGCCGCGGCGACCAAGCTGAAGAACTTCGACGCCTTCTCCGCCAAGATCGGCGACCTGTCAGCGCTGGACATGAAGGGCCACGTGACCCTGAAGGAGCGCGGCGCGGTCGACGACCTCAAGTGCATCCTGCGCGGCATCAGCCAGGACCTGCCCGAGAAGCTCACGGCGGTCACGGCGGCCACGACGATCAAGGCCCAGGACCTGGCCCTGCGCGACATGGTCTATCTGCTGAACGACAATGTCGAAGTGATCACCGCGCCGCCCCAACCGGCGGCCTAAGCGTCCTTGTATTTCACCGAGCAGCCGTAGGGCGTCGCGAACGGCGTGGCGACCTTACGGCCGGCCTTCACATCGGCGAGCGCCGCGGCGACCAGGTTCTTGGCCTTGCCCAGGTCCTCGACCTTGGCCGTCGGGATGTCGTCGATCGCGCCCTCGTAGACGACGGCGCCGGTCTTATCGATGACGAACATGTGCGGCGTGGTCTTGGCCTTGTAGGCCGTGGCGACCTTGTTATCGCCGTCCAGCAGCAGCGCCGTCGGCTTGGCCCCCTTGGCCTCCATCCAGGTCTTGGCGGCGGGCCCGTCGAAATAGCCCTGCTTCCCGGGGGCGGACGAAGCAATGGTCAGCCACACCACGCCATCGGCGCGAGCGGCCTGCTGCAGGCCCTGCATGTTCCCCGAATAGTGCTTGCGGACATAGGGGCAGCCTTCGTTGACCCACTCCAGCACCACCGTCTTGCCGCGGAACTCCGATAGCGAACGGGTCTTGCCGTCGGCGTCGACGGCGGTGAAGTCGGGCGCGGGCTTGGCCCAAGCAATACTGGGAGCGATGGTCGGGACGAGCGCGGCCAGCGGCAGGGCGGCGGCGACGAGACGGCGTGTGATCGACATGTCGGTTCTCCAGCTCCAGAACTCCCCCGCCGGGACCTTCTCACGGATCGTCGGTTTGCGAAACGGTCGCAGGATCTATCCTGACGACTGTCGAAACTCCGCCATTCTTGCTTGATCCAATGGGCTCCGGCGCTCAGAAGATCGCCCAGTCCTCCCCTGCTCTCTCGGCTCGATGTCCCGCACCAAGACCCTCGCCGCCGTCATCGGCTCCGGCCTGCTCCTCGCCGCCTGCGCCAGCGAGACGAACACCACCGTCTTCGTGCCGGTCGTCGCGCCCGTGCTTCCCAGCTCGCTGACGCCGCAGCCGATCATGCTGTTCAACCAGACCAAGGACGGCCGCAAGCTGTTCACCCTGGACGCCGAGTTCCCCTATTGCGACGTCGAGACGGGCAAGGTGATCGTGGTGCCGCGCTGGTACGTCACCGACTTCGCCAGCGTGCCCTGGTACGGCCAGGGCTTCGTCGACCCGCAGGGCCCGACCGCCCGCGCCGCCATCGTCCACGACTGGCTCTACACTCTGGGCGAGCCGGGCAAGCGCGAAGAGGCCGACCAGATCTTCCTGCGGGCGATGCTGAAATACGGCGTGACGCCGTTCCAGGCCAACCTGGCCTATCAGGCCGTGCGGCTGGGCGGCGAGAAGGGCTACGGCCTGCCGACCGACTGGCGCTTCGTCGACCCCAAGCGCCAGGACCTCGTGCAGCCCGCGCCGTTCGCCAAGCCGCGCACCGGCATGGTCCGCTACCTGCCCAAGTGCCAGGGCTTCGGCGCGCTGATCCAGACCGGCTGGCGCGCCTATCCGGTCAAGACCGCCGCCCCGGTGATCCCGCCGCCGCTGGTCGTGACCAAGACCCCGCTGGACAAGGTCAAGGACAAGCTGCCGTTCGGGAACGAGAAGAAGAAGTAGCGGGAGCCTTAGGCCCCCGCCTTCTCGATCGCCTCGATCACCAGGCCCTCGGTCAGCAGCTGAGGCAGGATGACCGGCGCGCCGCCGCTCTTCGGATAGACCACGTACAGCGGCACGCCGACGCGGTCGAACTCGGCCAGGGCCTTGGCGATGGCCGGATCACGATTGGTCCAGTCGGCCTTCAGATAGACCGCGTTCTTGGCCTTGAAGGTCTCGGCGACCTTCGCGCCCGACAGCGCGACCTTCTCATTGACCTGGCAGGTCACGCACCAGGCGGCGGTGAAGTCGACCAGGATCGGACGACCGGCGGCTTGGAGTTCTTTCACCTTCTCCGGCGACCAGGCCTCGGCGGCCAGACCCGGGCCCGACGGCGCGGCTTCACCCGCGACGGCGGCGGTCGGCGGCTTGGCGGCCAAAGCGGCGGAGGCGCCCAGCGCGATGGCGCCAACCAGCGCCAGCAGGGCGATCACGGTCGAGACCACCCCGCCCTTGCCCGCCGCGCGACGGTTCTGGGCCACGCCGTAGAGCCAGGCCCCGAACGCGGCCAGCACGCCGGCGGCCAACAGTTGGCCCAGGGCGATCGGGCCCGACTGCTGGGCGAACACCCAGGCCAGCCACAAGGCCGCGCCGTACATCGGGAAGGCCAGGCCCTTCTTCAGCACGTCCATCCAGGCGCCGGGACGCGGCAGCAGCTTCAGCAGGCCCGGGATGAAGGCCACGGCCACGAACGGGGCGGCGAAGCCCAGGGCCAGGGCCAGGAACACCGCCAGCGAGATGACCGGCGGCTGGGTCAGGGCATAGCCCAGGGCCCCGGCCATGAACGGCGCGGTGCACGGTGCGGCCACGACGACGGCGAGAGCCCCGGTGAAGAAGGCCCCGGTCGCGCCGCCCTGGGACGAGGCGCCCGAGCCGACGTTCTGCACCGAGGTCCCGATCTCGAACACGCCCGACATGTTCAGGGCGACCAGCAGCATCAGCAGGCCCAGGCCCGCGATGACCAGCGGCGACTGCAACTGGAAGCCCCAGCCCACCGCCGCGCCACCGGCCCGCACGACCAGCAGCAGACCGGCCAGGGCCAGGAAGGTCGCCACGACGCCCAGCAGGAACACCAGGCCCTGCAGGCGGGTCTTGCCGGCGTCGTGGGCGTGGCCGGCCAGGCTGGCGGCCTTCATCGACAACACGGGGAACACGCACGGCATCAGGTTCAGGATCAGCCCGCCGACGAAGGCGAACAGCAGGGCGCCGACCAGACCGCCCGAGGCTTCGCCCGATTTGGTCTCGGCCGGCGGCGGCCCCATGCCGGCGGCGGTCGCCGGCGGCTCGCCCGGCGTCGCGGTGACCTCCCAGGCCCCGGCCTTGGTCGAGATCACGCCGGCCACCTCGGTCGGAGGCGTCCCGCCGCCGACGAAATCGTAGCCCGGCTTCAGCGACAGGGTCAGGCCCTCGTGGCCGCGATCGACCACCTGGTCGGCGGCGTGCTCGATGGCCTTGGGCGAATAGGGGAAGAAATAGGCCCCGGCCATGTCGGCGCCCTTCAGCGGGCCGCCGGTGACGGCCAGCTTCAGGGTCTGGCCATCGAGCTTGAACACCGCCTTCAGCCCGGCCGGCTTGGGCGCCTTGGCCAGGACGTCGCCGACAACCGCGCCCCACTTGGCGTCGGCGGCCGGCGCGGCCACGACCGGCAGCAGCAGGGAGAGCTTGGCCTCCTCCGGCACACAGACGTCCTTGCAGACGAGATAGAAGACGTCGGCGGACAGGCTGATCGTGGTCCCGACCTGAGCATCGGCCGCCGCCGTGATCGGCACGGGGATCAGCACCTCGCCCTCGTAGGCGTAGTCCAGCAGCGGGCCCAGCTTGGCGACCTGGGGCGTCGGCCAGACCATGTCGCCGGCCTTCCAGCCGGCCGGCAGGGTCCAGGTGATCTTGGTCGCCTCGCCCGCATCGCCCGGATTGCGCCAATAGGTGTGCCACTCGGGGATGATCTTCTGGCGCAGGGCCACATAGACCGTGCCGCCGGGCGCGATGCCGGTCTCCTGGGACACCAGTTCGGACTCGATATGTCCGGAATTGACCACCGGCCCGGCCAGCGCTGCGCCGGCCAGGAAACTCGCGGCCAGCAAGGCTTGCAGGGCGAGGACGGCTCTCTTGAGGAACATGCGCGGATCCGGGGGAACAAACGACGGCGGACGAACACATGGCCCGGCCAAGTTGGCTCGACAATGGCCAAGACGCGGCCGACAGTCGATTAGGGAATCAAACGGAGCCGCCCATGCCTGCCGCCTTCGACGACATCGAGATCGGCCAGGTCGTGAACCTGGGCTCGCGGGCCGTGGACGGGAAGGCCCTGGACGCGTTCATCGCCGCCTTCACCCCCGGCTGGCCGATCGAGAACGGCGCCCCCGACGGCATGGTCTTCGCCATCTGGACCCGCCTCGACGGCGAGGCCAGCGCCGCCTGGCCGCAGACCAAGCGCCTGGGCGTCGACGCCCTGCGCTGGATGCGCAACCCGCCCGTCGGCGAGTTGCTGCGCGGCCGCATGACCGTGATGGGCAAGGACCCGGTCGGCGAGGGCAAGGGCATCGTCATCGCCCAGCACGACCTCCTCGACGAGGCCGGCCGCCTGGTCTTCTCGTGCCTGACCCGCAGCATCTTCGCGCGGTAGCATCGACCAAAGAAAAAGGCGGCGGAGCCTAAGCCCCGCCGCCTCTCGTCTTCAGCTGTCGCCGAGCCTTAGTTCAGGCTCGTGGCGGCGGCTTGGGCTTCGGCCTGACGCATCACGGTCTTGTTGACCAGACGGTCCCAACCCAGCAGCGACACCAGGTGCGCGTAGATCTGGGCCAGGGCGCCGTTTTCCTGCAGTTCCTTCAGCTTGGCGGCCGGCAGGGCGTTCAGCTTCTCTTCCGAGACGCCGTAGTATTCGGCGACCGTGACGAGGTCGCCCGAGGCGGCGCCGGTTTCGTCCTGCGGCTGGAAGGTGGCCTTCTTCAGCTCGAACAGGTCCAGCTCCTTCAGCAGCGAGATGAAGTTGTCGGTGCGGCGGCGCTCCAGCTCGAAGTCGTCGCAGAACTTGATGCAGTTCTGGGTGTACTCGGTCGGCTCGCCCTTGGCGTCGAACAGCGGGGTGTCGCCCTTTTCCGACAGCAGGTCCGAACCGCGGTCGATGCAGACGATCAGGCGGTCTTGCGTGTCGTCATTGGCCAGCACGAACGGATAGCGGCGGATATAGGCCGGGATGTAGACGTTCGGCTCGACGGCGCCCTCGGGGCTGATGAACAGGTTCTCGGCGTTGTTCAGGCCCATGACGGCCAGCGGCACGCGGTCTTCGCCGGCGAAGATCACCGGGAAGGTCAGGGCGGCCGGACCGAATTCCGAGACGGTCAGCGGCACGGCGGTGCCGGCGGCGGCGAAGCCGTACGGGTTTTCCTTGTGGACCAGGGCCAGCTTGGCGTGTTGCTCGCGGTTCAGCGGCTCCGGCGAATTGTAGAACAGGACGTTGCCGGAGATTTCGCCGGTGGACTGGGTCGTGGTCATGAACAGCTCTACGACAGAATAGGAAACGGACGCTCGAACGCTTCAAGACGACCGCAAAGGCTCGGCGTTCTAGCCGATCCAACGGGAACCGGCAATCTAGGCCGCTGTCATAGCAAGACTCGACGACCGTTATTCACCGGCCGCGCGAGCCGTTAAGCTTGATATCCGCCCCGTGGGGCGAACCGCAGTCCGGAGCCCGGCGGCAGGGGCCAGGCTCCGGCGCGCGGCGGGACCTCTCTCTGGGGCTGGTCGAGAGGCCCGCTCTTCGCCCGGGCTTAGAAGCGCCAGGCGAAACCGGCGCGGACCGAACGGCCCGGCGAAGGCGCGAAGTCCTTCAGGAACGAGACGTGCTCGCGGATGGTCTCGTTGGTCAGGTTGCGGCCGTCGATGAACAGGCGCAGGCCGGAGTCGGCGATCGGCTTGTAGGTCACCATGGCGTTGACCGCGGTATAGGCGTCGGTCGGCAGTTCGAAGGCCGAGACGCGGTTCTGGCTGGCCACGTGGCGGACCTCGCCCTGCACTTCCAGGCGCGAGGTGCTCCAGATGGCGCGGCCGGTCACGGCCCACGGCGGCACGCGGGCCGGGATGCCCAGGTCGGTCGAGCCGCGCACCCAGTCGTAGCTGCCTTCCAGCTTCAGCGAGCGCTCGCCCTCGCGCCAGGCGACGTACGAGGTCTCGACCTCGGCGCCGTGGAACTTGGCGTCGGTCTGGCTGTACTGGAACACCGGCAGGCCGTCTTCCTCGGCGCCCGTGCGGGCCTCCTCGATGAAGCCGTTGTACTGGGCGCCCCACAGGTGGGCCTCGGCGCGCAGGCGATCGCCGGTGTAGCGGTAGGTCGCCTCGACCGAGACCACCTTCTCCGACTTCAGGTCGGCGTCGCCGACCTCGAAGCCGCCGGTGCCCGGGTGCGGACCGTCGGCGAACAGCTCGGCCTCGGTCGGGGCGCGGCCGTTGCGCGACACCGTCAGGGCCACGAACTGGTGCTCGGCCGGCTTGTAGAACAGACCCAGCGAGCCCGAGACGTTGTTGAAGGTCTTGTCGGCGAAGCTGGTCTTCAGCTCGCGGCTGTCGAAGCGCAGGCCCGCGTCGACGCCCCAGTTCCCCTTGTCCAGGCGCTGCAGGGTGAAGACGCCGTATTCGGTGATGTCGGTCGAGGGCACGAAGGCCTCGTCGCCGATGGCCTCGAAGTGGCGCTTCAGGGCCTGGAAGCCCACCGCGCCCTGCCAGCCGTCACGCTCCTTCTGGACCAGCTCGAGGCGGCCCTCGGTGCCGTCCGACAGGAAGCGGGTGCCGACCTCGCCGCTGTCGACGCCGATCTCGGCATGCTCGTACTTGGCGTGGCCGACCGACAGGCGGACCTTGTCGAACGGACCAAGGTCGACGTCCTGCTCGCCGCGCAGGTCGTAGCGGGTCTGCTGCAGGTGGATCTCGACCGGGCCTTCGGCGGCCGGATCGATCGGGGCCAGGATCTGCTCGTAGGGCACGCCGTAGGTCGTATCGATCTTCTTGATCGAGACCCCGAAGAAGCCGCTGTCGTGCACGTACGACACGCCGGCGCCATAGGCGTCGACCTCGACGTCGGCGTTCTTGACGGTCTTGTCGGGATCGACGGTCAGGCCCTCGGAGGCGGCCAGGCGGGCCGAGACCGGCGAGCTCGGGACGTCATAGTTGCCGCTCTTGCGGTGATCGGCGTCGATGGCGAACACCAGCGGGCCCTTGCCGAACTTGGCCGAGCCATTGATCGACTTGCCGTCGTCCACCGACGAGACCGAGCCGGCCAGGCGGCCTTCGAAGCCGTTGGCCGGGGCCGACGAGGGCACGCGGTCGTCGATGACATTGACCACGCCGCCGATGCCCGAGCCGCCATAGGCCAGGGTCGAGGGGCCGCGCAGCACTTCCACCCGCGAGGCTTCGCCCGGATCGGAGGCCACCGCGTGGTCGGGCGACAGCGACGAGGCGTCGACCTGGCCGACGCCGTTCTGCAGCACCATCACCCGCGGGCCCGACAGGCCGCGGATCACCGGACGGCTGGCGCCGGGGCCGTAGAAGGTCGAGCGCAGGCCCGGCTGGCCGTTCAGCATGTCGCCCAGGCCGGCGGGCGGCAGGACGTCCAGCTTGTCGCGCGTGATGACGTTGACGCTGCTGGTCACCGTATCCAGCGACACCGCGTAGGGGGCGGCGGTGATGACGACCTTGTCGACCGCGTTAGCCTGGTCTTCGGCGGACGCGGGCGCGGCGGGCTCGGCGGCATGGGCGGAAACGGCGACGGTAAGCGCGATGAGGCTCGCTGCGGAGAAGGCGACGCGACGGAGCATGGACGGTCCTGAACGACTGAAACTTGGCCGGAGGAGCGGCCGCGATGAGTGTTATGAAATAACATATCTCTTCGTCAATCCGCTTTCGCTTGACGCACGACTTTCCCGCCGCTCTGTGGGCGAATGACCTCACGGAAGCATCCGATGTCCCGTTTCGCGTTCATCGCCGCCGTCGCCTCGGGCCTGGTCCTGGCCGGCTGTTCGGCCATCGACGGCTTGCCCAATCCGTTCGCGCACGGCGCCGCCCCGGCCGCGCAAGTGGCCACCACCCCGCCCTCGGCCGGCTGGGTAAAGCCGCCGCCGGGGTACCTCGCCGGCAATGGCGGGATCGACGCGGCGACCATCATCGGCCCGCCGCCCACGCCCGACAGCCCGCGCGGCAAGGCCGAGCGCGCCCAGTTCGACGAGACCCGCAAGCTGGTGAACACCGACGCCTGGAGCCGGGCGATCGCCGACGCCGACCTGTCGGGCAAGAACGGCATGAAGAGCTTCTCGTGCGCGGCGGGCGTCACGCTCAGCGCCGAGGCGACCCCGACCCTGGCCAACCTGCTGCTGCGCCTCACCGACGACGCGGCCAAGATCTACCAGCCGGCCAAGTCGGTCTATCAGCGTCCGCGCCCGCCGGTCGGCAACACGGCGCCGATCTGCGTGCCGCGCGAGGACTGGATCAACACCGACGGCTCCTATCCGTCCGGCCACGGCCTGATCGGCTGGGCCTGGGCCTCGGTGATCGCCGAGCTGGTCCCGGAGAAGGCGTCGCCGATCCTGGCGCGCGGCAAGGCGTTCGGCGACAGCCGCATCATCTGCGGCGTCCACTTCCAGAGCGATGTCGAGGCCGGGCGCTATCTGGGCTCGGCGCTGGTCACGCGCCTGCACGACGATCCGGGCTTCATGGCCGACCTGGCCAAGGCGCGCGAAGAGGTGGCGGCTTCGAAGGCCAAGGGCCCGCCGACGGACTGCGACGCCTAAGAGCGCGCTACGTAGATCACGTGGGCGCGGAGGGGATCATCCTCCGCCAAACCCGGATGGTCGAAGTCCCGCGCCGGGTCGTGGCTCATGCCGATCCGGCGCATGACGCTCTGCGAGGCCAGGTTCGTGCGGGCCGTGAAGGCGATGATCTCGGGCAGGCGCAAGGTCTCGAACCCATAGGCCAGCGCCGCCTTGGCCGCCTCGGTGGCGTAGCCCTGGCCCCAGGCCTCGGGATGGAAGCGCCAGCCGATCTCGACGGTCTTGGGCATCGCCATCTCGGGCGGCACCCACCAGACGCCGGTCATGCCGACCAGGCGCGTATCCGCCTGGCGCTCGACCACCCAGAAGCCGAAGCCGTGCTCGGCCTCGTGGGCCTGAACCCGGTCGACGAAGGCGTCGCTCTCGGCGCGGCTGCGCACGCCGCCCAGCCAGGCGCCGACCCGCGCGTCGCCGTTCAGGGTGGCGATGGCGTCGCGGTCGGCGTCGACCGCCGGGCGCAGGACCAGGCGGTCGGTGCTGATCACGCGGGGCGGCCGGTGGCCAAGGACGTGTAGAACTCCGGCCGGCGATCGCGGAAGAAGCCCCAGGCGGCGCGGTGCGTCGTCAGGAAGTCCAGGTCGAAGGTGGCGTTGACCAGGCCCTCGTCGGCGCGGCCCAGCTCGCTGACCAGGTCACCGCGATGGTCGGCGATGAAGCTGGAGCCGTAGAAGGTCTGGCCGCCGTTCGGATAGCCGTCCCACGGCTCGAAGCCGATGCGGTTGGCGCCGATCACCGGGATGACGTTCGAGACGGCGTGACCCTGCATGGCCCGACGCCACGGCAGGGCGGTGTCCAGGCTGGGGTCGTGCGGCTCGCTGCCGATGGCGGTCGGGTAGAACAGGGCCTCGGCGCCCATCAGGGCCATGGCGCGGGCGGCTTCCGGGTACCACTGGTCCCAGCAGATGCCGACGCCCAGGCGGCCGAAGCGCGTGTCCCAGACCTTGAAGCCGGTGTCGCCGGGCCGGAAATAGTACTTCTCCATATAGCCCGGACCGTCCGGGATATGGCTCTTGCGATAGACGCCCAGCAGCGAGCCGTCGGCGTCGGCCATGACCAGGCTGTTGAAGTAGTGCGGGCCCTCGCGCTCGTAGATCGAGATCGGGATCACCACGCCCAGCTCGCCGGCCAGCGGCGCGATGGCCTTGACCACCGGATGCTCGCGCCACGGATGGGCCTCGGCGAACCAGCGCTCTTCCTGGGCGACACAGAAGTACGGGCCCTGGAACAGCTCCGACGGCAGGATGACCTGCGCGCCCTTGGCTGCGGCTTCACGGATGAAGTGTTCGGTCTTCTTGATGTTGGCCTGCAGATCCATGCCGTACGAGGTCTGGATCGCGGCGACGCTGAGGGTGCGCGCCATTAGACGGGCTCCTGCTGGCTGATGCAGTGGAACGAACCGCCGCCGGTCAGGATGGCGGTGGACGGCAGGCCGATGACCTGGCGTTCGGGGAACAGGCCCTTGATCACCTCGACGGCGAAGGCGCCCGACTCCTCGGCGTAGATCGGCACGATGACCGCCTCGTTGGCGATCAGGAAGTTCATGTGCGAGGCCGGGATCGGCTCGCCATCCTCGTCCAGGATCAGGCCCGGCGAGGGGATGCGGGCGACCTGCAGCGGCGAGCCGCGGCTGTCGGTCATGCCGGCCAACAGGCGGGCGGTCTCGGCATAGACCTCGGCGTTCGGGTCGTCGGCGCCGAAGCCCATCGGGCAGGCCACCACGCCCGGCGCGACGAAGCGGGCCAGGTTGTCGACGTGGCCGTCGGTGTGGTCGTTCAGCAGGCCATCGCCCAGCCACAGCACCTTCTTGGCGCCCAGGGCGTCGGCGAGCGCGGACGTGGCCGAGGCCTCGTCCCAGCCGGCGTTGCGGTTGTCGTTCAGCAGGCACTGGCGGGTGGTCAGGATCGTGCCGTTGCCGTCGTGATCCAGGGCGCCGCCCTCCAGGATGAAGGTGTTGCGGACCAGCGGCGCGCCCGAGGCGGCGGCGATCTGCTCGGCGACGATGTCGTCGCCCTCCAGGCTGTACTTGCCGCCCCAGCCGTTGAACTGGAAGCCGGCCGCGCTGGCCGCGCCATTGCGGTCGACGAAGATCGGGCCGGTGTCGCGCAGCCAGATGTCGCCGAACTGGCCGCGGACGATCTCGACCGTGGTGTCGCCCAGCAGCGCGCGGGCGGCGGCCTCCGCCTCGTCGCCGACGACCATCAGGCGCACGCGCTCCCCGCCCGGACCGGCCAGGGCGCGGGCCAGATCGGCGACTTCCTGTTGCGCCTGTTCCAGATCCTCCTGCCAGAGGTCGGCGTGGCTGGGGAAACCCACCCACATGGCGCGGTGCGGAGCCCACTCGGCGGGAACGGTGACGGTCATTTCAGGGAACCCAGTGAAGGGGAGAAAAACGAAGGGGAGCGCAGATGGCCCCTCAAGGAGCCGGGGTCAAGCGGCCCTTCACTAGCAAATCCACATGACAAAGAAAAAGGGCGACCCGGAAGCCGGGTCGCCCTCGTCCTTAGAGCTCTGAAGCGCGTCGCTTAGAAAGCGGCGTGGATCGTGGCGCTGATCGTGCGCGGAGCGCCCGGTTGGCCCAGACCCGTGCCCGACGGGTTCACCGCCAGGTCGCCCAGGTACTTTTCGTTGGTCAGGTTCTTCACGTTGACCTGGAAGTAGGTGTCCTTCAGGCCGAAACCGTCCAGAGCGTAACGCACGTCCATGTCGAGCAGGGCGTAGTGCGGGGCCTTTTCGGTGTTCGTCAGGTTGGTCCAGCGCTCGCCGGTGTACTTGGCTTGCACGCCGAGGCTCAGAGCGTCGGTGATGTCCCAGTCGACGCGGACGCCGCCTTGGTACTTCGGCGCTTCGTACAGCTCACGACCCTTGGTGGCCAGAACCGAACCCAGGGCGGTGCCCGGGATGTCCGATTGCAGTTCCGAGTCCTGGTACGAGAACGAGGCGTAGAAGCTGATGTAGTCTTCCGGCTTGAAGCCCAGTTGAGCGTCGAAGCCCTTTTGCTTCACGTCGCCGACGTTGACCGAGAAGGCGATGTTGTCCTGCTCGTTGAAGGCGCGTTCGATGCGGTTGGTGAAGTTGTTGAACCACACCGAGGCGGCGAACAGGACCGTGGGCGACTGGAAGCGGTAGCCGGCGTCCAGGACGTGCGAGATTTCCGGATCCGGCTTCGTCAGCTTCTTGTCGTACAGGTCGTCCGTACGCGGAGCCGACAGGGTCTCGGCGTAGCTGATGTAGACCGACTGGTGGTCGGCCACTTGGTAGCTAGCGCCGACGTTCGGCAGGACCTTGTCGTACTTGCGGGTGAACTGGCGCGGACGACCGTATTGGGTCGTGCCTTGGCCCGGCAGGGTGACCAGGGTCTGGCCGTTGCCGTCATCCGTACCAGCAATCGCCGTCGGCGCCTGGTTGGTGCAGTAGGCGGTGAAGGTGTCGGCTTGGTAGCAGAAGTTGTTCAGTTCACGCTTGAAGAACGGCGCGCGCAGGCCGGCGTTGACCAGCAGGTTGTCGTCCATGAACTTGCCGCGGTACTCGACCGAGAACTGGTTCAGGGTGGCGACCGAGACGCGGTCACGCTTGCGCAGGATGCTGCCGTCCGCGAGCTTGATCGGCGTGCCGTAGCCGTCCTTGCCGCCGAAGACGCTGTCCGGCGTCGTGTCGCTGGCGAAGGTCGTGTACTCGCCGGTCTGACGGTGGTGGGCTTCGTCGTAGGTGTACGCGGCGCGGAAGCTCTGGTTGTCCGAGAACTTCCAGATCAGCGACGAGGTGACGCCGTAGCGGCGGGTGTTCGTCGTGTTCGGCGAGTACAGCAGGACGGTGTCGAGCAGGTCGCCGTCGCCGTTCAGGTCTTGGCCGCCCGTCAGCGACGAACCGCGGATCAGGCCGCTGCCCGTGCCGTTGCCGCTTTCGTTGAACAGGCCGCGACCGCCGCCGTTGGCCAGCGTGTACTGGAAGTAGGGGTCGGCGGTCAGGATGAACTGTTCACCGATGTGGAACAGCGACTGACCGCGGATGTTGCCCGTGTTCGACGGGTTGATGTTGTACTTGTAGCAGGTGCCCGCGTTCGTATCGATCTGGGCCGTGCCGGCCACCGGGGTCGGACGGGCGCAGGTAGCGCGGCTGTAGCCGATGCCGGTGCCGGCCTGGAATTGGGCCAGCGACATGCGGTTGATGAAGTTGTTGCGGTTCTTGTTGTAGTTGGCGATCAGGCTGACGAAGTCGCCGTTGTCGCCCAGCGGCTGATAGATGCGCGCGTTGTACTGTTGCTTGTGGATCTTGCCCGGGCCGTTGAAGACGTCGTTGGTGGCGTCAGCGGCGCTGAACCAGGCGCTGGTGCCCCACGGACCGACCTTACCGGTGTCGATCACGGCGAAGAAGCGGCGGAAGTTGCCGTCGCCGACTTGGGCTTCCACGACGCCGCCGAATTCGTCCTTCGGCTTGCGGGTCACGTAGTTGATGGTGCCGCCGGCGGCCGCGGCCGTCGGGCTGTCGACGTCGGTCGTGCCGAGGTTGACGTCAACCTTCGAGATCAGTTCCGAGTCCATCTGCTGGTTCGGGTAGATGGCGTAGTTGCCGCTGTCGTTCAGCGGGATGCCGTCTTGCAGCAGCGCGACGCGCTGGCTGTCGAAGCCGCGGATGGTGATGTCGCCGCCGGCCGAGCCGTAGGCGTCGTTGTTGGTGAAGTTGACGCCCGGCAGCAGGTTCAGCGAGTCCAGGACCGTCTGACCCGGCACTTGGCGGGCGATGAATTCTTGGGTGATGGTCGAGCGCGACTTCGGAACCGTCTGCGACACGATGGCGCCGTTTTGGTTCTTCAGGGTCGACGCGGTGACGACGACTTGTTCAACAGCGTCCGTACCCGTCGATTGGGCCATGGCGACGCCGCCGGCGACCAGGCTGCCGACCAGCGCGGTCGTCGCCAGGGCGAAATTTCTCATGTTCATCTTGAAGGATCCCCTCATTATTCGACACGCCCGCCGTGACCGGCATGGATGAGCGTCGTTGGGGCCGTTTAGCGAAAGTTTTAGAAGGTTTGGTGACGGAAAGGCCACGCCTTCCCCCAAACTGTCATAAACGGCGGATAACGCGGAAGAAATGGTCAGATTTTTCTTACTTGGCTAATTAGGCGTCATGGTAACCGCACACGAATCTTCGGAAATTTCGATCGAATCCCGCGCTTGGCGGATGACCCTCATCGGGGTCGCCGTGCTGACGCTGGTGCGGCTCATCGCCTTGTTCGCAACGCCTCTTGAGCTGTACCCGGACGAAGCTCAGTACTGGCTCTGGTCTCGTGAACTGGCCTTCGGATACTTCTCCAAGCCGCCGATGATCGCCTGGCTGATCTGGGCCACGACCCACGTCGGCGGCGACGCCGAGGCCTGGGTGCGACTTTCCGCCCCACTCCTGCACGGCCTGACCGCCCTGGTGGTGCACCGCATCGCCCGCAAGCTCTACGGCGGCTGGACGGGTCTGGTCGCCGCGGCGATCTACAGCCTGATGCCGGGCGTCGTCCTGTCGTCGGGCCTGATGGCCACCGACGCCCCGCTCTTGTTCTTCCTGTCGCTGACCATCTGGGCCTATGTCGCCCTGGCCGAGGAGACCGCCCCGCGCCGCTACTTCGTCGCCGCCGGCATGGGCGTGGCGCTGGGCCTGGCCTTCCTGTCGAAATACGCCGCCGTCTACGCCCTGGGCAGCATCGTCATCCACTACGCCATCTCCAAGCCGGCCCGCGAGCGCTGGTGCGTGGCCGCGGCTGTGCTGTTCGTGACGTTCTTCGTCCTGACCCTGGCCCCCAACCTGGCCTGGAACGCCAACCACGCCTTCGCGACGGTCAAGCACACGGCCTCGAACGCCAACTGGGGTTCGCACCAGCTGTTCAACTTCCGTGAGCTGATCGAATTCGTCGCCTCGCAGTTCGGCGTGTTCGGCCCCGTGCCGTTCGCCGTGCTGCTGGGCGGGGCGGTGTGGCTGGGCGTGAAGAAGAAGCTGCAGTCGCCGGACCTCCTGCTGCTCTGCTTCTGCGCGCCGCCGCTGATCATCGTGGCCGGCGAGGCCTTCGTCTCGCGCGCCAACGCCAACTGGGCCGGAGCGGCCTTCGTCTCGGGCGCGGTGCTGTCGGCCGGCTGGCTGCTGCGCTGGAACGCCCGCCGCTGGCTGATCGCGGGCCTGGGGTTCGAGGCCCTGTTCGCCCTGTTCTTCGTGGTCTGCATGGTCAACCCGAAGGCCGCCGACGCGGTGGGCCTTTCGAACGGCTTCAAGCGGGTGCGCGGCTGGGACCAGACCGTCCAGGCGATCATCGAGCGCTCGCGCGAGGAGCAGGCCCTGCGCGGCCCCTTGAGCGCCGTCGCGATGGACGACCGCTTCGTCTACAACGCCGCCGCCTACTATGGCCGCGACTATTTCGGCCAGCCGGGCGCGCCGCCGCTGCGCATGTGGGTGCACGAGGCCCATCCGCAGAACCAGGCCGAGACCGAGACGCCGATGGACGCCGACTACGGCCGCCGCGCCCTGATCGTCAGCCTGGAGGGCGGCTATCGCCCCGAGATCCAGCAGGACTTCAAGACGACCTCCGACATGCAGATCGCCCGCGTGCGCCTCGACAAGAAGCGCTCGCGGCGGATCGACTTGTTCATCGCCCAGGGCTTCGCGCCGCTGCCTCGCGATCGGGTGACGGGCCTGCCGCCAGCCCCGAAGAAGCCCTAGGCAGGTTTCGAGGGATCACCGTCCTTTCGTAAGCGCCGCCGTCGTCGAGACTTCCCGCGTGTTTCGGGAGGTTCTTCATGCTGCGTCTGTTCGTCTTCCTGCTGGCGCTGCTGACGGCCGCGCCGGCCTTGGCCAAACCGCTGGTCGTGATCCTGGCCGAGCCGCGCGGGACCGAGACCACGGACCTGATCGCGCCCTATGCGGTGCTGGCCGAGTCCGGATCGGTGGAGGTCCGCGTGATCGCGCCAAGCCTGACGCCGGTGCGACTGATGCCGGGCCTGGCCTGGATCCGTCCGCAGACGACCTATGCGACCCTGAGCCAGCGGCCGGACGTCATCGTCGTGCCGTTCATGATGCCGGCCGTTGATCCGGCCCGCGACGCCTGGCTGCGCGAGCAGGCCAAGGCCGGCGTGCGCATCGTCTCGATCTGCGCGGGGGCCGAGACCCTGGCCCATGCCGGCCTGCTGGACGGCCGCGAGGCGACGACCCACTGGTACGAGATGAACCGCCTGGCCAGGGCCTATCCCAAGGTCCGCTGGCGCAAGGATCGCCGCTGGATCGTCGACGGCGGCGTAACCACCACCGCCGGGGTGACCGCCTCGATCCCGGCCAGTCTGGCGCTGCTGCGGGACCTGTCGGGCGACGAGGTGATGAAGGCGACGGCGGCGCGGCTGAAGGTCCCCCTGCCCGTCCAGGCCCACGATGGCGCGGCGTTCAAGGTGGGGACGGATGCGGCCATGACCGGCCTCGCGGGCTGGGCCAATGCGTGGCGTGGCGAGAAGGTGGCGGTGCGGATCGAGGGCGGCTTCGACGAGCTGGCCTTCGCGACGACGCTGGACGCCTGGTCGCGGACCAACCGCTCGGAAGCCTTCGCCAGCCGGGACGCGGTGTCGAAGCACGGCTTGGCGGTGATCGCGCCGGCGAAGCTTCCGCGCGCCCGGCGGACGATCGAGGCGGACGCGGGCGATCCGACCACCGCCCTGAACAACATCGCCGCCGCCTATGGCAAGGCGACGGCGCGTTATGTGGCGCTCACGCTGGAGCACCCGTACTGGCTGAAGCCCTAGAGCGAGGCCTCGAACGCCGCCTCGGTCTTGGACTTCACTTCGCCCACCGTCACGCCCGGGGCCAGTTCGATCAGCTTCACCGGCGACTTGCCGCGGTTGATCTCGAAGACGCCCAGTTCGGTGATCAGCAGGTCCACGACGCCCGCGCCGGTCAGCGGCAGCGAGCATTGCTTTAGCAGCTTGGGCGCGCCGGACTTCTCGCAGTGGTCCATGACCACCACCACACGCTTGACGCCGGCGACCAGGTCCATGGCTCCGCCCATGCCCTTGACCATCTTGCCGGGCACCATCCAGTTGGCGAGGTCGCCGGTCTCGGAGACCTGCATGCCGCCCAGGATCGACAGGGCGATGTGGCCGCCGCGGATCATCGCGAAGCTGTCGGCCGACGAGAAGTACGAGCTGGAGTCGAGCTCGGTGATCGTCTGCTTGCCGGCGTTGATCAGGTCGGCGTCCTCTTCGCCCTCATAGGGGAAGGGACCCATGCCCAGCATGCCGTTCTCGCTCTGCAAGGTCACGGACATGCCCTCGGGGATGTAGTTGGCCACCAGGGTCGGGATGCCGATGCCGAGGTTCACGTAGAAGCCGTCCTGCAGCTCCTTGGCGGCGCGGGCCGCCATCTCATCGCGGGTCCAGGCCATTACGCTTGCTCCTTCGCGCGGGTCGTCACGCGCTCGATGCGCTTCTCGAACTTCGCGCCCTTGACGATGTTGTCGACATAGATGCCGGGCGTGTGGATGGCGTCCTTGTCCAGCGCGCCGATCTCGACCAGTTGCTCGATCTCGACGACGGTCTTCTTGCCGGCCGTGGCCATCATCGGATTGAAGTTCCGGGCGGTCTTCCGATAGATCAGGTTGCCCTCGGCGTCGCCCTTCCAGGCTTTCACGATCGCGAGGTCGGCGGTCAGGCCGCGCTCCATCACGTACATCTCGCCGTCGAACTCGCGGGTTTCCTTGCCTTCGGCCACCAAGGTGCCGTAGCCGGTGCGCGTGAAGAAGGCCGGGATGCCCGCCCCGCCCGCACGGATGCGTTCGGCCAGCGTGCCTTGCGGATTGAACTCCAATTCCAGCTCGCCGCTGAGGTAAAGCTGTTCGAACAGCTTGTTCTCACCCACATAGGACGAGACCATCTTCTTGATCTGACGGTTCTCCAGCAGGATCCCCAGGCCGAAGCCGTCGACGCCGCAATTGTTGGAGATGACCGTGAGGTCCTTCGTCCCCGCCTCGCGGATCGCCGCGATCAGGTTCTCCGGAATGCCGCAGAGGCCGAAACCGCCCGCCATGATGGTCATGCCGTCGAACAACAGCCCGGCCAGGGCCTCGACGGCGTCTGTCTTCACCTTGTCGACCATGGTGTCTCCCTATCCCGAACTTGCTAGTTCAGTGCTTGGCGAACCGTGTCGCCCGAGCCGCGAAGAAATTCAACCCTTGATGAATTATTTTACCGAAGGGTCGCCTGATGACCGACGCTAGCACCGGCTCCGTGACGCCCGCCACCCCAAGGGCCGCTCCTGGCGTGCTCCTGGTGCTGGCCCACCCCGCGCTTGAACGGTCCCGCGCCAATCGCGCCCTGGCCAAGGCGGCCAAGGGCCTGTCGGGCGTCACCTTCAAGGACCTGTACGAGACCTATCCGGACTTCGTGGTCGACATCGAGACCGAGCAGGAAGCCCTGCTGAAGCACGACGTCATCGCCCTGCAATTTCCGCTCTACTGGTACTCGACGCCGGCCCTGATGAAGGAGTGGCTGGATCTCGTCTGGCTGCACGGCTTCGCCTATGGCGAGGGCGGCGAGGCCCTGAAGGGCAAGCGCATGTTCGTGGCCTGCTCCACGGGGGCCAGCGCCAAGGCCTATCACATGCACGGCTACAACCGGTTTTCCATGGACGAGTTCCTGCGGCCGCTGGAGCAGACCGCCCACCTGTGCGGCATGGAATGGGAGACCCCGTTCGTCGTGCACGGCGCTTCCGTAAAAGACGACGCGGCCCTGAAGGCCGAGGCTGAGCGCTACAAGGCGCGCGTGGCCTCGTTGTTGCCCAAGAGCGTGGAGGCGTAGACGGCATGGAGAACTTCCTCACCCAGACCCTGGTCTATCTGGGCGCGGCCGTCGTCTCGGTGCCGATCGCCAAGCGGCTGGGGCTCGGCTCGGTGCTGGGCTACCTGATCGCCGGCGTCATCATCGGCCCGTTCGCCCTGGGCCTGATCGGCGCCCAGGCCGACGTCATGAAGTTCGCCGAGTTCGGCGTCGTCATCCTGCTGTTCCTGATCGGCCTCGAGGTGCAGCCCTCGATGCTGTGGGACATGCGCAAGGCCATCTTCGGCTTAGGGGGAGCGCAGGTGCTGGGCACGGCCCTGGCCATCGCCGCCGCCTCGCTGGCGCTGGGCCTGCCCTGGCAGACGGCCCTGGCCGTGGGCCTGGTGCTGGCCATGTCGTCCACCGCCATCGTGCTCCAGACCCTGGACGAGAAGGGGCTGAGGCAAGGCCCCGTCGGCCGCGCCGCCTTCGGGGTGCTGCTGCTGCAGGACCTGGCGGTGATCCCGATGTTCGCCCTGCTGCCCCTGCTGGCCACCGGCGCGCCCGCCCACGCCACGGGCGGCGGTCATGGCGACGGGAGCCTGGTGGCCCACCTGCCGATCTGGGCCCAGACCCTGTCGGTGTTCGCCGCCGTGGCCGGGGTGATCGGCGGCGGCCGCTACCTGGTCAAGCCGCTGTTCCGCTTCATCGCCCGGGCCCGCCTGCGCGAGATCTTCACCGCCTCGGCCCTGCTGATCGTCGTGGCCGTGGCCAGCCTGATGCAGATCGTCGGCCTCTCGCCCGCCCTCGGCGCCTTCCTGGCCGGCGTCGTGCTGGCCGAAAGCGAGTTCCGCCGCGAGCTGGAGACCGACATCGAGCCCTTCCGGGGCCTGCTGCTGGGCCTGTTCTTCATGACCGTCGGCGCGGGCGTCGACCTGCCGCTGGTGGCGCGCCAGCCGCTGGTGCTGGCGGGCCTGGTCATCGGTCTGATGAGCCTGAAGTTCCTGGTCATGTACGGCATCGCCCGCCTGTTCGGCGCCCCCAAGCGCGGGGCGATGGCGGTGGCCACGGCCTTGGCGCAGGGCGGTGAGTTCGCCTTCGTGCTGCTCAGCTTCACCGTCGGGGCGGGCGTGATCGGCGCCCAGCTGGCGGCCCTGCTGACCGCCGCCATCGCCGTCTCGATGGCCCTGACGCCGGTGGCCATGATCCTGTACGAGCGGGTCGCCGCCCTGATGGACGCGGCCATTCCCGACGTCACGCCCGACACCGGCGACTTCGACGAGGGCGAACCGGACATCATCATCGCCGGCTTCGGGCGCTTTGGTCAGATCACCGGACGCCTGCTGCAGGCCAACGGCTTCAAGTCGACCGTTCTGGACAGCGACATCGAACAGATCGAGCTGCTGCAGCGCTTCGGGCGGCGGGTGCACTATGGCGACGCCACGCGCCTGGACCTGCTGCGCGCCGCCGGCGCCGAGCGGGCCCGGATGCTGATCGTCGCCGTGGACGACCGCGAGAAGACCGTCGAACTGGTCGAGACCGCCCGCAAGGCCTTCCCGAACCTGACCATCCTCGCCCGGGCCTGGGATCGCCGCCACGCCTACGACCTCCTGGCCAACGGCGCCGACGCGGTCGAGCGAGAGACCTTCGAGTCGGCCCTGGCGCTCGGGACCTCGGCTTTGCAGAAGCTGGGCTTCCGCGCCCACCGCGCCCACCGCGCCGCCGCCTTCTTCCGCCGCCACGACCGGCGGATGTTCGAGGAGCTGCGGCCGATGTGGGGTCAGGAGGAGGCCTATATCCTGGCCTCGCGCGACGCGGCCCAGACCATGGACCGCCTGCTGAACGCTGACCTCCACCGCATGCGCCCCGGCGACGCCGGCGGGGCCTGGGACACGGCGAGCCTGGACGAGGAACTGCGCGAACGGGCCGAGCAGGAGGGCGCGGAGTAGGCCCCTACTCCGCCGGAATAGCCACGGGGTCGGGCGCCCGCTCGCCCGTGAACGCCTCGACGAACGGGATCGCGAAGCCGCCGGTCAGGCTGTGCGGGTCGGTGGCGACCGCGCCGAAGGTCAGGGTCTTGGGTCGCTCGCCGGGCACATAGAGCGTGCCGAACAGGCGGTCCCAGACGGCCAGGACGCTGCCCAGGTTCTTGCCGAAATGGGCGGGGTCGGCCGAGTGGTGGATCTGGTGATGGGCGGGGCTCATCAGCCAGCGGCCGAGCGGCCCGAAGGTGATCCAGGCGTGCGAGTGCTGCAGGTGCAGCACCGTCAGGACGAACACCATGAAGAGCGCGTTCTGGCCCATGACCAGAGGCGGATGCCAGGCCGGTCCGAAGGTCCAGGCCAGCAGGCCGCCGACGCCGCCGGTGGTCAGGGCCAGGATGTTGGCGAACTTCAGGGTCTCCATCGGATGGACCCGGAAGTTGGTCAGCGGCGTCAGCACCTCGGCCGTGTGGTGGGTCTTGTGGAAGGCCCAGAGGAACGGGACCTTGTGGCTGAGCCAGTGATCGAACCAGTAGCCCAGCTCATAGGCCAGGAAGCCCAGCACCGTGCCGACCACCGCCACGAGCGGCCAGGGCGCGTGTGGGAGCGGGCCGGAGCCAAGCGTCTCGCCCAGCCAGCCGCCGACGGCCTTGGCCACGACACCGCTGGTCAACAGGGCCGCCCCCACCATCAGGCCTGTGACCCAGATGTTGAGGGCGAAGAAGATCAGGTCGGCGCGGGTCGACTTGGACAGCCAGACCTTGCGCGGGAACATCGCTCGCAGCAGCAGGCGCGGCGAGGTCTTGCGGCCCCGCGCCCGGCGGCTCAGCACCAGATGGGCGGCGGCGATCAGCAGGGCGCAGCTCAGCGACAGGATCGAGAAGGTCGAGCCCAGCGGCAGCAGCAGCTTGAGCACCGGCTCGGCCAGCCGAGCACCGGCCCCGGGCAGATCGATCAGAGACGCCAGATCAGCCGGCATGACGGGCCCCGTGGAACAGGCGCCCTTCTTAAGCCCGGAGGCCTCAACCGCCGCTTAATGCACCGCCTGCTTGGCCGCGTTCTTCTGGCCCACGCGCTTGAAGAGATCGGCCAGGGCCTCGAACAGGCCCTTGGCGGAGGCGTGGTGATAGGGCGAGTCCGCGCCCAGCGCTTGCGCCAGACGGGCATGGGCCTTGCCGAGATTGTGGTACGGCAGGCGCGGCAACAGGTGGTGCAGGGCGTGGTAGCGCAGGCCGACCGGGGCCCACAGTTCCGAGGCCAGGTTCGGCGGCGGCACGTTGACCGAGTCCAGGAACTGCTCGTCCAGGCTCATCTTGTCGCCCTCGTTGTCCCAGAGGTGGGCGACCAGGGTGCGGGCCTGGTTGACGAAGGTGGCGACGGCGAAGATCGCCAGGCCCGTCAGCAGGGCGCGCAGCGGCAGCACGCCCGCGACCGTGGCGGCGATCACCGCCCACGACCACAGCCAGCAGCCGATGTCCTGCAGCACCCAGGCGGTGCGCCAGCGGTTGAGATCCTCGCGCACGAAGTCGGGATTGATGATCAGGGCCGACAGCTTGGTCTTCAGGTAGCGACGCAGCGGCGGGACTACGAACGACAGCGGGATCAGCACCACCGAGCGCAGGATCACGCCCAGCGGGGCCAGCAGCGCCACGAACAGGAAGCCGGCCAGGCCCAGCGGCGTGAAGCGCGACAGCGGCAGGTATTCCGGGTCCAGCGCCGTGCCGAAGCGGTCCTTGATGTGGTGGATGTTGTGCACCCCCTCGTACATCAGCGACGGGGTCATCAGCGGGATGCCGACCAGGATGTTCCAGCCGACGCGGTAACCCGGGGCCTCGTCGTCGCGGATGTGGGTCAGCTCGTGGATGAACGACAGGGCGCGATAGAGGGCCAGCACGCTGATCAGGCCCGCGATCAGGCCGATCGCCAGGTTTCCGGTGGTCGCGGCGATATAGAGGCCACCCCACATCAGGACGACCGAGACGATGGTGTCGATCCAGTAGATCGCCGCGTTCGGCGTCATCAGGTCATCGACCAGGCCAAAGGCCTGCTTGGTCAGACCGACGCCCTGGCTCGCCATCTTGTTCACTTCGACCTCGCGTCGCCTCTAACTCAGAGTGACGAATTGGCGACGACGCGAGGAAAAGCAACCGTCTGGATCAAAGGCGCGACAATTCCGCGCCCTTAAGCGTCACTGGGTCAGGGGCCGCAGGATGATCTCGACCCGGCGGTTCTGGGCGCGGCCGGCGGCCGTGGCGTTGTCGGCGATCGGCTGGCGCGAGCCCATGCCGGCCACGAAGACGCGGTCCGTCAGCACCCGACCCTGGCGGGTCAGATAGTCGGCCACAGCGCTGGCGCGGCGCTCCGAGAGGCCCTGGTTGTAGTCGGCGCCGCCGCTGCTGTCGGCGTGGCCCACCACGTCGATCGTCGTCTGCGGATAGGCGTTCAGCGTGCGGGCCACGTCGTCCAGCACGCGGGTGAACTGCGGCTGCACGTCCGACTTGTCGACGGCGAAGGTCACGTCGCTGGGCATGACCAGCACGATCTGGTCGCCGTTGCGGCGGATCATGACGCCCGAGGTCTCGAGGCTGCGACGCAGGTCGGCCTGCTGGCGGTCCATGTAGTTGCCGACCGCGCCGCCGGCCAAGGCGCCGATGCCCGCGCCGATCAGCGCGTTCTTGCGGCCCTGCTCGCCCTTGTTGGTGTTGGTCAGGTAGCCCAGCAGCGCGCCGCCGGCGGCCCCGGCCAGCACGCCGGTCCCGGTGTTGTTGCGCACGGGCATGCCCGTATAGGGATCGGTGGTGGTGCAGGCGACCAGAGCGGTGGCGCCCATCAGCACGGCGGCCAAGGCAAACTTGCGCATTCTCGCAACCCTCACGGCTTTGTTGTAGATCAACGTCAAACGGGCAAACGCCCTTCCTATGGTCAAGTTCCAATACCGTGCCTGAAGCCAGGATGAACGGCCTTCGTTTCGTCCCGACCTCGGTGTAGTAAGAAGGAACTTACTCATCTCAAGGCTCGAAGAAGTGTCTACCTCCGCCATCGAACCGATCTCGTTCTCCCTCTACAGCAAGGACTTCCCGCGCTTCGCCCAGGAGCTTGGCGCGTCGTTCGAGCGCTACGGCTTCGCCGTGCTGTCGGAGTACGACATCCCGCAGGACCGCATCGACGCGGCCATCGCCGACACCAAGGCCTTCTTCGCCCTGCCGGAAGAGACCAAGAAGCAATATGCCGGGGTCAAGGGCGGCGCGCGCGGCTACATCCCGTTCGGGGTCGAGACCGCCAAGGGCGCCACGCACCACGACCTGAAGGAATTCTGGCACATGGGCCGCGACCTGCCGCCCGGCCACCGCTTCCGCGCCACCATGGCCGACAACGTCTGGCCGGCCGAGATCCCGGCCTTCAAGCACGACGTCAGCTGGTTCTACAACGCGCTCGACACCATGGGCGGCAAGGTGCTGGAGGCGATCGCCACCTACCTGAAACTGGACCGCGACTTCTTCAAGCCGACCGTCGAGAACGGCAACTCGGTGCTGCGCCTGCTGCACTATCCGCCGGTCCCGCTGGACGTCACCGGCGTGCGCGCCGGCGCTCACGGCGACATCAACACCATCACCCTGCTGATGGGCGCCGAGGAAGGCGGCCTGGAACTGCAGGATCGCAACGGCGACTGGCTGCCGATCAACCCGCCCCCGGGCTGCATCGTCATCAATATCGGCGACATGCTGGAGCGTCTGACCAACCACGTCCTGCCCTCGACCATCCACCGCGTGCAGAACCCGCCGCCCGAGCGCCGCCACATCCCGCGCTACTCGACGCCGTTCTTCCTGCACTTCGCGTCGGACTACGAGATCAAGACCCTGCCCAACTGCGTCACGCCAGAGAATCCGGACCGCTATCCGGAATCGATCACGGCCGACGAGTTCCTCCAGCAGCGCCTGCGCGAGATCAAGCTGGCCTAGGCGGCTAGATGCTCCCCCGCGATGCGGGGGAGCTGTCACGAAGTGACTGAGGGGGCGAGCTGGACGTAAGCCGCACTGGCCCCCTCCGGCCCTCTGGGCCACCTCCCCCGCATCGCGGGGGAGGATCTAAGGTTCGCTACTTCGCGATCCGCAGGTTCGAGATGCCCTGGGCGATCGACTTGAACGACGCCTTGAGGTCCGAGCCGGTCGCCGGGAAATAGGCCTTCTCGGAGTCGCTGGCGCAGTACTTCAGCATGTCCTTGGCCTCGGTGCTCGTGACCGTGAAGCCCACCGTGTAGATGGTGATGGCGTAGGCCGAGTTCTTCATGGCGTCGCACATGGCCTTGGTCTGCACGAAGGGGTCGCCGTTGGTGGCGTTGCAGCTGTTGTGGTCGCTGGCGTTGCCGCTGCCGGAATCAGCGTCCTTGGCGATGACGCCCTTGCAGTAGGGCGTGTTGAAGTCACCGTCGGTCATCAGCACCACGACCTTCATCAGGTCCTTGGCCTTGTAGGCGGCCGGGCGCTGGGCGGCGTTGGGCCACAGATAGCCGAAGTTCGGCGCGATCATGTACCAGCCCCAGGCGAAGCCGATCTGGCCGGCCGTCGAACCGCCGGCCGCCAGGCCGTTGATCGTCGCCTTCAGGGCCGTGCGGTCGCTGGACAGCGGCGTGATCGTGGCGCTGGGGCACGGGTTGTTGTCGCTGTCGTAGTTGCGGCCGACATAGGTCGTGCTGGGCGCGGCGTCGGTATAGACGTTCGACCCGACCCGCTCGCTGACGCAGGTGCCGATGCCCAGCGTCTGGCTGCTGCCGGCGGCGCTGGTGAAGGTGTAGTTCTTGCAGCCGGGGTTGGTGCTGGTGTCGCAGGTGGCCGTGCCGCCCGACGAATAGCTGTTGGTGTTCGACGTGTTGGCATTGATCGTGAACGTGTTCGCGGCCGCGTTGCTGACCGTGTAGGTGTTGCCGTTCAGCATGGTCATGCCGTTGACGCCGCTGAACGTGACCTTGTCGCCGTTGATCAGGCCGTGGCCGTTCGAGGTGACGACGGCGTTGTTGGCCTTGCTGACGCCCGTGACGGTGTAGGCGTTGATCGGCCCGCGGATGGCGTCGGCGTACGAGCCGACATTGACCCCGACCGAATAGGGCACGATCGCCACCTTCGAATAGAAGGGCGACTGCACGTCCTTGACGACGATATCGATCAGGTCCGAAGCGCCGGTCTTCAGGTCGGACAGGCGGGTGCCCAGCATCGAACCGGTGATGTCCAGCACGATCGCGACTTCCAGGTTCTTGGACGCGCGCACCACGTCGGACGTCGCCGTGATGGTGACGTTGTTCTTGGTCCACAGGTTGGCGATGATCGGCGACAAGGTGCCGGTCGCCGTGCCCAGGATGTGGTTGTCGGCCCCGGCCTTGAAGGTCGAGTTGGCGCCGGTCAGGCCCAGGTTCAGGCCGTCGATCTCGGCGATGAAGGCCGGGTCGCCGATCGCGTCCAGCTGGGCGTCGGTGGTCGCGGTCGAGCGGGCGGCGATCAGGGTGGCCGCGTCCAGGGCGTCCTGCATCTGCCGGCGCTGCAGGCTGACGCGGCTCATGTCCACCAGCCCGAACACCAGCACCGCCAGCGGCAGGGCCAGCAGGGCGAACTGCACGGCGATGGCGCCGCGCTCGTCGCGCCGCAGACGGCCGATGAAGGCGGTGAAGCCTTCGCTCAGGCGTCGGAGGAAGCGGCTCTGCGTCGACATAAATCGGGTCCCGGGCGTGATTTTTCGCCGTGACCTTCGCCCATGAGGGTGAATAAGCCGAAAACGCCGTTGGTGAACGCGGCCCCCGACACCCCCTTCGACTCTCGGCGCGGGTGCGGCTAAAGAGCGCCCATGCCGTTCACCGCCACCGTCCTGACCATGTTCCCCGAGGCCTTCCCAGGCCCGCTCGGCGTTTCGATGATCGGGACCGCCTGGACCGAGCAGGACCTGTGGCGTCTGGAAACGCTGGACATTCGGGCCTTTTCCAAGGATAAGCGCGGCTTCCTCGACGACACCCCCGCGGGTGGCGGCGCGGGAGCCGTGCTCAAAGCGGACGTCATCGCCTCTGCGCTCGATAGTGTGGAGCTGAATGGTCGGCCGCTTTTGTACATGAGCGCCCGGGGCAGGCCCCTGACCCAGGCGCGCGTAAGAGAGTGGTCCAAGGCGCCCGGTATCGTGGTGTTGTGCGGCCGCTTCGAGGGGGTGGATCAACGGGTGCTCGACGCCCGAGGGTTCGAGGAGATCTCGGTCGGAGACGCTGTCCTCGCAGGAGGAGAAACAGCGGCGATGGTCGTGATCGAGGCGTGCGTTCGACTTGCCCCGGGTGTTCTGGGGAACATCGAGAGCACGCTGGAAGAAAGCTTCGAGGACGGCCTCCTGGAGCATCCGCAGTACACGCGACCGCGGACGTTCGAAGGACTGGATATCCCCGAGGTGCTGCTGTCGGGCGATCACAAGCGGATCGACCAATGGCGCAAGCATATGCGTGAAGAAACGACCCGCGAGCGGCGTCCAGATCTCTGGGAAGCGCATCTCGCCAATCAACAGGCAAAAGGCGACCCGAAAACGGGTAAGCCTAAAGGAGAATAGACCATGGCGATCAACATCGTCGCTCAGCTCGAGCAAGAAGAAGCGGCCCGTCTGCTGGCCGTCCGCGCGATCCCGGAATTCCGTCCCGGCGACACCCTGCGCGTCAACGTGAAGATCAAGGAAGGCGAGCGCGAGCGCGTTCAGGCCTATGAAGGCGTCTGCATCGCCCGCGCCGGCGCCGGCGTCCACGAGAGCTTCACGGTCCGCAAGATCTCGTTCGGCGAAGGCGTGGAACGTCTGTTCCCGCTGCTCTCGCCGAGCATCGAAAGCATCGAAGTCAAGCGTCGCGGCGTCGTCCGTCGCGCCAAGCTGTACTACCTGCGCGACCGTCGCGGTAAGTCGGCCCGTATCGCCGAGCGTTCGGGCGGCCCGAAGGCTTCGGCCTCGACCGAAGCCTAAGCTTCCGGTCCACGGATACGAACGAGGCCCCGGCGGAAACGCCGGGGCCTTTTTCTTTGTCCGCGCGAGAGGGAGCGCGTCAGATGTGCGTGCCGCCCGAGACCTCGATCCGCTGGGCGTTGACCCAGCCGAACTCGTCCGACAGCAGGCCCGCGATCACCGGCCCGACATCCTCGGGGACGCCATGCCGGCCCAGGGCGGTGTTGTCGGCCACGGCCTTGGCGACCTGCGGATTGTCGCGGACCATGCCGCCACTGAAGTCAGTGGCGATGGCCCCGGGGGCCACGACATTGGCGGTGATCCGGCGCGGGCCCAGCTCGACGGCCATGTAGCGGGTCAGGGCCTCGACGGCGGCCTTGATCGGGCCATAGCCGACCCGGCCCGGCATGGCGAAGCGCGCCAGCCCCGAGGAGATGTTCACGATCCGCCCGCCGTCATTGATCAGCGGCAGCAGCGCCTGGGTCAGGAACAGCGGCCCCTTCAGGTGCACGGCGTAGAGACCGTCCATCTCGGCCTGCGTGATCGTGGTCAGCGAGGCGGCCGAGGACGTGCCGGCGTTGTTGACCAGATAGTCGAAGCGCTCGGCGCCCAGGGTGGCCAGGGCCGTCCGGACTTGCTCGGCAAAGGCCGGGAACGAGGCCGCGTCGCCGACGTCGAGCTGGAGGGCGACCGCCTTGGCGCCGGCCTTCTCCACCAGCGCGACGACGGCGTC
This sequence comes from Caulobacter sp. GW821-FHT10E02, assembly GCF_059415225.1. NCBI lineage: Bacteria > Pseudomonadati > Pseudomonadota > Alphaproteobacteria > Caulobacterales > Caulobacteraceae > Caulobacter > Caulobacter sp. GW821-FHT10E02. The sequence continues at coordinate 610,546 of NZ_JBWKMV010000002.1, forward strand.
GGCCTCGGCCTGATTGGACTTGTAGGTGATGATCGAGCGCACGCCGCGTTCGGCCAGGCGCAGGACTGTGTCACGGCCGATGCCGCGGCTGCCGCCGGTGATGATCGCGATCTTGGACATGGGGTGAGGCGACATGGGGGGGAGACTCCGGGTTGGATCGATGAGCCCATCCTGCGCCTCGTCCCGCGCGGAGGGGATGCCGGGACTTTTCGATTTCTTGCCTATTCCTGCCCGCGCCCTACATTGCAGAGGCCCTGAGACCGGAGCCGTCCATGCCGAGCCCGCTGGCCGAAGCCCTGCTGCGCTACACCGAGCGCCAGACCGGAGAGAGCCCGTTCTTCACGGCGATCCCTGGCGTGGCGGTGATGCGCTCGGACCAGCCCAAACCGCCCAGCCACATCCTGTCGGGGCCGGCGGTGTGCCTGGTGGCCCAGGGCGCCAAGTGGGGCAATTTCGGCGGCCAGCAGCTGGAATACCACGCCGGCCAAGCCCTGGTGATCGGCGTCGAGACGCCCTCGATCGGCCGGGTGTTCGAGGCCCGCCCTGGCGCGCCTTGCCTGGTGCTGATGTTCGCCCTCGACCTCACGATCCTGCGCGAGGTGGCCGAGACCCTGGAAACCCTGCCCGACGTCAGCGGCCCGCCGCGACGGGGCGTGTTCGTGACCGATTTCGACGGCCCGCTGGCCGACTGCGCCCTGCGCCTTGTTCGCCTGCTGGAGACGCCCCAGGCGGTCCCGGCGCTCTATCCCGGCGTCATGCGCGAAATCTGCTACTGGCTGCTGGTCGGCCCGCACGGCGGCGACGTCGCCCGCCTGGCCCTGAAGACCGGCCCATCGCGCCACGTCACCGACGCCCTGAGGGCCTTGCGCGACCGCTTCCGTGAGGCCGTCCGGGTCGAGGACCTGGCGCAGGTCGCCCACCTGAGCGTCTCGGCCTTCCATCGCCAGTTCAAGGCGCTCACCTCATACACGCCGCTGCAGTACCAGAAGCACCTGCGGCTGCTGGAGGCCCGCCGGCTGATGGTCGCCCACGCCTTCAACGTCGAGGCCGCCGCCTTCGAGGTCGGCTACGAGAGCCCCTCGCAGTTCAGCCGGGAATATGCCCGCCTGTTCGGCGCGCCGCCCAAGCGGGACGTCCAGCGCCTGGCGGCCGCGCCTGAGCGCGACGCGGCCTAGTCTCGCTTATCGCAGGGTCAGATAGCGTCGGCTCGGACGAGACGCCGGCGACCGCAGGGCGCTCCACGCGCTTTGCAGGGCCAGCACCCAGCCGAACGTCATTTCCCTATGGGTCTTGAGGGCTTCGTCCATCATCGTCGCCGCTCCTTTGGCTCTTCGACACAACCGAAGATCGGCGTTATGCTGACGAAGAACAAACGCGGCCTCCTTGGCTGCCCATAAGGCCTGCTTATGGCTGATATCCTCGCCCGCCTGCCGCTCAGCGCCATTCGCGTGTTCGAGGCGGCCGCGCGCCTGAAGAGCTTCACCCGCGCGGCCGAGGAGCTGGGCGTCACCCAGGCCGCCGTCAGCTGGCAGGTGAAGGCCCTGGAGCAGCAGCTGGACCAGCCGCTGTTCAACCGCCTGCCGCGCGAGGTGACCCTGACCCCGCCGGGCGAACGCTTGTCGCGCGTGGCCACCGAGGCCCTGTCCCTGTTGCGCTCGGCGGTGTCGGACCTGGTCGAGACCGAGGAAGGCGTGCTGTCGATCACCACGGTCCAGAGCCTGGGCGGCCAGTGGCTGGCTCCGCGCCTGGGCGGCTTCCAGATCGCCCATCCGCGCATCGCCGTGCGGCTGGAAGCCTCCAGCCGCGTCGCCGATCTCGCGCGCGAAGGCATCGACATGGCGCTGCGCGGCGGCCAAGGCCGCTGGCCGGGCACGACATCACATTTCCTTATACCGGCCGTGCAGACGCCTCTTTGCACGCCTGAGTTCCTGGCCCGGGTCGGCGGGGTCGAGTGGCCAGACGACCTTATGGACCTGCCCCGCATCGGCGTCGCCCGCGAGTGGGCCGAGTGGTTCCAGGCCGCCGGGGTCTCCGCCAGCGATCGCGCCGCCCCGCGCCTGGCCTCCGACGCGCAAGCCCTTGAGGTGGCCAGCGCCCTGGCCCACCACGGCGTGGCCCTGGGCTCGCCGATCTTCTTCGCCCGCGAGCTGGCCGAGAAGCGGCTGGTGCAGCCGTTCGAGACGGTGGCCCGATACACCGGCGGCTACTGGCTGGCCTATCCCAGCGACCGCGCCCGGGTGCGCAAGATCGCCGCCTTCCGTGACTGGGTGCTGGCCCAGGCCGCCGCCGACCCGCTGATCGCCCACTACGCGGCGATGGAGCCCACGGCGACGGACGACGCCTCGCCGTTCAGCCGGCCACAATAGCCAAGCTTAGGTGCGATCGCACCCTTATTGACAAAACTGCGGTACGTGAGATGGTGGCTTCACCCCCGGCCCAGGCCGGGCTTCCAGACCGTCTCCTTTCTAGTGGACGGCCCTTTCCGGGCGGAGCCATCGGCCCCCGGAAGCAAAGAATGATGCTAGGGCGCGCCGAAACCACTGGCGCGCCCTATGTCGTTTTGATCCATCCGAGATTGCGCTCCACCACCGACGCGATAGGGTCGCGCCGACCTGTTTGGCCAGCGAGCCGAACCTCTCGGGGGAAGTCGATGAAGCGTTTTGTGATCGCCGCCGTTTGCGGGCTGGCTCTGGCGGCGTGCTCGCCCAAACCCCACGACATCAAGATCACCCCGGAGCTGCTCGGCGATCCGGCCAAGGTCCAGTCCGTCTCGGACCGCCTCGAGCCGGGCGAGCGCCCCGTCTTCGCGCGCTACCTGCTGTCGCGCGCGGCGGCCGCCTCGCCGATGGGCGCGCACGCCATCCTGATCCTGGCGCCGGGCGGCAAGGATCCCGCGACGGTCGGCGAAGCCCTCACCCTGACCCGCAAGGTCATCGCCCTGGAAGCCGAGCGGGACCTCAAGCAGGACGACGCCTCCAAGCGCCAGGACGCCTCCCTGCCGTTGATGATGAACGACAAGCCGGGCGGCAGGGAGCAGTACAACGCCGCCGTCCAGGACTACAACAAGGCCGGCGAGGAGTTCGACGCCAAGCTGAAGGCCATGCAGGCGGCGAAGTAGGCGGCGAGTTCGCCGCGCCGGTGAAATAAACGTGCGCGGCGCCAGCCCCCAGCGTGGCCGAAGGGGCACGAACCATCGCCATACGGCGGTCGAACCAAGGATTCTGGGCGCTTCCTCGCTTTACGCGCCCGCCGCGAAGGCCTAGATGCGAGGCGCTATGACCCGCTCAGCCAAAACCCTCTACGACAAGATCTGGGACGCCCACGTCGTCAGCGAAACCGACGGCGAGGCCATCCTCTATATCGACCTGCACCTGATCCACGAGGTGACCACCCCGCAGGCCTTCGCCGGCCTTCGCGCGGCCGGTCGCAAGGTGCGCCGTCCCGACCGCACGCTCGCCGTGGCGGACCACAACATCCCGACCGAGGGCCAGGCCCTGGGCGTCGATGCGGTGACGGACGAGGAAGCGCGTCTGCAGCTCAAGACCCTTGCCCGCAACGTGGCGGACAACGGCATCGAATTCTTCCCGATGGGCGACATCCGCAACGGCATCGTCCACGTGGTCGGTCCCGAGCAGGGCCGCACCCAGCCGGGCATGACCATCGTCTGCGGCGACAGCCACACCTCGACCCACGGCGCCTTCGGGGCCCTGGCCCACGGCATCGGCACGTCCGAGGTCGAGCACGTCCTGGCCACCCAGACCCTGCGCCAGAAGAAGGCCAAGAACATGCTGGTCCGCGTCGACGGGAGCCTCGGCCCCGGCGTCACGGGCAAGGACATCGCCCTGGCCGTGATCGGCGAGATCGGCACCGCTGGCGGCACCGGCTACGTCATCGAGTTCGCCGGCCAGGCCGTGCGCGAGCTGTCGATGGAGGGCCGCATGACCCTCTGCAACCTGACCATCGAGGGCGGCGCCAAGGCCGGCCTGATCGCGCCGGATGAGAAGACCTTCGCCTATATCCAGGGCAAGCCCGCCGCTCCCAAGGGCGCGGCCTGGGACATGGCCCAGAGCCACTGGAAGACCTTCTTCACCGACGAGGACGCCGTCTACGACCGCACCGTGGTCATCGACGGCGCGGCGCTGGTGCCGATGGTCACCTGGGGCACCAGCCCTGAGGACGTCGTGCCGGTCACCGGCAACGTCCCGGATCCGGAAAGCTTCGCCACGCCCGACAAGCGCGCGGCCGCTCACCGGGCCCTGGACTATATGGGCCTGACCGCCGGCCAGCCGATCTCGGCGGCCCGCATCGACCGCGTCTTCATCGGCTCGTGCACCAACAGCCGGATCGAGGACATGCGCGCCGCCGCCGCCGTGGTGCAGGAAGCCTTCCTGCACGGCCGCCTCGTGGCGCCGCACGTCAAGGCCATGGTCGTTCCAGGCTCGGGCCTGGTGAAGGAACAGGCCGAGGCCGAGGGCCTGGACGCCATCTTCAAGGCCGCCGGCTTCGACTGGCGCGAGCCCGGCTGCTCGATGTGCCTGGCCATGAACCCCGACAAGCTGGCCCCGCAGGAGCGCTGCGCCTCAACCAGCAACCGCAACTTCGAAGGCCGCCAGGGCCGCGCCGGCCGCACCCACCTCGTCTCCCCCGCCATGGCGGCGGCGGCGGCGATCGCGGGCCACCTGACCGACATGCGCACCTTCCTGGAGGAGACCGCCTGATGCGCGCCTTCACCCGCCTCGACGGCCGCGCGGCTCCGCTGGAGCTGGCCAATATCGACACCGACCAGATCATCCCCAAGCAGTTCCTCAAGACCGTGGAGCGCGAGGGTCTGGCCAAGGGCCTATTCTACGACTTCCGCGTCGATGGCGACGGCAACGAGATCAGCGACTTCGTGCTCAATCGGCCGGAGTACAAGAACGCCAGCGTGCTGATCGCCGGCGACAATTTCGGCTGCGGCAGCTCGCGCGAGCACGCCCCGTGGGCGCTGATGGACTTCGGGATCATGTGCGTGATCTCGACCAGCTTCGCCGACATCTTCAACAACAACTGCTTCAACAACGGCCTGCTGCCGGTGGTGGTGACGCCCGACGAGCTGTCGCTCCTGATGGACGAGGCCAAGGGCGGCAACCACATGGTCAGCGTCGACCTGGAAGCCCAGACCGTGATCTCGCCGTCGGGCAAGGTGATCGCGTTCGACATCGATCCGGTGCGGAAAGAGAAGATGCTCAAGGGCCTGGACGCCATCGGCGAGACCCTGATGCACGGCGGCGACATCGACGTCTACGAGAGCAAGCGCGCGCTCAGCCAGCCCTGGCTGGAAGCCTGATCCCGGCGGGTTCATGACCCTCATCCTCGCCGGCACGATCCGCATCGCGCCCGAACGCCTCGCGGACCTGCGCCCGCACCTCCGCGCCCAGGTCGAAGGCACCCGCGCCGAGCCGGGCTGCCTGGACTACGCCCTGACCGAGGACCCGCTCGACCCGGGCCTGATCCGGGTCTACGAGCACTTCGAGAGCGAGGCGGCCTTGGAATTCCACCGCGCGACCCCGCACATGGCCGCCTGGCGCGCCGCCTGCGCCGAGCTGGGCGTGCACGGCCGCGACCTGTCGTCCTTCGATATTTCCGACTACCGCAAGATCTAGAGAGAGCCTCCCATGTCCACCCTGCTCCTCCTGCCCGGCGACGGCATCGGCCCGGAAGTCTGCGCGCAAGTGCGCCGCGTGGCGGCCGCCATCACCCCGGACCTCCAGGTGTCGGAAGCGCCCTACGGCGGCTCCAGCTATGACGCCCACGGCACGCCGCTGCTAGACGAGGTCCGCGACCAGGCCATCGCCAGCGACGCGGTGTTGATGGGCGCCGTCGGCGGTCCGCAATGGGCCAACGCCCCGCGCCACCTGCGCCCCGAGGCCGGCCTGCTGGGCCTGCGCAAGGCGATGAACGTCTATGCCAACCTGCGTCCCGCCTACTGCTTCGAGGCCCTGGCCGGTGCCTCCAGCCTGAAGACCGAGCTGGTCTCGGGCCTGGACATCATGTTCGTGCGCGAGCTGGTCGGCGGCGTCTATTTCGGCGAGCCGCGCGGCATCGAGACCCTGGCCGACGGCCAGAAGAAGGGCTTCGACACCGCCGTCTACACCACCAGCGAAATCGAGCGCGTCGGCCGCGTGGCCTTCGAACTGGCCCGGGGCCGGACCAACAAGGTCCACTCGGCCGAGAAGTCGAACGTCATGGAGTCGGGCCTGTTGTGGAAGCAGGTGATCACCGAGCTGCACGCGCGTGAGTATCCGGACGTCCAGCTTGAGCACATCCTGGCCGACAACTGCGCCATGCAGCTGGTCCGCGCGCCCAAGCAGTTCGACGTCATCGTCACCGACAACCTGTTCGGCGACATCCTGTCGGACGCGGCGGCCATGCTGACCGGCTCGCTGGGCATGCTGCCCTCGGCCGCCATCGGCGATCCCAACAAGCCGGGCCTGTACGAGCCGATCCACGGCTCGGCCCCCGACATCGCCGGCAAGGGCCTGGCCAATCCGCTAGCCGCCATCCTGTCGTTCGAGATGGCCCTGCGCTGGTCACTGAAGCAGGTCGAAGCCGCCGATGCTCTTCTTGCGGCGGTGAAGAAGACACTCGACCAAGGCGCGAAGACTCGAGACCTGGGCGGCGCTCTGAACACTGCTCAAATGGGCGACGCTGTTATTGCGAATATTCACAATTAATAGAACCTTGTTCTTTGCAAAATTTGCAATGAGTCCTTAAGGATAATCGCCGATTTCCTGAACCACTTCATGTGTGTTTCGGGGATTCGGCGATATGTCTTTCAAGGACCTGAATATACCTGCCAAACTCGGCGTGGCGTTCTGTACGCTGATCGTCGTTTCTGCAATCTCATCGGCGGTCGTGTTCGCCAGCCTCAAGCGCATCGACGAGGCCTCGATCTCCAGCCAGCGCAGCATGTCCCTGGCCGCCCAGGCCGAGGAGATCATGGCGCTGGTGCTGGAGCAGCAGAACGCCCTGCGCGGCTACGCCCTGATGGGCGACCCGGCCTTCGCCAAGACCTACGGCGTGGCCAAGGACAAGTTCGACACCCGTCTCGACGCCTTCGAGGCCAAGACCACGGTTCCGGCCCAGAAAGAGCGTATCCAGCGCCTGCGCACGGCCATGACCGCCTGGCGCCATGACATCGCCGATCCCTCGCTGGCGGCGATGGCCGACCCGGTCGCCGGTCGCGAGCAGGCCGGCCAACTGCTGGGCAAGAAGAGCCTGACCGAGATCCGCGCGGTGCAGCAGGAACTGCTGGAAGCCGCCAAGGGCCGCGTGACCGTGCGCATGCAGGAGGCCAAGGCCAATCAGGACCTGGCCAACACCGCCCTGCTGATCGGCGGCGCGGCCGCCCTCGTCATCGCCGGCCTGATGGGCTGGCTGCTGTCGACCGGCGTCGCCGCCCCCGTCGCCGCCATGACCGCGGCCATGCGCCGGCTTTCAGCCGGGGAGCTCGACATCGAAGTTCCTGCCGTCGGCCGCAAGGACGAGGTCGGCCAGATGGCCGACGCCGTGTCCCACTTCAAGGACGCCGCGCTTGAGAAGCTGCGGATCGAGAGCGAGGCCGGCGCCCAGCGCGTCGCCGTCGACAACGAGCGCGCCGCCAACGAGGCCGAGAAGGCCGAGATCGCCCGCAGCGACGCGGTCAACATCAAGGCGCTGACCGAGGCCCTCGACCGCCTGGCGGCCGGCGACCTGACCCATCGGATCACCATCCCGTTCTCGCCCAAGGCCGAGAGCCTGAAGACCAATTTCAACGCCGCCGCCGAGCGGATCCAGCAGGCCCTGCAGGCGATCAACGCCGCGACCGGCGGCGTCAACAGCGGCGCCGACGAGATCGCCGACGCCTCGGACAACCTCTCGCGCCGCACCGAGCAACAGGCCGCCAGCCTGGAAGAAACCGCCGCCGCCCTGGACGAGATCACCGCCACGGTCCGCAAGACCGCCGACGGCGCCAAGGAGGCCTCGGCCCTGGTCGCCCAGGCCCGCACCGGCGCCGAGCGCTCGGGCCAGATCGTCGACCAGGCGGTCAGCGCCATGAGCCAGATCGAAAGCTCGTCGGCCCAGGTCAACCAGATCATCAGCGTGATCGACGAGATCGCCTTCCAGACCAACCTCCTGGCGCTCAACGCCGGGGTCGAGGCCGCTCGCGCGGGAGAAGCCGGCCGTGGCTTCGCGGTCGTCGCTCAGGAAGTCCGCGCGCTCGCCCAGCGCTCGGCGGACGCGGCCAAGGAGATCAAGACGCTGATCTCGACCTCGTCGCAGCAGGTCGGCGCGGGTGTGGATCTCGTCGCCCAGACGGGCGAGTCCCTGCGCGCCATCGTCGGTCAGGTCGCCTCGATCGACGCCCTGGTCCGCGAGATCGCCGCCTCGGCCCAGGAGCAGTCCACCGGCCTGCACCAGGTCAATGTGGCGGTGAACCAGATGGACCAGGTCGTCCAGCAGAACGCCGCCATGGTCGAGGAAGCCACCGCCGCCAGCCACTCGCTGAAGGGCGAGGCCAGCGAGCTGTCGGTGCTGGTCGGTCGCTTCCAGGTGGGCCACACGGCGACGCAAAGCCGCCGACGCGCGGCCTAGACGCCTTCCACTGAACAGCGTTCACGTTCTAGGGTCCTCCCAACAATAAGAGTTGGGAGGGACCGATGATCGCGGGCCTGATGCAGACGACGCCACTGATGATCAGCGGCATCCTCACCTATGCCGCCCAGGCCCACGGGGCGCGGGAGATCGTCTCCAAGCTGATCGACGAGCCGCTATGGCGCTACGACTATGCCGGCCTTGGCCGACGCAGCGCCCAGCTGGCCCATGCCCTCAAACGCCTGGGCGTAGGAGCAGGCGACCGCGTCACCTCGCTGGCCTGGAACACCCACCGGCACCTGGAACTGTTCTACGCCGTCCCCGGGATCGGCGCGGTGCTGCACACGGCCAATCCGCGCCTGTTCGACGAGCAGATCGTCTACACGATCAATCATGCCGAAAGCGGGGTGCTGTTCTACGACCGCAGCTTCGCCGCCCTGGTCGAGCGGATCCGGCCGCAGCTGACCACGGTGAAGACCTTCGTCCTGCTGTCGGCCGACGACTACGAGACCTTGATCGCCGGCGAGGCCGAGACTTATCCCTGGCCGGTCTTCGACGAGAACGCCGGGGCCTTCCTCTGCTACACCTCGGGCACGACGGGCGATCCCAAGGGGGTGCTCTATTCGCACCGGGCCGTGGTGCTGCACGCCATGGCTGGAGGCCTGAACAGCGCGTTCGGCTTCACGGCGTTCGACGTGGTCATGCCCTGCTCCAGCCTCTACCACGCCACCGCCTGGGGTTTGCCGTTCAGCGCGCCGCTGTGCGGGGCCAAGCTGGTCCTGCCCGCCGACAAGATGGACGGCGCCAGCTTGCACGCGCTGATCGAGGGCGAGGGCGTCACCTTCACCGGCGGCGTGCCGACCATCTGGACGATGTATCTCGACTGGCTGGAGAAGAACGACGCCTCGCCGACCACGCTGAAGCGCGTCGTCATCGGCGGCAGCGCCGTGCCGCGCGCCATGGCCGAGGCGTTCAAGCGGCTCTATGGCGTCCAGACCCTGCAGATCTGGGGCATGACCGAGACCTGCCCGATCGGCGTCGTCGCCACCCCCACCCCGGCCCTCGCGGCCCTGGGCGAAGAGGCCATGGACGAGGCCATCTGGACCCGCCAGGGCCGACTGCAATTCGGCATCGAGCTGCGGGTCGAACTGGACGACGGCAGCGAAGCCCCGCACGACGGCGAAACCTCCGGCGCCCTGCTGGTGCGCGGCCCCTGGACTGTGCGCCGCTACTTCCGCAAGGAGGCCGACGCCGCCCGCGAGGATGGCTGGTTCGACACCGGCGACATCGCCACGCTCGATGCGCACGGCTTCATGCGCATCACCGACCGCCAGAAAGACGTCATCAAGTCCGGCGGCGAGTGGATCAGCTCGATCGACCTGGAGAACGTCGCCGTCGGCTGTCCCGGCGTGAAGATCGCCGCCGTCGTCGGCGTGCCGCATCCCAAGTGGGAGGAACGTCCCCTGCTGGTCATCGAGGCCCACGATGGCGCGGCGGTCTGCAAGGCCGACGTGCTGGACTATCTGGCGCCCAGGATCGTCAAGTGGTGGACGCCGGACGACGTGGTGTTCGCGGCCGTGCCGCTGACCGCCACGGGCAAGATCGATAAGAAGGTCTTGCGTGAAGCCTGGAAGGGCCACCTCACGAACTAGCGCCTAAAGCTTGAGCCGCCAGCTCTCCGACACCAGGTCCTCGCCGAAGCCGTCATAAGGCCAGCTTGTCTCCAGTTCGAACCCGAAGCGCGTATAGAGGCGCCGGGCCGGCAGCAGGTTGCTCTGGGTCCACAGCACCATCTCGGCATAGCCGGCCTCGCGCGCTCTGGCGATGCAGGCGGCGATCAGGGACTCGCCGACGCCCAGGCCGCGCGCCGTGGGCTCGACCAGCAGCAGGCGCAGGCGGCCGACCGTGTCGCTCTCCTTGGCCAGCATGATCGAGCCGACGTTCCGGCCGTCGTGCTCGGCGATCCAGCAGGCCTCACGGGCAGGGTCGTAGGTCTTGACGTAGTCGGACACCACGCCGGCCACGACGCCCTCGAAGCGATGGTCCCAGCCCTCCTCGGCGGCGTAGAGCGCGCCATGGCGCTGGACGATCCAGCCGAGGTCCCCCGGCGCGGGCGGGCGCAGGACCACGCTCATCCTTCGACGAGGGCCTTCAGCTTGGCCAGATCGCGGGCCACCGCCGCCGCGTCGCGGTCATAGGCGGCGTCGTCGAACATCTTGGCCGGGCGATAGAGCGTCATGCCGACCTCGGCCCCCTCGCCGTTGGCGACCACGCGCAGCGGCATGTAGAGCTCGGTCCCGTCGGGCAGGGTCACCCAGTGGTCGAGCACGCCATAGGGGTTCTCCGGCGAGAACCGCACGTGGACGTCACCGCCCGGCCCGTGAGCCACCCACTGGTCGCCATCCGGCGTCAGGCCCGAAGCCAGGCCCGCCGCCCATTTCGTGAAGCTCTGCGGATCCTTGGTGAAGGCATAGACCGCCTCCGCCGGCTTGTGGATGCGGATGCTGATGTAGCGCGACTCGAACATGGGCCTACTCCACGGTCATCTGGGTCTGGGTGACCACCGCCACCAGGCGTCCTTCGTCGCCCTCGATGCGGGTGGTCCACACGCTGGAACGCTTGCCGATATGGAGCGGTGTCGCAACCGCCACGACGGTCGTCCCGACCTTGGCCGAGCCGATGAAGTTGGTCTTGCTCTCCAGCGTCGTGGTGCGCTTGCCCTCGGGCGTCGACAGGAAGGCGCCGATGGCCCCCAGCGTGTCGGCCAGGGCCATGGCCGCGCCGCCGTGCAGGATGCCGCCAGCCGTGCACAGGTCGGGCCGAACAACGAGCCGCCCCTCGACGCGGTCGGGGGCGGCATGGGTGATGCTCACCCCCATCAGGGCGGCGAACGGCAGCAGGTCGAGGTCGAAGACGGGCGTGCTCATGCAAGCATCTGACGCCCGTCCCCCACCGTCATGCAAGAGGTCAGCGTTCGCTGTCGAGATGGCTCATCATAGCCTCGGCGTAGCGCGTGCCCGCCACCGCCTCGGCCGGCACGGCGGCCTCGATGGCGGCCAGGTCATCCGCCGTCAGATCGACGTCCAGCGCGCCCAGCGCCTCACTCAGCCGGTCACGGCGACGGGCGCCGATCAGCGGCACGATGTCGTCGCCGCGCGAAGCGACCCAGGCGATAGCGGCCTGGGCCGTGGTCACGCCCTTGGCCTCCGCCACCGCGCGCAGAGCCTCGGCCAGCTTCAGGTTGGCGTCGAGATTGTCGCCCTGGAAGCGCGGGCTCATGGCGCGGAAATCGCGGCCGACGCCCTCACTGCGCGCCTTGCTCCAGTGGCCGCTGATCAGGCCGCGCGACAGCACGCCATAGGCCGTCATGCCGATGCCCAGTTCGCGCAAGGTCGGCAGGATGTCCTTCTCGACGCCGCGCGAGACCAGCGAATATTCGATCTGCAGGTCGACGATCGGCGCGACCTTGGCGGCCTTGCGGATGGTCTCCGCGCCCATTTCCGACAGGCCGATGTGGCGGACATAGCCGGCCTGGACCATCTCGGCGATGGCCCCGACCGTGTCCTCGATCGGCACGTCCGGATCCAGGCGGGCGGGGCGGTAAATGTCGATATGGTCCGTGCCCAGGCGCTTGAGGCTGTAGGCCAGGAAGTTCTTGATCGCCTTGGGCCGGCCGTCATAGCCCAGGAAACCGCCGGCCGGGTCGCGCAGGGCGGCGGTCTTGACGCTGATCACGATCTGGTCGCGCTTGTGGTTCTTCAGCGCCTCGCCGATCAGCATCTCGTTGTGGCCCATGCCATAGAAGTCGCCGGTGTCGACCAGGGTGATCCCGGCCTCGACGGCGGCGTCGAAGGTGGCCAGGCTCTCGGCCCGGTCGCTGGGACCGTACATGTCCGACATGCCCATGGCACCCAGGCCGAAGGCGGAAACGATAGGGCCGGTCTTGCCGAGTTGGCGGGTCTTCATGGCGATCTCTCCGAATGAGTGACCGGGGTTATGCGCCCGAACAGGTCGTGCGATAATCCAAGCAAGTCCGTACGGGCTGTTCTGGATTTCGCACAATGCAGCACGCCGACTTCGCCGATCTCGACGCCTTCACCGCCGTGGCCCAGGCCCGCGGCTTCCGCGCCGCCGCGACGGTGCGCAACGTCTCGGCCTCTTCGCTGAGCGAGGCCGTGCGGCGGCTGGAGACCCGGCTGGGCGTGCGCCTGCTCAACCGCACCACCCGCAGCGTCACCCCCACCGAGGCCGGCCAGAAGCTGCTGGAGCGCCTCTCCCCCGCCCTGGCCGACGTCGCCCTGGCCCTGGACGAGGTCAACGCCTTCCGCGACAGCCCGACCGGTACGCTGCGCCTGAACGTGGCCACCGTCGTCGCCCGCTACGTGCTGCCGAAATTCCTGCCGCGCTTCCTGGCCGCCCACCCCGGCGTGTCGGTCGAGATCATGGCCGACGACAGCTTCATCGACGTGCTGGCGGCGGGCTTCGACGCCGGCGTGCGCTACGACGAGCGGCTGGAAAAGGACATGATCGCCGTGCCGCTGTCGGGCCCCCAGCGGTTCGTCACCGCCGGCTCGCCTGCGTACTTCGCCGCTCATGGCCGCCCCACCCATCCCCGCGAAGTCCTCGACCACGCCTGCATCCGCCACCGCTTCGCCAGCGGCGTGTCCTATCCCTGGGAATACGAGAAGGACGGCCAGGTCATCCGCATCGACCCGCCCGGCCGCCTGATCAGCAGCAGCGTCGACCTGGAACTGGCCGCCTGCGAGGCCGGCCTGGGCCTGATGACCATTTTCGAAGACGTTCTGGCGCCGTCCATCGCCGCCGGCCGGCTGGAGACGGTGCTGGACGACTGGCTGCCGCCGTTTTCAGGGCCGTATCTGTACTATCCGAGCAGAAGGCACATGCCGGCGCCGCTAAGGGCGTTCGTGGATTTCGTGAAGGCGGAGCGGGGGTAGGGAATCGTGTCCGCTATGGGGTGCAAAGCCACCGTTTGTTCTGGCAGACTTTGGATATTCGGAGATGTCGAGATGAACGGTCGATACGACGGTTTCGGATTTTACCACGGGCCAGATGACCCACGGCTTTTCGTGCCGAAGCGTATTCCCGTGATGGGGTGGACAATCAACGTGTCGCACCCTCGTGCGCCTATGGTCCCGCTCGTGTTCGGCGGCCTGATCGTAGCGGCGATCTTGGCGAAGACTTTCGCCTAAGTCCGCTCGGGTCGGAAAGCGTCTTGGGCGGATAGGGTGTAACCCCCTCTCTCTATGGGAGAGGGTGACTAGCATCGGATAAGCCCAGCTTATGCCCGCCGCCGCTTCTAAACCGGCAGCGGCCTCGGCTTGCGGTCGTCGCCAATGGCCACGAATGTGAACACGCCCTCGGTCACCTTATGCGCCTGCTCGCCGTCGCGGCGGCGGCGCCAGGCTTCGACCTGGACTTTCAACGAGGTGCGGCCGGTGTGGACGATGCGGCCGAACAGGCTGACCTCGTCGCCGACGAACACCGGGCTGATGAAGGTCATGCCGTCGACGGCGATGGTGGCGCAGCGGCCGGCGGCGCGGTGGAAGGCCACCGAGGCGGCCGCCAGGTCCATCTGCGACAATAGCCAGCCGCCGAAGATGTCGCCCTCGGGATTGGTGTCGGAGGGCATGGCGATGGCGCGCAGCACCGGCGCCTCATGCGGCCATTCCAGCGCCTCCCAGGCCTTGGCCAGGGTCTCGGCGCGGTTCGATTGGGCGATGTCGTCAGCCATGGCGAGGGCCTAGTGCCCGCCGGCGCCTTCGTAGACGCCCGGGGCCAGGAGCTCGTCCTCGTCGCCCACGGCCGTCGAGGCCACAAAGCGGCGGTCGCAATAGGAGCAGTCGACGAAGCCGGCCGCGCCCATCTCCAGCCACACGCGCGGGTGGCCCAGGGCCCCGCCGACGCCGTCGCAGGCGATGCGGTGCGAGCGGACCGAGATCGTCTCCGGCGCGGGGCCGGCGATCGCGTCGACATCCATGGCGGTCGGAGCGGTGGGGGCGTTGGCCATATCGGCGTCCTTGAGAAATCTGAACGCGGCCTTGGCGCGGCGGCGAACGAGGCATACCTATGCGACGCTCAAAGGCGCCGTCAATCGACGGGCGCCTCAAACGACGTTTCCCGGCCCTTCCGCCCCCGATCTGGACGCTCCATGGACCTGCCCGCCTACGCCATCGAAGCCGAAGGCCTGTACAAGACCTATGCCGGCACCAAGACCTCGCCGGAAAAGAAGGCGCTGAACGGCATCGACCTGAAGATCCCGCGCGGCTCGATCTTCGGCCTGCTGGGTCCCAACGGCGCGGGCAAGTCGACCTTCATCAACATCCTGGCCGGCCTGGTGCGCAAGAGCTCGGGCACGGTGAAGATCTGGGGCCGCGACATCGACCAGCGGCCGCGCGACGCCCGCGCCGCGATCGGCGTGGTGCCGCAAGAGCTGGCCGCCGACGTGTTCTTCACCCCGCGCGAGTCGCTGGAGGTGCAGGCTGGCTTCTACGGCGTGCCCAAGAACGAGCGCCGCACCGACGAGCTGCTGAACGCGCTCGGCCTGGGCGACAAGGCCAACGCCTATGTCCGCCAGCTGTCGGGCGGCATGAAGCGACGCCTGATGGTGGCGAAGGCCATGGTCCACCAGCCGCCGGTGCTGATCCTCGACGAGCCGACCGCCGGCGTCGATGTCGAGCTGCGCCGCCAGCTCTGGCACTACGTCACGGGCCTCAACGAGCTGGGCGTCACCATCGTGCTGACCACCCACTACCTGGAAGAGGCCCAGGAGCTGTGCGACGAGATCGCCATCGTCAACCGCGGCGAGGTGGTGGCCTGCGAGCCGACCTCGACGCTGCTGCGCCGCATGGACAGCCGCAACGTCGTGGTGACGCCGGAGGAGCCGGTGCTGGCCGCGCCGACCCTGGCCGGCTTCGACACCAAGCTGCGGGCCAATGGCGCCTTCCAGGTCAGCTATCGCACCGGCCAGTCCAGCGTCGAGCAGGTGCTGGCCGCCGTGCGCGCCAACGGCCTGAAGATCAAGGACATCGCCACGGAAGACCCGGACCTGGAAGACGTCTTCCTGGCCCTGACCTATGGCGACCCGAACGCCGCCGATCCGACTAGGGACTAAGCGCATGACCAGCAAGCCCGACGCGCTGCGGCGCCTGATCGACCTTCCTGGCGTCAACGACCTGGAATACCGGGCCCTGCTCAAGCGCGACTTCGCCGAACCCGAGGCCCGGGCCGAATATCCGGAGATCGACGCCTGCGTGCTGGCCCTGTTCGGCCTGACCACCGACGCGGCCGAGGCGGTGGAGCGGCCAGCGGACTGGGACGATATCGAGACCAGGCCGCCCGCCGCGCAGGTCGCCGCGTTCGAAGCCGAAGGCTGGGACGTCACCGACGACAAGCGCCGGCCGCTGCGCGTCCTGGGCCACTTCTCCGCGCCGTTGGCGCTGGCGGTGCGCGGCGTGGCTGGAACCCTGCCCTTCCAGCCGGAAAGCACCGAGCCGGAAGAGTGGATGTCCAAGCTCGAGGCCGAGGCCAAGCGTTTCCGCAAGCGCTAGGCGCCTGGGGCTTGCCTTCCAGGACCCGCCCGCCAACACTCCCGCTTCGCAGCGGGGATAGGGGCAGGCGATGAGTTTCCTGGAGAAGCAGTTCGGGCTGAGCGCCCAGGGCGCCTCGGTGCGCACCGAGGTGCTGGCCGGCTTCACCACCTTCCTGACCATGGCCTATATCGTGATCGTCAATCCGGCGATCCTGGGCCAGGCCGGCATGCCGATCGCCGGCGTCGCCGCCGCCACCTGCCTGGCGGCGGGGCTGGGCTCCATCCTGATGGGGCTGATCGCCAACTATCCGATCGCCCTGGCCCCGGGCATGGGCCTCAACGCCTATTTCACCTTCACCGTCGTCAAGGGCATGGGCCTGCCGTGGGAGACCGCCCTGGGCTGCGTCTTCCTGTCGGGCATCGCCTTCCTGGTGCTGACCGTGGCGGGCATCCGGCAGCTGATCGTCGGGGCGATCCCGCGCCCGCTGTTCTCGGCCATCGCGGCGGGCATCGGCCTGTTCATCGCCTTCATCGGCCTGAAGGAGGCCGGGATCATCGTCGCCAATCCGGCCACCACGGTGGCGCTGGGCGACCTGACCCAGCCGACGGCGATCATCACCATCCTCGGCCTCGCCATCATCGGCGGGCTGATGGTCTGGCGGGTGAAGGGCGCGATCCTGATCGGCATCCTGGTCGCCGCCGGCGCCGCCTGGGCCTTAGGGTTGGCCAAGATCGTCCCCGGCGAGTACGGCCTGGCGGCCCTGACCGCCACGGCCCTGAAGCTGGATATCCCCGCCGCCCTGCACCTGAACGGCGGGGCCGGCATGGCGATCGCGGAGGTGATCTTCGTCTTCCTGTTCGTCGACCTGTTCGACAATGTCGGCACCCTGGTCGCGGTGACCAAAAAGGCCGGCCTGGTGCAGCCCGACGGCACGATCCCGCGCCTGAACCGCATCCTCACCGCCGACAGCATCGCCACCATCGGCGGCTCGCTGGCCGGCACCTCGACCGTGGTCAGCTATATCGAGAGCGCCTCGGGCGTGGCCGCCGGCGGCCGCACGGGCCTGACGGCGATCGTGGTTGGCCTGCTGTTCCTGGCCACCCTGTTCTTCGCGCCGTGGGTCCAGGCGATCCCGGCGGCGGCCACGGCGCCGGCCCTGATCATCGTCGGCTCGATGATGGTCGGCGCCCTGGCCGACATCGATTGGGACGATCCGGGCGTGGCCATCCCCGCCTTCCTGACGGTGATCGCCATCCCGCTGACCTTCTCGATCGCCAACGGCCTGGCGTTCGGCATCACCGCCTTCGCCATCCTGAAACTGGTGCGCGGCCAGGCCAAGCCCAGCGACTGGCTGCTGTTCGTGCTGGCGGCGCTGTTCGTGCTCCGGTTCATCTACATGGGGGCGGCGTGATCGCGTTTGCCCTCCAGCCGCCTTTCGGCTAAGACGCCGTCCCGCCCGGTCTGCTTGGGCGCGATGCACCCGTAGCTCAGCTGGATAGAGCGTTGCCCTCCGAAGGCAAAGGTCACACGTTCGAATCGTGTCGGGTGCGCCATTTCTCCTGAAATCGAAGACCTGAAGTCGCCCATCGCGGCGCTACGTCGGGAATCTTACACAACCTGAACCATTTCGGGGACGGCCCGTGCGGCATTCTCACCCGCAAAGGTTGCGGCGCTTTCCATGCCGCTTTATCGTCATCGGGTGAATTTACACATTCAGCCCTCGGCCGCCCGATGAAGTGGCTCGTCAGCATCGAGACCGGGGATGACGACGCCTTGCTGCGCCTGACCTGGCGCGATCAGCAGACGCAGGCCGAAACTGTCGAGATCATCAGCATGCCGACGCCGCACGCGGCCCGCGAGGCCCGGGCGATCCTGTCGCGGTTGGCCCCGGCCGCCCGGCGCGAGAGCCTGGTGCGGCAGATGATCAAGACCGCGCCGCGCAAGCCGCGCGGCGACGGCCCGGGCTAGTCTATTCGCCGTGGACGGCCAGGTGCTCGGAGACCACCGCCGCCAGCGCGATCAGGGCTTCCGACAGCACCGCGTCGAACTTGCGCGGGGCCAGGTCGACCACGCACACTGTGCCCAGCAGCCAGCCGTCGCTGTCACGGACCGGCGCCCCGGCGTAGAAGCGCACGTTGGGCGCACCCACCACGAACGGATTGTCGGCCACGCGCGGGTCCTCCAGCGTGTCCTCGATCCACAGCAGGTTTCGATACTCGATGCAGTGGCTGCAGAACGAGACGTCGCGCGGGGTGTCGGCGATGTCGACGCCGGCCCGGCCCTTGTAGAACTGGCGGTCGACGCTGACGAAGGTGACCATGCCGGCCAGCGCTCCGAACAGGGTCTTGGCGGCTTCCGCGACGCGGTCCAGGGCCGGATCGCGCGACACCGACAGGATGTTGGAGCGCACCAGCGCGGCCAGGCGCAGCAGCTCCTCGTGATCGTGACTGGTCAGCATGCGCATGGGCGTTTCCTCCTTCTAAGGCTTTCGATTATCGGCGCGTCCCGCCCAGCAGGCCGGCGAAGGTGTTCTGGTCGAACTTCACCCGGGCGGTGATGTAGAAGCCCTTGCGGCTGTAGCCGGCGGCCTCGAAGTCGGGATCGTGATAGCCGACGACGTTGTAGCCGACGCTGATCCAGGTGTTCTCGGCCATCGAGACCCCGACCGACGGGCCGATGGCGTAGGCCGTGCCGCCGTCCTTGCCGGCATGGCGCAGCGACAGGTTCACGCCCAGATCGATCTTGCGGCTCAGGTCGATGCGGGCCTCGGCGCCGATCACCTGCACCAGGTTCGTGCGGGCCTCGCCGTCGAAGCGTCCGCGCACCAGCTTGGCGCCGTGATAGAGGCTGGCCTGCACCGCCCAGCGCTCGTGATCGCCACGGTCGCTGTCGAAATTGACGGCCAGGTTGTTGATCAGCTTCGACGAGATCCCGTCGGCGCGGGCGGTCGGGCCGTAGCCGGCGGCGGCGGCGCCTTGCGTGATCCCACGGGCTTCCTCGCGGCGGACCTCCAGCTTGTCGAGAACCGACCACTTGCTGTCCAGCGGACGCCAGGCGATCGAGCCGGCCACTTCGGCGCCCTTCGAGATCGCGCCGGTCGCCGTCTTGGTCTGGTCGGCGCGGACGGTCAGGGCGGCGGTGACGCCCTCGCGCAGCTGGCGCAGATAGGCGGTGCGGACGGCCCAGCTGTCGGCGACGTCGCCGCGGCGGGCTTCCACCCGGCCGTTCCAGCTCCAGCGCTCGGCGCGGAAGGCCGCGCCCAGGCTGACGGCGGTGAAGTCCTCGGTGGCCAGACCCGCGCCCGTGGCCTTGTCGCTGATCGTGTTCGGGACCGGCGCGCGGCCGGACACGGTGTTGGCGGAGTCGATCGAGGCGTCGACGCTCCAGCCGCCCTTCAGTTGGATGCTCTGGGCCAGGCCCAGGCGGGCATAGGTGCGCGGACCGAAGGCCGACAGGTCCTGGCGGTTCAGGGCGCTGGTCAGACGCGCGCCCTTCCACGGCGAGATCTCCAGGCCGCCGCCGATGACGGCGGCCTTGTAGCCGACGCCCTCGACCGTCTCGCGGCTGGCCAGCAGGCGCACGCCCTCGCGGACCTCGAAGGTCGCGCCGATCCGGCGACGGACCGGGAAGTCCAGGCTCTCGGCGTCGCCCAGGGCGAAGTCCGAGGCGGCGGTCAGCTGCAGGCGGCGGTTCAGGAAGTCGCGGCTGGCCGACAGGGTCAGCAGGTCCGAGCGCACGGCCTCGCCGGTCTCCGGCGTGTCGTGGGCGGCCTTGACGCCGGCGCCCAGGCGCAGGCCGCCGGGGGCCAGGTAATCGACCTTGGCGTCGACGACGTCGCGCTGGTCGCCGCTGTCCAGATAGTCCTCGTGATAGGCGGCCACAGTCAGCGACAGGCGCTGGGTCAGGCGGGCCTTGCCGTCGACGCCGACCTTGCGGGCGCCCAGCTCGGCCAGGTTCTGCTGGTTCAGGCCGAAGGCCTTGTCGGCCTGGCGGGCGTAGCCCAGCACGTCCAGGCGCGCCGAGTGATGCTCGACCTCGGCCACCCAGGCGGTCTGGCGCTCGGTCGAGACCGACTGGCTGGTGGCCGCTTCCAGGCGAATGGCGGTGTCGGCGCGGGGGCGGACGACCAGGTCGGCGGCGACCAGGTCGGCCTCGGCGCGGGCCTCGCCCGGGCGGCCGTGCAGATAGGTGGCGCCGACCGTGGCCTTGCCCTTCAGCAGGTCGGCGGAGACGCGCAAGCCCATCTCGGTGGTGCGCTCGCCAGCGCCGTCGATCTCGTAGTTGGCGACTACGACATTGGGGTTCAGGTCGGCGTCGCGGGTCGGGATCGGATCGCGGAAGGTCAGGGCGCCGGTTGCGTAGTCGATGTCGTAGTCGATGTCGCGGACCAGGGTCTTGCTGGCCAGGATCCGCTCGGCGCGCAGGCGGTCGCGGGTCTCGATGGTGACCGTGTCCGTATTCGGAACGATCTCGCGGTGCGACAGCTGGTAGAGGCCGGCCAGGCCCGAGCCCGGCAGCTCGTCGCGGACGTGGTCCTGGGTGGTCTCGGCGGCGAAGCCGGCGACGTTGATGACCTTGCCCTGACGCTCGAACTTCAGGCCGTTCAGCGTACGGTCGAAGTGACCCAGGCGGGTGGAGTCGAAGCCGGTCTGGAAGTCGCCGAACAGGGCGTAGAACGCCTTGCGCTCGACGCGGATGTACAGCTTGCGCTGGCTGGCGGCGTCATAGGCCTGACCCGAGCCGTCGCCATAGACCGTGTAGTAGCGGTCCGGATCGATGGTCGAGGTCAGGCCGCGCTCGTCGTCCTTGGCGCGCTTGTTGTCATAGGCCAGGGTCAGCAGCCACGAACCCCGGACGCGGCCCTTGGCGTAGAAGGCCAGCTGGCCGTCGACCATGGTCTTGCCGCGGTCCTTGCGGGCCAGGGGCGAGGCGTGGCGCGACAGGGTGTTGTAGCCCGCCGTGCCGGCCGCGAAGCCGACGACGATCCAGTCCTGGCGGGCGGCGCTGAGCCACGCGCGAACCTCGGTCGGGGCGGCGTTGTCGGCCAGGCCCGGCAGCTTGAAGCGCAGCACGGCCGAGCCGGCCTGGCTGGTGGGGGCCAGGGCGATACGGGCCACGCCGTCCTCGCCCAGCACGCGCCAGGTGGCGGCGCGGGCACCCTCGCCGGCCATGCGCTGGTCGGAGTTCGGATCGGCGGCGATGGCGTAGGGCTCGGCGACGTCGAAGGTCCCCATCGTCCCGGGACGGACGGGATGGCCGAAGCGGTCGGTGAAGCGCACGGCGATGACCGGGGCCGACAGGCCGTCCGCGGTCAGGCTGGAGGCTTCCGAGACGAGTTCAGCGCGGGCCGGAGTGTTGGCGTAGGCGACTTCGCGCTTCAGCTCGGCGATGGTCTGGCCCATGGCGTTGACCACCTTGGCGACCAGGATGTTGGTCCCCTCGGTCAGGGGCACGCCGCGCCACAGCGAGACCGCCATGGTCCCATCGGCGCTGGTCTCGACGCCGTCGCGGGCCAGCGGATCGACCGGCGCGCCATTGAGGGTCAGGCTGACCTGGTGGCCCGGCGAATGCTTGACGGCCACGCGGATGGCCGGGACGGCGGGGTTGTGGTCCTTGGCGGGGAACACGAAGTCCGCGCCCGGCTCCTGGCCGGCGAACCAGTCGATGGTCCCCGGCGCGGCCTCGTCGATGGCGATCGGCGCGGTCTTCGGCGCGACTCCGGGCGCCGAGGCGGTGCGACGGAGACGGAATTCGACTCTCTGCAGGCCGCCGCCGCCGATCTCGACGAACTGCGACCAGGCGCGGCCGGCGATGCGGGTGTCGCGACCACAGGCCACGGCCTCGTAGCCGGCCGGCAGGGCGGCGGCGTCCATCTGCACCACGTGGATGCCGGGCCGCACGCCCTCGAAGTGGAACAGACCGTCGCGATCGGAGACCACGAAGGTGCCGTCCTCCATGACCAGACGGACTCCGGGCACGCCGACCCGACCGTCCTCGCGACGGGTGGCGCAGGCGCCTTCGGTGACCCGGCCGATGATGGTGCCGGCGTCGGTCATCAGCGGCGGGGCCGCGACACGAACGCGCGCCTGGGCCTCGCCGCTGGAGGCGCCCAGCGCCCCCGTGGCGATGGCGCGATTGATCGCCCAGCCCGTCGGCGCATCGGGACCGACCGTGACCAAGTAATTGATTTTGCTGGCCTGCAGCGGACCGAACGTGCCGAGCGCATAGGTCAGGGTGCGGCCGTCGGCGCTGATCTGCGGGTCGGCCAGCGACCCATCGTCGCGGCGCGAGGAGCCGCGCACATAGCGGAAGCCGCGCGGCAGAACGTCGCTGACCTGGACCGTGTTGATGGTGCGCCCGGCGCCCAGATTGCGGATCGTCAGGCTGTAGCGGATGAAGTCGCCGAACGCGGCCTTGGTCGTCGAGGCCGACTTTTCCAGCGACAGGCCGCTGATGAAATTGCGCATCACGATCGGCCGCTTGCCGCTGTCCAGCGGGATGTCGACCTGCAGCGGATCGGTCTGGACGAGGTCGAACGCCGCGCCCCACGAGGCCGGCAGGATCTTGAAGGCGCCGCCATCGGGCGCGGCCAGCTTGGCCAGGGCCGCCTCGGTGGCCGTGGACGGCGCGGCGTAGCCGGTCGGCGGCTCGATGAACAGGCTGTAGCGGCCCGAGGCCACCAGCGGGAAGCGGTATTGGCCGGGCGCGAACTGATAGATCGCGCCGCCGGCGTCGGTGACGTTGTCGCCGCTGATCACGGTGGACGGATAGGCGCTGACGCCATCGTCGCCGAACACCGTGGCCGGCTGGCCGGTCTCCTGATCGACCAGGGTCACGCGAGCGCCGTCGATGGCCTTGCCGGTGCGGGAATCGAAGACGTAGCCGTAAGGGTCGATCAGGGCGGAAGCCGTCGCCGAGGTGCCGTCGTAGAGATCGGCCACGGTGACATCGAGGGCGCCGCCCCGCGGACCCGAGATTTGGCAGTCGAACGGAGCAGGCTCAACGTCCGTCGCCGGAATATAACCCAGGAACTTGCCGGTATTGGCCCCGGTCTCCGAGACCTTCAGGGTTTCCTTGTCGCCCAGCGAGGTCTTGATGGTGATGGTCATCACGTCGCGCGCGGTCGCGTCGACATTGTTGTCCGGAGAGTCGATGGCGATGAACACCGGCTCGCCGGCGTGGAACGACGTGGCCGGCCGTAGCTTGACCGATGTCGGATCGAATTCGTTGCCGCCGTTGAGGTTGGGCGGGCCGTAGCCCTTGCCGTCGACCAGGCATTGCGTGGTGCTGACGTCTCGCGACGTGCCCTCGGCCCCGATCGCGAGGCGCAGCAGGCGGATCGTGGGGGCTCTGCCCGGCGTGACGGTCAGCGAAGTGGTGTTGGAATTGACGCCGCTGGCCCCCGTCGCGGTCACAAAGGACAGTCGCGCCGTATTGGTCAGGGTCGTCTGTCGCGCATGGACGGGCGTGCAGAGCCCGGCGGCGATCGCCAGGCCTGTCAGCGCCAATTTCATGCGGGACAAAAGGGATGTCATTCTGGCATGCGGCCCCGTGCCGGGCGGCGCGGAGCCGCCCGGGGGAAACCTTCGTCCTTCTTGGAAAGCGACTAGTTCAGCGTCACGCGGAAGCGCGTCGTGGTCGTCGCGCCAACAGCGATGTTGGCGATGGACGTCGCGATGCGCGTGCCGTTGAACACGTTGCCGTCGGTGGCCTGGGCCCCGTCGAAGACGCAGGCGGCCAGCAGGACCGTGCCGCCGACATAGGTGCTGTTCGGCAGATAGGTCGTGTTGGCCGGGATGTTGTCGGTGACGCCGACGCCGGTCAGGGCCTGCGAGCCGATGTTCTTGACCTGGATGCAGTATTCGACGACCGCGCCCGGGATGGCCTTGGGCGTCACCACGCCGTTCAGCGGATCGCTGATGACCACGGCGGTCTTGGTGACCTGGGCGGTCGGGGCGGCGATATTGTACTCGTCGCCGGCGCTGAAGCGGGCGTCGCGCAGGGCGTCGACATAGCCGGCCGCGTCGGCGAAGACGGTGTCGATCTGGGCCGGATCGTCCAGCAGGCTCTGGGTCAGGTCGGCGCCCAGTCCAGCGCCGCCGCCGGTGGCGACGACGGCCGTCAGCTGCACGCCCGAAATGCCGCTGGCCGGGCCCGAAGCCGGGATATCGGCGACGACGAACACGGTCTTGGTCTGATCCGGGGCCAGCTCGTCGATGAAGGTCGCCGTGTCGACGCCCGCGTCATAAGTGCCGTTGCCGTTGGAATCGACGAACACCCGGATGTTGGTCACGGTGAAGTTGTCGGTGTGACCCAGCTGGGTCGTCAGGCCCAGGCCGATATTGGTCGCGAACAGGCGGAAGTCCTGGGTCGAGTTGGTGGTGTTGGTGACGGTGAAGGTCGTCACCTGGTCGGTCTGGCCGAAGGACACCGCCGTCGCCGCGCCGCCGACTTCGGCGACCATGACATTGGCCTTCCGGTCGACGACGAAGGTGGCGATGTTCGAGGCGACCGGCGTCTGGCTGACGCCGCCGACCGAGTACGATACCGAGGCGGTGTTGTTGATGTTCGTACCGGCCTGGGTGCCGGTCGCGGCGGAGGCCATCGGCCCCCACATCGCCACGGCGAGGGCGGAGACCCCCGCCAGTGCTGCTCTACGGAATGAGTTCTTCATGATGGACCCCGCTTTGTTTGATTGGGTGGAGGCGCGCGTCACTTCAGACGGGCGCGGAACGACAGCTGGATCTCGCCGCCCGCCGGAACGGGTTGGTCGAGGGTCCAGCGGATGGCTTTGACGTCGGCGGCGGTGGCCGGGGCGGAAGCGCCGCCGGCCGCGGCCTTGCTGAGCGAAGTCAGCGGACCGAAGGTCTGGCCGTCGATGGAGACCATCGGCGGACGGGTGTCGGCCGGACCGGCATAGACCAGGTCCTGGGCCAGCGGATTGGTGATGACGACGCCGTCGGCCGGGCGCGTGCCGCCGTTTCGATAGGTCAGCACATAGACGACCTGCTCGCCGGGCGTGATGCGGGCGGCGGGCTTGCGGCTCATCACCGCGCCCTTGGGACCCGGCGTCTCGACTTCCTTGAAGACCGCGGAGGTCAAGGTGGCGTCGTGCTCGGCGACCCGGGCGTTGGCGGCGGCGCCGGCCAGGTTGGAGAGGAACAGGCCGGACGCCACGGCGGCCAGCAGAAGGGACTTGGTCATGAGGCGCTCCCGAGGGGGTTGATGCGAACCTTGAAGGTGACGGTGCGGACGGTCGGGACGGCGATGTCCCCCAGTCCGACGGCGATGGCCCCGTCGGCGAAGCCGCCGGCGTCGCCGTCGGCCGCGTCGCTGAGCGACGAACCGTCCAGGGTGAGAGAGCCGGCGACATAGGTCGCGCCGGCGGGAATGGGATCGGAGACCATGGCCTGAAGCAGGGCGATGCCGGCGCCGAAGCGGGCTTCCAGGCTGTAGGTGACGATCGCGCCCGGCATGGCGCGCGCGCCGCCAGCGGCGTCGGTGACGGTCTGGGTCTTGATCAGTTGGGCGTTGGCGCGGCCGACATAGAAGGTGGCCGGCGGGCTGGTGCTGCCGTCGGTTCCGCCGCCAGTTCCACCACCCGTACCGCCGCCGCCCGTACCGCCGCCGGTGAGCACGCGCGGACGCAGGGTCTTGCCCAGGACGACGAAGGTGCCGCCATTGCCGGCGGTCGCCATGGTCCCCGGCGTCGCGCCGCCCCGCAGCACCGCCGGATAGGCGCGCAGCAGCAGGCGGCCCAGCGAGCCGTGGACGGCGTTGGTCGGGATGCTGCACGAGACCCAGGCGACGACCGAGGCGCCCGGCGCCAGGACCGGGGTGACCGTCGACTGGCGATCGCGCGTCGTGTCCAGTTGGCCGTCGCCATCCCAGTCGACCCAGATCACGCACGAGTGCGGATCGAAGTCGCCGTCCAGGATCGAGATCGACAGGTCGAAGGCCTGCCAGCCGTTACCCAGGTTGGTGATCCGGAAGCCCAGGCGCTGGTCGTGGCTGTTGGCCTCGACATTGACCTCGGGCGTCAGGACGTCGACGCGCACGTCGAGGATCTCCTGCACCTGCAGCGACACGACGTTCGACTTCACCGAAGCGATCGTGTCGCCGGTCGTCACGGACAGGCTCGCGACGTTGTCGATCATGGTCGCGGCGGGCGTCATGGCCGCCGGATTTTGCGACTGCGCCCGCGCCAGACCCGGCGCACAGACCAGCGCCGCGACCCCGATCAGGGCGCAGGCCGATACGCCGCGCGAGGCGGCGATCTTGCTGGTCTTGTGAGGGCCCGGATGGGTCATGAGTGGAGCGCGAAACTTCCTGAGGCGAAAAATCGAGCCCCATGAAGCGAGCGATCACAGCTAACCGGACCTTACCAGAATAGAACAAAAAGGGAATATGTAGACTAACGTCTAGTGAGAAGATGCGCTTTGCACTCGCCCTAAGATGCGTACCGCGACAGGCGATCCAGAAATGAGGCACAACCCGTGCGTCACCCTGTCGCAAGCGTTTGCGCGAAGCTAAGTCATTGATAAAAACGTTTGCATAGTATCGACATCCCAAGCGCCATAAGGGTTTGAGCGACACTCGACGAACGAAAGTCGACGAACTGACATAGCCGAGATGCGACACTTGGCGCGGCGACGAATGTGTCTCGGCATTTCATGCTCGCAACAGTTGCCCACCGAGAGCCTCCGCCGTGAAACGCGTCCTGATCATCGACAGCCATCCGTTGATGCGCGAAGCCATCCGAACCGTCGTCCTGTCGGTCTGGCCGAAGGCGCATACCATCGAGGTCGGCGATCTCGCCGCCATGGACAACGGCTGTCGGTTCGGCGCGACGATCGACCTGGTGGTGATGGATCCGGCCCTGGCGGGCTGCAGCGGCCTGTCGGTGCTGGTCATGGTCCATCAGCGCCTGCCCAACACCCCGACCGTCGTCTTCTCCTCGCGAAGCGACGACCAGATGGTCGGCTCGTGCAAGGCGCTGGGCGCGGCGGGCTTCCTGCACAAGTCCGCCGAGATCGATGAGATCGCCCACGCCCTGCGCAGCGTGCTCGAGGGCGCGCGCCCGTTCCCCGCTCTTACCGGCGCGGTCTCGGCCAGCCAGGAGCTGACGGCGCTGAACCGCCGCCTGGACGGCCTGACGGCCACCCAGATGAAGGTCCTGATGAACATCGCCGACGGCCGCCTGAACAAGCAGGTCGCCGCCGACCTCCACGTCACCGAGGCGGCGATCAAGGCCCACCTGACCGTGATCTTCCGCAAGCTGGGCGTCCAGAACCGCGCCCAGGCCCTGCTGACCATGCGCCCCATCCTGGAGTCCAATTCGAGCGCGATCGCCGTCTAGGCCGCCGCACAGCCCCAGAACGACGAAGGCCCGGCGGTTGTCCGCCGGGCCTTGTTCATGTCGGGCTGTCTTCCAGGGATCAGAAGAAGCGTTCGCCGATGCGGATGGTGTCGCCCGGGGCGACCTGGGTCGACGGCGTCAGCGCGCCCTTCACCTCGGTCGTCTCGCCGTTGTGCTTGATGTAGACGTTCTTCTTGTCGGCCCGGTAGGTGAAGCCGCTGGCCGTGGCCACCGCGTTCAGCACGGTCAGGCCCGCGGTGTAGGGATAGGTGCCGGGCTTCTCGACCTCGCCCAGGATGTAGAACGGGCGGAAGGTCAGCACCTCGGCGCTGACGCGCGGCTCCTTCAGATAGCCGTCGCTGAGCGATTTCTGCACGGTGTCCTGGAACTGGCCGACGGTCAGGCCGCCCGCCTTGATCTCGCCGATCAGCGGCAGGGACATCAGGCCGCTGCCGGTGACGAAGAACTCGCCCGACAGGGTGGGCTCGCCATAGACGGTCACGCGGACCTTGTCGCCGGCGCCCAGCAGGTAGTCCATCGACTGCGCCGCCGGAACGGGCGTGTCGCTGATCACGGGCGCCTGGGCCCGCGCCGCGCCGCCCCAGGCGCCGGCGGCGATGCAGACGACCAGCGCCAGCATCGAAAAGAGGCGCGAGAGTTTCGAAACACCGATCATCGCGAAGCGTCTCACCTTGGACGTTTGAAACTTGGGGACTTAATCAGACTTGGAAATCGAAATGCCACATCGCACGTGACCGTGACATGAACAAGATCGAGCCTTAGGCCGCACGCGCTTTACTGAACTGGATGATCTTGGGTTCACCGCCATCAAGTCTAACGGCGGTCAGGACGCCGGTCGCATAGGCGCCGGTGTCGACATTTATCCGCTGGCGTCCGACGAAAGCCTCCTCGACCGGCGTGTGGCCGTGGACGACCGTGGCCTTCAGGCCATGGGGATTGTCGAGGAACTCGTTGCGGATCCACAGCAGGTCGGCGGCCACCTGCCGCTCCAGCGGCAGACCGGGGCGCACGCCCGCGTGGACGAAGACGTAATCGCCATAGACCACCACCAGCTCCAGCTGGCGCAGGAAGGCCTCGTGGGCCGCCGGGAAGGCCGCGCGGAAGGCCTGGCGGGCCTGCTCCCAGGCCTCGGGCTCGGCGCGGCCCACAGGGCGGTGCACGCCGTACGAGGCCAGGGTCTCGCCGCCGCCGTATTCGACCCACGACGGCCCGGCCATCGGGTCGTCCAGGAAATGCAGCAGCGTCTCTTCGTGATTGCCCATCAGGGCGCGGAACTCGAACCGCCCGCCGTCGGCCTGCCCCTTCAGCAGGATCAGCCGGTCGATCACCGCGCGGGATTGGGCGCCGCGATCGACATAGTCGCCCAGCATGACCAGCACCGGCGGATCCTCGCGCCCGGTGGCGCGGTAGTCCTCGGTCACGGCCCCGATCAGGCCGTCCAGCAGGTCCAGACGTCCGTGGATGTCGCCCACCGCATAAACCATTCGACCGTCCGTGGACGAGGCTTTGCGCGGCTGGGACTTGGGCCGGAAGAGGGACTTGAACATTGAACTCGCCAAGGCGCCGAGCGAACGCCGGAGCCATAATCGCCGATTTTGCCCCAGCCAGCAGCGTAGTTCAACGGCGCCATGGGACGTTTACTCGCAATTTATCATGATCATTGCTATTCAATTTACCAAGTATATTTCTCTTTCATTGTAGTTAATTTCAGAATTACCACAGTTAAACATCCAGATTATACCATCTAAATTCAGCTCAAATTTGCGGCCCGAATGAATACTGACCCCACGAACACAGCGGGGTCAGCATGTTCAACACACGTAACATTGTTCTGGGTCTGGTTAGCGCTATCGCGATGATGTCCGGCGCCAGCGCTCAAGCCGGCTCGGCGCCGTTCATGCCGCGCGGCCAGGATGTCGGCGCCCCGCTGGGCTTCGCCGAGCTGTGCCGTCGTGACGCCAGCGCTTGCGGTTCGCCCGCCAGCCAGCTGGCCATGCTGGGCGCCGTCCCCGGCCTGGCCCCGACCTCGTCGGTCGGCCCGATCGCCCCGCGCCACTTCGACACCGCCGCGACGAACGCCCAGGAGGCCGAAGACGCCGTCCGCCTGATCACGGTCGAGGTCGTCCAGGCCTGGACGCCGGCCACGGTCGAGGACTTCGTCGCCGCCGGCCAGCCGCGCCTGGTCAAGGCCGTCGCAGCGCCCGCCGCCCAAGCCCCCGCCCCCGTCCTGACCACCCTCGCCTGGACCACGCGCCCCGAGCGCGACCAGATGAAGCTGCTGAACCAGGTCAACCAGCTGGTCAATCGCACGGTCAAGAAGGCCACCGACATCGATCTCTACGGCCAGGTCGAATACTGGGCGCTGCCGCGCCTGGTGAAGGGCAAGCTGTATGGCGACTGCGAGGACTACGCGCTGGAGAAGCGCCGCCAGCTGATCGAGGCCGGCGTGCCCGAGACCGCCCTGTCCATGGCCGTCGCCTTCACCAACCGCGGCGAAAGCCACGCCGTGCTGATGGTCTCGCTGGAGAGCGGCGACTGGGTGCTGGACAACCTGACCCCGTGGGCGACGCCCTGGGGTGACCTGAACTACCACTGGGTCGAGCGCCAGGTGCCCGGCACGTCGCAATGGACCACCATCGCCTGATCCGACATCAGGCCTGAAGGCAAAAGCCCCGGACCAGCAGGTCCGGGGCTTTTTCGTTACGCGAAACAGCAGACACGAAAGCGCCCGCTCAGGTCATGAGCGGGCGTTAAGGCCGGTCTTGAACCGACGGTGAAGGCTTAGAGGATGTGCGAGACGGCCAGGACCAGCGCGCCCCACAGGCCCGCCGAGATGACAGCGCCCATGCCCAGCCCCAGCAGCGGCGGCAAGCGCTTGGCGCGCACCGGCGCGGTGGCTTCGACTTGGACAAACGAGATCTTGGCTTCAAGCATCGATCACACTCCTGATGTGAGGACTGTAATCCTGGCTCGGCTAATCGCCCGTGAATGAACAGAGTCTACGTGCATTAAACATATCTGGCGCGCCTCGTGTATTTTTCCCGGCGACGCTGTGAATGGTTTGCGCTAGTTTAAGGATGCAGGAACTGGTCACCAGTCCGCGACGCGGTGGGGAAGTTAGAGGGTTATCTGGTGGACGGGGGATCGTATACCGGGCTTCTCTCGCCAAGATTGCGCGAGCCGCTCCCAAGGGTTGCATCAGACCCCTATAAGCGGGCGCTCGACATCGTCGCTTCAGCCCTGCTTCTGCTGCTGTTCGCGCCGCTGCTGCTGCTGGCGGCCCTGCTGATCAAGCTTGAATCTCCCGGCCCCGCCCTGTTCCGGCAGACCCGAGGCGGCCTCGGCGGTTCGCGGTTCCAGATCCTCAAGCTGCGCACCATGCATTGCCGCGAAGACGGCCCCGACCTGACCCAGGCTCAGCGCGGCGACAACCGCATCACCCGTGTCGGTCAGTTCCTGCGCGCCAGCAGCATCGACGAGCTGCCACAGCTGTTGAACGTCCTGCGCGGCGACATGTCCCTGGTCGGCCCCCGACCCCACGCCGCGGCGCATGACGACTACTACGCGGCCCAGATCCCCGACTACTACGCCCGCTATCAGGCGCGGCCGGGCCTGACAGGCTGGGCCCAGGTCAAGGGCCTGCGCGGCGGCACGGAGACGGTCGAGGCCATGCGCAGGCGGGTCGAGGCCGATATCGTCTATATCCAGACCTGGTCGATCCTGAAGGACGCCCAGATCGTCCTCCTGACCATCCCCAGCCTGCTGGTCGCCGAGAACGCCTACTGAGGCTGGGCCTGCGCTTTGGCTTGCGCCTCGGCCTGGGCGCGCACGCCCCGCTCGGTCATGATCAGGAACACCAGGCCGATCCGGGCCGTCGGGCTCTGGACGCTGTTGGCCAGCGTCGTCAGCCGCTCCTCGCCGCCCCAGCGGCCGAACTCCACATGCGCCTGGTAATTGACCTGCTCACGGATGGCGGGGGTCAGGTCGTACCAGTGCTCATAGGCCAGCCGCGTGCGGCTGATGAACAGGCTGGTCTGCAAGGGCGCCACGGCCAGCGAGTGCGCCAGCGCCAGGTTGGCGGCGGGCAGGTCGCCACGCTGGAAATCGACCGCCGCCTTGCGCAGCCAGGCGCTGCCCGCGCCGGGCCGCAAGGCGACCTCGCGGCGGCTCAGGGCCGCCAGGCGCGCCTGCTCGGCGGCGTCGGTCTTGGGCTGGGCCAGACCCGCCTCGATGCGCGTCGCCAGCACCTCGGCCGAGGCCGTCGGCAGGCCGGAAAGGTCACCGCCGAACCGCGAGGCGACCAGGGGCAAGGCGAACAGCAGGGAGATCGCCAGGACCACGCCGGCGAAGATGGTCGTCGTCCAGTCGGCCTTGCGCTCGGCGCGCGGACGGCGCGGGGCCGAGGTCGCGGTCATCGCGCCCAGGCCGACGGCGAACAGGGCCTGCAGGGCCGGCGTCTGGACGGCGAAGTCCGAAAGGCCGTGCAGCAGGACGAGCACCGTGGCGGCGATCGTCGCGCGCGCCAGGGCCCCGATCGTGCCGGGCTTGGTCGACTCCTTGCCCACGCGCCAGAGCGCGCCCAGCAGCCAGGCCAGCATGACCCCGGCGCCGACGACGCCGGCCTCCTCCAGCCACTGGAGATAGAGATTGTGCGTGGCGCGGACGTCGTACAGGACCTGCAGGGTCTCGGTGGTGGTGATCAGCTGGTTGACGATCGGGAACGAGCCCAGCCCGAAGCCGAACCACGGCGAGGTCTGGAAGGCCTGCCAGTGGGCGTCGAAGATCGCCTTGCGGGTGGCGACGTCACCGTCCAGATGCTCCAGACGCGCGGCCGTCAGGTCGGCGCTGCGCATGGCCACGCCCACGACCACCAGCAAGGCCGCCGCTCCGCCCAGGATCGCGATCGCCCGCACCCGCTTGCCTTGCGCCAGCACCTGCCAGGTCAGCAGCACCGCCAGGCCGATCACGGTGGCGAAGATCCCGCCGCGCGAAGCCGTCAGCGCCAGGGCGACCATGAACACCGCCGACGCGGCCAGGCTCAGGCTGGCGTCCAGGTTCAGCCGGTCCAGGCGCAAGGCGCCGCCGGCGCGTTGGATGGCCTGCGAGAAGAACATCACCGCGAAGACCGCGCCCACGCCCATCAGGGTGGCGGCGGTATTGGGGCTGAACAGGGTCGCGTCCAGGCGCCGACCGGCCCGCAGGCTGACATGGTTGAGGATCGCCAGGGCCGCGAACGCCGCCAGGGCCAGCAGCAACCACCAGACCAGCGCCCGCCGGCGGGTCTCGGACACGCCGATGATCTGCGCCGCCAGGAACAGGCAGGCCAGGCCCGCCAGCCGCAGCAGGTTGAGGATCAACGTCGAGCGGTCGACGGTGATCGATCCGCCGCCGGCGCCCAGATAGCTCCAGACGGGATGCGCCCCACCGGGTCCGAACGCGGTCAGCGGCCAGGCCGCGGCGACCAGCAAGGCGACGAACAGCAGGCCGGGCCACGGCGCGGTCAGGACGCTGGGGACCTTGCGGGCCCAGCTGCAGGTCGTGAGCAGGATCAGGAGAAAGGCGGCCTGCAGCGCGCCGAACACGGCGGCCACCATCACGTCGCTGGCCCCGAACGCGATGATCTCGGCCAGGACGAAAGCGACGAGGGCGCCGATCGCGACGCCCTCGGAGACTTGCAGTTTTCGCGCCCGGGCCGCACCGGGCGAGGACGCGCCCCCGCCCGTGCGTGTCCTAGTCCGCATAGTACTTTCGGTAGTTGGCGTAGTAATAGTAGCTGTCGCCGTAGCCGTAGCGGGACTGGGCCTTCAGATCCATCTGGGTCAGGGCCACGCCGGCGATGAACGCGCGGGTGCCTTGCAGCAGGGCCAGCGCCGACTGCACGGCCTTCACCGGCGTCTTCTTCCAGCGCACCAGCATCACCACGGCGTCGGCGTGCGGCGCCAGGATGCGGGTGTCGGCGATGGCCAGCAGCGGCGCGGTGTCCAGCAGCACGATCTCGTAGCGCGCGCGCAGGTCCTGCAGCAGCTTGTGCATGGCCGACGAGCCCAGCACGTCACGCGGCGTGTAGGCCGACTTTGCCAGCGGCAGGATGTGCGCGCCGCTCTCGTCGGTGACCACGGCCTGTTCGATGGTGGCGACGCCGTTCAGGACCTCCAGCAGGCCGACCGAGGCCGGCTCCTTGAGGAACTGGCTGATCGCGCTCTGGCGCAGGTCGCAGTCGACCACCACCACCTTGGCGCCCGAGCTGGCCAGGGTGCGGGCCAGCGAGAAGGTCGTCGTGGTCTTGCCTTCGCCCGGCAGGGACGAGGTGACCGCGATGACCTTCACGGTCTCGCCGACCTTGGAGAACAGGATCGAGGCGCGCAGCTTGCGCAGGCTTTCGGCGAAGCTGGAGAGCGGCTTGGCCAGCAGGTAGTCCGGCGGCGTCATGCCCTTCAGGACCTTCGCGTCGTCGACCGTGGTGCCCAGGGTCGGGACCGCGCCGAGATACGGCAGGCCCAGGCGACGCTCGACCTCGTCTTCGGTGAACAGGCCGGCCATCAGGATCTCGGCCAGGACGATCGCGGCGATGCCGGCGCCCACGGCCAGGATCAGGCCCAGCGCCAGGTTCAGCGAAGGCTTGGGATAGCTGGGGCCGGTCGGGATCTTGGCCGGCGACACCACGCGGGCGTCGGCCTGCTCGATGCCTTCCGACGTCGTGGTCTGCTTGAAGCGGCCCAGCAGGCTCTCGTACAGCGTCTTGACCGACTGGGCCTTACGCTCCAGCTCGGACAGGCCGATGCTGGCGCGGTTGTTGCCCGCCAGCGTGCCCTTCGACACCGAGACGCTCGACGCCACCGATCCGGTGCGCTGGCGCGCGACCTGGGCCTGGGCTTCGAGGTTCGAGATGATCCGGCGGATTTCGGCCTGGATCTGGGTGTCGATGTCGGCCAGCTCGCGCTTGGCCTTCAGCAGGTCGGGGTGACGATCGCCGTAGCGGCCGCCGAGATCGGCCACCTGGGCGCTCTTCTCGGCGCGCTGCTTGCGCAGCTGCTGGACGACGGGCGAGTTCAGCGACTCGCCGACGTCTTCGCCGGTGCTGCCCTTGGCCAGTTGCTGGCGGGCGATGTTCAGGCGGGCGTCGGTCTCGGCCTGCGAGGCGCGGCTGAGCGCCAGCTGCTGGTTAAGACCCGAGATCTCCTGCTCGGTGAGGGTCGCGCCCTCGGCGCTCAGCAGGTTGTGCGCGATCTTGTACTGCTGCACGGCCGCGTCGGCCTGCTGGACCTGGTCGCGCAGTTCGCCGACGCGGGTGTCCAGCCACTCGTTGGCCTTCTCGGTCGCGTTGAACTTCGCTTCGAGCTGTTCGGTCAGGTAGAGATCGGCGAACGCATTGGCCAGTTCGGCCGCGCGCTTGGGATCGGTGTGGGTGTACTCGATCGAGATCAGATAGGTCAGGCCCGCGCGGCGGACGTTGAGGCCGCCCAGCAGGCTGTCGACGATATGCTCGCGACGGCGCTGCAGCTCGACCGGATCGTTCGTGACGCTGGTGGTCGGCGCCGCCGCTTTCTTCAGCGAGGACAGCCAGGCCCGCGCGCCCTTGGCCTTGGCCAGGCTGGGGTTGAAGTACGGGTCTTCCTCGAGCTTCAGGTCCTTGACGACCCGCGCCGCCAGGGAGCGCGACCGCAGCACCTCGACCTCGGTGTCGACGACGGCGGTGTCCGCGGGCAGGCCCGAGAGCACGGCGCTCATGTCGGTGACCTGTTCCTTGCGGACGTCCAGCATCACCTGCGCGGTGGCGGTGTAGCGCGGCGTCTGCTGCAGGGTGAACAGCACCACCGCCGCGAACACGACCACGGCCACGGCCGCGAAAAGCCTGAAGCGTCGCCTGAACGTCGCGATCAGGATGTTCAGATCAAAAGACAACGCTCCGGTGTCATTCACCGGAGCGTTCGAGGATTCAAAACCGGAGCCGTCCATAACTACTCTCAGTAATCGGCAAACCTTGCCGTTTTGTGGACGTTCTTAGAACTGCAACGCCACGGAAGCGATAAGCTTGTTGTCCTTGAACGACGAGCCCCGCTGCGCCGGGTCGCCTTCGGATTTTTGCTTGAGGTAATTATAGGTCAGGAACAAGGCCACACGGCGATTCAGCAGATAGGTCGCCGTCGTCGAGAAGTTGTCGCGCTTGTCGTCGCGATTGATGCCCTTGTAGTTGTCCTTGCCGTGCGTGAAGGCGGCCGACAACAGGACGTTCCGCAACAGTTCGTGGTCGATCGACGCGCCGATGTTGTTGGAGATGAAGCCCGCCGAGCCCGGCGCCGTCGATTCCTCGATCGTGCGCGAGCCGTTCAGGCCGACCGTCGTCAGCTGGGTCGGGAACCACTCGAGGCGGCCGACGGTGTTGAAGCCGCTGATGCTGCTGAACGCCGCCAGGTCGTACGACTGCTTCATGTAGCCGACCTGCAGGTCGCCGCGCACCAGATCCGAGAGTTCGACGTTGGCGCCGACCCCGACGACATAGCCGTCCGACGACCGGTCGGACGCGCCGCCCAGGTCGTAGCTCTTCTTGTTGCCGGTGGCCGTCGCATAGATGGCCGTATCCGGGCTGACCGCGTACTCGGCCTTGGCGCCGTAGAACAGTTCGTTGCGGTCGCGCTGGTTCTGGTTGAACGCCGCGCCCTGGTCCTTGAAGTTATAATCCTTGTCGTCCAGGCGGCCGGTCAGGCGCAGACGATTGAATTCCTTCACCGCGGTCAGGTTGGTGCTGGTGAGGTCGTATTCCACCGGCTTGGGCGTGGCGCCGGCCGGCGTACCGGCGGTGATGGCCGTGCGGGGCTCGATCAGGTGCTGGAACTGGGCCGAGCCCGAGATGTTCGAGCCGCGCGCCACGTCGAGGCGACCGTTGGCCGACACCGTGTATTCCTCGGCGTTCTCGGTCTTCTCGTCGCCATAGCGGATCACGTTGCCGCCGGCGAAGAAGCCGAGAGCATTGCGCGACCAATCCGAACGGACGGCCACTTCCGGCTTCACGCGCCAGATGTTGTCGTCGGTCTTGCCCGCCGCGACGGCGTAGATGTTGTCGTTGTGCTCGAGATCGACGGTCACGCGCGGATAGACCGTGAAGCCGCCGGCCTTCTGGCCCACCGCTTCATAGTCCGGACGCGGACGCTGACGAACAGAGACGTTTTTATCGCGCTTGAATTGCGAACCCAGGTCTTGCGCCTGGGCGATTTGCGGCGCGGTCAACGCGATGCAGGCCGCAATGGCCGAACACGTTAGAAGTCGCATAGCTTAATCCCCACCAAGAGGCGGTCGGCGCACGTCGTGGCGCGCCAATCCGCCTGAACATTAAATCCTAGCCGCAGTAGGCGGCGATCACGCCGGCGCACGGGTCGAACGGCGCCGTCGGGGCGTTCGTCGCGCCACCCGCCGGACCCGCCGGGTTCACCGCGCTGGGAGCGCCGGTCCCGGTCGTCGCCGAGGTCGCCCCCGCCTGCGAAGCGGCGGCGAGCGCCACGTTCGCGGGAACGACGCCAGACGCCGAGGCTTGAGCGAGCGCGGCCGAGACTTCGCCCGGCGACACGCCGGCCGCGATCGCGGCCTGCATCGCGCCGGCGACGGCGGCGGCCAGGAGATCCGCCTGAGCCTTCTGGGCGTCGGCGAGATCGGTCTTGGCCTGGGCCTTGTCGGCTTCCGAGGCGTTCGGGTTATCCAGGACGGCCTGAGCGGCCGCGCCCTTCGCCGCCGCGGCCTTGAACGCCGCCGATGCGGTGGTGTTCTTGACGGCGTTGTTGATCAGCGCGAGCGCCTGATCCTTCTTCGTCGTGGTCGCGGCGCTCGCGACGGACAGGACGGTAGCCGGGCCCAGGGCGAGCGGGGCGATCGCTAGGATTGCACCTAGGGCCAGGGCGCGAGTGCGGTTGGAGGCCATGATTGCTCTCTCAATTGAACGGCGTCCCTTTAGGACACCAGAAACGAATGCTCTAGCTGGATTACGCGGTTTCGTCGTTTCCTAGGGATACCGTTCCCCGAAGATCACACCTACAATGCAATCTACGCGCGAAAGAGAATCTTAACGACGATCTAGACTAGGAATATGACGTGCGTGCCTTCGCCCAACAGATGCACAGATATCCTGTTTGGGTTGTGGTTACGTTTAAAAAACCATGTGCGGTCGCGCATGGCAATGCTGCGCTGCAAGAATCTATCGATAGTGCCGAGAATCTGGTCGCTTTCGCGTCTTGGGCGATCAAGTCGTTCGAATATTTCGCAGTTAATCCGGCTAAGGACTAGGCGGCCGCCACAGTCACGGCCGGAACTTGCCGGCGCTGGACCAAGCATCCGTACCAGCCCAGACCCTCATAGGTCTCGTAGCCCGGCGTCAGGGCGTAGCCGACCGTGATGTCGCCGTCGGCATAGCTGCCCATCGCGCCGCCCGAGACATCCAGCGGGAAGACCTCGGTGAGGACGCCCTGGTTGTCGGACGAGGCCAGGACGCGGCCCTTCTGGTCCAGCAGCATGACGCGGGAGCGTTCACGCTCCTCCGGCGTCAGACGCACGCCATCCACGACCGCCTGGGCCTGGGGCCGCCAGTCGAAGTGAACGCCCATCACGCCCAGGATCTTGCCCTTGGCCTGGCCGCCCTCGCGGATGGCCGTGGCGTAGGTGGCGACGGGCGCATCGCCCAGGGCGCGGGCCTTCTCGATGTCGCAGGCCACGAAGTCGTCGCCGGTGGCCGTGCGCATGCCATCCCGGAACCACTTGGCGTCGGCGACCGACTGACCAACCACGCCCGGATACTTGCCGGGCCGGCCATTGGCCACGACCCGCCCCTTCGTGTCGCAGATCCAGAGGTCGAGATAGACCGTATAGGCGTCGAGGATCACGCCCATGCGCTCGCTGGCGTAGCGACGGGCGGCGTCCCCGTCATCGGCCAGGCAGGCGACCACGGCGGAGTCCGTAGCC
This sequence comes from Caulobacter sp. GW821-FHT10E02, assembly GCF_059415225.1. Taxonomy (NCBI): domain Bacteria; kingdom Pseudomonadati; phylum Pseudomonadota; class Alphaproteobacteria; order Caulobacterales; family Caulobacteraceae; genus Caulobacter; species Caulobacter sp. GW821-FHT10E02. The sequence goes on from NZ_JBWKMV010000002.1 coordinate 649,033, forward strand.
CACCAGCGGACGTCGCAGGTGCGCTCATAGAGGTTGCGATCGACGATCTCGATGGCGTTGAGCGCCAAATCCGCCAGGCGCTGGCCGCGCATGTGGCCCAGGATCGCCCCGCCGATGGCCGACAGCTCGTCGAGGTCGGCGCGCACCTGGCTGTCCAGGGCGGCGGCCACCGCGTCGATCTCGGTCGAGATCTTCTTGAATTCCTCGGCGACGATGGCGAAGCCCTTGCCGGCCTCGCCCGCGCGAGCGGCCACGATCAGGGCGTTGATCGACAGCATTTTGGCCGCCCGGTTGACCCGGGCGATCTCGCCGATCTTCTCGCCCGCGACGCTGGACAGTCGCTCCGACAAATCCAGGATCCGTTCAGGACGAAGACTGGCGTCTTGTTCCATCACCGGCAGGTCCCCACGCAAAACTTCCGTCCAATCGACTCACTTTACGCAAGATGACGCCCTCGTCATCTCGGCGCGATGACACCGTTGGTCACACCCAAACCGAGAGCGGCTTCGTTAACGAAAAAACGCCGGAACGCCCTCGATTTGGGCGCCCGGCGCTTAGAAAGACATCGTTTGCGACAGTGACTTAGACGTCGACCTCGGCGTCGAGCGCGTTTTCCTGAATGAATTCACGGCGCGGCTCGACCAGATCGCCCATCAGGCGACTGAACATCTCGTCGGCGTCGTCGGCATGGTTGACGCGCACCTGCAGCAGGGTGCGGGCCTCGACATCCAGCGTGGTCTCCCACAGCTGGTCGGGGTTCATCTCGCCCAGACCCTTGTAGCGCTGGATGGAGAGACCCTTGCGGCCGGCGTCCATCACCGCGGCGATCAGGTCCATCGGTCCGCGCACGGTCGTGGACTTGTCCTTGCGGCGGAACACGGCCCGGCCCGAGAAGATCTCGGCCAGGGCCCCGGCCCGCTCGGCCAGACGACGGGCGTCGGCGGCGTGCAGCAGGCCATCGTCCAGCACCACGCTCTCGGTGACGCCGCGACGCACGCGCTTGAAGACATAGGCCGTCTCGTTGCGCTCGCCGGTCCACGGACCGTCGCCTTCTTCGGCATAGAGGTCCAGGCGCGCCGAGGCTGCGGCGACGTCCGGCTTCTCGCCCAGCAGGCCGGCCAGGGCCGACTGCTCGATGGCGAACGACGGCGCCCGGGCGGCCAGGCGGTCGATATTGCCCTTGGCCTGACGGCACAGCTGCACCAGGGCCAGCAGGTCCTGGCCCGTGCGGCGCTCGCCCGACGGCAGGTCCAGCTCGGCCCCGTCGACGCCTTCGTCGATCAGGAAGGCGTCCATCTCGCTGTCGTCCTTCAGATAGCGCGAGGACTTGCCCTTGGCGGCTTTGTAGAGCGGCGGCTGGGCGATGTAGATGTAGCCGCGCTCGATCAGCTCCGGCATCTGCCGGTAGAAGAAGGTCAGCAGCAGGGTGCGGATGTGGGCGCCGTCGACGTCGGCGTCGGTCATCAGCACGATCTTGTGGTAGCGCACCTTGTCCGGGTTGAAGTCGTCGCGGCCGATGCCGGCGCCCAGCGCCGTGATCAGCGTGCCGATCTGGTCGGACGACAGCATCTTGTCGAAGCGCGCCCGCTCGACGTTCAGGATCTTGCCGCGCAGCGGCAGGACCGCCTGGTTGTCGCGGTTGCGGGCCTGCTTGGCGGAACCACCGGCCGAGTCACCCTCGACGATGAAGATTTCGGACTTGGCCGGATCCCGTTCCGAGCAGTCGGCCAGCTTGCCGGGCAGCGAGGTGATGTCGAGCGCGCTCTTGCGACGGGTCAGTTCGCGCGCCTTGCGGGCGGCTTCACGGGCCGCGGCGGCCTCGGCGATCTTGGAGACGATGGCCTTGGCCTCGTTCGGGTGCTCCTCGAACCAGGTCGCCAGGCCTTCCTGCACCAGGCCTTCGACAGCCGGGCGCACTTCGGACGAGACCAGCTTGTCCTTGGTCTGCGAGCTGAACTTGGGGTCCGGCACCTTGACCGACAGCACGCAGGTCAGGCCTTCGCGGGCGTCTTCGCCGCCGACGCTGACCTTTTCCTTCTTGGTGATGCCCGAGCTCTCGGCGTAGCCGGTGATGATCCGGGTCAGGGCGGCGCGGAAGGCCGACAAGTGCGTGCCGCCATCCCGCTGCGGGATGTTGTTGGTGAAGCACAGCATCTGCTCGTGATAGCTGTCGTTCCACCACAGGGCGAGATCGACCTCGACCTTGTCCTTGACGCCGCGCACGACGATCGGGGTCTTCAGCAGCGGCGTCTTGACCTTGTCCAGGTGGCGGACGAAGGCCTCGATGCCGCCGTCATAGTGCAGCTTCTCTTCCCACGGCTCGGCGTCGCGCAGGTCGCGGAAATAGATCGTCACGCCCGAGTTCAGGAACGCCAGCTCGCGCAGGCGGTGCTCCAGGGTCTTCCGGTCGAATTCGATGAACGCGAAGGTCTCGCGTGACGGGAAGAAGGTCACTTCCGTGCCCGACAGTAGCTCGCCGGCCTTGGGGCCGTCCTCGCGCATCGGCGAGTCGCCCGTGACCTTCAGCGAGGTCACCGCGTCGCCGCGCTCGAAGCGCATCTGGTGGACCTTGCCGCCACGGTGGATCAGCAGCTCTAGCCAGTCTGACAGCGCGTTGACGACCGAGACGCCGACGCCGTGCAGACCGCCCGAGACCTTGTAGCTGTTCTGGTCGAACTTACCGCCGGCGTGCAGCTGGGTCATGATGACCTCGGCCGCCGAGACGCCTTCGCCCTCGTGGATGTCGGTGGGGATGCCGCGCCCGTCGTCGGTGACCGTCACCGAGCCGTCGGCGTTCAGGATCACCTGGACCTTGGTGGCGTGACCGGCCAGGGCCTCGTCGATGGCGTTGTCGACCACCTCGTAGACCATGTGGTGCAGACCCGAACCGTCGTCGGTGTCGCCGATATACATGCCTGGGCGCTTGCGGACGGCGTCCAGGCCCTTCAGCACCTTGATCGAGTCCGCGCCGTACTGGGCGGCGGCTTCCTCGGTGGTCATTTCGGGGGCCACTTCGGGAACTTGGTCTTCGGTGTTCTCGGTCATTCGTCTTCCAGGGTGGCCAGGCCGGCGTCGCCCACGCGAACGCCTAGCGCCCGACCCTTGAGATGGTCGAACAGCGACTCGTCCGTGCCGGTGAGGAAGGCCTGGAGCTTGAGCGCCGTGAGTTCGTCGGCCAATGCAGCTCGCCTGGTGAGGTCGAGATGCGCGGCGACTTCGTCGAGCAATATTACAGGATTCGGCGCGGATTCCGCACGCGAAAGTCGCGCCGCCTGGGCCAAAACCAGGTTCAGAATCAGGGCTTTTTGCTCGCCGGTGGAGCATTCCGCCGCCGGACGGTCCTTCTCGACGTGGAAGATGGCCAGATCGCCTCGGTGAGGACCCGTCAGGGCCCGTCCAGCGGCCCCGTCGCGGGGACGCGCGGCGGCCAGGGCGGCGGCCAGTTTCTCCTCGATCTGGGCGAACGGGACGCCGTCCAGCGCCAGCTTCTCCCACTCGCCGGTCAGGGTCAAGCGAGCCTGCGGGAAGGGTCGGTCGCCGCGTCCGTCGATCTCGTTCTGCAGCGCCAGCAGCGTGCGGGCGCGGGCCTGGGACAGCAGGGCCCCGGACTCCGCCAGTCGGGCCTCCAGGGCGTTCAGCCAGGTGGCGTCGGGCGCCGCGCCAGCGTCGGCGGCGTCGGTCAGCAACCGCATCCGCTCGCGCTGCGCCTTGTCATAGGCGTTGGCGTGACTGGCGTGGCTGGGCTCGCCGGCGAAGACCAGGCGGTCGAAGAACCGGCGGCGCTCGGAGGCGGCTTCCAGGAACAGGCGGTCCTGGGCCGGGGTCAGCCAGATCGGTCGGACGTGGTCGGCCAGGCGGCCGGGCGGCACGGTCTCGCCCTCGATGCGGACGGTGCGACGGGCGGCGCCGCCTTGCTCGACGCCGGTGCCTATGCGGACCGGCGCGTCCTGGCCGCTCTCGACCTCGGCGGCCACGGCCCAGGCCCGCCCGACGGTCTCGCCAGGCATCCGGCGACCGACCTCGGCCATGCTGGAGCCGCGCAGGCCCTTGCCGGGGGTCAGCAGGCTGATCGCTTCAAGGAGATTGGTCTTGCCGGCCCCGTTGGCCCCGAACAGGTAGACGCTGCGCCCCTCGGTATCGAGGCGGGCGCGCTCGTACGAGCGGAAGTCCGTCAGGGTCAGGGAAAGCAGTGCGGCCGACGCCATGGCGCGTTCTTAAGCGGTGTCGCCGGCCGACGCTACTCAGCCCATCTTGTAGCCGCAGAGCTTGTTGCCATCCAGGTCGCGGAAATAGGCGAAATAGACCTTGGGCATCCGCGCGCCCGGCGCGCCCTCGTCCGTGGCGCCCAGCTCCAGGGCCTTGGCGTGGAAGGCGTCGACCTCCTCGACGGTGTCGAAGGCGAAGCCGCCCATCATGCCGTTGCCGATGCAGGCCGGATTGCCGTCGTACGGTCCCAGCACCCCGAACATGCAGCCGTCACCCCGATAGAGACGCCCGCCCGACGGATGCTCGTACAACGGCTTCATGCCGATCGATCCCAGCAGGCCGTCATAGAAGGCCTTGGCCTTCTCCAGGTCGTTCGAACCGACCGTCACGTAGTTCAGCTTGGCCATCGGCCACCTCCCGTTTTCTTATGAAACGGACGTTGGCACGGCTCAGTAGCCCAGCGCCACCCCGTCCTTGCGCATCTCGGTGGCGGCGGCGTAACGACCCGGCCAGCGCTCGATGGCCTGGTAACCGCCATAGCCGCCTGCTTCCGTCTTCAGGGTCCAGCCGATCGTCTCCAGCGCCTTGCGGGTCTCGGCCGGCACGCCGCTCTCCAGGTCGAGCACGGTGATGTCCTCGGCCGCGATCCCCGTCGGCTCGGGCGAGCCGCCATGGTGCCAGCGCGGGGCGTCGCCGGCCTCCTGAACGCCCAGGCCGAAGTCGACCATGTTGCTGATGATCTGGGCCTGGCCCTGGGGCTGCATGTCGCCGCCCATCACGCCGAACGACAGCCACGGCTGGCCTTCTCGCAGGGCGAAGCCCGGGATGATCGTCTGGAATGGCCGCTTGCCCGGCGCGAAGATATTGGGGTGGCCGTCGGTCAGGGCGAACAGCTCGCCCCGATCCTGGAACATGAAGCCCAGGCCGTCCGGCGACAGGCCCGAACCCATGCCGCGATAGTTCGACTGGATGATCGACACCATCATCCCGTCCTTGTCGGCCGTGGTGAAATAGGTGGTGTCGCCCTTGCTGGGCGCCTGGCCCGGATAGGCGGGGGTCAGGATCTTGTCGGGCCGGATCAGCTTGGCGCGCTCGGCCGCGTAGTCCTTGGAGATCAGCCAGTCGATCGGCGACTTGTAGAAGTCCTGGTCGGCATAGAAGCGAGCGCGGTCCTCATAGGCCAGACGCTTGGCCTCGACGGCGTGGTGGATAGCCTGGGCCGACTGGAAGCCCATGCCCTTGACGTCGAAGCGCTCGAGGATGTTCAGCAGCTGCAGGGTCGCAAGACCCTGGGTGTTGTCGCCCAGGGCGCAGACCTCGACCCCGCGATAGGGGCTCTTGTGGACCTTGGTCCAGACGGCGCGGTTGGCGGCGAGGTCGGCCTTGGTCATCCAGCCGCCGATGCGCTTGAAATAGGCCTCGATGGTCGCGGCGATCTCGCCCTCGTAGAAGGCCCGGCCGCCGCCCTGCGCGATCATCCGGTAGGTCTTGGCCAGGCGCGGGTTCTTGAACACCTCGCCCTCGACCGGAGTCTTGCCGTTCGGAGCCCAGACGGCCTTGAAGTTCTCGACCTCCTCAATGCCCGAGGTCGGGTTGGTGAAGCGGCGATAGCTGCCCGCCAGGTAGTAGGCGACGTTCTGGGTGACCGGATGGCCTTCCTCGGCGTGGCCAATGGCGGGCGCGAAAAGGTCGGCCCACTTCAGCTTGCCGTAGCGTTCGTGCATCTCGCGCCAGGCGTCGACCGCGCCGGGCACGCTGACGCTGACCGCGCCGAAGGACGGAATCTTGCCGTTCTTGGCCCGTGCCCTGACCGTCTCCAGGGTCAGGGCCTTGGGCGAGCGGCCCGAGCCGTTCAGGCCCATGACCTGCTTGGTCTTGGGGTCCCACAGCATCACGTAGCAGTCGCCGCCGACCCCGCACGAGACCGGCTCGACCAGGCCCAGCACCGCATTGGCGGCGATGGCGGCGTCGGCGGCCGAACCGCCCTTGCGCAGCATGTCGATCGCCGCCTGGGTGGCCAGCGGATGGGCCGTGGCGGCCGCGCCGTGGACGCCCCAGGCCGCCGAGCGCGAGGCCCAGGTCGCGCCGTCCACCCGGTCGCCGCCGTGGACGTCGGGTCGCTTCAGGTTGGGATTGGGACCCGTCAGCAGTTGCGACTGGGCGGCGGCCTGTCCCGCGAAAGCGGCGGCCGGCAAGGCGGCGAGGAAGGTGCGACGACGCATGACAGAACCCCCAAAAGCAAAACGGGCGCGTAGAGCCTGTCTGGTTTGGATGGAACATCCGAGCCAGATGAACAGGCTCTATCTTCAAGGATTCAGAGCGCGCTATCGCGCGCTCTGGGGCGCCCGTCTCTTATTCAAAGCCCGCGGATCAGACCCGCAGCGGCATCAGCACGTACTTCACGCCCGGATCGACCGGATCGACCACCAGGGTGGGCGAAGCCGGGTCGGCGAAGCGGAACTCGGCCTGCGGGCCCGCGATCTGGCCGCAGACGTCCAGCAGGTAGCGGGCGTTGAAGCCGATCTCGAAGGGCTCGCCGTCGTAATCGACCTCGACCTCTTCGACGGCCTGGCCGGCTTCCATGTTGCGGACCGTCAGGGTGATGCGGCCCGGCTCGATGGCCAGCTTCACCGAGCGGCTCTTCTCGGCCGAGATGGTGGCGACGCGGTCGACGGCCTTGGCGAACAGGTCGTTGTCCAGGGTCAGGATCTTGGCGTTGTCGCGCGGGATGACGCGCAGATAGTCCGGGAAGGCGCCGTCGATGACCTTGGACGTCAGGGCGGCCGCGCCGAATTCGAAGCGGACCTTCTGGGGCGACAGCTGCAGGTCGACCGTCTCGCCAGCCGATTCCATCAGGCGGCGGGCTTCGGCGATGGTCTTGCGCGGGATGATCACGCCCGGCAGGCCGGCCGCGCCTTCCGGCGCCGGCATCTCGGCCAAGGCCAGGCGGTGGCCGTCGGTGGCCACGGCGCGCAGCTTGACCTCGCCGCCCTCGTTGACCGTGTGGACGTAGAGACCGTTCAGATAATAGCGGGTCTCTTCGGTCGAGATCGCGAAACGGGTCTTGTCGATCAGGCGGATCAGCTCGTTGGTGTCGACCGGGACGCGGCTGGACAGGCCATCGCTGCTCATCACCGGGAAATCGCCGGCCGGCAGCACCGGCAGGTTGAAGCGCGAGCGGCCGGCCTGGATCACCAGGCGCGGATCATCGCCGCTGAAGCTCAGCGAGACGTCGGCGCCGTCGGGCAGCTTGCGGACGATTTCGTAGAGGGTGTGGGCCGGGGCCGTGATCTGGCCAGGGACGTCGATCTGGGCGAAGCCCTCGTCGATGATCTCCATGTCCAGGTCGGTGGCCGAGAAGGACAGGCGATCGCCCTCGGCCGACAGCAGGATATTCGACAGAATCGGGATGGTGTTGCGGCGTTCGACGACGCTCTGCACGTGACTCAGCGCCTTCAGGAGCGCCGCCCGTTCGATGGTAAGCTTCATAGTCGGTCCAGATCGCGCGGTCGGGTCGATGGAATCGACCGCTACCCCCGTTGAGAATGGACCGCCGACATTATCGCAAAGCGCGAAGGGGGGAAGGGGGCGCGCCCGTCATTCGCGCGCCCCGAGTTGCGAAAAACGAAGCTTTCGCTCTCGTCAGGCCTTCTGGTCGAACGAACCACCCGAGTTGTCGCCGTCCGAGCCCGCGCCGGCATAGGGATTGGCGCTCGCCGACGGCTCACCAGTCGAGGGCCCCGTCGAGCCCTTGGCCGCCACGGCGACCATGGCCGGACGGACCAGACGGCCCATCAGCTCGTAGCCGGCCTGCAGCAGGCTAATCACGCCGCCGGCGGCGACGTCGGTCGCCGGCTGCTCCATCACCGCCTGGTGCAGGTGGGGATCGAACTTCTCGCCCTTGGCCGGGGCGATCTGCTTGAGGCCATTGCGCTCGAAGGCGCCGTGCAGCTCCTTCTCGGTCATCTCGATGCCGATGATGAAGTTCTTCACCGCCGCGTCGGTCGAGTCCTTTGGGCTGTGAGCCGTGGCGCGCGACAGGTTGTCGGCGACGCCCAGCAGGTCGCGGCCGAACTTCTGGATCGCATAGGCGCGCGCGTCGTTCATCTCGCGCTCGGCGCGGCGCTTGGTGTTCTCGGCCTCAGCGGCGTAGCGCAGGGCCTGCTCCTTCAGAGCGGCCACTTCCAGCTTCAGCGCCTCGATCTCTTGCGACGCGTCGTCGGCCTCGAAGGCGACGTCTTCAGCCGGCGTTTGCTCGTCGGTCATCTCGTACAGTCCTTATCCATCCATCATCCGTCCGAGCACCCGGGCGGTATAGTCCACCAACGGAATGACTCGGGCGTAGTTCAATCGGGCCGGCCCGATCACGCCGATCGCGCCCAGCACCTTCTGTCGGCCCGTCATATAGGGCGCCGCGATCACCGAGGAACCCGAAAGCGAAAACAGGCGCGTTTCGGCACCGATATAGATGCGCACGCCCTCGGCGTCACGGACGTCGTCCAGCAGGCCGATCAGCTGGCCCTTCTGCTCCAGGTCGTCGAACAGCTGGCGGACGCGGTCGATGTCCTCGCGGGCCCGGGCGTCGGCCAGGAGGTTCGCCTGCCCGCGCACGATCAGCGAGCGCGCGTCGCCCTCGCCGCCGCTCCAGGCGGCCAGGCCGTCCTCGACCAGGCGGGCGGCGGTCTCGTTGAGCTGGCGGCGGGCGATGTCCAGCTCGCCGCCCATCTCGGTGCGCGCCTCGGACAGGGTGCGGCCGCGCAGGCGGGCGTTGAGGAAGTTGGAGGCCTCCTGCAGGGCCGAAGGCGTGACGCCCGGAGCCTGGCGCATCAGCCGGTTTTCGACCTGGCCGTCCTCGAACACCATGACCGCCAGCACCTGGCCTCCGCCCAGCGGCACGAACTCCACGTGCTTGACCCCGCCCTCGCGGACCGGGGTGACGACGATGCCCGCGCCGCCGGCCAGGCCCGACAGCACCGAGCTGGCCTCGGCCAGGGCCTCCTCGAACGAGCGGCCCTTGACGGCCAACCGCGCCTCGATGGCGCGCTTTTCCTCTTCGCCGATGTCGCCGACTTCCAGGAAACCGTCGACGAACATCCGCAGGCCCGCATGGGTCGGCATCCGGCCGGCGCTGGTGTGGGGGGCGTCCAGCAGGCCCAGCTGCGCCAGGTCCTGCATGGTGTTGCGGATCGAGGCCGGCGACAAAGCCAGGCCGCCCCGGGAAATGGTGCGCGAGCCGACGGGCTCGCCGGTCTCCAGATACGACTCCACGACCCGGCGGAAGATGTCGCGGGCGCGGCTGTCCATCTCGCCGAGGCCCGGCGCGGGGACGATCGGACCAGGGAAGAGATGCGTCATGCTCTAGATGCCATGGGGCGTGTCGTTTGGGTCCCGGTCGGCGGACAAAAGGAGTCGGCCTCTTTCAAGGTCCGCTCGCAATAGGATAAGCGCCACCCACAGACATTCAAATAGCCCTGAGATCAGGAGTTTCCCATGCGTCCGTCCGAACGCGCCCCCGACCAGCTGCGCGCCGTCACGCTGGAAACCGGCGTCAACCGCTACGCCGAAGGCTCGTGCCTCATCTCGTTCGGCCACACCAAGGTGCTGGTCACCGCCACGGTGGAAGAAAACGTCCCGGGCTGGATGCGCAACAAGGGCGCCGGCTGGGTCACCGCCGAGTACGGCATGCTGCCCCGCGCCACCCACACCCGCGGCCGCCGCGAGGCCGCCGCCGGCAAGCAGACCGGCCGCACGCAGGAAATCCAGCGCCTGATCGGCCGGTCCTTGCGCGCCGTCGTCGATCTCAAGGCCCTGGGCGAGCGCCAGATCAGCCTCGACTGCGACGTCATCCAGGCCGACGGCGGCACCCGCACCGCCGCCATCACCGGCGCCTGGGTCGCCCTGCGCCTGGCGGTCAACTACCTGCTGGAAGAAGGCGTGCTGAAGACCGACCCGATCGTGGGCCAGGTGGCGGCCGTCTCGTGCGGCGTGTTCAACAATGTCCCGGTGCTGGACCTCGACTACGAGGAAGACAGCAACGCCGAGGCCGACAGCAACTTCGTCCTGACCGGCGGCGGCGACATCGTCGAGATCCAGGCCACCGGCGAAAAGCGCGGCTTTACCCGCGCCGAGTTCGAGACGCTGTTCGGCCTGGCCGAAAAAGGCATCAACGAGCTGTTCGCCATCCAGCGCGCGGCGATCGGCGGCTAGGCAACGCCGCACTTGCCTGAACGGGGTGTCGGTCCCAGATTCCAGTCTTAAGGATTAGGAGTTCCGCGTGCCCACCCCGTTCGAAGGCCATGAAGTCGAAGCCCGCCTGCGCCCGTCGGCGGAGGCCTATCGCTTCGACCTGGACCAGGCGCTGGCCTCGATGGTCGCCCTGGAAGCCACCGTGCCGCCCGACGCCTATACGGCCGGCATCCTGGGCACCGAGCGCGTCGGCAACGGCGTGGTTGTCGGCCCCGGCGGCCTCGTGCTGACCATGGCCTATCTGATCACCGAGGCGGAGGAGGTCATCCTCACCCGCAATGACGGCCGCCGCGTGCCGGCCCACGTGCTGGGCCTGGACGTCCGCTCGGGCCTGGGTCTGGTGCAGGCGCTGGAGCCGCTGGACCTGCCCGTCATGACCATCGGCTCGGCCCGCGACCTGGACGCCGGCGACGCGATAATCGCCGCCGGCGCGGGCGGCCGCGCCCACGCCGTGGCCGGCAAGGTCCTGGCCCGCATGCCGTTCGCCGGCTACTGGGAATACCTGCTGGACGACGCCATCATCACCGGCCCGGCCCACCCGCACTGGAGCGGCGCGGCCCTGATCGGTCCTAAGGGCGATCTGGTAGGTCTCGGCTCCCTGACCCTGGAAGGCCGCGACAACGAAGGTCAGGCCCGGCCGATCAACATGTTCGTGCCCGCCGAGCTGCTGCCGCCCGTGCTCGACGAGCTGGCCCGTGGCAAGAGCCCGCATCCGCCCCGGCCGTGGCTGGGCGTCTTCGCCCAGGAGACCGAGAACCACGTCATCATCGTCGGCATCTCGCCCAAGGGCCCGGCCGCCCGCGCCGAGCTGGCCGCCGGCGACCTCATCCTGGCCGTCGACGGCATGCCGGTCTCGACCCTGGCCGAGTTCTACGAGTCGATGTGGAGCCTGGGCGACGCCGGCGTCAGCGTGCCGCTGAAGATCCGCCGCGAGGGCGACGTCTTCGAGGTCGAGGTCCGCTCGATGGACCGCGCCAGCCTGCTGAAGAAGCGACGCCTGAACTAATGGCTGGTCCCTGGGAGCAGCCCGAAGCGCCGCCGCCCGCCCGTCCCGCGCGGCCGGCGGTTCCGCGTCATCGGCTGCTGCTGTGGCTGGGCCTGCTGGCCGGCCTCGGCGCCTTGGCCTTCGCGCTGAACCGCGCCTTCCCCGAGGCGATCCAGACCGGCGACGACAAGGCCGACCTCGTCTACCAGATCGGCGTGATCGTTCTTGTCTCGACGGCGCTGCTGCGCGGCCTGCAGGGCTCGATCGGCCAGCACCTGAAATATGCCGCCATCTGGAGCGGGATCATCGCGGTCCTGGCCCTCGGCTACGCCTATCGCGCCGAGCTGTCAGAGGTCCCGCGCCGCGTGCAGATGGCCTTCAATGTCGGCACGCCCGTGCAGGTCGGCGAGCGCACGCTGGTGGTGCCGCAGGGCGAGGACGGCCACTATGTCGTCGATGGCCTGGTCAACGGCCAACGCGTGCGGTTCATGGTCGACACCGGGGCCACCGAGACCGTGCTCAGCCCGGCCGACGCCCAGCGCATCGGCGTCCCGGTCGACACCCTGAACTACGGTTATGAGACCGAGACGGCCAACGGCAAGGGCTACAGCGCCGCCTACGACGCCAGCACCCTGGAGATCGGCTCGATCAAGCTCGAGGGCTTCCGGGTGATGGTCAATCAGGCGCCGATGAGCGGCTCGCTGCTGGGAATGAGTTTCCTCAAGCGCCTGGACGCGTTCGAATTCCGCGACCGCCAGATGATCCTGAAGTGGCGCGAGGACGAGAAGGGGCGCGCCATCTAGGCGGCCCCTCCCCGCGCGTTTAGCGCGGCTGCGGCGGGGCGACCCAGCCATCGGCGTTGTCGATATAGGCCTTACGGCTGGCCTTGTCGTACAGGCAGAGCTTGGCGTTGTTGGAGCCGCGCGACTTATCGGAGACCAGCACCGCGACCTTACCGACCCGGTCGTCGAAGCCGATGATCGGCGACGGCCGGGCGTTGCGGTAGCCGGCGGCGGCGACGCAGCTGCGGGTGACCCGCTGATTGAACTCGGCCCAGGCGCCTGGGCTGGAGGCTTGGGCGGACGCCGCGGCCGCCAGGGCGGCGAGCGTCAGGGCAGAGGCGAAGAGTGCGCGAGTGACGGACAAATGGTGTTTCCTAAGATGGCGAGGCCCCCGCCTCACCGTTGGAAACGCCGTGATTCCCTGGCGGTTTCGTGACGCGGCCAAGGTTTAGGCCTCTTCGTCCTCGTCGTGGCTGTCGGCCGGGCCGTATTCGAAGGTCAGCAGGTCGCCGGGCTGGCATTGCAGCTCGCGGCACAGGGCGTCGAGGGTCGAGAACCGCACCGCCCGGGCCTTGCCGGTCTTGAGGATCGACAGGTTGGCGATCGTCACCCCCACGCGGTCGGAGAGCTCGGTCAGCGACATTCGGCGGTCGAGCAGCACGCGGTCGAGGTTCACGCGGACGGGCATGCGGGGATCGCTCCGGATCAGATCGTGAGTTCGGCTTCACGGCGAAGGCGGGCGCCCTCGCGGAACACTTCGGCCAGGACGAAGACCACCAGCACCGAGAACCAGGCGGTCAGGGTGAAGCTGTCGTCGATGACCTTGGCCTTGGGGGCCAGCCAGCGGGCCATGCCTGAGAACACGTAGCGTCCGACTTCCAGGCCGGCCAAGACGAGGCCGATCAGGCGCAGGCGCACGACATTGTCGGGATGGAAGGGGTCGCCGGCGGTCAGGGTGGCGAAGATCTTGCGCAGGCGCTCGACGATGACCATCCAACCGCCCAGCAGCAGCGCCCAGGCCGCCAGGGCGCCGGCGAACAGCGGCCCATCGCGGCTGATGGCCTCGACGGCGTCACTGATCGGCAACAGCGAGGCGAGCAATTCGGGATTGAAGCTGAACAGCAGGGCGACCAGCGTGAACAGCGACAAAAGACTGACGAAGATCCACAGGCCGACGTAGATGACGTCGAGGATGATCTTCAGGAAACTCGAAACTGAGCCTGGGCCCAAGGCGCGCATGGCTGCATCCCCCCGACAGCGACGCTAAGCAAATTGCCCCGCGTCGCGGCGGGCGTCAAAAATCCAGCCTCTGGCCTGGAAAACCGTTACGTCGCCTAGAGCGTCTGCACCACGAAGGCCACGGCCGACACCGGCACGGCCACGATGAGCGCGGCGGTGATGACGGTCATGAGAACCTTGTCGGCGAGGCGGAACAGGCGGGCGGCGGACATCGTGTTTTCCAGTTTGAGAGACGTGGACGGGGTCGAGCCATTCGGCCTCTATCCACAGGCTCAACAGATAGGCCCCGATTCCGGTTCCGCCAATCTTGTTTATCGAGAAACGATATTAAACTCTTGTAACGATGCAAGCTCGCCCGGAACAGTTGCCGTTAGGTCACAGTGGCGTGGGTGGCGACCATCGACGGACGCTGGGCGACCCGCTCGTACCAGGCCGCGAGCACCGGCCGGCCGGCGCGCCAGGCGCTGACCTGGCGCACGTCCTGATAGGCCAGCTGCACCGCCACGGCGATCTCGCCGATCCCGAAATGCACGTCTGAGAGCTCCCCCTCGACCACCGCCGTCTCGAAGAGATCGAGGGCGGCGTTGACGGCGCGCAGCTGGCGCTCGAACAGGTCCTGGCGGTGCTCGGCCTCGGGGCGCATCCGCTCGCGGACGATCAGCACCGAGGCGTCGCCCATGCCGTCGGCGGCGGCCTCCAGGGTCAGGGCGCGGCGGCGGGCCGGCTGGGCGTCCGGGATCAGGCAAGGCTCGGCCAGGCCGTCGACATAGTCGGCGATGACGCTGGAATCGAAGACCGTCTCCCCATCATCGAGGATCAGGGCCGGCACCTTGCAGAGCGGGTTCTGGGCGCGCAGCCCCTCGTCCTGGAACGGCGCGACGAGCTCCAGCGTGAAGACGTCGTTCAGGCCTTTTTCCAGCGCCAGCACGCGAACCTTGCGCGCAAACGGCGAAATAGCAGCGTAAAGAAGCCGCATCAGGTGATTTCCCCCGGAGTCGTGACATGGCGTTGAAGCTTGAAATGGGATCGAAGCTCGTGGCCGCCACCCACAATCCCGGCAAGGTCCCCGAGATCGCCGCCCTGCTGGACGGCCGCTTCGAGATCGTCACCGCCGGCCAGCTCGGCTTGCCCGAGCCGGACGAGACCGAGAGCACCTTCGTCGGCAACGCCCTCTTGAAGGCCCGTCACGCCGCCGACCTCTCGGGCCTGCCGGCCATCGCCGACGACAGCGGCCTGTCGGTCAAGGCGCTGGACGGCGCGCCGGGCATCTTCTCGGCGCGCTGGGCGGGGCCGACCAAGGACTTCGCCATGGCCATGGGCAAGGTCGAGGAGCGGCTGGAGGCGACGGCCTCCGGCGACCGCTCGGCCTGGTTCACCTCGGCGCTGGCGGTCGCTTGGCCCAACGGTCCGGCCGTGGTGGTCGAGGGTCGCATCGACGGGACCCTGGTGTTCCCCGGTCGCGGAACGCGCGGCTTCGGCTACGACCCGATCTTCGTGCCCGCAGGCGAGAGCCTGACATTCGGAGAAATGGAACCTACCGCCAAGGACGCCATGAGCCACCGCGCCCGCGCCTTCGCCAAGCTGAAGGCGGCGCTGTTTGACTGATCCAGTCGGCGTCTACGTCCACTGGCCGTACTGTTCGCGCATCTGCCCCTATTGCGACTTCAACGTCGTCCGCGATCGGGGCAAGACGCAGGAGCAGGCGGACCTGGCCGACGCCATCGTCGCCGACCTGATCGCCCAGCGCGAGCTGACCGGCGAGCGTGAGCTGCTCTCGATCTTCTTCGGCGGCGGCACCCCCTCGCTGATGGATCCCGCCCAGGTCGCGCGGGTGATCGACACGGCCAAGCGCCTGTGGTCACCGGTCGCCGACCTGGAGATCAGCCTCGAGGCCAATCCGACCGACGCGGAAGCCGACCGCTTCGCCGCCCTGGCCGACGCCGGGGTGCAGCGGCTGTCGCTGGGCGTCCAGGCGCTGGACGACGCGTCCCTGAAGGCCCTGGGCCGCAACCACGACGCCGGCGCGGCGCGGCGGGCGATCGCGGCGGCGACCAAGGCCTTCCCGCGCCTGTCCATCGACCTGATCTACGCCCGCCCCAGCCAGACCGACGCCGCCTGGCGGGCCGAACTCGCCGAAGCCATCGCGCTCGGCCCCGAACACGTCTCGCCCTACCAGCTGACCATCGAGCACGGCACGGCCTTCGATCGCGCGGTCGGGCGCGGGACCCTGGTCGTGCCCGACGAGGACCTGGCCGCCACCCTGTTCGAGACCACGCAGGAGCTGCTGGAGGCCGCCGGCTTCGACGCCTACGAGGTCTCCAACCACGCCAAGGGCGGAGCGGCCCGCTCGCGGCACAACCTCGTCTACTGGCGGGGCGTCGACTATGTCGGCGTCGGCCCCGGCGCGCACGGACGCCTGGCCTTGCCCGAAGGCCGCGCCGCTACAGTCGCCCACCGCGCCATCAAGGACTATGTCGCCGCCGTCGCCACGACCGGCGTCGGCTTCGAGCGCGAGATCCTGACGCCTGAGGAAGCCGCCGAGGAGCGCCTGGTGCTCGGCCTACGGATCGACGACGGCGTCGGTTTCGCGGAGATGGCCCCGCTAGGCCTGACCCCCGACACGTCGAAAGTCCGCGACCTCGTGGAAACCGGCTTGCTGGCGGACGATCGCAACCGATTGCGCGCCACCCGCGCCGGCCGCCTGGTGCTGGACCGGCTGACAGGCGCGCTCGCGACCTGATAGACCTGACTCGGAACAACCTAAGGACACCCGCACGTTGAGCCGATTGCTTCCCCCGCCAGCCCTGTCCGACGCGCCCCTGGCGCCCGGCCTCTATCTGGTGGCGACGCCGATCGGCAATCTGCGGGACATCACCCTGCGGGCCCTGGACGTCCTGGCCGCCTGCGACGTGCTGCTGGCCGAGGACACCCGCGTCACCGGCAAGCTGCTGTCGGCCTACAGCATCAAGACCAAGCTGGAACGCCACGACGAACACGTGGCCGAGCGGGCCATCCCCCGCATTCTGGAGCGCTTGGAAGCCGGCGAGCGCGTGGCCCTCGTTTCGGACGCCGGCACGCCGATGGTCTCCGACCCCGGCTACCGCTTGGCCAAGGAGGCGATCGCCGCCGGCCATCCGGTGATCCCGATCCCCGGCGCTTCCGCCGCCCTCGCGGCGCTGACCCTGGCCGGCCTGCCGACCGACCGCTTCCTGTTCGCCGGCTTCCCGCCGCCCAAGAGCGCCGCCCGCCGGACCTTCCTCGAGGAATTCGCCAACACCCGCGCCACCCTGATCTTCTACGAAGGCGCCTCGCGAGTGGACGACTGCCTGGCCGACATGGCCGTCGTGTTCGGCGGGACCCGCCAGGCGGCGGTGTGCCGTGAACTGACCAAGCTCTATGAGACCTGCATCCGCGGCACGCTGGCCGACCTGGCCGCCGACCCGCGCTTCGAGGCCCCCAAGGGTGAGATCGTCATCCTGGTCGGTCCGGGCTCGGAGAAGGTCGCCACCGCCGACGACGCCGAGGCCGCCTTGCGCGAAGCCATGGCCCGCCTGCCGCTGGGCGAGGCCGCGTCGGAAGTCGCCAAGGCGCTGGGCCTGTCCCGCAAGGACCTCTACCGCCAGGCCCTGGCGTTGAAGGAGCAGGCCTGATGGTCGCCGGCGCCCGCCAAGCCCGGGGCGCGGCGGCGCGCAAGCTCGGCCGGCGGGCCGAGGTGGTCGCGGCCCTGTGGCTGATGGCCAAGGGCTATCGCATCCTGGGCTTCCGCCTGGCGACGCCGCTGGGCGAAATCGACCTGCTGGCGCAACGCGGCAAGGTGCTGGCCGTTGTGGAGGTCAAGCAGAGGACGACGATCGAGGACGCCCTGGACGCCGTGACGCCGACCCAGCGCGAGCGCCTGCGCCGCGCCGCCGCCCATGTCAGCGCGCACCGCATGGCGCTGCGCGACCTCTCCGTGCGCCTCGACCTGCTGGCCCTGGCGCCCGGCCGCGCGCCCCGCCACCTCACCGACGCCTGGGCGGGGGCCTGACATGACCCGCGACGAGGCCGAAGAAGTCCTGACCAAGGCCGGGGAAGGCCCCGACGAGAGCTTCCCGCTGTTCGAGGCCGCCCTGGCCTGCGCCGTCCATGACGACCCCAGCCGCGACACCAAGCCGGCCCTCGATCTGGCCAAGGACGCCGCCGAGCGCCTGCGCCGCCGGGCCGAGGCCGAGTCGCCCGAGGAGGCCGTGGCCGAGACCCTGGCCGGCGACCTGCGCCTGACCGGCGACGTCCTGACCTACGACCACCCCGACAACGCCGACGTCATCGCCATAGCAGAGCGTCGCAAGGGCCTGCCGGTGGCGCTGGGCGTCTTCTATCTGCACGCCGCTCGCCAGGTGGGCCTGGACCTCTACGGCGTCGACTTCCCCGGCCACTTCCTGCTGCGCATCGAGACCGAGGAAGGTCCGCTGGCGCTGGACCCGTTCAGCGAAGGCCGGGTGGTGCTGCCGTCCGAGCTGTCGCGCCGCGCCCTGCGCACCGGCCTGATGCCCGACGTCGCCTCGCGGCTGGAACTGTTGATGGCGCCGATCTCGGACCGCGCCGTGCTGATCCGCCTGCAGAACAACATCTTCGCCCGCGCCCAGCAGGCCAAGGACTGGGTCCGCGCCGAGCGCTCGGCCCTGCGCCGCGCCCTGCTGAACCCGAACGACCACCGCCCCTGGCTGGACGTCGCCGCCGCCCGCGAAGGCCAAGGCGCCCTGGCCGGCGCGTTGCAGGCCCTGTCCCGCGCCCAGACCCTGGACGGCGGCGCGGCCATCGCCGCCCGCGCTCAGCGCGAACGGGTGCGGTTGAGGCTCAACTGATCAACGGTTCCTGAGCCGCAGATCGAATCTCCTCAACGGCTTTCCAGCCAAGCTTGAGCGGTTTTCCGCGCAAAACACCCCCTTTGGGTGGCGAACCGCCGCGCGAAATCCGACCGCCCGGCGCGGGTGAAATCCGAACTTTCCAAGCAAAAACAAAACCCTGGGCGTTTTTCCGCCTCAGCGTTTGCGATTTGGCATGTCCGTGCTCGATTGGCCGCGACGCCGACACGAACCGCCCAGCGGTCGACGAACAGAATCGGCGATTCAACCAATAGGAAATATAGACCCATTACTCACAAGCTTATGCTTGGGAGAAAATTGTCGTACCTACATACCGATATTTCAGTATGACTTGTGAATACTTTTTGACAACTCTGCCGGTAACCAAAGAGTAATAGGTACAGTTTAGACGAAACCTCAATGTAAGGACTCGGCCGGTGGTCGGGCCGCGCTGTTGGGGGCGTCATGCTTCGCGTCAAAATCACTGGGAAGATCGTCCTGGCGTTCGTCGCCCTGATCGGGGCCTTCTTCGTCGCCAGCACCATCGTGTTCGTCAGCCTGGGCGTGATCCGCGAGAACGCGGTCGCGGTCGAGCGCAGCTTCAAGCTGGCCAAGTACGCGGCCCACACCGAGACCCTGATCCTGGAGCAGCAGTCGGCCGTGCGCGGCTTCCTGGTGACCGGCGACGAGCGCTTCGTCCGCGCCTATCGCGACAGCGCGCAGGCCTTCGACCGCGACGTCGAGACCTTCATCGCCCGCAGCACCCGCGCCGACCAGATCGCCCGCGCCAGGCATCTGGAAGCGTTGGCGCACGAGTGGCGGACGACCCGCGCCGACCGCCAGATCGCCCTGGCTCGGGATCCGGCCACCCGTCCCCAGGCCTTGGCCATGATCGGCACGGGCGGCCTGGACCGCATCCGCGCCCTGCAGCGGGAGATCAACGACGCCGCCGAGAAGCGCTCGGCCGTCCGCCTGGTCGAACGCGACGAGGCCCTGGCCAGCGCGACCTGGGCTCTCGCCCTGGGCGGCGCCGCCGCGATCCTGATCGCCATCGGCATGGCCTGGATGCTGTCGCGCGTCATCGCCCGCCCGATCCTGGGCATGACCGCCGCCATGACCCGGCTGGCCCAGGGCGACCACAGTGTCGAGGTCCCGGGGACCACGCGCCGGGACGAGGTGGGCCTGATGGCCAACGCCGTGCTGACCTTCAAGGAGGCCGCGATCGAGAAGGTCCGGATCGAGGCCGAGGCCGCGCAGACCCGCCGCCACGTCGAGGCCGAGCGCGCCCGCAACGAGGAAGCCCGCGCCGAGGCCGCCCGCGAACAGGCGATGGTGGTCGAGCAGCTGGCCGGCGGCCTCTCCCGCCTGGCCGACGGCGACCTGACCCACCGCATCGAGGCGCCGTTCGCCGACGACTACCGCCAGCTGAAGGACGACTTCAACGCCGCCATCGCCCGCCTGCGCCAGGCCATGTCGGTGATCTCGGGCAACACCCACGGCATCAAGTCGGGCAGCCACGAGATCAGCCAGGCGTCCGACGACCTCTCCAAGCGCACCGAGCAGCAGGCCGCCAGCCTGGAAGAGACGGCCGCGGCGCTGGAAGAGATCACCGCCACGGTCAAGCGCACCGCCGAGGGCGCCCTGCACGCCCGCCAGATCGTCTCGGCCGCCAAGACCGACGCCGAACAGGGCGGGACCATCGCCGCCGAGGCGGTCGCGGCCATGACCCAGATCGAAGGCTCCTCGACCCAGATCGCCCAGATCATCGGGGTGATCGACGAGATCGCCTTCCAGACCAACCTGCTAGCCTTGAACGCCGGCGTCGAAGCCGCCCGCGCGGGCGAGGCCGGCAAGGGCTTCGCGGTCGTCGCCCAGGAAGTCCGCGCCCTGGCCCAACGCTCGGCCGAGGCCGCCAAGGAGATCAAGGCCCTGATCGGCGAGTCCTCGCAGCAGGTCGGCGCGGGCGTGGCCCTGGTCGGCCAGACCGGCCAGGCCCTGCAACGGATCGTCAAGCAGGTGCTGGAGATCAACGGCCTGGTCGGCGAGATCGCCGCCTCGGCCCAGGAGCAGGCGTCCAGCCTGCAACAGGTCAATGTCGCCGTGAACCAGATGGATCAGGTGACCCAGCAGAACGCCGCCATGGTCGAGGAAAGCACGGCCGCCAGCCACGCCCTGGCCCGCGAGGCCGAGGACCTTTCTCGCCTGATGAACCAGTTCCAGGTCGGCGACGCGCCAACGGTCGCAAGACCTGGCGCGTCACGACCCAGCCAACGCGCCGCCTGACGGCGCACCACCCCTCCTCCTCACTGCTCATGAGACTCCCCATGCAACTCGATCGCAGAGCCCTGCTCGGCGGCGCGGCCCTGGTCGCCTCGACCGCCGGCGTCGCCGCAGCCCAAACTCCAGCCCCGACTACCCCGCCGACCGAACCCGAGACCATCGACCTGTGGAACGGCGCCATGCCGGCCGCCGGCAAGGGCAAGGGCGGCGCCGAAGTCGTCCTGCAGGACGGCTCGCACGACGGCTCGGTGACCAATGTCAGCCAGCCCCGCCTGCGCGTCTTCCGCGCCGCCAAGCCGAACGGCACCGGCGTGGTCGTGGTGGCCGGCGGCGGCTATCGCCGGATCAACATCCGCGCCACCAGCGAGGCCATGGCCCGCTGGCTGAACATGATGGGGGTCACGGCCTTCGTGCTCTACTACCGCATGCCGGTCGACGGCTGGGCCCCGCAGGCCCCGCTGCAGGACATGCAGCGCGCCGTCCGCGTGGTGCGCGCCCGCGCCGCCGAGTTCGCGGTCGATCCGGCCAAGATCGGCGCGGTCGGCGCCTCGGCCGGCGGCCACCTGGTCGGCATGATCTCCAGCCGTCCGGACGAGGCCTTCTACGCCCCGATCGACGCGGCCGACAAAGCCTCGGCCCGCCCGGACTTCGCCGGCCTGATCTACCCGGTGATCACGGTCAAGCCGCCGTTCGACAACACCCAGACCCGTCGCATGATGGCCGGCGAGAACCCCACCGCCGAGCAGAGCGCGGCCATGTCGGTCGAGACCCACGTCTCCAACAAGACCCCGCCGACCTTCCTGGCCCAGTGCGTCGATGACGGCGTCTCGGCCATCGACAACAGCCTGATCATGTTCGGCGCGCTGCGGGCGGCCAAGGCCCCGGTCGAGCTGCACGTCTTCGAGCAGGGCGGCCACAGCTTCAACATGGGCGTC
Organism: Caulobacter sp. GW821-FHT10E02; assembly: GCF_059415225.1. NCBI lineage: Bacteria > Pseudomonadati > Pseudomonadota > Alphaproteobacteria > Caulobacterales > Caulobacteraceae > Caulobacter > Caulobacter sp. GW821-FHT10E02. The sequence continues at coordinate 670,550 of NZ_JBWKMV010000002.1, forward strand.
CCCGGCGGCCCGACCGCCGGCTGGCCGGCCCTGTTCGCCAACTGGGCCAAGTCGCACGGCTTCTTCGGCGGCAAGGCCATCGCGGCCCGCGCCCCGACCACGGACTAAAACCGAGCGGGCCGAGCCAACGGCCCCCGACCTCAAACCCACACCATCAATCCAATCGAACGCGTACCGGCGGGCCCAGGGGGGCTGCCCGACGCGAAGGGAAAACTCATGCGTAAGCTTACCTTCAAGCGCGGCCTGGCCGTGACCATCAGCGCCCTGGCGCTCACCCTCGCCACCGGCGGCGTCGCCTCGGCGGCCACGGCCAAGAAGCCCGACGCCAACGCGGCCCTGATCCAGCTGGTCAAGGACCAGCAGGCCAAGATCGAGGCCCTGGAACAGCGCCTGTCGGCCGTCGAGTCCAAGGCCGCCGCCCCGGCCGTCCCGGCCGAGACGCAAGCCGCCGTTGCGGCCAACACCCAGGCTCTGGAGACCACCACCGCTGAGCTCCAAGCCGCCCAGGCCCAGATCCTCCAGCTGCAGGACGCCCAGCAGGGCGCCCTGAAGGTCAAGTGGGCCGACGGCGGTCCGGAGTTCACCAGCTCTGATGGCTTCTTCACCTTCCACCCGCGCGGCCGCGTCCAGATCGACACCTCCACGACCCGCGGCTCGGCCTTCGAGGCCCGCAACATCACCGGCACGGAAGCCGCCTCGATCCGCCTGGGCGCCGAAGGCCAGATGGGCAAGCTGGGCTACAAGATCGAAGCCGACTTCGCCGACGAAGTGGTGTCGATGAAGGAGGTCTACCTCTCCTACGACTCCAGCATCGCCGGCCACGTGGTCGAGTACTACCTAGGCAACAAGCTGAACGACCGCACGATCGACGGCTCGACCTCGGGCGTGTCGCTGCCGTTCATGGAGCGCAACGTGGTGGCCAACGTCGCCGCCCCGCAGAAGGGCTTCTTCGGCCTGGGCGCCATGGCCAAGATCTATGGCGGCAACTGGCACGCCAGCGTCTCGCTGACCGGCGGCCCGATCAGCCAGGCCGGCACCGACCGCAGCCCGCTGACCCTGGCCGGCCGCGCCCACTGGAACCCGGTCAAGACCAAGGACGGCTTCGTCCACCTGGGCGTCTGGGGCTTCTCGGAAGACCTGGCCCCGGCCACGACGACCATCAACAAGACCAGCTATATCGGCCCGGGCTTCAACGACAATCTGAAGGTCTCGGCCAGCTCGCTGGCCAATCCCGAGCATGACAACGGCTACGGCTTCGAGGTCGGCGGCACCTACCGCTCGTTCTGGGTCTTCGCCGAGCAGGGCACGCGCGACATCAGCCTGCAGGTCGGCCCGAACGTGAAGCAGAAGGCCAAGTCGATCTATGCCGGCTACCTGCTGACCGGCGAGCGTCCCGGCTTCTCGACCCGCTCGGGCATCTGGAGCGGCGTGAAGGTCCTGCACCCCGTCACCAGCGGCGGCCCGGGCGCGTTCGAACTCGCCACCCGCTACGACAAGATCGACTTCACCAACGTCGCCAACGGCGGCGAGGGCGACGCCTACACGGTCGGCCTGAACTGGTACCTGAACGACTGGGCGCGGATCATGACCAACTACGTGCACTGGAAGACGAGCAACAAGGTCGGCTCGTTCAAGGGCCTGGACACGGGCGACAGCCTCAGCGTTCGCGGCGAAATCGCGTTCTAATCGGACACGCGCTTCTCCCCCAGGGGCGGTCTCCTCCCAGTGGCCGCCCCACATTTCGTCGCGTCCAGGCGCCCGTCCCGACCTCCCCGGGGCGGGCGCCGCCTTATCCGCCCTCGCAATCCCTGGAAATCGCCTTAACTAGACGACGCACAGACATCCCGAAGGATCGCCCCCATGTCGCTCAGAGTCGCCGTCCAGATGGATCCCGTCCTGGGGATCAACATCGACACCGACACGACCTTCCTGATGATGATGGAGGCCAAGGAGCGCGGCCATAAGCTGTGGTTCTACACGCCCGACAAGCTCTCGCAGGAGGACGGCCGGGTGTTCGCCCGCGCCCAGCCGCTGGAGGTCTTCGCCGAGAAGGGCGCGCACGCCAAGCTGGGCGAGACGGTGATCCTCGACATGAAGGACGACATCGACGTCGTCCTGATGCGCCAGGACCCGCCGTTCGACATGGCCTACATCACGGCCACCCACTTCCTGGACAAGATCCACCCGCACACCCTGGTGGTGAACAACCCGACCGAGGTGCGCAACGCGCCGGAAAAGCTGTTCGTCACCGACTTTCCGGGCGTGCAGCCGCCGACCCTGATCACCTCGGACCACGAGGCGATCTACGACTTCCGCGCCCGCCACGGCGACATCGTGCTGAAGCCGCTGTACGGCGGCGGCGGTTCGGGCGTGGCCCGTCTGCTGGCGGACGATCCCAATCTCGACGCCCTGCTGGAACTGCACGCCATGATCGGCCGCGAGCAGGTCATCGCCCAGAAGTTCGTGCCGGCCGTCAGCAAGGGCGACAAGCGCGTCCTGCTGGTCGACGGCGAGCCCATTGGGGCCATCAACCGGGTGCCGGCGACGGGCCAGGTGCGCTCGAACCTGCGGGTCGGCGGCCGCGCCGAAGCGGTCGAACTGACCCCGCGCGACCTGGAGCTCTGCCGGATCATCGGCCCCGAGCTGAAACGCCGTGGACTGATCTTTGTCGGCATTGACGTCATTGGCGAGTACCTGACGGAAATCAACGTCACGTCGCCCACCGGCGCCCAACAGCTGAAGCGCTTTACCGGTATCAACGCGGCGGCTCTACTTTGGGACCGCATCGAGGACATTCGTCGCAACGGTGGGTAACTCTGCGGAAACGTAGCGTTTTCTTGAAACGTTCGTTTTTCGTTCTTGCTCCATTTCGCAAGCTATGCTGTGACTTGTGGATAAAATCCTTATCCATGAGGGACTTGGATGGCCGCCAGAGTGGTCACCGTCGCGTTTGAGGGTGTCGAGGCCCGGCGCGTCGATGTCGAGGTGCAGCTGACCACCGGTCAGCAAGTCTTCGTCATCGTCGGCCTGGCGGACAAGGCGGTGGCCGAGAGCCGCGAGCGGGTGCGCGGGGCCTTCGCCGGCCTCGGCCTGTCGCTGCCCGGCAAGCGCATCGTCGCCAACCTGGCGCCGGCCGACCTGCCCAAGGAAGGCACGCACTTCGACCTGCCGATCGCCCTGGCGGTAATGTCCGCCATCGGCGTGATCCCGATGGACGCGCTGGACGGCTGGGCGGCCATGGGTGAGCTCTCGCTCGACGGCCGCATCGTGCCGGCCGCCGGAGCCCTGCCGGCGGCGATGGCGGCCGGGGCCATGGGTCTCGGCCTGATCTGCCCGGAGGCCTCCGGCCCCGAGGCGGCCTGGGCCGGCGAGACCCGGATCCTGGCCCCGCGCTCGCTGGTGTCGCTGATCAACCACTTCCGGGGCAGCCAGATCCTGTCGGCCCCTTCGCCCGGCCCGATCGTCGAGGGCGAGCGGCCCAAGGACCTGCGCGACGTGAAAGGCCAGGAGCACGCCAAGCGGGCTCTGGAGATCGCCGCGGCCGGCGGCCACAACCTGCTGTTCGTCGGTCCGCCGGGCTCGGGCAAGTCGATGCTGGCCCAGCGCCTACCGGGCCTGCTGCCGCCGCTGACCTCGTCGGAGCTGCTGGAGACCTCTATGGTCCATTCGGTGGCCGGGCTGATCGCGCGCGGCGCGCTCACGAGAGACAGGCCGTTCCGCGCCCCTCATCATAGCGCCTCGATGGCCGCCCTGACCGGCGGCGGGCTGAGGGCCAAGCCGGGCGAGGTGTCGCTGGCCCACAATGGCGTGCTGTTCCTCGACGAACTTCCCGAGTTCGGCCGCCAGGCGCTGGACAGCCTGCGCGCGCCGCTGGAGACCGGCGAGGTGATGGTGGCCCGCGCCAACTTCCACATCCGCTATCCAGCCCGGGTGCAGCTGGTGGCGGCCATGAACCCCTGTCGCTGCGGCCACGGCGGGGCCGGGCGCGGCGCTTGCGGCAAGGCTCCGCGCTGCCAGCTGGATTACCAGGGCCGGGTGTCGGGCCCGATGCTCGACCGCATCGATCTTGCCGTCGACATGCCCGCCGTCACCGCCGCCGACCTCTCCCTGCCGCCGCCGGCCGAAGGCTCGGCCGAGGCCGCCGCGCGGGTGGCGAGGGCGCGGGCGCTGCAACAGGACCGCGCCGAGGCGCTGGACGCCGCCGACGGTCTGAATGGCCGCGCCGAAGGGGCCTTTCTAGAGAAGATCACCGGCCTCGACGCCTCCGGCCGCGCCCTGCTGGCCCAGGCCGCGGAAGCCGGCCGGATCAGCGCACGAGGCTGGACCCGAACCCTGCGCCTGGCCCGCACCATCGCCGACCTGGAAGGCGCCGACGCCGTCCGCCGCGTCCACGTGGCCGAGGCCCTGGCCTACCGACGGACCAACACGCCGGGCGAGGAAGTCGCGCGCGTTTGACCGCCCGTTAAGCCGCGCCGGGTAACCTTGATCTCCATGAGCGATCAGAAACCCGGCGTCACGCCCGAGCAGCTGGCCACCTTGAGCCACGAGTTCCGCACCCCGCTGAACGGCGTGCTGGGCATGGCGCGTCTGCTGGAAAACACCAAGCTGACGGCCGAGCAGCGGTCCTATGTCACCGCCCTGCGCGAGAGCGGCGACCACCTGCTGTCGCTGGTCAATGACGTGCTGCACTTCGCCCGCCTGGGCGCGGCCTCGATCGAGCTCAGCCTCGCGCCGGTCGATATCGAGGGCCTGCTGCGCCAGGTCGCCGAACTGATGAGCCCCCGGGCCCACGAGAAGGGCGTCGAGATCGCCTGGGCCGTGCCGCATCCCCTGCCGACCATCCAGGCCGACGAAGGCCGCCTGCGCCAGATCCTGCTGAACTTCGCCGGCAACGCCGTGAAGTTCACCGAGGCCGGCGGCGTCTTGCTGACCGCGACCGCTACCACCGACGGCCGCATCCGCTTCTCCGTCGCCGACACCGGCCCCGGCGTCGCGCCCGAGGCCCGCCAGCGGATCTTCGAGGCCTTCGTCCAGACCGACATCACCCACGCCACCCAGCTGGGCGGCGCGGGCCTGGGGCTAGCCATCGTCTCCACCCTGACCAAGGCCATGAACGGCGAGGTCGGGGTCGGCGGCGAGCTGGGCCAAGGCGCCGAATTCTGGTTCGAGGCGCCGTTCGCCATCGCCGCTCCGGCCACCCGCGCGACTCCGCTGGAAGGCCGCAGCGTCGCCATCGCCTCGCCCAACGCCATCGTCCGCGCCGCCACCGTGCGCCAGATCGAGGCCGCCGGCGGCCGCGCCTTCGCCGCCGTCGACATCGCCTCGGCCCTGTCGGGCGCGCCGGCCGACGCCGTGCTGCTGATCGACGCCGTCCTGGCCGGCCCGCGCGGGGCGCTGAAGCCGCCCGCCGGCCGCAAGGCCGTGGTGCTGCTGACCCCCGAACAGCGCGATCGCATCGATCGCCTGAAGGCCGCCGGCTTCTCGGGTTATCTGATCAAGCCGCTGCGCGCCGCCTCGCTGGTCGCCCAGGTGCTGCAGGCCGGGACCACTGAGACCGCCCCGGCCGACGAACCCGCCCACGATGACCGCATCGCCGGGGCCGTGGCCCAGGGCGTGCGCGTGCTGCTGGCCGAGGACAACCCGATCAACGCCCTGCTGGCCCGCACCCTGCTGGAGCGCGAAGGCTGCAAGGTCGATCGCGTCGCCGACGGCGAGCAGGCGGTGGCCGCCGCTTCGGCCGGCGCCTACGACCTGATCCTGATGGACCTGCGGATGCCCGGGCTGTCCGGCGTCGCGGCCGCCAAGGCCTTGCGGGCCAAGGGCGTGGCCTCGCCGATCGCCGCCCTGACCGCCGACGCCTTCGACGAGGACAAGCGCGCCTGCCTGGCCGCCGGCATGGACGACTTCCTCGTGAAGCCCCTGACGCAAGAGGCCCTACGCGACGCCCTCAAGCGCTGGACGACTGGCGGCGTCTCCAGCGGCTGGACGAAAACCGCGACGCGAGCCAAGGTCGCCGGCTAAAGGGCGGGGCGAAATCCCCGCAGGGGGATCACCATGACTGACACCGCAAAGCCGCAGGAGAAGAAGACCCTTCTCCAGACCCTCGCCTTCTTCGGCGAGCGGCGCAGCCTGGTGATGCTGGGCCTCGGCTTCGCGTCGGGCCTGCCCTACATGCTGATCTTCGACACCCTGTCGCTGTGGCTGCGCGATGCGGGCCTGTCGCTGGCGGTGATCGGCTTCTTCAGCCTGGCCACCCTGTCGTTCTCGTTCAAGTTCCTGTGGGCCCCGCTGATCGACCGCACCAAGATCCCGGTGCTGCACGGCCTCTTGGGCCATCGCCGCGCGTGGATGCTGGCCTGCCAGGCCGTAATCATCCTGGGCCTGCTGGCCATTTCCGGGATCAATCCGGCGACCAACCTGCCGCTGATGGCGCTGGTCGCCGTGATCGTCGGCTTCACCACCGCCACTCAGGACATCGTCATCGACGCCTGGCGCATCGAGGTCGTGGACACCGAGCGCCAGGGCCAGATGGCCGTGGCCGTGCAGTGGGGCTATCGCGGCGCGATGATCATGGCTGGCGCCGTGCCGCTGCTGCTGGCCGAGCGCTTCGGCTGGAACATCTCGTACCTGGCCATGGCCGTGGCCATGAGCATCGGGGTGATCTCCACCCTGCTGGCCCCGCGCGAGCAGGCTCACACCATCCGCGAAATCCACACCGACGGCGTCGTCCAGCCCAAGGCCCTGGAGATCGGCGAATGGCTGGTGCGCTTGGCCATCCTGCTGATCGGCGCCCTGCTGGTCGGCTCGGGCCTGTCGGGCGACGCCAGCCTGCTGAGCAAGTTCGCCGGCGGCGAGGCGCTGGAGGCGGCCTGGAAGGCCAAGCCCAACGGCGTCTGGCTGCAGCTGGTCGGGGTGCTGGCGGGCCTGGTCGTGGTGACGATCGCCGCCTGGCCGATCCCCAAGGTCCCGACCAAGCCGGGCGTCTATCTGTCGACCGCCCTGGGCGCGCCGCTGAAGGAGTTCCTGACCCGGTTCGCGGGCGTGGCCGGCCTGATCCTGGCGACGATCTGCGTCTATCGCGTCTCGGACTTCGTGCTCAACATCATGAACCCGTTCTACCGCGACATGGGCTTTACGCTGACCGAGATCGCCGAGATCCGGAAGGTGTTCGGCATCGTCGCCTCGATGCTGGGCGTGTTCCTGGGCGGGGTGATCGTGGCGCGCTTTGGCCTGATGAAGGCCCTGATCATCGGCGCCTTCGCCCAGCCGATCAGCAACCTGATGTTCGCGGTGCTGGCCATGAGCGGCCACAATACCGGCATGCTGTTCGCCTCGATCTGCATCGACAACCTGGCGGGCGGCATCGCCGGCACGGCCCTGATCACCTACATGTCCAGCCTGACCACGGCGGGCTTCACGGCCACCCAGTACGCCCTGTTCGCCTCGCTCTATTCCCTGCCCGGCAAGCTGCTCGCCTCCCAGTCCGGACGTATCGTCGAAGGCTCGGCGGTGGCGGCCGAACACGGCGGCCCGGTCGGCGCGCTGAAGGGCCTGTTCACCCGCCTGCCGCCCGAGAGCTTCACCGCCGCCGGCGCCAAGCTGGGCGTCAGCGCCCAGGCCATGGCGGCCGGCTACACGGCCTTCTTCATCTACACCGCGCTGATCGGCGTGGTGGCGATCGTGCTGTCGTTCCTGGTGGCGGCGCGGCAGAAGCCGGCGGAAACCGAGGCCGAACCGGCGGCGGCCTAGACCTGCTCCCTAAACCTTCAGGCACACCACCTGGGCCACCCGCAGGTCGCGGCGCAGGCCGTCGGCGACGCGGCCGTAGTTCTCGGTGGTGATCGGCTCGCTCGGCGCGAATTCCGACGGCGAGGGCCGACGGCGCGGGCCCAGCAGGGTCTTCAGGGTCTCGGGCGCGGTCGTGTAGATGCGGCCGCGACGCGGGGCCTCGGCGACGGTCACCCCGATCACACGCCCGGCGCTGTCCAGGGCCGGCGAGCCCGAGAGGCCGGCCAGGGTGCCCTTCAGCGTGTCGGTGCGGCCGACCTCGGCCCAGACCAGCACCGGCTCGGTGCGGGCCCCACGGCCGTGGACGACCAGGTTCTCGCGGCCCAGCAGGCGCGAGGCCGCCTCGCCCGGATGGCCTTGCGGGAAGCCCGGATGATAGGCGCGCGCGCCCCGGCGCAGCGGCACGTCCAGGCCCAGCGGCACCGACGGCGCGCCGCCCTCGGTGGTCAGGATGGCGGCGTCGGCGCTGGGATCGACATGGATCTTGGCCGCCACGCCGCGCCCGTCGGCCACGACGATGGCGGCCTGCTTGCAGCCGTCGACCACGTGGCGAGCGGTCAGCCAGGTGCCGTCGTCACCGACCGAGAAGGCCGTGCCCGAGCCCGGCTCGGGCTTGTCGGGCACCTGGACCACGATCGATGGGTCGAACGGCGACGACGGTCCCAGCGGCATGCCCTCCTCGCCCGGCACCGGCGGCGGCGGCGGCGGCGCGTCCGAGCGCTCCTGCCGGCCGACGGCGACGATCACCAGGGCGCTGACGGCGGCGGCGTAGACCAGCCAATCGGGAAGCTTGGGGAAATGCACTGGGAGGTCCCCCGACCGTGCCGGCTTAGCCGGCCACGGCGGCGGCGAGGATCAGGGCGGTGGCCAGCTTGGCGCCGACCAGCAGGGCGGCGGCCGAGATCTCGCCCTCCTGGATGCGCTCGGGCAGCCCCTTCAGCACCATGTCGGTGACGCGGAACACCAGCAGCTGCACGGCGATGGTCGCCGCGCCCCAGATCATGATCTCGATCACCGAGGTCGAGGCCGTCAGCGAGATGGCCAGCGGGATGGCCAGGCCGACCATCACCCCGCCCAGCGACAGGGCGGCGGCCGAATTGCCCTCGCGGATCAGGGTGATTTCCTTGTGCGGGGTCAGCAGCGCATAGAGCGCCGTGCCCAGGATCAGCATGACCAGGGTCACGCTGGCGTGCAGCAGGGTGACCGGGAAGCCGGTGGCGAAGGCCTGGACTTCGGGCGACTGGAGCTGGGACGGCATGGACGCGAACTACCCCGGGAAAACTTGCGGCCCACTGACTAACACGGGTCGACAAGATTTGCGTAGGGGGCGCCCGCGTCGGGGGAGTTGACGCTACTTGTAGAAGCCTTCGCGCAGGTTCAGGCCGTGCTCGACGAAGACCTTCATGGCGCACAGCATGCCGGTCCAGCCCTCGCAATTGCCGAACGCGGCCTTCTCGCCCGCCGGCGTGTCGCTCCAGCCGGCCTCGTGGATCTTCACCAGGGTGCGGCCGTCGCCGGTGTCGGCGAAGGTCATGGTCACCTCGGTCTTGTGGGTCGCGCCCGGCTCGGCCGAGCCCCAGCGCAGGACGATCTTCTCATTGGCCACGACCTCGACCACCTCGACCGGGAAGGCGCCGGGGAAATCGTGGAAGTCCCAGGTGACCGTCGCGCCGGTCTCGAGACGGCCTTGGGCGCCGCCGGTGGTGAAGTAGCCGGAGAGTTTCGCAGGATCGACAACGGCCTCGAAGACCTCGGACACGGGCTTGGCGATCCGGCCGCCGACGGTGAATTCGTGCGCCATGGGACATCTCCATCCTTGATAGGCGCGACCATGTGTTATAATCTTATAACATGTCAAGTGAGGACGAAGCGGACCTGATCTTCAAGGCGCTGGGCCACCGGGTCCGGCGACGGATCCTGGACCTGCTGAAGGAAGAGCCGCTGACCACCGGCATGCTCTGCGCGCGGTTCGCGGAACTGGATCGCTGCACGGTGATGCAGCATCTGGGCGTGCTGGAAGAGGCCGGGCTGCTGGTCGCCGAACGGCGCGGCCGCGAGCGCTGGAACCACCTGGACGCCCTGCCGGTGCACGCCATCCACGAGCGGTGGATCGGGCCGTACGCGGCCTATGCGGCAGGGATGCTGAGCCGGTTGAAGAAGGTGGTGGAGGACCCCACGACTCCGCTCATCCTCGCGAAAGCGGGGACCCAAGCCGAGTCAGCGGATTGATCCGCGGCCGCGCCATATCCTGAGAGTCCGCTTGGGTCCCCGCTTTCGCGGGGATGAGCGGATTTGAGTTGCAGGCCCTAGGCCGCCTCGTCCTCATCATCGTCCGACAGCACGCCGGCCATCGCCGCCAGCGACAGCTTGCGCAGCGCCGAGGCCCGGACCTTCTCGCTCTCGCTCTTCAGCTGGCCGCAGGCGGCCAGGATGTCGCGCCCGCGCGGGGTGCGGATCGGCGAGGAGTAGCCGGCCTTGTTGAGGATCGCGGCGAAGGCCTCGATCGTCGACCAGTCCGAGCACAGGTAGTCGCTGCCCGGCCACGGATTGAACGGGATCAGGTTGATCTTGGCCGGGATGCCCTTGATCAGCTTCACGAGCGCGCGCGCCTCGTCGGGGCTGTCGTTGACGCCCTTCAGCATCACGTACTCGAAGGTCACGCGGCGGGCGTTGGACAGGCCCGGATAGGCGCGGATGCCGGCCATCAGCTCGGCGATCGGGTACTTCTTGTTCAGCGGCACCAGCTCGTCGCGCAGGGCGTCGTTGGTGGCGTGCAGGCTGATCGCCAGCATGGCCTGGGTCGTATTGCCCAGCTTCTCCAGCATCGGCACCACGCCCGAGGTCGAGACCGTGATGCGGCGACGCGAGATGCCGATGCCCTCGTTGTCGCTGATGATCTCGATGGCGTCGGCCACCTGGCCCAGATTGTACAGCGGCTCGCCCATGCCCATGAACACGATGTTCGAGAGCACGCGGTCTTCCTTGTCCGACGGCCATTCGGCCAGGTCGTCCTTGGCCACCTGGACCTGGGCGACGATCTCGGCGGCGGTCAGGTTGCGGACCAGCGGCTGGGTGCCGGTGTGGCAGAAGCTGCAGTTCAGCGTGCAGCCAACCTGGCTGGACACGCACAGGGCGCCGGCGCGGCCGACGCCGGGGATGTAGACGCTCTCGACCTCGATGCCCGGGGCCATGCGGATCAGCCACTTGCGGGTGCCGTCCTTGGACACCTGGCGCTCGACGATCTCGGGACGAGCGATGGTGAAGGCCTCGGCCAGGCGGGCGCGGGTCTCCTTGGCGACGTCGCTCATATTGGCGAAGTCGGTGACGCCGCGATGGTGCATCCAGCGGAAGATCTGGGTGGCGCGCATCTTGGCCTTGCCGTGCTCGACCACGCCGCTCTCGACCAGGGCCGCGACCAGCTGCGGGCGCGTGAGGCCCGAGAGGTTGACCATGGGTTTTGCGACGGGGATGGCGGGCGCGGCGTCGGTGGAGACGCGCGACAGGTCGAGGGTGACGCTCAAGGGGGTGTCCGGATGCTCGGGGGCCGAGGCGGACATATAGCAGGTCCGAGGCGGTTTTCCAAAAAACCCCATCGAGACCCGTCGTCACACCTTCCGGAACTTGCCGCCCTGGCTGGCGATCAGGGCCAGGGCCCAGTCGTCGGGGACGATCTTGGCGATGGCGGCGATGGCCTTGTTCGGGGCGCCGGGGACGCAGATCGAGCGGTTGGCCTCGGCGGCCTCGTAGCCGGCGGCGGCGACCTCGTCGGCGCCCAGCCACATCCATTCGGGCACGCCCTGGCTGACCTGGGCGCGGGTGCCGTTGACGTCGTGGAACTCCGAATAGGTGAAACCCGGGCACAGCGCCGAGACGTGGACGCCGGTCGACAGGTTCTCCAGGTGCAGGCTCTGGGAGAACTTTACGAGGAAACCCTTAGTCGCCGCGTACAGGGTGTGGCCGGCCGCGCCGGGGACCAGGCCCGCCAGCGAGGCGACATTGACGATGCGGCCGAACTTCCGCTCGACCATGCCCGGCAGCACCTTGTGGGTCATCTCGCAGACGCTGGTCAGCATCAGCTGCAGGAACTTGGCCTGGTCGGCCCAGCTCGTGGAATCGTAGGTCCCCGGCAGGCCGTAGCCAGCGTTGTTCACGAGCGCGTCGACCACCCGGCCCTGCTCGGCCAGCGCGGCCAGGACGGTGTCGACGCCGGCGGGCTCGGCCAGGTCGGCGGGGATGGCGTAGGCCTCGACGCCGGAACGCAGCTTGATCTCGGCGGCCAGGCCCTCGAGGCGGTCGGCCCGGCGCGCGGTCAGGGCCACGTCATAGCCGTGGCTGGCGTAGATGCGGGCGGAGGCGGCCCCGATGCCGGCGGAGGCGCCGGTGATCAGGGCGAGACGGCGGGCCATGCTGAGGTGATCCGGTGGAAGACGAAAACTTCGCCGGAGACGAGCACGGCCCGTGATTTGGTTCAAGCAGCCCTCAAAAGGCAGAGGTGGAAGAGGCGCGCCGCACGGCTGGGGCGCGCCTCTTCCAGGCCGCGGTCAGGGAGGGAGACCACCGCGGCCTTGGGGGCTGGTTAGGCGGCCTGGCTGAGCTCGGGCGCCTGGGCGCCGACCGTCCAGCGGACGGCGGCCTTGGCCACGCGCTCGCCCAGCAGGCGGGCGGTCTCGCGATCGCCGGCCGGCGGGGTCACCTCGGGCGAGGCGTTGTCCGACTGGGCGGCGACGCCGATGAACGAGCCGACGCGGTTCAGGGTGTCGGGACCCCGTTCGGCGGCGGTGACATTCGGCGGGGGAATGCCGAGGTTGATCCAGTTCATGCCATGCTGGGCGGCCAGGATGGTCAGGCTCTCCAGGGCGTGGCCCTTGTCGCCGGCGAAGCTGTGCGAGTTGGTGAAGCCGGCGGCCAGCTTGTCCTTCCAGGCGCCGGTGAAGAAGACGCCGGCGGTGGCGTCGGCGAACACTTTGAACACGCCCGAGACGTCGCCCATGTAGGTCGGGGCGCCGAAGATGATCGCGTCGGCCTTGGTGGCTTCCTCGATCAGCGGGGCGAAATCCTGGGCGGCGTTCTCGATCTTCAGCAGCACCGGGGTCTGGCCTGCGTCGCGGACACCCTGAGCGACCTTGTCGGCCAGGACGGCGGTGTGGCCGTAACCCGAGTGATAGACGATGGCGACGGTGGTCATTTCGAAGTCTCCCTCGTTTCGGCGATTGAAACGGTAGCGATTAGGTGGGGACCGCAACGGGGGCTTCCAGGCCATCAGCAACAAGGTCGGGTGCAATTTTTCTGCGGGTCGGATTCAGCCCCGCTGATGGCCCGTTCGCTGAACCGTGAAATTTCCAAGGCGCATCCCAGTCACACTTGCGACAACGTTGTCATTTTATTATCTGACAAAGAACTTCTGCAATGCAGCATGATCTCGGGACGGCCTGTTCGGGCGCGTCGCGTCCGTGTTGCGCCACGTGTGTGTGAGGCGCCGACATGACTACCGACACCCCGAAGGTCCATCCGGGCCTGGTCCTGGCCGCGCTCGCCTTGGGCGGCTTCGCGATCGGCACGACCGAATTCGCCTCGATGAGCCTGCTGCCCTATTTCGCCAAGGACCTGGGCGTCGATGCGCCGACGGCTGGCCATGCGATCAGCGCCTATGCCCTGGGCGTGGTGGTCGGGGCGCCGATCATCGCCGTGGGGGCCGCGCGACTGCCGCGCCGGGTGATCCTGACGGTGCTGATGGCGGTGTTCGCGGTCGGTCACCTGCTCTCGGCCCTGGCGCCCAGCTTCGGCTGGATGATCGCCTTCCGCTTTTTCTGCGGCCTGCCGCACGGGGCCTATTTCGGCGTCGCGGCCCTGGTCGCCGCCAGCGTCTCTCCACCGGAGAAGCGGGCCCAGTCGGTCGCGATGGTGATGATCGGCCTGACCGTGGCCACCATCGTCGGCGTGCCGCTGGCCAATGTCGTCGGCCAGGTGCTGGGCTGGCGCTGGGGTTTCGTGATCGTGGCGGTGCTGGCGGCCCTGACGGCGACCAGCGTCTGGCTCTACGCCCCGCGCGTGCCGGCCGACGCCGACGCCAGTCCGCTGCGCGAGCTGGGGGCCCTGGGGCGCGGCCGGGTGTGGCTGACCCTGGCGATTGGGGCCATCGGCTTTGGCGGCATGTTCTGCGTCTACACCTATCTGGCCGACACCATGCTGGCCGTGACCCACGCCTCGCCGGCCGCCCTGCCGGTGGTGCTGATGGTGTTCGGGGCCGGGATGACGGTCGGCACGCTGGCGTGTGCGTGGGCCGCCGACCGCGCCCTGATGCCGGCCATCGGCGCCATCCTGCTGTGGAGCGCCGGCGCCCTGGCCCTCTATCCGTTGGCGATCGGTAGCCTGTGGACCCTGATCCCGGTCGTGTTCCTGATCGGCTGCGGCGGCGGGCTGGGCGCGGTGCTGCAGACCCGGCTGATGGACGTGGCCGGCGAGGCCCAGACCCTGGCGGCGGCGCTGAACCACTCGGCCTTCAATACCGCCAATGCGCTGGGCCCGTGGCTGGGCGGCATGGCGATCGCGGCGGGTTGGGGTTGGGCCTCGACCGGCTGGGTCGGCGTCGCCCTGGCCCTGGGCGGCTTCGTGATCTGGATCGTGGCGGCGGTGGACGCCGGTCAGCAGCGGCGGCTAGCCCTGGCTGAATAGACTCAGCAGGGTTCCACGGCCGCGTGGGCGCCGTGCAACAGGTCCGCGACCGTGATCTGGCCCAGGCGGTCATGCGCCGCGCGGTCGGCGGCGGTGATGGCGGCGCGGACGGCGTCGGGGATCTTCTCGCCGACCGGGCAGCCCTTGACGCCCTTGGGAGCCACGCCGAGGTGGGCGCAGCCGTTGACGGCCTTCAGGACGGTGTCGAGCGTGATGGTGTCGGCGGGCTTCAGCAGCCAGGCCCCGCCATTGGCGCCGGCCCGTGCGCCGATCAGCCCGGCCTTGCCCAACATGGCCGTGACCCGGCGGACCACGACCGGATTGGTCGGGACCGAAGCGGCCAGTTCAGCGCTGGCCACGGCGCGGTCAGCCGAAAACGCCTCCTTGTGCGCCAAGTAGGCGAGGGCGTGAGCCGCGACGGGAAATTTCTGGCTGTCAGACATCTCTAACCGGGAACGTAAGGTGGCCGCCCGCGCGTTCAACTGAAAACTGTTTCAGGCCCGAAGCAAAAACTCCTTAGGGAGTGTCCTAAGGCGACGTTGGGTGACGATTGTGTCGGCCGCGGTTTGGGTGTATCGCGCCGCGCTTGATCGCGATATGGGTCGGCTCCAAGCGTTTTGCGAGGGCGCCCGGAGGGATTGAATGGCTTCCGAAGCCCCCGGCGCTTCAAACTCCGATTGCGCGCCCACGTCTACCGACATCCCTCATCAGGACGGCGGTCCGCCGAACGGCAACGGTCATGGCTCCGGTCATGACGTGAAGGGTCATGGCTTCTACGCCATGGCGCTGGGCTCGATCGGCGTCGTCTTCGGCGATATCGGCACCAGCCCGCTGTACGCCCTGCGCGAGGCCCTGGCCCATTCGCGCAGCACGACGGCGACCGAGCACGCGGTGCTGGGCGTGGTGTCGCTGGTCCTGTGGACCATGACCCTGTTCGTGACGATCAAGTACGTCATCTTCTTCATGCGCGCCGACAACAAGGGCGAGGGCGGCACGCTCGCGCTCATGGCCCTGGCCCAGAAGGCGCTGGGCAAGACCGGCCGCAAGCGCTCGATGGCGATCTTCTTCCTCGGCGTGGTCGGGGCGGCGCTGTTCTATGGCGACGGCATCATCACGCCCGCCATCTCGGTGCTGTCGGCGGTCGAGGGCCTGAAGGACGCGCCCGGCGTCGGCCATGCCCTGACGCCCTACATCCTGCCGATCTCGGCCGGGATCCTCATTCTGCTGTTCGCCGTCCAGGCCAAGGGCACCCACCGGATGGCGTCGCTGTTCGGGCCGTTCACGGCCGTCTGGTTCCTGATCCTGGGGGCGCTGGGCGCCTATCACCTGGCCGACGACCTCTCGATCCTGCGCGCCTTCAATCCCTGGTACGGCCTGCGCTTCCTGCTGGAGAACGGCTTCCTGGGCTTCGTCATCCTGGGCAGCGTGTTCCTGGTCGTGACCGGGGCCGAGGCGCTCTATGCCGACATGGGCCACTTCGGGAAGAAGCCGATCCAGGCCGCCTGGCTGTGCCTGGTGTTCCCGTGCCTGGCCCTGAACTATCTGGGCCAAGGCTCGCTGGTGCTCGACCACCCGGCCGCCCGCCACAACCCGTTCTGGGAGATGGTGCCCAACTTCGCCTACTGGCCCGTGCTGCTGATGGCCACGGTCGCCACCGTCATCGCCAGCCAGGCGGTGATCACCGGCGCCTTCTCCATGACCCAGCAGGCCGTGCAGCTGGGCCTGCTGCCCCGCATCGAGATCAAGCGCACGTCCGAGACCCAGGCCGGCCAGATCTTCGTGCCGGCGGTCAACCAGTTCCTGCTGATCGGCGTGCTGGTGTTGCTGTTCGCCTTCCGTAGCTCGCACAAGCTGGCCTCGGCCTACGGCATCGCCGTCACCGGCGCGATGTTCGTCGACACCCTGCTGGCCTATGTCGTCATCCGCCGCGTGTGGAAGTGGCCGCTGTGGCAGACCGGCCTGCTGCTGATCCCGCTGGTGGCGCTGGACTCGGTGTTCATCGCCTCGAACATGCTGAAGATCCCCGACGGCGCCTGGCTGCCGCTGGTGTTCGGCGCGGTGCTGGTGTTGATCATGGCCACCTGGACGCGGGGGGCCAACATCCTCACGGCCAAGACCCGCCGCGACAGCGTACCCCTCGTCGACCTTATGGAGATCCTGCGCGCCCGGGCCCCGCATCGCGCGCCCGGCACGGCGATCTTTCTGACCTCCGACCCGGACATGACCCCGGTCGCGCTTATGCATAACCTCAAGCACAACAAGGTGCTGCACGAACGCAACGTCATCCTGACCGTCCGCACGACCGAGACGCCGCGCGTGCGCGAAGAGGACCGGGTGACGATCGAGAAGGTCAACGACGACTTCAAGAAGGTCATCGTCAACTATGGCTTCATGGAAAGCCCCAACATCCCCAAGGCGCTGGCGGTCTGCCGCAAGCAGGGGCTGAAGTTCGACATCATGGCCACCAGCTTCTTCCTGGGACGGCGCTCGATCGTGCCATCGGCCAATTCGGGCATGCCGCTATGGCAGGACCGCCTGTTCATCTACCTGATGAAAAACGCGGCCAATCCGACGGACTTCTTCAAGATCCCGCCCGGCCGCGTCGTCGAGCTGGGCGCCCAAGTCACCGTTTAAGAGCTACAGTCCCTGTCCATGGAAACCACCCTGCGCGTGCTGGGCGACGGCCTGTCGATCGCCGCCCTGGCCATCATCGCCGCCACCGCCCAAGGCGCGTGGAAGCGGATCCCGAAGGGCGCTCTCGTCCCCATGCTGTGGGGCCGCGATGGCAAGCCCACCGTCACCGCGCCCAAGGGCGTTGGCCTGCTCGGCATCCCGATCCTGTCGATCCTTGTCCTGCTGTCGTTCACCGCCACCCAGGCGACGTTCACCGACGACCCGATGCAGGCCATGATCATCTTCCTGGTCCGCGCGACGCTCGCCGCCAGCCTGGCCCTGTCGCAGCTTTTCCACCTGCGCTTCGTCATCAGGACGTTGCAGGAAGACGGTCAGCTTTAAACTTCTTGACCGGCGCGCCCTGATCCCGTTGAAGGCGCGCGACTTTGTGTTTCTCTCCGAAAGGACCCCGCCCATGGCCGACAAGTCCGTGAAGAAGGTCGTGCTCGCCTATTCGGGCGGTCTCGACACCTCGATCATCCTGAAGTGGCTGCAGACCGAGTACGGCGCTGAAGTCATCACCTTCACGGCCGACCTGGGCCAGGGCGAAGAGATCGAACCGGCGCGCGCCAAGGCGCTGGCCGCCGGCGTCAAGCCCGAGAACATCTTCATCGAGGACGTCCGCGAAGAATTCGTGCGCGACTTCGTGTTCCCGATGTTCCGCGCCAACACGGTCTATGAAGGCCAGTACCTGCTGGGCACCTCGATCGCGCGTCCGCTGATCGCCAAGAAGCAGATCGAGATCGCCCGCAAGATGGGCGCCGACGCCGTCAGCCACGGCGCGACCGGCAAGGGCAACGACCAGGTCCGTTTCGAGCTCGGCTACTACGGCCTAGAGCCCGACATCACCGTGATCGCCCCGTGGCGCGAGTGGGACTTCAAGTCCCGCGAGGCCCTGCTGGACTTCGCCGAGAAGCACCAGATCCAGATCACCAAGGACAAGCGCGGCGAAGCCCCGTTCAGCGTCGACGCCAACCTGCTGCACTCCTCGTCGGAAGGTAAGGTCCTGGAAGACCCGGCGGTCGAGGCCCCCGAGTTCGTCCACATGCGCACCATCGCGCCGGAAGACGCCCCGGACAGCCCGACGATCATCACCATCGACTTCGAGAAGGGCGACCCGGTCGCCATCGACGGCGTCGCCCTCTCGCCCGCCGCCCTGCTGACCAAGCTGAACGAACTGGGCCGCGACAACGGCATCGGTCGCCTGGACCTGGTCGAGAACCGTTTCGTCGGCATGAAGTCGCGCGGCGTCTACGAGACCCCGGGCGGCACCATCCTGCTGGCCGCCCACCGCGGCATCGAGAGCATCACGCTGGACCGCGGCGCGATGCACCTGAAGGACGAGCTGATGCCGAAGTACGCCACTCTGGTGTACAACGGCTTCTGGTTCACGCCGGAGCGCGAGATGCTGCAGGCGGCCATCGACTACAGCCAGCAGAAGGTTGCCGGCCAGGTCCGTGTGAAGCTCTACAAGGGCAATGTCACGGTCATCGGCCGCAGCAGCCCGTACTCGCTGTACGACCAGGACCTGGTCACCTTCGAGGAAGGCAAGGTCGCCTACGACCACCGCGACGCCGGCGGCTTCATCAAGCTGAACGCCCTGCGCCTGCGGGTGCTGGCCAAGCGCGACAAGCGCGGCTAGCGACCATGACGGCGACCCGCTTCGCCGTCTCGATACCGGCGGCCGCGATTGGAACAATCGCGGTCTGCCTGTCGATCGCCGGACACGAGGCGATCGGCCATGGCGGCGCCTGCCTGGCGGCGGGCGGCCATGTCACCCTGCTGAACATCGTCGACTTCCATTGCAGTCTGGCCCGGCCGGGGATCGACCTGGCCGGCACGGTCGGCAACCTGGTGCTCGTGGCGATCGGCGCGGTCCTGAGCCAGCGCAACGTCCCGTCAGGCGCGCGGCTTCTGGGCCTCTCGCTCTTCGCCTTCAACGCCTTCTGGATCGCCGGCTACCTTGTCTATAGCGGCGTGCTGAACGTCGGCGACTGGGTCTATCCGGCCGAAGCGTTCCTGGACCGCGACGCGCCGTGGCGACCGATCGCCATCATCGTCGGCGCCGCCCTCTACCTCCTGACCATGCGCCGCATCGCCGCCTGGACGCCGCCGGCGGCCGTCGGAGCCCTGCGCACGGCCTATGTCGCGGCGGCTGTCGCCATCGTGCTGGCGGGCGCGCTCTACGCCCCGGCGAGGGGTCACGTGATCCAGTCGTCGGCGATCGAGATCGGCCTGGCCTCGCTGGGCCTGTGGTTCGCCGTCCGCCGGGCGCGCGGCGCGGGCGACTGGACGCCCCCGACCTCGCCGGTCTGGACGGGCGGGGCGCTGGTCCTGTTCGCGGCCACCGCCGCCATCCTCGGACCCGGCCTGCCGCGCTAGACCCGGTTGTACGGGTACCGATCCCGGATGATCCGCTGGAAGAACCGGCCCTTGGACGGCGCTCTCAGGAAGGCCGCACTGACCCGCTCGGGGACCCCGACATAGACGTACTCGTCGCCGTCATGGAACGTGACGAACAGCTTGCCGTGTTCGGGGGTGTAGTCGATCTCGGCGATCGCCGTGGAGTCCACACGCATGGCTTCAAGCCTCCGCGAAGTAGGATCGTCAGCCTTAGGAGCGAATGGGAGCCCGTGGGGTTCCTAAGGCGCCGCTCGCCGACGCCCTTGCTGTAAGGCCCCGCGGGAGGCGTGCAAACTCAGGGCGAATACGGCTAGGGTTTCCCCGAAGCGGCGTCAGTCCGCGGGAGGAACACAACAAATGCACCAGTCCCACGCGCTCGTGGCCATCGTCACCCTGGTCTCGCTGCTGGTCTATGCCTGGATGATCTTCCGCATCGGCGGCGCGCGGAAGCGGTCCGGCATCGACGCCCCGGCCATGAGCGGCCATCCCGAGCTGGAGCGCCACCTGCGCGTCCAGGCCAACACCGTCGAGTGGCTGGTCATCTACCTGCCGTCGCTGTGGCTGTTCGCGATCTACTGGAACGACCTGATCGCCGCCGCCCTGGGCGTGGTCTGGATGATCGGCCGGATCATCTACGCTCTGGGCTACGCCGCCGATCCGAAGAAGCGCGAGGTCGGCTTTATCATCCAGGCCCTGGCCACGGCGATCCTGCTGTTCGGCGCCCTGGGCCGGGCGGTCTACATCCTGATCGTCATCGGCAACTAGCTTCACCTTCAAGGTCGTGGCGCGGGGCGCTATACCCGCGCCATGGACCATCTGCCCGTCGATCCCACCCGCTATGGCGCCTTCCTTGTCGCCATGTTCGTCATGGCCATCACGCCGGGGCCGGCCAATCTGTTCGCCATCGCCACGGGCATGGAGCGCGGCAAGGGCGCGGCGCTGATCAGCGTGATCGGCATGAACACCGCCACCCTGGTGTGGTTCAGCGGCTCGGCCCTGGGGCTGGGCGCGCTGATCCTGGCCTTCCCCAAGGCCTTCCATGTCCTGACCTGGGCCGGCGGGGCCTATCTGGTCTGGCTGGGGCTGAAGTCTCTGTGGGCCGGGATCAAGAACCTCGAGAGCCACGCCAGCGCGACGGTGCGCCAAGGACGCTCGGCCTTCTTCGACGGCTTCATGGTGCAGATCGCCAATCCGAAGATCCTGCTGTTCTTCTCGGGCGTGCTGCCACCGTTCCTGGACATCCAGCGGCCGCTGGTCCCGCAGCTGATCATGTTCGCCTGCGCCACCATCGGCATGGACCTGATCAGCATGTCGTCCTACGGCCTGGGCGGAGCGGCCCTGTCGACGCGAATGAACGAGCCTGGCTTCCGACGCGGATTCGCAGTCCTGGTCGGCGTCCTTTTGATCACGGCGGCCGTACTTATCTTGTCGAGAGGCTGAAAGATTTCGAGGGCGAAGCAAACTTCGCCTTGGCGAAACCACAAAGCCTCGCCAGAGTTGACGTAAGTACCAAGGACTCCGCTTGAAGGAGCAGATCATGTCCATGAAGAAGGTCGCCATCGCCGCGGCGCTGGTCATCGCGGCCGGTCTGTCGGCCTGCGCCACGCCGACGCCTTACCAGCCCAAGATGAGCGCCAGCTCGTCGGCCGGCGGGTTCTCGGAACAGAAGCTGGAAGGCGACCGCTACCGCGTGTCGTTCGCCGGCAACAGCCTGACCTCGCGCGATACGGTCGAGCGCTATCTGCTCTATCGGTCGGCCGAAGTGACCGTGCAGCAGGGCTACGACTGGTTCGAGACCGCCGACCACCGCACCGACCGCACCTCGCGCTCGTATGTCGAGCCCGATCCGTTCATGCGGCCGGGCTTCGGCTTCGGTTATCCGTACGGCTACTGGCGCCCGTCCTGGCGCTATTACGGCGGCGGCTATGGCTGGCGCAGCTGGGACCCCTTCTGGGGTGACCCCTTCTTCGCCGACCGCGCCCAGATCCGCACCGTCGAGCGCTTCGAGGCCGGGGCCGAGATCGTGATGCACAAGGGCAAGAAGCCGGAAGGCGACCCGCGCGCCTACGACGCCCGCGAGATCATGAGCAACCTGGCCAGCTCGATCCAGCGGCCGGTTCCGGGCAAGTAAGCCGAGACAAAAAGGGGACCCCACCGGGTCCCCTTTTCCTTTTCAGGCTCGGCTGACGCCTAGCGCGGCGCCATGCGGATGCCGCCGTCCAGACGCACGTCCTCGCCGTTGAAGTAGCCGTTGGTGATCATGGTCAGGGCCAGCTGAGCGTACTCTTCCGGATT
Organism: Caulobacter sp. GW821-FHT10E02; assembly: GCF_059415225.1. Taxonomy (NCBI): domain Bacteria; kingdom Pseudomonadati; phylum Pseudomonadota; class Alphaproteobacteria; order Caulobacterales; family Caulobacteraceae; genus Caulobacter; species Caulobacter sp. GW821-FHT10E02. The sequence continues at coordinate 692,381 of NZ_JBWKMV010000002.1, forward strand.
GCCCAGGCGCTTGGGGAACGGCACCGAGGCGGCCAGGCCCGCCTTCACCGCTTCCGGCGCATTGTTCATCAGCGGCGTGTTGAAGATGCCGGGCAGGATGGTGTTGACGCGGACGCCCTCGCCCATCAGGTCGCGGGCGATCGGCAGGGTCATGCCGACGACGCCGCCCTTGGACGCCGAATAGGCCGCCTGGCCCATCTGGCCGTCTTCAGCGGCCACCGAGGCGGTGTTGACGATCGCGCCACGTTCGCCGTCTTCCTGCGGGGCCAGGTCCAGCATGCCCTTGGCCGACTTGGCGATGCAGCGGAACGTGCCGACCAGGTTGATCTGGATGATGCGGTCGAAGGCGTCGAGCGGGAAGTGCTTGGTCTCGCCGGTGGTCTTGTCGCGGCTGGCGGTCTTGGCCGCGTTGCCGGTGCCGGCGCAGTTCACGAGCACGCGCTCCTGGCCGTGCGCGGCGCGGGCCTTCTCGAAGCCGGCGTCGACATCGGCGTCGCTGGTCACGTTGACCTTGCAGAACACGCCGCCGATCTCCTTGGCGACTTCCTCGCCACGGGTCTCGTTCATGTCGAAGATGGCGACCTTGACGCCTTGGGCGGCGAGGGCGCGGGCGGTGGCTTCGCCGAGGCCCGAGGCGCCCCCGGTGACGACGGCGGCGACGGTGTTGTCGAGTTTCATGGACGTTTCCCTGAGCTTTGCGTTTAGGATCGGCTTTGAGTGAGGGTTTAAACCGATGAGCCGCGACGCCAAACCGTCCCCCGACGTAAACGTCAACGAGGTGCTGGATCCGAAGAAGGCGCTCGCGCCCGTCACGGTGCGCGTCAACGAGGAGCGGGTCCAAAAGGGCTTCCTGCCCAAGATCCGCAAGGTCGCCGCCAAGGTGCCCTTCGCGGCCGACGCCCTGTCGGTCTGGTGGGCCGCCCGCGATCCCGAGACCCCGACGGCGGCCAAGGGCATGATCTTCGCGGCCCTGGCCTATTTCGTCCTGCCGACCGACGCCATCCCCGACATCCTGCCGGCCATCGGCTTCACCGACGACGCGGCGGTGTTCGCGGCCCTGGTCGCCATCCTCGGCAAGACCCTGAAACCCCGCCACAAGGAAGCGGCGCAAGCGTTCCTGACGCGCCTGTCCAACGACGACTAGGACCCGCCATGCCCTTCGCCGCCCTGATGCTCGCCGCCGCCCTGGCCCAGAGCGCCGCCCCGCCGCCGTCCGCCGATCCCGAGGACAAGGCCGTGCTGGCCGTGGCCCAGGCCTTCTTCGACGGCATGGAGCATGCCAGCACCGACGCCCTACGCGCGGTGACCCTGCCCAACGCTCAGTTCATGGGCGTGCGCGTCGGCTCCGACGGCATGGTCAAGATCAACCGCGTCGCCTTCGAGGACAGCTTCGGCAAGCATCTGGATCCCGGCGTCAAGGAATGGATGTGGTCGCCGGTCATCATCCGCCGCGGCCCGATGGCCACGGTCACCGCCCCCTACGAGGTCAGCAAGGACGGCAAGACCATCCATTGCGGCATCGACGTCTTCACGCTGGTCAAGGCCGAGGGCGCCTGGAAGATCGCCAGCATCAGCTGGACCGCCGAGCCGAACGCCTGTCCAGAGCTGCGCAAGCTCTAGCCGGCGTAGTTGTACTCCGGCTTGCCGTAGACGCCGACCAGGTTGACCCCGAAGGTCGCGCCGTCGGCCAGATCGGTCAGGAAGGCGTCGCTGGCCTTGGCGAACATACCGACATTCTCGGTGGCCGCCGCCGCCAGCAGGAACCCGACCATCGCCGCTTTCGTGCCGATGCCGGTTGGGCCGTCGCCGCCGTAATAGGCGAGATAGTCCACCCGGGTGTCGATGAGAGCGTGGACCTTGGCGTCGGTCGGCGCGCCGCCGAAGATCGTCGCATAGGCCTTCTTGGTGGCGTCGAACAGCGACAGCGACCCGTAGGCGGCGAGGAAGGCGTCCTTGCCCTCGCCGCTCTTGCCCAGATTGACCGCGAAGTTGATGTAGCGGTTCACCGTGTCGAACTGGTCGTAGTAAGCGCTGTTGAGATTGGCCGCGTTGGGGCCTGTCGGCGAGACCAGGAAATCGTAGCCGGCCTGGGTGGGGACCTTCCCGGTGAAGAACTGATAGCTCAGCGTCGCCACGGTGGTGGTCGCATCGGCCTCCTTGACGAGGCTCGCCAGCCCGGCCGCCGCGGTCCTCAGGCCATTGCCCACCATGAGCGCAAAGTTCTCCGAGCCGGTGCGCAGGATATTGCGCGTCGCCGCCTCGATCGCGCCATCGACCAGCTTGAGATCCAGGGTCATCCAACCGCTGAAGTCGACCTGCTCGATGGAGATGAGGGTCGTGGTCCCCCTGCCAAACGGTTGGGACACAACCCACGACTGGCCGTCTCGCCTGATGTCTGGGCCAATCGAGATATTCCGCTCGGGGTCGAAGACGGCCGTGACTGCGACAACGGCCGTATCGAAGCCGTCCCCCCCGTCGAGGATATCGCTACCGTGGTCGCCATAAAGTCGGTCGTCGCCCCCGCGTCCTTCCAGGAGATCATCGCCGGCCCCACCGACCAAGCTGTCGTCGAGATCACCACCAACCAGATGATCGGCGCCCGCCAGACTCCACTCCAGGGCTATGCCGCCGTACCCCGCATGCAGGAAGTCCGGCAAACCTTCGATGGAGAAGGAAAGGTCGGTAAGCGTGTAGTAGGGCGATCCTTCTCGCGTCGTCTTTATGCTGGTTATGAGCCCCCCGTTCGGCGCCCCATCGGCGTCATACGTGACGCCAACTCCAGAATATTCTTCTACGAAGCCGAACGTCTTCTCAAAGGTAAAGCCGGTCGACGTCTGCCCCGTCACACGCATGACGCTGTAGGCCATGGGGAGGGTCATATCGACTGCAGCCCCGGCCCCTGGGGTCAACTTGGCCATAGCCGTCCTTCACACGTTCATGCCGCAACCTTCGCGAGAGACCTCTCACGTATGGCGACGCTACACAATCAGGTAGCTACCCCACCCGGAACCGCAGGATCGCCCCGTTCCACAGCGCGTCGTCGTGATCTTCCTCGACGATGTCCCGCACACCCGGATAGCTCTCGGCGGCACGCCGCCAGAAGGCCCGCGCGCCGGTGTTGCGGCGGACGCTCGCCGCCTCCCAGACGCCCCAGGCCGTGCCGAACAGGGCGTGGGCGGCGGCCAGGCCCACCCCGCGCCGACGGTGCTTGCGGACCACGAAGAACTCCGCCACCGCCCGGTCGACGGGCTCACGCGAATGGGCCACGTCATTGACCAGGGCGAAGCCGACCGGCAGGCCGTTGATCCGGAACAGCCACGCCTCGCGCGTCGGGTCGGTCCAGTAGCCTTCCAGGCCCGGATAGCCGGAGAAGCGCCCGTCGGGCTCCAGCTCGCCCTCGACCTCGCGGTCGAACCACAGCTCCGAGAAGTCGTGGATGTAGAACTGCATCATGTTGGCGACGATCGGCGCCTCGTCGGCGCCGGCGCGGGAGACGACGAGGCCGTTCTTCACCAGTACTTCTCCATGATCTCGCGCGCCCAGGCCGGCTCGCGGTGGCGGCCGCGCGGGGAGAAGCCGCTCATCACCGGCTTGATGTCCAGCACCGGCGTGCCATCGATGGCGTCCAGGCCCTTGACCTCCAGCACCCGGCCGTCGACCGCGATGATCTCGCAGACCGTGACGCCGATGCGGTTGGGCCGGTTCTTGCCGCGCTGGGCGAAGATGCCGATCCTGGGCCAATCCTTGTTGCCGCGCGGATGCCGCGCGCCGGTGACGATCTGGTCGTCGGTGACCTTGTCGAAGACATAGATTACCTCGGCGTGGCTGAAGGTCTCCAGCCCCATCAGGGCCTCGTCGTCGAAGCGGGCCGGGTCCAGCACGATGCACGCCAGGCTCTGGCCCCAGTCGTCGTCTTCCGGCTCCGCCCGGCCGCCTTCGACCCGCCCGATCGGCGTCATCTCGATCGACATGTGGCTTCCTCCGTGTGCGACAGGTTGTCGCGGCCGAACTTGTGCTTAAGTTGGTCCCCATGATCGAAGCCCTGCTCTCCAAAATGATCAAGACCGGCGATTTCACGGCGCACCTGCCGGGAGGTCGGATCATCAAGGCCGGGGACGGCACCGGGCCGCCCGTGGCGATCCGCATCAACGGCCGCGGCCTGCGCCGTCTGGCCAATCCCAGCCTGGGCCTGGGTGAAGGCTACATGGAAGGCGACATCGTCTTCGAACAGGGCACGATCGACCAGCTGCTGACCATCGTCGGCGAGAGCGGCGGGCGCAAACCCAAGCGCGGCTCGGCCCTGACCCGGTTCCGCAAGGCGCTGAAGCGGCGCATCCAGCAGGTCAACGACCGCGTGGCCTCGCGCAAGAACGTCTCGCACCACTACGACCTGTCGAACGACCTCTACCGCCGGTTCCTCGACACCGACATGCAGTACTCTTGCGCCTATTTCGAGCGTCCGGACATGACGCTGGAAGAGGCCCAGGAAGCCAAGAAGGCCCTGATCGGCCGCAAGCTGCTGATCAAGCCGGGCATGAAGACTCTGGACATCGGTTCGGGCTGGGGCGGCCTGTCCATGACCCTGGCCAAGGACTTCGGGGCCCAGATGACGGGCGTGACCCTGTCGACCGAGCAGCTGGCCCTGGCCAAGGAGCGCGCCGAGAAGGCGGGCCTGGCCGACAAGACCGACTTCCGCCTGACCGACTATCGCGACCTCGACGAGAAATTCGACCGCATCGTCTCGGTCGGCATGCTGGAACATGTCGGCGCGCCGAACTTCCGGACCTATTTCGAGACCATCGCCAAGCTGCTGGACGAGGATGGCGTCGCCCTGGTCCACTCGATCGGCAAGATGCATGGGCCGGGCGCAACCAACGCCTTCACCCAGAAATACATCTTCCCGGGCGGCTACATCCCCGGCCTGTCGGAGATCGTCACGGCCATCGAGCAGGCCGGCCTGTGGATCACCGATGTCGAGATCCTGCGCCTGCACTATGCCGAGACCTGCCGCATCTGGCGCGAGCGGTTCATGGCCGATCCGGACATCCCGACCATGTTCGACGCCCGCTTCCGGCGGATGTGGGAGTTCTACCTGGCCGGCGCCGAGCTAGGCTTCCGCCACGGCGGCCACATGGTCTTCCAGATCCAGCTGGCCAAGAAGCGCGACGCCACGCCGCTGACGCGGGACTACCTGCTGCGCGGTTGACGGAGACGGCGGCGGCGTCCATAGGCGCCGCCTGATCTCCTGAAGGAAGCGCCATGCTGGCCGATCTCCTGCGCCGCAAGCCCGTCGCCCAGGTGCAGGGCGAGCATCCGCCCGAAAGCCTGCCGCGCACCATCGGCCTGTTCCAGCTGACCATGCTGGGCGTCGGCGCCACCATCGGCACCGGCATCTTCGTGGCTCTGACCACGGCCGTGCCCGCCGCCGGTCCGGCGGTGATCCTGTCGTTCGTGCTGGCCGGGATCACGGCCGCCCTGACGGCCCTGTGCTACGCTGAGCTGGCCTCGACCATCCCAGTGTCGGGGTCTTCCTACTCGTACGCCTACGCGACCCTGGGCGAGTTCGTCGCCTTCATCGTCGGCGCGTGCCTGCTGCTGGAATACGCCGTCTCGGCCTCGGCCATCGCCGTCGGCTGGGGCCAGTACCTGAACGAGATGCTGGTCGACCTGATCGGCGTGAAGATGCCCGACGCCATCGCCAAGGCCCCCGGCGCGGGCGGGGTGTTCAACCTGCCGGCCGTGGTGCTGGTCGGGGCCTGCATGGTGCTGCTGCTGCGGGGGGTGAAGGAGTCGACGACGATCAACGCCATCCTGGTGGTGTTGAAGCTGCTCGTCCTGCTGTTCTTCGTGGTCATCGCCTTCAGCGGCTTCCACGCCGGCAACCTGACGCCGTTCATGCCGATGGGCGTGGCGGGCGTGGGCGCGGCGGCCTCGTCGATCTTCTTCTCCTACATCGGCATCGACGCGGTCTCGACGGCCGGGGAAGAGGTCAAGGACCCGCGCAAGACCCTGCCGCTGGGCATCGTGCTGTCCCTGCTGATCGTCACCGCCGTCTACATCCTGGTCGCCCTGGCCGCCGTCGGGGCCCAGCCCTGGACGGCGTTCAAGGGCCAGGAAGCCGGGCTGGCGGTGATCCTGCGCAACCTGACGGGCCAGGCCTGGACCTCGCTGATCCTGTGCGTCGGGGCGATCGTGTCGATCTTCTCGATCACCCTCGTGGTCATGTACGGCCAGACGCGGATTCTCTACGCCATGAGCCGTGATGGCCTGCTGCCGAAGGTGTTCCAGCGCCTGCATCCGAAGACCCGCAGCCCGGATCTCAACACCTACATCGTCGCCGCCTTCATCGCCGTGCTGGCGGCGTTCGTGCCGTTGGATGTGCTGGTCAACCTGACCAGCATGGGCACCCTGATCGCCTTCGCCATCGTCTCGCTGGGGGTGATCATCCTGCGGCGGACGCAGCCGGATCTGCCGCGCGGCTATCGCGTGCCGCTGTATCCGGTGGTGCCGGTGCTGAGCGTGGCGTTTTGCGGGTACCTGATCGTGGGGTTGCCGCTGGATACCTGGGCGCTGTTCGCGGTGTGGGTCGCGGCGGCTTGTGGGATCTACTTCGGGTATTCGGCCAAGCACTCCAACCTTCGGGCCCGATAATAAAATCCGCTCATCCCCGCGAAAGCGGGGACCCAAGCCGAACCGGCGGAATGGTGCTCAGCAGTTCAGCGTCGCGGACAGATCGGACCACGTCGGGTTCAGCGCCTCGATCAGCTGGATCTTCCAGGCGCGGTTCCATTTCTTGATCTGGCGCTCGCGTGTGAACGCGGCTTCCCGCGTCTCGCCAAGCTCGTACCAGACAAGCCGATCCACGCCGTACTTCGACGCGAAGCCTCTACGGAGCTTCTGCTGGTGCTCCCAGATGCGGCGAGTGAGATCATCGGTGTGGCCGCAGTACAGCGTGCCGTAGGGCCTGCTGGCCAGCAGGTAGACGCAGAACATCTTGTCCATGATCGCTCTCGCATCACGGAACATATCATGAACCCGAACCACTCATGCGCAAGCGGAGAGTCAGCTTGGGTCCCCGCTTTCGCGGGGATGAGCGGATTATTGTTGGCGCAGATGGTGGCGTTATTCCACCGTCACCGACTTCGCCAGGTTCCGCGGCTGGTCCACGTCCGCGCCCTTCACCACCGCCACGTGGTAGGCCAGGAGCTGGATCGGGGCCGACATCACCAGGGTCGAGACCAGGGGGTCCGAAGCCGGGGCCGTCACCACCACCTTGGCGCCCGCCGGCGCGTGCTTCACGCCTTCGGTGTCGGTGATGAAGATCACCTGCCCGCCACGCGCCATGACCTCGCTCATGTTCGAGGCCGACTTCTCGAAATAGCTGTCGTGCGGGGCCAGGATGACGATCGGGGTCTGGTCGTCCACGAGGGCGATCGGGCCGTGCTTCAGCTCGCCGGCGGCGTAGCCCTCGGCATGGATGTAGCTGATCTCCTTCAGCTTCAGCGCGCCTTCCAGGGCCAGGGCCGACATCGGGCCGCGGCCCAGATAGAGCACGTCCCGGGCCTTAGCGACGTCGGCGGCGATCTCCTTGATGGCGTCTTCCAGGCCGATGGCCTCGGCGATCAGGCGCGGAGCCTCCAGCAGCACCTTCACCAGGCGCTGCTCTTCGGCGGCGTCGATCGTCCCGCGCGCGGCGGCGGCGGCGATCGCCAGCGAGATCATCACGCTGACCTGGGCGGTGAAGGCCTTGGTCGAGGCCACGCCGATCTCGGGGCCGCAGTGGATCGGCCAGACGACGTCGACCTCGCGGGCCATGGTCGATTCCTGGGCGTTGACCACCACCGCGCTCTTCATGCCCTTGGCCTTGCAGTAGCGCAGGGCCGCCAGGGTGTCGGCGGTCTCGCCCGACTGCGACATGGCGATGACCAGCGAGCCCGGCCGCAGGGCCGGCTGGCGGTAACGGAACTCCGAGGCGATCTCGACATCGACCGGCAGGTCGGCCAGCTGCTCGATCAGGTACTTGCCGACGACGCCGGCGATGTAGGACGTGCCGCACGCCACGATCTGGATGCGTTCCAGCTTGGCGAAGTCGATGTCGCCCGGCACCGAGGCCTTCGAGGTCAGGGTGTCGACATAGGCCGCGATCGTGCGCTGGCAGCCCTCCGGCTGGTCATGGATCTCCTTCTCCATGAAGTGCCGGTAGTTGCCCTTCTCCAGCATCACCGCCGAGGTCGGCACCACCCGCACCGGACGGGTCACCGCCGCGCCCGTGGCGTCGAAGATGCGGTAGCTGTCGTGGTCCAGGGCCACGTAGTCGCCCTCGTCCAGATAGACGACGCGATTGGTGAACGGACCGACGGCCAGGGCGTCCGAGCCCAGGAACATCTCGCCCTGGCCCTCGCCGACCACCAGCGGGCTGCCGCGACGGGCGCCCAGGATCAGGTCGTTTTCGCCCTCGATCAGCACGGCCAGGGCGTAGGCGCCGGTCAGGCGGTCCAGGGTGGCCTTGAAGGCGTCCAGCGGCGCAAGGCCCGTGGCCAGCTCGGCGTCGATCAGGTGGGCGATGACCTCGGTGTCGGTGTCGCTGCTGAACGTGCGGCCGGCGGCGGCCAGCTCGGCCTTCAGCTCGGCGAAGTTCTCGATGATGCCGTTGTGGACCAGGGTGACGCGGCCGGCGGTGTGCGGGTGGGCGTTCTGGACGTTCGGCGCGCCGTGGGTGGCCCAGCGGGTGTGGCCGATGCCGGTCTCGGCGATCAACGGGTCTTCGCCGACCACGGCTTCCAGGGCCTTGATCTTGCCCTTGGCCCGGCGGCGCTCGACCTTGCCGCCCACGACCCCGGCGATCCCCGCCGAGTCATAGCCCCGATATTCGAGCCGCTTGAGGCTCTCGATCAGACGCTCGGCGACGGGTTGTTTTCCGACGATGCCGATAATGCCGCACATGGGCCATGATCCCTTGTAGAACGCGTCGACAGGACTATCCCTATCCACGCGAGGATTTCGAGAGCGGCCTTTAGCACCGGCTAAACGACCCCTCCCGTAAATCTGCATTTCGGATCGTTTCGGGTCCGAAGCACGGCCCTAAAGAGACCAGACCAAGACCATGAGCAAGCGCGCCTATTTCGGCACCGACGGCATCCGGGGCCAGGCCAACAAGCACCCCATGACCGCCGAGGTCGCCCTGCGCGTCGGCCTCTCCGCCGGCAAGCTGTTCCGTTCGCAGGACGAGCGCCGCCACCTGGTGGTGATCGGCAAGGACACCCGCCTGTCAGGCTACATGATCGAGCCCGCGCTCGTCGCTGGCCTGACCAGCGTCGGCATGGACGTGCGACTTTTTGGCCCACTGCCCACCCCGGCCGTGGCGATGATGACGCGCTCGATGCGCGCAGACCTCGGGATCATGATCTCGGCCAGCCACAACAATTTCGCCGACAACGGCATCAAGCTGTTCGGTCCTGACGGCTACAAGCTCTCCGACGCCCAGGAGCTGAAGATCGAGGCCCTGATGGACGAGGGCCTGCAGGAGGGCCTAGCCGAGCCCCGCGAGCTGGGCCGCGTCAAGCGGATCGACGACGCCCAGGCCCGCTACATCGAGATCGTCAAGGCGACCTTCCCGCGCCACCTGAACCTGTCGGGCCTGCGCATCGTCATCGATTGCGCCCACGGCGCGGCCTACAAGGTCGCCCCCGAGGCGCTCTACGAGCTGGGCGCCGAGGTGTTCCAGGTCGGCGTGGCCCCGAACGGCACCAACATCAACGCCGAGTGCGGCTCGACCCATCCCGAGACCATGGCCAAGATGGTCCGCGAATACCGCGCCGACATCGGCATCGCCCTGGACGGCGACGCCGACCGCCTGGTGATCTGCGACGAGAAGGGCGTGGTCGTCGACGGCGACCAGATCATGGCCATCATCGCCTCGGCCCTGGCCAGCGCCGGGACCCTGAAGGGCGGCGGCGTCGTGGCCACGGTCATGTCGAACCTGGGCCTCGAGCGCCAGCTGAACGGCCTGGGCCTGACCCTGGAGCGCACCGCCGTCGGCGACCGTTACGTCATGCAGCGCATGCGCGAAGGCGGCTTCAATGTCGGCGGCGAGCAGTCGGGCCACCTGATCCTGTCGGACTTCTCGACCACCGGCGACGGCCTGATCGCCGCCTTGCAGGTGCTGGCGGTGATGATCCAGACCGGCAAGCCGATGAGCGCGCTCGGCCGTCAGTTCGAGCCCGTGCCGCAGCTGCTGGAAAACGTCCGCTTCGCCGGCGGCAAGCCGCTGGAGGCCAAGAGCGTCAAGGAAGCCATCGCCGACGGCGAGGCCCAGCTGAACGGCGCCGGCCGCATCGTCGTGCGCGCCTCCGGCACCGAACCGCTGATCCGTATCATGGCCGAGGGCGACGACCCGGCCCTGGTGAAGAAGGTGGTGAAGTCGATCGTCTCGGCCGTGAAGGCGGCCTAGGCCCCCACCTTCGGGGCCTTCATCCGCCGCTTGTTGACGTGGTGGCTGGGGGCTTCGGCGGTGATCTCCTCGGGGTATTCGCCCTTGAAGTAGAAGCGCTGCCAGGCCTCCTTGGTGGCCTCCGGATCGCGCTTGAAGATCAGCTTGTTGAACTCGCTGCGCTTCTCGGCCCAGACGTCGTACTGGCGGCGCAGGTCGGCGTTGGAGTTCATCGAGCGGATCACCGGCTGGAAGGCCTCCATCGGCTTGTCCTGGATCGGCATGATGAAGCAGAAGGTCTCGCCCTTCTCGAACCGCACCGTGCCCGGGCGGGTGAACATCCAGTTCATCGTGAAGGGGAACGGCAGCCAGTCGGTCTCGATCACGCCGGCCAGCGGCTGGATGCCGTCCTTGATGTGGTTGGGCGGCCCCATGGTCATCAGCGACCAGCTGGGCGGGGTGCGGAACAGATAGCCGGTGTGGAAGGTCACCACGCCGCGCGTGAAGTGCGACTTCACGAAGTCGGTGAAGCCCGGATAGGGGTGATCGGGCTGGAACTTGATGCAGTCCTGGTGCGCCCCGCCGTCCCAGGTCATCGAGAAGCCGACCGGACACAGGATGTCCCAGCCGGTGGTGTTGGCCATGGTCAGCGGCAGGCAGCGATAGGGGTGGCGGTCGGCGAAATGATCCATCCAGGCGCGCTGCGGGCGGCCCGGCACGATATCCGGCGGACGGTTCTCGGTGGGATAGCACTCCAGTTCCATGCCGGCCTTCGTCCTTGTTTTCCTACCCGATGGTCAGGTCTAGGCTGAGGGCTTCCGGCCGTCTAGAGAGGCCGTATGAAGACCAGAGCCGACCTCTTCGCCTTCTTCGACGCCCACGGCGTGAAGCACTCGACCCTCGACCACCCGCCGGTGTTCCGCGTCGAGGAGGGGCTGGAGATCAAGAAGGCCCTGCCCGGCGGCCACACCAAGAACCTGTTCCTCAAGGACGCCAAGGGCCAGCTGTGGCTAATCTCGGCCCTGGGCGAGACGACGATCGACCTGAAGAAGCTGCACCACGTGATCGGCTCGGGCCGGCTGTCGTTCGGCCCCGTGGAGATGATGGTCGAGACCCTGGGCGTGACGCCGGGCTCGGTGACGGCCTTCGGCCTGATCAACGACACCGAAAAGCGCCTGCGCTTCGTCCTCGACAAGGCGCTGGTGGACAGCGACCCCGTCAACTTCCACCCCCTCGGCAACGACGCCACCACGGCGGTGTCCCAGGCCGATTTCCGCAAGTTCCTGACAGCGCTGGGCATCGAGCCGATGATCGTCGACTTCGAAGCCATGCAAGTCGTCGCCTGACAGGCGAACGGGACATTGCGCGCCGCCCCTCGAAGGACCATCTTGCGCCTTCGAGCGTTCCCACCTTGAGTACACGAGAGACCCGATGTCCCTGATCGGCGAAAAGCCCGCTGCACCGGCGAAAAGTGAGCACATCAAGGACGGCACCGACGCCAGCTTCATGGCCGACGTCATCGAGGCCTCCAAGACCCAGCCCGTCATCGTCGACTTCTGGGCCACCTGGTGCGGCCCGTGCCGTCAGCTGACCCCGGCCCTGGAAAAGGTCGTCGGCGCCGCCAATGGCGCGGTCAAGCTGGTCAAGATCGACGTCGACGCCAATCCGGGCTTCGCCGGCCAGCTGCGCGTGCAGTCGATCCCGACGGTCTACGCCTTCGTCGACGGCCGCCCGGTGGACGCGTTCCAGGGCGCCCTGCCCGAAAGCCAGGTCAAGGCCTTCGTCGAGAAGCTGAGCGGCCCCGCCGGCCCCAGCGCCATCGACGACCTGATCGCGCTCGGCAAGGAATCTCTGGAGATCGGCGACATCGGCGGCGCGGCCCAGGCCTTCGCCCAGGCGCTGCAGACCGATCCTGAGAACATCAAGGCCCTGGGCGGCATGGCGCGCGCCTATCTGCTGGGCGGCGACCTGGAGGGCGCGGCGGAAGTCGTCGCCATGGCCCCGGCCGACGCCAAGGACCCCGACCTGGACGCCGCCCGCGCCGCGCTCGCGCTCGCCGAAGACGCCCCGTCCGAGACCGCCGAGTTCGAAAAGCGCCTGGCCGCCGATCCCGACGATCACGAGGCCCGCCTGGAGCTGGCCAAGGCCCTGGCCGGGACCGGACGCCTGGACGCGGCCGCCGACCATCTTCTGACCATCATCGCCCGCGACCGTACGTGGAACGACGACGCGGCGCGCAAGCAGCTGCTGACGGTGTTCGAGGCGGCCGGTCCGACCTCGGAAGTGGCCAAGCAGGGCCGGCGCAAGCTGTCGTCGATCCTGTTCAGCTAAGCGAGCAACGAAGCAAAGGGAGCGCTGAATGGCGGTGGCCTACCGAAAGCTGAGCGACCTTCCGCTGGTGATCCCGGTGTTCCCGCTGGACGGCGTGCTGTTGCTGCCCGGCGGCCAGTTGCCGTTGAACATCTTCGAGCCGCGCTACCTGAACATGCTGGACGACGCCATGTCGGGCGAGCGGATCATCGGCATGATCCAGACCCGCCCGCACCAGGCCGCCGACAACCAGCGTCCGTCCCTGGCCCCCGTCGGCTGCGCGGGCCGGGTGACCAGCTTCGCCGAGACCAGCGACGGCCGCTACCTGATCACCCTGACCGGGGTCTGCCGCTTCCGGGCCGGCGACGAGCTGCCGGTGCGCACGCCCTATCGCCAGGTCCGCGCCGACTTCGCGCCCTACGAGCCCGACCTGCGCGAGGACGGCCCGGGCGGCACGCGCACGGCCGCCGACATCGACCGGCTGCTCAGCGCCCTGCGCCGCTATCTCGACCACCGCGGCCTGGCGATCGACTGGACCGACGCGGAGAGCGCGCCGTCGGACGCCCTGATCAACAGCCTGGCCATGGCCCTGCCGTTCGATCCGATGGAAAAGCAGGCCCTGCTGGAGGCCGAGACCATCTTCGAACGCAAGGCGACCCTGACCGCGCTGCTGGAGATCGACGCGGCCGCCGGGGACGATGACGAACCGCATTCGATCCAGTAGACACAGCCTCATGACCCAAGACGCTCCCGCCCCGATCATCGACGTCGATCCCCGCCTGCTGGAAGTGCTGGTGTGCCCCGTGACCCGCGGCCCGCTGGAATACGACCGCGCCAAGGGCGAGCTCGTCAGCCGCTCGGCCAAGCTGGCCTATCCGATCCGCGACGGCGTGCCGATCATGCTGCCGGAAGAGGCGCGGGAGCTCGACGCGTAGCCCTCTAGAGGCTCACGCCCCGCAACAGCTTCGGCAGGTCGCCCACCCCGCCGCCGGCCTCGTGCATGAAGAACCGTCGCGCCGGCGCGATCTGGTTGACCACCGCCAGGCCCGCCCCGCGCACGACCCGCATCAGCGGATTGTCGTTCGAGAACACGCGCACGAAGGCGTCGAACGCCAGCGCATTGCTGACCGTGTCGAACCGCCGCCAGCGGACATAGCGCTCCAGCACCACGTCGCCGCCGATATCCTCACCGTTGCGCACGGCCTCGACCAGCACCTCGGCCAAGGCCGCCGCATCCTTCAAACCCAGGTTCAGCCCCTGCCCCGCGATCGGATGCACGCCATGCGCGGCGTCGCCGATCAGCGCCAGACGCGGCGCGACCATGCGCTCGGCCAGCGACAGCGACAGCGGATAGACGAAGGTCGGCCCCTCGATCGTGACCTCACCCAGGAAGTCCCCGAACCGCCGCATCAGGTGGGCGTGGAAGGCTTCCTTCGACGCATTGCGCAGCGCCTCGCCGCGCGCGGTGCTCTCGGTCCACACCAGGCTGGCGCGGTTGTCGGTCAGCGGCAGGATGGCGAACGGGCCGCTGGGCAGGAAATATTCGTGGGCCACGCCCTCGTGCGGGCGCTGCATGCGCACGGTGCAGACGACGCCCGACTGGCCATAGCCCCAGCCGATCTCGCCGATGCCGGCCGCCCGGCGCAGGACCGAGCCCCGCCCCTCGGCGCTGACCGCCAGCGGGGCCGACAGCACCCGGCCGTCGGACAGGGTCAGCTTCGCCGCGCTGGCCTCGACCGTCAGAGCCTTGGCGGCCATCGGGGCGATGACCGGGATGCCCTTGTCGACCACCGCCTGAGAGAGCGCCGCGCGGATCTGGCGGTTCTCGATCAGATAGCCCAGCGGCTCGCCGTCGATGCGGCCGGAGATCTCGCTGGAGTCGAAGCGCAGGAAGGCCGGCGAGGCCTTGCGGGCCGCCGCGCCGGGCGTACGGCCGTCGGTGACCAGGATCTGCTCGATGCGCTGGGCGTGGGGGGCCAAGGCCTCGCCCGCGCCGATCGTGCGCCACTGGCGGAAGCTGGAATAGGCGATCGCCGAGGACCGCCCGTCGAAGGTCGGGGCCAGCTGGGCCTCGAACGGCTGGGGGTCGACCAGCAGCGGCTTCAGGCCGCCCGAGGCTAGAGCCAGGGCGAGGGTCGAGCCGGCCATGCCGGCGCCGGCGATGATCACATCGGCATCGTGTGCGCGCATGGCGGGGATATGGGCTCCTGCGGCCAAGACTGTCCAGACCGCGCGGCTACTTAGCGGCCGCGTAGGGCGCCTTGGCGTCCTGGCGGACCAGGCCGCGCGTGGCGTCGCCGACGCCGATCAGCACGAACTGCACCGCCAGGGCGCAGAGGATCAGGCCCAGCACGCGGACCACGATGCTCATGCCGATCCGGCCCAGCACCTTGCTGATCAGCGGCGCGGCCCAGAACACCGCCACCATCACCAGCGACACCGCCGAGATCACCGCCACGCCCAGGCCCAGGCCCGCCCAGCCGAACGGCTTGGCCTCGGCGGCGTAGATGATCACGGTCGAGATCGCGCCCGGCCCGATCAGCAGCGGCATGGCGAACGGCACGATCAGGCGCTCGAAGCGCTTCTGGGCGTAGACCCGCGCCGACTGCCCCTCGATGCCCTCGGCCGCGTCGGCGAACATGGTGGTGAAGTCGTCGCGCAGCATGTCCAGGCCGAGAATGAACAGGATGACGCCGCCGGCGATGCGGAAGGCCGGCATCGAGATGCCGAAGAAGGCCAACAGCCCAACGCCGGTGAAGAAGAAGAAGATCAGGAACGCGGCGACGAACAGGCCGATATAGACGGCCACCATCCGGCGGCCCGCGGCGGCCGCGCCCAGGGTGGCGGCGGCGAACAACGGCACGTTGCCGATCGGGTCGATCAGAGCGAACAGCGCGACGAAGAAGTTGACGGCGAGTTTGGCCTCGGTCATTCGACGTCCTTACCTTTTAGATCGCGCCCAGAGCTTCGCCCTTCCTAGGGCGGACAATGTCGCGCGCCAACCCCGGGGACCAAAGATGACCGCCGATCCGCGCCTGATCGTTCCGCTGGACCTGCCCACCGTCGACGACGCCCGCCAGATGGTGGACCAGCTGGGCGACGCGGTCAGCTTCTACAAGATCGGCCTGGAGCTGCTGGCCAGCGACGGCATGACCCTGGCCCACGAGCTGAAGGCCTCGGGCAAGTCGATCTTCCTGGATTGGAAGCTGCACGACATCGGCGCGACCGTGGAGCGCTCGGCGCGGGTGCTGGCCCAGAGCGGCTGCGACCTGCTGACCGTCCACGCCGAGCCGCAGGTGATGAAGGCGGCGGTGAAGGCGCGCGGCGACTCCAGCCTGAAGATCCTGGCGGTGACGGTGCTGACCAGCCTGACCGACGCCGACCTGATCGAGATGGGCTACAGCTTCAACGCCCGTGACCTCGTCGAGCGCCGCGTGCGCCAAGCGATTGAGGCCGGCGTCGACGGCATCGTCTCCAGCCCGCACGAAGCGGCCATGGCCCGCGAAATCGCCGGTCCGGACTTCCTGATCGTCACCCCCGGCGTGCGCCCCGACTGGTCGGCCAAGAACGACCAGGCCCGCGCCGCCACCCCCGCCGACGCCATCCGCGCCGGCGCCAGCCACCTGGTCTGCGGCCGCCCGATCACGGCGGCGAATGACCCGCGTGAAGCGGCGCTGAAGGTGGTGGCGGAGATCGCGGGGCTCTGACGCGTCTCCCTCTCCCCTTGCGGGAGAGGGTGGCCCGAAGGGCCGGGTGAGGGGTTGCGCCACCCTGTCCGGACAGGCCTTTCAACCCCTCATCCGTCTGGCTTCGCCAGCCACCTTCTCCCGCAAGGGGAGAAGGGGTCATTTGACGACCAGCGCCACCCCGCGCGCCCGAGGATCAGCCTCCGGCACGGGCGTCCGGCCGACCACCTGGATCGCCTCCATGTCGCCGCTGAAGTCCTCGACCCACTTGTAGCCGCGCCCTTCCAGCGCCGTCTTCAAGCCGGTCGACGGCGGTCCCGACGGCTCGTAGAAGATCACGTTCTCCGGCAGCAGTTGGTGGTGGTAGCGCGGGGCCTTCTGGGCCGCCTTCAGGCTGAGGTCGAAGTCGTACACATTGGCCAGCACCTGGAACACCCAGGTGAAGATCCGCGAGCCGCCCGGCGTGCCGATGACCATGGCCGGCTTGCCGTCCTTGACCAGGATGGTGGGGGTCATCGAGGACAAGGGCCGCTTATGGGGCGCGATGGCGTTGGCCGAGCCGCCGACCACGCCGTAGACATTGGGCGCGCCGGGCTTGGCCGAGAAGTCGTCCATCTCGTCGTTGAGCAGGAAGCCCGCCCCCTCGACCACCACGCCCGAGCCGAACCAGCCGTTCAGCGTATAGGTGTTGGAGACCGCGTTGCCCCACTTGTCGACGATCGAGAAGTGCGTGGTCTGCGGCTTCTCCAGCCCCGGGACCACCGCCTTGGTCGGCGACGGCTTGTCCGGATCGACCTCGGCAGCGCGCCTGGCGACATAAGCGGGGTTGATGAGGTTGGCGATCGGGACCTTCACGAAGTCCGGGTCGCCCAGATATTCCGCGCGGTCGGCGTAGACGCGCTTTTCGATCTCGGCCAGCAGGTGGACGTACTGCGGCTCGTTGAGGCCCACGCCTTTGAACTTGGGCGCCAGGTCCTGCTTCATCAGTAGCATCTGCATCAGGGCGATGCCGCCGGAGCTGGGCGGCGGAGCGGTGATGACGTCGTAGCCGCGCCACTTGGCGGTGATCGGCGCGCGCCAAACAGCCTTGTAGGCGGCCAGATCGGCCTTGGTGATCAACCCCTTGGGCCCACGCTGCATCTGGGCGACCAGCAGGTCGGCGGTCTTGCCCTCGTAGAACTCGCGGTCGCCGCCCTTGGCGATGCGGTCCAGCGTGGCCGCCAGCTCGGGCTGCTTGAACAGCGTCCCGGCCTTCCGCGGGCCGAAATAGGTCTTGAAGTTCGTGGCCTTGAACGGCGGCGGGACCTCGCTGGTCAGCATGCCGGCGAACTGCGCGTTCACCTCGAAACCGTCGCGGGCGTAGCGGATGGCCGGGGCCAGGACCCGCGCCCAGGGCAGCTTGCCGAAACGCTTGTGGGCCATGGCCAGGCCCCGCACCGTGCCGGGCGTACCGGAAGCGAGATTGCCGTACAGGGACAGGTCCGCGACCGGCTCGCCATCCTTGCCCAGATACATGTCGGCCGAGGCCGCCGCCGGGGCCGTCTCGCGGTAGTCGAGGAAATAGGGCTTGCCGCCGACATACAGCGTCATGAACCCGCCGCCGCCCAGGTTGCCGGCCTCGGGATAGGTGACCGCCAGGGCGAACCCCGTCGCCACCGCCGCGTCGACCGCGTTGCCGCCGGCCTTCAGGATCTCCTGCGCCGCCAGCGCTCCGTAGCGGTCCGGCGAGGCCACGGCTCCGGCGGTGAGCACGGGCGCGGGCGGCTTGGCCAAAGCGGGCGGGGCCAGCAGCAGCAGGGCGATCGCGGCGATCTTGGCGAGCAGGCGCAAGGGCGGTCTCCGGACGTGGGATGGCCACGCTAGCCGATACCGGTCGCGGAACAATGGTCCTTGACGCACCCATAACTCCAGAGTTATGAGATAACCCATAACCTGAAAGTTATCAGTTGAACCCGCAAACGCCCCACGACCTGCTGTTCCGGACCCTGGCCGATCCCACCCGCCGGGCGCTGTTCGAGCGCCTGTGCCGGGAGGGCGAGCAGACGGTCGGGGCGCTCACCGCCCAGGCCGGCGTGTCCCAACCCGCCGTCTCCAAGCACCTGGCCGCCCTGAAACTGGCCGGGCTGGTGCGCGACCGGCAGGCGGGCCGCCAGACCCACTACACCGCCCAGCTCGGCGCCCTGGGGCCGCTGATCGACTGGACCCAGCAGATGGCGGGGTTCTGGGAAGGCCGGTTCGACAAGCTGGAAGACCTGCTCAACAGGATGGACCAATGACTCTCGAAACCAAGACCGTCGTCGTCGAGCGCGACATCGCCCACCCGCCCGCCAAGCTGTGGCGGGCCCTGACCCAGCCGCACCTGATCGCCGAATGGCTGATGGCCAACGACTTCGTCCCGACCGTCGGCCACCAGTTCAAGCTCACCGGCGAGTGGGGCGGCGTGCTGGACTGCGAAGTCCTGGCGATCGAGCCGGACCACAAGCTGGCCTATAGCTGGGACTTCGATCACGAGGACCCGGCCTATGCGCTGAAGAGCGTCGTGACCTTCACCCTCACGCCGACCGATGCCGGCACGCACCTGCGCATGGAACAGGCCGGCTTCCGTCCCGACCAGAAGCAGGCCTTCGGCGGCGCCCGCGCCGGCTGGAAGAGCTTCTTCGACAAGCTGGCGACGCTGCTGGACAAGGACGGCTTATGACCGAGCCGGTCCTCCTGTCGGGCGGCAATCCGCAAATCCCCAAGGGCGACGGCGATGGACCGGTGCAGGCCTATATCGCCGCCATGCCGGGCTGGAAGAGCGCCGTCGGGGCTCGCCTCGACGCGCTGATCACCGCCGCCATCCCCGACGTGGTCAAGGCCGTGAAGTGGAACTCGCCGTTCTACGGAACCGGTGACAAGGCCTGGTTCCTGGCGATCCACGTCTATGCCCGCTACGTGAAGATCGCCTTCTTCCGGGGCGCGGCGCTGGACCCGCCGCCGCCCGTCGCCTCGAAGAAGGACACCGTGCGCTACCTGCACGTCTCGGAGGACGAACCGCTCGACGAGGCCCAGTTCAGCGACTGGGTCCGGCAGGCCGCCCTGCTGCCCGGCGAACGTCTCTAGCCTCAAGGACACCTTATGAAGAGCACCCGCCCCGAGGACGTCGGCGTCCCCGCCAGCCAGCTGATCGATCGCGCCATCAGCGAGCTCACCGACTGGCGCGGCCAGACCCTGGCCTGCATGCGCCAGCTGATCCTGGAAGCCGATCCCGACGTCGTCGAGGAGTGGAAGTGGGGCAAGCCGGTGTGGTCGCACGACGGCCTGATCTGCACCGGCGAGGTCTACAAGAAGGTGGTCAAGACGACCTTCGCCCACGGCGCGGCCCTGGACGACCCGACCCCGCTGTTCAATTCCAGCCTGGAGGGCAATGTCCGCCGCGCCATCGACTTCCCCGAGGGCGCCACGATCGACGCCGAGGCCTTCAAGGCCCTGTTCCGCGCCGCCGTGGCCTTCAACGCCGCCAAGGCCAAACCGAAGAAGAAGGCTGCAACCTGAGCGACGACGTCCGATTGACTCTCGGCAAACGATGATCGCTAAATCGCCCTTTGAGGGAATTTGACGCCGTAACAATCCCGGCGCGTTCCCAGTCCGGGGGGACCTATGCCGCGACCAGCATCCGGAGGTGTCAGCGCCAGCGTCCGCCGCGCGCTGGCCGGCCTGGTCTGGTCGTTCGTGCTGTTCACGGGCGTCCACGCCCAGGACCGCGAACCCCTGACGCCGGCGGCGATCGCCGCGTTCGAGCAGCAGCTCACCGCCGCCCGCGCGACCCACGACGACATCGCCGCGCGGGTGACCTGCTTCGGCCAGCAGAAGACCAGCCTGATCCAGCAGCGCGACAAGGACCAGCTGAAGCTGGGCGCGCTGATGCGGCACAAGCTGGAGCTGGAGCCCGCGCTGGTCG
The DNA here is from genome assembly GCF_059415225.1 of Caulobacter sp. GW821-FHT10E02. NCBI lineage: Bacteria > Pseudomonadati > Pseudomonadota > Alphaproteobacteria > Caulobacterales > Caulobacteraceae > Caulobacter > Caulobacter sp. GW821-FHT10E02. The sequence continues at coordinate 712,746 of NZ_JBWKMV010000002.1, forward strand.
TCCAGGAGGCCGAGTACAGGGGCTTCGAGAAGACCCGCAACGCCGAGCAGGCGGAGCTGAACCGGCTGAACCAGGAGCTGGACCACATGCAGCAGCGCAAGGCCTCGCAGGACCGCGCCCTGGCCGACTGCAAGGCCGATCCCTGGAAGATCAACGCGTTGTGCGAGCTGGCCTACAAGCTGGCCCAGCTGACCGGCCGCTTCGTCGACTACGAACCGCAGATCGCCGACACCCGGCGCCGGCTCGAGATCGCCGGCCAGGCCGCCAGGGACTCCGAAGGCCGCTATCGCGACAGCAAGCGCGCCTACGACGCCACCGTGACCGACATGGGCGCCACCCGCGAGGAGATCGGCGCCGCCGAGACCGCGATCAAGCGCTGGCAGGCCGCCCTCACGACGCTGGAGACCAACGCCCACGACAGCAAGTTGCTGCTGGACGAGTTCGACGACGCCCTGGACGAGGCCCGGCGGGTCGACACCGCCGACGGCCGGGCGCGCACCGCCCGCACCGTGCGCGGCCTGGCCGTGCGCGTCGACGAGGCCACCCGGCGCTCCGGGGTCCTGCTGGGCCAGGCCAAGACCACCCTGACCGAGCAGCAGCTGCGGTCCTGTTTCTGACCATCCGACGGGAGACGATCATGACCGACACCGCCGCCTTCGAGAGCCGCGCCGCCCAGATCGACAAGGGCATCGACGACGAGGTCATCAAGCTGCGGGCCGCCAAGCCCCTGGTCCTGCCCAAGTACGACAGCCCGATCGTCAAGGGCTACGTCCGCAAGATCGAGGGCACGTACAATGTCGAGCGCGCCAAGATCGACACCGACAACGCCATCGACCTGCTCTACATCGCCTACAACACCACGCCCCAGGAAGAGGGCGAGATCCGGGTCAAGATCTCGGCGATCATGGACAAGCTGATCGACGCCCAGAGCGACAGCACCCGGGCCCTGGCCGCGGCCATGACCACGGCCAAGAACATCATCACCGAGCTGACCAACGCCCTGCCCGACTGGCAGGACGCCAAGGACGACGACGACGCGGCCAAGGAGATCAAGGCCTTCGTCGGCAAGGACCTGCTGAAGCTGGCGACCGGCATCCAGCGCCGGGCCAGCGAGGTCGAGGCCAAGCTCAGCCAGATCGCCAAGACCTACGACCAGATCATCAAGGACACGACCACCGCCTCGGACGCCAGCGAGAAGGCCCTGGCCAGCCGCCTGGCCGACCAGGCGGCGATCCGCGCCGAGGTCGAGGAGGCCGAGGCCGAGAGCGCGCGGCTGGAGAGCCTGGTCGCCGACCTGAAGGAGAGCTTCAAGAGCTTCGAGGCCAAGGCCAAGGCCTATGAGACCCGCGCCGAGACCGCCGAGCAGCGGGCCTTCATCATGCAGATCGTCAAGATCGGCGCCCAGGTGCTGTCCTCGGCCATGCCGGCCATCGCCATGGCCCTGGGGGCCGGGGCCACGGGCGGCGCCTCGGTGATCGCGGCGGGCGCGATGAGCACGCTCAAGCAAGCCACCGGCGACGCCAAGAAGCCCGACCCGGACGCCGACACCACCACCAAGGTCATCGCGACCAAGACCGAGATCTCCAAGAAGAAGAAGGAATACGAGGTCGCCGAGAAGAAGGCCCTGGCCAGCAAGGACAAGGTCGAGGGCCTGCGCAAGGACCTCAAGAAGGCCCAGGACGCCGCCGCCAAGCCCGTCGAGGTCGGCACGCCCAAGGAGACCGAGGAAAACCCCGCCGACGGCGCCGAGATCAACGGCGTCAAGGGCCGCCTGAAGGACGCCAAGAAGAAGCTGGACGAGGACGAGGCCGAGACCAGCAAGCTGGCCGACGCCCTGACCGGCCTGCAGGCCGGGCTGAAGGCCCTGGCCGACGGGCTGGGCGAGCTCTCCAAGGAGCAGAAGGACGAGGCCGCCGGCCTGCGCGAGCTGCAGATGAAGATGCTCGATAAGGCCGAGGCCTACGAGAAGGAGCGCCGCGAACAGGCCGCCAACCTGGTCAAGATCAACGCCCTGCTGAAGGGCAAGCTCTCGAAGGAAGAGACGATCAAGCTGGCGATCAAGTCGCTGAACATCAGCATCAGCGCCCTGAAACGGACCAAGGAGATCGTCGAGGAGATCGCCTTCTTCTTCAAGTCGTTCGCCGACTTCATGCACCAGGTGGCCGAGGAGGCGAAGATCCAGATCGGCCTGTCGGAAAGCGCCGCGGCGTCGGAGGGCCTGAAGAAGAGCCGGCTGGCCTCGACCATCGAGACGACCGACGGGTTCTTCCTGCGCCAGGTCGCCGAATGGCACGCGGCCGCCATCGTCTCGGAGCACTTCAACAGCAGCTTCAAGGACGGCCACACCAAGCTGAACAAGCTGCGTGGGACCTACCTGACCGGCGACGAACTGGGCGCCTACCTGGTCGAGGCGGCCGTGCGCCTGCGCGAGATCGCCGACGCCCGCGACGCCGCCGCCAAGGCCCGGCTGGCCGACCTGGCGGCGTACCGCAAGCAACTGCGGGACGACCTGCTGAAGGAGGACGCGGTGGCCTAGGACGAACCAGGCTCGGGCGACCGACGCCGGTTGCCCGAAGCCGGCGCGGCCCGTAGCGTCGGCGCCATGTCGGACTGGGGCCTGCATTTCGGATGGCGGACGGCGCTGCTTTGCGCCGCGGTCCTGCAATGCTTGCTGCTGGCCGGAGCCTTGGCGCGCAACGCCGAGAACCCGGCGGCCAGCCGCTTTCTCGCGGCCGCCCTAGTGGCAGTCGCCGGACTGCTGACGCCCTATGCGATCGGTTTCGCCGGCGCCTATGACCGCTTCCGCTGGCTGACCTTCGCCCCCTTCGCCATCCCGCTGGCGTTCGGCCCGCTGCTCTACGGCTACGCCCACGCCCTGGCGGACGGAACGCCGCCGCGCCGCATCGGCCTGCATCTGGCCCCCGCCGTCGCCCAGTTCCTGTACTTCGCCGTCTGTTTCCTGATCCCCGGCGAGGTCAAGTGGCAGTGGTATACGGGCGGCCATCGCGCCTGGATCGCGCCCGCGTTCGACGTGCTGGGACTGGTGAGCTTGGCCACCTACGCCAATGCGATCCGGCAGGTCCTGAAACGCCAGCGCGTGAGGCTGGCCGATCACCGCAGCGACGACGACCGGTTCTCCGCGCGATGGCTGGGCCATGTCCTGGCGGCGATCCTGGTCGGCCTCGGCGTCGAAGCGAGTTTCTGGCTCTGGTCCGCTCTCGTCGGCGGCATCGACTTCCTCCAGGAGACCGGGCTGTACCTGGCCCTGGCCGTGGTCGGCGTCTATCTGGGCGTGGCGGGATGGCGGCACGCGGCGCTTCCCGCGCCCTTGGCGGCGTCGTCCGAGGAGCCGGTCCTCACGGACCCCGAGACCGCGCGGGCGCCGGACTGGCCGGCCATCGCCCTGGAGATCGCCGACCGCACGCGCGACGCGGGCTGGTGGCGCGAACCGGACCTGTCGCTGGCGCGACTGTCCCGGCTTCTGGGGACCAACAGCGGTCGCCTGTCCCGGGCCATCAATCTGGGCCTCGGCGTGAACTTCTCCACCTTCGTGAACGGGCTGCGGGCCGAGGGCGTGGCGCGGGCGCTGGAAGCCGGCTCCGACCGCGACCTGCTGAGCCTGGCGCTCGACATGGGCTTCGCGTCCAAGGCCAGCTTCAATCGCGCCTTCAAGGCCCGGTTCGGCCTCTCGCCCTCCAGGTTCCGCCAGCAGGTCTCAGATCCTGCTTTTTTGCATCCGGACGCGGAAATGAGGCGAGCCGCGCCGTGAGCCGGCGCATGGGCTGGCTCCCGTTCGTAAGGATCCCGTCCATGCCGTTGAACCGCCGTCGCCTGTTGCAGCTTTCCGTGGGCCTGGCCGTGGGTGCCGCCACGCCTGGCTGGGCGGAGACCGTCACCGACGACTGGAGCGGCGACGTCGCGATCCTGCGCCAGGCCTGGGAGACGATGCATCCCGGCGTCTATCGCTACAGCACGCCGCGACAGGTCTCGGCGCGGCTGGACGGCCTGGCGCGCGCCTGGGCCGCGCCGGGGTCGTTCCGCGACCGCTTCCTGGCGCTGACACGGGTCACGGCCTCGATCCAATGCGGCCACACCTATCCCAGCCCCTACAACAGCAGCGACGCGACCGTGGCGCGGATCTATCCGGACCGCTCCCTGGTGCCGTTCCTGTTCCGCTGGATCGACGGCGCGATGGTGGTGATCCGCGACGACAGCGGCGCGGGCCTGTTCCCACGCGGTACGGTGATCACCGCGATCGATGGCGTCTCGACCAGGACGCTGCTGGCGCGGCTCACGCCCCTGGCCCGGGCCGATGGCTCCAACCTGGCCAAGCGGATCAGCCTGATGGAGGCGCGCGGCGAGGACCGCTACGAGACCTTCGACATCCATTTGCCGCTCGTCTTGCCGCTGAAGGACGTCGCCGCCTTCACCCTGGCCGACGGCCGCGTGATCCGTGCGCCGCTGCTGACCCTGGCCGACCGCCGGGCCGGCTTCTCGGCCAGTGTCGAGGTCGCCAAGGACGCCAATCCCTGGACGCTGGCCAAGGGCGAGGACGGCGTGCATCGCCTGACCATGCCCGGCTGGGCGCTCTACGATTCCAGCTTCGACTGGCGGGCCTGGCTGGGCGGGGTGATGGACGACCTGACGGGCGACGGCGCGCGCGGCCTGATCGTCGATCTGCGCGGCAATGAAGGCGGCATGGACTGCGGCAATGTCATCATCAGCCGGCTCATCGATCGCGACCTGGCCCTGTCGCGCGACCAACGCTGGACGCGATACCGCACCGCGCCCGAGGCCCTGCGCCCGCACCTCAAGACCTGGGACCGCAGCTTCCTGGACTGGGGGGAGGCGGCCGTGGCCTCGCAGGAGCGCCCCGGCTTCTATCGACTGACCCGCTATGACGAGAACGGCAAGAGCGGCCTCATCCAACCCGAGGGTCGCCGGTTCAAGGGCCGGGTGGCGGTGCTGTGCGACGCCTCCAACAGCTCGGCGACCTTCGGTTTCGACCAGACCTGCAAGGACAACGGCCTGGCGACGCTGGTCGGCCAGACCACCGGCGGCAATCGGCGCGGCATCAATGGCGGCGCCTTCTTCTTCCTGCAGCTGCCGGCGTCACGGCTGGAGGTCGACCTGCCCCTGATCGCCAGCTTCCCCACGACGCCCCAGCCGGACGCCGCGATCGAACCCGACCTCGCGGTGGCCACGACGGCGAAGGATATCGCCACGGGCCGGGACCCGCAGATGCTGGCGGCGACGGCGCTCCTGCTCGGAGGATGAGCGTGCGCTTCTAGCGCAATGACAAAACGGCGTTCGGCGATAGACAGTTTTCCCAGAAGGATCATAGTCGTGCGTCCATGGTCCGGGGGGACGACGCATGCCTTATCGCCACGCCTGGCTGTTCATCGTCGCGATGCTCGCGGCGACCGTCTTCGCCTTTTGGCGCAGCTATTTCAGCATCCTGTCCACGTCCCCGCTCGGCTTCCACATCCATGGGATCACAGCGACGCTATGGATGCTGTTGCTGCTGGCCCAGAGCTGGACGCCGCATCACGGTCAGCTGGCGGTCCATCGCCTGACGGGCCGGGCGACCTTCCTCGCCGCGCCGCTGTTCGGCGCCGGGGCCATGGGGGTGCTGCATTCGATGGCGGCGGGCACGGGCGGCGGCAATCCGTTCTATGCGCTGTGGGGCGCCAAGCTGGCCGTCCTCGACATCCTGGCCTTCGGCGCGGTGCTGTATGCGATCGCCATGGCGTTGCGCCATCGCCGCGCCGTGCGGCTGCACGCCGGCTACATGCTGTCGTCGGCCCTGCCGCTGCTGAGCCCGGTGCTGGGGCGGGTCTTCAACCAGGTCGTGCCCGGCATGACCATCCGCGGGCCGCAGGACTTTCCGGTCTTCGGCTCGGGCGTGCAGCTGGCCAATCTGGTCGCCGGGCTGATCGCCCTGTGGCTCTGGCGGCGCGATCCGCGCCATGGCCAGCCGTGGCTCGTCGCCCTGGGCGTCGTCGTCGTGCAGATCGTCGCCTTCCAGGTCACCCCCGCCAACGGCGCGTGGCGCACGACCTTCGAAGGCCTGGGCAGGACGCCGCTGACCGTGCTGCTGGCGCTCGGCTTCGCGGTGGGCGCCGCGACGGTGGCCATCGGCTGGAACGCCCTGGCGATCCGCCGCAAGCCCGCGCCGGCGGCGGCCTAGCCCAGTTCCAGCGCCCGCAGCACCGCGAACTGGTCGTAGTACGGCCGCTCACAGATGATCTTGTCGCTTCCGGGCGCGAACTCGAAGCTGGCGGCCATGCGGATGCGGAAGGCCTTGCCGGTGGGCTCGGCGACGCCGGTCGGCAGCCGCAGCGGCCCCAGGTGGGTGCCGGTCAGCCAGAACTCGACCAGCACCGTGTCGCCGGCATGGGCGATGGCGATGATCTCGTTGCCCTGGTCCGGGAACGGCGTGCGCGAGGCGGCGAAATAGCCGCGCACGGCGGCCTCGCCGTCGAACACGGTGCCAGGGCCGTGCATCTCGTAACGAGGATGCTCGAAGGTGGCGATCACCGCGTCCCAGTCGTGGACGCACTCCAGCGCCATGTGGTCGCGCACGACCCGCAGGCGCTTTTCGGCGAGATCTTCCAAGGCTGCTCCTCCCTTTGTGTTTTGAGGGAGCCTGCCAGCCTCAGAAGTCTACCGCCACGCCCTTCTTCTCCCAGTCGCCGAAGCGGGTCGGCTCGGGGCCTTCGCGGCCGCCCTTTTCCGGCGGCAGGTGCAGCGCGGCCTCGGCGGCGCGACGAGCGGCGGCCTCTTCCAAGGCGCGGCGAGCGGCGGGGCTCAGCTCCTTGCCGGGCGCGGCGCCGGGGACGGTTTCAGGCTGCGGGGACGCGTCGGAAGGCTCGGACATGGACGGATTCTAGCATTTTTCGTCCGCCTCGCCGCGCGATTTTTCCGCAAGACGCTTGCGCTAGCCCTCGCCTTTGAGGCACGGCGAGGCGGTGACTCAAGAACTCAACGACGGTCTCCCCGCCCGGGAGGCCGCTCTGAACCTTATCGAGGCGGCGCTTTCGCGTCGCGGCGGCATCGACGAAGCCACGTCGGCCAACGGTTTCCGCTTCCTGGAGCCGCGTGAGCGCGCTTTCGCGCGGGCGCTGGCCATGGCCGTGCTGCGCCATCTGGGCCCCATCGACCGCGCCCTGGCCGCCCGCCTGCAGAAGGCCCCGCCGGACCGGGTGATGAACCTGCTGCGTCTCGGCGCGGCCCAGGCCTTCCATCTGGAGGTCCCGGCCTTCGCCGCCGTGGCCACCTCGGTCGAGCTGGCCGGCGCCAACAAGACCAGCCGTCCGTTCAAGGGCCTGGTCAACGCCGTGCTGCGCGGCCTGCTGCGCGATGCGCCGCCGAGCGACGATCCGACCCTTCTGGCCCCGCCCTGGCTCTATTCGCGCTGGGTCGCCGCGTTCGGCGAGGCCACGGCCCGCGAGATCGCCGCCCAGATCGCCATCGAACCCGCCACCGACCTCTCGCTGAAGCCCTCGGCCGACGCCGCCGCCCTGGCCGCAGAGCTGGAAGCCGAGATCCTCGACGGCGGCACCCTGCGCGTGCGCCGCAAGGGCGACGTCGCCGCTTGGCCGGCCTTCGAGGACGGGACCTGGTGGGTGCAGGACGCCGCCGCCGCCGTCCCCGCCCGACTGCTGGGCGTGAAGGCCGGCGACAAGGTGCTCGACCTCTGCGCCGCGCCCGGCGGCAAGACCCTGCAGCTGGCCGCCGCCGGCGCCGAGGTCGTCGCCCTGGACCGTTCGGCGGCTCGCTTGAAGCGCGTGGGCGAGAACCTGGAGCGCATGCACCTGGCCGCCGAGATCGTCGCCGCCGACGCGGCCGTCTGGGAGGACGCCCGCACCTTCGACGCCATCCTGCTGGACGCGCCGTGCAGCGCCACCGGCACCTTTCGCCGCCATCCGGATGTCTTGTGGGCCGCCCGTCCCAGCGACGTCGCCAGCCTGGCCGGCGTGCAGTCCAAGATCCTCGACAGCGCCGCCGATCGCCTGAAGCCCGGCGGCCGCCTCGTCTACACCGTCTGCTCGCTGGAGCCGGAAGAGGGCGAGGCCCAGGTCGAGGCCTTCCTGGCGCGCCGCAAGGACATGGTCCTGGAGCCGATCACCGCCGGCGAAGGCGGCTCGCCCGAGGCCAGCCTGACGGCGCGCGGAACGCTCCGCCTGCTGCCGCATCACCGCGACGGCGGCCAGGACGGCTTCTTCGCCGCAAGGTTCAGGAAGCTCTAGGGCTGACAGGACGGCCCGACGCGGTTATCCCAGGACCATGACCGCGCCGATCATCGCCCCCTCCATCCTCGCCTCCGACTTCGCCAAGCTGGGCGAGGAAGTCGCCGCCATCGAGGCGGCCGGCGCCGACTGGGTGCATGTCGACGTGATGGACGGCCACTTCGTGCCCAACATCACCCTGGGCCCGGACATCGTCAAAGCCATCCGGCCGCACGCCAAGATCCCGTTCGACGTGCACCTGATGATCAGCCCGGCCGACCCGTACCTGGAGGCCTTCCGCGCCGCCGGGGCCGACCTGATCAGCATCCACCCCGAAGCCGGCCCGCACCTGCACCGCTCGCTGAAGCGCATCCGCGAGCTGGGGGCCAAGGCCGGCGTGGTGTTCAACCCGTCGACCGGCCTCGACCACGTCGAGTGGATCCTCGAGGACGTCGACCTGCTGCTGGTGATGTCGGTCAATCCCGGCTTCGGCGGCCAGAGCTTCATCCCCGGCCAGCTGCGCAAGGTCGAGGCCCTGCGCAAGATGGTCGACAAGGCCGGCCTCGACATCATCATCGAGGTCGATGGCGGCGTGACCCCGACGACCGCCCCGCAATGCGTCGCGGCCGGGGCCACGGCCCTCGTCGCCGGCTCGGCCGTGTTCAAGGGCGGCCCTAGCGCCTACGCCGACAACATCCGCGCGCTGAAGGGCGGCTGACCCCACACGATGGCCGTCAAGCGTTCCGCCAGCGGCTCCCGATCCACCGCCTCATCAGGCGGCGGCCTCCTATGGAAAGCCGTCGGCGCCGAGCTTGCCGGCCATGTCGCCCGCGAGTGGTACGGCTCGGGCCCGCACCGCCTGACCCTGGCCTTCCCGCGCCCCGAGGGCCTCTCCGCCCGCCCGCACGACCCGCGCCCGGCCAACCCTGAGCACGGCAAGAAGATCCTCACCGGCGTCCTGACCCTGGACGGCGGGACCCTGCGGATGAGCGCGGACGGCGACCCGTTCGACACCGCCAGCCCCTCGCGCCGCTACGCCATCAGCCTGCATCGCTTCGACTGGCTGCCGGACCTGGCCGCCGCCGGCTCGGACGGCGCCCGCCGGTCCTTGCGCCTGCTCGACGACTGGCGCCGGGTGTTCGGCAAGTGGAACGCCTTCTCCTGGGGCCCTGAGTGCCTGGAGCGGCGGGTCTTCCACCTGGCCTGCGCCGCCAAGACCCTGGCCGCCGAGGGCAGCGACGCCGAGATCGCCGACCTGTGCCTGGACCTGGCCCGCCAGGCCCGCCACCTGATCGAGATCGGCAAGAGCCCCGAGCGGGCCCTGGAGCGCGCCGCCGTCGCCGCCCTGGCCGGCTGCGTCCTGGCCGGCAAGCCCGGCGAGCGGCTGATCGACAAGGGCCTGAAAGCCCTGCTCCGCCACCTGGACAAGATGGTCCTCCCGGACGGCGGCCACGCCACCCGCAGCCCCGAGGCCGGCGTCGAGCTGCTGTTCGACCTGCTGACCCTGGACGACGCCCTGGGCCAGCGCGGCCGACCCAGCCCCGAGGCCCTCTCCCGCGCCATCGACCGCCTCTCCACGGCCACCCGGTTCTTCACCCTGGGCGACGGCCATCTGGCGGCCTTCCACGGCGGCGAGGCCATCGCCCCGCAGCGCATCGCCGCCGCCCTGGCCCACGACGACAGCGGCCCGCGCCCGCTGAACGCCGCGCCGCACAGCGGCTATCACAAGATGATCGGTGGCAGCATCGAGGTCATCGCCGATTGTGGTCCTCCTGCCGCCGGCTCCCTCTCGGTCGCAGCCTGCGCCCAGCCGGCCGCCGTCGAGATCGTCTGCGCCAAGGATCGCCTGATCACCAGCTGCGGCTGGAGCCCCGAGGCCACCGGGGCCAACGCCTTCCGCCTCTCGGACGCGGCCTCCACCGTCTCGGTCGGCGACGGCTCGGCCGGCCGGCCGCTCTCGGGCTTCAAGGCCCGCGCGCTCGGCCCCTGGTTGGTCGACGGCGCGCAGGCGGTCGACGCCAAGCGCCACGACGACGTCGGCGGCGTCTGGCTGGACATCGTCCACGACGGCTGGCGCCACGCCGGCCTGCAACACGCCCGCCGCCTGTTCCTCGACGCCGTCAATGACGAGCTGCGCGGCGAGGACAGCCTCACCCCCTTCAGCGCCGCCGCCGATCCCAACGGCCCGCGCCGCTACCTGCCCTTCGCGGTGCGCTTCCACCTCCACCCCGAGGCCCGCGCCTCGATCGCCCGCGACGGCAAGAGCGTCCTCATCAGAGGCCCCAGCAATATCGGCTGGTGGCTGCGCAACGACGCCGTCGACGTCGAGATCGCCCCCACCGCCCACTTCGACCACGGCCTGGCCCGCAAGGCCGGCCAGATCGTGCTGAAGAGCCAGGTGCGCCCGGAGGTCGGCGCCAAGATCCGCTGGAAACTGACCCGGGCGGAGGGCTAGGGCCGATGGGCTTCTCCCGCAGACTGCCGCAGGACCCCGGCCGCACGCATCATGCCCCGGAGTATACGGACGACGAGGTGTCGGAGGTGGTGGCCGCGCTGACGGCGGACGCGCCGGAGGTCCTGGCGGTGCTGGAACGCGAGGCGGGGACGCCGGGGAGCGTCGTGTCGGCGGACTATGACGACGCCTACGACCGGATGCTGACGTACCTGTTCGAGCACGGGTACGTGCACACGCATATCGAGATGGCGATGGTGTTTAAGGCGGTGCGGGAGCGGGTTGGACTCGCATAGCGGGTAGAATCGATCCACCGTTTCGCCACCGGTCATCAACCGAATACTCACAGGTTGCTAACAGCAGCTTGTGCTCGGCGGGATTTCGAACGCTATCCCTGGTGTCTGCGACTCACTAGTATCGTCGTTATCGCGTTAATCACACACAAGGAGACCAAGGAACGAAACGGGCACGGATCTCAGTCCAATGGACTGATAGGAGAGGAATGCGCGGGCCAAGTTGTCTAGGCCGGGACCGACATCACCCCTCTCCTCAACACCGCGAGCGACGTTGTGCGATCTCCGTACCGCGCATCCCTGCGTGGGAGCAAGGTCGGGTGTCCACAGCGTCAGGAATCTTCCTGTTCAACATCTGTGGACAACTCAAATGACCCTCAAACCGGGTTCAAATAGCGGCCGCAACGGCGGCATTTTCCAAGAACAAGGCCCGCGCGGCGGTGCCCGACCGAACTTCACGACGGTGCCGGACAACACCCGGCTGCCTCCGACGAGTTCGCCAGGCTCGACGTGGAAGCCGACCCACCGCACTCCCGACAGCAAGCGCTAAGGGAGGCAGTTATGGTCTACGTCCCGCAACGCCCCATGATCCCCGAACGCCGGCCGGTAACGCCTCCCTTTAGGCCGTCAACGCCGGTGCGTCCGTCGATCCCGACTACGCGTCCGCGATAGGCAGAGGACTGGCGCGGCCTTCGCCGCGCCAGTTTTCACCAACTCCCAAAGTTATCATGCAGGAATGAAATTCCATGCCGAACTACATCGTCACTTATGACATTTCGACCGGACACAAAGCCTTTCTGACAGCCGCTGAAAAGGAAGGCCTCCTGTATGTCTGGAAGGGGGCAACTTACGTAAACCGATTGCCCAACACGACGCTCTGGGGAGTATTCTCATCCGCAAGCGTTGCCGACGGTGCTTTCGATCGCGCTCTTTCAAAGGCAGCGGCTTCAATCGGAGCGGCCATCGTGCTTGAAAAGCGCTTCACGGCAGCGACCAGCAATGAGCTCGTTGCAAGTAATAAACGGAAAATACCTGAGAGCCGCTGGACCGGGACGACTGAGTTCGAAACAAGTCGCCTGCATCAACTAAATGATCCGTTCTTTAGTTGAACTAAGGCACCGCCCATGGCTGGAGCCTGCCTTACATCTCTTGGAGGCTGCGGCGTGCTGGGCTGGAGGGGTTGGTCAAGGACCGCCCTCCGGGCGGCCGCGCAGCGGCGATGCGGAGCGTCGTCCTTGAGGAAGCCCTCCAGGCCGGCGATCGTGGAGCCGGGGATGTGAGGGGGGGCGCTGGTGCGGGGCGAGAGGCGGTTCTCACTGAGCGGGGTCGCGCACTCCAAACCCCTCTCTCATGGAGAGAGGGAGGGGCCCGCGCCGTAGGCGTGGGAGGGTGAGTGGGTAGGCGAAGCCCGTGGACGATCTTGGCGCTGTTGGGGAGTCACTGCCGGCACGCCGGCTGAGGGTGTAACCACTCACCCTCCCAAGCTCCGCTTGGGCCCCTCCCTCTCTCTAAGAGAGAGGGGATTGGGAGTGCTGTATCCTCGGCGTTCGCAACGTCGAACACAGCGAAATCAATCGCTTGTCGATTTTACGCAGCCCTGAATGATCCGCGTTGAATCCCGCCGCACAATCATTGCCATCCCCGTCGCGGGGGAGGGCGTTTGGATCCGGCCCAAAACGGCGGCGGGGGTAGGTTGAGCGGGGCCGTGTTCGGTTCCCGGATGTCCGAAGGTCGCCGCATCCTCCGGGATTGGCGGGCGATCGGGTGGCCCGGGGTTCAAATCAAGCGCGGAGCGACAGGGCGGTGATCGTATAAGCCGCCTATCGTGGATCGTCGGGGTCGAGACGGATGTAGCCGATCGACTTGGTCCGCGCCCGTCCGGGGGCTAGTGGGGACCCGAGCTGAAATACGCTCACGCCTCCCATCCTCACGGGCAAGAACAACCTGGCGGAGCGGTCGTCCGAGCCGAAACACACAAACCATCACGGTCTCCGGGTTCGCCCGGCCGCTCCGTCGCCTCCCCAACACCTTCAGCGGTCGATGCCGCGTGAAGCGGCGACCGCATGTCCAAAGATCCTCCCCCCGTGGGGGAGGCGGCCGAAGGCCGGAGGGGGAAGAGCGGGCGATCCGGTCACTTCCCCCTCCGTCGGCTGCGCCGACACCTCCCCCACAGGGGGAGGATCCATTGACTCCCCCGCCCGCCCCCGTATTTTCCGCCGCGTTCGCGTGACTGGCGTTGAAGGTGGGAAACCACCGGGGAGCTCGAACCTCATATGCCGCGCGCCTGGGCTCCCTTCTGACAACCACAGACCTGGAGTCCGCCGTGCCCGCAGCGCCCGATTATCCGTCCGCCCCCGATCTCGTCGCCCCCAAGCGCGCCCTGCTGTCGGTCTCCGACAAGACCGGCCTGGTCGAAGCCGCCCAGGTGCTGCACGCCGCCGGCGTCGAGCTGGTCTCGACCGGCGGCACCAAGGCCGCGATCGCCGCGGCCGGGATCCCCGTGAAGGACGTCTCGGACCTGACGGGCTTCCCCGAGATGATGGACGGCCGGGTGAAGACCCTGCACCCGGTGGTGCACGGCGGCCTGCTGGGCGTCCGCGACGCCCCCGAGCATGCACAGGCCATGGCCGACCACGGCATCGGCGGCATCGATATCCTGTACGTGAACCTCTATCCGTTCGAGGCGACCGTCGCGAAGGGCGGCAGCTATGCCGAGTGCGTCGAGAACATCGACATCGGCGGCCCGGCCATGATCCGCTCGGCGGCCAAGAACCACGGCTATGTCGCCGTCTGCACCGACCCGGCGGACGTCGCCGAAGTGCTGGAGGCCCTGAAGGCCGGCGGGACGACGCTGGCCCTGCGCCAGACCCTGGCGGCCCGCGCCTATGCCCGCACGGCGGCCTATGACGCGGCGATCTCGGCCTGGTTCGCCCAGGCTCTGGGCCAGGACTTCCCGGCCCGCAAGTCGATCGCCGGCGAGCTGCGCCAGACCATGCGCTACGGCGAGAACCCGCACCAGAAGGCGGCCTTCTACACCTTCCCGAACCCGCGCACCGGGGTGGCCACGGCGACCCAGCTGCAGGGCAAGGAACTCAGCTACAACAACATCAACGACACCGACGCGGCCTTCGAGCTGATCGCCGAGTTCGATCCCGCCCAGGGCCCGGCCGTGGCGATCATCAAGCACGCCAACCCTTGCGGCGTGGCGATCGGCGGCAGCCAGCGCGAGGCCTATGAGCGGGCGCTGGCCTGCGACCCGACCTCGGCCTTCGGCGGCATCGTGGCGGTGAACTCGCGCCTGACCAAGGACGCTGCCTTGCAGATGGTCGAGATCTTCACCGAGGTGGTCATCGCCCCCGAGGCCGACGACGACGCCATCGCCGTGTTCGCGGCCAAGAAGAACCTGCGCCTGCTGGTGACCGGCGGCCTGCCCGACCCGCTGTCGACCGGCGACACCTTCAAGAGCGTGGCCGGCGGCTTCCTGGTCCAGTCGCGCGACGACGCCCGGATCAAGGCCAGCGACCTGAAGATCGTCACCCAGCGCCAGCCGACCGAAGACGAGATCCGCGACATGCTGTTCGCCTTCACCGTCGGCAAGCACGTCAAGTCCAACGCCATCGTCTATGCCCGCGCCGGCCAGACCCTGGGCGTCGGGGCCGGCCAGATGAACCGCAAGGACTCGGCTCGCATCGCGGCGCTGCGGGCGGCCGATTTCGGGCTCGACCTGAAGGGCTGCGCCTGCGCCTCGGAAGCCTTCTTCCCGTTCGCCGACGGCCTGATCCAGGCGGCGGAAGCGGGCGCGACGGCGATCATCCAGCCGGGCGGCTCGATGCGCGATCCGGAAGTGATCGAGGCGGCCGACAAGCTTGGCCTCACAATGGCCTTCACCGGTGTGCGAGTGTTCCGGCACTAAGCACGCTAAGAGGTCGTCGATGGACAGCGCCGCCTGGGGCGAGAAGGTCGCCAAGCACTCCCGGGTGTTCAAGCCCGCGGGTCCGGGACCGTTCCCGGTGGCGCTGATCCTGCACGGCTGCGGCGGCAAGACGCCGTTCCTCGAGGAATACGCCCGAACGGCTGTGCAGCAAGGATGGGCGGCCGTGGTGGTCGACAGCCTTAAACCCCGCGGCATGTCCAGCCTGGACGCCAAGCTGTTCGTCTGCACCGGCGTGGCGCTACGCGGCCTGACCCGGGCGGCCGACGTCTTCGCCATGCTGGCCTGGCTGGAGACGCAAGCCTGGGCCGATGCCAACCACGTCTTCCTGGCCGGCTGGAGCCATGGCGGCTGGACGATCATGGACAGCTACGCGATCGGTGAGAACGCCGCGCGGGCCACCAAGCTGGCCGACGCCGATCCGGCCCGGCTGCGGCGGTCGGTGAAGGGCGCGCTGCTCGTTTATCCGTATGCGGGCTATCCCTCCCTGACCTCGCGACGCGGCTGGGGCGAGGGCGCGCCGCCGGTCTGGTCGGTGCTGGCCGGCAAGGACGCCGTGGTCGGCTGGAAGCTGCCCGGCAAGGCGTTGGACCGGCTGGCGGGCGACGGCCTGGCCGTGGATCGCGTCATGTTCGACGACGCCACCCACGCCTTCGACGACGACAAGGCCAACGACCCCCGGGCCCGCTACCGGCCCGATCTTTTCGCGGAGGTGCGCAGCTACTTCACCACGGCGCTGACGGCCTGCGGCTGAGCGCGGCGGAGTTGGGTCGGGCCGCGATAGAGGCGGCGCCAGACCCACTCCAGCGGGCCGATCGCGAACCGCTCCATCCACCAGCGCGACCACAGGATCTGGACGATCCAGACGGCGATCGCGAGGACGGCGAAGATGGGACGGTCGACCTTCCCATGCAGGCCGGGGCCGCGTCCGCCGTAGAAGATCGCGGTCATGATCAGCGACTGGGCCAGATAGTTGCTGAACGCCATCTGCCCGACCGGGGCCAGGGCCTTTGGGATCGCCGACCAGGCCTTGGACCGACTCGCGAAGACCATCAGGCCGACATAGGCCAGGGTGATCAGCGGCGCGGTCCCCCACTGGACGGCCATGGCGATCAGCGCCAACGGCCGGGGCAGGCCCAGCAGCACCTGGGCGACGAACAGACCGCCGATGACGACAGAGGCGGTCAGGCCGACGGCGATCAGGGCCTTGTAGACGCGATCGGAAGCCTGGCCGGTCAGGATCCCGACCTTGAAACAGCCCAGGCCGATCATCATCAGGGCCGAGGTCATGACGAAGATGAACGGCTCGCCCGGCAGGAATTCGAGGCGATCCCGGGCGTTCTGGACCAGCGACTGCGCGAAGGTCCCGCCGTACTGGACCTCGGCCATCCTGGCCTGGGCCGCGTCCTTGGCGGCCTCCAGGGCCAGCTGGGCCGGATCGTTCTGGAAGACGATGGCGCCGACGACGCCGGCGATCATCAGCACCGAGAACGTCGTCCAGATGAACACCCCGACCCGGATCAGCCGGGCCGGCGGCCAGGAGCGGACCCGCATCACCGCGAAGCCGGCCAGGGCGTAGCTCAGCAGCACGTCGCCAAACCAGATGGCGAAGCCGTGCAGCAGGCCGAAGACGAGCATCCAGGCCAGGCGCTTCTTCAGCGTCGCGGTGCGCTCGACGTCGGTCCGCTCGCCGCCGACCAGGAAGATCGAGACGCCGAACAGCATGGCGAACAGGGTCACGAACTTGCGCTGGAACAGCCACTGGGTGACGACCCAGACGCTCAGGGTCGCCGCGCCCGTCCCATGCGGCCAGTGCGCCGCCGACTCCGACAGCGGCGGGGCCACGGCGAAGTCAGGCAGATTGCACAGCAGGATGCCCAGGACGCCCAGGCCCCGCAGCGAGTCCAGCAGGACGATCCGCTCCTTGCTCACGGGGCGCGTCTCGGGGCGGAAGCCAGCACCAGAGCGCCCAGCGCCATGAAGGCGGCCGAGACCACGACGGCGATCCGCTGGTCGCCGGCCAGCCGCGTGCCGACGGCGATGACCAGCGGGGCCAGGAAGGCCGTGGCCTTGCCCGACAGCGCATAGAGCCCGAACCACCGCCCGGTCTCGCCGGCCGGCGCCAGCTCGGCCATCCACGCTCTCAAGGACGACTGGGCCGTGCCGAAGGTCAGGCCGACAAAGGTCGAGAAGAAGAGGAAGGTCCGCTCCGGCACGCTGGCGAACAGCGCCCCGGCCTTGGCGGGGGCGACCTGGATCAGGAAGAAGATCGTATCCTTGCCGACCATGCCCACCCCGGCGGCGCCGAACAGCACCACGCCGGTGGCGATCAGCACGGTGGCCTTCGAGCCGAGCTTCTGGTCGACCCGCCCCCCGATGAACGTGCCGATCCCGGCGGCCACCGACAGCAGGATCGCATAGAGCCCCAACTGCGTCGTCGTCCAGCCGAACAGGCCCGCCGCCAGCACGCCGCCAAAGGCGATGAAACTGGAAATGCCGTCGCCCAGCAGCATCCGGCCGATCAGGAACCTCAGCATGTGCGGCCGGCCGGGCAGGCTGCGGATCGTCGCCCACAGCTCGGCCAGCGGCTTCTCGCCAGCGCCCTCGGAGGGCTTGGGCGCGACCAGCATCAGCGGCCAGGCGAAGGCCAGGAACCACACGGCCACCAGTGGGCCGACGATGCGGTCCGGCTCGTGCAGCGCCTTCGACAGGCCCAGCATCGGGACCTTGGGCAGCGAGAAACAGAAGAGGACGATGAACAGGGTGATCAGCGCCCCGACATAGGCCAACGCCCAGGCGCTGCCGGACAGCCGTCCGATCTGGCCCGGCTTGGCCACCACCGGCAGCAGGGCGTTCATCACCGTCACGCCCAGTTCGGCCACGATGCTGGCTACGACCAGGCAGCCGAGGATCAGCGGGATACGCGACGTCTCGCCCGGAGCCGCCCACCACAGGCCGGCGCTTGCGATCACGAACGGCACGGCCAAGAGGACCAGCCAAGTGCGCGGATTGCGCCGGGCGTCCAGCGTCGCGCCCAGCAACGGACTCAGCACGGCGATGGCCAGGCCCGAGAAGACCCCGGCATAGCCCAGCAGGCTCTGCCCCCGCACCGGGTCGCCGACAAAGCCGGCGGCGAAATAGGGCGTGAAGATGAAGGTCGCGATCAGCGCCCAATAGGGCTGCTGGGCCCACTCGTAGAGCGTCCAGGCAACTCGCCGGCGATCGCCCTGATCCATGCTCTACGCTCCCTCGCCCACCCTTCCCTCGTAAGGGAGGGATGGGCGAGGGGCTAGTGCTTAAGCGGCGGTCGACAGTTCCCGCAGCGCCGCGTTGGCGATGGTCAGCTTGGCGAAGGTCCAGCCGCCGCCGGCCTGTTCGATGTCCTCGATCGTGCGCTTGACCGCCTTGGGGCGATCGCCACGCAGGGCGGCCCAGGAAGCGATCGCCGACTTGGCGGCGGCCTCGTCCTCGCCGGCCTGGGCGTTGGCGGCGAACTTCAGCACCGACTGGGTGATCGAGGTCTGCTCGGTCAGCATGTCCTCGATCAGGCGGCGGACCGCCAGGCGCTCGAAGGCGTCGCCGCCGACGAACGAGCCGGCCGCGCCGCGCAGGCGGTCGAAGCCGAAGGCGGCGCCGACCTGATGGTACAGGCGGGCGACGTTCTCGACGCTCCAGCTGGACGCATTGGCCAGGTCGACGAGGTCGGCGGCCGTGGTCAGCGGCTGCAGGGCCGCGACGGCCTGGGCCAGGGCTTCGGGCGCGCCGTCGGCGACATAGGCCTTCACCCGCTTGGCGACGGTCTTCTGCTCGTACGGCGACAGGATGGCCGGGGCCATGCCGGTCAGGGTCTTCACCGCCGGGCCATAAGCCTCGACCAGTTGCTGGACGGTGGCCTTGTCGCGCACCGCGCGGCGGGCCAGCCAGAAGCTGAGGCTACGCAGGGCATAGGCCAGGGCCTTGTACAGAGCCGTCTGGCCGTCGGCCGAGGCCTTGTTGTCCAGGGCGTTGACCTGGTCCCACAGGCCGTCGATGCCGAGGATCTCACGGGCGGCCGTGAAACCCACGACCACCGCGCCGACGTCGGCGACGGCGGCGGCCTTCAGGCGGCTGACGAAGGTCGGGCCGCACATGTTGACCATCTGGTTGCCGACCACCGTGGCGATGATCTCGCGCTTCAGGCGGTGCTTCTGCATGGCGTCGGCGTACTTGCCGAGCGCCTTGGGGAAGTAGCCGCGCAGGGTGGCCTCGAACCACGGGTCATCGGGCGCCTGGCTGGCGACGATGTCGTCGAAGAGGTCCAGCTTGCCATAGGCCAGCAGTACGGCCAGCTCCGGCCGGGTCAGGCCCTTGTTGGCGGCCTTGCGTTCCAGCAGCGTCGTATTGGTCGGCAGGCCCTCGACCTTGCGGTCCAGGCGGCCGCGCTGTTCCAGATCGACCATGTAGCGGATCTGGGCGTCGACTTCCGAGACCGCGTCGCTTTCCAGAAGCGTCAGGGCCAGGGTCTGGTCGTAATTGTGCTCCAGCACGTGATGGCCGACATCGTCGGTCATCGAGGCCAGCAGCGTGTTGCGGCTCTCGCGGGTCAGCTCGCCGCCACGCTCCAGGATCCCGGTCAGGATCTTGATATTGACCTCGTGGTCGGAGCTGTCGACGCCGGCCGAGTTGTCGATGGCGTCGGTGTTCATGTGGCCGCCGGCCTGGGCGAACTCGATGCGGCCCGCTTGCGTCAGACCCAGGTTGGCCCCCTCGCCCACGACCTTGACCCGCAGGTCCGAGCCATTGATGCGGATGGCGTCATTGGCCTTGTCGCCGGCGTCGGCGTTGCTCTCGCCCTTGGCCTTCACATAGGTGCCGATGCCGCCGAGATAGAGCAGCTCGGCCTTGGACTTCAGGATCGCGGTCATCAGCTCGGCCGGCGAGACGGCCTCGGCCTTGATCTCGAACAGCTCGCGGACTTCCTTCGACAGCGGGATGCTCTTCAGGCTGCGAGCGAAGACGCCGCCGCCGGCCGAGATCTTCGACTTATCGTAGTCCTCCCACGACGAGCGCGGCAGCTTGAACATGCGGTCGCGCTCTTCCCACGACGACGCCGGATCCGGGTTCGGGTCGAGGAAGATGTGGCGGTGATCGAAGGCGGCCAGCAGCTTGGTCTGCTTGGACAGCAGCATGCCGTTGCCGAACACGTCGCCCGACATGTCGCCCACGCCGACCACGGTGAAGGGCTGGGTCTGGATGTCCTTGCCCAGCTCGCGGAAGTGGCGCTTGACCGCTTCCCAGGCGCCGCGGGCGGTAATGCCCATGACCTTGTGATCGTAGCCGACGCTGCCACCCGAGGCGAAGGCGTCGCCCAGCCAGAAGCCGTAGCTCTCGGCCACGCCGTTGGCGATGTCGGAGAAGGTCGCCGTGCCCTTGTCGGCGGCGACGACCAGGTACGGGTCCTGGCCGTCATGCGCCACGACCGAGGCCGGCGGCACCACCTGGTTGTCGGCGTCGATATTGTCGGTCAGGTCCAGCAGGCCCGACAGGAAGGTCTTGTAGGCGCGGATCGCCTCGGCCTGGATCGCGTCGCGATCGCCGCCGCGCGGCAGGCACTTCGGATAGAAGCCGCCCTTCGAGCCGACCGGCACGATGACCGCGTTCTTGACCTGCTGGGCCTTCACTAGGCCCAGCACCTCGGTGCGGAAGTCGTCGCGGCGATCCGACCAGCGCAGGCCGCCCCGGGCGACCGGGCCGAAGCGCAGGTGCACGCCCTCGACGTGCGGGGCCGAGACATAGATCTCGCGATAGGGCTTGGGGGCCGGCAGGTCTTCCAGTTCGCGCGAAGCGATCTTGAAGCTGATGTAGGGCTTGGGCGCCCCATCGGCGGCCGGCTGGTAGAAGTTGGTGCGCTGGATCGCGCCGACCAGGGCGGCCAGGCGGCGCAGCACGCGGTCGGCGTCCAGGCTTTCGACGGCCTGCAGGGCCTCGGTGATCTTGCCCTCGACGGCCTTGGCCTGCTCCTTGCGGATGGCGAGGTCGGCGCGGACGGCCGGGTCGAACTTGGTCTGGAAGAGATCCAGGATCAGGCGGGCGACGCCAGGATGATCCGACAGGGCCTGCTCCTGCACGCCCTGGCTGGGGTCCAGGCCCGACTGCTGACGATAGCGGGCCAGAGCGCGGATCAGGGCGGCCTCGCGCCAGCCGATGCCCAGTTCCAGCACCAGGCGGTTGAAGCCGTCGCTCTCGGCGCGGCCCGTCCAGATGGCGACGAAGGCGGCCTCGAAGGCCTGCTTGATGTCGCCGAACACCAGGTGCTCGCCGGCCTCGTCGCGCAGGACGAACTCGTGGACCCACACCGGCTTGCCGTCCGGCGAGACCTTGAAGCCGTCCTCGATCAGGGCTTTGAGGCCCATATGCTCCAGGATCGGCAGCACGTCGGCCAGCGGGGCGGCGGCGCCCGGGCGATAGAGCTTGAAGCGGAAGGTCACCGCGCTGTCGCCGGCGCGGCGGAAGGCGCGCACCCGGACCGCTTCATCCTCGGCCAGGTCGTCGATGACCTGGATGTCGGCCAGGGCCTCGTCCGCGTCGTACTGGTCGCGATAGCCGGGCGGGAAGGCGCCGGCATAGCGGGCCAGCAGCTGAGCGACACGGCCGGTCGAGCCTTCGCGGACGATCGCCTCGAAGCGGTCGTCCCAGGTGCGGGCGGTCTCGGCGATGGCGGCCTCGACGGCAGCCATGTCGGGCTCGGCGTGATCGCCCGGCGTCACGCCCAGGATGTAGTGGACGCGGGCCAGCGGGGCGTCCGAGAAGCTCGGATAATAGGCCGACACCCGGCCTCGGAACGCGTCGGCCAGGATCTGGCCGGCCCGGGCGCGGACGCCGGAGTCGTAGCGGTCGCGCGGCACGAACATCAGCACCGAGATGAAGCGGTCGAACGGGTCGCGACGGGCGAACAGCTTGACGCGCGGACGGTCATAGAGGTGCAGCACGCCCATGGCCGTGGCCAAGAGCTGGGCCTCGTCGGTCTGGAACAGCTCGTCGCGCGGCCAGGTCTCGAGGATGTTGCGCAGGCGCTTGCCGTTGTGGCTGTCCGGATCCTTGCCGGCGCTGGTCAGCACGTGGGCGACCTTGCGACGGACCAGCGGAACCTCGTGCGCCGGGGTCTCGTAGGCCTCGGCGGTGAACAGGCCCACGAAGCGGACCTCGCCCGAGGCCTTGCCGTCGGCGCCGTAACGCCGCACGCCGATATAGTCCATGTAGCCGCGACGGTGGACGCGCGAACGCAGGTTCGACTTGGCCACCACGATCGGGTCGCCGATGTCGATATGGCTGCGGACCTGGGCCGACAGGATGGCCGGCTCGCTGCCCCGGCGCAGCACGGTGCGGTCCTGGTCGCGCAGCACGCCCAGGCTGCCTTCCGGCTGGTACAGCGGCTCCTCGGCCGCATAGCCGCCATCGGCGGTGCGGGGATATTCGTAGACGCGGGCGCCCAGGAACACGAAGTGGTCGCTCTCCAGCCAGTCGAGGAAGTCGAGATCCTCGGACTTCTCCTCGACCGAGACTGGGGTGGTCGCCCCCTTCAGTTCGGCGATCGTGCGGCGCATCAGGGCGCGCATGGCCTCGAAGTCCTGCACGGCCACCTGGACGTCGGACAGCGCTTCGCGGACGCCTTCCAGCAGGGCCGCCTCGCGGTCCTCGCCGACGGGGGCCAGCCAGATCTGGATCATCGAGCGGCGGACGCCGCCACAGTCGGCCACCGGGTGGAACATGGCGCGGACGGAGAAGCCGGCCTCGGTCACTTCGCCCATGATGCTGTCGACCAGGAACGGCCGGTCGGCCTGGACGATCTCGAGCAGGTCGGAGGGGGTTTCGCCGGCCTCGGTGCGGCGCAGGCGGATGGCCGGTTCGGAAACGTCCTTGGCGCTTTCGCCGAAGCGCCAGAAGTCGGCCAGGGCGCCGGCCACGTCGGCGACGTCCAGACCGGGCAGCTCCTCGGCCGACCAGTCGTCCTGGGCCTGTGTGGCGAAGCCGCGCGCGGCGGGCGACAGGGCCTCGGCCGACACGCCCAGGGCCTGGGCGAAGGCGGTCACCAGCGGACCGATCGGGGCCTCAGCGGACTTGAGGTCGTTTTTTTCACCGATCATAGGATTTCCTCGCGAATTTTTGGTCGGAACCTAGCCCTTTTGGGCGTTACTTCAACCGCTAGAGGGCAAATTGGAAAGAATTCGTGTTCGCCGCCGCGCTCAGCCGGAAACGGAAACGCCGCCGGCTGGGGGGAGCCGGCGGCGCGGGCCCGCACGGGGTGTTGCGGGCGTTATCCGCTTCAGTCCGGGCGGCCATGCCAGCCGGGACCTGCGGGGTGTCCGGGTGGGGGGCGCCGGACAAGGCATAGATAGGAACCCCTCCACCCATGTTAAGGGGCGCGCTCATTTCTTTCGCGCGGCCTGACGCGTCGGCTTGCGCGCCGTCTGCCGCGCCGGCGAGGAATCCGGCGCCGGGCCATGGCCGCCCTTGCCCAAACCCTGCGGGTCGCCGTCCTCGGACAGCAGGATGGCGATCCAGCGCGAGCCCTCGAACTGGGCCAGGATCACCATGGCCGCCACGGTCAGCGGCGTGGACAGGAACATGCCCGGCACGCCCCACAACGCGCCCCAGACCGCCAGCGACAGCAGGATCACCGTCGGGTCCATGTTCAGGCTGTCGCCCTGCATGCGCGGATAGATGACGTTGCCGACCACGAAGAAGATGCCCTGCAGGGCCGCGAACAGGATGATCGCCGGCCACAGGCTGTCGGGGAACTGCACCAGGGCGAACAGCGGCGGCAGGAAGCAGCCGACCGCGCCGCCGATAATCGGCAGATAGGCGGCCAGGAAGATCAGGAACGCCCAGAAGAAGGCGTTGTCCAACCGCACTAGCATCATCACCACCCAGGCGGCGACCGCGATCATCAGGCCGGTGACCGTCTGGATCCACAGGTACTGCTCCACCCCGTCGCGGATGCGCTGGAACATGCTCATGTTCTGGTCGCGCTCCGCATGGTGCGGGAAGAGTGCGACGATCTTTCGGCCGAAACCCTTCCGCGAGGCCAGGATGAAGCCGAGATAGATCAGCACCAGCACCGCGCTGGTGGCGAAGCTGTTGAACGACTGGGCCACGTCGCCGAAGTAGCGCTGCGGGTTCAGCTGCTTGACCACGTCGCCGATGGTCGGGGCGACCTTCAGCTCTAGGCCTGGGGCCCAGTGCGACACCACCGGCGCGAACTTGGCGATGATGGCGTTGAGGCTGGCGACATATTCCGACGAGTGGTCGAAGAACGCCTTGCCGTTGTCGACCACGATCCAAATCGACACCCCGAACAGCAGCAACGACAGCACCACCGCCGTCGGCAGGGCCAGCTTCTTCGGATAGCTGGGCGCGCGCAGGGTCAGCACCCGGGCGAAGCTGTCGATCATCACCGCCAGGAACAGGGCCAGGGCCAGCGGCGTCAGGATGTCCTGCATCCATTTCAGCGTCGCCCCGCCGGCGATGACGGCCAGGAAGACCACCGCATTGCGCGTCGTGACCGGCGGCGGAGCGCGGGGCGGGTCGGTGGCCGTCATTTGTAAAATATCTCCAGAGGCGAGCCCGACATTGCCCGTCCCGATTGGCGGCGCGCAAGGCCCCGGCTAGGGTTCTGGCCAATGTTATGAGGAGTCGGGCCCATGTCCCTGTCGATCGGCGAAAACGAGATCCTGGTTGGCCTGGGCGAAGGGCCGGTGACGCAGAGGCTCGATCGCTCCAACAGGCACGGGGTCGTGGCCGGCGCGACGGGCACCGGCAAGACCGTGACCCTGCAGGTCCTGGCCCAGGCCTTCTCCGACGCCGGCGTGCCGGTGTTCGCCGCCGACGTGAAGGGCGACCTCTCGGGCGTGGCCATGCCCGGGACCCCGAACGAGAAGATGCAGGCCCGCGCCGACTCCATGGGCCTGATGCTGACCCCGGCCGCGCCGCCGGTGATGTTCTGGGACCTGTTCGGCCAGAAGGGCCACCCAATCCGCACGACCATCTCCGAGATGGGCCCGCTGCTGCTGTCGCGCCTGCTCGAGCTGAACGACACCCAGGAAGGCGTGCTGAACATCGCCTTCCACGTCGCCGACCAGGACGGCCTGCTGCTGCTGGACCTCAAGGACCTGCAGGCTGCCCTCAAGTACGTCGCCGACCACGCCGACGAGATCGGCACGCAGTACGGCAACGTCTCGGCCGCCACGGTGGGCGCGATCCAGCGCAAGCTGCTGACGCTACAGACCCAGGGCGCCGACCACTTCTTCGGCGAGCCGGCCCTGGACCTCACCGACATCATGCGCACCGACGCGGCAGGGCGCGGCTATGTCAGCCTGCTGGCCGCTGATCGCCTGATCCAGTCGCCCAAGCTCTATTCGACCTTCCTGCTGTGGCTGCTGTCGGAGCTGTTCGAGGTGCTGCCCGAGGTCGGCGATCCGGAGCAGCCCAAGCTCGTCTTCTTCTTCGACGAAGCCCACCTGCTGTTCAACGATGCGCCCAAGCCCCTGCTGGAAAAGATCGAGCAGGTCGTGCGCCTGATCCGCTCCAAGGGCGTGGGCATCTATTTCGTCACCCAGAACCCGGCCGACATCCCTGACGCGGTGCTGGGCCAGCTGGGCGCCCGCGTGCAGCACGCCCTGCGCGCCTACACCCCCGCCGACCAGAAGGGGCTGAAGGCCGCCGCCCAGTCGTTCCGCGTCAATCCCAGCTTCGACACCGCCGAGACCATCCAGGCCCTGGGCGTCGGCGAAGCCCTGGTCTCGACCCTCGACGAGAAGGGCGCGCCCAAGGTCGTCCAGAAGACCCTGATCCGTCCGCCGGCCTCGCGTCTGGGCCCGCTGACGCCGGCCGAACGCACCTCGCTGCAAGGCCAAAGCCCCGTGGCGGGGGTCTATGACACCACGGTCGACCGCGACTCCGCCTACGAGATCCTGCAGGGCCGCGCCAAGAAGGCCCAGGCCGACGCCGACGAGGCCCGCGAACAGGCCGAGGACGACAAGCGCGAGGCCGCCGAGGCCAAGGTCCGCGAACGCGAGGAAGCCCAGCGCGCCCGCGAAAGCCGTCCCCGCGCCTCCAGTCGCCAGACCATGACCGAGGCCTTCGCCACCACCCTGGTGCGCACCGTCGCCTCGACGGCCGGTCGCGAGCTGATGCGCGGCCTGCTGGGCGGGCTGCTCGGCGGGTCTACGACTCGCCGGCGGCGCTAGTCTTGCGCTTGCGAGGTTTCTTCTTCGGAGGGACCTCGCGGCCGGCCAGCAGGGTCGAGGCGATCTCGGCCAGCTGGTCGATCTGGAATGGCTTGCGCAGCACCGGCCAGGGCAGGTCGGCCGGCGCGGTGTCCATGTGGTCGCCGGCATAGCCCGTGGTCAGCAGCACGGCCATGTCCGGGCGGTTCGCCGAGACCGAGCGCGCCAGGTCCACGCCGCTGACGCCGCCCGGCATGATCACGTCGGACATCAAGAGGTCGAAGGCCACGCCCTCCTCCAGCGCCTCAAGGGCCGAGGCTCCGTTCTCGGCGGTGGTCACCTCGCAGCCCAGGTCGCGCAGCAGGCCGTCGGCCATCTCGCGCACGGCCGCGTCGTCCTCGACCAGCAGCACCCGCACGCCCTTCAGCCGATCGCGCGCCGGTGGCTGGACCGGCGCCGCATCGGGCGTCACGGCGTCGGTGGTGGCGGGCAGGTAGAGAGTCACGGTCGTGCCGCGGCCCGGGGCGCTGTCGATCGCCACCCCACCGCCGCACTGGCGCAGGAAGCCGTAGACCTGGGCCAGACCCAGCCCCGTGCCCTTGCCGACCTCCTTGGTCGTGAAGAACGGCTCGAACACCCGGGCCAGCACCTCCGACGGCATGCCCGTCCCGGTGTCGCTGACCGCCACCCGGACATACTCGCCTGGCGCGGTGTCGGCGACCTCGCCCTCGGCCAGGGTCGCCGGCGCGACGGCGATGCTGATCTCGCCGCCGAAGGCCGTGGCGTCGGCGGCGTTGACCACCAGGTTCAGCAGCGCCGCCTCGAACTGGGCCGCGTCGACCCGCGAACTGCAGGTAACCTCATCGCGGCGTAGCGTCAGGGTCACGCCCTCGCCGACGGCCCGTCGCAGCAGCGGCTCGGTCTGGGCCAGCAGGGCGCCAACCTCGACCACCTCCAGCTTCAGCTCCTGGTTCCGCGAGAAGGCCAGCAGCTGCCGGGTCAGACGCTCGCCGCGCTGGCCGGCCGCCAGGGCCGCCTCGGCCAGGCGGGTGACACGCGGGGTGTCCTCGGGCCGGCGCAGGATCATGTCCAGGCCGCCGACGATCACCGTCAGCAGGTTGTTGAAGTCGTGGGCCACGCCACCGGTCAGCCGGCCGACCGTCTCCAGCCGCTGGGCCTGGGCCAGCGCCGCCTGGGCGCGGGCGGTCTCGGCCATGCTGGCTTCCAGGGCCGAAGTGCGCTCGGCGACCCGGTCTTCCAGGTCCTTGCGCGCCTCGACCGTCTCGGTGAAGTCGAAGCAGCTGCCGATATAGCCGTGATAGGCGCCGGACTCGTCGAAGCGCGGCGCGCCGACGCTGTTGATCCAGCGCCAGGCCCCGTCGGCGCGGCGCAGGCGGAAAGCGACATTGAACGGCTCGCGCCGGTTGGCCGCCGCGTTGGCGATCTCGAACCCGGCCTGACGGTCCTCGGGATGCAGGCCCTCCAGCCAGCCCGCGCCCAGTTCCGCTTCCAGGGTGCGCCCGCGAAAGTCCAGCCAGGCCTGGTTGAACCAGTCGGCCTCACCCTGGACGGAAGTCGCCCAGATCAGCACCGGCGCGGTGTTGGCGACACCCCGGAACAGCTCCTCGCTGCTGCGCAGGGCCGCCGCCGCCCGGCGCTCCTGGGTCACGTCCCGGAAGGTCACGGCCAGATCGTCGACCAGCCGCACGCCACTGGAGCGAATCCAGCGCTCCTCGCCGTCGATGACCCGTCGTACGTCGAGATCGTCGGGCCCGCCGCTCTCCAGCAGCCGCAGCATGCGCTCGACCATCTCGCGGCCGGTCTCGTCGCGAAAGACGTCCAGCACCCGTCGCCCCAGCAAGGTCGAGACGCCCTTGGGGCCCATGGTCTCGGCCATGGGGTTGGCGTAGGTCCAGCGGAAGTCGACCACCCGGCCGTGCTCGCGCACCGGCTCTAGGATCACGAAGGCGTCCAACGAAACTTCCTGCGCCGAGCGGAAGCGCGCCTCGGCGGCCAGACCCGAGCGCACGGCGCGGCGCAAGGCTTCGACCAGCACGACGATCGCCCCGCCACACAGCAGGAACATGATCAGCTGCGCGGCCTCGCGCGAATGCAGGAGCCAGGTCCCGTCCGGCGCCATCCAGAACCGCCAGGCGGTCAGGGCGCAGATCGCCAGGGCAAGAAGACCTGGCCAAAGGCCGCCGACCATGGCGGCGACCATCACCGCGACGAAGAAGGTCGGGAAATAGATCGGGATGCCGAACACGAGAACGGCGGCGAAGCGGGCGGCGACGGCGACGCCCACCGCCAGCAGCGCGAAGCCGTAGCGCAGCTCGCGCCGGTCAGCCGCGGTCACGAACTTGATGGCCGTCCGTCCCAGCACGCGCGATCAAGTCCTCAGCCGCGATATCCGCCGGACAAGGAATACGAGGTTCCGGACGCCGTGCAATGCATTCGACGCCCGGTTGATCGACTTAGGCCGATCGCTTGCTCTTGTCGGCCGGAGCAACCTCGACGGTCAGGGGCGAGGGCAGGGCGCCGGCGATGGTCCAGGCCGTCAGGGTGTCGATCGGAGCCGGGCGGCCGATGGCGTAGCCTTGCAGCTCGGTGCAGTTCTCGCCGCGCAGGAAGATGATCTGCTCCTCGGTCTCGACGCCCTCGGCCACCACGGGGATCTCCAGGCTGCGGCCCAGGCCCAGAACGGCGCGCACGATGACGGTGGCGCGGTCGTGACGGTGGATGTTCTCGACGAAGCTCTTGTCGATCTTGATCTTGTCGAACGGGAATGACTGCAGGGTCGACAGCGACGAGAAGCCGGTGCCGAAGTCGTCCATGGCGATCCGCACGCCCAGGGCTTTCAGGCGGCGCAGGTTGTCCAGCGCGCGCTGATAGTCCTTGAAGAGGGCGCTCTCGGTGATCTCCAGCTCCAGGCGCGAAGGCGACAGGCCGGTGGTGATCAGCACCTCGTGCACCAGGCTCGGCAGGGCCGGGTTGTGCAGCTGGATCGGCGAAAGGTTGACCGCGATGCGCAGCGGCTTCTCCCACGAGGCGGCGTCCTGGCAGGCGCGGCGCAGGACCCAGTCTCCCAGCGGACCGATCAGGCCGTTTTCCTCGGCAACCGGGATGAATTCCAGCGGCGGGATCATGCCGCGCGTCGGGTGCTGCCAGCGGACCAGGGCCTCGAAGCCGCAGACCTCGCCGTCGGTGGCGCGGGCCAGAGGCTGGTAGTGGACCACCAGTTCCTCGTCGATGATGCCCTGGCGCAGGTCGCGGGCCAGGTTGCGGCGCTCGCGGATGCTGTCGTCCATCTCGCGTTTGAAGAAGCGATAGACGCCCCGGCCGCTTTCCTTGGCGCGGTACAGCGCCATGTCGGCATTGGCCATCAGCGACTCGGTCGTGCGGCCGTCATCGGGGAACAGGCTGACGCCCAGGCTCGACCCGAGCGCCAGTTCCTGGCCGTCATAGATCACCGGCGCGGACAGCAGCTCGATCAGGCGGCCCGACAGCTCGGCGGCCGCGGTCGGCTGATCGCCGCCGGCCACCTGGACGATGATGAACTCGTCGCCGCCCAGACGCGCGGCGAAGGACGGGGCCTGGACCGCCGACTGCAGGCGGCGGGCGGTCTCGACCAGGATGGCGTCGCCGGCCAGGTGGCCGTGCTGGTCGTTGGCTTCCTTGAAGTGATCGAGGTCGATGCAGATGACCGACAGGCTCTCGCCCGAGGCCTCGACGCGATCCAGGGCCGCGCCCAGGCGGGCTTGCAGCGAATTGCGGTTCGGCAGGCCGGTCAGGCCGTCATGTTCGGCGAGGTAGCGGATCTTCTCCTCGGCCGCGCGACGTTCGCGCAGGTCGCGGACGGCCAGCACGGTCAGGCCCGAGGTCTCGATGCGAGCGCCGTCGTCCATCAGGCGCGAGAACACCTCGACCGGAATCTCGCGGCCACCGGCGATCGGCTGGATCTTGCCTTCGCGGCGCACGCCCTCGCGGGTCGGACCGGCTTCGTCGAAGGTCAGGATCGAACCGACCAGCGAGCGGCCGACCAGTTCGGGGAGTTCGGCGCCGACCAGCTCGCAGAAGGCGGCGTTGGCGTCGTTGATCTTGCCCGACTGGACCACGACCAGGCCTTCATAGGCGGCGTTGGCCAGACGGCGGATGCGCTCGAGGGCCGAGCGCGAGGTCTGGGATTCGATGGCGACGGCGCCGAGGCCGCCCAGGATGATCATGGCCGTGATCGAACCGACGGCCAGGGTCAGGATGCCGCCCGACAGCAGCTGGTCCGGCACGACGACCGAGGCGTCGGGGACGATGGTGATGGCCGACATGCCGGTGAAGTGCAGGGCCACGATGCCCAGGCACAGCAGGCCGCCGCCGATCAGTTGGTTCTTGACGGTGCGGGCCTGGCCGGCCAGCACCAGGGCGGCGGTCGCGCCGCAGACGCCCAGGATCGCCGACATGCCGACGGTGGCGTGCTCCCAGATCAGGTGACCTTGAGTCACGAAGGCCGACATGCCCGTATAGTGCATGGCCGCAACGCCCAGGCCGATCAGGACGCCGCCGGCGAAGTCGTTGGTGGTCGAACGCTGGGCCGAGGCCACGGCGAAGCCGCTGGCCATGAACAGGACCGCGATCATCAGCGACAACAGGGTGCCGGTCGGGCTGTAGCCGGTCTTCAGGCCCGGCGTGAAGGCGACCATGGCGATGAAGTGGGTGGCCCAGACGCTGGAGCCGGCGACCAGGCCGGTCAGCAGCAGCCAGGCGGCGCGCACGACGCCCCGGGCGCCGCGCATCCGCGAGTAAAGGCGGAACGTCGTGAAGCAGCCGGCGATGCAGACGAGGCCGGCGACAAGCACCAGGCGCAGGTCATGCTGTGTCGTCAGGCAGGTCAGAAACTTGAGCACGCACGTCCCCCAGGGATCATATCCCCCTAGAGCTACTGCGAGAGTTGCAAATAAAGCGTTTCACACGACTTTACCGCGACATATGGCCGGCGTGGCGTGGCGTCGCGGGTAGTATTCGCCCAACCGCACAACTTTGGTCAGCCCTTCGAATGCGCCCGATGCCACCGCCAGGCGTCGGCCAGGATGACGTCGAGACCCCGCGACGGGGTCCAGCCCAGCTGGGCGCGGGCCTTGGCGTTGTCGGCGACCAGGACCGGCGCGTCGCCCGCCCGGCGCGGGGCCATCTGGACCGGCAGGGGCTTGCCCGCCGCCCTCCCGACGCCATCGACCAGTTCGCGCACCGTCGTGCCGACGCCGCCCCCCAGGTTGTAGGATTCCGACGCGCCGCCGGCCAGCAGGCGCTTGAGCGCGGAAACGTGGGCGTCGGCCAGGTCCAGCACGTGGACATAGTCGCGCACCGCCGTGCCGTCGCGGGTGTCGTAGTCGTCGCCGAAGATCGTGAAGTGCGGCCGCTGGCCCATCGCCACCTGGATCGCCAGCGGGATGGCGTGGGTCTCGGGCTCGTGCCACTCGCCGATGCGGCCCTCGGGATCGGCCCCGGCGGCGTTGAAATAGCGCATCACCACGCTGCGGAAGCCGACATAGCGGTCGTAGTCGGCCAGGGCCTGCTCGACCATCAGCTTGCTGCGACCATAGGGATTGAGCGGCGCCTGCGGGTGATCCTCGGCCATCGGCAGGGTCACCGGATCGCCGAAGGTGGCGCAGGTCGAGGAGAACACCAGGGCCTCGACCCCGGCCCGCCGCGCGGCCTCGACCAGGGTGATCGCCCCGCCGACATTGTTGTCGAAGAAGACACCGGGGTCCTTGACCGACTCCCCGACCTCGATGCGGGCGGCGAAGTGCAGGACGGCCACCGGCTTGTGGGCCGCGAAGACCGCGTCCAGCCGCGCCGCGTCCCTGATGTCGCCGACTTCCAGCGGCCCCCACTGGACGTGCTCGCGGTGGCCGTTCGAGAGGTCGTCGAACACCACGGGCCGGAAGCCCGCCTGGGCCAGGGCCAGGCAGGCATGCGAGCCGACATAGCCGGCTCCGCCGGTCACTAGAACGATTTGCATCCGTGATCCCGCGCCAAGACTGTCCCTGCTAGCGGTGGGTCATCAAGATGTCACTACTCTGAGCGTTTTGCCCCTTGGTGTTCAGGCGGCTTGCCTCGGCGCCGTGATTGACGGATTAGGCGGAAGCGTCGCGCGCAGCGGCGCTCTTTTCGGACCAGGATGCTTCGATGCGCGTAGCGATGATTGGCACGGGTTATGTGGGCCTGGTGTCTGGGGCGTGTTTCGCCGACTTCGGCCACGTGGTGACGTGCATCGACAAGGACCCGCGCAAGATCGAGCGGCTGAAGCAGGGCGAGATCCCGATCTTCGAGCCGGGGCTGGACGACCTGGTCGCTCGCAACGTCCGTGAAGGCCGGCTGTCGTTCACCCTGGAAGGGGCCGAGGCGATCAAGAGCGCCGACGCGGTGTTCATCGCCGTGGGCACGCCGACCCGTCGCGGCGACGGCCATGCCGACCTTAGCTACGTCTACGCCGCCGCTGAGGAGATCGCCGGCCTGATCGACGGCTTCACCGTCGTGGTCACCAAGTCGACCGTGCCGGTCGGCACCGGCGACGAGGTCGAGGCGATCATCCGCAAGGTGCGCCCCGACGCCCAGTTCGCCGTGGTCTCCAACCCCGAGTTCCTGCGCGAAGGCGCGGCGATCGAGGACTTCAAGCGCCCCGACCGCGTGGTCGTGGGCACCGACGACGAGCGCGCCCAGGCGGTGATGCGCGAGCTCTATCGCCCGCTGAGCCTGAACGAGACCCCGATCGTCTTCACCGGTCGCCGCACCAGCGAGCTGATCAAGTACGCGGCCAACGCGTTCCTGGCGATGAAGATCACCTTCATCAACGAGATGGCCGACCTCTGCGAGAAGGTCGGGGCCGACGTCCAGCAGGTGGCCAAGGGCATCGGCCTGGACAAGCGGATCGGCGGCAAGTTCCTCAACGCCGGCCCGGGCTATGGCGGCTCGTGCTTCCCGAAGGACACCATCGCCCTGGTCAAGACCGCCCAGGACTACGGCGCGCCGGCGCGGCTGATCGAGACCACGGTCGAGGTCAATGACGCCCGCAAGAAGGCCATGGCCGGCAAGGTGGCCAAGGCCATCGGCGCCGACGACCTGACCGGCAAGACGATCGGCGTGCTGGGCCTGACCTTCAAGCCCAACACCGACGACATGCGCGACGCCCCCAGCCTGGACATCGTCCCGGCCCTGCAGGCCCTGGGCGCCAAGGTCCAGGCCTTCGATCCGGAAGGCGCCAAGGAAGCCGCGCACATGCTGCCGGGCGTCGACTTCAAGACCGGCGCCTACGAGACCGCCGAGGGCGTCGACGCCCTGGTGCTGATCACCGAGTGGGACCAGTTCCGGGCGCTCGACCTGGACCGCCTGAAGCTCCTGATGAAGGCCCCGGTCGTGGTCGACCTGCGCAACGTCTACAAACCCGCCGAGATGGTCCGCCACGGCTTCACCTACGCCTCCATCGGGCGGGGCTGACGCGATGGCGTCGCCGGTCATCGTCACGGGCGCCGCGGGCTTCATCGGCCTGCACGTGGCCGAGCGCCTGCTGGCGCGCGGCGAGACGGTGATCGGCGTCGACGTGTTCAACGCCTACTACGACCCGGCCCTGAAGGACGCCCGGGCCGCGCGGCTGGACGGCCGCGACGGCTTCACGATGGTCCGCATGGACATCGCCGAGCACGAGGCCTTCGCCGAGCTGGTCAAGAGCGCCGGCGCCAAGCGAGTGATCCACCTGGCCGCCCAGGCCGGGGTCCGCTACTCGATCGAGAACCCGTTCGCCTATGAGCGCAGCAACCTGGCCGGCCACCTGTCGGTGCTGGAGGCCTGCCGCCACGCCGAGGTCGAGCACCTGGTCTATGCCAGCTCGTCCAGCGTCTATGGCGACCGGCCGCTGAACGGCGACGGCTTCCGCGAGACCGACCCGGCCGAGAGCCCGGTGTCGCTGTACGCGGCCACCAAGCGCTCGTGCGAACTGCTGAGCCAGAGCTACGCCAAGCTCTACGGTTTTCCGCAATCGGGCCTGCGGTTCTTCACCGTCTATGGCCCCTGGGGCCGGCCGGACATGGCCTATTACGGCTTCACCGAGAAGATGCTGAAAGGCGAGCCGATCGACGTCTATGGCGAAGGCCAGATGGCGCGCGATTTCACCTATATCGACGACATCGTCGACGGCATCCTGGGCGTGCTGGAGCATCCGCCGGCGGAAGGCGGGCACGAGGTCTACAATATCGGCGACAACGACCCCGTCGGGCTGATGGAGATGATCTCGACGCTGGAAGCCGCGCTGGGGATCGAGGCCCAGAAGATCTTCCTGCCGATGCAGCCGGGCGACGTGCCGGCGACCTTCGCCAATATCGACAAGCTGCAGGCGCTGTGCGGCTACAAGCCCAAGGTCAAGTTGGCCGAGGGGCTTGAGCGCTTCGTCGCCTGGCGGAAGACCTACGCCGGCTGAGCCATCGCCTGTTTGGCCGCCTGGTGCTCGCGCCAGGAGATGAACAGGGTCGAGATCACCACGATCGCCGCGCCGAGCAGGACCGCCGGCTTGGGAACCTCGTGGAACAGCAGGAAGCCCGCGCCGACCGCGAACACCAGCCGGGTGTAGTCGATCGGGGCCATGACCGCCGCCTCACCCGCCTCCATGCCCTTGATATAGGCCCCTTGGGTGAAGGTGCCGATCACGCCCATGGCGGCCAGCAGGCCCAGGTCCGGCAAGGTCGGCCATTTCCAGACGAACAGGGCCGGCGGGATAGCGAAAACGAGGCCCAGCACGGCGGCGTAGACCAGCAGCACGAACGGGCTATGGTCGCGGGTCATGACCTTCATGCCGGTGATGGTCAGGGCGAACAGGAAGGCCGAGATCAGGGCGCAGGCCTGTGGCCAGCCGATCCAGGCCGCCATTCCTCCTTCATGAGGGCCGCCGGAGCCCGGCCGCAACATGATCAGGACGCCCACGAAGCCGACCAGGGCCGCGCCGAGCCGCAACGGTCCGATCGGCTCGCGCAGCACGAAGGCGGCGAGCGGCACCAGCCACAGCGTCCGGGTGAACGACAGGGCGTTGGCGTCGGCCAGGGGCAGCTTCTGATAGGCGTAGAAGCCCATGATCAGGGCCAGCACCCCGGCGCTCGACCGGAAGATCAGGATGCCCGGCCGGGTCGTGCGGAACGCCGCCTTCCAGTCGCGGGCCATCAGCGGCAGGAGCACGATCACCCCCGCCAGCTGCCGGTAGAAGGTCTGGAGCGCGGCCGGATAGCCGGGCCCCAGAAACTTGATCAGGGTGGTCATGGCCGTGAAGCCGACCGCCGAGGCCAGCATCCACAGCGCGCCGCGCAGGTTCGGGGTGAGGGTCACCCGGCCGCGCCGGCGGCGACCAGCTGAGCCCGCATCGCCTCGGCCTGTTCGGGCGTGATGCCCATGGCCGCCAGGATCGGCGAGGGGGTGTTCTTGTCCCAGGCCGAACGCGGGCCGACCGTGATACCGCCGTCGACGACGATGTGGGTGCCCGTGACGAACTGCGAGTCGTCGCTGGCCAGGTAGAGGGCGGCGGCGGCGATGTCCTCGGGCAGGCCCGACTTGGGGATCGGCTGGATCTTGGGACCGATCGAGGCGATCTGGGCTGCCATCTGGTCGGCGACCTCGCGCGGCAGGCCCATCGACGCCCCGAAGATCGAGGTGGCGATCAGGCCCGGGCAGATGGCGTTGACCCGGATCTTCAACGGCGACAGCTCGGCCGCCGCGCAACGGCTCATGTGGATCACCGCCGCCTTGGCCGCCGAGTAGGCCAGCGGCCCGAAGCCGGCCTGCAGGCCGGCGATCGAGGCGGTGTTGATGATCGAGCCGCCGCCGCGCTTCAGCATCAGCGGCAGGGCGTGCTTCATGCCGATGGCCGGACCGCGCACCAGCAGGGCGAAGGTCTTATCCCAGCCGTCGACGGTGAGCTCGGGCACCGAGGCGGGCGTGCCGCCGTGGCCGGCGTTGTTGAACAGGATGTCGAGGCCGCCGAAGCTGCTTTCAGCCAGGGCCATGGTCTTGGCCAGGTCGTCTTCCGAGGTGACGTCGCAGCGCGAGAAGCGGACGCGGTCGGGGAAACGCTTTTCCAGCATCTCGCCCTTCTCGGCCTGCAGGTCGGCGGCGATGACGCTCGCCCCCTCGGCCACGAACAGCTCGACCGCGCCGAGCCCGATACCCGAGCAGCCCCCGGTGACGACGGCGACCTTGCCGTCCAGACGTCCGACCATGAGAAATCCCTCCGCGTCCCCGACCTCTTCGTGGGTCAGTGATCAATGATCATATTCGCGGAGCAAACAGTCGTTGGCTAGATGGAATCAGGCCGGGCGGCGCACCAAGGGTTCCAGGCGGCGGCCCAGATGGCTGGCGGCCAGCCAGATCATGCACGGCAGCAGCAGCACGGCCCAGGCCAGGCCAAGCCCGACCAGGCCCACGGCCGCGACGGCGCGGTGAGAGAAGCTGGAGCGCTCCTTGGCCTCCAGCGTCATGACGCGAATATCCAGGCCCATTATGCCCCAAGTCCCCCGTTCGAGATCACCGTCTCGGCCCCCACAGACCTCGAAAACATACTAACGCACCCCTTCGTTACGGGCGCGCATTTGCTCCCAGCGGGCGTTTTCCGCCGCGCGTGGATCAACTGTCGCCGCGCGCTTGCCCAGCGCCCGGACCACGTCGCGGCAGGCCGGACCGACCAGCGACCACGGCTCGACGCAGTAGCGCGAGAACAGGCGTTGCGGATCGACCATCAGCCGGAACAGCCACTCCATGCCCATCGGGCCCATCCAGCGCGGCGCGGCCTTCTGGACGCCGGCCTCGTAGTCGAAGGCCCCGCCCACGGTGAAGGTCACCGCCGGGCCGTAGGCCTTGTGGTTCTCCAGCGTCCAGACCTCCTGGCGCGGCATGCCCATGCCGACCAGCACGATGTCCGGCGCATAGTCGCGGATCGCCTGGACCACCGCCTCGTTGGCGGCCGAGCCGGGTTTCACGTTGAAATAGCCGTGGTGGCTGGCGATGTTGGCGGTCGGGTAGTCCTGGTGGATGCGCTCGATCGCCTTCTCGGCCACGCCCGGGGCGCCGCCGACGAAGAAGACCTTCCAGTTCTTTTCCGTGGCCAGGGCCCAGAACTCGTCGCGCCAGTCCAGATAGGTGCAGCGATGGAAGCGCCGGCTGGCCCGGCCCACCAGGCGCGCCCAGAAGATCAGCGGCACGCTGTCGACCTCGATCAGGTCGGCCTGCTTGTAGAATTCACCGATCTGGTGGTCCTTGCCGATCAGGTACAGGCTGTGGAGATTGTGGTTGGCGACGATGGCGCTCTGGCGCGCTTCCAGCTTGCCCGTGACGAAGTGGAACACTTCCTGGGGTCGCACCAGGTCCATGACGCCGCCGAGCACGCGCACGCGCTCCTCCGGACGTCGCGTCAGGCGATAGGCACGGCGCGGCGCTGCGGGCGCCGCATCGTTCATTCCGCTCTGTTCCTGTGGGACGAACATCGCCGCAGAGTCTCCTAGTCTTGAGGAGGCACTCTGCGGAAATGTCGTGTTTCCTTTGATAATAAGGATACTTAGCGGGATTTAACCACGATCGTCGTTCACCATTCCGGTGAACCATCCTGGTAAACCCTAGTCGACCGTGATCACCACCTTGCCCATCGCCTTGCGGCTGGAAAGGTGGGCGATGGCCTCGCCGGCGCGGGCCAGCGGGAAGGTTTCGGACACGTACGGCTTGATCTTGCCGGCCGCGTAGAGGTCCATCAGTTCCTTAAGATTCTGGGCGTGACCCTTAGGGTCTCGGGCCACCGCGGCCCCCCAGAATACGCCCACTATGTCGCAGGACTTAAGCAAGGTGAGGTTCAGCGGGATCTTCGGAATCCCCGACGGGAAGCCGATGACCAGGAAGCGGCCGTTCCAGCCGGCGGCGCGGATGGTGGCTTCGGAGTAGTCGCCGCCGACCGCGTCATAGGCCACGTCCCAGCCGTTCGGGCCGCAGGCTTCCTTGATCAGGTTGGCCAGGGCCTTCTGGCCGTCCTTGTCGAACGGACCGCGCGGATAGACGACGCCGCTGTCGGCGCCGTGCTTGAGCGTCAGGTCGATCTTTTCCTGGCTGGAGGCGGCGGCGATGACCTTCGCGCCCATGGCCTTGCCCAGCTCGACGGCCGCCAGGCCTACGCCCCCGGCCGCGCCCAGCACCAGCAGGGTCTCGCCGGCCTTCAGCACGCCGCGGTCCTTCAGGGCGTAGTACGAGGTGCCGTAGGTCAGGACGAAGGCTGCGGCCTGGTCGAACGGCATGTTGTCAGGGATGTGCGTGCAGCGCTGCTCTTCCAGGGCCAGCTTCTCGGCGAAACCGCCCCAGCCGGTCGAGGCTAGCACACGGTCGCCGACCTTGAAGCGGGTGACGCCCTCGCCCACGGCCGCGATCACCCCCGACAC
Source organism: Caulobacter sp. GW821-FHT10E02 (assembly GCF_059415225.1). NCBI lineage: Bacteria > Pseudomonadati > Pseudomonadota > Alphaproteobacteria > Caulobacterales > Caulobacteraceae > Caulobacter > Caulobacter sp. GW821-FHT10E02. The sequence goes on from NZ_JBWKMV010000002.1 coordinate 751,300, forward strand.
CTCGCCGCCCGGCGCGAACGGGCGCGGCGGCTTGAACTGGTACTTGTCCTCGATGATCAGGACGTCGGGATAGTTGACCCCGCACGCCTTGACGTCGATCAGCACCTGGCTCGGACCGGCGACGGGATCGGGCAGCTCCTCCAGGACGAGGGTCTCGGGACCGCCGACTTCCTTGCTGAGCACCGCCTTCATGATCGCCTCTCCCGCGTTTCTTCGTTAAGAGCCCGGACGCTAGCGCAGGGCGTCGGACCGGGAAAGCAGAATGTCAAACAAACGTTTTAGTCTCGCCCTGCACGGCGGGGCCGGCGCCAAGCGCGGCCACGACTACACCGTCGAGATCGCCCACATGCGCGGCCTGGTCGAGGCGGCGCGCGACCGCCTGGCCGACGGGGCCGACGCCCTGGACGTCGCGGTCGAGACCGTCGTCGCCCTGGAGGCCAGCGGCCTCTACATCGCCGGCAAGGGCGCCTCGCCCAATGCCGACGGCGAGTATGAGCTGGACGCCAGCCTGATGTGCGGTCCGACGCTGCGGGCGGGCTCGGTGGCGGCGCTGCAGGGCTTCAAGAGCCCGATCCTGGCCGCCCGCGCGGTGATGGAACAGACCCCCAACGTCATGCTGGCCGGCCAGGGCGCGATCGACTTCGCCCGCGACCAGGGGCTGGAAACGGTCGAGGACCCGGAAGCCTGGTTCACCCGCGCCGGGGCGTTCGAGGACAACCATCCGCCCGACGCCCTACCGACGGGCACGGTCGGCTGCGTCGTGCGCGACGCCGAGGGGCGGCTGGCGGCCGCGACCTCGACGGCCGGCGTGTTCGGCAAGCGGCCTGGCCGGGTCGGCGACAGCCCGATCATCGGGGCCGGCGCCTGGGCCGACGGCTACGCGGCGGTCTCGTGCACGGGCCAGGGCGAATACTTCATCCGTACCGCCGTCGCCGCCCAGATCGCCCACCGGGTGCGGTTCGGCGGCGAGAGCCTGGAGAGCGCGGCGCGAGCGGCGATCCAGGGCGTGGCGGACCTGGGCGGCCATGGCGGGCTGGTTTCCGTGGACCGGGACGGCCACGTGGCCATGCCGTTCGCGTCGAGCGGCCTGAAGCGGGCGGCGCTGCTGCTGGATGGGACGATCGTCAGCGAAGCGTTCTAGCCCCGCAGATAGTTGGTGAAATCGTCGTGAACCGTCTCTAGGGAAAGGCCGTCGCCATCCAACGATGAAATGAGATCTTCATGCACAGCCGCGCCGGCCTTCGCGCTCTTCCCGAAGATCTCATCGACCTGGATGCGCTGCTCGGCGCCTATTACGAGACCTCGCCGGACGTGACGAACCCCGCCCAGAAGGTGGTGTTCGGCACGTCGGGCCATCGCGGCTCCAGCCTGGACGGCGCCTTCAACGAGAAGCACATCCTGGCCATCACCCAGGCCGTGGTCGAGCAGCGCGCCGCCCAGGGCGTGACCGGTCCGATCTTCGTCGGCCGCGACACCCACGGCCTGTCCGAGCCGGCCTTCCGCTCGGTGCTGGAAGTGCTGGCCGGCAACGGCGTCACCGCACTGATCGACAGCCGCGACGGCTATGCGCCGACCCCGGCGGTGTCGCACGCCATCCTGGCGCATAACCGCCAAGGCGGCGCGCAGGCCGACGGCCTGCTGCTGACCCCCTCGCACAATCCGCCCCGCGACGGCGGCATCAAGTACAATCCGCCCAGCGGCGGCCCCGCCGACAGCAGCGCCACCTCGGCCATCGCCGCCCGCGCCAACGAATTGCTGGCGCAAGGCCTGAACGGCGTGAAGCGCGTCAGCTTCGACGAAGCCCACAAGGCCGCCGGCCGCTACGACTTCATGGCCCGCTATGTCGACGACCTGCCCAGCGTCATCGACATGGACGCCATCCGCGCGGCGGGCGTGCGCATCGGCGCCGACCCGCTGGGCGGCGCGGCCGTCGCCTACTGGGGCGCGATCGCCGAGCGTCACAAGCTGAACCTGACCGTGGTCAACGACGCCGTCGACCCGCGCTGGGCGTTCATGCCGCTCGACACCGACGGTAAGATCCGCATGGACTGCTCGTCGGCCAGCGCGATGGCCAACCTGATCGGGATCATGAAGGGCGGCGCGGCCTACGACGTCGCCACCGGCAACGACGCCGACGCCGACCGCCACGGCATCGTCACGCCCGACGGCGGGCTGATGAACCCCAACCACTACCTGGCCGCGGCGATCTCGTACCTGTTCACCCACCGTCCGGGCTGGGGCGCCGACGTCGCGGTCGGCAAGACCCTGGTCTCGTCGTCGATGATCGACCGCGTGGTGGCCGGGCTCGGCCGCCGCCTGATCGAGGTGCCGGTCGGCTTCAAGTATTTCGTGCCCGGCCTGCTGGACGGTTCGGTCGGCTTCGGCGGCGAGGAGTCGGCCGGCGCGGCCTTCCTGCGCCACGACGGCAGCGTGTGGACCACCGACAAGGACGGCCTGCAACTGGCCCTGCTGGCCGCCGAGATCCAGGCCAAGACAGGTAAGAGCGCCAGCCAGCTCTATGCCGACCTGACCGCTAAGTACGACGCCCCGTCCTACGCCCGCGTCGACGCCCCGGCGAGCCGCGAGGAAAAGGCGCGCCTGTCCAAGCTCAGCCCCAGCGACGTCTCCGCCAAGACCCTGGCCGGCGAGGACATCACCGCCATCCTGACCAACGCCCCCGGCAATGGCGAAGCGATCGGCGGCCTCAAGGTCTGCACCCAAAACGCCTGGTTCGCCGCCCGCCCCTCGGGCACCGAGGACGTCTACAAGGTCTATGCGGAGTCGTTCCTGGGCCCGGATCACCTGAAGCAGGTTCAGGCCGAGGCGCGCGAGGTGGTGGCCGGGGCGCTGAAGGGCTAGTCGGGAGACCTAGCCCTCTGACGTTCCAGCGTTTATACGCCCCGCATGTTTGAAGGCCTCTCCCCCCTCGCCCGCGAAGCCCGCTCCTGGCCGTTCGAGCAGGCGCGCGCCACCATCGCCCGCGTCCTGCGCGTGCGCCTCCCCGACCGCGCCGACCAGGAGGCCGCCAAGGCCCTGATCGACGCCGGCAAGGCGGACGAGGCGGTGAAAGCCTATCCGGCGCTCTCCAAGGCCGTGATCTTCGAGACCGGCTATGGTCCGTCGGGCCTGCCGCACCTGGGCACCTTCGGCGAAGTCGCGCGCACGACCATGGTGCGCCAGGCCTTCCGCGCGCTGGTCGACGACCACATCCCGACCCGCCTGATCGCCTTCAGCGACGACATGGACGGCCTGCGTAAGGTTCCCGACAACATCGAGAACAAGCAGCCGCTGATCGAGGACCTGGGCAAGCCTCTGACCGTCGTCCGCGACCCGTTTGGCACCCATGACAGCTTCGGCGCCCACAACAACGCTCGCCTGCGCGCGTTCCTGGACGGCTTCGGCTTCGAGTACGAGTTCGTCAGCTCGACCGACTGCTACAAGGGCGGCCTGTTCGACGCGACCCTGCTGACGGCGCTTGAGCGCTTCGACGCCATCCAGAAGGTCATGCTGCCGACCCTGGGCGAAGAGCGCCGCGCGACCTACTCGCCGTTCCTCCCGGTCAGCCCGACCACCGGCAAGGTGCTGCAGGTCCCGACCCTGGAGCGCAATGTCGAGAAGGGCACGATCGTCTTCGAGGACGAGGACGGCTCCAAGGTCGAGGTCCCGGTCACCGGCGGCCACGTGAAGATGCAGTGGAAGCCCGACTGGGCGATGCGCTGGACGGCGCTCGGCGTCGACTACGAGATGTCGGGCAAGGACCTGATCGACTCGGTCAAGGCCTCGGGCGCGATCTGCAAGGCGCTGGGCGGCGTGCCGCCGGAAGGCTTCAACTACGAGCTCTTCCTGGACGAGAACAACCAGAAGATCTCCAAGTCCAAGGGCAACGGCCTGTCGATGGAGGACTGGCTGCGCTACGGCGCGCCGGAGAGCCTGTCGTACTACATGTTCCAGAGCCCCAAGTCGGCCAAGAAGCTGTATTTCGACGTCATCCCCAAGGCGACGGACGAATATCTGCAGCAGCTGGACGCCTATCAGCGCCAGGAGCCGGCCAAGCAGCTGGACAACCCCGTCTGGCACATCCATTCGGGCCGCCCGCCGCAGAACGGCTCGCCTGTGTCGTTCAGCCTGATGCTGAACCTGGTGTCGGCCGCGGACGCCTCGACCAAGGAAATCCTCTGGGGCTTCCTGTCGCGCTACATCCCGGGCGCCTCGCCGGAGACCCAGCCGCTGCTGGACCGCCTGGCCGGCTACGCGATCAACTACTACGAGGACTTCGTCAAACCGACGAAGACCTTCCGCGCCCCGACCGACCAGGAGCGGGCCGCGATGCTGGACCTGCTGGCCAAGCTGAAGGCCATGCCGGCCGACGCCCCGGACGCAGAGCTTATCCAGAACGAGGTGTTCGAGGTCGGCAAGACCCACGGCTTCGACCCGCTGCGCGCCTGGTTCCAGGCCCTATACGAAGTGCTGCTGGGCCAGAGCCAGGGCCCGCGCTTCGGCTCGTTCGCGGCGATCTTCGGGATCGACCGGACGATCGCGCTGATCGAAGAGAAGCTGGGCTAACCAAGTTCCCGCATCGCGCGGACTCCACGGCGACGCTTGCGCGCGCCGGGGGAATCCGCGCGACCTGCGACACCATGTCCTTGAAAATGAACGAAGTCTGAAAACGCGGTTAAGGGTCCGCCCACCTTTCGGAGTCTAGGCTCGGACCATCAGAACCAAGATCAGTCATCAAGGTTTAGGACCATGGCTTCGTTCACCCTCCGCCCCGCCGACCGTCAGGAATTCGATTCCCTGCTTGGCGGCATCGTCCAGCAGTTCCCCGACGCCCATGTCGAGGCCGCGCACAATGACACCTGGGCGTCGTATCGCCTGGACGTGTCGTGCGAGGATCCCTCGGCCGGCCCGCTGATCGCCTGGCTGCTCGACAGCCACGCCGACTGCCCGCGCACCTGAAGACTTCTCGGGTCGGCTTTACTGGCTGACCCAGACGATCCGCGCGACCCAGGCGACCTCGTCTCGCGACAGCAGGCGAGGTTCGCCCGAGCGGCCTAGCTGGACCAATTCAAGCGTCCGGGCCGTCACGCGCCCCAGTTCCCGCACCAGCACCTCGCCGGCGATCGTCCGCGCCACCACGCGGTCGCCTTTGCGCGGCTCCTGGCTGGGCGAGACCAGCAGGCGGTCGCCGTCGCGATAGATCGGCGCCAAGTCGCTGCCCGTCACTTCCAGCGCGAACAAACCCTCGCCTAAGTCCGGCGCGGCGACCTCGTCCCAGCCGACCCCGACCGGCATCCCAGCTTCGTCGAAGAACCCATCCTGCCCGGCCTGGGCCAGGCCGATCAGCGGCGCGCCGCGTGCGCCGGGCGTCCGCACCGGCGTGCGTTCGGTCAGGGCCGCGAACTCCGAGAAATTGACCCCCGTCGCTTCCAACAACTTGGCCAGGCTCTCGGTCGAGGGCCAGCGCGCGCGGCCGTCGGTGTCGGCCGAGCCGCGTTTGGAGCGGTTGAAGCTGGTGGGGTCCAGGCCCGCCATCCGGGCCATGGCCGACGGCGTCATGTCGAAGCGCTCGGCCAGGGCGTCGATCGCCCGCCAGATTTCGCCGTGAGAGAGGGTCGCCAAAGGCGCCTCCTGAGCGTCCAGCCTTCGCTGAGGAAATTACGCCGCGCAGCCTAGGAAAGTAAACCTATCACAAGCCTTCAAGTTGACGCTTACGTAAGCGTTGACGTGCGCCCGAGATCGGGTTTAGGGTGATCAACGATAACTAAGCGGCCCGGCCGCAGTAGCCAGGCCCTCTTCATTGGGAGGTTTCCATCCATGGCCGACCTGCGACGCCCCGAGCGGACCTTCACGATCCGCCAGCTCTGCAACGAATTTAAGGCTACCCCGCGCGCCCTGCGCTTCTACGAGGACAAGGGCCTGCTGAATCCGGCCCGCGAGGGTCTGAACCGCGTCTATTCCCACAAGGACCGCGTCCGCCTGCAGCTGATCCTGCGCGGCAAGCGCGTGGGCCTGTCGCTGACCGAAATTCGCGAACTGCTCGATCTCTACGACGAGAACGACGAGGGCGCGGCGCAGATGGCCCGCTCGCTGAAGAAGTTCCGCGAACGCGCCAACGCGCTGGAACAGCAGCGCGAGGACATCGACAACGCCCTGATCGAGCTGCGCGAGGCCTGCAACCGCCTCGAACGCCGCCTGACCGAGATCCGCCCCGACCTGCTGCCCCGCGCGGCCGATTACGAGCAGGTGCTGCGCGCCCGCCTCGACGGTCACGGCGAAGCGATGTTGGGCAAGTAAGACACCCTTCTGCGGCGCCATCTCCGTGCAAGACGCGCGGGCGATGGTCGCCGCACACCCGTTTCCTCCCCCGATCCTAGCCAGGACCGCTTCATGACCTATCAGCCGCCCGTTCGCGATCACGCCTTCATCCTGCGCGACGTGCTCAACATCGACCAGCACGGCGACCTGCCGGGCTTCTCGGACGCACCGTTCGACGTGGTCGAGCAGATCCTGGACGCCGCCGCCCAGTTCACCGGCGAGGTCCTGGCCCCGCTGAACACGGTCGGCGACAAGAACGGCTGCAAGCTGGACCCGGTCACCAACGTCGTCACCACCCCGCCGGGCTTCAAGGACGCCTACAAGCAGCTGTGCGAAGGCGGCTGGACCGGCCTCGGTTCGGACCCGGCCTATGGCGGACAGGGCCTGCCGCACGTCGTCAACCTGGCCTTCAGCGAGATGTCGAGCTCGGCCAACATGGCGTTCTCGATGTATCCGGGCCTGGCCCACGGCGCCTATTCCGCCATCCATACCGGCGGCAGCGACGAGCAGAAGCAGACCTATCTGCCCAAGATGGTCACCGGCGAATGGACCGGCACCATGAACCTGACCGAGCCGCACTGCGGCACGGATCTCGGCCTCCTGCGCACCAAGGCGGTCCCGCAGGCCAATGGCAGCTACAAGATCACCGGCCAGAAGATCTGGATCAGCGCCGGCGAGCACGACATGTCGGACAACATCGTCCACCTGGTGCTGGCCCGCATCGAGGGCGCTCCAGCCGGCGTGAAGGGCATCAGCCTGTTCATCGTGCCGAAGTTCTTCCCCAAGGAAGACGGTTCGGTCGGCGAGCGTAACCAGGGCGTCAAGTGCATCGGCCTGGAAGAGAAGATGGGCATCCACGGCAACGCCACCTGCGTCATGCAGTACGACGACGCCGAGGGCTATCTGATTGGCGAGGAGAATTCGGGCCTCAAGATCATGTTCGTCATGATGAACGAGGCCCGCCTGGGCGTCGGCATGCAGGGCGTGGCCCAGGGCGAAGCGGCCTATCAAGCCGCCGTCGCCTTCGCCAAGGACCGCCTGCAAGGCCGTTCGCTGACGGGCCCGAAGAACGCCGACGGCCCGGCCGACCCGATCATCGTCCACCCGGACGTCCGCCGCATGCTGCTGGAGAGCAAGGCCCTGATCGAAGGCGGCCGCGCTTTCCTGTTCTGGACCGCCCTGCACGGCGACCTGTCGCACGTCCACCCGGACGCGGCGGTGCGTGAAAAGTCGTCCGACTACATGGGCCTGATGACGCCGGTGCTGAAAGGCTACCTGACCGACAAGGGCTTCGAGGTCTGCTCGAACGCGGTGCAGGTGCACGGCGGCAGCGGCTTCACCGAGCACTTCCCCGTCAGCCAGTTCATGCGCGATTGCCGTATCGCCCTGATCTACGAAGGCACCAATGGCGTGCAGGCCCTGGACCTGGTCGGCCGCAAGCTGGCCGCCAAAGGCGGTCGCGCGGTCATGACCTTCTTCCAGGAAGTCGACCAGTTCATCGGCGAGAACGACGCCGACGAGAGCCTGAAGCCGTTCATCGAGGCCCTGGCGGGCGTGAAGGCCCAGTTGCAGGACGGCACCATGTGGCTGATGCAGAACGGCCTGCAGAACCCCGACAACGCCGGCGCGGCCTCGACCGACTACATGCACCTCTTCGGCCTGACCGGCCTGGCGTACATGTGGGCGCTGATGGCCAAGGCGGCCAACGCCAAGATCGCGGCCGGCTCGTCCGACCCGTTCTTCACGACCAAGCTGGTCACCGGCCGCTATTTCATCGAACGCGTCTTGCCTGACGCCGGGGCACACCTGGCCAAGCTGAAGACCGGTTCGGCGACCCTGATGGCGCTGCCCGCGGAGGCCTTCTGATCATGAGCGTGCTCAACGTCGAAAAACCCGCCTTCATGGCCGAGGAAGACATCGCGATCTTCGAGGACGCGGTGGGCAAGTTCTTCGATGAGCACGCGCCTGAATCGACGGTCGCGAAATGGCGCAAGAACCACTGCGTCGATCGCGACATGTGGACCAAATCCGGAGAGGCCGGCCTGCTCGGCCTCTCCACGCCCGAACAATATGGCGGGGCCGGCGGCGACTATCGCCACGAGGTCGTGCTGATGGACATGCTGGGGCGCAAGGGCGTCGACGGCTTCGGCATCAGCCTGCACAACGCCATCGTCATGCCGTACATCTTCCACTACGGCACCGAAGAGCAGAAGCAGCGCTGGCTCCCGCGCCTGGCCACCGGCGAGCTGGTCGGCGCCATCGCCATGACCGAGCCTGGCGCCGGGTCGGACCTGCAAGGTATCAAGACCACCGCCAAGCAGGTCGGCAACCAGTACGTCATCAACGGCTCCAAGACCTTCATCACCAACGGCCAGACGGCCAACCTGATCATCGTCGTCGCCAAGACCGACGTGAACGCCGGCGCGCGCGGCACCAGCCTGATGATCGTCGAGACCGATGGCGCGGAAGGCTTCGAGCGCGGCCGCAACCTCGACAAGCTGGGTCACGAGGCCCAGGACACCTCCGAGCTGTTCTTCAACGACGTGAAGGTCCCGACCGAGAACCTGCTGGGCTCCGACGAGGGCCAGGGCTTCTTCCAGCTGATGGGCCAGTTGCCGCAGGAGCGGCTGAACATCGCCGTGCAGGGAATGGCCACGATCGAGCGGGCCCTCGAACTCACCATCGCCTACGTCAAGGACCGCAAGGCCTTCGGCAAGGCGATCATCGACTTCCAGAACACCCAGTTCGTCCTGGCCGAGTGCAAGACCGAGGCGACCGTGGCCCGCGTCTTCACCAACCACTGCATCGAGCAGCACCTGGCCGGCAAGCTCGACGCCGCCACCGCCTCGATGGCCAAGTACTGGGTCTCGGACCTGGAGAACAAGATCGTCGACCGCTGCCTGCAGCTGTTCGGCGGCTATGGCTTCATGAACGAGTACCCGATCGCGCGCATGTACAAGGACAGCCGCATCCAGCGCATCTACGGCGGCACCAACGAGATCATGAAACTCCTGATCGCGAGGACGCTGTGATCCTATCCCTCATCCTGCTGCTGGCCGCCCCGACCGCCGCCCCGGCGCCCGCTTCCGACGCCCGCTCGGCCGTGGTCTGCGTGCGCGCCGCCCCTGGTCCCCGCCCTCTGACCTTCTCCGGCGAACTGGTCGGCAAGCGCCCGCAACCCGGCGCCTTCAAGCTGCCGCTGACCCCGCCCGGCAAGGACGTCTGCAACACGCTGCTGCGCTCCAAGATCGCCGAGTGGAAGCTGGAGGTCACGACCTCGGGCTTCACGGCCTGCTCGCTGCCGCCGCCGGAGTTCGGCTCGCGCCTCTATTACCGCGCCAAGGCCGGCGCCAGCGGCCTGAAGTGCGAGCCGATCGGCAAGTACCCGATCGGCAACTGGAAACAATAAGTCCGGTCCCCAAGACCGCGCTTTCAACGACACGAACATCGCTTCGCAGGAAGGAGCCATTCCATGGCTGACGCTTACATCTTCGACGCCGTGCGCACGCCGCGCGGCAAGGGCAAGAAGGACGGGTCTCTGCACGAGATCACCGCCCTGTCGCTGGCCACCCAGGTGCTGGAAGCCATCCGCGACCGCAACAACCTCGACACCCGCCACGTCGACGACGTCGTGCTGGGCTGCGTCGCCCCCGTCGGCGAGCAGGGTTCGGACATCGCCCGCACCGCCGTCCTGACCGCCGACTACGCCGAGAGCGTCGCCGGCGTGCAGATCAACCGCTTCTGCGCCTCGGGCCTGGAAGCCGTGAACATGGCCGCCGCCAAGGTCGCCTCGGGCGAAGCCAACCTGGCCATCGGCGGCGGCGTCGAGAGCATGAGCCGCGTGCCCATGGGCAGCGACGGCGGCGCCTGGCCGACCGACCCGTCCTCGGCCTTCAAGACCTACTTCGCCCCGCAGGGCGTCTCGGCCGACCTGATCGCCTCGCTGTACGGCTTCAGCCGAGATGACGTCGACGCCTACGCCGTCGAGAGCCAGAAGCGCGCCGCCGCCGCCTGGGCCGATGGCCGCTTCAAGAAGTCGGTCGTGGGCGTGAAGGACCAGCTGGGCCTGACCATCCTCGACCACGACGAGACCGTGCGCGGCTCGACCACCATGCAGACCCTGGCCTCGCTGAACCCGTCGTTCACGGGCATGGGCGAGATGGCCTTCGACGCCGTCGTCACCCAGCGCTATCCGCAGGTGGAGAAGGTCAACCACGTCCACCACGCCGGCAACAGCTCGGGCATCGTCGACGGCGCCGCCGGCGTCCTGATCGGCACCAAGGAAATGGGCGAGGCCCTGGGTCTCAAGGCCCGCGCTCGCATCAAGGGCGCGGCCTCGATCGGCAGCGAGCCCTCGATCATGCTGACGGGTCCGTCGCTGGTCACCGAAAAGCTGCTGAAGAAGCTGAAGATGGAGGTCTCCGACATCGACCTCTACGAGCTGAACGAAGCCTTCGCCGCCGTCGTCCTGCGCATGATGCAGGCGCTGGACATCCCGCACGACAAGATGAACGTGAACGGCGGCGCCATCGCCATGGGCCACCCGCTGGGCGCCACCGGCGCGATGATCCTGGGCACCATGGTCGACGAGCTGGAACGCTCGGACAAGGAAACCGCCCTGATCACCCTGTGCGTCGGCGCCGGCATGGGCACCGCCACCGTCATCGAACGCGTCTAAGACTCAAGGACCTGACTCCTATGGAAAACTTCAAGATCGAGGTCGATTCCGACGGCGTGGCCCTGGTCACCTTCGACGTGCCCGGCCGCTCGATGAACACCCTGACCGCTTCGGTCATCAAGGAAATCGGCGACGTCGTCGACCGCATCAAGAGCGACGCCGCCATCAAGGGCGCCGTCATCACCTCGGGCAAGGCCAGCGGCTTCTGCGCCGGCGCTGACCTGGGTGAACTCGGTGGTTCGGGTGGCCTGGGCGGCGGCAAGCCGGGCGAAGAGGGCCTGAAGGCCGCCTTCGAAGCCGGCTTCGCGCTGAACAAGGCGTTCCGCGCCCTGGAAACCTGCGGCAAGCCGGTGGCCGCGGCCATCAACGGCCTGGCCATGGGCGGCGGTCTCGAGATCACGCTCGCCTGCCACTATCGCGTCGTGGCCGACAATCCGAAGATCCAGCTGGCCCTGCCGGAAGCCAAGGTCGGTCTGCTGCCGGGAGCCGGCGGCACCCAACGCCTGCCGCGCCTGATGGGCGTGATGGCCGCCGCGCCGTACCTGCTGGAAGGCAAGTCGATGAAGCCGCAGGAGGCTCTCGCCCTGAAGGTCGTCCACGAGGTGGTCGCCCCTGGGACCGAGGTCGAGGCCGCCAAGACCTGGGTGAAGACCAAGGGCGATCCCGTCGCCCCGTGGGACAAGAAGGACTTCAAGCTTCCGGGCGGCGGTCCCTACACCCCGACCGGCAGCCAGGTCTTCGTCATGGGCAACGCCATGCTGCGCAAGCAGACCTATGGCAACTATCCGGCCCAGCTGAACATCCTGAAGGCGGTCTATGAAGGTACCCAAGTGCCGTTCGACGCGGCCATCCGCATCGAGACCCGCTACTTCCTGAAGACGATGATGTCGCCCCAGGCCAAGGGCATGATCCGCACCCTGTTCCTCTCCCTGCAGGAGCTGGGCAAGGGTTCAGGCCGTCCGGCCAATGTGCCGCCGTCGGAAGCCAAGAAGGTCGCCGTCCTGGGCGCCGGCATGATGGGCGCGGGCATCGCCTATGTCCAAGCCATGGCCGGCATCGAGACCGTCCTGATCGACCAGTCGCAAGAGGCCGCCGACAAGGGCAAGGGCTACGCCGAGAACCTGGTCAAGAAGGCCGTCTCGCGCGGCAAGCTGACGGCCGAGAAGGGCGAGGCCATCCTGGCCCTGATCCACCCGACCGCCGACTACGAGCAGGTCAAGGGCAGCGACCTCGTCATCGAGGCCGTGTTCGAGAACCGCGAAGTGAAGGCCGGCGTGACCAAGCTGGCCGAGGCTCAACTGGCCGAGGACGCCATCTTCGGCTCCAACACCTCGACCCTGCCGATCACCGGCCTGGCCAAGGCGTCGGTGCGTCCGAAGAACTTCATCGGCATCCACTTCTTCTCGCCGGTCGACAAGATGGGCCTGGTCGAGCTGATCATGGGCGAAGAGACCTCGCCCGAGGCGCTGGCCAAGTCGATCGACTACGTCCTGAAGATCAAGAAGACCCCGATCGTCGTCAACGACAGCCGTGGCTTCTACACCAGCCGCTGCTTCGGCACCTTCGTGCAGGAAGGCCTGGAGATGATGGCCGAAGGCATCGCGCCCGCCATCATCGACAATGTCGGCCGCGCCACGGGCATGCCGCGCGGCCCGCTGGAGATGAACGACGACGTCGCTCTGGACCTCTCCTACAAGATCGGCGAGCAGACCAAGAAGGACCTCGGCGACAAGTACGAGGAGCGTCCGTTCGCGCCGGTGCTGGAGAAGATGGTCGTCGAGCTGGGACGCCTGGGCCGCAAGAACGGCAAGGGCTTCTACGACTATCCGGAGAACGGCCAGAAGACGATCTGGAAGGGCCTGGCCGACCTGATGCCGGTGACGACCAAGGACGCCGACGAGACGCTGATCCAGGAGATCCGCACCCGTCTGCTGTACCGCCAGGCCGTCGAAGCCGCCCGCTGCTTCGAGGAAGGCGTCATCACCGACCCGCGCGAAGCCGATGTCGGCGCCATCCTGGGCTGGGGCTTCGCGCCCTGGACCGGCGGCCCGATCAGCCTGATCGACGGCGTCGGGGCCAAGGCCTTCGTCGAGACCTGCGACCGCCTGGCCCAACAGTACGGCAAGCGCTTCGCGCCGCCGGCCCTGCTGCGCGAAATGGCCGAAAAGGGCGAGACCTTCTACGGCCGCTTCGGCGTCAAGGCGAAGGCGGCGGCGTAAGCCTCCCCTTCGATCGCTAGCTAAAGAGAAGGCCCGGTGGAAACGCCGGGCCTTTTTCTTGTCCGAAACGGCCGTGCTTGCACCGCACCCCGCGCGTACCGACTTCTGTGAAGTGACGGAGTAGCGACATGGGCATGGCGATCGCCAACGAGACGTGGCGACGCCCCAGAGGCCGTGACCTGGCCGCCCTGGCGCTGGCCGTGGCCGCGCACGCCCTTGTCATCCTCGCCCTGGTCTCCGGCGCGCGCTGGATGCCGCAACTGGTCGAACCACCGGTCATCGAGGCCGAACTGCTGAACGAGATCGCCCCGCACGCGGAAACGAAGGCGCCGGCCCCGGCGGCGACATCGTCCACGCCTGCTCCCAAGGTGGCTCGATCGCCTGCTCCCGTCAGCGTCCCGGCGCCGCCCGTGACCGCCAAGCCCTCTGGTCCGCCCGCCATCGTCGCGCCGCCCGGTTTCACCGCCCGTAAGCTCGTCGAACAAAGCGACCAGACCCGCGAGAGCCTGCGCGGCTCCCTGGGCTGTCGCCACGAGAAGGTCGTCGCCCTCAATCGCGACCAGAAAGCCGCCTGCGCCGAAGCCGACGGCCAGCGCTCGCGCACCGCCCCGATGTACGCCGCCATCGATCCGGACAAGAAAGCCGCCTTCGACGGCGACTGCGCCAAGGACGACGACTGGTGCCTCTACCGCGTCGGCAAGGGCCCCTATCCGGGCATCTTCGCGCTAGGCAAGAAGAAGAAGCGCAAGGGCTGGGACGACTAGGATTTGGAAACGTCCATGCCCAAGGTCGGGCCGATCCCGTCCGGATGGTCACCGAAATAGGAACCACCGCGTTGCTGAGCCACCTTCTCCAGCTTGCTCCGGAACGCGTCGTCCAACTGCAAGGTCGGCCCGTCCTCCGGGTCCTCGCCGTCGTCCAGCGGGATCGAAGCCGCGATCACCTGCCGCAACCGCTCGCCAAACCGCTCGTCCTCGGCCGAACCAGCCTCGGGCGGATCGTCGAGAAAGGTCATGACCTCTTCCAGCGCCGTTTCGTTGTCGACCATGGCCGCGACCTCCTGTTCCTGGCTGGGGAACGGGAGGTCGCGACGACGGTTCCGAAGGGAACGGCCCGCGCCGAAGCGCGGGCCGTAGGCTTAGGGGTTCGAGGGCAGGTTGCCGGCCGAGATGCTGGCGGGCAGCGCCGTTGTCGGCCCCGAGAACGGCGTCGGATTGCTCCGCATGTCGTTGCCGGAGATCAGGATGTCGTCCCTGGTCCAGGCTAGGCCATAAGTCTGGGCGCCGTCTTCTCGGAGGCCACGGACGTTGGTGACCTTCTGGGCGAAGCAGTTGTCGAGATAGATGGCGTTCTTGTGGTCCGTCTTCGCCGTGCCGGCGATCGGGTTGCCCAGGCCGTTGTTCGAGATCTGGCCGCCGTCGATGTCGATGCGGTTGACGTTCGTCGCCCAGAGGCCGTTGCCGAGGCAGCCGTTGATGAAGCCCGGACGGACCAGCACGTTGCGACCCTTCTCGATCCGGATGCCGGCGCCGTTGGCCGGCGTGCCGGTGAGCGTGACATCGTCGCCGGCATTGAAGCCGGCCTTGCGCGTCACCGTCCGCCTTGGACTACCGTCGAGGTCGTCGTAGTCTCCGCTATAGCCTTGGCCCGAAAGCTCGATGAACGTCGGGGCGACCAGGTGGTTGTTGCCGTCGAAACCACCATAGATGTCGACGCCGGGACCGCCGTCCTCGCCGAAGAAGCCGCCGACCATACGCACGCTATAGAGCGACATGTTGGACGGCACCGTGGCCTTCAGACCGCCCAGGGTGTTGGCGAAGGTCGTCAGGTTGTACCAGGTCCCCAGCGAGACGCCTCGGCCCAGGTTCGTGCCGGTATAGGCGTTCGAGTGGACATAGAAACCGTAGCCCGACGCGAAGATCGAACTGGCGTTGTCCATCGACCACTGCATTGGCGCAGTGTCGGCGGTATCGTACTCGAACTCGAAGCCGCTGGCCTTGACGTGTTGGGAGGCGACGTCCTTCAACAGGCCGCCGGCGGTGTTGCGGCCGTAGAACGAGCGGTAATGGTGGCTGAGCTGCATCCGCGCGATCGTCACGTTCTCGCTGCTGCCCGCGCATTGGATGCCGTCGCCCTTGGTTCCCGTGGCCGCGCCGGGATTGTCCCACTTGCGCGTGATCGTGAAGTCCTGGAAGGCGACGTTCTTGGCGTTGGCGGCGATCTGGAACGCCGGCTTCGAGGGGTTGTCCATCCGAACCACGGTCGCGCCGCGGCCGCTGCCCAGCAGCTGCTTGTTCGTGCCGACTACGATGGTGTCGTTGAGGGGGTACACGTGATCCAGCAGCTGGACCATGTTGTTGTTCAGGAGCGCTTCGCGGAACGCGTTATCGTAATACGTCTCGCCGTGATAATAGCTGTCAACGGTGGCGACCATTGAAATATCTCCATTTTTTCGGGGAGGCCGCCGACGTCCGGGCACAAAAAAACCCCGGAGCGCAGGGCGCTTCGAGGTCGGCGTGCTTGGAATATCGGCAGTGAAATCTTTTTAGCGGATAGCGTTTCGCGTGTCAAGAACAAAGCATGAACGAAATGGGTCCGATAGCGCCCGGCGGAGACTGCCCCGCTGGCTGTCGTTTCCGAAAGAAAGAGAGAAAGTGGTGCCGCTTAGGTGACTCGAACACCTGACCCCATCATTACGAATGATGTGCTCTACCAGCTGAGCTAAAGCGGCCCACGTCGCTTCGAACCAGGGTCCGACCGCGAGGAGCGCCTACTTAGCGGGACGCGAGCCACTTGCCAAGCGTCGTCTTGCACCAGAATTGCGTCGAGGCGCTGGACCCCCTTCCGGAGGCTCGGAAATCGGGGGCGCGTCGAACACGCCGGGGTCGTCCGGGATGGGCAACAAGGCCCCGCCGGTCTCGGCCGCGCGCATGAAGGGCGTCGATTCGGCGTAGTCGGCATAGGCCGACGGCAGCTCGGGCAGGTCGTTCATCGTCCGCTCACGGCGTTCGTGGCGCGGATGGATCAGCTGGCCGGTCTCGGCGTAGCTGGCGGCCAGGCGCGCCCAGTCCTCGCGCTGGTAGGCGAAGGCGCGGCCTTCCGGGTCGAGATCGGACCAGTCCGGCTCCTGCGGGGCCTCGACGCCGCGGGCGATCCAGGCGCGGGCCTCGTCGGCGTCGCTATTGGCGGCGGCGACGCGGGCCATCAGGCCGGCGAAGCGGGCGGTCGGGGCCTCAGCGTCCAGCAGGCGGGCGGCGGCGCGGGCGGCGATGGGGTCGCCGCCGATCAGAGCGCTCTCGACGCGCAGGATGCGGCTCTCGCGGGCCTCGGGCTTCATGGCGGCCAAGGCGGCCAGGCGCTGAGCGCGGGCCTTGGGGGTCTCGTTGGTCTTCAGGTCGCGATAGGCCAGCCACAGGGCCGGGTGCGGCTCGGCCTTCCAGGCGGCCTCGATCAGCTGGCCGGCCTTGGTCGCCTTGCCGTCATCGGCCAGCAGACGCGCGGCCATGACCACGCCGGGGGCGAAGTCGGACTTCAGCTTCACAGATTGAGTCGCGAAGTCGAGCGCTCGGCTGCGAACCTTCGGGTCCGCGCTGTCTTCCAGGCTGGCGGCCGAGGCGGCGAGCAGGGCGGCGCGGCTGCGGTCGGCCACGGCCGGCGAGACGATCTTGCGCTCCAGGGCGCCCTGGACCAGCTCCAGCGCCGCGGCCCAGTCGCCGACCTCCAGCCGGGCCTCCAACAGCGCGCGCCAGGCCCAGCGGGCGGTGCGGGCCAGGCCATAGGCGGTCTCGGCGTGACGAATCGCGGCGGCGCGGTCGCCTTCGGCCAAGGCGGCCTGCATCAGGCCACGCAGACCCGCCAGACGCATCTCGGGGAAGCCGAGCATGGCGTTGTAGGCGCTCTTGGCCGCGGCCATGTCGCCGGCGGCCTCGGCGGCCTGGGCGGCCAGCACACGGACCAAGCCCGGCGCGTCCTCCGCCAATTCGGACGACTTCTGGGCCAGGCGGCGGGCTTCTGAGCCGTCGCCGGCGGCCACCGCGAGAAAGCCGCGCGACAGGGCCTCGATCGCCGACTTGCGCTTGGCCTCGGCGCGGGCGCGGGCGCGGCGGCGCGGGGCCTCGACGATCCAGATCACGCCGCGCCACAGCAGGGTGAACAGCAGGGCCGAGAACAGGGTCAGCAGGGCGGCGGCGGCGGCCGTCATCTCGACGCGCCAGCCCATCCATTCCAGCGAGGCGCGACCGGGCTCGCCGGTCAGGGCCAGGGCGGTGACCGCGACGGCGGCGACCAGGAAGAGGGCGAAGGCGACCTTGGTCATGGCTGCTGCTGCCGCGTGACGCGCGACAGGCCGGTCAGGGCGTCGGCGCGGATGGCGGCGACGTGGCGGTCGATCTCGACGCGGCGGTTGGCGACGTTGATCCACGGGGCCAGCACGGCGCGCGCGGCGTCGGGCAGCGGGTCCAGCGCCTGGATCGCGCCTTCGACATCGCCGTCGTCCAGCAGGGCCTGGGCGCGGGCCAGCATGGCGTCCGGCGTCGAACCGGTGGTCGAGCCGACGTGACGGATCGAGACGATGCTGGAGAGGGCGTAGCGGATCCGCGAGAACAGGTCGGCGTCCGCGCCGGGATCGCGCGAGGCGGTGGCGGCGCGGCCGGCCAGGGCGCCGAACTGGACGGACAAACCGGCCCGGGTCGGCGCGCCCTTGTCGGCCAGTTCGCTCAGCGCCCGCAGGTCGGGCGAGGGCGGCAGCACGCGTTGCAGGCCGGCCAGTTCCTGGCCGAACGGCCGCGAGGTCTCGGTCGCCTCGGTCAGGGCCGAGACGGCCAGGGCGGCGGTGGCGGCGTCGGTAACGCCGCGCTGGCTCGATTCCAGGGCGGCGATTCGGCCATCCAGGCGCTCCAGGTCGGCGGCGGGCGGAGCCACGGCGCTGGTCCCGCCCTCGAGCGGCAGGGCCGAACCCGTGGCGACTCGGTCGGCGACCGAGTGCGGGCTGGGCGCGGCCGAGAGCGTCCCTGGGGCGGTCGGGACCTTGGGTTTGAACAGGGTCGGGCCGTAGTGGGCGACGCCGGCGCCGAGCGCGATGCACAGCACGCAGAGGATCAACCAGATCCAGACGCCGGGCCCCATGACGCGGCGGCGGGCGTACAGCGCCGGATCGCTGGGGGCGACGATTTCAGCGGGATCGGGAGCGGCGTTCATGAGGTCCATTCGTGCCCCACGCCGCGATGCTTCGCAACGCCGTGCTTAGCTGTTGAGCAGTTCCAGCAGAGCGGATTCGTCCGGACGCGGCGCGAAGGTCACAGACCCGGGTTCGACGACGCCGCGCAGAGGGGCGGCGACGGCTTCGGAAAGGCACAGGAACCGCAAGGCCGGCGCAGGCCGCTCGCGCAGAATCGCTGCGAGAACACGGGCCGCGCGCGGCGAATGGAGCAACACCGTCGTCGAGGCCTCCAGCAGCGCCAGGGTCTCGTCGGACGGCGCGCGGTCGAGCGTCTCGTAGACCGCCACGCCCTTGGCCATGACCCCGCAGCCGCGAAGCATGCCGACGAGGTCACCGGCCGGCTCCTTGGCGCCGGCCCACAGCACGGGACCCGACGCGCCGGCGGCGATCAGGTCGCAGAGGTCCTCGACATCGCCATCCGCGCTGGAGACCGAGGCGAAACCTTCGCCCTGGGCGGCCTTGGCCGTGGCCCGGCCGACGGCGAACACCGGCAGGCCGCGCGCGTCGCTCAATCGCGCGAAGGCCTCGACGCCGTTGGCGCTGGTGAAGGCCAGGGCGGTGACGTGGGAAAGGTCGAGCTGGGCGTCCAAGGTCTCGACCACGAGCAGCGGGTCGACGACGGCTTCGAAGCCCAGGTCCCGCACGCGCTCGGCGGTGGCCAGGGCGCCGGGGCGGGCGCGGGTGATCCAGACCGGTCCGCCCGCAGTCATGCCGTTACTCCGGCAACAGGATGGCGTCGCCGCCTTCGATGCGGACCTCGGCGCCGAGCTTCAGGCCCAGGGCGCGGGCCTCGTCGATATCGTTTGCGCCCGACAGGGTCGTCTCGCCGTGGCGGCGGAAGCGCTGAGCGCCATCCGGGGTCAGGGCCTCGACGATCATGGTCAGGCGCGTCCCGTCCAGTACGGCGCGAGCACCGATGGCGGTGCGGCACGAGCCTTCCAGGGCGTAGAGCGCGCCGCGCTCGGCGGCGACGGCGATGGTCGTCTCGCGGCAGCTGACGGCCTGCAGCCACGGGGCGTGGGCGTCTTCCAGGCGGGTCTCGATGACCAGCGCGCCCTGGCCCGGGGCCGGCGGGGCGGCGTCGGGATCGAGCCAGCTCTTGGTGATGTGGCCCAGGCCCAGGCGGTTCAGGCCGGACTGAGCCAGCAGGATGGCGTCGGCCTCGCCGCGCTCCAGCTTGGCCAGGCGGGTGTCGACATTGCCGCGCAGCATGACGATCTCGAGGTCGGGCCGCACGTGCAGGGCCTGGGCCTGGCGACGCAGCGAGGCGGTGCCGAGGCGCGCGCCCTTGGGCAGGTCTTCCAGCCGCTCGCAGATATTGCTGATGAAGGCGTCGCGCGGATCCTCGCGTTCCGGCGTCGCGGCCAGGATCAAGCCCGGCGGCAGTTCGGCCGGCATGTCCTTCAGCGAGTGGACAGCGCAGTCGATGCGGCCGTCGAGCAAGGCTTCCTCGATCTCCTTGGTGAAGAGGCCCTTGCCGCCGATCTCCATCAGGCGGCGGTCCTGGATGCGGTCGCCGCTGGTAACGATCGGGATCAGCGGGGCGGCGGCCTCGATCTCTGCCTGGGAAGCGCCGACAGGGACGCCCAGCGCATGCGCGATCCGCGCCTGCATCAGGCCCGACTGGGCCAGGGAGAGCTTGGAGCCACGCGCGCCGATGCGGATGGGAGGTTGCCGGGACACGGTCGGAACGTTACCTGCGGAGACGAGATTTCATCTTCGCTGCTACAGGAGCGGCGGGAAGCCCGCAACGAATGAAAACCCCTACGGATTTTGGCCCTAAGCCCTCCGCCCTGACCATCCTCGGCCTTGAGACCAGCTGCGACGAGACCGCGGCCTCGGTCCTGCGCCGCGAGTCGGACGGGACGGTCACGGTGCTGTCCTCGATCATCGGCACCCAGTTCGAGAAGCATGCCCCGTTCGGCGGCGTCGTGCCCGAGATCGCCGCCCGCGCCCATGTCGAGGCCATCGACACGATCGCCGCCGAGGCCATGCGCGCGTCGGGCCTGTCGTTCGACGACCTGGACGGCGTCGCCGCCACGGCGGGTCCGGGCCTCGTCGGCGGCGTGATGGTCGGCCTGGCGTTCGGCAAGGCCGTGTCGCTGGCGCGCGGCGTGCCGCTGGTCGCCGTCAACCACCTGGAAGGCCACGCGGTCTCGGCCCGCCTGGGCGCCGACATCGCCTATCCGTTCCTGCTGCTGCTGGTCTCCGGCGGCCACTGTCAGCTCCTGGAAGTCTCCGGCGTCGGGGCCTGCAAGCGCCTGGGCACCACGATCGACGACGCGGCCGGCGAGGCCTTCGACAAGATCGCCAAGAGCCTGGGCCTCCCCTATCCGGGCGGTCCGGCCCTGGAGAAGCTGGCGGTCGGCGGCGATGCGACCCGCTACGCCCTGCCCCGCGCCCTGCTGGGCCGCAAGGACTGCGACTTCTCGTTCTCGGGCCTGAAGACCGCCGCGGCGCGGATCGCCGAGACCCTGACGACCGACGACGAGCGCCGCGACCTCGCCGCCGCCGTCCAGGGCGCCATCGCCCGCCAGCTGTCCGAGCGGGTCGATCGGGCGATGAAGCTCTACAAGGAAAGCCACGGCGCGGACGAGTTGCGCTTCGTCGTCGCCGGCGGCGTGGCCGCCAATGGCGCGGTGCGCGCGGCCCTGCTGGCCGACTGCGAGAAGAACGGCTTCAGCTTCGCGGCCCCGCCGCTGGCCTATTGCACCGACAACGCCGCCATGATCGCCTTGGCCGGCGCCGAACGGCTGGCCCTGGGCATCTCCGACGACCTCGACGCCGTCGCCCGTCCGCGCTGGCCGCTGGACGAGGCCGCGGCGCTGGCCAATCCCGCCAACGCCTACGGACGCAAGGGAGCCAAGGCATGACCTTCCAACACGTAGGCGTCATCGGCGCCGGCGCCTGGGGCACGGCCCTGGCCCAGGTCTGCGCTCGCGCCGGTCTCCAGGTCACCCTGCAGGCCCGCGAGCCCGAAGTGGTCGCGGCCGTCAACGAGAAGCACGAGAACGCGGTGTTCCTGCCCGGCATCGCGCTGGAGCCCGGCATCAAGGCGGTGACGGACCTCTCCGGCCTCGCCACCTGCGACCTGATCCTGGCCGTCGCCCCGGCCCAGCACCTGCGCGCGGCCCTGACCGCCTTCGCCCCGCACCACAAGGCCGGCGCGCCGATCGTGCTGTGCTCCAAGGGCGTCGAGCAGGGCTCACTGAAGCTGATGACCGACGTGGCGGCCGAAACCCTGCCGGGCGCGCCGATCGCGGTGCTGTCGGGCCCCAGCTTCGCCGGCGAGGTTGCCCGCAACCTGCCCGCCGCCGTTACCTTGGCCTGCGAGGACGAGGCCCTGGGCCGCGCCATCGCCGAGGCCATCGCCATCCCGACCTTCCGCCCCTACACGGCCAACGACCTGATCGGGGCCGAGGCCGGCGGGGCCGTGAAGAACGTCCTGGCCATCGCCTGCGGCATCGTCGAGGGCAAGGGTCTGGGCCGCAACGCCCACGCCACGGTGATCACCCGCGGCTTCGCCGAGCTGACCCGCCTGGCCGTGACCCTGGGGGCCAAGCCCGAGACGGTCGCCGGCCTCTGCGGCCTGGGCGACTTGGTCCTCACCTGCTCCAGCCCGCAGTCGCGCAACATGAGCGTCGGCCTGGCCCTGGGCCAAGGCCTGACCCTGGAACAGGCCCTGGCCGGCAAGGTCTCGATCGCCGAAGGCGTCGCCTCGGCCCCGGCCGTCCGCGCCCTGGCCCGCAAGGTCGGGGTCGAGGTGCCGATCTGTGAGGCCGTCGCCGCCATCCTGGCCGGCGAAGTCGAGGTCGACGCCGCCATCGCCGGGCTGCTCTCACGCCCCCTGAAATCAGAAGCTTAAATCTAAGGACCGCCGCATGGCCCTCTTCGTCGTCTACTGCAAGGACAAGCCCGGCGCCCTCGAGCTGCGCACGGCCACCCGCCCGACCCACCTGGACTATCTGAACGGCGCGGGCCTGGTGAAGGCCGCCGGTCCGCTGCTGGATGACGCCGGCTCGCCGATCGGCTCGATGCTGATCATCGAGGCCGAGGATCGCGCCGCCGCCCAGACCTTCGTCGACAACGACCCCTACACCCTGGCCGGGCTGTTCGAGAGCGTCGCGATCGACGGCTGGCGCGTGGGCGTCGGCTCGATCGGCTAACACCTTGCCGCTGTTCGCCCTGCACTGCCTGGACAGGCCCGGGACAGAGGACCTGCGCCAGGCCACGCGCCCGGCGCACCTGGCCTTCGTGCGCTCGCGGGCCGACTACCGGTTCGGGGCCTATCTCAAGGACGACGCCGGTGTCATGCGCGGCTCGCTGATGGCGGTCGAGGTCGCCGACTTCACCGCCGCGCGGGCCTTCTCGGCGGCCGATCCTTACGTCCAGGCGGGTCTGTTCGAGCGGGTCGAGATCCACGAGTGGCCGGTCGGCGTCGACGCGGTTCCGGCCCCATGAACATCGAGCCCGACAACCCCGCCCGGCCCACCGCCGGTACGGTGCTGTGCGCGCTGGACGAGGTCTCCGACCCCGGCTCGAAGGGCTTCCGCTACCGCCAGGACGACGCGATGTTCGCCGGCTTCGTGGTCCGCAAGGGCGAGCTGGTGGTCGGCTATATCGACAGCTGCCCGCACGCCGGCTGGCCGCTGGCGGGCTTCGCCGGCCGCTACCTGACCCGCGAGAACGACCTGATCCTGTGCTCGGGCCATGCGGCCCTGTTCAAGATCGAGGACGGGGCCTGCGTGGCCGGCCCCTGCCCGGGCGACAAGCTGTTCCCCTGGCCGGTCGAGGTCCGCGACGGCCAGATCGTGGTCGCCTAGGGTTCGCCGATAAGGTTAAGCTCCCGCGGTCACAACCGAACGGGGCGGACCATGGACCTTCTGCTGCTGCAGCCGGGCGACCAGTACTTCTTCGAGGGGCTGACCGAGACCGGCGTCGCCCCACCCGCCGGCGCCGCCCTCCAGACCCTCTGCCTGCCCTTGCTGTCGCTGGCCCAGGACCTGAAGCAGCCGCCGATCAGCGGCGCGACGCCCTCCGGCCCGCCGACGCTAGACGGCATCGGCTGTACGCGTGCTCCCGACGCCATGTCGGTCAAGCTCTATGACCACTGCCTGCGCGGCCTCCCGCTGGGCGTCGGCGCCCAGCAGCCGACGACCCTGTATGTCCTGCGCCAAACCGGCCCCGGTCCCGCGATCCTGCTGACCCTGGCCCTGCGCGACGCGCGGATCGCCGCCATCCAGTTCCAGGCCCAGCCGTCGGATCCGCCGGTCGAGACCTTCACCCTCGGCTTCTCCGAAATCCTCTGGACCTACACGGCGCAGCGGGCCGACGGGACGCCGATGGGCCAGACCCACAACGGCTGGAGCCTGCTGCTGAACCGTCCGATCGCGTCGTTCTCCGACTGAGGCCTTCCTTAAGACCTACGGCCTATGGTCTTCCGCGAACGATTGCGGGAGATCACCATGGCCGCCGCCGACATGCATTTCGACGCCGAGACGGTGACCCACCGCGCCGGCCTCGCCAAGCTGCGCTCGCTGGCCAAGGTCAATCCGCGCCTGGCCGCCAACCTGGCCAAGACCATGCTGGGCGGCCAGCGCGACCCGGCCGTGGTCGACGCCTTCAACGCCCACGCGGAAGCCGCCGGTTTCGAGTTCACCTCGACCTGGGCCAGCAACAACATCCCGTTCGTGGCCCCGCTGCTGCGCGACTTCGCGGCCAAGCGCCCGGCCGACGAGACGATCCGCTACATGGAGATCGGGGCCTATGAGGGCCGCAACCTGGCCTTCATGGACTGGCTGCTGCCCAGCCGCCTGGCGGTCACGGTCATCGACCCCTGGTTCGACGAGGCCCTGAACCCGGAAGAGAAGTACCACGCCGTCGAACCGCGCTTCGCCCGCAACATGGCCAAGTGCGGGTTCCGCAGCCTCGAAACCCACAAGGGCTTCTCGACCTACGTCCTGCCCCAGATGCTGGAGCGGAACGAGCAGTTCGACCTGATCTATGTCGACGGCAGCCACACGGCCCTGGCGGTGCTGATCGACCTCTGCTTCTGCGCCAGCCTACTGAGCGTGGGCGGCATGATGGTGCTGGACGACTACTGGCACGACATCAGCGAGATCGGCGGGCCGGGCGTGAAGCAGGCCGTAGACCAGTTCCACGCCGCCTTCGGCCGCTATTTCGAGGTCGCCGCCGTCTATCGCCAGGTCGCCCTGGTCAAGACCACCGAGATCCCGCGCTAAGGTACCGGCGATACGCGACATTATGTCGCCCGCCCGACATGGCCAAGGTTAAGGGCCGTTAGACATCTATCCCCGCATTCTGCCTCGCGAATTCGCGATGCGCGCGGGGAGATATCGACATGGCGTCCTTGGGTCAGAAGGTCATGGGAGCCGCCGCCGGCGCGGCGCTTCTATGCGCGGCCACCGCCGGCACGGGCCTGTGGGTGGCGATGAGCCTCGACTCCGCCCTCACCCGCTCGGAGACCTCCGCCAAGATCCTGCGCCTGCACATGCACGCCGACATGATGCACGACGCCCTGCGCGCCGACGTCATGGGCGGGATCATGTCGTCCGACCCGGCTCTGGGCGTCGACCTCAAGGCCGTGCGGGCCGATCTGGCCGAGCACACCCAGGCCTTCAAGACCGACATCGCCACCAGCAACCAGTTGGCTGAGGACCCGGCCGTGAAGGCCGCCCTGGCCGACGTCGAGGCTCCGCTGGCGACCTATATCGCTTCGGCCGGCGAGATCGTCGGCTCGGCTGACACGGATTCCGCCGGCGCGCGTGCCAAGCTGCCCGGCTTCGCCACGCAGTTCTCCGCGCTCGAGACCAAGATGGAAGACGCCTCGACCAAGATCGAGGCCGCCGCCACCCGCGACGCCAAGGCCGCCAAGGCCATGAGCCTGCTGGGCCAGGTCGTCATGGGCGCCCTGCTGCTGGTCGCCGCCGCCTTCGCCGCCGTGCTGATGATCGCCGCCCAGAAGGGCCTGGTCACGCCGCTGGTGCAGATCACCAGCGCCCTGCGCCGCCTGTCGGCCGGCGACCTGTCGGTCGTGCTGCCCAAGACCCGCAGCCAGGACGAGATCGGCCAGATGACCGACGCCCTGCAGACCTTCCACGACACCGTCGAGGCCCGCCGCAAGGAGCTGGAGGCCGCCGACGTCCGCGACGCCCTGGAGATCGAGCGCGCCCAGGCCGAACAGCGCCGTGACGAGGCCGAAGCCACCCAGAAGGCCGTGGTCGAAAGCCTGGCCGCCGCCCTGAAGGCCATGTCCGAGGGCGACCTGTCCCAGCGTCTCGAGCGTCCGTTCCCGGCCGGCTATGAGAAGCTGCGCATCGACTTCAACGTCGCCGTCGAGAAGCTGTCGGGCGTCATCGCCGCCTCGCTGGGCGCCGTGAAGGCGATCCACGGCGGCACCGCCGAGATCACCGCCGCCGCCGACGACCTGTCGGGCCGCACCGAGCGCCAGGCCGCCAGCCTGGAAGAAGCGGTCGCGGCCCTCGACGAGATCACCAGCACCGTGCGCCTGACCGCCGAGGGCGCCAGCCGCGCCCGCAAGGTGGTCGAGCGCGCCCGTACCGCCGCCGACGCCTCCGGCTCGATCGTCACCCAGGCCGTCGAGGCCATGGGCGCCATCGAGAAGTCCTCGGCCCAGATCGGCCAGATCATCGGGGTGATCGACGAAATCGCCTTCCAGACCAACCTGCTGGCCCTGAACGCCGGCGTGGAAGCGGCGCGCGCTGGTGAAGCGGGTCGTGGTTTCGCGGTGGTCGCTCAAGAGGTGCGAGCCCTCGCCCAGCGCTCGGCCGACGCGGCCCGCGAGATCAAGACGCTCATTAGCGCCAGCACGGCCGAGGTCGGCCAGGGCGTGCAGTATGTCGGCAAGGCCGGCGAGGCCCTGCGCGCCATCGCCGACGAAGTCGACCAGATCGACGGCCTGGTCGGCGAAATGGCCGCCTCGACCCAGGAACAGGCCCGCGGCCTGGCCGAGGTCAACACGACCATGAACCAGATGGACCAGGTCACCCAGCGCAACGCGGCGATGGTTGAGGAGACCACGGCGGCCAGCCACGCGCTGGCGCAGGAAGCCACGCGCCTGGCCCAGCGGATGGGTGAACTGCGGATCGCGGGCGAAGCAGGGCAGCGGCGGGCGGCTTAGGCCGCCGTCCAGTCTCCCGACTTCCCGCCGGTCTTCTCCAGAAGCCGCACGGCCTCGATGACCATGCCCTTCTCGGCGGCTTTCAGCATGTCGTAGATCGTCAGGCAGGCCACCGAGACGGCGGTCAAAGCCTCCATCTCGACGCCCGTCGGGCCCGTGGTCTTGACCCGCGCGGTGACCGACAGCCCGCCTTCACGAGGCTCGACCTCGACCACCACCTTCGACAGCGCCAACGGATGGCACAGCGGGATCAGGTCCGAGGTCTTCTTGGCCGCCATCACCCCGGCCAGTTCGGCCACGGCGCGGACATCGCCCTTGCGGCCCGAGCCCGACACCGCCAGGGCCAGGGTCTCGGCGCTCATCCGCACGAAGCCCGTGGCCACCGCCTCGCGGGCCGTCGCCGGCTTGTCGGAGACGTCGACCATCCGGGCTCGCCCCTGGTCGTCGATATGGGTGAGCTTGCTCACTGCTCCAGCAGCCTCGGCATCAGCTCGACCATGTTGCAGGGCTTGTGGCGGCTGTCGAGCTGGGCGGAGATGACCTTGTCCCAGCCGTCGCGCACCGCGCCGTTGCTGCCCGGCAGGCAGAACACGAAGACGCCGTCGATCAGCCCGGCCGTGGCCCGCGACTGCAGGGTCGAGAGGCCCACCGAGGCGTAGGACACCAGGTGGAAGATCACCGAGAAGCCGTCGATCTTCTTGTCGAACAAAGGCTCCAGCGCCTGAGGGGTGACGTCGCGGCCGGTCAGGCCGGTGCCGCCGGTGGTGACGATGGCGTCGACGGCCTTGTCGGCGATCCAGTCGCGGACCTGCTGGCGGATCTGCTCGACGTCGTCGCGGACCACCGCCCGGCCGCCCAGCTCATGGCCGGCGGCCTTGACGCGATCGACCAGGATCTGGCCCGAGGTGTCGCTCTCCTCGTCGCGGGTGTCGGAGATGGTCAGCACGGCCACGCGGACCGGCTTGAACGGAAGGTCCGGCTTGATCCCGCCGCCCGGCTTCAGCGCTTCGGTCATTCCGCTCTCCATTCAATCCCAGCGTTGCGCGTCGGTCCTATCGCGGTCCGTCGGCTCGATCCAGCGCGCGCCGTCCGGGCCGTGTTCCTTCTTCCAGAAGGGCGCCCGGCTCTTGAGGTAGTCCATCAGGAAGTCGCAGGCCTCGAAGGCCTCGCGGCGATGGCCGGCGGCGGTGGCGACGAAGACGATGGCCTCGCCAGGGCCGATGCGGCCCGTACGATGGACGATATGGACGTCGTGAAGCTTGAACCGTTCGATCGCCGTCTGGGCGATCTCACCGATCGCGGTGTCGGTGAAGCCGGGATAGGCCTCCAGCTCCAGCGCCGCCGCAGCGCCCTGCTCCGCACGGGCTAGGCCGACGAAGGTGGCGACCGCGCCGGTCTCCTGGCGATCGGCGCAAAAGGCGGTGACGAGCGCGCCGGGCTCGAACGGCTGGTCGGTGAGGGTGACGATCATCCGCCGCTCATCGGCGGCAGGAAGGCGACCTCGGTCGCGGCGGTCAGGGACGCCTCGCCGCGCACAATGGTCTTGTCGATAGCGACCTGGACGCCGGGACCGGTCAGAGCGTCGCCAAGTTCGGCCGACAGGATGTCCCGCAGCGTCGCCAGATCCCCGGCCTCGACCATGCGGTCGCGCCAGCCGGCCTGGTCGGCCAGGCGTCCGAACAGCAGCACCCGCGCCATCGCCTAGCCGCCCGTCGTGGACATGTGCCGCGCCACGGCCGGGCGGGCGATCTGGAAGTCGTGGCCCTTCGGTTTGGACCCGATCGCCGCGAAGATGGCCGCGCGCAGCTCCGCATCTGTCGCCCCGCCGCGCATCACCGCCCGCAGATCGCTGGCGTCGTCGCGGCCCAGGCACGTGTGCAGGGTGCCGGTGCAGGTCAGCCGCACTCGGTTGCAGGTGTCGCAGAAATGGTTGCTGAGCGGAGTGATCAGCCCCAGCCGCCCGCCGGTCTCGGCCACCCGCACATAGCGGGCCGGGCCGCCGGTGGCGTGGTGGATGTCCTCCAGCGTCCAGAACGCGGAGAGATCGCGGCGGACGTCCTGCAGCGACAGATACTGGTCGGTGCGATCCTGGTCGACCTCGCCCATCGGCATGGTCTCGATCAGGGTCATGTCGCAGCCGCGCGCGTGGGCCCACTGGATCAGGTCCGGCAGTTCGGCCGCGTTGTCGGCCTTCAGGGCCACGGCGTTGATCTTGACCGCGATCCCGGCCGCCAGGGCCGCGTCGATCCCGGCGATGACCCGCTCCAGGTCGCCGCCCCGCGTCAGGGTGCGGAAGAGGTCGGGCTTGAGGGTATCCAGCGAGACATTGATCCGCCGCACGCCGTGACGGGCGAGGTCGGCGGCGAAGCGCTCCAGCTGGGTGCCGTTGGTCGTCAGGGTCAGCTCATCCAGCGCCCCCGTGCGCAGATGGCGCGAGAGGCTAGCGACAAGGTCCATGAAGCCCTTGCGCACCAGCGGCTCGCCGCCGGTCAGGCGCAACTTGCGCACGCCCAGACCGACAAAGGTTGAGGCCAGGCGGTCCAGCTCCTCAAGGGTCAGCACCTCGGCCTTCGGCAGGAAGGTCATGTGCTCGGACATGCAGTAGAGACAACGCAGGTCGCAGCGGTCGGTGACCGAGACGCGCAGATAGGTCACGGCGCGGCCAAACCCGTCGATCAACTGGGTCGGCGTGTGAACCGCTTGCGCTGGACTGTCGTCATAGGGCGTCATGTCTGCCTGTAAGAATAGGCGCTGGAGCCCATGACGCAAAGCGATACGAACGGGTTAGACGCCATCGTGCTGGCGGCCGGCCGTGGCGTGCGCTTCGGCGGCGGAAAACTGCTCGCCCTGCTGGATGGCGCGCCGCTGGTCGCTCACGCCTTGCGCACGGCCTTCCTGTCGCCGGTCCGGCGTGTGTTCGTGGCGGTCGCCGATCCCGCCGTGCGCGCGGCGGTCGAGAGCACGGCGCAGCGGTTGAAGGCTTCCGAGCGCCTCGTGGTGGTCCCCGTCGAGGACGCTGACGAGGGCATGGGCGCCTCGCTACGAGCCGCCGCCTCGGCCCTTCCAGAGGACACGGCGGGCGTCTTCGTGTTCCTGGGCGACATGCCGGCCGTCGATCCAACGACGCCCGCCCTTCTGGCCCGGGCCTTGGAAACCCCGCACGACATCGTCGCACCCCTGTATCTGGGCCGTCGCGGCCACCCGGTGCTGTTCGGCGCGACCTGGCTGCCGGCGCTGCGGGCGCTGTCCGGAGACGAAGGCGCCCGCGCCCTCTTGGAAAGCGCGGGCGCCCGGTTGGCGCGGATCCCTGTGCAAGACCCGGGGATCCACCTCGACGTGGATCGACCCGAGGACCTCGCCCGCGCCATCGAAGGCCGCTGAGGCCGGGCTCTCCCCCGAGGCCCGGCGACGACCTTCGCCCGTTAGATCAGTGTAGCGGTGAGTCCTCGCTGATGACGATGCGCTTGATCTCGGCGATCAGCCGCAGGGCGGCGGCGGAGTCGCCGCGCTCCTGCAGAGCCGCCAGCTTGGGCAACAGCACCCGAAGGATCTGGCGGTGATCATGGCTGAGCCCGACCACGCTGCGCTTGAACTCGGCGGAGTCCTCGGCGTCGGCGATCGCGTCGAGGTCAGGATCGAAGTGCTCCTTCATGGCCGCGCCCTCGCGCGCGCACGGTCAGCGCGGTGGCGACGACCATGACCACCAGCAGCAGGTAGCCCAGCACGGCGTAGGCGCTCTGCCAGTAGAACCGATGGAAGTGCGCCGGGTAGGCCACGAACGGCGTCAGCACCTGCAGGAAGCTGAGCGCCACCATCACAGTGCTCCACAGCCGCCGCCACCTCAGCGAGATCCAGGTCATGACCAGCGTCGCATTCAGATCGACGACGATCACCGGCAGGTTCCAGCCCTGCCACCAGTGGCTGACCAGCGGGGTGATGCTCCAGAAGAAGATGCTGGCCATGGCCGTCGCCTTCAGCGGACGGTCGCCCACCCAGAAGGCCACGCCGCAGATCACCCACATGACGACGTAGCTGACGGACGCGAGATATTCGAACAAACGCTGATCTCGAAGAACACGACGCCCCGTGGTCGCGGAGGGCCGATGATCTGGCGCTAGACCGTTTCATGCAAAGGAAATCCTGTCGCGCGGCGCGGGCCGCACGTTGGGGACGCTGGGATTTCGGAGAGAAGAGCGGACCGGGGCCTAGCTGTAGTGCGGCGCCATGATCCGTTCGACCGCCTTGATGAAGTGGTGCAGGCCGATGGTGGTCACCGCCAGCAGCACCGCGGTCACGGCCGTCACCACCAGGATCAGGCCGAGCCACTGGGCGTTGGTCAACTCATGGCGCCAGTCCCGCCGCTGAGCGGCCGGTCGTCCGCCAGGAACGCCGTCGCCGCCAGGACCCTCAACAAGGTCCGCGAGGACGGCTCGCCAGTCGCCTGGGCCTTGCGCAGGGCCGACACCGTCTCCGGCACCAGGGCGCCGCGCTCCGGCGTCCCCGCCAGCAAGGTCAGGCAGTCCTCCAGCGAACCCCAGCTGGTCACGAAGCCGTTCGGGCTCGTGGAAGGGGCGGTATGGGTCGGGCTGTGCTCGTTCATCGTCGCTTCCGATCTTGCGATCAGAAGGCGGCAGGTCGGTAAGCGCTGCCAGAGAGTCTGGCTGCCTACGGTAGTCGTTACCGGGGTCGCCGCCCTCCCAGGCCACGAAGGCCAGGGCCGCGTCGCGGCGGCTCATGCCCGACAGGCGCCGGCGGGCGCTGAGCACGTGCATCTCGACGGTCTTGGGCGACAGGTTAAGCGCCCGGGCGATCTCCTTGGACTGGAGATGCGCCGCGATCAGCCGCAGGATCTCCCGCTCGCGCGGGGTCAGCTTTTCAAACGCGGTACTGACGCTCTGAACCATGCGCCCAAGATGGGCGGCCCAATTGTTCCCGTCTACCGAGCAGAACGGGTAATTGTGCCAAATCAGGTTCCAGATCGAACGAACGGCAGGCGCGTGGTCGCGGTCTTGTTCAGGGCGAACAGGGCGTTAGCCACGGCCGGGCCGATCACCGGCGTGCCGGGCTCGCCGACCCCGCTGGGCGGATTGCCGGAGGGGACGATGTTGGTCTCGACCGTCGGCGCCTCGTTGATCCGCAGCACGCGGTAGGTGTCGAAATTGCTCTGATCGACCTGGCCGTCGGTGAGCGTGACCTCGCCGAACAGGAAGCCCGACAGGCCGTAGCAGGTGCCGCCTTCCATCTGCGCCGCGATCTGGTCGGGCGAGACGGCGACGCCGCAGTCGATGGCGGTGACCACCCGGCCGACGCGCGGGGTCCCGTTCTCGACCTTGACCTCGGCGACCTGGGCGACGACCGAGCCGAAGCTCTCGTGCACCGCTACGCCGCGCGTCCAGCCGACCGTCGGGGCCGAGGCCTTCTCGAGCGCCAGGTTCAGCGCGGCCAGGTGCCGGTCGGCCCCGGCTTTCGTGTAGAGCGCCCGGCGATATTCGATCGGGTCCTTGCCGGCCTTGGCGGCCAGCTGGTCGATGGTGTGCTCCATGACGAAGGCGGTGTGGGTCGCGCCGACCGAGCGCCACCACAGCACCGGCACCCCAACGTCGGGCAGCGCCACCTGGGCGTCGACGATCGGCGTGGCCTTAAGATACGGCGAGCCGGCCGTGCCCTCGATCGCGGTCTGGTCGGGGCCTTTGCCGCCCATCGGCGAGCCCTTCATGATCGACTGGCTGACGATCCGATGGCGCCAG
This sequence comes from Caulobacter sp. GW821-FHT10E02, assembly GCF_059415225.1. Lineage (NCBI taxonomy): Bacteria > Pseudomonadati > Pseudomonadota > Alphaproteobacteria > Caulobacterales > Caulobacteraceae > Caulobacter > Caulobacter sp. GW821-FHT10E02. Next base: position 783,638 of record NZ_JBWKMV010000002.1, read on the forward strand.
GCGGCGGGATAGCCGTCCTTGTCCAGCTGCACCTTCACGGCGTGGACGGTCAGCGGCCGGAAATAGCCGGCCCGCATGTCGTCCTCACGAGTCCAGACCAGCTTCACCGGCCGGCCCTTGCCGACCTTCTTGGCGATGTGGACGCACTCGGCCACGTAGTCGGACTGGAAGTTGGCGCGACGGCCGAACGAGCCGCCGGCGAACAGGGTCTCGATCTCGACCGAGCCTGGCAGGCAGCCGACGATCTTGGCGGCGGCCAACTGGTCCAGGGTCTGGCCCTGCGAGCCGAAGGTCAGCTTGACCTTGCTGCCGTCCACGGCCGCGACGCAGTTCATCGGCTCCATGGTGGCGTGGGCCAAGTACGGGAACTCGTAGGTCGTCTCGAAGACGCTGGCGCCTTTGGCCGAAGCCAGCGCCGAGGCGTCGCCGCGCACGTCGAAGCCTTCCCACTTGGTGTCGGTGTTCTTGCCGCTGGCGACATCGTGGAACAGCTGGGCGATGGCGGCCGAACCACGCTTCTCGGCCTTGTCCTCGTCCCACTCGACCTTCAGCGCCTCGCGGCCCATGCGGGCGGCGTAGGTGCTCTGCGCCACCACCGCCACGCCGGTCGGGATCTCGTAGACGTCGACCACGCCGACGACCTTCTTGGCCTCGGCGGCGTCGAAGCTCTTCACCTTGGCCCCGAAGCGCGGGCCGTGGGCGACCACCGCGACCAGCATGTCGGGCAGGCGGACGTCCTGGGTGTAGCGGGCGGTGCCGTCGCTCTTGATCTGGGCGTCCTTGCGGCGCACCCGGTCGGTGCCGATCAGGGTGAAGGTCTTGGGGTCCTTCAGCTTGACGTCGGTCGGGGCGGGGACCTTGGCGGCGTCGGCCAGCAGCTCGCCGAAGCCGGCGGTCTTGCCCGAGGTGTGGGTGACGACGCTGTCCTTGACCGTGATCTCGCCGACCGCGACGTTCCATTTGTTGGCGGCGGCCTGGACGAACATGGCCCGCGCGCCGGCCCCGGCCTTGCGCAGCTGGTCCCACGAGTTGGAGATCGCCGACGAGCCGCCGGTCAGCTGCGCGCCCAGGGCGCCGTTAGCGTACAGTTTGGCGTTGGCCGGGGCCTGCTCGACCTGGACCTTGGTCCAGTCCGCGTCCAGCTCCTCGGCGACGATGGCCGCGAGGCCGGCGTGGTTGCCCTGGCCGAACTCGACGTGCTTGGAGATCACCGTCACCACGCCGTCGGGCGCGATCTTGATGAAGGGCCCAAAGGCGCCGACCTCGACCTTGGAGCCGGCGCTCATGATGTCGGCGGGCGAGCAGCCGACCAGCAGCGTGCCGCCGACCAGGGCCGAGGCGACGACGACGTCGCGGCGGGTCGGGACGGGCTTGAAGGGGGCGTTCATCGGCCGGCTCCACGGTTGGTGGCGCCAGAGCCAGCGACGATGGCCTCGTCGATGTCCGCGTGCTTCTCGCCGGTGGGCGGGCCGAAGTCGGCCGCGTCCTTGATCGCCGCGCGGATGCGCTGATAGGCGCCGCAGCGGCAGATGTTCCCGGCCATGGCGTTGTCGATGTCCTCGTCGGAGGGCTTGGGCTTCTGGGCCAGCAGCGCGCAGGCCGACATGATCTGGCCCGACTGGCAGTAGCCGCACTGCGGCACGTCATGCCGGACCCAGGCCTGTTGCACCGGATGCTGGCCGCCCAGGCCCTCGATGGTGGTGATCTTGGCCGTCCCGACCGCCTCGATCGGCGTCACGCACGAGCGGATCGGCTGGCCGTCCAGATGCACGGTGCAGGCCCCGCACTGGGCCATGCCGCAACCGAACTTCGTGCCGGTCATGCCTAGCTCGTCGCGCAGCACCCACAGGAGCGGCGTGTCGGGCGAGGCCTGGATCGAGGTCGGCTTGCCATTGATGTCGAGGGTCACGGCCATGCGTCGATATCTCCTGCGCTGCCGGAAACCTAACACCGTTCAGTCTCTTGGGAACGTCCAGCAATGTAAAAACGCTTCCGCAGGTGCGAAGGCGGGCGGGCGCCGTCTTCGAAACCCGCTATGCTCGCGCTCGCACCGAACGGAGGGTTCCTCTTGCGCCGCGTTCTTGTTCCCCTCGCCGTTCTGGCCGTCGTCCTGGCCGGCTGCGCCACCGTGGCCCCGATGGACTCGACCGACGCGCCGATCCGCTACGGCTGCAAGGCCGGCAAGCGCTTCACCTCGGCCTACGCCCTGCACGGCAAGAAGGTGGTGGTCACCGCCGGCGGCGTCAGCAAGACCCTGAAGCTGGCCCGCTCGGCCTCCGGCGCGCGCTACACGGCCGGCGACGCCGAGCTCTGGAGCAAGGGCGCCGACGCCATGCTCAAGGGTTTCCCCGGCGGTCCGTACGCTGACTGCCGCTCTCAATAGTTTCGAGGACTTCGCGTTGGATTCCTTTCCCGCATACTTCCCCCTGGCCGGCCGCAAGGTGGTGATCGCTGGAACCGGCGACGCCGCCGACGCCAAGGCGCGCCTGTTCGAGGGCTCGCCGGCCACGATCATCCGGCTGGAAGGTCACGACGCCTATCTGCCCGGTTCCTATACCGGCGCGATCCTGGCCTTCATCGCCAGCCAGGACGAGGTGTTCATCCAGGCGGCCGCCGGCGCGGCGCGGGCGGCGCGGGTGCTAGTCAATGTCGTCGACCGGCCCGCGCTCTGCGACTTCAACACCCCGGCCGTGATCGACCGCGGCGAGGTGGTGGCGGCCGTGGGCACCGGCGGCTCGGCCCCGGTGCTGGCCACCATGCTGCGCAATGACATCGAGGCCCAGGTGCCGGAAGGCACCGGCCGGGTCGCCGCCCTGCTGCAGAAGTTCCAGGGCGAGGTGCGCGGCGCGCTGCCTGCTCTGCACGAACGCCGGGCCTTCCTGCGCGACGCGGTGCTGGGCGAGGCCGCCCAGGCCGCCCGCGACGGCGACATGGACCGCGCCGGCCAGCTCTTCCGCGAAGCCCTGGCCAAGGGCTCAGCCCGCAAGGGCTTCGTGCGCTTCATCGCCGGCAAGGGTCCCGCCGACCTCCTGACCCTGCGCGCCAGCCGGGCCCTGGGCGCGGCCGACGTGCTGGTCCTGGACGGCGACGCCGACCCGGAGATCGTCAAGATGGCCCGCCGCGACGTCGACCGGCTCGATCCCTCAAGGGCCGACGCCGAGCACCTGGTGCAGTTGGCCCGCGAAGGCCGCCAGATCGTCCGACTGATCACCCATGCCATCGACCCGGCCATGGTCCACGCCCTGACCCAGGCCGGCGTCGCGGTCGAAGTTCTGCCGGCGGCGACCGCCTAGTCCAGCGGCCGCTCCTTGGTCTCCGGCAGCAGGAAGGCCGTGGTCAGCACGCTGATCAGGGTGAAGGCGATCGGATACCAGAGGCCAGCATAGATGTTGCCGACCGCCGTCACGATGGCGAAGGCGAAGAACGGCACGAAGCCGCCGACCCAGCCGGTGCCGATGTGATAGGGCAGCGACAGGGCCGTGTAGCGCACCCGCGTCGGGAAGAGCTCGACCAGGCAGGCCGCCAGCGGGCCGAACAGGGCCGTGGCCCCGAGCACGAACACGAACAGCACGGCCAGCATCAGCGGCTTGTTCATCCGCGCGGGATCGGCCTTGGCCGGATAGCCGGCCTTGACCAGGGCGGCCTTGATCTGCGTTTCGACGCCGGTCTTCACCGCCTTCACCTCGGCCTTGGGAAGGCCTTTGGCGCTCTTGGAGACGATCTCGGCGCCGCCGATCTTCATCACCGCCACCGAACCGGCCGGAGCCTTCTCGTTGGCGTAGGAGACCCCGGCGTTGGCCAGGGCGCTCTTGATGATGTCGCACGAGGTGACGAAGGCGGTCTTGCCGACCGGGTCGAACTGCAGCGAGCAGTCCTTGGGATCGGCCACGACCACCACCGGTGACTTGGCGGTCGCCTCGGCCAGAGCCGGGTTGGCGGCCTTTTCCAGCAAGTGGAAGCCGGGGAAGTAGAACAGCAGGGCCAAAGTCATGCCGCCCAGCATCACCGGCTTGCGGCCGATCTTGTCCGACAGCCAGCCGAACACGACGTAGAACACCGCGCTGATCGCCGTGGCGGTCATCATCACGCCGTTGATGGTGACGGCGTCGACCTTCAGGAACTTCTCCATGAAGGTCTGGGAATAGAAGAAGGTCGTGTACCAGACCCCGCCCTGGGCGCACATCATCGACAGGAAGGCCAGGATGACCAGCTTCATGTTCTTCCACTGGCCGAACGCCTCGGCATAGGGCGCCTTGGAGGCCTGGCCCTCTTCCTTCATGGCGGTGAAGGCGGGGCTTTCGGTCAGCTTCATCCGCATCCAGACCGAGATGCCCAAGAGGCCGATCGAGACGGCGAACGGGACGCGCCAGCCCCAGGCGTCGAAAGCTTCCGTGCCGACCGTGGCGCGGGTGGCCATGATCACCAGCAGCGCGCCGAACAGGCCGAAGGCGGCGGAACTCTGCACCCACGAGGTCGACCAGCCGCGCTGGTTCTTGGGCGAGTGCTCGGCGACATAGATCGCCGCCCCGCCATATTCGCCGCCCAAGGCGAAGCCCTGCACGCAGCGCATCAGGATCAAGAGGATCGGCGAGATGATGCCGGCTTGCTGATAGGTCGGCAGGAAGGCGATGGCGAAGGTCGCGCCGCCCATCAGCAGCACCGTGGCCAGGAACGCGCCCTTGCGGCCGGCTTGGTCGCCGATCTTGCCGAACACCAGCGCGCCCAGCGGCCGGAACGCGAAGCCGACGCCGAACAAAGCCAGGGCGGCGATATAGCCGGCGGTGTCGTTGAGGCCGGCGAAGAAGGTCTTGGAGATGACCTGGGTCAGGCTGCCGAAGATGAAGAAGTCATACCATTCGAAAGCCGTGCCGGCCGACGAGGCCGCCACCACCGTGCGCATCGAGGCGCGTTCCTGACCGGCTTCGGCCATCTTTGTTCCCCCCGTATTTTAGCCCTGCTTAGCGTGGTTCAGGCCTTGGGGGAACGGGGTTAGGCGACGGCGCCCTCGCGCTCGGCCGAGCCTTGCGACAAGCGGACAATCTCGGCGACCAGGGCGGCGGGCGAGATCGGCTTGGCGGCCACCCCGTCCATGCCGGCGGCGCGATAGGACGCGCGCTGGTGGGCCATGACGTTGGCGGTCAAAGCGATGATCGGCGCGCGGGCTTCCGGCCCCGGCAGGGCGCGGATGCGGCGGGCGGCTTCCAGCCCGTCCATGCCCGGCATCTGCACGTCCATCAAGATCAGGTCGAAGGCCCCGTCGCGCGCGGCCTCGACGCCGGCCGCGCCGTCGTCGGCGACGCTGACGCTGGCTCCGAGCTGCTCCAGGATCCGGCGGGCGACCAGCTGGTTGGTCGGATTGTCCTCGACCACCAGGATCTTCAGACCGTCCAACAGGTCATCGCCGTCAGGCTCGGCCACGCTGGGGGCCACCGCCGGCGGGGCGGCGATGGTCAGGGTGAAGGTCGAGCCCTCGCCCGGCGTCGAGCGGAACGACACCTCGCCGCCCAGCATCTGGGCCAGCTTGCGGGTGATGGCCAGACCCAGGCCCGAGCCGCCGAAGCGGCGGGTGGTGCTGGCGTCGGCCTGCTGGAAGCGCTCGAACAGGCTGGTCTGGGCCTCCAGCGGCACGCCGATGCCGGTGTCGATCACGTCGAAGACCAGACGCGGACCGTCCGCCGTCATGACCTTGCGGCCCCGGACAGTCACCGAGCCCTTCAGGGTGAACTTCACGGCGTTGCCGATCAGGTTGAACAGCGCCTGGCGCACGCGGGTCGGGTCGGTCTCGATCCAGCCCAGGTCGTCGGCCAGGTCCAGTTCCAGCCGCAGTCCCTTGTGCGAGGCCTGGCCGGCCAGCAGGCGGGCCACGCCCCGGACCAGCTCGCGCGGATCGACCGGCTCGCGGTTCAGGTCCAGGCGCCCGGCCTCGATGCGGGAGATGTCGATCACGTCGTCCAGCAGGGTCGACAGCATCTGGCCAGCGGCCAGGGCCTCTCCCAGAAGGTCGGCGCTGTCGCCGGCGGGCAGCTCGCGCTTGAGCACGTGCATGACCCCCAGCACCCCGTTCATCGGCGTGCGGATCTCGTGGGACATGTTGGCCAGGAACTGGGCCTTGGCCTCGTTGGCGGCCTGAGCGGCGCGCTCGGCGGCCATCAGGGCCAGCTCGGCCTTCTTCTTCTCGTCGATGTCGAGGACCAGGCCGACCGCCTTGCGGGCGATGCCCTGGGTGTTGCGGCGGACGTCGTGGAAAATCCGGGCCCAGCGCGCCTCGCCTTGCGGCGAGATCAGGCGGACGTCGTATTCCTGGGTCCCGCCAAGGCCGGCGCGCCACCATTCGACGGCGCCCTCATAGACCCGGGCGCGGTCCTCGGGATGGACCATCGGCCAGATGGCCTGGCGCACGTCGTCATAGACGACCCGGCGGCCCATCATGCGGTGGAACTCGGGCGAGCCCCAGAAGGTCTCGGCCTCGTGGTCAATCTCGTAGACGGCGGCCCGCGCCGCGCCCAGGGCGACCTTCAGCCGGCGGGCGTTGATCCGCGCCTCGCGCCGCGCCGCCGTCAAGGCGGTGACGTCGTCCATATAGGTGATGACGCCGACGATCTCACCGGTCCCGTCCAGCCAGGGCCGGGCCTCCCAGCGGAAGGCGCGCTCCACGCCCTCGGCGTCGAACAGGCGGTCCTCGCGGCGGGCGACGACCTCTCCGGAAAGAGCCCGGGTGACCCCCGCCACGAAGCGACGACGGCCGCCATTGGTCAGCTCGGTCAGGGTCTTGCCGATGACCTGGGCCTCGGTCGAACGGAAGATCTCCAGGAAGCGCGGGCTGACCAGGCGCAGGCGCATGTCCACGTCGTAGACCGCCACCGCGAACGGGGCGTCCTCGACCAGGCGGCGGGCCCGGCGCTCGCTCCAGATGGCCTTGTCGCGGCTGCGGGCGACGTCGGTGATGTTCTGGGTGATGCCCTTCAGGGCGAACAGATGGCCGCGCCGCTCGCCGGCGCGATAGGTGCTGCGGAAGGTGTGCCAGCGACCGTCGTCGCCGCGCAGCCTGAACTCGACCGCCCCGCCCTCGCCCGTGCGGGTGGCGCGGCGGAAGGCCTCGTGCACCGGCTCGCGCTGGTCGTCGGGCAGGCGGGCCAGGAACCGTTCGGCCGTCGACACGTCGGCCGGCGACAGGCCCAGCAGCGCCAGCACGTCCGGCGACCAGTCGATGCGCTCGCCTTCCGGCTCGTAGCTCCAGATGCCGATGCCGGCTTCCTCGGCCAGGATCTCGCGGGTGCGTCGGGCCGATTCCAGCTCGGCCCGCGTCGCTACCTCGGCCGAGATGTCGTGCATCAGCCCGATCATTTCGCCGTTTGGACCCAGGCGCGAACGGCCCTGCACCCACACGGTGCGACCGTCCTTGCAGCGGATCCGCAGTTCGTTGACGACCGAACCGGACTCCCGCATGCACCGGCCGCTGTCGATCAGGGCGTCCTGGCTGTCGGGATGGCAGAATTTCAAGGTCGGCTGGCCGATCAGCTCCTCGGCGGTCCAGCCCGTCAGGGTGGTCCAGGCGCCGTTGACGCTGACGAAGCGGCCCTCGGGCGAGACCACGGTGAAGAGGTCATTGGCGTTGTCGAAGAGCCAACGCGCGGCTTCCGCCTCGCCAAACGGCGAGGGCGCGCGATCGGCCCCTGCGTTATCTCGCCCCTGTGACATCAGGTCTCCGCCAAGTTGGGCGGATCGTGGAACGCAACCGTAAACTTATGGTTCGCAAAGCCGACCGATGTTCCACGAACGTGCTCATTAAGCACGTTATTTTCAGACCTCAGCCCATTGGCGCAGCAGGTTGTGATAGACGCCGGTCAACGACAGGACGCCCTCGTCGTCGGCCTCGACCTTGCGGGCCAGGCGCTGGATGGCGACGTCCATCTCCAGCAGCATCGTGCGCTTGGCGTCGTCGCGGATCAGGCTCTGAATCCAGAAGAAGCTGGCGGTGCGGCGGCCGCGGGTCACCGGCGTGACGTGGTGCAGGCTGGAGCTGGGATAGAGGATCATGTCCCCCGCCGACAGCTTGACGACGTGGTCGCCATAGAGGTCGTTCACCACCAGCTCGCCACCGTCATAGTTCTCCGGCTCCTCCAGGAAGAGCGTGGCCGACAGATCGGTGCGCAGGCGACGGCCGCTGACCGGATCGCGGCGGATGGCGTTGTCGACATGGTCCTTGAAGCCCATGCCCTCGCCATAGCGGTTGAACATCGGCGGCAGGATGAACTCCGGCAGGGCGGCCGAGACGAACAGCGGATTGGCGTCCAGGGCGCGGAGGATCGCGTCGCCGACGGTGCGGGCCGCATCGCTGTCCTGCGGCAGCTGCTCGTTGGTCTTGGCCCGCGCGGCCTGGAAGCCCGAGGTCAGGTTGCCGTCGACCCACGGGCCGGCGTCCAGGATCGCCCGGCACTCGGCGACCTGGGCCTTGGTCAGCACCTCTGGGATTTGCAGCATCATCGGGCGCGTCCTTATTGCGACTCGTTCCTAGCACGGCGTGTCGCATCTTCTTTGATCCGGATCAGCCCCAAACGTAAAGCGCCCCGCCCGGCCATGGGGTAGCCGGACGGGGCGCGGAACGTGAAGTCCGGTAGTCGGGGAGGACTAGTACTTCACGTTGAAGGTCAGGATCGCCTGGCGGCCAGGCGCCGGATCGGCGTGGTGCACGCCGTTGGTGCGGGCAATGTAGCGTTCATCCGTCAGGTTCTGGACGTTCAGCTGCAGGTCCAGCTTCGGGCTGATGGTCCACGAGGCGAAGGCGTCATAGCGCGTATAGGACGGCGCATAGACGCGGTTGGCGCCGCCGCCGGCGCCGCCCTGGTTGCCGCCGAAGCTGGTCGACACGTAGTAGGCGCCGCCGCCCAAGGCGATCTGGCGGGTGATCTTGTAGGTCGTGAAGGTCGAGAAGGTGTGCTTGGGCGTGTTGGCCAGCGGGTCGCCCTGGTTGACGCCGGTATAGGCGCCGCGGATCAGCTCGCTGTCCATGTAGGTGTAGCCGCCGAACACCTGCCACTTCGGGGTGACATTGCCCGAGAAGCCGAGCTCGAAGCCCTTCACCTCGACCTCGCCGACCTGGGCGTAGGTGTTGGCGTCGATCTGGATCTGGGCGTTCTTGCGGGTGGTCTTGAAGATCGCCGTCGAGAGCGCCAGCGTGTCGTGGAAGACGTTGGCCTTGGCGCCCAGCTCGTAGCTGGTGCTGTCCTCCGGCTCCAGCTGCACCGTGGCCAGGTTGCCCGTGCCCGTGGTGGTGTTGCTGTTCTGGTCGCCGCCCGAGATGCCCGGAGGCGTCGAGGACGTGCCGTACGAGGCGTAGATGCTGGAGCTGGCCGTCGGCTTGTAGACCAGGCCGACTTGGTAGTTGGTGAAGTCCCACTTGCCGCCGCGCGGCACGTAGGTCACGCCGGTGACCACGCCGTTGGCGCTGGTCGCCGAGGCGTCGACGCCGCTGCTCTCGTAGCTGTCGTGGCGCAGGCCCAGGTTCAGCGAGACCTTCTCGCCGAACTTGATGGTGTCGAAGCCGTAGATGGCGGCGGTCTTGGTCAGGTTGCGCGTCACCGGGCCCTTGTTCAGGGTGCCGACCCAGACGTCGTCGGCGTTGGGCTTGTAGACGAGCGTGCAGTCGCCGCCGCCGACGCTGGTCAGGGTCGCCGCGGCGATCGTGAAGCCGGTCGGGCAGGCCGAGGTCGTCGTGCCGTAAGGCAGGTAGCTGGCGTTCTGGTTTTCCTCGCGGCTCAGCTCGATGCCGATGTCGAAGCTGTGCTGCAGGCCCGCGAAGGTCTTCTTGCCGTGCAGGTCGGTGACCGCGGCGACCGTCTCGGTCGGGTTCCAGCGGCTCTTGGTGCCGCGCTTCATCCACCACTGGCCCTGGACGAACTGGGCCGCGCCGCCGTCGCCGGGGTTGGTGACCAGGTAGTCGTTGACGCTCTTGGAGTAGCGGACCACCTGGCGGACATTCAGGTCGTCATCGATCTTGTGGTCGATGGCGAAGGTGGCGATGTCCGACTTGGTCTTCTGGAAGTCGCGGCTCTTGATGCCGTAGAAGCTGCGACGGTCGACGTTCAGGATGCCCGAGGCCGTGCGCGGCTCGGTGGTCTTGGTCAGCAGCGGGATGCCGTAGTCGGGCATCTGGTTGGTGTCGAGGTGGTAGTAGGCCACCGTGATCTGGGTGTCGCCGTTCAGGCCGATGGCCAGCGAGGGCGCAATGCCCCAGCGGTCGAAGTCCACGGCCTTGCGGCCCGGGGTGTTGCCCTGCGCGCCCAGCACGTTCAGGCGCACCGCGACGCTGTCGTTGATCGCGTAGTTGAGGTCGGCCGTGGCGCGGACATAGGCGTCGGTGCCGACGCCGACCGAACCGCGCGCGAAGCTGTCGGCCTTCGGAGACTTGGACGACAGGTTGATGCTGCCGCCGCCCGAACCCCGGCCGCTATAGGCGCTGTCGGGGCCCTTCACGACCTCGACCTGCTCGAGGTTGAAGATCTCGCGGGTCTGGCCGCCGCTGTCGCGGACGCCGTCGACGAAGATGTTGTTGGCCGAGCTGGCGCCGCGGATGAACGGCCGGTCAGCCAAAGGCTGACCTCCCTCCCCGGCGCCGAAGGTGATGCCCGGCGAAGTGCGCAGGATGTCCGTCAGCGAGGTGGCGGCGGTCTGCTCGATGATCTTGGACGTGATGACCGTCACCGACTTGGGCGTATCGACCAGCGGAGCGGTGAACTTGCTCGACGAGGGATCGGCGACGCGGCGGGCGTCGATCTTGACGGTCGAGACCTCGGTCTTGTCATCAGCGGCGGTCGGGGCGGCTGCGGAAGCGGCGGTCGCGATCGGCGCGGCGGCGTCGGCTTCAGCGGCGGCGGCGGCGGCGTGCGCCAGGCCCAGGCCGGCCAGACCGGCGACGGCGGCGACGCCCAAGGCGCGACGAGGCCGGCTCACAACGCCGGCGGAGTTCGGATTACGCATGATCGTCCTTGATCCCCGATGGGCCCGGGAGGAAGGGCCCGTCTTGAAATTGCGAGGCGTTCTTATCGATCCTGCAAGGCAGTCGCAATGATAATCGTTCTCAATTGCGGCGGATGTGGCGGAAAAGTGACGCTTTGAGCGTGGACCGCCCCCGAACAGCGCGCGACGTGCTAGAGCGGGGCCGTTCGCAACGGAGTCCGCCCATGCCCGACGCCAAGACCTGGATCGCCTTCGCGCTGGTGTGCCTGGGCATGGCTCTGACCCCTGGGCCGAACATGCTCTATCTGGTCAGCCGCTCGATCTGCCAGGGCCGTTGGGCCGGGATCGTGTCGCTGATCGGCACGGCGGCGGGCTTCGTGGTCTATCTGCTGTGCGCGGCGCTGGGCATCACCGCGCTCTTGATGGCCGCGCCGATCGCCTACGACATCCTGCGCTTCGGCGGCGCGCTGTATCTGGCCTGGCTGGCCTGGCAGGCGATCAAGCCGGGCGGCGCCTCGCCGTTCCAGGTGCGCGAACTGCCCAAGGACAGCCCCGCCAAGCTGATCACCATGGGCTTCGTCACCAACATCCTGAACCCCAAGGCGGCGATGCTGTACCTGTCGCTGCTGCCGCAGTTCATCAAGCCCGAGCACGGCGGGGTGTTCACCCAGTCGCTGGTCCTGGGCCTGACCCAGATCGCCGTCAGCCTGAGCGTCAACGCCAGCATCTGCCTGGCCGCCGGGACCATCGCGACCTTCCTGGCCACGCGGCCCAGCTTCGCCCTGATCCAGCGCTGGCTGATGGCCACGGTGCTGGGCGGCCTGGCCGTCCGGATGGCCACCGAGGCGCGTCGCTAGACCTTCTCTTGACGGCGGTGGCGGTGCGGGGGCCTATCCGCCGTGAATTGGAGCCCGCCATGAAGACCGCCCTCGCCACCGCCCTCGCCGTCCTCGCGCTCGCAAGCGGGGCCCAGGCGTCCAGCCTCAAGGCCTGCGCGGTGCCGCCCAAGGTGATCCCGGCCCCGGCCGAGATCCCACCGGCCGATGAGGTCCACCCCGACGTGCCGATCGCCGCCTATCTGCTGGCGCTGTTCTGGTCGCCCGAGGCCTGCCGCGCCGGCATCCCGGAGTCGGACAAGGTCATCCAGTGCCAGAACAACAGCTTCGGCTTCACCGTCCACGGCCTGTGGCCGAACGGTCCGGACAAGGTCCATCCACGCTACTGCAAGCCCAGCCCGCCGATGAGCCCGGCCACGGTGAAGGCCAACCTCTGCATGACCCCCTCGCCCTGGCTTCTGCAGCACGAGTGGCAGGCCCACGGCACGTGCCATTGGGACAGCCCCGAGGCCTATTTCAAGAAGGCCCAGAAGGTCCGTAAGGGCCTGAACGTCCCTGACCTGGCTCCGGCCAGCGAGATCATGACCGCCGGCCAGATCCGCGACGCCTTCCTCAAGCACAACAAGGGCATGACCCGCGACGGCCTCAATGTCCGCGTCAAGGACGGCCGCCTGACCGAGGTCTGGGTCTGCCTGGACCTGAAGTTCAAGCCCGCCGCCTGCCGAGGCGGCAACGGCGCCCCGGATGCCTCGCAGGTGCGGGTGACGCCGCGGGGGTAATCTCCTTCTCCCCTTGCGGGAGAAGGTGTCAGCGCAGCTGACGGATGAGGGGTCGCGCAAACGAAAACCGCCGCGACGGCGGTGAGGCTGTCGCGGCGGATATCATCTTCAACCCCTCACCCGACCGCCTTCGGCGGCCACCCTCTCCCGCAAGGGGAGAGGGATAAGGGTGCGAAGCTCTAGCCCTCGATGAAGGCCAGCAGGTCCTTGTTGATCGTCTCGGCCTGCGTGGTCGCCATGCCGTGCGGGAAGCCCGGATAGGTGATCAGCGTGCCATTCTTCAGCAGCTTGATCGCCTGGCGCGCCGAAGCGTCGATCGGCACGACTTGGTCGTCCTCGCCGTGCAGCACCAGCACCGGCACGTCGATGGTCTTCAGGTCCTGGGTGAAGTCGGTCTCAGAGAAGGCGGCCACACAGTCGTAGAGCGCCTTGACGCCGGCCATCATGCCCTGGCGCCACCAGTTGTCGATCACGCCCTGACTGACCTGCGCGCCCTCGCGGTTGAAGCCGTAGAACGGGCCGGCGGCCACATCCTGGAAGAACTGGGCGCGGTTGTAGGCCGTGCCATTGCGGAAGCCGTCGAACACCTCCAGCGGCAGGCCGCCCGGATTGGCGTCGGTCTTCAGCATCAGCGGCGTCACCGCGCCGACCAGCACGGCCTTGGCGACGCGGCCGGGCTCGGCGCGGGCCACGTAGTGGGCGACTTCGCCGCCGCCGGTCGAGTGACCGATGTGGATGGCGTTCTTCAGGTCCAGATGCTTGGCCAGGCCGATGACGTCGGCGGCGTAGGTGTCCATCTCGTTGCCGGTGTCGGTCTGGCTGGACCGGCCGTGGCCACGGCGGTCATGGGCGATGACGCGATAGCCCTTGGCCAGGAAGAACATCATCTGGGCGTCCCAGTCGTCCGACGACAGGGGCCAGCCATGGTGGAAGACGATCGGCTGGGCGGTCTTGGGACCCCAGTCCTTGAAGAAGATCTGCGCGCCGTCCTGGGTGGTGAAATAGCCGCTGGTCATGTCCGTTATCCCTCTGTTCGGAGGCCGTCTGGCCCGTTCCGTTGTTCCGATGAGGAGAGAATGGACGCGACCGATCGTCGCGGATATGGAAACTATGGAAATCCATCGTTTCTTATTATGTGCTTCTAGAACCCCTTCAGCGCCCAATCGTAGCGCTGAGCCGGCTGGTAGCCGAGGGCGGGGTTGGCGCGGACGATCTCGCGCAGGGGCTCGTTCAGATCGCGCATGACGACGTCGATCAGCGCGCTGCGGGCCGCACGGATCGCCTCGTCCTTGGGGGCGGTTCGCGAGCAGGCAGGGCATCGGGCGACCTCGCCGCCGTCGCCACGCACCACCTGGACGTCGACACGACAATCGGCGCACTGCACGACGTGGTCGGCCATGGCTCCCTCCCGTTCCTCAATCCAAATTGGAACAAAGAGGCAACTTCAGCAAGCCTGAAACGCAAAACGGGCGGCCCCTTTCGGAACCGCCCGCTCGCTTAGTCTGTCACTTCGTCAGAAGCGCGGAGATTATTCCGCGGCGTCTTCCGGAGCGGCTTCCTTCTTGGACAGGTCTTCGCCGGTCTCTTGATCGACGACCTTCATCGACAGCTTGGTCTTGCCGCGATCGTCGAAGCCCAGGAGCTTCACCTTGACGATCTGGCCTTCCTTCAGCACGTCCGACGGCTTGGCGACGCGTTCGTTGCTGATCTGGCTGACGTGGACGAGACCGTCCTTGGCGCCGAAGAAGTTCACGAAGGCGCCGAAATCGACGACCTTCACGACCTTGCCGTCGTAGATCTTGCCCACTTCGGCTTCGTCGGTGATCGACTTGATCCAGTCGATCGCGGCCTTGATCTTGGCGCCGTCCGAGGCCGAGACCTTCACGGTGCCTTCGTCGTTGATGTCGACCTTGGCGCCGGTGGTGGCGACGATCTCGCGGATCACCTTGCCGCCCGAACCGATCACTTCACGGATCTTGTCGGTCGGGATGGTGATGGTCTCGATCTTCGGAGCGAAGTCGCCGACCTCTTCACGCGGGGCGTCCATGGCCTTGTTCATTTCGCCGAGGATGTGCTCGCGGCCACCCTTAGCTTGAGCCAGGGCCTGCTCCATGATCGCGGGCGTGATGCCGGCGATCTTGATGTCCATCTGCAGCGAGGTCAGGCCTTCGCTGGTGCCGGCGACCTTGAAGTCCATGTCGCCCAGGTGATCTTCGTCACCCAGGATGTCCGACAGAACCGCGAAGCCGTCCTTTTCCAGGATCAGACCCATGGCGATGCCCGAGACCGGACGGATCAGCGGCACGCCGGCGTCCATCATGGCCAGCGACGAACCGCAGACCGTGGCCATCGAGGACGAACCGTTCGACTCGGTGATCTCCGAGACCAGGCGGATCGTGTAGGGGAAGTCTTCCTTGGCCGGCAGCATCGGGCGCAGGGCGCGCCAGGCCAGCTTGCCGTGGCCGATTTCGCGGCGGCCCGGGCTGCCCATACGGCCGGTTTCACCGACGCTGTAGGGAGGGAAGTTGTAGTGCAGCAGGAAGGATTCCTTGTAGGTGCCTTCCAGGGCGTCGATGAACTGCTCGTCGTCGCCGGTGCCCAGGGTGGCGACCACGATCGCCTGGGTCTCGCCGCGGGTGAACAGGGCCGAGCCGTGCGTGCGCGGCAGGATGCCGACTTCACCCAGGATCGGACGCACCTTGTCGACGGTGCGGCCGTCGATGCGGATGCCGGTGTCCAGGATCGAGCGACGGACGATGTCGGCTTCCAGTTCCTTGAAGACCGAGACCAGCTTCAGCGGGTCGATGCCGGCCGGGTTGGTGTCGCTCTTGGCGAAGGTCTCGATGGCCTTGGTCTTGGCGGCGCCCAGCGCGGCGACGCGGTCGCCCTTGGCTTGGATCTTGTAGGCGTCGGCCAGGTCTTGGCCGACGGCCTTCTTCACTTCGGCCTTCAGGGCGTCGGTGTCTTCCGGTTGGAAGTCGAAGGGCTCCTTGGCCGCGTGCTCGGCCAGCTCGATGATCGCGTCGATCACCGTCTGCATTTCCTTGTGGGCGAAGTTGACGCCGCCCAGGACGATCTCTTCCGAGAGCTCCTGGATTTCGCTTTCGACCATCATGACGGCTTCGGTCGTACCGGCGACGACCAGGTCCATCTTGCTTTCCTTCAGCTCTTCGAGCGTCGGGTTCAGCACGTAGCCGCCGTCAATGTAACCGACGCGCGCGGCGCCGATCGGGCCCATGAACGGGGCGCCCGACAGGACCAGGGCGGCCGAGGCGGCCACCATGCCCAGGATGTCGGGATCGTTCTCGAGGTCGTGCTGCAGCACGGTGACGACGACCTGGACTTCGTTCTTGAAGCCCTTGACGAACAGCGGGCGGATCGGACGGTCGATCAGGCGGGAAACCAGGGTTTCCTTTTCCGACGGACGGCCTTCACGCTTGAAGAAGCCGCCGGGGATCTTGCCGGCCGCGAAGGTCTTTTCTTGGTAGTTGACCGTCAGCGGGAAGAAATCTTGGCCGGGCTTCGCCTTCTTGGCGAACACGGCGGTGGCCAGAACGACGGTTTCGCCCATGGTGGCCAGAACGGCGCCGTCGGCTTGACGGGCGATGCGACCGGTTTCGAGGACGAGCGTCTTGCCGCCCCACTCGATCGTCTTGCGCTTGATATCGAACATTTTTGCTTCTTTCGGTTCCGAAGGACCCATTTCCTTCAGGACGGACAGGGGCGGGCGGCCGAAGGGCGGTCCCGAGATTTCCTCATCCAGTTCGACAGGCGTCCGAAGATCGTGATCTCCGGCTTGCGTGTTCGGATCGCGCATACAGCGGATCCGCGACAACCTTTCGTTTCGGCCTGTCTCGAAACGAAGGCTGGAAAAGCATTCGGCCGCTCTACGAAAGCAGAGCGGCCGAATTGTGCCTTAGCGACGCAGACCCAGCTTTTCGATCAGGGACTGGTAACGGGCCACGTCGGACTTCTTCAGGTGGTCGAGAAGCCGGCGACGCTGGGAAACCAGCTTCAGCAGGCCACGACGGCTGTGGTTGTCCTTCTTGTGCGTCTTGAAGTGCTCGGTCAGGTTCGAGATGCGCTCCGAGAGGATCGCGACCTGGACTTCAGCGCTGCCGGTGTCGCCTTCGGTGCGGGCGTGTTCGGCGATGAGAGCGCTCTTGCGCTCGATGGTGATCGACATCGGGTTGTCTCCGCTCAGGTGAGTTGGAAGACCCGCACCGGATTGAGCTTCCCGGCGCGCATCTCGCACAAGGCCACCAGTCTGTCCCCGGACATGGCTGAAACGGTGCGATCGCCGGGCGGAAGCTCGGCTTTCAGCGTTTCAACCTGACGCGGAAGCAGGACGATGGCGCGTCCCTGTGCAAGCCGGAAGGCGTCTTCATCGGTCACGGCCAACGCCGGGATGTCGTCCAGCGCGGTCTCGACCGGAAGCAATGCCTCCGACAGCCGGGCCTCATAGCTCAAATTCTCAAGGGTTTCCAGCGATATCGAGCCACTCTCGGTAAACCGGCCCACCCGCGTCCGGCGCAGCTCGGCGACGTAACCGCAGGTTCCCAGCGCCTTGGCCAGGTCGCGGACCACGGCGCGGACATAGGTGCCCTTGCCGCATTCCATCTCCAGGGTGACGTGATCGGCGTCGGCCTGCTCGGTCACGCGCAGGGCGAAGATGTTCACTTTCCGGGTCGGCAGCTCGAACTCGACCCCGTCGCGGGCCAGATCATAGGCGCGCTCGCCGTCGACCTTGATGGCCGAGAAGTTCGGCGGGATCTGGTCGACCTCGCCGATGAAGGCGGGAAGCGCAGCTTCAACCTGGTCGCGGGTCGGGCGCACGTCAGACGTCGCGGTCGTCTCGCCCTCGCGGTCCAGCGTCGTGGTGTCGCGGCCCCAGGCGATGGTGAAGCGATAGGCCTTGTCGGCGTCCATCAGGAACGGGACGGTCTTGGTCGCCTCGCCCAGCGCGATCGGCAGGATGCCGGTGGCCAGCGGGTCCAGCGTGCCCGCGTGGCCGCCCTTCTGGGCGTTGAACGCGCGGCGCACCTTGGAGACGGCCGTGGTCGAGGTCAGGTCGTAGGGCTTGTCCAGGCAGATCCAGCCCGAGACGGCGTCACCCTTCTTGCGGCGCGCCATGCTTAGCTCTCGTCGTCTTCGCCGGCCACGTCCGCGAGGGTGCGGACGTCCTGCTGGACGCGCGGATCGTCGAACAGGCGGTCCATATGGGCCGCGGCGCCGAAGCTCTCGTCGTGGATGAACTTCAGGTCCGGCGTGAACTTCATGTCGATCAGCTTGCCCAGGCGCCCGCGCAGGAAGCTCGCCCCGCGGTTCAGGGCCTTCATGACTTCCTTGATGTCCTCGTCCCCGCGGCCGATCTCGCCCTTCAAGCCGGCGCCGAGCGGCTCGACGAAGCAGACGGCGTGCCGCAGGTCGGGGCTCATCCGCACTTCGGACACCGTGAACGAGACGTTGACCAGCACCGGATCGGCCAGGCCTTCCTCGCGGAAGACATCGACCAGGGCGTGACGGATCAGTTCACCGGCGCGGAGCTGGCGTTGCGAGGGGCCCGCGGGGCCCTTCTTGGTGTCGGCCTGTTTGGGGCCCGAGAGGCGCTTCATGGCGCGGAATCCTTGTGGCCCGGCCGGCGGATCGAACGCCGGTGCGCGGGGAAAATCGGAAGGCGGGGTGTCTAGGCCTGTCGGGCCCGGAAGTCCAGCCTTACGCCCCTACCCGCGCCTTGAAGAACGCGATCACCTTGTCGCGCGCCTTCATGCTGCCGCTGTCGGGAACCGAGCGGTGCAGGTGAAGGGTCAGCACCGAATGCGGGTCCATCGGCACGCCCGGCGCGGCGTCTTCATCCGCCAGCTCGACCACCTCGACCTTGTCGCCGAACTCGGCCTTCAGCCGCGCGATGCGGGCGTCGGGCACCAGCTTGTCTGAGGAAAAGCGCAGGGCCAGCAGCGACAGGTCCTCGTCCTTGAACCGCCGCTTGGCGCAGGCCAGTTCCGAGGCCGAACAGTCGAGACCGCCCTTGTCCTTCAGCGGCAGCGAGGGCTGGGACAGCACTGGAGCCACCACGGCCGGCTCGGTCATCATCGCCAGAGCGAAGCCGCCGGTGAAGCACATGCCGACCGCGCCGACGCCCTTGCCGCCGCAGTTTTCGTGCGCCTTGCGAGCCAAGGCTCTCAGCCAGTCGACGATCGGGCTGGAACGGCCGTCCTTCCAGACGCTGAACTCGCGCCGCACGCAGATGTTCTTGAGGATCACGCCGATCGCGTAGCCGCGCGTCACCGGCTTGGCCGGCTTGCCGAACAGGCTGGGGCAGTAGGCGGTCAGGCCCGACGCGGCCAGATCCCGGGCGAAGGCCAGCACGCCAGGATGCAGGCCCGGCACCTCGTGGATGACGATCACCGCCGGCCCGGAGCCGATCCTGTAGACCTCGCGCGTCCAGCGCCCGTCGTCGAAGTCGAAACGCTCGAACCCCGCCAGCACATCGTCCGCCATGCCCCGCCCCTCTTTGTTTCGGGAAGGCTAGACCGGGCTGGATCAGAAGGCCATCGCCCGCTCCCAGACAGGCCGGGGCTTGCCCTGCTCGGGACGTTCGGAAAGGTCGCCGGGCTCGAGCAGCAGGCGGATCTCGATCTCGGCCGAGCCGTCGGCCGGGGCGGGACAACGGCGCACCCAGGCGGCGGCGTCCTCGCGGGAGGCGACGTCGAAGACCCAGAAGCCGGCGAGGGTGCGGCCTTCGGCGGAGGCATCGGCTTCCATCCGCGCGCCACGGGCCGACAGCCGCGCCCGGTCGGCGACACCCGCCCGCGTCAGCTCAGCGTCGTAGTCGCGCATCGCCTGGCCCAGCTCTGGACCGACGTCAGCTTCGACCTTCAGCAGCACCATGAACCGCATCGTGCGTCTCCCGCCGGAACAACCGGCTCTGTCCTTAAAGACGCGCCAGCTTCCCTTGTTGCGACATGCGCGGCGGAAATTCTTGAACGTAAGGCTTAGTTGGTTGTGTCGGGATGCTGCGGACTGTCGGTCCAGTCCGACATCGGGTCCGGACCGTCGTGCTTCCGCGGCAGCCGCCATTCGCCGCGGTACGAGAAGTCCAGCGTGCCGCAGACGCGGGCCTTGCCGTCTTCCTTCGGGTCGTTGCCGAACGCCTGGATCCGCAGGTCGCGGCGCAGGGCGATGGTGCTGAACGACAGCCACAGCCGGGTCGAACCGGGGCAGAAGGCGCGGACATAGATCTTGCCCTGGGCCGCCGTGGCGTCGACCTCGTAGAGCGAGGCGTCGGCGTCGACGCCTTCCATGGCGCCCAGACCGCCAGGGCCGAGGTCCTTCTGGCGACCGTCCTTCAGCCGCGCCTCGGCCGGCACGCCGGTGGCCAGCACCTTGATCGGCCGGCTGGCGCCCATGAAGCCTTCCTTGAACAGGATCGTCACGCCCGCGCCCGTCAGCCGCTTGGCGTCCGGCGAGATCGGGTCGTACGAGAACATCCGCGTTTCGGCCGAAGCGGCCGTCGCCGCCAGGGCCAGGGCGACGCCCCCCCAGATCGCTGGCTTCATCGTTTCAGGTGCAGGTTCGCGGCCTCGGCGTCGAAGCTGGTCAGACGCCAGGTCGTCCCTTCCTGGGTGAAGGTCAGCAGGCAGGGGCCGTCCTTCTTGGCCGCGCAGACCCGGCCATCGCCGGTGGGCCGCAGCATGCTGGCGATCGCCACCCGGCCCGGGATCGGCCGGTCAGGCGTATAGCCGTAGTAGTTGGCGGCCGCGTGGAAGGTCTCGGGCCGGATCAGCGCCTCGCCGGCCGCGTCGGCCAGAGGCCCCGCCGCCAGGGCGGCCAGGGCCATGACGCCATTGCTGGAGCCGCCGCGCTGCCTCGCCTCCTCCATCAGCCGCGTCTCGATCTGGTATTTCAGCGCCCGCCGATCGACATGGGCCTCGAAGGTCGCGCGGTCGTTGTCACGGATGGCGACCAGCAACTCGTGCACGTCGCCCCCGGCATCGAGACGGTTCACGGTCGCGCAGGCCCCGAGCGATGCGGCGACTGCGGTGAGAGCGAGGATAGCCTTGATACGCATGCGGAAGGCGTAGCTCGGGATTGGGGCGATTTCCAGTCTGGCCATGCCGCCCAAAGACAAAGGGCGCGGACCTTGCGATCCGCGCCCTCTAACTTTTCGATCTCGCGACCAACTCCTAGTCGAGCTGGCGCTTGATCTCTTCGACGGTGAAGCACTCGATGGTGTCGCCGACCTTGATGTCCTGGAAGCCGGCGAACAGCATGCCGCACTCCTGGCCGACCGGGACTTCGTTGACCTCGTCCTTGAAGCGCTTGAGCGTCTGTAGGGTGCCCAGTTCCAGGACGACGATGTCCTGACGGATGATCCGGACCTTGGCGCCCTTGCGGACAACGCCTTCGGTGACCTTACAGCCGGCGACCTTGCCGATCTTGGAGATGTCGAAGGCTTGCAGCACTTCGGCGTTACCCAGGAAGGTTTCGCGCTGGATCGGCGCCAGCATGCCCGAGAGCACGCCTTTGATGTCGTCCAGCAGGTCGTAGATGATCGCGTAGTAGCGGATCTCGACCCCTTCGCGTTCGGCCAGGGCCCGCGCCTGCGCCGAGGCGCGGACGTTGAAGCCGATGACCGGCGCGCCGGCGCCCTTGGCCAGCATGACGTCGCTTTCGCTGATCGCGCCGGCGCCCGACAGGATGATCCGCGCGCGGACCTCGTCGGTGGCCATCTTGTCCAGCGAACCGATGATCGCCTCGGCCGAACCTTGCACGTCGGCCTTGATGATCAGCGGAAGCTCTTTCAGCTTCTTGTCCTGCAGCTTGGCCATCATGTCGGCCATCGAAGCGCCGGCGCCGATCGGAGCCAGCGACTTCTCGCGCTTCTGGCGGATGCGGTACTCGGTCAGCTCGCGAGCGCGGGCTTCGTTTTCGACCACGGCGAAGGCTTCGCCCGGCGAGGGAACGCCGTCCAGGCCGAGGATCTCGACCGGGGTGGCCGGACCGGCTTCGGTCAGCTGCTCGTTGCGCTCGTTCAGCAGCGCGCGAACGCGGCCGAACTGGGCGCCGGCGACGACGATGTCGCCGCGCTTCAGCGTACCGCGATTGACCAGGACGGTCGAAACCGCGCCACGACCCTTGTCCAGCTTGGCCTCGATCACCACGCCGTCGGCGGTGCGGTCGGGGTTGGCCTTCAGGTCGAGCACTTCGGCCTGCAGCAGGATGGCGTCGAGCAGGTCGTCGAGACCCGTGCGCGCCTTGGCCGAGACCTCGATGATCTGGGTGTCGCCACCCAGGCTTTCGACGACGATCTCGTGCTGCAGCAGCTCGTTGACCACGCGGGTCGGATCCGAGCCCGGCTTGTCCATCTTGTTGACGGCGACGATGATCGGCACGTTGGCGGCCTTGGCGTGTTTGATCGCCTCGATCGTCTGCGGCATCACGCCGTCGTCACCCGCCACCACCAGCACGACGATGTCGGTGATGTTGGCGCCGCGAGCCCGCATCGCCGAGAAGGCGGCGTGGCCGGGGGTGTCGAGGAACGTCACGCGCTGGCCGTCCTTCAGGCGAACCTGATAGGCGCCGATGTGCTGGGTGATGCCGCCGTGTTCGCCAGCGGCCACGTCCGTGGCGCGCAGGGCGTCCAGAAGCGACGTCTTGCCGTGGTCGACGTGACCCATGATCGTGACGACCGGGGGACGCGGCTCCAGGTGATCGTCGATGTCCTCGGCGCCGATGAAGCCTTCTTCGACGTCGGCTTCCGACACGCGACGCACGGTGTGACCGAATTCGGTCGCCACCAGCTCGGCGGTGTCGTTGTCGATGACGTCGTTGATCTTCAGCATCACGCCCTGACGCATCAGGAACTTGATGATCTCGACGCCGCGCACGGCCATCCGGTTGGACAGCTCCTGCACGGTGATGACGTCGGGAATGACGACTTCGCGGCTGACCTTCACGACCTCGGCGGGACCGCCGCGGCGCTTTTCCTTTTCGCGTTCACGGGCCCGGCGAACCGAGGCCAGCGAGCGCATGCGGTCGGCGGAATCCCCGTCACCGGCCACGGCCTGGATGGTCAGGCGACCTTCGCGGCGAACCGGAGCGCCCTTGGCGCGCGACACGGCCTTGCCGGGCGCGTTGGCGGCCTTGCGGCGATCGTCATCCTCGTCCGGACGGCGGCTGACTTCGCCACCGGGACGCGGCGCCGAGCGCATGGCGCGCTGGACTTCCGGCGTGGCCGGGGCCTGGGCGGGAACGCCGGGACGCGGACCGCGCGGCGGACCGCCGGGACCACGGGCGCCCGGAGCCGGACGCGGCGCGAGAGCCGAGTAGCGAACGGTCTGCTGCGGACGGTCGCCTTGCGGACGATCACCCTGCGGGCGGTCGCCACGGTAGCCGCCGCGATCGCCCTGCGGACGATCACCTTCGGGACGCGGACCGCGCGGACGGTCGCCCTCGGGACGCGGAGCGCGTTGACCGAAGTTGGCGTTGGCGTCGGGACGCGGGGCGCGCTGGTTGAACGGACGGTCGCCTTGCGGAGCCGGACGATAGGTCGTCGTGCTTGGACGATCGTCGCGACGGTCGCGGCTGGGCTCGTAGCTACGGGTCTGGCCGGGAGGCGACGCCGAACGGGGCCCATCGTGACGAGGACCGTCATGACGTTGACCCTCGTGACGCGGGCCCTCGTGGCGAGGACCTTCGTGACGGGGCGCATCCTGGCGCGGAGCCTGCGGCGCGGCCGGAGCCTGGGCCACGGGGCGCTGGACCGGCGCGGCCGGCGGCGGCGTCACCGGCGCGGCGGGCGCGACCGGAGCGGGAGCCGGGGCTTGAGCGACGGGCGCTTGAGCTTGAACGGGGGCCGGAGCGGGAGCCGGCGCCGCGGCGGCGCGTTCGGCCGCGGCCTTGGCGGCGGCTTCGCGCTGAGCGGCGTCCTGAGCCGCGCGAGCCCGCGCGGCCTCGGCGGCCTGGTCGGCCGCCTGACGAGCTTGGTTTTCACGAGCGGCGTCGACGACGCGCTGGCGAGCGCGCAGTTCTTCCTGCGAGAGACCGCCAGCCGAACCGCCGCCGCCCGACGAGGCGTTGCCGCCGCCTTGCGATTGCTGCGGGCGCGGCTGCGGCGGGGCGTCGTGGCGACGCTCAGCCGAAGACGGCGCGGCGAGATTGCCCGACGCGGGCGCATGCGGACGCGTACGCTTGGTTTCGACCACCACCGTCTTGGTCCGGCCGTGGCTGAAGCTCTGCTTCACGACCCCGGCGCTCACCGAGCCCTGGCGGGGCTTCAGGGTGATGGGGGCTCGTCCGCCGGGTCGGCCGTTTTCGTTCTCGTCGCTCATGCGCTCGCTTGTACTTCCGCCAGGCGGTACCTGGCTAAAAAACCGATGTTTCCATGTGAGAAAGGGGCCTGGACGTACCTGCCGAAGCAAGCGCGTTTCCCGACCCTTCACTCACGAACGCGACCCGAATAGCCGCGCCCAACGTCAAAGATCTCAGAGTTTTTCCATCGCACCGGCGGTTCCCCGGCGGGATGCGAAAACCCGAGAGCCTGTTTCGATCGGTAGCCAACCCGGGCGAACAGGCTCGCCCTTTTCATGAGAGGTCTCATCCGCCCAGGGCGGAAAGGCCTCTAGCCATCCTCACGTCCGTTCGCCGACCATTCGGGAGGCAAAAGCGGGCGGAAACCTGACAAACGCTCGACATCCAGTGTCCAACGTTCGATGCCGCGCCCAGCAAGGAGTGCGGTGTGTATCACATTCTCACCGCCCAAGGCCAAACCCAATTCATCCGAATTGAATGCGCCCAGCAAACGGGGCGGTCTGGGGGCCTTGCGGGCGGCGTTGAGAATCTTTCGGCGACCGTCCTCGGCGCTATCCGAGGCCTCGATCAGCCAGGCGACGCTGCCCGTCCCCAGGGCCGCGACCACCTTTTCGTAGCCTGAGATAATGGTCCCGGCCTTCCGCGCAAGCCCCAGGCTGTCCAGGACGCGCTTGGCCAGCAGGGCCTCGACCTGGTCGGCCAGGTCGGCGGGCACGGTGAGCTTGGTCTTGGCGGCGCGCGAGAACAGGCCCTTCTTGGCCGCCGTCGCGATCGAGTCCCGGTCGGCGCCGACCCAGATGCCCCGGCCGGGCAGCTTGCGCGCCACGTCCGGAACCACCACCCCGTCCGGTCCCGCCACGAAGCGGACCAGGCGCGCCTCGTCCGTCGCCTCGCCCAGGACGATGTCCTTGCGCAGGCGATTGGCTTCGGCGTGGGTCTTGGGGGCGGCAGGTTCGGTCATAAGTCTCTTGAATGGCGAACGGCCCCGCGGATTGCTCCGCGAGGCCGTCGTTTAACGCTCCGAAGGGCCTTAGGCCTCTTCGTCCGACGCGGGCTCTTCCGAAGCGGACTCTTCGGCGGCGACCTCTTCGGCCTCGCCTTCGAACTCGGCTTCAGCTTCAGCTTCGTACTCGGCTTCCGGCTCGTATTCCGGCTCCGGCGGGGCCTCGACCCAGCCCATGACGATACGAGCGCGCATGATCAGCGCCTCGGCGTCTTCCGGCGACAGGTTGAAGGTCTCCAGGATGCCCGGCTCGCGCACGCGCTCGCCGTTCTTGGTCTCGAACCAGCCGCGCATGTCGTCCGGCACCAGACCCGCGAGGTCTTCCACCGTCTTCACGTCGCCTTCGCCCAGGGCGACGGCCATGGCCAGGGTCACGCCCTCGACGGCCAGCAGCTCGTCCTGGACGCCCAGCTCCAGACGCTTGGCGTCCAGGGCGGCGGCTTCCTTGTCGAGGAATTCGCGGGCGCGGGCCTGCAGCTCCTCGGCGGTTTCCTCGTCGAAGCCTTCGATCGAAGCGATTTCATGCGGCTCGACGAACGCCACGTCTTCCACCGCGGCGAAGCCTTCGGTGACCAGCAGCTGGGCGATGACTTCGTCGACGTCCAGGGCTTCCTGGAACAGGGCCGTGCGCTCGGTGAACTCGCGCTGACGGCGCTCGCTCTCCTGGCTTTCGGTCATGATATCGATCTGCCAGCCGGTCAGCTGCGAAGCGAGGCGGACGTTCTGGCCGCGACGGCCGATGGCCAGCGACAGCTGCTCGTCCGGCACCACGACTTCGACGCGCTCGTCTTCCTCGTCCATGACGACCTTGGAGACTTCGGCGGGGGCCAGGCCGTTGACGATGAAGGTGGCTTCATCCTCCGACCACTGGATGATGTCGATCTTCTCGCCTTGCAGCTCGGCCACGACCGCCTGCACGCGCGAACCGCGCATGCCGACACAGGCGCCGACGGGATCGATCGAGCTGTCGTTCGAGATGACGGCCATCTTGGCGCGCGAACCCGGGTCGCGGGCCACGGCGCGGATCTCGATGACGCCGTCGTAGACTTCCGGCACTTCCTGAGCGAACAGCTTGGCCATGAAGCCGCCGTGCGCGCGGCTCAGCATGATCTGCGGGCCCTTGGTCTCGCGACGGACGTCGTAGATGTAGGCGCGGATGCGGTCGCCGACGTTGAAGTTCTCGCGCGGGATCGACTGGTCGCGGCGCATGATGCCTTCGCCACGGCCCAGATCGACGATGACGTTGCCGTATTCGACGCGCTTGACGCTGCCGTTGACGATCTCGCCGACGCGATCCTTGTACTCTTCGTGCTGACGCTCGCGCTCGGCTTCGCGGACCTTATGCATGACGACCTGGCGGGCCATCTGGGTCTGGACGCGGCCGATCTCGAACGGCGGCAGGACTTCTTCGTAGATCTTGCCGATCTCGGCGTCGCGCCAGGTGCGCTTGGCGATCGAGAGCTGGACCTTGCCGATCTCGCCCTCGAGCTCGGTGTCGTCGGCGACGACCTCGATCACGCGCTTCTGGTTGGTCTCGCCCGTGCGCGGGTCGATCTTGACGCGGATGTCGTGCTCGGCGCCGTAACGGGCGCGAGCGGCCTTCTGGAGCGCGTCCTCGATGGCCTCGATGACGACTTCCTTCTCGATGCCTTTTTCACGCGCGACCGCGTCGGCGATCTGCAGGAGTTCGAGCCGGTTGGCGGCGATGCCGATGGCCATGGTCAGTCCTCTTCACTTTCGGACAGGTCGTCGTTGTCGGATTGCAGACGGGCGGCGCGCTGCTTGGCGCCCCGATCCATCAGGGTGTCGGTCATGACGAGCTTGGCGTCGATGATCCAGGCGAAGGGGAAGTAGACGGTGACGTCGTCCTCGCCCTCGATGTTCAGGCCGACCTGGTCGTCCTCGATGCCGGCCAGCTCGCCCTTGAAGCGCTTGCGGCCCTCGGCCACGCGGTCCAGCTCGATGCGGGCCTCGAGGCCGGCATAGTCGTTGAAGTCCTTCAGGCGGGTCAGCGGCCGGTCGATGCCGGGGCTGGAGACCTCCAGCGTATATTCTCCGGTGATCGGGTCGGCCGCGTCCAGGATTTCGGAGACGCCGCGCGACAGCTTCGCGCAGTCCTCGACATTCATGTCGCCGCCGCTGCCGTCTTCCTGCAGCGGGTGTTCGGCCATGATCTGCAGGCGACGCTGCTCGGCGCCGCCCATCAGGCGCAGCCGGACGATCTCGTAGCCAAGCGCCTCGGCCACGGGATCGAGCATCTCGATCAGATCACGGTCTTCCTGCGTCTTGCCGCGCACGTTTCTCTCAACTCATTCGGGCCGCCGGTGTCGCCGAGCAGCCAAACAAAAAGCGGCAGCCTTTCGGCCGCCGCTCGAAAGCGCCATCTAGCGCTAACGGACGATGTAGACGCCTGTATAGCGCGATCTTCCACCCAGCGGAAGCCCCCAGCCGACTCCCGGACTAAGATGCCGCGACCGGGCTGACGACAGCGACCCTGCGAGAGCACCAGCGCTTCACCCTGGCCGTCAGCGGCTTTTCCACGAAGCGGTGGATCAGCAGGCCGGCCAGCATCGCGCCGGCGAGCCCCGCGAGGACGCCCGGTCCGGCCAGCCAATCCTGACGCGACACGGTCACGATCTTCGTCACGAACTCGGTGACGAAGGGGTGGAAAAGGTAGGTTGCGTAGCTGGCGTTGCCCAAGGCGATGAGCCACGGTGCCCGGATCGCCCACCCCGACCGCTCCAGGACCAACGCCCCCGCCACGATCATCACGGCGGGCGCGCCACGGGTGATGCCCGCGGACAGCTCGGGCCACCGCAGGGGAGCGAAGGCGAGGAAGAGCAGGGCGATGACGACACCCGCCAGGACGCAGGCCGCCGCCGGGCGCCGCAGGACCGGCATCCTCGAATAGGCCAGCGCCAATCCCATGCCGAAGCCGAACTCCAGGATGATCGGGCTTGTATAGAATCTGAGGATCGGCGCCTCCGGCTTGAGCAGCACGCCCGCCAGCACGAAGCCGGCGAGCGCGGCGATCACCAGCGCGTAGCCCAGGAAGCGCCGTGGGACGAAAAGTCCCAGCGCGAATATCGCGTAGAAGAACATCTCATAGTTCAGCGTCCACCCGACGAAGACCAAGGGGAAGACGGTGCCGTTCTCCCGGGCATAGGGGATGAAGAATAGCGACTTCAAGAGATGGTCGAGTGTCGCTTGAGTGCCCTTGAACAGAAAGGGAGCGGCCAGCGCCAGGCCGAAAACCATGAACGTGGCGACCCAGTAAAGGGGCGCGATACGAGCGAAGCGCTCCGTCATGAAGTTTACAGGGCTTGGATTATTACGCGCGGCCACCGCGATCATGATGAAGCCGCTGATGACGAAGAATATATCAACTCCGC
Organism: Caulobacter sp. GW821-FHT10E02; assembly: GCF_059415225.1. NCBI lineage: Bacteria > Pseudomonadati > Pseudomonadota > Alphaproteobacteria > Caulobacterales > Caulobacteraceae > Caulobacter > Caulobacter sp. GW821-FHT10E02. Next base: position 811,917 of record NZ_JBWKMV010000002.1, read on the forward strand.
CATGCCCGAACTTTTCCAGTCCGACGGCCTTCAAAAGAACTTCGAGGTGAACAAAGATCACCAGGAACGCGGCTACCGCACGCAGCACCTGGATGTTGTTGATGAGGTAAGATCTAGATTCCACGGAAGATATCGCACCTCCAAATATGTGGCTATCTTCCTCCCTTATGTATATCGGCAGTAGATCACGGTTTTTCTTCAATAGAAAAGAAAATTTCGCAACCCGGAGCCGCGCGTAGCCTCCCCCTTCCGCGCCGCAGCAATTTTGGCCTATAAGCCAGCCCGCGCAGGCCGCCTCCCCGCGGACCTCATAAGACGAAGAGTCACAATGGACCTCTCAAAGATCCCGACCGGGGTGAACCCGCCTTACGACCTCAACGCCATCATCGAGATCCCGCAGGGCGGCGAGCCGGTGAAGTACGAGATCGACAAGGAAAGCGGCGCCCTGATGGTCGATCGCTTCCTGCACACGGCCATGTTCTATCCGGCCAACTACGGCTTCATCCCGCACACCCTGGCCGACGACGGCGACCCGGCCGACATCATGGTCGTGGGCCCGACCCCGGTGGTGCCGGGCGCGATCATCCGCTGCCGCCCGATCGGCACCCTGATGATGGTCGACGAGGCCGGTTCGGACGAGAAGATCCTGGCCGTGCCGGTCGATAAGCTGCACCCGTTCTACACGGGCGTGACCAGCTGGCGTGACCTGCCGACCATCCTGACCGAGCAGATCGCCCACTTCTTCCAGCACTACAAGGATCTGGAAAAGGGCAAGTCGACCAAGATCAGCGGCTGGGCCGACATCGACGAGACCGCCGAGATCATCCGCACGGCGATCAAGCGCTACAACGAAACGTACTAAGCGAAATGGCCAGGATCGATCTCACCTTGCGGATCATCCTGGCCGACCCGCCGCCCGGCGTGGTCTTCTCCAAGCAGGACGCCAAGAGCCACCCGATCGATCCGATCCGGGCCGAGGGCGACCTCTCCTTCGATATTCCGATCACCCTGACCCCGACGCCGAACGGCCTTCGCCCCGGTGGCGGCTTCGTGCGCAACGACAGCCGGGGGCGGTTCGTCTACATCGCCTCGGGCCAGCAGGCGGGCGATGGCCAGACCGAGTGGTCGCGGCGCATCAAGATCTACTTGCACGCCCTGCCGGCCGACCTGACCGGCGGCGAGGTGCTGGAGGCGACCATCGCCGGCCGCGCCAAGGACGGCGGGCCGGCCTGCGCGACCGTCCCGCTGCTCAAGACCTGGGCGCGGGTTACGCCCGGATAAAGTCCAGGAAAACGGGGGCGCAGTCGCCCAGCTTCTTTTCCTCGTAGCGCGTCGTGACGTGGTCGACCGGGATCGCATTGCGGTCGGCCGTCTCGTCGGCGAAGCGGAAGTTCGGATCGGCCAGCACCCGCTCGGTCGTCCACTCGCCGTAGTCGGCCCAGTCGGTGGCGAAGCGCAGGGCCGCGCCCGGCTTCATCACGCGAGCCAGCCTGGCGACGAACTCCGGCTGGATCAGGCGACGCTTGTTGTGGCGCGCCTTGTGCCAGGGATCGGGGAACATGATGAACACCCGGTCCAGGCTGGCGTCGGGCAGCCAGTCGACCACGTCGCGGGCGTCGCCCTCGTGGACGCGGACGTTCTTCAGGGCTTGCTCCTCGATATGGCGCACGGCGCTGGCCACGCCGTTGACGAACGGCTCGGCGCCGATGACCAGGGTCTCGGGCGCACGGCCGGCCTGGGTCGCCATGTGCTCGCCGCCGCCGAAACCGATCTCCAGCCACACGGCCTTGGCGTCTGGCATCAGGTCCAGCGGCTGGAACGGGCCGTGCGGCACGGCGATCTCGGGCAGCAAGGTGTCGAGCAGGGCCTGCTGGCGCGGCTTCACCGGGCGCGACTTCAGGCGGCCGAACGAGCGCAGCGGGCCATGGGGCTGGGTCGGATTGGTCATGGGCGGGCGTCTTAGAGCTTTGAGGACGAAATGAAAACGGGCTCCGACCCGGGAAGGATCGGAGCCCGCTTCACGATGGGTCGAAGAGTGAGGCTTACGCCAGGCCCTTCAGCTCGCCCACGAGGTCGGTCTTCTCCCACGAGAAGCCGCCTTCGTTGTCCGGCGTGCGGCCGAAGTGGCCGTAGGCGGCGGTGCGGGCGTAGATCGGACGGTTCAGCTGCAGGTGCTCGCGGATCGAGCGCGGGGTCGCGCCGCCGATCAGCTGCGGCAGGGTCTTTTCCAGGATCGCCGGATCCACCTTGCCGGTGCCGTGCAGGTCGACGTGGAACGAGACCGGCTGGGCCACGCCGATGGCGTAGGCGATCTGGATGGTGCAGCGGTCGGCGAGGCCGGCGGCCACGACGTTCTTGGCCAGGTAGCGGCAGGCATAGGCGGCCGAGCGGTCGACCTTGGTCGGATCCTTGCCCGAGAACGCGCCGCCGCCGTGCGGGGCCGCGCCGCCGTAGGTGTCGACGATGATCTTGCGGCCGGTGACGCCGGCGTCGCCGTCCGGACCACCGATCTCGAAGCGGCCGGTCGGGTTGACCAGCCACTGGGTCTTCTTGGTGATCAGGCCGTCCGGGAACACCGGCAGGATGTGCGGCTTGATCAGGTCCAGCACGCGCTTGGAGGTCGCGGCCTTGCCGTCGATCTTCTTGGCGTGCTGGTGCGAGACGACGATCGAGACGACGCGGACCGGGCGGCCGTTGCCGTCATATTCCAGGGTCACCTGGCTCTTGGCGTCCGGCTCCAGTTCCTTGAGCTCGCCGCTGTGGCGCAGCTCGGCCAGGCGCTTGAGGACATTGTGGCTGTACTGCAGGGTGGCCGGCATCAGCTCCGGGGTCTCGGTGCTGGCATAGCCGAACATGATGCCCTGGTCGCCGGCGCCTTCGTCCTTCTTCTCGGTGGCGTCCACGCCCTGGGCGATGTGCGCCGACTGGCCGTGCAGGTAGTTGGCGAACTTCGCCTTCTGCCAGTGGAAGCCCTTCTGCTCGTAGCCGATATCCTTGATCGCCGCGCGAACCTTGGGCTCGAGCGAGGCGAGGATGTCCTTGGTGAGCTGCTTGTTGGCCTTCTTGTCACCGTCCGGCTTGCCGGCGCGGACTTCACCGGCCAGCACGATGCGGTTGGTGGTCACCAGGGTCTCGCAGGCGACGCGCGCCTCGGGATCGGCGGTCAGGAAGGCGTCGACGACGGTGTCGCTGATACGGTCGGCGACCTTGTCGGGGTGACCTTCGGAGACGCTCTCGCTGGTGAAGATGTAAGACGAACGGCTCAAGAGACAGCTCCGGTCATGAAATTCCGCGCAGGCGGACAGGCGCCCGGTACGGCGTCAGTTAGACCGGAACCATATAAAGATATGTTTATGCGATCAAGCGGAGCTTGAGAGGCTTACGCCTCGTCGTCGTCCGCGCCCTCTTCCTCGGCCATCGACCGCACCAGCTCCAGGATGCGGCGGCGCACCTTGGGCTTGGTGATCTTGGGGAACAGGCTGGCCAGTTCCAGGCCTTCGGGCGTCATCAGGAAATCGTGGACGAACACGTCGCCGTTCTCGGCCATGCCTTCGTTGCTGGTGTCGGCCAGGCCCTCGAAGAAATAGGCCACCGACGACTGCAGGCTCTTGGCGATCTCGTAGAGCTTGCTGGCGCTGACCCGGTTGGCCCCGCGCTCGTACTTCTGGATCTGCTGGAAGGTCAGGCCCAGGTCTTCGGCCAGCCGCTCCTGGCTGACGCCGAGGATCTTCCGGCGCATGCGGATGCGCGCCCCGACATGAAGATCGATGGGGTTGGGGTGGCGCTCGGTGTCCGGCAGGTCGCTCATACCCACGCTTGATAGCTGAAATTGCGGTTTTAATTCAGCCTAAGTCTTTCACGCGTGCAATAGAGGAAAAGGATTTACCTGCCAGTCGGCGAACTGACGCAACCGCAGATGTCAGTAGAAGCGCGAGAAACGCGAGATTCCCGAAGTTGTCGAAGGGTGTAACTCCACCCATTCCCGGTATTTGCGCGTCGATGACTCCGCTTTTGCCTAGATCGAGTCGCGCACCCGGAATGATTCGACCGCGCGCGTCGATCACGGCGCTGACTCCGGTCGGCGTGGCGCGCAAAATCGGCTTGGCGCTCTCGATGCCGCGATAGCTGGCCAGGTTGAGATGCTGCAAGGGGCCGGACGTCACCCCGAACCAGGCGTCGTTCGAGACATTGATCAGGACCCTGACGTTCGGATCACTCTTGGCCAGGCCCGGAAACAGGCTCTCGTAACAGATCAGCGGCTGGACCAGGAGGCCCGGCGAGACGCGCAGCGGGGCCGGGCGCGGACCCGTGGCGAAGCCGTCGCCCAGATGCGCCAGGCTCTTGAACCCGATCAGGGTCAGGAATTTCTCGGCCGGCAGGTATTCGCCGAACGGCACCAGCCGATGCTTGTCATAGACCCCGACCACCGCGAGATCGTCGGCCGTGCGGCGCAGGGCGATCAGGCTGTTGTAATAGGTCGGCGTCTGCAGCGGACCCTCGTAGCGATAGCCGCCGATCAGCAGCAGCTGGCCGGGCTGCAGGCCGTCAAAGATCGCCTGGCGGACCCAGGTCCCGGGGGCCAGATAGTCGTTGGTCGCCGCCGGCAGGGCGCCCTCCGGCCAGATGACGATGTCGGCGGGCTTGCCCTTGTAGGGGCTGGCGGTCAGCGAGACGTAGGACTGGACAATCTGCGAGAAGCGCACGGCGTCCCACTTGGCGTCCTGCTGGATGTCGGCCTGGACGATCCGCACCGTGGTCGGCGGGCCCTCGGGCAAAGGCCGCGACACGGCCACAGCGCCGTAGGCGTAGAGCGCCACGAGCCCGGCGGCGGCCGAGCCCAGCGCGATCTTGCCCTCCTTGCCCTCGCGCCACACGGCGGGCGCGGCGGCGATGGCCAGGGTGATCCAGGTCAGGCCATAGGCGCCAACCAGAGCGGCGGCCTGCGACGGGAAAGAGCCCGCTCGCCAGGTTTCACCCGGCAGGTTCCAGGGAAAGCCCGTGAGGATGTGACCGCGCGTCCACTCCAGCGCCGCGAAGGCCCCAGCGAAGGTCAGGACCCGCCAGGCGCCGGCCGGCCGGATCCAGCGATAGACCAGCGCCGCCAGGCCCCAGAACAGCGCCAGGCCCGAGGCCATGGCCGCCACGGCGAACGGGGCCATCCAGCCCTGGTTGGCGGCGTCGACCATGAAGGCCTCGGCGATCCACCAGGTCCCGAGCCCGAAATAACCCACGCCCGCCAGCCAGCCACGCCAGAAGGCCGAGCGCAGCGGCTTGGCTTCGTTGGCGTCGTCGAGCAGGTAGAGAAGTCCCGCATAGCCCAGCAGGCCCGGCAGGCCCGGCAGCACGCCGAACGGCGGATGGGCCAGGGCGGCGGCCAGACCGGCCAGCAGCGCCAGCACCGGACCGCTCCAGGCCTTGGCGCGGAAGTCCGTCCAGGCCGTCACGAGACGGTTGCGCCCTCGGCTGCCGGGGCGGCCTGTGGCGAAGAACCAGCACGCACCCGCACTCGGCGCACCCGGCGCGGATCGGCCTCGACCACCTCGAACTCGTAGCCTTCGGGATGGGTGATGACCTCGCCCCGCTGCGGCACGCGGCCGGCCAGGGCCACGACCAGGCCGGCGACGGTGTCGATGTCCTCTTCCATGTCGGAGGGAGCCAGTTCCAGGCCCAGCGCGGCTTCCAGCTCTTCCAGCGGCGCGCGGGCGTCGGCGTCATAGACCCCGCCCGGCCGCGCCACGATCGCCACGGCGGCGGCGTCGTCATGCTCGTCGTCGATTTCGCCGACCACCGCCTCGATCAGGTCTTCCATCGAGACCAGGCCGTCGGTGCCGCCGAACTCATCGATGACGAGGGCCATGTGGATACGGCTGGTGCGCATGCGGAGCAGGAGGTCGGCGGCCTTCATCGAAGCGGGCACGTACAACGCGTCACGGCGCAGCTTGTTCAGCACGACGTCGCCGGGCGCGGGGCGCTTGGCCTCGTCGGACAGCAGGCGGAAGATGTCCTTGACGTGGACGACGCCCACGGGGTCGTCGAGCGTCTCGCGATAGATCGGCATCCGCGAGTGCTCGGCCTCGGCGAACTGGGCGACCACGGTCTCGAACGGGGTCGAGAGCTCGACCGAGACGATGTCGGCGCGCGGGGTCATGACGTCGGCGACCCGCAGGGTCTGGAAGGCCTCGGCCTGGTCGACGATGTCGACGGCGCCGGTCGCGGGCGGCGGTTCGGGCGGCCGCGAGGGCTCGCCGCCGGTCAGCTGCCGGCGCATGCGTCGAAGGAACGCCCGCACGCCCCGGCTTCTGCGAACCGGACCGGCGGGCTGTTGACTAGGCTCGTCGCTGGGCATGGCCCTGTTCAGCGCCCCTCTTCATCACCGGCATAAGGGTCTGGAACGTCCAGGCCCGCCAGGATTTCGCGCTCGAACGACTCCATGGCTTCCGCCTCTTCGTCGTTCTCGTGGTCGTATCCTAAAAGATGAAGCACGCCGTGCGCCACCAGATGTTGCAGATGGTGGCTCAGGAGCTTGCCCTGCTCGGCCGCTTCGCGCGCGCAGACGCCATAGGCCAGGGCGATATCGCCGATCTGGCCTTCCGGGTTCGGGGGCGAGGGGAAGGACAGGACGTTGGTCGCGTAGTCCTTCTGGCGGAAGTCGCGGTTCAGGGCCTGGACGCTGTCGTCGTCGGTCAGCAGGATCACGATCCCCTGGCCTTCGATGTCCTCATGGGCGTCCAGCACGGCCTGGGCCGCGCGCCAGACGAGGGCCTCGGCGTCCTCGGCCGCCGTGGTCCAGGCTTCGTCTTCGATTTCGATGTCGACAGTAATGGTCATGTCAGCGGGGTGTATTCTGCGCCGCGTCCGCGTCATAGGCCTTCACGATCCGTTCAACGAGCGGATGGCGCACGACGTCCGAAGCGGTGAAGCGCGAGATCGACACGCCCTCGACCCCTTCCAGGATCGAGACCGCGTGCGCGAGGCCGGAGTCGCGCGGGTTCAGCAGATCGACCTGGGTCGGGTCGCCGGTGACGACCATGCGGGCGCCCTCGCCAAGACGGGTCAGGACCATCTTCATCTGCAGGCGCGAGCAGTTCTGGGCCTCGTCGACGATGACGAAGGCATGGGCCAACGTGCGGCCGCGCATGAAGGCGATCGGGGCGACCTCGATCTCCAGCTTCTCGCGGCGGCGACGCAGTTGGTCGGCGCCCATGATGTCGGTCAGGGCTTCCCACACCGGCGCCATGTACGGATCGACCTTCTCGTTCAGGTCGCCCGGCAGGAAGCCCAGCTTCTCGCCGGCCTCGACGGCGGGACGAGTGACGATCAGGCGATCGACCTCGCCGCGCAGCAGCATTCCAGCCCCATGGGCCACGGCCAGGAAGGTCTTGCCGGTGCCGGCGGGACCCAGGCCGAAGCTCAAGGGATAGGTCGCCATGGCCTCCATGTAGCGGGCCTGGTTCTTGGTCTTGGGCGAGACATTGCCCTTGCGCACCGCGCGGGGCGAGGCCTGGCCGCCGGCTTCCTGCGAACCGCCGATGGCGATGCGGACATCGGCCTCGACCACTTCCTCGCCGGCGTCGGCGCGACCGGCCAGGCTCTGCAGCACCCGCTTGGCCCCGGTGCGTCCACGGGCGTCGCCCGTGATGGTGACGCCGCCGCCCGGCGTCTCGATCAGCACCTTGAAGGCGTCCTCGATCAGGGCGGCGTGACGGCCCGACGGACCGGAAACGGCGTGGACGGCGTCGTCCGACAGCGGCAGGAACTCAGGCGTACGGCTCAAGCGGTCTCCAGAACAGCGTTGGTTTCCAGAACACCGCCCAAGCTCATCTTGGCGGCGCTCTCGATACGGACAGGCACGATCGTACCGATCAGGCTTTCGGGGCCTTCAGCATGCACGGCCTGCAGATATGGGCTGCGACCCACGATCTGGCCAGGGTGGCGGCCCGACTTCTCGAACAGCACCGGCATGACCTTGCCGACCTGCGCCGCATTGAAGGCCCGCTGCTGCTCTTCCAGAAGCTGGTTCAGGCGATCCAGGCGCTCGGCCTTCACCGCCTCGTCGACCTGACCGGGCATGGCCGAAGCGGGCGTCCCAGGGCGGCGCGAATACTTGAACGAGAAGGCGCTGGCGAAGCCGACTTCGCGGACCAGCTCCAGGGTCTTTTCGAAATCGCCGTCGCGCTCGCCCGGGAAACCGACGATGAAGTCGCCGCTCATGGCGATGTCCGGACGGGCGACGCGGATCTTCTCGATCAGCTTCACATAGCTTTCGGCCGTGTGGTCGCGGTTCATGGCCTTAAGGATCTTGTCGCTACCCGCCTGCACCGGCAGGTGCAGATAGGGCATCAGCTCCGGCAGCTCGCCGTGCGCCTCGATCAGGTCCTCGCCCATGTCGCGCGGGTGGCTGGTCGTGTAGCGGATGCGGTCCAGGCCATCGATCTTGGCCAGCTGACGCACCAGCTTGGCCAGGGTCGAGCCGTCGCCGTCATAGGCGTTGACGTTCTGGCCCAGCAGGGTGACCTCGCGCACGCCCTTGCCGGCCAATTGCTTGGCCTCCTCGACGATGTCGTTGACCGGCCGCGACCACTCGCCACCGCGGGTGTAGGGCACCACGCAGAAGGTGCAGAACTTGTCGCAGCCTTCCTGCACGGTCAGGAACGCGGTGACCCCGGTCACGTGGCGCTCGGCCGGCAGGGCGTCGAACTTCTCATCGGCGGCGAAGTCGGCGGCCAGGCGCTCGCCGGTCGCCCGGTGGGCGCGGGCGATCAGCTCGGGCAGCTGGTGATAGGCCTGCGGACCGACGACCAGATCGACCGCCTTCTGGCGATGCATGATCTCCTTGCCCTCGGCCTGGGCGACGCAGCCGGCCACGGCGATGGTCATGCGACCACCGTCCTGCGCCTTCCGGTCCTTCATCTGCTTGATGTAGCCGAGCTCGGAATAGACCTTCTCGGTCGCCTTCTCGCGGATGTGGCAGGTGTTCAGCACCACCAGGTCCGCGCCTTCCGGATCATCGACGACGCCATAGCCCAGCGGGCGCAGGACATCGGCCATGCGCTCGCTGTCATAGACGTTCATCTGACAGCCGTAGGTCTTGATATAGAGGCGCTTTTGCGGGGTCTCGCTCATGCGCGAGGTTATGGGGTCACGCGGCCGCTGGCGCAAGTTCGCCAGGGCCACACCCAGGACCGCTTAGTCCTCCAGCGGCACGCCGTAGAGCTCGAGCCGGTGGTCGATCAGCTTGTAGCCGAGCTTGCGGGCGATCGCGTGCTGCAGGGCCTCGATCTCCTCGTCCACGAACTCGACGACCTTGCCGGTCTTCATGTCGATCAGGTGGTCGTGGTGGTGATCGGGCGTCTCTTCGTAGCGCGAGCGGCCGTCCCGGAAGTCGTGGCGCTCGATGATGCCGCTTTCCTCGAACAGGCGGACCGTGCGGTACACGGTGGCGATCGAGATGTGCGGATCGATGGCGTGGGCCCGGCGGTGCAGCTCCTCGACGTCCGGATGGTCGTCGGCTGACGACAGCACGCGCGCGATCACGCGGCGCTGGTCCGTCATGCGCATGCCTTTTTCGATACAGGCCTTTTCGAGTCGATCCACGGCGGAGCTCCGTCTTGAGTCGCGGGCAAGATAGGGGGTCGGTCGCTAACTGTTAAGCGCTCGCCGCATGACAAGCGCGTCCTTGGCCCCATCCGGATGGGGATAATAGCCCTTCCGGACGCCAACCTTGGCGAAACCGGTCGATTGATAGAGCGCGATGGCCGCCTGATTGTCGGCGGCGACCTCCAGGAACATCGCTTCCGAGCCGGTCTCGACGGCGATTCCGGCAGCGATTTCGACCAGGGCCGCGCCCCAGCCGCGCCGGCGGGCGGCTGGATCGACGGCGATGGTCAGGATCTCGGCCTCGCCGGCGATCGAGCGGCACAGGATAAAGCCCTTGGCCTCGGCAGGGTCGCCGGCCTCGCCCAGCACCGCGAAGGCGCCCGGCGATTTCAGCAGGTCGTCGAACTCCAGCGCCGTCCAGGGCCGAGGGAAGGCCTTGTCGTGGATATCGGCGAGATCGAAGGCGGCTTCGGAGCCGACAGGACGCAGGTTCATGTTTCGCCTTGGGCGGCGGGCAACGTCGCATAGGGCGCGCGCAGATAGAGCGGCCGGGGCGAATGGCTCGGGGCGGGCTTCTTGGCGACCAGGCGGGCGATGGCGACCGGATCGGGCGCGGCTGGCGTCAGCACCGTGGCGCTGCTCAACGCGTCGGCCAGCAGCGGCGCGCCGGAACCGATCAGGGTCGCCGGACCGCCCGAATAGAGCTCGGCCAGCCGCGCGGCGGCCTCGCCCAGGCTCAGGGCGTCCGGGGCCATCAGCGAGACGCCGTCGGCGAAGACCTGGATATAGACCTGGCTCATCCGCGCATCGAGCACGGCGGCGACGAAGCCCTTTTGGCCGAACGCCAGGCTCTCCAGCGTGTTGACCCCGACGCAGGGGATCGACAGCGCCGTGGCCAGACCCTTGGCGAAGGCCAGACCCACGCGCAGGCCGGTGAATGAGCCGGGACCGACCGTGACGCCGATGCGGGTGAGGTCGGAAAAGGCGATCCCGGCCTCGGTCGCGGCCTCACGCGCCAGGACGCCGATGCGCTCCTGGTGGCCGCGGGTCATAGGCTCGCTCTTGGCGGCCAGCACGCGCTCGCCGTCCAGCACGGCGACCGAACTGGCGCCGAGGCAGGTGTCGATCGACAGGATCATGGATCAGCCGGCGCCGACGACCGCGCCTTCGGCCGGACGCCAGACGAATTCGTTCAGCTGGCCCTTGGCCTTCAGGGTCGCCTCGGGCGGCACGGCCTTGCCGGTATAGCCGGGGACGCCGAACACGTAGGACACTTGGGGCGCTTCTGGACGGACGCAGAGGGTCATGTTGATCTCGCGGCCCTCGCCGGCGCGGCACTGGTCGACCGTGAAGCCGAGGTCGGCCCACTTGGCCAGCAGTTGCTCGTCCTTGGGGCCACGCGCGTCGCCGGCATTGACGCGGACATAGGCGATCTCGGCCTCGTCGGTCTTGCCGATCTCGGCCAGCGGGACGTTGTCCTGCTCGACATTGATGATCGCCTGGGGCGGGCCTTCGCCGAAGTGCAGGAAGGCCTGCTCGACCTTGGCCTTCGGGAACAGGACCTTCAGCGTGTTCAGGTCGAAGGCCACCGAGCCGTTGATCGGGCCGACGCCGTCATTGCTGACCTTCAGCGGGCCGCCGGCATAGGGCGCGATGGCGACGCGGACGGGGGCCTTGGTACCCGCGTCGGCGGCGGGCGCGGCGGGGGCTTCGTCCTTCTTGGCCGGCCCACAGGCGGCGAGCAGCACGAGCGGCAGGGCGAGGAGGGTGTGGCGGAGGGTCATGCGGGCTTTGTAGCCCGACGCCCCTCCGCCGTCACCAGATCAGAGGATCTTCGCGGCTTCGTCGAAGTCCAGGCGCGGATTGCGCGGGAACAGGCCCTCTTCCGTGCCGTGGCCGATCGAGGCGATGAAGTTGCTCTTGATGTTGGTGCCCGCGAAGAACTCCGCGTCCACGCCGGCATTGTCGAAGCCCGACATCGCGCCGACGTCCAGGCCCAGAGCCCGCGCCGCCAGGATGAAGTAGCCGCCCTGCAGCGAGCTGTTGCGCAGCGCGCCCCATTCACGGGCCTGCAGGTCGTTGAACCAGTCCTTGGCGCCCGGGGCGTGCGGGAACAGCTTCGGCAGGGTTTCCGGGAAGTCGAGGTCGTAGCCGATGATCACCGTGGCCGGGGCCTGCAGGATCTTCGGGGCGTTCGAGCCCGACGACAGCTTGGCCAGGCGTTCCTTGGCCTCTTGCGAGGTCAGGAAATAGAAGCGGGCCGGGGTGGAGTTGGCGGCCGTGGGGCCGAACTTGGTCAGGTCATACAGTTCGCGCAGCGTCGCTTCCGGCAGCGGGGTCGGGTCCCAGCCGTTGCGGGTGCGGGCTTCGGTGAACAGCTGGGCGAGCGTCGCGTCTTCGAGCTTGGCCATGGTCGATCCTTCGGTAGGCTATCTGTAACTCTGAGAGTTACGATATAGGCGCCCGCGCCAAGATCAACACCCGAGAAAGACTTCTCGCGCCTTTAGAGCGTCTGCTCGACCCGGGTCACTTCCGGCACATAGTGCTTGAGCATGTTCTCGACGCCCGACTTCAGCGTCGCCGACGACGACGGGCAGCCCGAGCAGGCGCCGCGCATGTGCAGCCAGACGACGCCCGTCTGCGGCTCGAAGCGCGAGAAGACGATGTCGCCGCCGTCCTGGGCCACTGCCGGGCGGATGCGGGTGTCGAGCAGTTCCTTGATCTCGGCGACGATCTGGGCGGTGTCTTCGTCGTAGACGCCATCTTCGTCGTGGCCGCCATCGGCGCTCGGCGACGCGTCCAGCAGCACCGGCCGGCCGCCGGTGAAGTGGTCCATGATCGCCGCCAGGATCGGCGCCTTCAGGTGCGGCCACTGGGCGTCCTCGCCCTTGGTCACGGTCAGGAAGTCGGGACCGAAGAACACCCGCGTCACGTCGCCGAGGTCGAACAGGGCCTTGGCCAGCGGCGAGGCGTCGCCCTCTTCCGGGGTGCGGAATTCCCGAGCGCCCTCGCCCAGCACTTCGCGGCCGGGCAGGAACTTCAGGACCTCGGGGTTCGGGGTGGTTTCGGTCTGGATGAACATGGCCTTGAAATGGACCTCGCGAGGTCGTGACGCAAGACCGCTCAATCGTCGCATTTTAAAAGTGACACCGGCGTCATTTTCTGGCGTGATGCCCGCAGAACAACGATCCTTGGGAGGATCTCCAGATGAGTGACGGTTCGGTGGACCTCAAAGAGGCCGCGCGCGCGCGAGCCTATTCCATTCCTCTCGAGGACTATCACGTGGCCGATCCGGACCTGTTCCAGGCCGACGCCATGTGGCCCTACTTCGAACGCCTGCGGAAAGAGGACCCCGTCCACTGGTCGAAGGGCAACGAGGAGATCGGGCCCTACTGGTCGATCACCCGCTACAACGACATCATGACCGTCGACACGACCCACCAGGTCTTCTCGTCGGACGCCCACCTGGGCGGCATCACCATCCGGGACTTCGACGAGGACTTCGTCCTGCCGATGTTCATCGCCATGGACCAGCCCAAGCACGACATCCAGCGCAAGACGGTCAGCCCGATCGTCTCGCCGCAGAACCTGGGCCGTCTCGAGGGCATCATCCGCGAGCGGGTCTGCCAGATCCTGAACACGCTGCCGATCGACGAGCCGTTCGACTGGGTCGACCGCGTCTCGATCGAGCTGACCACCCAGATGCTGGCCACGCTGTTCGACTTCCCCTGGGAGGAGCGCCGCAAGCTGACCCGCTGGTCGGACGTCGCCACCGCCTCGCCCGAGAGCGGCATCGTCGAGAGCGAGGACCAGCGCCGCGCCGAGCTGCTGGAGTGCCTGGCCTACTTCACCAACCTGTGGAACGAGCGGGTCAACCAGACCGAGCCGGGTAGCGACCTGATCTCAATGCTGGCCCATGGCGAGGCCACCCGCGACATGCCGCCCTTCGAATATCTGGGCAATGTCATCCTGCTGATCGTCGGCGGCAACGACACCACCCGCAACTCGCTGACCGGCGGCCTCTACGCCCTGAGCAAGAACCCGCAGGAAGAAGCCAAGCTGCGCGCCGATCCCAGCCTGATCCCGAACATGGTCTCGGAGATCATCCGCTGGCAGACCCCGCTGGCCCACATGCGCCGCACGGCGCTGGAGGACTACGAGCTGGGCGGCAAGACCATCAAGAAGGGCGACAAGGTCGTGATGTGGTACGTCTCGGGCAACCGCGACGACACGGTGATCGAGAACGCCGACGCCTTCATCATCGACCGGCCCCAGGCCCGCCGCCACCTGTCGTTCGGCTTCGGCATCCACCGCTGCGTGGGCAACCGCCTGGCCGAGATGCAGCTGAAGATCGTCTGGGAAGAAGTGCTCAAGCGCTTCCCCCGCATCGAGGTCCTGGAAGAACCCAAGCGCGTCCACTCGACCTTCGTGAAGGGCTACGAGCGGATGATGGTGCGGATTCCGGAGCGGACCTGATCTCAACTAATGGATTTTCGCGAAGAATCCTGTGGATAACTTTTGATCCGATTGCGCCTACAAGCAAATCAGGGGCGCACTGGAAAATCCTCGTTCCCCAAGGACTTGGAGCGAGAAGTTATCCACAGGCCGACACTACATCTTGTAGTCAGCGGCGGGCTTGATCCCAAGCCATTGAATTTGCGTGCTTGACCGGACGACCGGAGAGCGGCTGAATTCCCTCACTAGACCCCTGGATTCGAAAGACCGCCGCGTGGATCAGACGCGACGGCCCCATCGAAGTCAGAGCCCGCCAACTGAGAGTTGGGCGCGGGACGCTGTCTGCACTGCGGACTTTGAGTCCGCAGAAATGCGAGGTCAAGGCCCACTCTCGCGTTGCAAGAGGAGATACCCCGTGAGGGATCTCATAGTGCGTGCGATTAGCGAGCGCCTTGTACTCGCCATCGGCTATCCCCCCGGTATGCGTACCATTGAACCGCATGCCATCGGCTGGAGTTCGGCAGGGCACATCCTGATTAGAGCTTTCCAAACTTCCGGGGTGAGCGATTCAGGCGAACACCATTCCTGGAAACTACTCCGGTTGGACCGGCTGCTCTCCGTGGATTTCAACGGCTCGCTGTTTGGTGGTCCGAGGCCTGAGTACAAACGGGGTGACCGAGCAATGGCTCGGGGCATCATCGCCCAGCTCTAGAGACAGGGCCCCAAGAGAAATCTTGGGGCCTATTACTCACGCCAGCTCTTCGATCTCCGCGTCCGTCAGGTCGCCCGGCACCACGGTGACGGGCAGCTTGCGGCCGGCGAAGCCGACGCCATCCTTGGCGATGGCCGAGATCAGCGGCCCTGGCCCTCGTCCCGCCGTGGAGGTGGCCAGGATCAGAATCTTGATGGCCGGGTCGGCGGCGATGACCTGCTTCAGCGCCGTGCGGACGCTGTCGGCGTGCTTGATGATGAACTCGGGCGGCAGGCCGGTGGCGGCCACGACCTGGGCGGCGAGGCTCTGGAGCAGGGCCTCGGCTTCCTCGCGCTCCTGGCGTTCGATCTCCTCGCGCACGCCGCTCCAGTGCTCGAACTCGGCGGGCGAGATCACCTTAAGCAGCGCCACGTGACCGTTGGTCGAGCGGGCGCGGCGGCAGGCGTATTTCAGCGCCGCCGCGAACTCCGGGCTGTCGTCGGCGACGACGAGGAACTTGCGGCGGCTAGGGGGCGCGGCGTCTGTCATGGGCGGACAAGACGCCGCTTTAAGCCAAGGCTCAAGCCCCCCAGAAGCCGACCAGCTTCTTGACCTCGGCCAGGGTCGGGGCGGCGGCCTCGGAGGCCTTGGCCGCGCCCTTGGCCAGGATGGCGTCCAGCACGGCCGGGTCGCCCAGCAGGCCGCGCATCTTGTCGCCGACTGGGGCCAGCTTCTCGACCGCCAGGTCCGCCAGGTCCGGCTTGAAGGCGCCGAAGCCCTTGCCGGCGTAGTCAGCCAGCACCTCGGCCTTGGTCCGGCCGGACAGCGCCGCGAAGATGCCGACCAGGTTGTCGGCCTCGGCGCGGGCGGTCAGCTCTTCCAGGGTCTCGGGCAGCGGTTCCGGATCGGTGCGGGCCTTCTTGATCTTGGCGGCGATGGTGTCGGCGTCGTCGGTCAGGTTGATGCGCGAATTGTCCGACGGATCGGACTTGCTCATCTTGGCCGAACCGTCGCGCAGGCTCATGACCCGGGCGCCAGGACCCTGGATCAGCGGCTCGGGCTGCGGGAAGAAGCCCTGGGCGCCGAAGTCGTGGTTGAACTTCTGGGCGATGTCGCGGGTCAGCTCCAGGTGCTGCTTCTGGTCCTCGCCGACCGGCACGTGGGTGGCCTTGTAGACCAGGATGTCGGCCGCCTGCAGCACCGGGTAGGTGTAGAGGCCCACCGAGCTGCGCTCCTTGTGCTTGCCGCTCTTCTCCTTGAACTGGGTCATGCGGTCCAGCCAGCCGAGGCGGGCGACGCACTGGAAGATCCAGGCCAGCTCGGCGTGCTCGCGCACCGCCGATTGCGGGAAGATCGTCGCCTTGTCCGGGTCCAGGCCCGAGGCGATGTAGGCGGCGGCGATCTCGCGGGTCTGCTGGGCCAGCAGCGCCGGGTCCTGCCAGACGGTGATGGCGTGCAGGTCGGCCACGAAGATGAAGGTGTCGATCTCGTGCTGCAGGCGGGAGAACTTCACCAGCGCGCCGAGATAGTTGCCCAGGTGCAGGGCGCCCGAGGGCTGGACGCCCGAGAGCACGCGGGACGGACCCGTATAGGTGACGGGAGCTTGGTCGGTCATGGCTTCAGCCTTGGCTGTCGAAATCTAGGAATGGCGAAGTCGCGCAAAGGCGCGGTCCGCGTCGAAACGCGGAGATCAAAGTCAGTTGGAGCCGCGCCATCGCGGCGAGAAGTGACCGATCGGAGCCATGCTCCGCTGGTTAGCCTCCTCGCGGGCATGGATCAAGCCTTGCCCCGACGCAGGGCCGCCTTCAGCTCGGCCGGCTTGACGCCGCCAAACAGGAACAGCAGCGGCGGATAGACCGCCACGCCGGCCAGGCAGGTCAGGGCCAGGGCGAACTCCTTGGCCCCGAGCGCGTGGCCATGCAGGCCGATCGCGCGCAGCGGCGCCTCGATCATATCGCGATAGTGCGAGGCGGCGGCCAGCAGCAGGCCCATGCCCAGGCTGGCGACCAGGATGCGGGCCAAGCGCGACCAGGTCTGCAAGCTCGGGCCGTATTCCTTCTTGGCCGACAGGCCCCAGGCCATCTGGCCGACATTGATCCACGAGGCGATGGCGGTCGCCGCGGCGATGCCGCGCACGCCGACCAGCTGGAACAGCACCACGCCGAAGGCGATGTTCACGGCCACCGAGATCAGGGCGTAGCGCATCGGGCTCTTGGTGTCGCCGCGCGCGAAGAAGGCCCGCGAATAGAGCTGCTGCAACACGAAGGCCGGGGTGCCCAGGCCGTAGAAGAACAAGGCCGCCGCCGTCTGGCTGGCGTCGAAGGCGGTGAACTCGCCGCGCGTATAGAGACCGTCCGACAGGAAGCCCGGCATGGCGATCAGAGCCGCGGCGGCCGGCAGGGTCAGGGCCATGGCCAGGGTGATCCCTTGGTCCATGGCGCTCTGGGCGTCCTCGCGATCGCCCGAGTGGACGGCGCGCGACAGGCGCGGCAGCAGGGCGACGCCGATGGCCACGCCCACCAGGCCCAGCGGCAGCTGGTAGAGGCGATCGGCCGTGGCCAGCCAGGTCCGCCCACCGGGCACGTGGCTGGCGAGGTTTCCGGAGATGAAGATGTTGACCTGGGTGGCGCTGGCCGCGAGAGCCCCCGGGATGGCCTTGCCGATCAGCTCGCGCACTTCCGGCGTCAGGCGCGGCATCCGCCAGTGGACCTGGGCGCCGGACTTGTTGACGCCCCAGGTCAGCAGCGAGGCTTGCGCCACGCCGGCGACGATGACGCCGATCGAGCCCCACTGCGCCGCCCCGACCGCCGTGGTCTGGGGCAGGATGAAGGCCAGGGTGCAGATGTTCAGCAGGATCGGCGCGCCGGCCGACAGGATGAAGCGGTCGCGGGCGTTCAGCACGCCCGACAGGTGCGCGACGATGGCCATGCACGGCAGGTACGGCATGGTGATCTGGGTCAGCAGCACCGCCAGCTTGTACTTCTCGGTGCCCCAGCCGAAACCCGGGCTGATCAGCATCATCAGCCACGGCATGGCCAGCTGGCAGATGACGGTGATGATGATGGTCGAGGCCGCCAGGGTAGCCATGGCGTCAGCGGCCAGGATGTCGGCCTTCTCCTCGCCGTCGCGCTGCAGCGACTTGGCGTAGGCCGGTACGAAGGCCGCCGCGAAGGCGCCCTCGGCGAAGAACCGACGGAACAGGTTCGGGAACGCCAGGGCCGCGTTGTAGGCGTCGGCGGCCGGGGTGGCGCTGGCCCCCATCCGGTACGAAACAGCGAGATCGCGCGCGAAACCCATGAACCGGCTGACCAGGGTCAGGCCAGAATAGATCATCGACGACTTGAGCAGGCCGCCCTTCTTGGGAGCGGGCGGCGTATCGGCGGAGGCGGGGGGAACGGCGTCGGTCACCAACGGCTTGTGTGCCGCCGCCGAAAGGGCGTCAAGCGACAGCGCGCAGAAGGGCCAATAGACAGAAATGTGACCGGTAACAGATTTCGATTGACGGCGTTGTCTTCCGCCCGCAACCCTCGATGGCAAGACCCGCGTTCGACGGGCCAGGAGGAAACCCCAAGAGATGCGCCGCGCTTCGCTCGCCCTTTCGCTCGCCAGCCTGTTGGCGACCACTGCCTATGCCCAAGTCCCGCAGATGAAGCTGAACGACGCCGGCTACTACGCCGCGCCGGGGGCCGAAGTGCTGGTGTTCAGCAACTGGTACGACAGCCTGTTCAGCGACGCCAAGATCAGCGGCGTCGAGCTGATCCAGCGCGGCGTGCGCACGGCGACCAATGGCGATGTCCGCCTCTCGCCGACACCGGGCCAGT
This sequence comes from Caulobacter sp. GW821-FHT10E02, assembly GCF_059415225.1. NCBI lineage: Bacteria > Pseudomonadati > Pseudomonadota > Alphaproteobacteria > Caulobacterales > Caulobacteraceae > Caulobacter > Caulobacter sp. GW821-FHT10E02. The sequence goes on from NZ_JBWKMV010000002.1 coordinate 830,481, forward strand.
GGGACCCGATCGGCAAGCTGGTCGACCGCAAGGCCGACCCGAAGACCGGCGTGGTCGAGGCCACGCTTGAATATGCCGAGCATGGCTTCCGATACGTGATCCGCTCCGAGCCACGCGGCGGCGATGTCGTGGTCAGCATCGTGCTGGAGAAGCCCCTGCCCAAGGCGCTGGAGGGCAAGGCCGGCTTCAACCTGGAATTCCTGCCGTCCGCCTATTTCCGCAAGACCTTCATGGCCGACGGCAAGGCGGGCGCCTTCCCGCTCTACCCGGCCAGCGACATGGCCCCCGTGGACGGTCGGCCCGAGCCCCTGCCGCTGGCCCAGGGCAAGCGCTTCGTGCTGGCGCCCGAGGACGCGACCCATCGCGTAACCCTGACCTCGTCCGCGCCCATCGCCCTCTATGACGGCCGCAACCAGGCCCAGAACGGCTGGTTCGTGGCGCGCGGCCTGCTGCCCTCGGGCAAGACCGGCAAGGTGCTGGAATGGACCCTGTCGCCCCAGGCCGACGCCGCCTGGGTCCGCCCGCCGATGATCGCCCACTCCCAGGTCGGCTACGCGCCCGGCCAAGCCAAGACGGCGGTGATCGAGCTGGACGCGGCCGACAAGCCGGCGGCCACCGCCCGACTGCTGCGGATCTCCGACACCGGCGCCTTCACCACCGCCCTGGAGGGTCCGGTCAAGCCGTGGGGCCGCTACCTGCGCTACGCCTATGGCCGGTTCGACTTCAGCAGCGTCAAGCAGCCCGGCGCCTATGTCATCGAGTACGGCAAGACCCGCAGCGCCCCGTTCCGCATCGGGCCGGACGTCTTCGCCGACGCCTGGCATCCGACCCTGGACGTCTATTTCCCGGTCGCCATGGACCACATGTTCGTCAACGAGGCCTATCGCGTCTGGCACGGCGAGGCCCACAAGGACGACGCCTTGCAGGCGCCCGTGAACCACGAACACCTCGACCTCTACGCCCAGGGTCCGACCACCGACACGCCGTTCAAGCCGGGCGAGCATATTCCCGGCCTCAATATCGGCGGCTGGTTCGACGCCGGCGACTTCGACATCCGCACCCAGACCCAATACGCGGTCGTCCGCGACATGGTGCAGACCTGGGAGCAGTTCCGCCCGACCCGCGACCAGACCAGCGTCGATGACGCCACGCGCCGGGTCGAGATCCACGTTCCGGACGGCAAGCCCGACCTGGTCCAGCAGATCCGCCACGGGACCCTGCAACTGGTCGCCCAGCACCGCGCGGTCGGCCACGCCATACACGGCATCGTCGAGCCCGACCTCGACCAGTACACCCACCTGGGCGACGCGGTGACCAAGACCGACGGCGTCCCCGGCACCAAGGACGACCGCTGGGCCTTCACCAGCAAGAGTTCGGCCCTCAACTACGGCTCGGCCGCCGCCCTGGCCGCCGCCAGCCGCGCATTGCGCGGGGCCGACGACGCCCTGGCTGACGAGAGCCTGACCATCGCCAAGCGCGTCTGGGACGAGGAGCACAGCCATCCGCCCGACACCTATCGGCACGGCAACACCACCGGCGGCAATCTGACCGACGAGGAGTTCGACGCCACCGTCGAGCTGCTGGTCACCACCAAGGACCCGGAATACGCCGCCCGCATCGACGCGATGTGGCCCGAGGTCGAGAAGCGCTTCGCCGCCAACGCCCGCACCGCCGCCCTGGCGATCCCGTTCATGCCGGCCGCCTACAAGGCCCGTATGGAACCGGCCGTCCGCGCCTGGCTGGCGGCGGACGCCCAACACGCCAAGGACAATCCGTTCGGCGTCTTCATCGGCACGGGCGGCTGGGCCGGCAGCGGCGGGGTGGTCGAGGCGGGCCTGACCCACGCGGCCCTGCGCAAGGCCTTCCCCGACATCGTCCCGGCCGATGGCGTCTATCGCGCCCTCGACTATCTCTACGGGACCCATCCGGGCTCGAACCTGTCGCTGGTCTCCGGCGTCGGGACCCAGTCCAAGGAAGTCGCCTATGGCAACAACCGCGCCGACTTCAGCTTCATCGCCGGCGGCGTCGTGCCCGGCGTGCTGATCATCAAGCCCGACCTCCCCGAGAACAAGGAGGACTGGCCCTTCCTGTGGGGCGAGAACGAGTACGTCGTGAACGTCGCGGCCGGCTACATGCTGCTGGCCCAGACGGCCAATGCGCTAGCCAACGGGCGCTAGCGGATATTCCCGTTCCAGCCGGTAGGCCGAGCCCTCGCTGGTCTGCCAGCTGGAATAGAGCCCGAAGCGGTCGACGTGGAAGGCCGGGGAATGCAGCAGGTTGTGGGTCTGGATCCAGGCCCCGACCTCCTGCACCGAGGCGCGCTTCAGATAGGCCAGGGTGACATGCGGCGTGTAGAGCCGGCTTTCGGGCTTGAGCTCCACCGACCGCGCGGCGCTCTCATTGGCCTTCTGCAGCCGGCGCAGCGGCGCGCTGTCCTCGACCCCGGCCCAGACAGCGTGGATGTCGGCGCCCTCGCCGAAGTGGCCGGCGCGGGTCAGTTCCAGGTCGAAGGCCGGGGCGTCGATCTGCTCCAGCGCCTCGTCCAGCTCGGCAGCCACCGGCTCCTGCACGTCGCCGATGAAGCGCAGTGTGATGTGGAACGCCTCCAGCGGCCGCCATCGCGCGCCCTCGATCCCGTGCTGGCGGGAAAGCAGGCCCTGGCCGATCTCCGGCGGGATAGCGATGGCGGTGAACAGGCGGATCATGCTTACGGGCAGGGGTTCGGCTGGCGGGCGTGGATGTCGTTGACGGCCTTTTCCAGGTCGTCGGTCCAGGAGAGATCGAAGGCGTCGATGTCGGTCTTCAGCTGAGCCATCGAGGTGGCGCCGATGATCGTGGCGGTGACGAAGGCCCGCGTGTCGCAGAACTTCAGGGCCAGCTGGGCCGGGTCCAGGCCGTTGGCCTTGGCCAGTTCGACATAGGCGCGGAACGCCTCGACCGCGCCGGGACCCTCATAGCGTTGCATGCGGTTGTAGAGCGCCTTGCGCGAACCCTCGGGAAGGCCGCCGTCCAGGTACTTGCCGGTCAGCTGGCCCTGGGCCAGGGGCGAATAGGCAAGGAGGCCGACCTGCTCGCGCATGGCGATCTCGGCTAGGCCCATCTCGAAGGTGCGGTTGGCTAGGTGATAGGCGTTCTGGATCGAGGCGATGCGGGGCAGGCCCTTGCCGTCGCTCTCGCTCAGGAACTTCATCACGCCCCAGGGGAACTCGTTCGAGACGCCGACATGGCGGATCGAGCCCTTCTTCACGTGGGCGTCCAGCGCCTCGAGGATGTCGCCGAAGCTCTCATAGTCCTGGGCGTAGTCCTTGTAGCCCTGGCCGCCGAACACCCGCACCGGGCGATCGGGCCAGTGCAGCTGGTAGAGGTCGAGATAGTCGGTCTTCAGGCGGCGCAGCGAGCCCTCGACGGCCTCGTCGATCTGGGCCTTGGTCTGGCGGGTGGTCGCGCCGTCCTTGCGCATCCACGGCAGGCCGCCGAAGGCCGCGCCCTGGCCGGCGACCTTGGAGGCCAGTACGATCTCGTGGCGCTTGCCGGTCTTCTCCAGCCACGTGCCGATATATTGCTCGGTGCGCCCCTGCGTCTCCGGGTTCGGCGGGCTGGCGTACATCTCGGCCGTGTCCCAGAAATTGACCCCGCGACCCAGCGCGTAGTCCATCTGCTCGTGGGCCTCGGCTTCCGAATTCTGCGAGCCCCAGGTCATGGTGCCCAGGCAGCAGCGCGAGACGGACACGTCCGTGCGGCCCAGCTTGACGTATTCCATCGGCGACGCGCCCCTGTTTTGCCTTCTCGGGGGAGCTTTCTACGAGCGTCTGCCGTTGTCCCGCAAGGCTGAGCGCCGTTCAGCCGCTTTCACGAACGCATACCATGAACACTTTCGTGAGGGGATTGCGCGCTCGCCCGGGACACCCGATATTCAACGGGCGTCCACCGTGGACGCTCTAGCTCAAGGGCTTAATTCGATGAACGACTTCAACCGCGACTACGCGCGCTCGATCCCGGCGGATCGCGCCGACATGTCGGTTGACGCCGGCCTGCGTACTTTCATGCTCGGCGTCTACAACAAGGTGGCGCTGGGTCTCCTGCTGTCGGCCGGCCTGGCCTTCCTGACCAGCGCCTATGTGCCGGTCGCCAGCCAGCTGTACGTGCTGACCCCGGACGGCCGCCTGGCCGGCTTCACCATGCTGGGCACCATCGTCCGCTTCGCCCCGCTGGCCATGATGCTGGTGGCCATGTTCGCCATGAAGAACCCGACGGCGCGTTCGTCGGGCATCCTGTACTGGGCACTGGTCGCCTCGATCGGCGCCGGCGCGGGCGTGTGGCTGCTGGCCTACACCGGCGCCTCGGTCGCCTCGACCTTCATGATCACCGCCATCGCCTTCGGCGGTCTGAGCCTGGTCGGTTACACGACCAAGAAGGACCTCACGGGCCTGGGCAGCTTCCTGATCATGGGCCTGATCGGTCTGGTGCTCGCCTCGCTGGTCCAGATGTTCCTGCACCTGCCGGGCCTGAGCTTCATCATCAGCGTCCTGGGCGTGCTGATCTTCGCGGGCCTGATCGCCTACGACACCCAGCGCCTGAAGATGACCTACTACCAGCTGGGCGGCGAGCAGCAGTCGATGGCCGTGGCCACCAACTACGGCGCGCTGAACCTCTATCTGAACTTCATCAACCTCTTCCAATTCCTGCTCAGTATCCTGGGCAGCCGTCGCTAAGACGACCGCCGGTTCGACCGGAAGGGCGGACCGGGTCTTCAAGGAAGCGGTTCGAAACGACGAAGCCCCGGCGGGAAACCGCCGGGGCTTTTTCTTTGACCTCATCGCGCCCACATTGTCGGAGATGGAGACGAGCATGATCCGAGCCATTGTCCACACCACCGCTCTAGTGGCCGCCGGCCTGCTACTGGCGACGAGCGTCCACGCCGAGACGGCGATCCCGGCCTATCCGCCGATCACCAAGGGTCCAAACCTCTCCACACCGCTGAACCTCAAGCCCATCGGCCCGGTCGAACTGCGCTACGCCAATGCGCGCACGCCGCTGCCGCGCGGCGTCGCCCGGACGGCGATCGAGCGCAAGGAAGGCGGCGTTTCGGGTGGAGTCGGGGTGCTGTGCGGTATCCAGCCCAGCGCCGACACCAGCGGCATCGGCACGGCGCGTGGCTACGACAACGACGGCCGCTTCGTCGGCGCCAAGCTGGGCTTCTCTTTCTAAGCCTCAGTCCACGACCGAGAACTTGCCCTTCTCGAATACCTTCAGCACCTGGGCCAGTTCATGGCCGCGCTTGAGGATCATGCCGCCTTGGCCGGTCACCGCCCAGGCGCCCTGCTTGCGGGCCAGGGCCGGGCGCTTCTCGACGCGATAGAGCGGCGCCTCGGCCGTGTGGCGGAAGATCGAGAACACCGCGTGGTCGGAGAGACCGGCGATGCCGTAGTCGCGCCACTCGCCAGCAGCGACCATGCGGCCGTAGAGGCGCATCAACTGGTCCAGCTCGCGCCGTTCGAAGAAGACAACGCCACCGACGGGCGCGGAGTGGGATTCCAGGGCCATCGCTGGAATCTAATCCCAAATCGGACGATTGGAACAGGCTGGCCGCACGAAAGCGCTTTCGTGTCGTGATGGTCACGCCCGGGCGAAAAGACACGCCATGGCCATGCTGCGCCCCGATATGACCTTATTTCGAACCTTTGGCCGCCTGTTTGCGGGTCGATAAAGTGATTGTCGGCTGATCGGACACCCTGTGGTCCAGGATCCTGAACAGCCCCCCCAGCCCCCCAGATCGCGGGCCGGTCAGCCGACAAACTCTATATCCCCTCCCCCAAATGAGCCCGCGTGGACTTCCCCCACCACGCGGGCTTTTTGCGCGTGGATTCAGGTCTCAGTCCTGACATGCGCCGCCCTGAAACGACCTTTGTTTGGTCCAGCCCTCGCCTGTTTGGGCGGCGATAAAGACAGTGTCGACGAAGAGCGGACCGGGTTCCTGTCCAGCCCCTCAGCCCGCCCGGTCACGAGACGCTTCTCGTCGGCATGCAAAAGGAACCCGCGTGACCCGTCCCCTCCGGTCACGCGGGTTTTTCTTTGCCTGAAGGATTTGAGGAAGCGCCTAGCGCTCGGGAGTGGTGGTTTCCAGCACGCCCAGGATGCGGCCGCCCTTGGCGCCCTGCACCAGGATCACGCTCTCCAGCCCGTCGTCGGCCGTGACCGGCAGGCGATAGAGCTTGGGCCGGCCCGCCCAGGGACCCAGCTTGGTCAGCTCGCGCACCACATTGCGATGGACCAGGGTCTGGCCCTTGTTGTCGCCGCGCTTGACGGCGATGTCTTGCTCGCGCGGATCATAGCGGACCAGCCAGACATCGGCCCCGCCGCGCGGCGCCGGGCCCGAACCGACCGCGACGCGGACCTTGCCGACGAACTGCATGTCCGGGGCGTTGAGCGGCGTGCGCTTGGCGGTCTTGACCAGGTCCTCGACCGCCTCGGCCTTGGTGCCCGAAGCCTGGACCTTGCCGCCGACCACCATCTGGGGCGTGGGCACGTCGCGCAGGGCGAACTTCTTGGCGTAGGCGCGCTGGCGCTCGGCGAAGGTCGGCTTGGCGAAGGTGTCCTTCCAGCCGAGATAGTCCCAGTAGTCGACCGAATAGGTCAGGGCCAGGACCCCGTCCTGCTTGGACAGGTCGGCCGCCAGCTGGTTGGCCTTGCCGCAGGACGAGCAGCCCTGGGCCGTGAACAGCTCGACCACCACCGGAGCCTTCTCGGCCCAAGCGGCGCTCCCCCAGCACAGGGAAGCAGTGACGCCGGACAGGGCCAGGGCGAACAGGGGGAGGGCGGCCTTACGCATTGCGGGTCACTTAAGCCAAGAACGCCCCGGATAGCCGTTCACGAGGCCGTGAATAGCGCCGGTCCATGGGGAGAAAACGCGGAGACATCGTTGTCACGGGCTCCGCCAATGAAAAACGGCCGGCCCCGCGAAGGAGCCGGCCGCCTTTTTCCGTGCGTCTGAACGCGCTTCGCTTAGCTGGCCGACTTGGCCAGGTTGCGCAGCACGTAGTTCAGGACGCCGCCGTTCTTGAAGTACTCGAGCTCGGTCGGCGTATCGATGCGGCAGCGGACCGGGAAGCGGGCGATGCGGCCGTCGGTCGGGCGGTAAAGCTCGACGATCAGCTGCTTGCGCGGCGCCAGATCGGTCAGACCACGGATCGAGACGATCTCCTCGCCGGTCAGTTCCAGCTTCTGCCAGCCGTCCTGCACGAACTGCAGCGGCAGCACGCCCATGCCGACCAGGTTCGAGCGGTGGATGCGCTCGAAGCTTTCGCAGATCACCGCGCGGACGCCCAGGAGCTTGGTGCCCTTGGCGGCCCAGTCACGCGACGAGCCGGTGCCATATTCCTTGCCGCCGAACACGACCGCCGGACGGCCTTCGGCCTGGTACTTCATGGCCGCGTCGTAGATCGACATCACTTCGCCGGTCGGGAAGTGCTTGGTCACGCCGCCTTCGATGTCCGGCGTGATCTTGTTGCGGATGCGGATGTTGGCGAACGTGCCGCGCATCATCACCTGGTGGTTGCCGCGGCGGGCGCCGTAGCCGTTGAAGTCCACCGGCTGCACGCCTTGGTCGATCAGGTACTGACCGGCCGGGCTGCTGGTCTTGATCGAACCGGCCGGGCTGATGTGGTCGGTGGTGATCGAGTCGCCGAACACGGCCAGGACGCGGGCTTCCACGATGTCGGTGACCGGGGTCGGGGTCATCGAGATGTTGGGGAAGTACGGCGGGTTCTGGACGTAGGTCGAGTCACCTTCCCAGGCGTAGGTCTGGCCGCCGGTCACCTTGATGCCCTGCCAGTTCTTGTCGCCCTTGAAGACGTCGCCGTAACGGGTGGCGAACATCTTCTCGTTGATGGCCTTGCGCTGCAGGGTCGCGATGTCTTCGTTCGAAGGCCAGATGTCCTTCAGGAAGACGTCGTTGCCCTTCTTGTCCTGACCGATCGGCTGGGTGGCCAGGTCGATCTTCAGCGAGCCGGCCAGGGCGTAGGCCACCACCAGCGGCGGCGAGGCCAGGTAGTTGGCGCGGACGTCCGGGTTCACGCGGCCTTCGAAGTTGCGGTTGCCCGACAGGACCGAGCACGCCACCAGGTCGGCGTCGTTGATCGTCTTGCTGATGGCTTCCGGCAGCGGGCCCGAATTGCCGATGCAGGTGGTGCAACCGTAGCCGACCAGGTTGAAGCCCAGGGCGTCCAGGTGCTTGGTCAGGCCGGCCTTGGCCAGGTAGTCGGTGACGACTTGCGAGCCGGGGGCCAGCGAGGTCTTCACCCACGGCTTGACCTTCAGGCCCTTGGCCACCGCGTTCTTGGCCAGCAGGCCGGCGGCGATCAGGACGCTCGGGTTCGACGTGTTGGTGCACGAGGTGATGGCCGCGATGACCACGTCGCCGTGACCGACGTCGAAGTTCTCGCCCTCGACCGGGGCGCGCAGGTCGGGCTGGTCGCCCTTGCCGAACTCACCGGCCAGCGACTCGGCGAACTTGACCGAGGCGTCGGCCAGCAGGACGCGGTCCTGCGGGCGCTTGGGACCAGCCAGCGACGGCTGGACGGTCGACAGGTCAAGTTCCAGAGTGTCGGTGAAGGTCGGCTCGGCGACGCCGGGCTCCCACCACAGACCCTGTTCCTTGGCGTAGGCTTCGACCAGGGCGACGCGTTCGGCGGTGCGGCCGGTGCCCTTCAGATAGGCGATGGTCGAGGCCGAGATCGGGAAGAAGCCGCAGGTGGCGCCGTATTCCGGAGCCATGTTGGCGATCGTCGCCTGGTCTTCCAGGGTCAGGTTGGCCAGGGCTTCGCCGTAGAATTCGACGAACTTGCCGACCACGCCCTTCTTGCGCAGCATCTGGGTGACGGTGAGCACCAGATCGGTCGCGGTCGCGCCTTCCGGCATGGCGCCGTTCAGCTTGAAGCCGATGACTTCCGGGATCAGCATCGGGATCGGCTGGCCCAGCATCGCGGCTTCAGCCTCGATGCCGCCGACGCCCCAGCCCAGGACGGCCAGGCCGTTGACCATGGTCGTGTGGCTGTCGGTGCCGACGACGGTGTCGGGATAGGCGACTTCGGCGCCGTCGACTTCGTTGGTCCAGACGGTCTGGGCCAGGTATTCCAGGTTCACCTGGTGGCAGATGCCGGTGCCGGGCGGGACGACGCGGAAGTTGTTGAACGCCGACGAACCCCAACGCAGGAAGCGGTAGCGCTCGATGTTGCGCTCGTACTCGCGCTTGACGTTGTCGTCGTAAGCCTTCGGGTTGCCGAAGTTGTCGACCATGACCGAGTGGTCGATGACCAGGTCGACCGGGTTCAGCGGGTTGATCTTGGCCGGGTTGGCGCCCAGGGCGACCATGGCGTCGCGCATGGCGGCCAGATCGACGACGGCGGGAACGCCGGTGAAGTCCTGCATCAGCACGCGCGCGGGGCGGAAGCTGATTTCGTGCTCGACCGAGCCCTTGTTCTGCAGCCAGGCGGCGACGGCCTTCAGGTCGTCTTCCGACACCGAGACGCTGTCTTCGTTGCGGAGCAGGTTCTCCAGCAGCACCTTCATCGAGACCGGCAGCGACGAAGTTCCGGTCAGACCGGCTTCCTCGGCGGCGCGAAGGCTGTAATAGACGTAGGACTTGTTGCCGACTTTAAGCTCGCGGCGGGCTTTCAGGCTGTCAACAGACGCCATTCTCAAGGATCCTTCTCTGTCCACGGCCGCCCGAAAACCGCTCCCGGGATCACGCGCTGATCGGAAGGGACACACAGGTTCCGCCTCCGCGCCGCGTACCACCCAAAACGACTGGAGGGGGACGACCGCGCGCTTCTTAGCGTCACCTCGGTCCAACGTCCATGTCGCGCGCGGGGTCTTGGCATGTTGAGAGTTGTTCTCATTAAGGATCTGGCGATTTCCCGTGGCGAGCGAAGGCTGTTTTCGCAGCTGGATCTGACTCTTGAGGCCGGCCAGGCCGCGACGCTGGTCGGGCGCAACGGGGCGGGGAAAACCAGCCTGCTGCGCGCCGTCGCCGGCCTGCTGCGTCCGGTCGAGGGGACGGTCGCTTTCGAGGGTGAAACCGGACCGATCGAGGCCGACACGGCGCGGGCGGAACACCTGCACCTGCTGGGCCACCAGGACGGACTGAAATCCAGCCGCACGGCCTGGGAGGAGCTGCGCTTCCAGACCCTTTGGACCGGCGGGACCGAGGACGGCGCCCGCGCGGCGGCCAAGCGCTTCGATCTCAACCGCCTGCTGGACCTGGAGGTCCGCCGGCTGTCGGCCGGCCAGCGTCGTCGCCTGGCCCTGGCGCGACTGGTCGCCAGCCCCCGGTCGCTATGGCTGCTGGACGAACCGATGGCCCCGCTGGACGCCGGACAACGCGCGGCGTTCGGGACGGTGATGACCGAGCATCTCGCCGCCGGCGGCATGATCCTGGCCTCGGTGCACGACCCTCTGCCCGTGCCGACCCGTTCGGTGGAGATCGGCGCATGAAGGCGTTCGGCGTCCTCCTGCGGCGGGAGCTGGCCCTGGCCTGGGGCCGGGGCGGCGGGCCGCTGCTAGCCCTGACCTTCTATGCCTGCGTCGTCGTGCTGCTGCCGATGGCCTCGGGCCGCGCGCCCGAACGCCTGGCCGCCATCGCCCCGGGCATCGCCTGGCTGGCACTGGCCCTGGCGGCCTTGCTGTCGCTGGAGCGCCTGTTCGAGCGCGACTACGAGGACGGCGCCCTGGACCTGCTGGCCCTGGGTCCCGCGCCACTGGAGGCTGTCGCCGTCGCCAAGTGTCTGGCCCAATGGCTGGCCACCGGCGCGCCCCTGGCCCTGGCCGCCCCGATCGCGGCGCTGATGCTGGGCGCGGACCTCAAGGTCATGCCGCTGCTGGTGCTGTGCGCCCTGGCCGGGGGCCTGGCTTTCGCCTTCCTGGGCGGGCTGGGCGCCGCGCTGGCCCTGGGCAGCAAGCGCGGCGGTCTGCTGGTGGCGGTGATCGTCCTACCGCTGTTCGCCCCGCCGGTGATCTTCGGGGCCGGCGCGCTGGACGCCTATTCGGCCGGCCTGCCGTGGACGGGCGGCCTGTTCCTGCTGCTGGCCTATTGCGTCGGGGCGATCGCCCTGTCGCCGCTGGCCATGGGCGCGGCCTGCCGGAACGCGCTCGACTAGGCCGTCGGCGCCACCGTCGCCTGGACGTCGCCCAGCGCGGCCTTCTTCTCGCCCAGCACCACGGTCAGCGAACCGCCGATGATCAGCAGGCCGCCGGCGAACAGGGCCGCGGTCAGGTGGTCGCCGAACAGCAGCACGCCGCAGCAGGCGCCGATCAGCGGCTCGATATTGATGAACACCCCAGCGCTGGCGGCTCCGACCCGGGCGGCGCCATATTGCCAGGCGGCGGTGGCCAGCAAGGTCGCCAGCACGCCCTGAGCGACGATCGCGGTCCAGACCGGGGCGCTCAGGGCCAGCTTCGGCGCGCCGTGCATGACGAAGGCGATCGGCAGCACGGTCGCGGCCGCGATGATGATCGACACCGCCGGGATGGCCATGGCGTTCGGGGCCTTCGGCGCGCGGCGCAGAGTCAGCAGCCAGGCCAGGAACAGCAGCAGCGCGCCCAGCGACAGGGCCACGCCCAGCGGCGAGCTGGCCCCGTCCGGCTTGCCGGCGATCAGGGCCGCGCCCAGGGTCGCCGCCGCCACGCCGGCCCACGACATCCTCGAGACCTTCTCGCCCAGCAGCTTGGCGCTGACCGCGATCAGGGCCGGCATGGCCCCGACCAGCAGGGCCGCGACCGTCACCGACACGTGCGCCAGGCCCTCGAACTGGACCATGAAGGCCACGCCGTAGAGCACGCCCGCCAGCAGCACGACCGGCGACTTGAACAGCGCCCGCACCTGCGGATCGCGCAGGGCGAACGGCGCGGCGGCCAGGGCGGCGACGGCGAAGCGCAGCAGCACCATGTGGGCCGAGCTCATCTGCGTCAGGATCAGCTTGCCGGTCGGAAAGCCCAGGCCCCAGCAGATCCCCGCGAGCGCCAGGGCGACAAAGGCGAGCGATTTCATGCGGGGGCTCCAGACGGCGACGGCCCGACGCGGACGCGCGGGCAAGCCGGGCGTCCTCTAGATCGCAGCGATCCCGGAACTGGCAGCTGACATAACGCGCGCCAGCTTCAGCGCAAGGACGGAACCATTTCCGGACTTCGTCAAACATTGAACATTGTTCATGAACTCGGACATTTTCGCGCCATAAGCCGATGGCCAAGCTCCCCGTCATCATTACGACAGGGAGCTCACAACCATGCGTAAAACGCTTACCCGCCTGGCGCTCGCGGGCGCCGTCACCACCCTTATCGCCGGCTCGGCCCTGGCCCAGGTCCCGCCGCCCCCGCCCGCGCCTCCTCCGCCGCCGGAAGCCCCGCTCCCGCCGATGCCGCCCCTGCCCCCGATGGACATGATGATGGCGATGGGGCCGGACATGATGTTCATGCACGGCGACCGCCATGCCGATCCGGAAAAGCGCGCCCAGCGCCTGCGCGACATCCTGCAGCTGCGCGGCGACCAGGACAGCGCCCTGAAGACCTATGTCGAGGCCACCACGCCGAAGTTCGTCATCGAAAAGCGCGAGGTCGTGAAGGACGGCAAGAAGGACGGCGACAGGATGGAGCGCGCCGAACGGACGCCGCCGACCACGCTGGAGCGCCTGGACCGCATGACCAAGGCCGCCGACGCCATGAAGAGGCGCGCCGAAGCCACCCGCGCCTTCTACACGGCCCTGACCCCGGCCCAGCAGAAGACCTTCGACATCCTGGGCATGGGCGAAGGCGAGGGCGACCAGCATGTCTTCGTCCGCCGCTTCGACACGCGAGCCCCGATGATCAAGCGCGACGATCGCAAGGTCATCATCGAGCGCAAGGTCGGCTGACCCCGACCGAGCACGAAGGCGCGGCGGGCCTGTAACCGCCGCGCCTTCTCCTCTTCCGTAGACATACGACCATTGCCCGCGCCGCCGCGCGCCTCTAAGCAGCGGACATGGACGCGCGCCACACGTTCGACTTCCTGACTAATCCCGAGCGGTTCATGGCCTTCTCGCGGTGGGCCGCGCCGTGGCTGGGCGCGCTGTCGGCGCTGGCTGGCGTCGCTGGTCTCGTCATGACCTTCCTGGTCCCCGAGGACTATCAGCAGGGTGACACGGTGCGGATGATGTTCATCCACATCCCGGCCGCCTCGATCGCCCTCTTCATCTATGTCTGCCTTGGCGTGGCCAGCTTCCTGGCGCTGGTGTTCCGCCAAGCCCTGGCCGACCTCGCCGCCCAGGCCTGCGCCCCGATCGGCGCGGTCTATACGGCCCTGGCTTTGATCACCGGCTCGCTGTGGGGCAAGCCGATGTGGGGAACCTGGTGGGTGTGGGACGCGCGCCTGACCTCGGTGCTGGTGCTGCTGCTGTTCTATCTCGGCTACATCGCTCTGCGCGGCGCCCTGGAAGACGAGCAGAAGGCCGCCCGCGCCGCCGCCATTCTCGCCTTGGTCGGCTTGATCAACCTGCCGATCGTCAAGTTCTCGGTCGAGTGGTGGAACACCCTGCACCAGGGCTCCTCGACCTTCATGGCCAAGGACGGCGACGGCCTGCCGGCCATCTATGCCTGGCCGGCTGTGCTGATGGGCCTGGCCTATCTGGGCGGCTTCGGCGCCCTGTGGCTGGTCCGCATCCGCGCCCTGGTCTGGCGGCGCAAGGCCCGCAGCCTCTCCATGAAATTGGCGGAGAGCGAACGATGAGCTTCGACTTCGACGCTGGCAAGTACGCCGTCTATCTGTGGCCGGCCTTCGGGATTTCGGCCCTGGCCTTTGCCTGGATGATCAGCGACAGCCTGTTGACCGCCCGCCGCTGGAAGCGCGAAGCCGAGCGCCTGCAGGCCGAACTGGACGAGAACAAGTGAAGCGCTGGCTGGCCTTCACCCCGCTGGTCATCCTGATCGCCCTGGCGGCGCTGTTCGCCGGCTTCGCCCTCAAGCGCGACCCTCACGTCCAGCCCCACGCCATGGTCGGCAAGCCGATGCCGGCCCTGGCCCTGCCCGAGCTCGACAGCGGCCGCCCGGCCCCGATCCGGGGCAGCGCCGAAGGCCCGATCCTGGTGAACTTCTTCGCCTCGTGGTGCGCCCCCTGCGAGGTCGAGCATCCGCAGCTGATGGCGCTGAAGGCTCAGGGCGTGAAGGTGGTCGGCGTCGCCTACAAGGACGCCCCGGCCAACACCCAGGCCTTCCTGACCCGCATGGGCGACCCGTTCGCCGCCCGACTGGTCGATCGCGACGGCCGCGCGGGGCTGGAGTTCGGCGTCACCGGCGTGCCGGAGACCTATCTCATCGGCTCGGACGGCGTGATCCTGGCCAAGCACACCGGTCCGCTGACGCCAGACGTGGCCGAGGACCTGCTGAAAAAGGCTCGCTAGCGGATGCAGGCGCGGGCCGAACCGGCCCGAGGCTCCAGCGTTTTGGCCAAGGCCTGCGCGTCCGTCGTCGAGACGGGATGCAGCGCGCCACGCCCTTCGGCGACCAGGTAGTCGCAGTCGCGATCCTTGAAGGGCGGCTTGTCGTCGGCGGTGCGGCGCTCGACCAGCATGCGATCGGCGGACATCCAGACGGCGGTCACGTCCGTCACCTGCGTCTGGCGGTCCGGTGAGCGGATCCAGACCTCGCCCTTGCCGCCCACCGACAGCTCGTAGCCGTTCGTCAGCTTCTGCTTGGTCGCGAACATCGAGGCCACGACCGAGGCGATGAACAGGCCGACCGCGATCAGCACGATCAGGAAGACGATCTTGTACCGGCTCACGGGGACTCCAGCAGAAAGGGTGCGCTCACTGGTCGCGGACCTATCCTGTTAACTCCGCGTTGACCATACTCGCCGAGTGTTCGTTAACCATGTTACAGTCCGCGTCATGAGCAACGTTCGTCCCGCCGGTTGGCCGTCCGTCCCGTCGCAGCCCGCTTCCACGCCGTCTGGCGGCGCGGGCGCTCAGACGCGCGCGGCCTTCTTCCAGTCGGCCCTGGGCGACGCGGCCCCGACCCGTCCGGCCGTCGCGCCGTCGACGGTGCAGATGCAGACCATGGCCCAGCCGCAGCAGCGTCAGGCGCCGCAGAAGCCGTTCGTGCAGCCGGACGCCCAGCCGCAGAAGATCCTGCGCCCGGGCTCGCTGCTGAATATCGTGGTCTAAACCCGGAGGTTTAGGCCGCCTTCTTCGCGGCCTTGTCCTTCTTGGGCTTCTTGTCCTTCTTCGGCTTTTCAGCCTTCGGAGCCTTGGGCTTCTTGGCCTTGGCTTCGGGCTCGGCCGGGTGCAGTTCGGCGCCGGCCATGTCCGACAGCAGGTCCAGGAAGCCCTCGCGCTTGCCCGGCTTCAGCAGGGCCAGGATGCGGGCATCGGCCATGCCGACCATCGGGCGGATGGTTTCCAGCGCTTCGCGGCCAGCGTCGGTCAGGCGAACGCTGTTGGCGCGGGCGTCCTCACTGGAGCGCTGACGCTCCAGGTGGCCCTTGGTGATCATGCGGGCGACCATGTCGGCCAGGGTCGAGCGGTCGATGCCGGTGGCGCGGACCAGGGCCGTCTGGGTGACGCCCTCGTTCTCGGCCACGGCGGCCAGCACGGCGAACTGGCGCTGGGTCACCCCGGCCTCGCCGCATTCCTCGGCATAGATGTCGAGCGCCAGTTGCAGGACCCGGTGAAGCAGGTGGCTGGGCGAGCGCTCCAGGAGACCCCCGACCGTCTTCTCACCCTTGCTCTTGGCCATGCTCGCGCCCCCGTTTCGCACGGCCGTCGCTCGGCCGACGGATGAACGCTAACACTAATACACGTCGATTTGACGACAACGGTCCGTGGACGGTGGATACCCGGGCCTAGAAGCCGGCGTCCGGCGGTTCGACGGCAGACGGCTCGTCGTCCTTGGCCATGTGCTTCATCATGAAGGGCACCTGGGTGGCGACGAACACGAGCGCCAAAGGCAGCAGACCGAGGCGGAACTTCACCCAGGTGTCGGTGTCCTGGGTGTTGCGGACGATCTCGTTCATCAGCGCCACGACGCCGAAATAGCCGCCATAGCGCAGGGTCAGGGTGCGCCAGGCGGCGTCGGACAGGTGCAGGGCCTCGCCCATCAGCAGCTTCAGCGGCTGGCGGCCCGTGAAGACGCCGCCGAACAGGAAGGCGGCCAGGGCCAGGTTGATCACCGTGACCTTGATCTTCACGAAGACGTCGGAGTGGAAGATCAGGCCCAGCGTGCCGAAAATCAGCGCCATGCCGCCAAAGAACAGCGGCAGCAGGGCCACGCGGCGCTCGACCGCATAGCCGATGACCAGGGCCAGGGCCGAGGCGGCGACCAGCATCCAGGTGGCCTTCTGGAAATCCTTGGTGGCGAAATAGGCGACGCCGAAAGCGATGGCCGCGCCGTAGTCGACGACCGTCCGGACCCAGCCGTTGTTCTTCTTCTTGGTCTCAGTGGGCGCTTCGCTCACGGATCAGTCCTTCAGGCCGACAAGGGAGCGCGAGAAGGCGCGGGCGTCGAACGGTTGCAGGTCTTCCACGCCCTCGCCGACGCCGATCAGCTTGATCGGGCTGTCCGAAGCGCGCGCCACCGGCACCAGCACCCCGCCGCGCGCGGTGCCGTCCAGCTTGGTCATGACAATCCCGGACACGCCGACCTGGTTGCCGAAGATCTTCTCCTGGGCCAGGGCGTTGCGGCCGACCGTGGCGTCCAGCACCAGCAGGGTCTCGTGCGGGTAGTCGGGATCGACCTTCTTCACCACACGGATGACCTTCAGCAGCTCGTCCATCAGGCCCTGCTTGTTCTGCAGGCGGCCGGCGGTGTCGATCAGCACGACGTCATAGTGCTCGGCCTTGGCGCGCTCGACGGCTTCATAGGCCAGGGCGGCGGCGTCGGAGCCGGTCGGCTTGGACATGAAGTCGGCCCCGGCCCGGTCGGCCCAGACCTTCAGCTGCTCGACGGCGGCGGCGCGGAAGGTGTCGCCCGCGGCGATCAGGACGCGGGCGCCCTTCTCGGTCAGGTCGGCGGCGATCTTGCCCAGCGTCGTGGTCTTGCCCGAGCCGTTGACGCCGATGAACAGCACGACATAGGGGCGCGGACCGGCCAGCGGGTCGAAGCTGCCCTGGCGGTCCGCCAGCTCGGCGGCGATCAGGTCGGCCAGGGCCTCCTTGACCTCGTCGTCGGTCGACGACTTGCCGAAACGGGCCTTGCCGAAGGCCTCGGTGATGCGGGCGGCGATCTGCGGACCGAGGTCGGCCTCGATCAGCATCTCCTCCAGCGCGTCCAGCTGCTCCTGGTCCAGGGGCTTCTTGGTGAAGACCCCCGTGACCTGCTCGGTCATCTGCTGGGAAGACCGGGTCAGGCCTGACGTGAGGCGCTGGAACCAGCCTTTTTTCTGCTCGGGCTTATCGCTCATCCGCGCTCCTTTAGGGGAACGGGCGAAAGTGTAAATCGGATATTACCGGCGCATGGTTCACGGAACCGGCGCCGTCATGCGATGTACGGGCATGGACGTGCACCTGGACCCGCTTGGAACCGCCCTTTTCTGGCTCGACTACGCCGCCGTGGCCGTTTTCGGGGCAACCGGCGCCCTCGCGGCCGCCCGGCGCAAGCATGACATCATCACCTTCGGATTCTTCGCCGCCATCACCGGCGTAGGCGGTGGCACCCTGCGCGACCTCCTGATCGGGGCGCCGGTCTTCTGGGTGCAGCGGCCGGGCTACATCATCGCCTGCCTGGCGGCGGCCACGGTGGTCTGGCTGCTGGGCAAGCGCGGCTGGCGGTTCCGGGCCCTGCTGTGGTTGGATGCGCTGGGCATGGCCGCCTATGCCGTGGTCGGCACCGCCAAGGCGCTCAGCCTGGGCGTCCACCCGTTCAGCGCCGTGGTCATGGGGGTTCTGACCACCGCCTTCGGCGGCGTGATCCGCGACGTCCTGGCCGAGGAGCCGAACCTGCTGCTGCGCCGGGAGATCTACATCACCGCCGCGTTGCTGGGCGCGGGGGTGTTCGCGGTGCTGCAACTGCTCGGCGCGCCGTTCTGGCCGGCGGGCGTCGCGGGGTTCGTGGCGGCGTTTGGGCTGCGAGCGTGCGCGATCCGATTTGGATGGAGCCTGCCGGGGTTCCATGGGGAAGACGATCAGGTGTCGTGATCCGGATGCTGCCGGCTGACCACCGGCCCAGTCGGTCCCATCGGTGGGCGGACTGGCATGTCGGCGAGGTGCTCGGTCCAGGTCGGCCGACCCTCGATCGCCAACTGAACCACCGGCTGCACCGCCGACGGGTCGTCGAAGGCGAAGACCGACAGGTCGATCTTCTCGGCGCTGTATTCGAACGTCAGCGGCGTGCCGCACGCGGCGCAGAAGCCGCGCTTCACCGCGTCCGAGCTCTGGAAGGTCGCGCGCTCGCCGCGCGTCCAGGTCAGGCCCGCGACGTCCACCGACACCAGCGCCCCGAACGGACCCGCGAACGCCTTCTGGCACATGCGGCACCAGCAGATCGACGCGCGGCCAGGCTCACCCTCGACCTTGAACCGCACCGCGCCGCACTGGCAGCCCCCGCTCAAGCCCATGATCTCAGCCCTTGGGAGTCAGCCTGAAGGTGACCTTGTAACCGTTGTGGTCGGACAGCACTGGCTCGTCGGCGCCGTCGAAGGTGGCCTCGACCGCCTTGGGGATGACCTCGACCGCGTCGCCGTTGAGGAAGCCGATCAGGTCCTGGGTGTTCAGCCAGGGAGCCTCGCCCGTGTACGAGATCTGAGTGTCGCACTTGCCCGGGTTCTCGTGACACCAGCGGCTGACGACCATGAACGGATAGTCGCTCATCATCTTGTCGAAGCGGTCGGGCGAGCGGCGGACATTGAAGTCGCCGCCGACGATCAGCGGCGCGCCGGGCGTGCGGCTGGCCTGCAGGAACCGCCCCAACTCCTGGGTCTGCAGGAAGTGGGCCTCGTTGTAGCGCTTGCGCGGCACCTTCGAGGCGCCGTGCGAATTCATATGGGTGTCGGCGATCTCGACCGAGGTCGGCAGGCCCTTGACCTGGATCGACACCAGCATCACGCCCTTGTTGGCCAGGCAGTCCAGGCCCGCGCAGTAGCGATAGGCGTGCGACTTGACCCAGTCGATCGGGTGGTTGGACAGCACCCACAGGCCGCTAGAGCCCCACTTGCCCCAGCCCTCGCCCTGGCGGCGGTACTTCACGCGCCGGTAGTCCGGCTTTTCGCTCTTCAGATAGTTCTCGTCGCGCTGGCCCTTGCGCGGCCCCCGGGCGACGTACGGATAGCCGGCCTGGTCGATCAGGTCCCAGATCTCGTCGCGGAAGCCTTCCTGGATCAGGACGACGTCCGGCTCCTTGCCCTGGGCGCGCATCTCGGCGAGTTCGGCGCCGATCTGCTTCAGCGCCTTGCCGCGCCCCTTGCGGACCAGCGAGGGCAGGCCCTCGACATTGTAGGTCATGACGCTGAGCGTCACGGGCTTGGACTCGTCGGCGCGCGCTGGCGCGGCCGTGAGTAGGGCAATCGCAAAGAGAGCCCAGGCTGACCGGATCAGTTTACACGCTCCGCTATGACGTGAGCCCCGTCATGGCCAGTGACCGTGAAGGTTACAATCTCGCCCAGCGGCGCTTCGCCCGTGAAACGAATTTCGGTGAAGTCGTCGGCGCGGGCGACGCCGTCGCGTTCGACCAGGCCCGGCAGGGTGCGGCCGACCTGGCGCTGGAGATGGCGCTCCAGGCCGCGTTGTCCGGCTTCGCGCAGCCGCTTGGCGCGCTCCTTGATCAGCGGGCCCTTCACCGGCGGCATCCGCGCGGCCGGCGTGCCGGGGCGGGCGCTGTAGGGGAAGACGTGCAGGAAGGCCAGGCCCGCTTCCTCGACCAGGTCCAGCGTGTTCTGGAACGCCTCTTCGGTCTCGGTCGGAAAGCCGGCGATCAGGTCGGCGCCGAAGGCGGTGTCGGGACGCACGCGGCGCACCTCGGCGACCAGTTTCAGCGCGTCCTCGCGGCTGTGGCGGCGCTTCATGCGCTTGAGGATCATGTTGTCGCCGGCCTGGAGCGACAGATGCAGGTAGGGCATCAGGCGGACTTCCGTCTCCAGCAGCTTGAAGAGATCGGGATCGATCTCGGCCGCGTCGATCGACGATAGCCGCAGGCGGGGGAGGTCTGGAACCATACGAAGGATTCGACCGACCAACTGGCCCAGGGTCGGCGTCCCCGGCAGGTCCGTCCCCCACGAGGTGACATCGACGCCGGTCAGCACGACCTCGCGATAGCCTTCCGCCGCGAGCTTACGGACCTGCTCGACGACCTCGCCGGCCGGAGCCGAGCGCGAATTGCCCCGACCATAGGGGATGATGCAGAAGGTGCAGCGATGGTCGCAGCCGTTCTGGACCTCGACATAGGCCCGGGCGCGGTCTTTCAGCCCGTCGATCAGGTGACCGGCGGTCTCCTTGATCGACATGATGTCGTTGACCCGCACACGGGTCGAGGTGTCCGTCAGCGCGCCCGGCGCGGCCTTTTCGGCGTTGCCCAGCACGAGGTCGACCTCGGGCATGGCGGCGAAGGCGGTCGGATCGACCTGGGCGGCGCAGCCCGTGACGATGATCCGCGCGCCCGGCC
Organism: Caulobacter sp. GW821-FHT10E02; assembly: GCF_059415225.1. Lineage (NCBI taxonomy): Bacteria > Pseudomonadati > Pseudomonadota > Alphaproteobacteria > Caulobacterales > Caulobacteraceae > Caulobacter > Caulobacter sp. GW821-FHT10E02. Next base: position 851,091 of record NZ_JBWKMV010000002.1, read on the forward strand.
GCTCGCGGCGGGCCTTGCGGATCGCCTGGCGGGCCTGGCGCACGGCCTCGTTGGTCACCGCGCAGGTGTTGAACACCACCGCGTCCGAGAGACCATCAGCGGCGGCGCGGGCCCGCATGGCCTCGCTCTCATAGGCGTTGAGGCGGCAGCCGAAGGTGACGACGTCGACGCCGTCCGGGCCCGACATCGTGGTCGCAGGACCGCCCTCTTCGCCCACTTCAGGCTTGGGCTTCGGGGTCGCCTTGATGACGGTGTAGGTGGTCACTGGCCCATGAACGCCGCGAAGGCGTCCTTCCAGTCCTTGTGCCAGCGCGACAGGGCCGGGCGGTTTTCGATGATGTCGCCGATGGCCCAGGCCATGCGCTTCTCGTCGGTCGCGCGCGGCACGTCGTTATCGGGGCACAGGATGTAGAAGTCGCCGCGGCCGATGCTCTCCAGCATGAACTCGACGACCTGTTCCGACGTCCAGGCGGCGGCGGGCTTCTCGCCCGGGCCGCGCTTGGTCATGCCGGTGAAGGTGTAGCCCGGGATCAGCAGGTGGGCGCTGACCTGGCAGTCTTCTGTCTCGCGCAGGGTGTGGGCCAGGCCCTCGGTCAGCGACTTCACCGCCGACTTGGAAACGTTGTAGGCCGTATCGCCCGGCGGCTGGGTGATGCCCTGCTTGGAGCCGGTGTTGATGATCAGGCCCGCATTGCCGCTGTTGGCCATGTCCTCGCCGAACACCTGGACGCCGTTGATCACGCCCCACAGGTTGACGTCGAGGATGCGCTTCCAGGCGTCGTCGCCGGCGAAGGCGTCACCGCCGCCACCGACCCCGGCGTTGTTCATCAGGATGTCGACCGAGCCATAGGCGGCGATCGCGGCGGCCTTCAGCGCCTCGACCGCCGTACGGTCGGCGACGTCGGTCGGCACGGCCAGGGCGCCGATGGCCTCGGCTTCCTGCTTCAGCTTGCGGCCGGTGATGTCGGCCATGACGACGTTGAGGCCGAGCGCCCCGAACGCCTTGGCGGCGGCCAGGCCGATGCCGTCGGCGGCGCCGGTGATGACCGCGGTCTTGCCGGCGGCGATGGCGGGATGGGTCATGCGGCCACCGCTTCGGGCAGCTTGCCGGCATATTCCATGGTGATCGGGCCGGTCATGATCACGTGGCCGTCGCTCTCGCGCCATTCGATGGTCAGCGAGCCGCTCTCGAACTCGACGCGCGCCTTGCGGTCGGTCAGGCCGCGACGCACGGCGGCGACCTGGGCCGCGCAGGCGCCGGTGCCGCAGGCGAGCGTCAGGCCCGCGCCACGTTCCCAGACCTTCAGCTGGATGTGATCGCGCGCCGCGATGTGGGCGAAGCCGACATTGACGCCTTCCGGGAACAGCGGGTGATGCTCGACCAGCGAGCCAGTGCCCGTGGCGAAGGCGTCGCTGACCGGGGCGTCGACAAAGAACACCACATGCGGATTGCCCATCGAGACGCAGACCGGCGTGTGGACCAGCGGCGCGTCGATCGGACCGACCTGCAGCTCAACCCGCTCGGTGTTCATCTCTTCCGACAACGGGATCTGAGTCCAGTCCAGGCCCGGCTGGCCCATGTCAACCGTCACCAGCTTCTCACCGGCGGCGACGCCCGACAGGCGGCCCGCGACGGTGTCGAAGGCCACGGCGTCCTTGCCGGACGACTGCATCAGCAGCCATGCCACGCAGCGGGTGCCGTTGCCGCAGGCGCCGGTCTCCTCGCCGTCGGAATTCCAGAAGCGCACATAGGCCGACGCGCCCGCCGCCTTGGGCGGATCGATGGCGATGACTTGGTCGCAGCCCACACCACCGTCTCCGCGTTTGGCGATCTTGCGGATCTCCTCAGGCGTCGGATCAAAGGTCTGGGTCTGGGTCTCGATGACGACGAAGTCGTTGCCCAGCCCGTTCATCTTCAGGAAGGTGCGGCTCATGGCCGGGCTATATAGTGGAAAGCAGCGGCAATTGCACCGCAGCGGGACGACGCAGCAAAGATGACGGCGACTGACATTCGCGAGCAGCTGGCCAGCGCCATGCGGGATCGCCGGCTGACGCGCTTCCACCGACGGTTCGAGGACGGCTGGGTGCGGGGCTATGTGGTCGGGATCGGGCCCGATTTCCTGATGCTGGGCGAGGTCGGTGACCATCTGCGGTTCAGCGGCTTCGGCTGCTATCGCCTCGACGGGATCAAGAACCTGCAGCCTGCGCCCTATCCCGAGTTCGTGGAGGCCGCGCTCGAGAAACTGGGACAGACACAGCCCGAGACGCCGGCCGTGGCGCTGAACAGCGTCGAGGACATCCTGGCGACCGCCGGCAACCTCTTTCCCGTCATTGCGGTCTACGGTGACGCGGAGGTCCACATCGGCGCGTTCGTCAGCCTGGAGGGCGGCGTTGTCTGGCTGCGCGAGATCGGACCCGACGCGGCCTGGGACGCCCAGCCCAAGGCCCGGCGGCTCGATGAAGTGACCCGGATCGACTTCGGCGGCGCCTACGAGACCGCCCTGGCCCTGGTCGGCGGCTTGCCGACCGCACCTATCGAGGCCGCGCCGCTGCGGCTGGTCTCCAGCCATGACTGAGGACCTGCGTCTCCGCGCCCGCCTCCGGGCGCTCTATCACGGCGCCTCGCCAGCGGCGGTGCGGTTCCGCTATGCGATCATCCTGATCGACCTGGCCTTGATCGCCTTCTTCATCGCCGCGCCGCTGATGCAGCGACACGGCCTGACCTTCTATCTGATCGACTACGGGGTGGCGGCGTTCCTGGCCCTGGACCTGGCCGCCCGCGCCGTCGCCCATGGCGACATCAAGTCCTGGCTGAAGAAGCCGATCGTCTGGGTCGATCTCTTCGTGCTGGCCACGCTGCTGTTCCCGGCCTGGCTGTTCAATTTCGGTTTCCTGCGCGTCGTGCGGCTGTGGACCCTGATCCACAGCGAGTTCTTCTGGCGCACGGTCGGGCGGCGCTATGACGACACCCGGGTCGAGGACATCACCCGGGCGGCCAGCTCGCTAGCGACCTTCGTCTTCGTGGTCACCGGCTTCGTCTATACGAGCTTCGCCGGGAGGCATGAGGGCATCAGCGGCTATGTCGACGCGCTCTATTTCACCGTCACCAGCCTCACGACCACCGGCTATGGCGACGTCACCCTGCCGGGCGTGTGGGGCAAGCTGCTGTCGATGGCGGTGATGCTGGGCGGGGTGTCGCTGTTCATCGGCCTGATCCAGTCGATCCTGCGACCGCACAAGGTGATCTACCAGTGCCACGATTGCGGCCTGCGCCGGCACGATCCGGACGCCGTCCACTGCAAGGCGTGCGGCGTTCTGCTGAACATTCCCGACGACGGGGTCTAAACGTTCCTGCCAAGCTCTGGCGCGGGCGGAATTTTCGGATACCGTCTACGGCATGACCCTGCTCCGCACCTGTTCCGCCGCGGCCCTGGCCGCCATGCTCTCCACCGCAGCGTACGCGCAGGAGACCGATCCCCACCTGGCGCTGGAGGCGGTCGAAAGCCCCGACTCGCTGGCCTGGGTGAAGACCCAGAACGACAAGACCTTGCCGGTCCTGTCGGGCGACAAGCGGTTCGCCGGTTTGCAGGACCAGGCGCTGAAGATCCTGTCCAGCAAGGACCGGATCGCCATGCCCAACTTCATCGGCAAGGACGTCTTCAACTTCTGGCAGGACGAGACCCACGTGCGCGGCGTCTGGCGGCGCACCAGCCTGGAGTCCTACAAGACCGCCAATCCCCAGTGGGAAACGGTCCTCGACATCGACGCCTTGGCCAAGGCCGAGGGCAAGAACTGGATCTGGAAGGGCGCCGACTGCCGCCCCAAGACCCATGACCGCTGCCTGGTGAACCTGTCGAACGGCGGCAAGGACGCCGTGACGGTTCGCGAGTTCGACCTGGCTGCCAAGGCCTTCATCGATCCCGCCGCCGGCGGCTTCGTGCTGCCCGAGAGCAAGCAGTCGATCGAGTGGCTGGACCCCGACACCCTGATCCTGACCCGTAACTGGGGTGAGGGCACGACGACGAAGAGCGGCTACGGCTTCGTGATCAAGACGCTGAAGCGCGGCCAGGCCCTGGACCAGGCGGTCGAGGTCTATCGCGGCCAAGCGTCCGACGTCTCGGCCCGGCCGAACGTGCTGCGTGACGCGGCCGGCAACACCGTGGTGCTGCTGACCCGCGCCACCGACTTCTTCCACGACGAGACCTATCTGTGGGACGGCAAGGCGGCCAAGCGCCTGCCGATCCCGGAGAAGGTCGGGGTACGCGGCCTGATCGACGGCATGCTGGTGCTGAAGATCGAGGAGCCGTGGGCCGTCAACACCGGCATGAAGACCGTGACCTATCCGGCCGGCTCGATCGTGGCGGCCTCGCCCGCCCGGATGATCGTCAACAACGAGCGCAAGCCCGGCGACGAGATCGTCATCAGTAATAGCTGCGATCCCTGCCAGCTGCTGACCCCCGGTCCGCGCCAGTCGATCGACCAGGTGACCGTGACCGACCACCGCGTGGTGGCCGTGGTGTATGACAATGTCCGGGGCAGCCTGGTCAGCCTGCAGATGCGCGGCGAGTTCGGCGTGAAGGCGCAGGCCCTGCCGGTGATCGACAACGCCTCGGTGGCCCTGGTCTCGCACTCCGACGAGGGCGACGAGGTCTTCTACACCAACGAGGGTTTCCTCACGCCGACCGAGCTGAAGCTGGCCGACGCGACCGGGACCACCGCCCAGGCGGTCAAGGCCCTCCCCGCCCAGTTCGAGACCAAGGACCTGGTGGTCGAGCAGAAGTCGGCGACCTCAAAGGACGGCACGGCGATCCCCTATTTCGTGGTCCACAAGAAGGGCTGGAAGCTGGACGGCCAGAACCCGACCCTGCTGCACGCCTATGGCGGCTTCAACCTGTCCAAGCTGCCGGTCTACGACCCGCTGATCGGCAAGCTGTGGCTGGAACGCGGCGGCGCCTTCGTGGTGGCCAATATCCGCGGCGGCGGCGAGTTCGGCCCGGCCTGGCACGAGGCGGCGCTGAAGGCCAATCGCCAGCGCGCCTATGACGACTATTTCGCCGTGGCCGAGAAGCTGATCGCCGACAAGGCGACCACGCCGCGCCACCTGGGCGCCTATGGCCGCTCGAACGGCGGCCTGCTGATGGGCGTCGCCCTGACCGAGCGTCCCGACCTGTGGAACGCGGTGGTGGTCGAAAGCCCGCTGCTGGACATGATCCGCTACACCTACCTGCCGGCCGGTGCCTCGTGGATCGGCGAGTATGGCGACCCGGCCATCCCGGCCGAACGCGCCTGGATCGAGAAGTACAGCCCCTATCAGAACCTGAAGGCGGGCGTGAAATACCCGCTGGCCTACATCACCACCTCGACCAAGGACGACCGCGTCCACCCGGGCCACGCCCGCAAGTTCGCCGCCAAGATGGATGACCTGAAGGTCGACCACCTCTATTTCGAGAACACCGACGGCGGCCACGCCAACGGCGCGGACCCCAAGAACAACGCCCGCCGGTGGGCGCTGCACTACACCTACCTGTCGCGTCAGCTGATGGATCACTAAGTGCGTAGGCTGCTGACTGTTTTCCTAGCGTCCACGAGCCTGATGACCATCACCCCCGCGACCGCCGCCGAAGCCGACAAGTCCGTGGCCCCCAAGGCCGAAGAAACCCGCACCCCGCTCACCGAGCTGGGCAAGAACGATCCCTATCTCTGGATGGAGGAGATCGAGGGGACGCGCGCCATGGACTGGGCCAAGGCCCAGAACGGCAAGACCCTGCCGGTGCTGCAAGGCGACAAGCGCTATGCGGACCTGGAAGCCAAGGCCCTGGCGATCCTGAACGCCAAGGACCGCGTGCCCGGCGTCTCGTTCGCCGGCGACGGGTCCTTGCGCAACTTCTGGCAGGACGCCGACCACGTGCGCGGCCTGTGGCGCAAGACCAGCCTCGAGAGCTACCGCACGGCCGATCCGGCCTGGGAGACCATCCTCGACATCGACGCGCTGTCGAAGGCCGAGGACGCCAACTGGGTGTTCAAGGGCGCCTCGTGCCTGCCGCCCGAGGACACGCGGTGCCTGGTCACCCTGTCGAACGGCGGCAAGGACGCCGTGACCGTCCGCGAGTTCGACACCACGACCAAGAGCTTCGTGCCGAGTGGCTTCGTGCTGCCCGAGGGCAAGCAGAACTACACCTGGCTGGACAAGGACACCCTGCTGGTCGCCCGCGAGTGGACACAAGGCGAGCTGACCAAGTCCGGCTACGCCTATGTCCTGAAGACCCTGAAGCGCGGCCAGGCCCTGGACCAGGCGGTCGAGGTCTATCGGGGCGTGGAGACCGACGTCTCGGTCAGCCCGTTCGTCCTGCGCGACAGCGACGGCAAGCTCGTGGCGGCCCTGGCCAGCCGGGGCGTGACCTTCTTCGAGACCGAGACCTACCTGATCGACGGGCCCAAGCCGGTGAAGCTGGACCTGCCGCTGAAGGCCTCGATCCAGGGCTATGTCGCCGGCCAGATGGTCGTGCTGATGGAGCAGGACTGGAAGGGCTTCAAGACCGGCGACCTGATCAGCTACGACCTGGCCAAGCTGAAGGCTTCGCCGGAGACGGCCGTGGCGACCCTGGTCTTGCGCCCGACCGCCAAGCAGTCGGTCGAACAGGTCACCACCACCCGCACCAAGCTGGTCGTGGGCCTGCTGGACAACGTCAAGGGCGCGGCCCGGGTGCTAACCCACGGCCCAAAGGGCTGGACGTCCCAGATCCTGGACCTGCCGGCCAACAGCGCCATCGGCCTGGGCTCGACCGCCGAGAAGGACGAGCGCCTGTTCGTCACCGTCACCGGCTACCTGGCTCCCAGCACCTACTGGCTGGCCGACGCCGGGTCGCTGAAGCTGGAGCAGATCAAGGCCTCGCCCGCCCGCTTCGACGCCTCGACCCACGTGGTCGAACAGTTCGAGGCGACCAGCACCGACGGGACCAAGATTCCGTACTTCGTCGTGCGCCCGAAAGGCATCAAGTACGACGGCCAGGCCCCTACCCTGCTCTACGCTTACGGCGGCTTCCAGGTGCCAATGACTCCCGGCTATTCGGGCGTGATGGGCAAGCTGTGGCTGGAGCGCGGCGGCACATACGTCGTGGCCAACATCCGGGGCGGCGGCGAGTTCGGCCCGGCCTGGCATGAGGCGGGCCTGAAGGCCAACCGCCAGAAGGTCTATGACGACTTCTTCGCCGTCTCGCAGGACCTGATCACCCGCAAGATCACCTCGCCGCGACACCTGGGCATCATGGGCGGCAGCAACGGCGGCCTGTTGATGGGCGTGGCCCTGACCCAGCGGCCCGAACTCTACAACGCCATCGTCGTGCAGGTGCCGCTGTTCGACATGATCCGCTACAGCCAGATCGGGGCCGGCGCCTCGTGGGTGGGCGAGTATGGCGACCCGGCCATACCGTCGGAGCGGGCCGTTATCGCCAAGTACGACCCCTATTCCAACCTCAAGGCCGGCCAGAGGTATCCCGAGGTGTTCATCGAGACCTCGACCAAGGACGACCGCGTCCACCCGGCCCACGCCCGCAAGGCAGCGGCCCGGTTGGAAGAGTTGGGCTACCCAGTGCTCTATTACGAGAACATCGACGGCGGCCACGCCGCCAGCGCCAACCTGGCCGAGACCGCCCGCCGCCAGGCGCTGGAATATGTCTATCTCAGCCGCAAGCTGATGGACTGACCAGGCGGCGCGGCCGTTTCGGATAACGCCGCGCCGTCAACCCTACTGAAAGTTATCGGCGTCAGGATGCGCCCGACAAAACCGTCGGGACAACCGCCGTGCCTATCGAAGTCGTCAAAGCCCTGGACCTCTCGCCTGCCGACATCGCGCGGTGGGAAGAGCTGCGACGTGGCCAGAGCCGACTGGATTCGCCGTTCCTGTCCCCGCAATGGACCCTGGCCGTGGCCCGGGCTCAAGGCGACAAGGGCCATGAGGTCCGGGTCGCCATCCAGCGCGGCGCCGAGGGCGAGGCCATCGGCTTCCTGCCCGCCCGCGTCCGCCAGGATGTGGCCATGCCCGTCGGCGCGCCGATGTGCGACTACCAGGCCCTGGTCACCGCGCCCGGCGTCACCATGGATCCGCGCGACCTGCTGACCGCCTTGGGCGCGCACCGCATCGACTTCTGCCACATGATGGCCGACGACGTGACCCTGGCCCGCCACGGCCGCGGCCAGGCCGACAGCTGGGTCGTCGAGGCCCCGGACGGCTACGAGGCCTACGCCGCCGAGCGCAAGACCGCAGGCGTCGGGGTGCTGAAGGACATCGAGAAGAAGCGCCGCAAGGCCGAGCGCGAGGTCGGCCCCTGCCGCTTCACCGCCATGTCGGAAAGTCGCGCGGCCTTCGACCAGCTGGTGGCCTGGAAGCGCGTGCAGCTCTTGCTGACCCACCAGACCGACCTCTTCAAGACGCCCTGGGTCAACAAGCTGCTGGACGATCTCTTCCAGATGCGCGGCCCGGAGTTTGGCGGCGGGCTCTACACCCTGCACCTGGGCGAGCGCCTGGCCGCCGTGCACCTGCATCTGCGCGGTCAGCACACGATCCACGGCTGGCTGATCGCCCACAATCCGGACCTGGAGCGCTATTCGCCGGGTCTGATGCTGTTCCAGGACATCCTGAAGAGCATGGACGGCACGCCCTATACGCGCCTGGACCTGGGCACCGGCGACTACCGCTTCAAGCGCGAGCTTTCCAACGCCCAGCAGAAGGTGGTGTTCGGCTTCCTGGGCTCGCCCTCGGTTCCGACCCTGGTCCGCCACGCGGTCTATGGCGTCCGGCAGGTCGCCGAGTCCCTGCCCCTGGGCCGCATCTCCGAGATCCCCGGCAAGGCCATGCGCCGCATGGACCTGCTGCGCGGCCTGCACTAGCTCAAGAGATCAGTGGACCACGTTGATCCGCATGGCGCGCGGATCGATGCCGCCCGCCGGCCAGGCGCGGGTCCAGCCGTATTGCAGCTCGCCCTCGCGGAAGGCGAAGCGGTCCAGGTGCTTGGCCACCACGTCTTCCAGTCGGGCCAGGCCCTCGAGATCGGCGGCCTCGACGGTGATGTCCAGACCGTCCGGGTGAGCCGTCATCCGGCAGGTCCCGGCCGGCAGCGGGAAGAAGGCCGAGGTCTCGTCGTAACGGACCTCGAACTTGTGGGCCCAGTGCTTGGCCAGCTGGGTCATGTAGCGAGCCGCCTTGTCGGTGGCGACGCGGGCGTGGCTTTCCATGCGCTCCCCTCCCCTAGATGGCTTCGATCGCCTGGGCGGCGTCGTCCAGGACCTTGGCCACCGCCGCGATCTGCTCGGCCGTCAGCTGGCCGTGAAGCTTCAGCCGCAGAGCGGTCTTGATGTTCTCGCGGGCCCGCAGGATCTGCGGCGAGAAGGCGGCGCTGGCCTGGGCGGCCTCCGCCATGCGCTCGAACAGCGAGCGGACCGGGGCTTCGTTGCTGGCCAGGAAGGCCTCGCCCTCGGCGGTGATCGTGTAGAGCTTCTTGCCGCCGCCGGCGTCGCTGGCGGTGACGTAGCCCAGCTCTTCCAGCAGGGTCAGGGTCGGATAGACCACGCCCGGGCTGGGCGTATAGGCGCCGCCGGCCGCCGTCTCGATCGCCTTGATCAGCTCGTAGCCGTGGCTGGGCTTCTCGGCGATCAGCTTGAGGACCACGAAGCGCAGGTCGCCGTGATCGAAGAACCGGCCCATCCGGCCGCCGCGACCGCGCGGGCCGCCGCCGTGATGACCGTGGCCGCCATGGAAGCCGAAGGGATGACGGCCGTGATGCTCGTCGGCGTGACCGCGCCAGTGACCGCGGTGGTGATGATGTCGTCCAAACATGTGTGATTTAGATCCTATTCCGTTATATCGAAATGATAGATATATCGGATCACCGGATCGTCAAGAGCTATTTTAGATATATCTGATTGTGTCGATCAAACGGGACGCCACGGGCTCTCTTTTTGGAGCGGGCCCGTTCAAGTGAGGGCGATTTGAAGCAAGGCCCCCGAGCGTGACCGAAATACAACGTAATCAGTCTTGATACGGATTGCGGCGTGAATACATGCCGCGTGTAGAAGCAGGAGCATGAGCTTGAGCCACCAGCACCAAAGCCCGCGCCACGAGGCGACCGGCAGGCACATCGCCGCCGCGGGGCTTGCCGTGGCCGCCAGCCTGGCGACGTTCGCGCCGGCCCTCGCGCAAGATCAAGCGGTCCCCGGCCAGTCGGTCGGCACCACCGCCTCGGTCGAGACCGCCAACGATCCGTGGGAAGGCTTCAATCGCGGCTCGTTCAAGCTGGGCATGGGCCTGGATCGCGCGATCCTGTCGCCGGTCGCCCATGGGTACATGGCCGTCACGCCCCGCGTGGTCCGCAACCGCGTCAGCTCGGCCGTCTATAATCTGGGCGAGCCCAACACCGTCATGAACCTGGTGCTGCAGGGCAAGCCCAAGGGCGCGGCGCGCTCGACCACCCGCTTCATCGTCAATTCGACCGTCGGCGTGCTGGGTCTGTTCGACGTGGCCGCCAAGATGCACCTGCCGCGCCGCGACTCCGACTTCGGCCAGACCTTCGGCAAGTGGGGCGCCAAGGCTGGCCCCTATGTCTATGTGCCGCTGATGGGTCCGCTGAACGTCCGCGACGGCGTCGGCCGCGCGCTGGACATCTTCACCGATCCCGTCTCGTTTTATGTCGGCGGGCTGAGCACCGACTTCGGCAAGGCCCGCACCGGCGTCACCATCGTCGACCTGCGCGCCCAGACCGACCCGGCGTTCCAGGCCCTGAAGGACGCCGCCGACCCGTACGTCACCACCCGTTCGGCCTACACCCAGTATCGCGAGGCCTTCGTGCGCGAAGCGACCGGCGACGCCGAGGTGCTTCCCGATTTCGACTCGCCGCCCCCGGAAGCGCCGCCCCAAGGCGCTCCGGCGGAGGCCCCCAAACCATGACCGGTATGACCATGACCAACACCACCACCCGGCGCGGCGCCAACGCCGCGCTTTTGGCTTTCTTCGGGGCCGCCGCGATCGCCGCTCCCGCCTTCGCCCAGAACAGCGCCCGCGACGCCGGCGCCGAGGCCTTCGTCCAGACCAAGGCTCAGCGCGTGATCACCGTGCTGGCCAACAAGGGCATGAGCGACGGCCAGAAGGCCCAGGTCTTCCGCCAGGCGGTGGACGAGCTGGCCGACGTGCCGCGCATCACCAACTTCGTGCTGGGCAAGTACGCCCGCACCATCACGCCGGAACAGCGCGCCCGCTTCACGCCGATCTTCCGCACCTATGCCGAGAACGTCTATCAGAGCCGCATCGACGACTATCGCGGCGAGCAGCTGAAGGTGGTCGGTTCGGTGGTCAACAAGCCGGGCGACGTCACGGTCAAGACCGTGATCTCGGGCGGCCAGATCACCCAGCCCCTGCCGGTCTCGTGGCGCGTGCTGGGCGGCGGCCAGACCTGGAAGGTCGTCGACGTCCAGTTCAAGGGCATCTGGCTGGCCATCACCCAGCAGCAGGACTTCGTGTCGACCATCGACAACGCTGGCGGCAATATCGACGTGCTGATCAATCAACTCCAGAAGAGCGGCTCGGGCTCTTCTGGCGGCAAGCGCAAATAGCGCGGCCGGGGCTAGATTTAAGGGGATTTGGCATTGCGCGAACAATGGGCCGAGACGGCCATGGGCGTCGTCGTCCTCGCCCTGGCGGCGGGGTTCCTGACCTATTCGCTGAGCGTGGGCGGCGTCCACATGAAGCGCGGCAACTATGAGATCGCCGCCAAGTTCGGGGAGGCCGGTTCGCTGGCGCCCGGCGCGGCGGTGAGCGTGGCTGGCGTCAAGGTCGGCACGGTCTCGGAGATCACGCTGGAGCCGAAGACCTTCCTGGCCGTGGCCAAGCTCTCCATCGACCCGACCGTCAAGCTGCCGTCGGATTCGACAGCCAAGATCACCAGCGACGGCATCCTGGGCGGCGCCCACGTGTCGATCGCCCCGGGCGCGGCCATGGACGACATCAAGCCGGGCGGCCAGATCGAGAACACCCAGGGCGCGGTGGACCTGTTCGGCCTGATCGGCTCGGTGATCCGTCCGCAAGGCGGTGGTTCGGACGCGGCGGCGCCTGCGGCTGCTCCGGCCCCGGCCGCTTCGCAACCGGCCGTGAGCTACTAGCGTGACCGCGGGCGAGGCGGCCCGGAAGGTCGCCACCAATCCTGTCCGGGCTTTAGGCCGGTCGACCCTGGGCGCCGTGCGCATGGTCGGCTCGGTCGGCGTGTTCGCCGTGCGCGGCGTCACCGCCGCCCTGACCCCGCCCTGGTTCTTCGGCCAGCTGATGCGCCAGTTCGTGGCCATCGGCTTCTTCTCGCTGCCGGTCGTGGGCCTGACCGCCATCTTCACCGGCGCGGCCCTCGCCCTGAACATCTTCACCGGCGGCGGGCGCTTCAACGCCGAGCAGGTGATGCCGCAGATCGTGGCCCTGGGGATCACCCGGGAGCTCGGTCCCGTGCTGGCGTCGCTGATGCTGGCCGGCCGGGTCTCGGCCGCCATCGCCGCCGAGATCGGGGCCATGCGCGCGACCGAGCAGATCGACGCCATGCGCACCCTGTCGACCGACCCGTTCCGCTATCTGGTCGGCCCGCGCCTGCTGGCCGGCGTGCTGATGATGCCCCTGCTGGCCGCCGTGGCCGACACCATCGGCATCGCCGGCGGCTGGCTGGTCGCCACGCGGGTGCTGGACTTCAGCTCCGCCGTCTACATCCGCAACACGCTGGACTTCCTGCAGGGCTGGGACATCGGCTCGGGCCTGGTCAAGGCCGCCGTGTTCGGTTTCATCGTCGCGCTGATGGGCTGCTATCACGGCTACAACGCCAAGGGCGGCGCGCGCGGCGTCGGCCGGGCCACCACCCACGCGGTGGTCTCCTCGGCCATCCTGATCTTCGCTTCGGACTATCTCCTGACCACGCTCTTCACGCACGCCTCATGACCGACGCGATCCCGAAACTCGCCTGGAAGGGCGTCAGCAAGCGCTTCGAGGGCCGCCCGGTCCTGGACGGCCTCGACCTGTCGGTCGCGCCCGGCCGGTCGCTGGTGATCATCGGCGGCTCGGGCCAGGGCAAGTCGGTGACGATCAAGACGGCTCTGGGCCTGATGCGCCCGGACGCCGGCAAGATCGAGCTGGACGGCAAGAACACCGTCAACCTGTCCGAAGGCGCCCGCCGCAAGCTGTTCTCCCGCGTCGGGGTGCTGTTCCAGGGCGCGGCCCTGTTCGACAGCCTGACCGTCTGGGAAAACATCGCCTTCCGCCTGATCAACGCCGACGGCGTGCCGCGCAAGGAAGCCAAGGAGCGGGCGATCGAGGCTCTGGAGCAGGTGCGCCTGGCCCCGGACGTCGCCGACCGCTTCCCGTCCGAGCTGTCGGGCGGCATGCAGAAGCGCGCCGGCCTGGCCCGCGCCGTCGTCGCTCAGCCGGAGATCCTGTTCTTCGACGAGCCGACCACGGGTCTGGATCCGATCACGGCCGCGGCGATCAACGAGCTGATCTCCAACCAGGTGCGTCGCCTGGGCTCGACCGCCGTGTCGATCACCCACGATCTGGCCTCGGCCCAGACCATCGGCGACGAGATCGCCATGCTGCACGGGGGCAAGATCATCTGGCGCGGACCGGCCGCCGAGCTGCGCACGACCGACAACCCCTATGTCCGCCAGTTCGTCGAAGGACGCGCCGACGGTCCGATTTCGCATGCGGTTTAAGCTCGTCGCCCTCGCCGCCTTGGCGACGGGCCTGCTGGTCGCTGAGGCCGCCCAGGCCCAGGCCTATGTCCGCCCGGACTGCCAGGGCCTGGTCGGGGTTTCGCCCAATCGCTACGACTCGTCGGAGCACGCGCGCTGGTACCAGCGGTTCTGGACCGGCAATTGCGACCACTTGGCCTTCTGCGTGCCCGGCTCGCCGAACTGGAACGACATCGTCGGCAAGCTGCTGGTCAAGGGCGGCCCGTCGGAGCGCGTGGCCATCCTGCCCAAGGCCTGCCGCCTGGGTCAGCTGATCGGCCTGGAATGGTCGCGCGAGAAAGCGGTCCGCAAGATCGACACCCACGACCTGCGCGGCTTCAACGCCACGCTGGAAAGCACCGACGACACCCTGAAGGGTCTCGACAAGGTCGAGCAGGCCGCCCGCATCAAGCTGGCGCCGCGCTGACCCTCTACCGATCTTCCCGGCGAAAGCCGGGACCCAGATGGAAGAGCGCAGAGCCCACCGCAAAGGCTGAAGCGCTCTTCCGATCAGCCCAAGCGCCCTACGATCTGGGCCCCGGCGTTCGCCGGGGAAATCGGATTTTGGGCTAGGGCGCTTCGCGCAGGGTCTCGGCCAGCAGGCGGCCCTCGACGCCGCGGCTCGAGCCGGCCCGCCAGGCCACCACGATCTCGCGGCTGGGATGTTCGGTCGCCAGGGGCCGGATCGTCAGGGCCGTCTTGTCGGTCAGGCCCGCATGCACGGCCATGGCCGGCAGGAACGAGACGCCCAGACCCGAGCCGATCATCTGCACCAGGGTCGGCAGCGAGGTGGCCGCGAAGGTCTCGTCATCGCCGACGCCGCGCGGCGGCTCCAGGCCACAGGCCGCCAGGGCGTGGTCGCGCAGGCAGTGGCCGTCTTCCAGCAGGATCAGGTCATCGCCTCGCAGGCTATCGGGATCGACGCGGGTCGAGGCGGCCATCGGGTGGTTGGCCGGCGCGGCGGCCAGCAGCTCGTCATCCTCGACATGGGCCCAGTCCAGGCCGGACATGTCGTAAGGCAGGGCGATCAGGGCCGCGTCCAGGGCGCCGTTCTTCAGCGCCGTGATCAGGCGGTTGGTCAGGTCCTCGCGCAGGAACAGCTTCAGCTTCGGAAAACGGTCGCGCAGCACGGGCAGGGCGCGCGGCAGCAGATAGGGGGCCACGGTCGGGATCACGCCCAGGCGGAAACGCCCCGCCAGCGGCTGGCCGGCGCCGCGCGCGGCCTGCACCAGGTCCTCGGCTCGCGCCAGGATGTCCTCGGCCCGGCGAACGGCTTCCTGGCCGGCGGCGGTCAGGATCACGCCCGAGCGCGCCCGGTCGACCACCGGCGCGCCCAGGATCTTCTCCAGTTCCTGGATGCCGGCCGACAGGGTGGGTTGGGTGACATAGGCGCTCTCGGCGGCCCGGCTGAACGAGCCGTGCTCCGACAGGAGCTTGAGGTACTGCAGCTGGCGAAGGGTCGGGAGAAGCATGACCTTGATATAGGCCTCATCTATCGGAAAGCCAAAAACTATCGATTGGCTATCTGACTGGCCGAGGCGTACTCCATTCCTCACGGGAAAAGTTCCGGCGCGTCTCCCCCTCCGCCGCCGGACCCCCACCCCGTCGATCCCGGTCCGCCCGCGTCTCCCCTCCCAGCGGCGCGGGCCGGGACGAACCTTTCCCCAAGATGCTAAGCCCGCTCTAGACCCCACGGAGCGTTCCCATGCCGATCGAGGCCCTGCGCGCCCAGCTGCCCGCCTACGCCAAGGACACCGCCCGCAATCTGGAGGTCCTGGCCAGCGAGACCGTCCTGGACGACGTGACCAAGTGGAGCTGCTTCGTCGCCAGCGCCTGCGCGGTCGGCGAACTCGAGACCTTGCTGGCCATCACCCTGGCCGCGCGCGAGGCGGGCCTATCGCCGGAAGCCTTCGACCACGCCAAGACGGCGGCGGCGACCATGGCCATGACCAATGTCTATTTCCGCGCCGTCCACCTGATGACCGCGACCGAATACGAGCATCTGCCCGCGCGCCTGCGTTTCAGCCGCGATCATTCGACCGCCTACGAGCTTTGCTGCATGGCCGTGTCGGCGATCAACGGCTGCGGCGCGTGCCTCGACAGCCACGAAGCCGAGCTCCGCCGGCGGGGCGTGGAGCCCGTCCAGATCCAGGCCGCCCTGCGCATCGGCGCCGTGGTGAACGCCGTCGCCCGGGTCATCGGGGCTGAAACCTCGGATCGTCCCCAATTTTCGGGCGTTTGAAGGCTATCCGCGACTCCCCGTCGCGGCGTCGGCCCCTCGACATTCACCTTGCCCGTAAACTAAGTTGTTAACCTCTGGGTAAGAGATTCGCGGCGTCCGCAAGCGACCTGTCAGGTCGCGATGGACTCGCACGGGGCGAAAGTGGGCGACATGAGACTGCTGTCGAAGAATTCTCGCGAGAACAAGAACGGCAAGCCGATCGTTCTGGGTGAGGACACCCAGGTCGAGACCGTGCAGCACCAGATCGAATCCACCCAGGCGATCGGCCAACGCTACGAGACCATTCATGGTGGCCTCGACAGCATCGGTCGCGTCATGGAGCACCTGAAGGCCATCGAGCCGCTGATCGCCGAGATCCGGGGTCCGGTCGCCCAAGAGTTCGACGCCCGCCGCGCCGAGCACGCCGAGCTGATCGCCCTGCGCGCCAACTACGAGCACGCCCAGCGCCAGGTCGCCCAGATCCAGGCCGAGGAGCGCGACGTCAGCGCCCGCCTGTCCGCCGCCGAAACCGCCCTCGGTGAATCCGACGCCCGCCGCCAGACCCAGGATGCGGCGCTGGAAGACAACGCCCTCGAGATCGACCGCCTGCGCAACGCCCTGCTGCAGTCGGACCTCAAGGTCTCCAGCCTCGACGCTTCCCTGCGCGACTCCAACGCCCGCATCGAGCACCTGGTGCAGGACGTCGAAGGCCTGCGCGTCCAGGCCCAGGACATCGACACCCGTCGTGGCGACGCCGAGGCCGCCCTGGCCCGCGCCAACCAGGACAACGCCCTGCTGGGCGACGAGACCGCGACCCTGAAGAAGCGCGTCGACCAGGCTGGCCTGGACGTGGCCCGCCTGTCGCGCATCGAGACCGACCTCGAAGCCCAGCTGGCCGGCGAACGCGCCCGCGTCCAGGCGATCGAGAACGCCCTGCACGCCCACCAAACCGACAGCGGCCGCATCATCCGCGGCCTGGAAAGCCAGGTCGAAGCCTCGCGCGCCGAGATCTCGGCCCTGCAGACCCGCCTGGAAACCTCCACGGGCCGCGCCGACAAGCTGGAAGAGATGAACGGCCAGATCTCGGCCCGTCTCGCCGAGTCCTCGGCTCACCAGAAGGCGGTCGAGCGCCGCGCCGGCGACCTCAACGTCGCCCTGGAGCGCGCCCTGGAACGCATCCGCGCGCTGGAAGAGGAGTCGGACGGCCTGCGTCAGCGTCATGCCGGCGTCGACACCGCCCGCGCCACGGCGATCGAACGCGCTGACCAGCTGGCCAAGAGCACCGTGGCCCAGGACAAGGCCATGAAGCGCGCCGAAGAACGGGCCCAGCAACTGCGCACCCGTCTCGACGGCATGCAGGAAGCCCAGGACCAGCTGCGCCGCGAACACGAGGACAAGGTCGCCGACCTGCAGGCCACGATCGAGCGCCTCACCTCGGAAGCCGCCTTGGCCGAAGGCGCCCTCGAAGCGGCCCGCCGCGACCGCTCGCGTCTGCAGATGGCTCTGCTCGGCGCAAGCGACGACGGGATGGCCGAGAGCGCGTAAGCCTCACGGTCTGAAAGATCGAAAGCCCGCCGACCTCTGGGTCTGGCGGGCTTTTCTCATTTGGCTTCCGCCGCCGCCTTCAGCCCGGCCACCTGCTGGCCCAGCACGCCGTCAACCGGGGCCGCGATCTTGTCCAGGCCGCCCTTGAAGTAGCCGCCGACGTCGTAGGTGACGGTGACCGTCGTCTGGCCGTCCTTCTCGGCGAGCAGGAAGGTCAGGGCCCCGCTGGCGCCGGAGCTCTGCATCGGACCGAGCGCGCCGGTCAGCACCAGCTTCTGCCCCGGGACGGCGTTGACGGTGGTCATGTGCAGTACTGAGCCGCCGTTGGGCAGCCGCTCACAGAAGCAGCCGCCAGAGGCCGCGCCCAGCGACAGGTTGGCGGCCGAGCCCGACCAGGTATGGGCCGAGGCCCACCATTTCGACGGCGTCACCAGGATCGACCACACGGCGCTGGCGGGCGCGGCGATCACGACCTGATGCTTGACCTCGAAGCCGTTGGGTTGGGCGTCCACGACCTCGGCCCGCGCCGAACCTGCGGCCAGCAGCGTCAGGGCGATGGCGGCGATAGCGATTGTCTTCATGCTGGTTTCCCTCCCCGGAACCGCGATGAACCTACTCTACAGGCGAACTCACCGTCGCGCCGCTGGCCTTCA
This sequence comes from Caulobacter sp. GW821-FHT10E02, assembly GCF_059415225.1. Classification (NCBI taxonomy): domain Bacteria; kingdom Pseudomonadati; phylum Pseudomonadota; class Alphaproteobacteria; order Caulobacterales; family Caulobacteraceae; genus Caulobacter; species Caulobacter sp. GW821-FHT10E02. The sequence continues at coordinate 869,253 of NZ_JBWKMV010000002.1, forward strand.
GCCGATCCAGCACACCGTTGGCCGGCAACAGGAAGCCGAGATCGACCACCGCCACGGTGACACCAGGACGCTTCAGGGCGTCGGTCATCGCATCGGTGGTCTGGTCGACGCCCTTCTCCAGCAGCGCCGCGCCGCCGGGTGCGCGCAGCAGGCAACGCTGAGCGCCGCTGGCGCGGTAGCGGGCGCGGACCGAGCCCAGGTCGCCTTCGGCCCAGTCCTGGCCGATCGTGGTGGAATGGGCGCCGTCATAGGCGATCTCGTCCAGGGCCACGCGCAGGCAAAAGAGCTGGTCCTCGGGCGACAGCTTGGCGGCGATCGAGGTCACCGCGCTCATCCGGTACTGACCGACCGACTTGACCTTCAGCTTGCGGGCCTTGGCCATGCGCTCGACGGTGCTGATCGGCTTGGCTTCGGAGAGGCCCGCCGCCTGGCGGAAATCCGACAGCAGCAGGAAGCCCGCCACGCCCGGCTTCCAGTTCTTGTAGTCGCCCGCGCCCTTGCGGGCCTGGTTGCGGGACTCGACGAAGCGGGCCTTCAGGTCGGCCGGCAGCTGGTCTTCGAGGTTCTTGCCCATCGGCTGGCGCAGGCCGCCGCCGAAGCTGAGCAGGAAACCCGCCGCCTGGGTGACGCCGACCGCCGCCTGGGGCGGGACCAGCACCAGGCTGGCCTTGTCCAAGGCCTTGTTCAGGCGTGGACTTTCCCACTTCAGCTGGTGGGGCAGGGGGGTGGCGGAGCCGAGGATGTAGAGCTTGGCGCCGTCCTTCTCGACCAGCCAGATGGCCGGCCCCTTGGGCTTGGCCACCACGGTCAGCTCGGCGACCACCGCGCTCTCGTCCTGGGCCGGGGCTTGGCCGAGCTCGACCACGGGTGGGGGAGGGGCGGCTTGGCCGGAAAGCAGCAGGGACAGGGCTAGAGCGGCGGACGCGACCATCGAAACTCCTTCAGCCCCCTGAAGTGATCTAACCCTTCTCCCCTTGCGGGAGAAGGTGTCGCGAAGCGACGGATGAGGGGTCGCACTGGACGCGTCGTGCAACCCCTCACCCGACCCACTTCGTGGGCCACCCTCTCCCGCAAGGGGAGAGGGAGACTCTAAGGCTTACGCCCCCGGCGGGACCGGGAAGCCGCGCTTGCGCATCAGCGCCCCGATCTTGACGTCGCGGCCGCGGAAGGCGCGGAACTGATCGACCGGATCGACGGTGTTGCCCTTCGACATGATCGTCTCGTAGAGGCGCTTGGCGGTGGGCTTGTCGTAGAACTTGCCCGGCGCTTCCTCGAACGCCTCGGCGACGTCGGCGGTCAGGGTGTCGGCCCACAGATAGCTGTAGTAGCCGGCCGAATAGCCGTCGCTTGAGAACACATGGCCGAACTGCGGGGTGCGGTGACGCATGACGATCTCATGCGGCATCTTCAGCTTGGCCAGTTCGTCGCGTTCGAACGCGTCCGGATCGATATCCACGTCGCCGGCCAGGTGCAGCTTCATGTCGATCAGGGCCGAGGCCAGGTATTCGGTGGTGCCGAAGCCCTCGCCGAACTTGCCGGCCGACTCGATCTTGTCGACCAGGGCCTGCGGGATCGGCTTGCCGGTCTGATAGTGCAGGGCGAACTGGTTCAGCACCTGCGGCGTCGGCAGCCAGTGCTCGTTCAGCTGGCTGGGGAACTCGACATAGTCGCGGGCCACGGCCGTGCCCGACACCGACGGGTAGGTGGCGTTGGCGTTCAGGCCGTGCAGGGCGTGGCCGAACTCGTGGAAGAGGGTGGTGGCGTCGTCCCACGAGATCAGCAGGGGCTCGCCGGGCTTGCCCTTGATGAAGTTGGAGTTGTTCGAGACGATCGTGGTGATCTCGCCCTTGAACCGCTCTTGCGTGCGGTAGGCGTTCATCCACGCGCCCGAGCGCTTGCCCGGGCGGGCATAGGGGTCGAAGTACCACAGGCCGACATGCTTGCCGGCGCGGGTCACCTCATAGACGGTGATGTCCTCGTGATAGACGGGGATGCCTTCCAGCTTCTTGAACTGGAAGCCGTACAGCTGGCCCGAGGCCCAGAACATGCCCTCGCGCAGCTTGTCCAGCTGCAGGTACGGCTTCACCTCGTTCATATCGAGGGCGTACTTCGCCAGGCGGACCTTCTCGGCGTAGAAGCGGTAGTCCCACGGCTCCAGCTTGAAGCCGCCGTTCTCCTTGTCGATGATCGCCTGCATGTCGGCGACGTCGATGGCGACCTGGGCGATGGCCGGGGTCCACACCGCCTCCATCAGCGCCATGGCGTTCTCGGGCGTCTTGGCCATGGCGTTCTCGAGGCGCCAGTGGGCGTGGGTCTTGTAGCCCAGCAGCTTGGCGCGCTCGACGCGCAGCTTCAGGATCTTGGCGATGATGGCGTTGTTGTCGGTCGCGCCGCCGTTGTCGCCGCGGTTGACGAACGCGCGCCAGACCTTCTCACGGGCCGAGCGGACCGGCGAGGCGGCCAGGAACGGATCCACGCTGGAGCGGGTGTTCACGATGATGAACTTGCCCGGCAGCTTGCGCGAGGCGGCGTTCGAGGCGGCGGCGGCCTTCAGGCCTTCCGACAGGCCGACCAGATCGGCGTCGCTGAGCTCGATCCAGGTGCTCTCGTCGGCCAGCAGGTTCTGGCTGAACTTGGTGTAGAGGCCGGCCAGTTCGGTGTTGATCGCGCCGACCCGGGTCTTGGCCCCGGGGCTCAGCTTGGCGCCCGAGCGCACGAAGTTGCGGTAGTAGATCCACAGCACGCGCTGCTGTTCCGGCGTCAGCTTGGCCTTGTCCGGCGAGTTGTAGACCGCCTCGATGCGGGCGAAGAGGGCGACGTTCTGGTTGATCTTGTCGCCGTGGGCCGAGAGCTTGGGATCCATCTCCTCCTCGACCTTCTGGAATTCCGGCGTGCTCATGGTCGAGCCCCAGATGCCGTAGAAGGTCTGGACGTCGTTCAGCATCCGGCCGGAGTCTTCCAGCGCGCCGATGGTGTTGTCGAAGTTCGGCGCGGCCTTGTTGCTGGTGATCGCGTCGATCTCGGCCAGGTTCTTGGCCATGGCCGTTTCCAGGGCCGGCTTGAAGTCGGCGACCTTGACCTTGTCGAAGGCCGGCACGCCGCCATAGGGACCGACCCACTTCTGGGTCATCGGGTTCGCGCCTTGGGCCATGGACAAGCTCGGATTGAGGGCGGCCGAGGCCCCAACGGCGGCGGCTGAAGCTAGGAACGTACGACGTTGCACGGAGTGTCTCCGGTGAAGATTTGGACGCGACCCTAACAAGGTTCAGCGGCCTGTCACATGACACGGCTGTAACCTTCCCGGATCCGTGGACGACGCCGGGTTTGGCGGCTACAGCTTTGGCCATGATCGGCGTCTTCGACTCCGGCGTGGGCGGCCTCTCGGTCCACCGCGCCCTCGTGCAGCGTCTGCCGCAGGCGGACTTCACCTACCTGGCCGACCAGGCCCACGCGCCCTATGGCGTGCGCACCGGCGAGGACATCGTCGAGCTGACCAAGGCCGGCTGCATCCGCCTGTTCGACCGCGGCGCCAGCCTGGTCGTCCTGGCCTGCAATACCGCCTCGGCCATCGCCCTGCGCCGCCTGCAACAGACCTGGCTGCCCGGCTACCGGAAAGAGATCGGCCGGCCGGTCAACATCCTGGGCATCATCGTGCCGACCATCGAGAAGGCCACCGGCCTGCCGTGGGAGCACGAGGCCGAACGGCGCGGCGACAAGGTCGAGCAGCTCGATATCCTGGGCGTGTTCGCCACCCAGGCCACGGTCCGCTCGCGCGTCTACGAGATCGAGATCGACAAGCGCAAACAGGACTTGGCGGTGTTCTCCGAAGCCTGCCCGGAGCTAGTGCCGTTGATCGAGGCCGACGCCTCGGTGGTCGAGATCGCCAAGGCGGTCGAAAGCCACGTCCAGGCCCTGAAGACCCGCATCGGCCGCTATCCGCACCGCGTGGTGCTGGGCTGCACCCACTACGAGATCATCGCCGACCTGTTCCGCGCCGCCTTGCCGGCCGGCACCCCGCTGATCCAGCAGCCCGAAGCCACGGCCGACGCGTTAGAGCTCTATCTGGAGCGGCACCCAGAGTACGGCGTGGGGACGGGCGGAAGCCGAGTGTTCCTGACCACCGGGACGCCCGGTCCGCAGAATGGCCTGGTCCAGGGGTTCTGGGGCGGCCCGGTCGCGTTCGAGCAGGCCTGAGGGCCCGAAACCTCGTCCTTCGACAGGCTCAGGATGAGGTTTCTAGTGCGCCATTCAAAGTAGCCCTCATCCTGAGCTTGTCGAAGGACGAGGGCTACTTCCGCGACGTTGTGAATCATTTCCTGACGAACGCCGTAAACGCCTCTTAACGCTCTTCGGGCACAACATCGCGGTTCGACCCATTCTGAGGGTCCGACGGCGAAGTTGAGTTCGGAGACTTTCATGGCGCGAGCCGCGCGGCGATCCACGACGGAGCTCCTTTGGGATGCGATCCGTTACGGCTGGGTCCAGCCCTGGACCGCCCGGTTCCGGGGCGGGATCATCACCGTGATCGGGGCCGGCCTGCTGCTGGCCATCGCCACCTACAACGCCACCGACCCCAGCCTGAACGCCGCCACCGGCGAGCCGGCCCGCAACGCCTTGGGCGGTCCGGGCGCGGCCATCGCCGATCTCCTGATGCAGTCGCTGGGCCTGTCCGGCTGGGGCGTCGCTTTGTTCATGCTGGTCTTCGGCGTCACCCGCGTGGCCCAGGCCGACCCGGACGCCGAGCGCAAGGACCTGCGCCAGCGCGCGGGCATCGGCGCCCTGGGCCTTCTGGCCCTGTCCGCCACCCTCGCGGCCCCGCCGCCGCCGGCCATCTGGCAGCTGGAAAAGGGCCTGGGCGGCTTCTGGGGCGATGCGCTCCTGCACATGGTGGCCGGCGTCCTGCGCTTCGCCCACATCCCCGGCGCGACCATCGTCGCCGCCCTGCTGTTCGCCGTCGCCGCCATCGTCGCCCTGGGCTTCGCCATCGGCGTGCGCGAGGTCGATCCCGACGCCATCCACACCGCTGTCAGCAACGCCCTGCAACCGCGCGTCCGCGCCGAGCCGGAGCCGATGCCCGAGCCGGCCGCCAAGCCAGTCCGTATCCGCAAGGAAAAGGCCCAGCCCGCGCCGCCGCGCGAGCGTCCCGGCCGCCTGCCGCCGATCGACGGCGACGACGAGGCCGTGGTCGCCGCCTCCGCCCCGACCCCGATCTCCGAGCGCGCGCCCGAACGCGCCTATACCCCGCCGCCGCCTCAGGACGACGAGGACGAGTTCGAGGACATGCTCGACGCCCGTCCGATGGCGATCGCCAAGCCCAAGACCGCGCCCAAGGAATCCGGCCGCGAGGCCCGTGAGCAGCAGAAGACCTTCGACTTCGAGGAAGACGCCGGTTTCCAGCTGCCCGAGCTGGCCATGCTGGCCAAGGCCAAGCCGCGCTCGTCGGAAGTCGACGCCGGCTCGCTGCGCCAGAACGCCCGCCTGCTGGAAAGCGTGCTGGCCGAGTTCGGCGTCAAGGGCCAGATCGACCAGATCCGCCCCGGTCCCGTGGTCACCATGTACGAGCTGGTGCCGGCTCCGGGGGTGAAGACCGCCCGCGTCGTGGCCTTGGCCGACGACATCGCCCGCTCGATGAGCGTGATCTCGTGCCGCGTGGCCGTGGCCCAAGGCCGCAACGCCATCGGCATCGAAATGCCCAACTCCAAGCGCGAGACGGTCTATCTGCGCGACCTGCTCAGCAGCGCCGACTACGAGAAGGCCAGCCAGATCCTGCCCATGGCCCTGGGCGAAACCATCGGCGGCGAGCCCTATATCGCCGACCTGGCCAAGATGCCCCACCTGCTGATCGCCGGCACCACCGGCTCGGGCAAATCGGTCGGCGTCAACGCCATGATCCTGTCGATCCTGTACAAGCTGCCGCCCGAGAAGTGCCGCTTCATCATGATCGACCCGAAGATGCTGGAACTGTCGGTCTATGACGGCATCCCGCACCTGCTGGCCCCCGTCGTGACCGATCCGAAGAAGGCCGTCGTGGCCCTAAAGTGGACCGTCCGCGAGATGGAAGACCGCTATCGCCGGATGTCGAAGATCGGCGTGCGCAACATCGCCGGCTACAACGAGAAGGCCAACGAGGCGCTGGAGAAGGGCGAGCACTTCGAGCGCACCGTCCAGACCGGCTTCGACGACGCCGGCCGTCCGATCTACGAGACCGAGCAGATCCGCCCCGAGGCCATGCCTTATCTGGTCGTGGTCATCGACGAGGTCGCCGACCTGATGATGGTGGCCGGCAAGGACATCGAAGGCGCCGTGCAGCGTCTGGCCCAGATGGCCCGCGCCGCCGGCATCCACTTGATCATGGCCACCCAGCGCCCGTCGGTCGACGTCATCACCGGCACCATCAAGGCCAACTTCCCGACCCGGATCAGCTTCCAGGTCACCAGCAAGATCGACGCCCGCACCATCCTGGGCGAGCAGGGCGCCGAGCAGCTGCTAGGCCAGGGCGACATGCTCTACATGGCCGGCGGCGGCCGCATCACCCGCCTGCATGGTCCGTTCGTCTCGGACGGTGAAGTCGAGCAGGTCGCCAAGTTCCTGCGCGACCAGGGCATCCCGCAATATCTGGAAGAAGTCACCGCCGGCGGCGACGAGGAGCAGGAAGAGGCCATCGAGGGCGCGTTCGCCGGCGAGGGCGGGTCCAACGACCTCTACGACCACGCCGTGGCCGTGGTCACCCGCGACCGCAAGGCCTCCACCAGCTACATCCAGCGCCGCCTGCAGATCGGCTACAACCGCGCCGCCTCGCTGATGGAGCGGATGGAAAAGGAAGGCGTCGTCGGCGCCGCCAACCATGCGGGCAAGCGCGAGATCTTGGCGCCGCCTCCGCCGCCGCTTTAGGCCGCCCCAATTCTTGTCATCCCGGAAAGCGCGTAGCGCTTGTCCGGGACCCAGGGGCCAAGCCCCGTGCGGTCGCCCCTGGGTCCCGGCTCTCCGCTTCGCTGCGGCCGGGATGACAAGCGTTAGTGCGGTGGGTGGAGGCAACCTTCACCTTGGCCGCGACGTTCCCCACATCCAAACCTGAACGCCCCTTCATCGGGGCGCCGGAAAATGGCCTTGCGGCGGCCTTCGCGCAGGCCAAGGTTGCGGCTAAGGAGTTCGCATGACCACTCGCCGTCTTCTTCTCGCGGCCGGCCTCGCCGCCGCCATCGTTTCGCCGGCCATGGCCTTCGCCCAGGACGCCAAGCCGGTCCCGGCCGCGCTGACGCCTGAGCAAAAGGTGCTGATGGACAAGGCCACCGCCTATATCCAGGGCCTGTCCTCGGCCAAGGGCCGCTTCGTGCAGACCGACCAGCGCGGGACCCAGACCCAGGGCGCCTTTTACATGCAGCGTCCGGGCAAGGCGCGGTTCGCCTATGACCCGCCGGCCGGCCTGCTGGTCGTCAGCAACGGCAACAACGTCAACATCTTCGACAGCCGGCTGAAGACCTTCGAGAGCTATCCGCTCAGCAAGACGCCGCTGAACTTGCTGCTGGCCCGCGAGGTCCGCCTGGATCGCGGCGTGGTCATCACCGACATCCGCCAGTTGGCCGACGGCTTCACCATCGTCGCCCAGGACGCCAAGCGCCAGGCGCTGGGCCGTATCTCGATGGACTTCTCGAGCAGCCCCGTGGCGCTGATGGGCTGGACCGTCACCGACATCAAGGGCGGCCAGATCCGCGTGCGCCTGATCGACTTCGCCGAGACTTCGGACCTGGATCCCAAGCTTTTCGTGCTGACCGATCCGCGCCGCAAAGTCGGCAAGCCGTAGCGCTGCCGTACAGCTGTCGTGAATGTGACATTACCACAACAGGCAAGAATCAACCTGTTCTGGGCTTGACTTAAAGTTTGGACGTGGCATATTTAACACGCATGGCGATGAGCGACCGACCCGCTCCTCGCAAACCGTGCCGGATCCTATCCCCTCCCGGCGGCGGCATGAGAGACTAGACTTTTGCCCCAGGCGCCAAGGCTCCTGGGGCATTTTTCTTTCCGGTCGTCGGGTTCCGGGCTAGAGCGCTGGCATGCGCCTCCGTATCGCCACCTGGAACGTCAATTCCGTCCGCCTCCGCGCCGAACAGGCCGCGCGTTTCGTCGACGAGCAGGGCCCGGATGTCCTGTGCATGCAGGAGATCAAGTGCCAGGAGGGCGAGTTCCCCCGCGAGGCCTTCGAGGCCATGGGCTTGCCGCACCTGAAGATCGCCGGCCAGAAGGGCTGGCACGGGGTGGCCATCGCCTCGCGCCTGCCGTTCGAGGACGTGCCGAGCCTGATGAACTGCCGCGAGGGCCATGCCCGTTGCGTGGCGGTCAAGGTCGCCGGCGTCGACATCCAGAACTTCTACATCCCGGCCGGCGGCGACACGCCCGACCGGATCGGCAATCCCAAGTTCGACCACAAGCTCGATTTCTACGAGACCCTGACCGCCGCCCTGAAGAAGCGCGACCCCAAGGCGCCGCTGATCGTCACCGGCGACCTGAACATCGCGCCGGGCGAGAACGACGTCTGGAGCCACCGCCAGATGCTGAAGGTGGTCAGCCACACGCCGGCTGAACTGGAAGCCTTCGACGCCATGATGAAGTCGATGGACCTGCTGGACCTGCCGCGTCTGGCGACGCCGGAGCCGGAAAAGCTGTTCAGCTGGTGGAGCTACCGCGCCGCCGACTTCCGCAAGTCCAACCGCGGCCTGCGCCTGGACCACATTCTCGCCAGCCCCGGCCTGCGCGACGCGGCGATCGTGGACGGCAAGGTGTCCTCGCGCGTCCACGATACGGTCCGGGAGTGGGAGCGCCCCAGCGACCACGCGCCGGTGACGGCCGACCTGAAGGTCTAGAAGTAGCCGGCGTTTTCCAGGTCCTCGACCAGGCTCGGTCCCGTCGGCCCCCAGCCCAGCGTCTCCCGCGTCCAGGCCGCCGATGTCGCCGCGTCCATGCCGGCGAACATCGCGAACCAACCGAAGTGATCTGCGGTGCGGCTCTCGACGGGAATGCCAAGACCCTTGCCGATTGCCTCCGCGATTACCTTGAACGGCACGGCCTCCTCGGCGACGGCGTGATAGCGCTCGCCGCCCGCGCCGCGCTCGAGCGCCAGGCGGTAGAGGCGGGCGGCGTCCGAGCGATGGACGGCCGACCACTGGTTGGCGCCCTCGCCGATATAGGCCGCGACGCCCTTTTCGCGGGCCAGGTTGATCAGCATCGGCACGAAGCCGTGGTCACCGGCCCCGTGGGTCGTCGGCGCCAGGCGGACGATCGAGGCGCGGACGCCCTTGGCGACCAGGGCGTCGGCCGAGGGCTCGGAGATGCGGGGCGAGCCGCCGCCGGGCCGGTCCTCCTCGGTGGCCATTCGGCCCGAGGCCAGCATGGCTGTGCCCGAGGTCACCAGGATCGGCTTGGCCGTGCCTTCCAGCGCGCCGCCCAAGACCCCGATCGCCCGGCCGTCTTGCTGGGCGTTCTCGGCGAACTTGGAGAAGTCATGATTGAAGGCCGTGTGGATCACGCCGTCGCAAGCGGCCGCACTCTTGGCCAGCACGTCATGGTCGTCGAGCGTGCCGAGCACGGCCTCCGCGCCGGCCGCCTGCAGCTGGGCCGCGCCGGCGTCGGAGCGCGACAGCCCCAGCACCTGGTGGCCGTGGGCGAGCAGTTCCTGGACGACGGCCGAGCCGACGAAGCCGGTCGCGCCGGTGACGAAAACACGCATGGGAAAACGCTCCAAGGATTTCACGTGGAACACCCTGTGCGCTAAGATCATCCTGTTAAAGTAGTGATCTTATACGGGTATAAGGCCTAACAGGATGAACGCGCCGCACCTGACCGATAATAGACTGGGCGCCTATCTGCGCGACCGCCGGGCCAAGCTGGACGCCGCCGCCTTGGGCTTTCCGGGCGCGCGCCGCCGCACGCCGGGCCTGCGCCGCGAGGAGGTCGCCCAGCGCGCCCATATCAGCGCCACCTGGTACACCTGGCTGGAACAGGGCCGGGGCGGGGCGCCGTCGGCCGACGTGCTGGACCGTATCGCCCGCGCCCTGATGCTGACCGAGGTCGAGCGCGAGCACCTCTACCTGCTAGGCCTGGGCCGGCCGCCGGAGGTCCGCTACCGCGAGACCGAAGGCGTCTCGCCCCGCCTACAGCGTGTGCTCGACGCGCTGGACCCCAGCCCGGCGATGATCAAGACCCTGACCTGGGACGTCATCGCCTGGAACCGCGCCGCCACCGTGGTGCTGGCCGACTATGGCGACCTGCCGCTGGAGGAGCGCAACATCCTGCGGCGGATCTTCTGCGATCCCCGCGCGCGGGCGTTCAACACCGAGTGGGAACACGTCGCCCGGTTCGTGGTCGCCGCCTTCCGCGCCGATGTCGCCCGCGCCGGGGCAGGGGCCGAGGCCTCGGTCAACGCTCTCGTCGAGGAGCTGACCCGCCGCAGCCCGGACTTCGCGACCATGTGGGCCGAGAACGACGTCCGCTACTATGGCGACGGCATCAAGACCCTGCGCCATCCGGCGCTAGGCCAGGTGTCGTTCGAATATTCCGCCTTCGCCGTCGATGGCCGGCCGGACTTGGGGATGATCGTCTACAACCCGGCGACGCCGGAGGACCTGGAGCGCGTGCGAGCGCTGGTTGAAAGCGTCTAGCCTTCGAGCGCCACGACGCCCTGGGTGATCCACAGGGCCTTGTCCTTGAGGTTCTTGCGGATCCAGGCGGCGTGGACCTCGCGTTCGGCGTCGGTCGATCGCAGGGGCAGGGGACGCGGGCGGGCGCCGTACGAGCCCTGGATCGCGGCCGAGACCGACAGGGACTCGACGTGGGTCAGTTCCAGGGCGCGTTCCTTGCCGCCCTGCAGTTCCAGATAGACCTCGGCCAGGAGGTGCGAGTCGATCAGCGCCCCGTGCTTGTCGCGGCTGTCGAGGCTGATCTTGAAGCGTTTGCAGAGCGCGTCGAGCGAGTTGTACATGCCCGGGAAGCGCTTCTTGGCCATGGCCAGGGTGTCGATCCAGCGCTCTTCCAGGATCGGCGCGCGGCCGCACTTCTCCAGCTCGAAATTGATGAAGCTACGGTCGAAGGCGGCGTTGTGGGCGACGACGACGCTGTCGCCGACGAACTCGATGAACTTGTCGGCGACCTCGTGGAACTTCGGCTTGCCGGTCAGGAAGGCCGACGACAGGCCGTGGACCTTCTCGGCCTCGGCCGGCATGTCCCGCAGCGGGTCGCAATATTCGTGGAATGAGCGGCCGGTCGGCATGAAGTCGACCACCTCGATGCAGCCGATTTCGACCAGGCGGTCGCCCGTCTTCGGATCGAAGCCGGTGGTTTCGGTGTCGAGGATGATTTCCCGGGCCATCGCTTTTCAATGGCCCGCTTCGTCGCCGGCTTCAAGCGGAGCCGGGAGTTCTCAACAGAGTCAGAAGGTCGCGGACCTGATCGTGGGCGGCCTCGACGCCACGGCTGGTGTCGATGACGAAGTCGGCGCGCGCGCGCTTTTCGGCGTCCGGCGTCTGGCGAGCCAGGATGGCTTCGAACTTCTCCGGCGTCATCTCGGGGCGGGCCAGGACACGGGCGCGCTGGACGTCGGCCGGGGCCGAGACGACCACGACCTTGTCGACCTTCTTCTCGCCGCCGGTCTCGAACAGCAGCGGGATGTCGAGGACCACGATCTCGTGGCCCTCGGCCTGGGCCGTCTCGAAGAAGCCGATGCGGTGGGCGCCGACCAGTGGGTGGACAATCTGCTCCAGCTTGGCCAGGGCCTCGGAATTGCCGACCACCTGGGCGCTGAGCTTGGCGCGGTCGATCGCGCCATTCACCACTACGCCGGGGAAGGCGTCTTCCACCGGCCCGACCGCCGCGCCGCCGGTGGCGTAGAGGGCGTGGACCGCCGCGTCGGAGTCGTAGACCGGCACGCCCTCGGCCTGGAACAAGGTCGAGGTCGTCGACTTGCCCATGCCGATCGAACCGGTGAGGCCCAGGATCAGCATCTTAGGCCTCGCCCAGCAGCTTCAGCGCGATGGCCCGCACGTCGACCTGCGCCGGCGGAGCAACGCCATAGATGGCTTCGAAGGATGGGACCGCCTGGCGCAGCAACATCTCCAGGCCGTCAACCGTGCGACGGCCGGCCGCTTCGGCGCGGCGCAGGAATTCGGTGCGCAGCGGCTTGTAGACCATGTCCATGACCACGGCCGTCCGCGGCGTCAGGGCGAAGTCGGCGGCCGGACCGTCGCCACCGTTCAGGCCGAGCGAGGTGGCGTTGATGATCAGGCCGGCCTCGGGCAGCAGGCCGGGCAGGGCGGTTTCGTCGGCCGCGACGACCTTGGCCCCGAAGGCGTCCACCAGCTCCTGGGCGCGGGCCACGGTGCGGTTGACGATCGTGACCTTGGGCGCGCCGGCCAGCAGCAGCGCCGCCACCGCGCCCCGCGCAGCGCCGCCGGCCCCGAGGATCACGACCGGCGCGGCGGTGACATCGAAGCCCGGAGCTTGGACGGCGATCGCGTCGAGCAGGCCGGGGCCGTCGGTGTTGTCAGCGTGGACGCTGCCGTCCGCGTTGAAGACCAGCAGGTTCGCCGCGCCAGCCATCTTGGCCAGATCGCTGGCGGTGTCGGCCAGGGCCAGGGCGCGTTCCTTGAACGGGATGGTGACGTTGAGTCCCTTGATCGCCCCGCCGCGCAGGCCGCCGATGAAGGCTTCGAACCCGTCCAGGGTTGGGGCGAACGGGACATAGGCCGCGTCCAGGCCGGCCGCATCGATCCAGGCGTTGTGCAGGACCGGGCTCATCGAATGCTTGATCGGCGCACCGCAGACGCCGCCGACGAAGGCGGCTCCAGAGATCGTCATGCCGCGAGCGCTCCGTGCAGGCGCAGGAAGTCGAGCAGGCCGATCAGCGGCAGGCCCAGGATGGTGAAATAGTCGCCGTCGACGGCGTCGAACAGCTGCACGCCCTCGCTCTCCAGCTCGTAGCAGCCGACCGACCACAGCAGGGCCTCACCGCGACGCTCTATATAGGCGTCGAGCCATTCCTCGCTGAACGGGCGCACCGACAGCTTGGCGCTCTCGACGATCCGCCAGATCGGCTGGCCATCGCGGGCCACGACCACGGCCGAATGCAGCTTGTGGGTCGTGCCGCGCAGCTCCAGCAGATGCTCGCGCGCCTGGGCCAGGGTTTCGGCCTTGTCGAACAGCTTGCCCTTGAGGTCGAGCGTCTGGTCCGCCCCGATCACCAGGCCCGGCCGCTTGGCCGAGACCTTGACCGCTTTCATCTCCGCGAGCGCGTCGGCGATGTCGCGGGGCGTGACCTCTTCAGCCAACAGGCCGGCCTTGGCGGCGTCCTCGTCGACGCCGGGGCTGACGGCCTCGAAGGCGACGCCGGCGTTCTTGAGGATCATCTGGCGCGCCGAACTCTTCGACGCGAGGGTAACAGGCGTCATCCCAGGACCTCGACCTTGCCGCGGCCGCCCGACAGCAGGTTGATGATCGCCGCAGCCGTCTCCTCGACCGAACGGCGGGTGATGTCGATGGTCGGCCAGTTCATCCGCTCGAACAGCCGGCGAGCAGCGATGATCTCCTGGCGGACGGCGTCGCTGTCCACATAGTCGCTCTCTCTGTTCTCCTTGAGGGAGAGCAAGCGGTTGCGACGGATCTGGATCAGGCGATCGGGCGAGGTGATCAGGCCGACGATCAAGGTGTTCTTCAGTTCGAACAGCTCGGGCGGCGGCGGCCGGCCCGGGACCAGCGGCACATTGGCGGCGCGCACACCCCGGTGCGCCAGATAGATGCAGGTCGGAGTCTTGGAGGTCCGCGACACGCCCACCAGGATGACGTCGGCCTGGGTCAGGTCCTGACCGCCTTGGCCGTCGTCATGGGCGATGGCGTAGTCCAGCGCTTCGATGCGGTCGAAATAGTCGTTGGTCAGGGCATGCTGGGCCCCGACCCGGGTCGAGATCCGCGCGCCCAGATAGCGCGACATGGCGCTGATCACCGGATCCAGGGCGGCGATGCAGGGCATTTCCAGCTTGCGGCAGCCCTCTTCCAGCGCCGCGCGCAGGTTGGGATCGACGATGGTGTGCATCACCACGCCCGGCGCACCGGCGATTTCCTCGAGCGCTCGGTCCAGCTGACGCGTGGAACGAACCAGCGCGTAGATGTGTTCGATGGGCAGGATGTCGGTGAAACGCGCACAGACCGCCCGCGCCATGGCGTTCAAGGTCTCGCCCGTGGAGTCCGAAACCAGGTGGATATGGAAGTAGGTGGCGAAGCGCGGCGGCAGCCGTTCCCCCTCCCCCTGAGCCAGACTCTCCTGTGGATCATCCGTTAACGGTTGCTTAACCACTTGCCGTGCCTCTGGGGACGCCCGGGCGCCAAATGGCCCAGAAGGTGTCGTGTCATGGCGCCGCTGTGATCAACGGTCGCATTGCTCGCGTACCATCCCCAGGCTCACCCCGCATCCCCTGAAGCGTGAATCCCGGCTATCCAAGGCCTGGGAATGAGTCCTGTGAAGGCTCTTTGTCCCGCCGTCGCGAGTTAAGATTTCATTAAGACCTTCAAGGCCCTGCAAGCCTGTCCACATGATTAACAGACCCTTAACCACATGTGGGAAGGCCTGGGGGAAAAGGCGGATCAGCTGTGCGAGTCACTCGCCCGTCAGGCGTTTTCCCCACTATGCAGTTGCCCTCCAACTCCCTCTTTAAAATCTTAAATTCTTATTAAGATATGAAGGGAGGGTCTTAAGGGTCTTACGGGCTTGAGCCCAAGCGAGGACCGGGCTTTAACCCGAGCCATGACGTCTCCCACGCAAACTCCTAAATTTCTCTCAACGCTCGCTGGCGAGACGCACGCGAACCCGCCGATCTGGTTCATGCGTCAGGCGGGCCGGTATCTGCCCGAGTATCGCGCGGTGCGAGCGACGGCGCCGGACTTCATCAGCTTCTGCTTCGATCCGGAAAAGGCGGCGGAAGTCACCCTGCAGCCGATGCGGCGGTTCCCGTACGACGCCTCGATCGTGTTCGCCGATATCCTGCTGATCCCCGGCGCGCTGGGCCAGAAGGTTTGGTTCGAGGCCGGCGAAGGCCCGAAGCTGGGCGAGATGCCGTCGATCGAGTCCATGGCCGACAAGGCCGGGAATGCGGGCGAGGCCCTCAAGCTCGTCGGGGAGACGCTGACCCGGGTTCGATCGGCGCTCGATCCGTCCAAGGCCTTGATCGGCTTCGCCGGCGCGCCGTGGACCGTGGCGACCTACATGATCGAAGGCGGCTCCAGCGATCGCAGCGGCGCGCGGACCTACGCCTACCAGAACCCCGAGAAGCTGGACGCCCTGATCCAGGTGCTGGTCGACTCGACGGTCGACTACCTAGCCATGCAGGTCGGCGCCGGGGCCCAGGCCCTGAAGCTGTTCGAGAGCTGGGCCGAGGGTTTGTCCGAGCCGTTGTTCGATCGCCTGGTCACCCAGCCGCACATCCGGATCATCGAAGGCCTGCGCGCGCGCGGCGTGACGGCTCCGATCATCGGCTTCCCGCGTGGGGCCGGCACGCTGGTCGAGGACTACGCGGCCAAGGTCCCGGTTCAGGGCGTGGCGCTGGACACCTCGGCGTCGGCGAAGCTGGGCCAATCGATCCAGAAGACCAAGACCATCCAGGGCGCGCTCGACCCGCTGTTGCTGCGGGCCGGCGGCGATGAACTCCTTCGTCGCGTCGACCAACTGCTGGAGCAGTGGAACCAGGGTCCCTACATCTTCAACCTGGGCCACGGCATCCTGCCCGACACGCCGATCGCCAACGTCGAGCTGGTGCTTGAGCGGGTCACCGGCCAGAAGGTCGGCGGCTAGTGGGCAAGAAGCTCGCCGTCGTCCTGTTCAACCTCGGCGGGCCGGATGGTCCGCGCGCGGTGCGGCCGTTCCTGTTCAACCTGTTCCGGGACTCGGCGATCATCGGCTTGCCGGCGATCGCCCGCTATCCGATCGCGGCGCTGATCGCCACGACCCGCGAGAAGACCGCCAAGGCCAACTACGCGATCATGGGCGGCGGCTCGCCGCTGCTGCCGGAGACGGAGAAGCAGGCGCGGGCGCTGGAGGCCGAGCTGGCCAAGGCGCTGCCGGACGTCGAGGCCAAGTGCTTCATCGCCATGCGTTACTGGAACCCGCTGACCGGTGAGACGGCCAAGAAGGTCGGTGCATTCGCACCGGATGAGATCGTGCTGTTGCCGCTCTATCCGCAATATTCGGCGACCACGACCGCGTCTTCGCTGAAGGCCTGGCGCGAGACCTACAAGGGCGGTGGCCGTCAGACGACGGTCTGCTGCTATCCGGACGAGGCCGGCCTGGTCGAGGCCCACGCCCGACTGATCCGCGAGACCTGGGAGAAGGCCGGTTCGCCGACGAACGTGCGGCTGCTGTTCTCGGCCCACGGTCTGCCGGAGAAGGTGATCTTGGCCGGCGACCCCTACCAGAAGCAGGTCGAGGCCACGGCCGCCGCGGTCGCCGCCAAGCTGCCGCCCGGTCTGGACTGGACGGTCTGCTACCAGAGCCGGGTCGGGCCGATGAAGTGGATCGGTCCCTCGACCGACGATGAGATCCGCCGGGCCGGCGAGGAGGGGAAGGGTGTGATCGTCACTCCGATCGCCTTCGTCTCCGAGCATGTCGAGACCCTGGTCGAGCTGGACCACGAATACGCCGAGCTGGCGCAGGAGGTCGGGGTCGCCCCCTACATCCGCGTGCCGGCCCTAGGTGTGGCGCCGGAGTTCATCGCTGGCCTGGCGGGGATGGTCACCAAGGCCATGACCACCGGCGGGGTTATTCCTGGCGGTGATTGGCGCGGACCCGAAAACTGTCCCTGCAATGAGGAACACTCGGCGTGATCGATTTCCTGGTGGCGCACTTCAACGTCGTGCGCGGGCTGCACATCCTGTCGGTCATCGCCTTCATGGCCGGGATGCTCTACCTGCCGCGCCTGTTCGTCTATCACACCAAGGCTACGCCGGGCTCGGAGATGGACGAGACCTTCAAGGTCATGGAGCGCCGGCTGCTGCGCGGGATCATCAACCCGGCCTCGATCGCCACGGCGGTGTTTGGCCTTGGCCTGATCCTGGCCGACAGCGCCATCCGCGGCTGGGGCTTCCTGGCTCAGCCCTGGATGGTCACCAAGCTGATCGCCCTGGTCGGCCTCTATGGCTGGCACGGCTTCCTGTCGGCCGCGCGCAAGAAATTCGAGCGCGGCGAGAATGTCCGCTCGGAGAAGTTCTGGCGGATCACCAATGAGATCCCGTTCGTGCTGGCGATCGTCATCGTCATCTCGGTGACGACGAAGTTCCTGAACCACTAGCGAGAGCGGCCGGCGCTTGACCGGCCGTCCCGCGCGTGGTTTGCATCCGGAGAGGGTTTCTTTCCAGGAAACCGTCTCTCTTCACGGACCGGCGCCCGTCCTGGCGCGCCCCGCGAGCAATCCGCTCCAAGGTCTGTCCCCCAAGCGACCGCGTCATCGCCAATCGACGCGCATGTTGGTCTGCCCGACGGGTTTGGCCAGCATGACTTTCAAAGTTCTACCGGCCGGACTCCGTCTTGGGGTCCGCGGCCCTCCTTGAGTCTTGTCATGACCGAAGAAACCGAAAACGAAATCCCGGCCGCTGAAGAAGCTGCCACCGAAGAGACCACTGTCGACATCGACACCACGGTCGAGGCCGCGTCCGCCGATGCGGAAGCCGAGGCCGAAGGCGAAGACGACGGTTCGGGCATCGCCGACGCCGTCGCCGCCCTGGGCCTGAAGTCCATGTCCCTGCAGGAGCTGAAGGAGAAATCCCCGGCCGACCTGCTGGCGTTCGCCGAGACCTTCGAGGTCGAGAACGCCAACTCCATGCGCAAACAGGACATGATGTTCGCGATCCTGAAGACCCTCGCCGAAGAAGGCGTGGAGATCTCGGGCTCGGGCACCATGGAAGTGGTGCAGGACGGCTTCGGCTTCCTGCGCTCGCCGGAAGCCAACTATCTGCCGGGCCCGGACGACATCTACGTCTCGCCCTCGCAGATCCGGAAGTATGGCCTGCGCACCGGCGACAGCGTCGACGGCGCCATCCGCTCGCCGCGGGAAGGCGAGCGCTACTTCGCCCTGACCAGCGTGGCCAAGATCAATTTCGAAGCGCCTGACAACGTCAAGCACAAGATCCACTTCGACAACCTGACGCCGCTCTATCCGGACGAGCGCCTGAACATGGAACTGCCCGATCCGACCATCAAGGATCGCTCGGGCCGCGTCATCGACATCGTCGCCCCGCTCGGCAAGGGCCAGCGCTGCCTGATCGTCGCCCCGCCACGCGTGGGTAAGACGGTCATGCTGCAGAACATCGCCAAGTCGATCGAGACCAACCACCCCGAGTGCTACCTGATCGTCCTGCTGATCGACGAGCGCCCGGAAGAAGTCACCGACATGCAGCGCACGGTGAAGGGCGAGGTCATCGCCTCGACCTTCGACGAGCCGGCGACCCGCCACGTCCAGGTGGCCGAGATGGTCATCGAGAAGGCCAAGCGCCTGGTCGAGCACAAGCGCGACGTCGTCATCCTGCTGGACTCGGTTACCCGTCTGGGCCGCGCCTACAACACCACCGTCCCGTCGTCGGGCAAGGTGCTGACCGGCGGTGTCGACGCCAACGCCCTGCAGCGCCCCAAGCGCTTCTTCGGCGCGGCGCGCAACGTGGAAGAGGGCGGTTCGCTCTCGATCATCGCCACGGCCCTGATCGACACCGGCAGCCGCATGGACGAAGTGATCTTCGAAGAGTTCAAGGGCACCGGTAACTCGGAAATCGTTCTTGATCGTAAGGTGGCTGACAAGCGCATCTTCCCCGCCATCGACGTGCTCAAGTCGGGCACCCGCAAGGAAGAGCTCATCACGCCGCGCGACCAGCTGCAGAAGACCTACGTCCTGCGCCGCATCCTCAACCCGATGGGCGCGTCCGACGCGATCGAGTTCCTGCTCGACAAGCTGCGCCAGTCGAAGACCAACGGCGACTTCTTCCAGTCGATGAACACCTGAGTCCAAGCGGACTCACTGCTGATACGAGAAAGGCCCCGGTTCTACCCGGGGCCTTTTTTGTTGTCGGTCTGACCGGTCGGGCCAGCCCTACGGGATCAGCAGGGTGGCGCCGGTCGTCTTTCGACCCTCCAGCGCCTCATGCGCCGCGCGCGCCTTCGCCAACGGGAAGGTCTGGCCGATGTCGATCTTCACCGAGCCCGAGCCGAGGACGGCGAACAGAGCCTCGGCGCTCTCGTCCAGTTCCTCGGTCGTGGCGATGTAGTCGAACAGGCGCGGGCGGGTGACGAACAGCGACTTGCCCGACAGCTCCAGCGGCGCGAACGGAGGGACCGGACCCGAGGCGTTGCCGAAGGTGACCAGCACGCCGCGCTTGGCCAGGCTCTTGAAGCTGGCGTCCCAGGTGTCCTTGCCGACTCCGTCATAGACGACCGCCACGCCCTTGCCGCCGGTGATCTCGGCGACCCGGGCGGCGACGTCTTCGTGTCCGTAGTCGATGGCGTGATCCGCGCCCAGCTCACGGGCGAGGGTCAGCTTGGCCTCGCCGCCGGCGGTGGCGATCACCGTTGCGCCCAGGGCCTTGCACCACTGCACTAGGATCTGGCCGACGCCGCCGGCGGCCGCGTGGACCAGGACGAGGTCGCCCTGTTTCACGTGGAAACACCGACGGACCAGGAACTCGGCGGTCATGCCCTTGAGCAGGACGGCAGCCGCGGTCTCCAGGCTGACGCCCTCGGGAACCTTCACCGCGCGTTCGGCCGGGACGACCGCCGCCTCGCTATAGGCTCCCATGGTGCCGTTGTAGGCGACGCGATCGCCGACCTGGAACCGGGTGACGCCCTCGCCGAGCGCCTCGACGATCCCGGCGGCCTCCAGCCCGATCCCCGAAGGCAGCTTCAGGGGGTAGAGGCCGGAGCGGTGATAGGTGTCGATATAGTTCAGCCCGACCGCTTGGTGCCGGACCAGGATCTGGCCGGCGGCCGGGGAGGGGGCCTCGACCTGAACGGCCTCGAGGACTTCAGGGCCGCCGGTCCGCGAGAACTGGATCGCCAACATCACGCAAGCGCCTTCTGGAAGAAGGTCAGGCTGCGGCCGTTGGCCTTGGCGGCGTCGGCGGCGTCATAGTGCGCGCCGCCCTCGCGCGCGAAGGCGTGGTCGCGATCGGCGTAGGTGTGCAGTTCGATCTGCGGGTGATCCTTCAAGGCCGAAAGGATCAGCTGACGCGCTTCCGGCGGGACGAACTGGTCCTTCTCGGCGATGTGCATCAGCAGCGGATGGGTCAGCTTCTCGGCCTCGTTCACGTGCTTCTCAAGGCCGACGCCGTAGTAGGAGACACTGGCGTCGACGTCGGTGCGGGTCGCGGTCAGGAAGGCCAGCAGGCCGCCCAGGCAGTAGCCGACCGCCCCGACCTTGCCATTGACGCCGACGAGTTCGCGCGCCGCAGTGATCGTCGCGGCGATGTCGCCGACGCCGGCGTCCACGTCGAACGCGTTGAAGAGTTCGAAGGCGCGCTTCCACTCGGCTTCGGACTGATCGGTGATGTCGATGCCGGGCTCGATCCGCCAGAACAGGTCGGGCACGATCGCCACATAGCCTTGCGAGGCCAGGCCGTCGGCGATGTCGCGCATCACCTTGTTGACGCCGAAGATCTCCTGGATCACCACGATGGCCGGGGCGTTGTCCGCCTGTGGTCGCGCGACATAGGCCGAGAAGTCACCATCGGGCGTGGTGATCGTAAGGGTCTCACTCATCGGGATACTCCGTCCGTAAGGGTCCTCAGCGAGGACCAATGTGACTTTCGACCAAAGCGCTCTAACCTGTGCCGACGGGGCTTGGCCCATAACAATATCGTGCCCTGACCGAAGGGAACCTCCCACATGAAAATGACCATCGAGATCGACTGCACCCCGGTGGAGGCGCGCGCCTTTCTGGGTCTGCCGGACGTGAGCGCTCTGAACGACCATCTGGTCAAAGAGATGCAGAACCGCATGGACGCCAACATGGCCATGCTGGCGCCCGAGGAGCTGATGAAGAACTGGATGGCGTTCGGCACCGGCGCCCAGGAGCAGTTCCGCAAGCTGATGACGGCGGCGGCGGGCGCGGCGGCCGGCAAGCGCGACTGATCTGATGAGCGATACGATCTTCGCCCCGGCCACGGCGGCCGGGCGCGCGGCGGTGGCCGTGGTGCGCGTCTCGGGCCCGGCGACCTTGCGGGTGGTCGAGGCCCTCACGCAGAAACCGCCCAAGGCCCGGATGGCCGCCCTGCGCACCCTGCGCCACGACGGCGTCGATCTGGACGAGGCCCTGGTCCTGCGGTTCGAGGGACCGGCCAGCTATACCGGGGAGGACAGCGCCGAGTTTCACGTGCACGGCGGCCGGGCCGTGGTCGAGGCGCTACTGGCGGCGCTGTCGGACCTGGGCTTGCGCCTGGCCGAGCCGGGCGAGTTCACCCGCCGCGCCTTCGAGAACGGCAAGCTGGACCTGGCCCAGGCGGAAGGCGTCGCCGACCTGATCGACGCCGAGACCGAGGCTCAGCGCAAGCAGGCGCTCGGCCAGGTCGGTGGCGCGCTGAGCCAACGCTATGACCGTTGGCGCGATCTGCTGCTCCACTCGCTGGCCATGCTGGAAGCGGCGGTCGACTTTCCGGATGAGGATCTGCCGGAGGAGGTGGCCGAGCGGGCGCGTCCGGCGCTGCGGACTCTGAGCGCCGAACTGGATGCGGCCTTGGCTGATGTTTCCCGTGGACGGCGGGTGCGTGACGGCTTCCGCATCGCCCTCGTTGGCGCGCCGAACGCGGGGAAGAGCACGCTTCTCAATGGCCTTGTCGAGCGCGAGGCGGCGATCGTCACGGACACACCTGGCACTACCCGGGATGTCATCGAGGTGCCGCTGGTGCTCGGCGGGTACAAGGTTCTGGTCGCGGACACGGCCGGGATCCGCGAAACGAGCGACGCCATCGAAGCCGAGGGTGTCCGCCGGGCGCGGGCCTGGGCTGAGGAAGCTGACCTAAGGCTTTGGGTGGTCGATGGGTTTCACGTGAAACATACGGTGAAGCTTGAGGAGGCTGTTCGGCCCGGCGACTGGCTAGTGCTGAACAAGGCCGACATCGCCGACGCCGATGCGCTCGGTAGGGCCGAGGCTATGTGGGCGGGGGAGGGGCTATGGATTCTGCGTCTCTCCGCGAAGTCCGAGGCTGGTGTCAACGATCTGAGGCAGGCGCTTTCGGACCATGTCGCCGACGCGTTGTCTGGCGCGGAGTTCCCAGCCGCCACCCGGCTGCGTCACGCCGAGCGTCTGAAGGAAGCCCAAGGGTACCTTGCTCGGGCCCTGTCGGAGGTCGGTCTGGAGGTCGAACTGGCCGCCGAGGACGTTCGCCTTGCCGCCCGCGCGCTGGAGAAGATCACCGGTCGGGTCGATCCGGAGGATGTACTGGGCCGCGTCTTTTCGACCTTCTGCATCGGCAAGTGATGTTCCACGTGGAACGTCCCCTATATTATCCACAGCGCGCTCACAGCTGCGGCGGGGGTGTTTCACGTGAAACGCCATGGAGTCACATCGACCCGCTCGCCTGATTGGCGTATAGGTCGAGTCCAACGCCCCCGCAGTTATCCCGGGGGCGTTCGCATTGAGGCGAGTCTTTTGTCCGATACCTGGGATGTCATTGTCATCGGCGGCGGTCACGCCGGCTGCGAGGCGGCGGCCGCCTCCGCGCGCACCGGCGCGCGCACCCTGCTGCTGACCCACAAGCTTGAGACCATCGGCGAGATGTCCTGCAACCCGGCCATCGGCGGCCTGGGCAAGGGCCATCTGGTCCGCGAGATCGACGCCCTGGACGGCGTCATGGGCCGCATGGCCGACAAGGGCGGCATCCAGTTCCGGATGCTGAACCGCTCCAAGGGTCCGGCCGTTCGCGGCCCGCGCGCCCAGATCGACCGCAAGCTCTATCGCGAGGCGATGCAGGCCGAGCTGGCCGCCACGGCAAACCTCGACATCATCGCCGCCGCCGCCGAAGACCTGATGGTCGAGGACGGCAAGGTGGCCGGCGCGATCGATGGGGAAGGGCGGTCGTACCGCGCGCCCCGAGTGATCCTCACCACTGGCACCTTCCTGAAGGGCGTCATCCATCTGGGCGAGACCCGGATTCCGGCCGGCCGCGTCGGCGACCAACCGTCGATCGGTCTGGCCGACCGCCTGTATGGCCTCGACTTCCAAATGGGCCGCCTGAAGACTGGCACGCCCGCGCGCCTGGACGGCTCGACCATCGCCTGGGATCGGCTGGAGATGCAGCCCGGCGACGACGAGCCGGTGCCGTTCTCGTTCCTGAATGACAGGATCGACACCCCGCAGATCGCCTGCGGCATCACCTTCACGACCGCCGAGACCCACCAGATCATCGCCGACCGGCTGACCGAGTCGCTGGTCTATGGCGGTCGCGCCACGGGGATCGGTCCGCGCTATTGCCCGTCGATCGAGGACAAGGTCGTACGCTTCGCCGACAAGACCAGCCACCAGGTGTTCCTGGAGCCGGAAGGCCTGGACGACACGACGGTCTATCCGAACGGCATCTCGACCTCGGTGTCGGAAGAGACCCAGCTGCTATTTCTCCGCACGATCCCCGGCCTGGAGGCCGTGGAGGTCAAGCGCTACGGCTATGCGATCGAGTACGACTATGTCGATCCGCGCGAGCTGTACGCCACGCTGGAGACCAAGCGCCTGCCGGGTCTGTACCTGGCCGGCCAGATCAACGGCACCACCGGCTATGAAGAGGCCGGGGCGCAAGGCCTGGTCGCCGGCCTGAACGCGGCGCTGGCGCAGCAGGGCAGGGAGCCTGCGGTCTTCGCCCGTGACGAGGCCTATATCGGCGTGATGATCGACGACCTGGTCACCCGGGGCGTCACCGAGCCGTATCGGATGTTCACCAGCCGGGCCGAGTTCCGCCTGACCCTGCGCGCCGATAATGCCGACCAGCGCCTGACCGATCGTGGGATCGAACTGGGCGTGGTGGGCGAGCGTCGCGCTGCGGCCTGGACCGAGAAGAAGACCCGTTTGGAAGCGGCCCGCGCCTTCGCCCGTTCGGTCACCCTGACCCCGAACGAAGCGGTGAAGGCCGGCTTCAAGGTCAATAGCGACGGCGTCCGCCGCGACCTGTTCGCCATGCTGGCCTATCCCAATGTGACCCTCGACGATCTCGGCGCCGTGTGGCCCGAGGTTTTCACGTGGAACACCGACGTCCGCGAGCAGATCGAGATCGAGGCGGCCTATGCCGGCTATCTCGACCGCCAGCGCGCCGACGCCGAGTCACTGCGCAAGGACGAGGACCTGCGCCTGCCGGCCGATCTCGACTATGCCGACATCGGCAGCCTCTCCAACGAAGTCCGCGAGAAGCTGGCCCGCGTGCGCCCGATGACCCTGGGCCAGGCGGCTCGGATCGAGGGTGTGACACCCGGCGCGCTGACCGCGCTGCTGGCCCATGTGAGGCGCAGCCGTGCTGCCTGACGCCGTGACCACTGAACCCCCTGCGCTTGACGCATCTGGTTACCAAGCCCTTACCGGCGTCTCCGACGCCCAGATGGCCGACCTGACGCGCTTCCAGGAGCTGCTGGCCGAATGGAACGAGGTGATGAACCTCGTCGGCCCGCTGACCATCGCCACCTACTGGACCCGCCACGCGCTGGACAGCAGCCAGCTGCTGGCCTTGGCTCCCGAGGCGAAGACCTGGGCCGACCTCGGCGCCGGCGCAGGTCTGCCCGGGGTGGTGCTGGCCATACTCCTGAAGGGGCAGGACGGCGCCAAGGTCCATCTCGTCGAGAGCATGGCCAAGCGCTGCCGCTTCCTGGAAGTGGCGGTCAAGGCGTTGGACCTGCCCGCCGAGATCCACAATGTCCGGGCCGAAGAGCTGAAGCTGAAGGTCGACCTGGTCACCGCCCGCGCCTGCGCGCCGATGACCAAGCTGCTGGGCTTCGCCGAACCCTATCTGCATCGCGGCGCGACCGGCCTGTTCCTCAAGGGCCAGGACGTCGCGACCGAGCTGACCGAGGCCCGCAAGGCCTGGTCGTTCGCCGCCGAGCTGCTCCCCAGTCAAAGCGACCCTCGTGGCCGCATCGTGCAAGTGAAGAGGCTTTCCCGTGTCCGCTAATCCTCTCCGCGTCCTGGCCATCGCCAATCAGAAGGGCGGCGTCGGCAAGACCACGACCGCCATCAACCTGGGCACCGCCCTGGCCGCCTGCGGCGAGCGCGTGCTGCTGATCGACGCCGACCCGCAGGGCAACTGCTCGACGGGTCTGGGCATCACCCGCATTCAGCGCCGCACCACGCTCTATGACGTGCTGATGGGCGAGTCGCCGGTGGTGGACGCGGCCGTGAGGACCGAGCTGCCGGGCCTCGACGTCATACCGGCCGACGCCGACCTGTCGGGCGTCGAGATCGAACTGGGTCAGACCGCCCGCCGGTCCTACCGTCTGCGCGACGCCCTGGAGAGCATCCGCGTCAACGGGCCCTACACCTATGTGCTGATCGACTGCCCGCCGTCGCTGAACGTGCTGACCGTCAACGCCATGACCGCCGCCGACGCGGTGTTCGTGCCGCTGCAGTGCGAGTTCTTCGCCCTGGAGGGTCTGACTCAGCTGATGCGGACCATCGAGCGCATCCGCGGGAGCCTCAATCCGCGCCTGGAGATCCAGGGCGTGGTGCTGACCATGTACGACCGCCGCAACAGCCTGTCCGAGCAGGTCGCCCGCGACGTGCGGGAATACTTCGGCGACAAGGTCTATGACGCGGTCATCCCGCGTAACGTCCGCGTCTCGGAGGCGCCGTCGTTCGGCAAGCCGGTGCTGCTGTATGACCTGAAGTGCGCCGGCAGCCAGGCCTACCTGAAGCTGGCCCGCGAGGTGATCAGCCGCGAGCGTGATCGCCAGGCCCAGGCTGCCTAGGCAACTTTCGAACAACGATCCGAACTAGAACGAGAAGAAGATGGAGTCCGTAGTGGCTGAGCCGAGTGGTTCCGAGGGGCGTCGTGGTCTGGGCCGGGGTCTGTCCGCGCTGCTGGGCGAGGTCGAGAACGCGCCGGCCCAGGCGCCGGGCGACAACGCCCCCGGTTCGCGCGAAGCGCCGATCGAGATCCTGAAGCGCAATCCCGACCAGCCGCGCCGCACCTTCCGCGAGGAAGACCTGGAAGACCTGTCCAATTCGATCCGCGAGAAGGGCGTCCTGCAGCCGATCTTGGTGCGTCCCGCGCCCGGCTCGCCGGGCGAATACCAGATCGTCGCCGGCGAACGCCGCTGGCGAGCCGCCCAGCGCGCGGGCCTGCGCAGCGTGCCGATCATGGTCCGCGAGCTGGACGACCTGGCGGTGCTGGAAATCGGCATCATCGAGAACGTCCAGCGCGCCGATCTGAACGTCCTGGAAGAGGCGCTCTCGTACAAGGTGCTGATGGAGAAGTTCGAGCGCACCCAGGAAGCGATCGCCCAGACCATCGGCAAGAGCCGCAGCCACGTCGCCAACACGATGCGCCTGCTGGCCCTACCGGACGAAGTGCAGTCCTACCTGGTCAGCGGTGAGCTGTCGGCCGGTCATGCCCGCGCCATCGCCGCGGCCGCCGACCCGGTGGCCCTGGCCAAGCAGATCATCGACGGCGGCCTGTCGGTCCGCGAGACCGAAGCCCTGGCCCGCAAGGCGCCGTCCTCGACGCCGAGCAAGAACAAGGGCGGCCGTCCGCCGCGCGTGAAGGACACCGACACCCAGGCCCTCGAAGCCGACCTGTCGTCGGTGCTCGGCCTCGACGTCTCGATTGACCATCGCGGCTCGACCGGCACCCTGACCATCACCTATGCGACGCTCGAGCAGCTCGACGACCTGTGCAACCGACTGACGCGCGGGGTCTGATCGTCTGCACCCAAAACCGTGCGAATGAGCGGAATTTCGGGCCTCTGAAAATCGCCTCTGTCGCGCACCGAACGGCGCCTTTCCGTACTCCGGGAGGCGCCGTTTTCGTGAGAGGAGGGCGCTCCACAGCGATTTCCGCCGCAAACCCTTCTCGCATAAGGCTTTCTTGAAAGTCATCCACAGGCGCGCAAAGGGCCTGTTTTCGGGGGTTTCTGGCCCTAAAGCCCCAACCGCCGCGCGCGACCCGCGATCATCAGCGCCAGGCGCTCGGCGATCAGCTGGTCGGGGGAGCCGGAGGTCTTGCAGGCGCGGTCGGCGTTGAGGACCTCGCCCTGGATCTCGAGGATGGCTTCCAGGTTCCAGGCGCGGGCCTGGCGCAGGAACTCGCGCTCCTGTTTCCAGAACACGCCCGAGGCCTTGGCGGCCGCCTGCAGATCGACGCCGTTCTTGTGCAGGGTCAGCACCCGGCGCAGGCGTCCCAGATAGTAGCCGATGGCCCGGACGGCGGCCGGACCACCTTCGCCCTCGGCGGCCGCGCGGCGCAGGGCCTGCTGGGCAAGACCGGCCTTGCCGCCGAACGCGTCGGCGGCGGCGTCGCTGAGCGAGGCCTCGGGTTCGACACCGAGAAAGTCCGTCAGGTCGGCGGCGGTGGCGGTGATGCCGCTGCCTGGGCCGAGATAGAGGGCCAGGCGTTCGATCTCGGCGCGGGCCACGCCGCGCTCCTTGGGCAGGCGCGAGACGAAGAGATCGAGGGCCTCGCCGTTCAGGCTGACCTTGTCGTTGGCCAGGGTGTCGCGGGCCAGGCGCGCCAGGTCGCCGGCTTCATCCTCGTAGCAGGGGATGACGGCGCAGCCATTGGCCTTCTCACCGACCTTGCGTAGCTGCGACTCGCGGCCCAGGGCCCCTGCCTCGACCAGGAAGAAGGCGTCGGGGTTCAGCTGGCCCTCGACATGGCGGGTCAGGGCCTCGGCGGCCTGCTTGTCGGGACCGGTCTTCTCGCCGTTCAGCCGGAGCCGCACCAGGCGGCGGCCGCCCATCAGCGACATGGCCGACAGCTCGTCCTCCAGCTTGGCCGGATCGGCGTCCAGGTCGCCGTCGGTCAGCATGGCGGTGTCGAAGGGATCGTCCGGGCGCTCGACCACGCGCTTGGCCAGGGCGTTGGCGCGATCGCGCACCACGCCCCGGTCCTTGCCGTAGAGGACCACGGCCCGGATGTCCGGGGTCGGCTCCCGCAGGAAGCGTTCGACGTCCGGACGCTTGGAGAGGATCATTAGATCAGGCCGGCTTCTTCTTGCCGGCCGCCAGCCAGGTGGCCAGCTCGAGCTGGATCTTGCGCGCGGCTTCCGCCGCGGCCCGCTCCTGGCCGTCGTTCTGAGCCGCGATGGCCGCGTAAGGCTGGTCGGCGGAGTCGTAGGTCACCGACACCTCGGTGTTGCCGGTCGTGGCTTCCTTGCCGGTCTTGGCGTCCATCAGGCGCCAGCCGACGGTCATCCGCAGCTCGTAGCGGTTGGCGACGTTGTCGAGGCGCACGCCACGGGCGAAGCGGATTTCCTTGACCGAGAAGTACAGCTTGTAGGCCGCCGGATCGCCCTGCTTGTGGCCCAGATAGTCGTCCAGCTGCTCGCGCAGCAGGTAACCGCCCCGGCCCTCGTCGGCGATGGTCTCGATGCTGGAGAGACCGCCCTCGACGCCCGGGCGGCCGTACAGCGGCGTGAAGCCGGCGCAGGCCGAGAGCGTCGTCGAGAGCGCCAGGGCGCCGATCAGCAGGATGCGTTTCATCGGTCTCAATTGGCCACGATGTTGACGATGCGGTCCTTGACCACGATCACCTTGCGGACCGTGACGCCCTCAAGGTGGGCCAGGACGTTCGGATCCGCCAGAGCGATTTTCTGGACCTCGTCTTCGGCCGCGCCGGCCTTGACCTTGATCTCGCCGCGACGCTTGCCGTTGATCTGGATCGGCAGGACGCGCTCGTCATCCGCGGCCAGGGCCGGGTCGGCCTTGGGCCAGGGCGCGTTGACAACCATGCCATCGCCACCGATCGACGCCCAGGCCTCTTCGGCCAGGTGGGGCGTGAACGGCGCGACCAGGCGCGCCAGGATGTTCAGGGCTTCCTTGCGGGCCGCCAGCACGCCCTGGGTCGCGCCTTCAGCCGGAGCGGCCTTCAGGGCGTTCAGGAACTCGTACAGGCGCGCCACGCCGCTGTTGAAGCGGAAGCCCTCGATGCTGTCGGTAACGAAGCCGATCAGCTTGTGGGCCGACTTGCGCAGGGCCAGGGCCGCTTCGTCCGCGTCGTCGTGGGCGAAGTCGCCGGTCGGCTGGCTGTCGAACTCGTTCCACAGGCGATGCGTGAAGCGCCACGAGCCTTCGACGCCCGAATTGGTCCACTGGACGTCGCGCTCGGGCGGACTGTCGCTCATCACGAACAGGCGGGCGCTGTCGACGCCGTAGGCCTCGAAGATGTCCTCGGGGGCGACGACGTTCTTCTTGGACTTCGACATCTTCTCGATGTCGCCGATGATGATCGGCGCCCCGGTCGTGGCGTGGACCGCCGAGCGGGTGTTGCCCTCGACGGTGATGCGGATGTCCGACGGCTCGACCCACTCGCCGGCCTCGTTCTTGTAGGCCTCGTGGGTGACCATGCCTTGCGTGAACAGGCCCGCGAACGGCTCTTCGACCGACAGCAGGTTCTCGTCCTTCAGGGCGCGGGTGATGAAGCGCGCGTACAGCAGGTGCAGGATCGCGTGCTCGACACCGCCGATATACTGGTCGACGGCCATCCAGTAGTCGGCCGCTTCCTTGCCCACCGGCTCCTCGGCCGTCGGGTCGGCGAAGCGGGCGAAGTACCAGCTGGAGTCGATGAACGTATCCAGCGTGTCGGTCTCGCGCTCGGCGCGGCCGCCGCACGACGGGCAGCTGGTGTGGCGCCAGGTCGGGTGGCGCAGCAGCGGGTTGCCCGGCTTGTCGAAGGTGACGTCGTCGGGCAGGGCGACCGGCAGCTGGTCTTCCGGCACGGGCACGACGCCGCACTTCTCGCAGTGGATCACCGGGATCGGGCAGCCCCAGTAGCGCTGGCGCGAGACGCCCCAGTCGCGCAGGCGGTAGACGGTCGCGCCCTGGCCCTGGCCGGCCGCTTCGATGCGGCTGACCGCTTCAGCCTTGGCGGCCTCGATGTCCAGACCGTCCAGGAATTCGGAATTGTAGATCTTGCCGGGGCCGACATAGGCCTCCTTGCCGACCTTGAAGGTCGCGGCGTCCTCGCCGTTGGGCAGCACCACCGGCAGGACCGGCAGGTCGTACTTGCGGGCGAAGTCCAGGTCGCGCTGATCGTGGGCCGGGCAGGCGAAGATCGCGCCGGTGCCGTAGTCCATCAGGATGAAGTTGGCGATCCAGACGGGCAGGGTGATCGACGGGTCCAGCGGGTGCTGCACGCGCAGACCGGTGTCGTAGCCCAGCTTTTCGGCGCTCTCGATCTCGGCTTCCGAGGTGCCGCCCTTGCGGCAGTCGGCGATGAACTGCTGGACCTCGGGGTTCTCGATGCCCAGGCGTTCGGCCAGCGGATGCTCGGGCGCGATGCCGACGAAGCTGGCGCCGAACAGGGTGTCGGGACGGGTGGTGTAGACCTCCAGCCCGTCGGCCATGCCGTCGGGGGCCTCACCCTCGAATTGGAACTTGAAGCGCAGGCCCTTGGAGCGGCCGATCCAGTTCTCCTGCATCAGGCGAACCTTGTCGGGCCAGCGGTCCAGGGTCTTCAGGCCCTCGATCAGGTCGTCGGCGTAGTCGGTGATGCGCAGGAACCACTGGGTCAGCTTGCGCTTCTCCACGGTCGCGCCCGAGCGCCAGCCCTTGCCGTCGATGACCTGCTCGTTGGCCAGGACGGTCATGTCGACCGGATCCCAGTTGACCGAGGCTTCCTTGCGATAGACCAGGCCGCGCTTCAGCAGGCGCAGGAACCAGGCCTGCTGCTTGCCGTAATATTCCGGGTCGCAGGTGGCGAACTCGCGCGACCAGTCGACCGAGATGCCCAGCGATTTCAGCTGCTCGCGCATGGCGGCGATGTTGTCGTAGGTCCAGCCCTTGGGGTGGACGCCGCGCTCCATGGCCGCGTTCTCGGCGGGCATGCCGAAGGCGTCCCAGCCCATCGGGTGCAGGACGTTGAAGCCTTGCGCGCGCTTGTAGCGGGCCACCACGTCGCCCATGGCGTAGTTGCGGACGTGGCCCATGTGGATGCGGCCCGACGGATACGGGAACATCTCGAGCACGTAGTATTTCGGACGGCCGTCGTTGATCTCGCCGGTCTTGAAGACGTCGGCCTTCGCCCAGGCTTCACGCCACTTGGGTTCGGTGTCTTTGGGATTGTAGCGGGCCATCGGAAACCAGGTGTCTAGATGCGGAAAAGCGCCCCGAAGGCGACCCGCGCAAGACTATGCGGTTTCGCGGCCGGAGCGCGCAGAAATTAGGAAGCCTGGTGGGTTCCCGCCGGTTCAGCGGGAACCCCCAGAAGGGCCTTAGCCCTTGATGTTCGAAAGTCGAAGCTGACGCGCGCGGGTCAGGATCGCGTTTTCCAGGTCGGTGGCGGTCTGGTCGGCGACCGGAGCATCGACCCAGGCGCCGTTGACATCCTTGGACTGCTTGAACACCGTGACGTTCAGGCCGTCGGCGCGCAGGCGGGTGTCTAGGATGTAGACCGTGGCCTTGAAGCGCTCGGCCGGGGTTTCCGGGTTCACGTACCAGTCGGTGATGATCACGCCGCCGTAAGGATCGGCCGAGGCCAGCGGCATGAAGGCCAGGGTGTCCAGGCTCGCACGCCACAGATAGCCGTTGACGCCGATCGAACCTTCCGAGGTCGGAGCCTTCTTGCCGCCGCCAAAGCGCTTGAACGGGTTCAGGCCCGGCTCGTCGCTTTGGGTGGTGAACGTCTTCGGGGGCTTGTTGCTGGCGCATGCGGTCATGCCCAGCATCGACAGAGCCAGGACGCCTGCGGCGACGCCGCGCATCACGGACCCACGTTCAAACGCCATAGTACCTCGCTCCAAATATCTTTCGGGCGCTAGCGCGCACCCTGGCGCGCCCCCGCGGCCGGGAGCCGGTCTATAGCATGGCTGCGCTGCCTCAAAACAGGAATCGCGTGACCTCGTCGCCACAGGAGTCGATTGAATCGCCCAATTTGGCGCTCGGTGCGACCGAAGCGAGGTTGACCGCGTTCCGGTCAAGCCTTTAATCGCAATGTAAGGGGCTCGTTCCTATATGGGATGGGTGGGGACAACTGAGTACAGGCGGCGAGTGGCGATGACCGCGACGCGTTTCTTTCTGGCGGGGACTGCCGCGCTGATCCTGACGGGATCGGCGTCGATGGCGTTCGCCCAGGCCAAGCCGCATGCGGTTACCCCCGATTTCTCGGTCAAGAACGACTTCACCAGCGCCGCCGCCGGTGTCCAATACCCGCAGGATGACAAGCGCACCCTGCGTTGGGACGCCAAGAAGGGCCGCTGGGGCCTGAAGCTGGACCTCGACCAGCCTTCCAGCCGCGAAATGGAAATGCAGGACGTCCAGGCCGGCGCCTATTTCAAGGTGACCCCCTCGATCCGCGTCGGCGGCGCCGTCAGCCTGGGTGAATCCAACCCGGCCCTGGCTGCCCGCAAGGCTCAGCAGCCCGACCCGGCCCCGCGCGTCCGCCTCGAGACCGCTTTCAAGTTCTAAGATTCGGCTAGGGCCTCGACGGCCGCTATCCCGACGATTCCGCTGCCGATGAGCCGCGAGATCGTGCGCGCGCGTATGCCGCCCAGCGCGTAGACCGGCAGCGCCGTCGCCGCGACCAAGTCCTTCAAGCCGTCCACGCCCAGCGGCTCGCCCGCCGACGGGCTGTTGCTGGGGAAGACCGGCGAGATCACGACCGCGTCGGCCTGCGCGCGCTCGGCGGCCTTGAGGGCGGTCAGATCGTGGGCCGCGACGGTGATCAGCCAGCGGCCGTGCTCGGCGCGAAGGCGGGGGATCTCGGCCGCCAGCCGCTGGGGCATGTGCAGACCATCCGCATTGATGCCTTCGGCCAGACCCGGATGAGCGCCGACCAGCAGCAGGAGGCCGCGTTCGGTGGCGATTGTCCGCAGGCGGCGACCGCGCTCGACCGCGTCCTCGGCGTCGAAGGCGCGGTAAACGATGCCCGCGCCGGCCGGCAGACGTTCGGCGACGGCTTCCGGGTTCGGAACGCGTGCGGGATCGGTGAAGAACAACAGGCCGGGCAGGGTGCGGCCGCGCGCGGTCCTTGGCGGAAAGACGCCAGCCGCTTTAGACAGGACTTCCAGTTCGCTCACGTCCCCGTCCAAGGCGTCCCCCAATGTCGCAAGCCCTCGCCGAGATCCAAGCCCGCATCGCCGCCGCCGAGCTGCGCGCCGGACGTCCGGCGGGCGCGGTCACCCTGGTGGCGGTGTCCAAGACCCAGCCCTGGGAGCATATCGCGCCCGTGCTGGACGCGGGACAGAAAGTGTTCGGCGAGAACCGCGTCCAGGAAGCGATGGAGCGTTGGGGCCCGCGCCGCGAGGGTCTGGAACTGCGGCTGATCGGGCCGCTGCAGACCAACAAGACCCGAGAAGCGGTCGCATTCTTCGATGTCATCGAGACGCTCGACCGCGAAAAGCTGGCCCGCGTGCTGGCCGAGGAGGTCCAGCGGGCCGGCAAGGCCCCGCGCTTCTATGTCCAGGTCAATATCGGCGAGGAAGACCAGAAGGCCGGGATCGCGCCGGCCGAGGCCGACGCCTTCATCACCGCCTGCCGGGGGACTTATGGCCTAACGGTGGAAGGCCTGATGTGCATTCCGCCGGTCGATGCCGATCCCGCCCCGCACTTCGCCGCCTTGCGGGCCATCGCCGAACGCAATGGCGTGGCGAAGCTGTCGATGGGTATGAGCGACGACTTCGAAACAGCGATCGCCGAGGGCGCGACCTCGGTGCGGGTCGGTTCGGCGCTGTTCGGCAGCCGAAACTACGCCTAGTCGGCGACGATCTCGACCGCATCCCCCGGCTTGGCGATCGCCAGCAATGCCTCCAGGTCCGGGCGCGCCAGAGCCACGCAGCCCTCGGTGCCCGGATAGCCGTCGCGGGCAAGGTGCATGAAGATCGCCGAGCCCATGCCCGGCACGGGCGGGCGGTCGTTGTGGCCCAGGATCACCACCAGGTCATAGACATTGTCGTCGCGCCACATCCGCTCGGCGCTGGCCGGATAGGGTA
Organism: Caulobacter sp. GW821-FHT10E02; assembly: GCF_059415225.1. Classification (NCBI taxonomy): domain Bacteria; kingdom Pseudomonadati; phylum Pseudomonadota; class Alphaproteobacteria; order Caulobacterales; family Caulobacteraceae; genus Caulobacter; species Caulobacter sp. GW821-FHT10E02. Next base: position 903,376 of record NZ_JBWKMV010000002.1, read on the forward strand.
GCAGGACCGGGCGGTTGTAGTTCGGATCGCCCGGGGCGTCGCACCAGCCGTCGTCGGGCCGGGTGGCGTGGAGGGGCAGGGCGGTCTTCGGGCCACCCTTGTAGACGTCGGGCCGATACCAGACCTCGCGCAGGACCCAGGTTCCGGTCGGGCTCTTGTTGTCGCCCTCGCGCTTGTCGGCGGCGGCGATGGCGCCGGCCTTGCCGATCGCGCAGCGCAGGGTCCGTCCATCCAGCTCGAAGCGGCCATCGGCATGGGCTCGAAACAGCATCGTACGGTCGTCCTCCGGACTTAAGGTCGCGCTCGGGGTTGTCCCCGGGGGCCGCAGCGGTGCATGTTCCGCCTTATGGCGCAACGCAAGACGCTTCTGCTGATCGATGACGACGAGGACCTGCGCGGCGCTTTGGCCGAGCAGCTGGCCTTGCACGAGGAATTCGCCGTGGCCGAGGCCTCGACCGCCGGCGAGGGCGTGAAGATGTCGCGCGAGGTCAAGCCGGACCTGATCCTGCTGGACGTCGACCTGCCCGACATGGACGGCCGCGAGGCCTGTCGCCTGATGCGCAAGAACGGGGTCACGGCCCCGGTCATCATGCTGACGGCCGCGGCCAGCGACAGCGACACCATCCTGGGCCTGGAGTCCGGGGCCAACGACTATGTCACCAAGCCTTTCCGCTTCGGCGTGCTGCTGGCCCGCATCCGCGCCCAACTGCGCGTCTACGAGGCCTCGGAAGACGCGCTGTTCCGCATCGGTCCGTACGAATTCCGCCCGTCCGCCAAACTGCTGGTCGACGAGAAGCAGAAGAAGGTGCGGCTGACCGAGAAGGAAACCAACATCCTCAAGTACCTCTACCGCGCCGGCTCCAAACCCGTGTCGCGCGAGGAGCTGCTGACCGAGGTCTGGGGCTACAACGCCGGGGTCACCACCCACACGCTGGAAACCCACGTCTACCGCCTGCGCCAGAAGATCGAGCCCGATCCGGCCGTGGCGCGGATCCTGATCACCGAGATGGGCGGCTACCGCCTCCAGCCGTAACGAAAAAGGCCCGGTCAGCGATGACCGGGCCTTCTTGTATTCAGCGGTGGCTGCCTTGAGTTAGGCGTTACCGGCCACGGCGGCTTCGGCCTGAGCCTTGCGCGCGGCGTAGACGCCGGCGAAGTCGATCGGGTCGATCAGGAAGGGCGGGAAACCGCCTTCGGCCGTGACGTCCGAGATCAGGCGACGGGCGTACGGGAACAGGAAGCGCGGGCACTCGATCAGCAGCACCGGCTCCAGATCGGCTTCCGGCACGCCCTCGATGTGGAACAGACCGCCGTACACGACCTCGACGTGGAACACGGCTTGCTCGTCGCGCAGGGCGCGGGCCGACAGCTTCAGGTCCACTTCGAACAGGCCGTCCGGACGGCCGCGAGCGTTCATCTCGACGCCCATGTCGATCTGCGGCTGCGGCGCGCCGGCGCGCAGGCTGTCGGGGGCCAGCGGGTTCTCGAACGAGAAGTCGCGCACGAATTGCGCCAGGATACGGATGCCCGATTGCGCGGCGGCGTTGTCGTCCGAAGCCGCCTCGGGGGCGCCATTGGAGGCGGTGGTGTCGGTCATTAGGATAAAATCCGTAATCGGCGTCTAAAACGCCTAAGAAAGGTGGGGCGCTGCTACCATGAGGGTCCGTCCGGCGCAACGCTGGGCGCCTGACGGGAGAGCCCGTCTCGCCTATATAGACACGATATCCTGGGCCCCAAGCCCGTTGCCGGACCTTGAAGTGCTCCAGATCCTGTTCCTCGCCGCCGTCGCCGCTGTTGTCCTGTACCAGCTGTACGCCACCCTTGGGCGTCGCACGGGTCGTCAGCCCGAGGACGTGGTGACGGCCCAGCCCGGCGCCGCGCCGGTCCCGGCCGAGGCGCATCCGATCCTGCGCACCGAAGGCCTGGCGGCCCTCAAGTCCAAGCAGCCTGACTTCGACCCGACCAAGTTCCTGGCCGGCGCCCGCTCGGCCTACGAGCAGATCGTCAAGGCCTATGCCGAAGGCGACCGCGAGACGCTGAAGCCTCTGCTGGCCCAGGACGTCATGGACAATTTCGAGCAGGCCATGGCCGCGCGCGAAGCCGCCGGTCGCACCGAGAAGGTCGAGTTCATGGCGCCGCCGCGCCTGGATCTGGAAAACATCGACGTGGTCGGCGACCTGGCCAAGGCCGTGGTGCGGATCCTGGCCGAGGTGCGCACCCGCACCAAGGACGAGCGCGGTGAAGGCGTCGACGATCGTCGCACGGCCGAGCTGTGGACCTTCGAGCGCGAGGTCAAGAGCGCCAACCCAAACTGGCGCCTGGCGTTCGTCGCCGCCGCCGAGGCGTAGATGTCCCAAATGCGCGGCATCCCGACCGCCTTGGCCCCCGTGGCCCTGGCGGCCCTGCTGCTGAGCGCCTGCGCCAGCACGACGACGGCGCCCGCGCCGCCGCCGATCGCGACCGGTCCGACGGTCCCGCCGCCGGTGACCAACACCCCGCCGCCGCCTTCGGCCCGACCGGCGACGGCGGTGTCGTTCTCCAGCCTGAACGGCTGGGCGGACGAGGATCACCTGGCGGCCCTCAGCGCCTTCCGCGCCGGCTGCGGCGTCGCCAAGGACGCGGCCATGGCCCGCGTCTGCGGCCTGGCCGAGTCGACGGTAATCCAGGACCGGGAGGGCGCTCGCGCCTTCCTGGAAGCCAATTTCCGCGTCGAGCCGGTCGGTGACGAAGGCCTGCTGACCGCCTATTTCGCTCCGCAGTACGAGGCGCGGATGTCGCGCAACGCCGAGTTCAGCGTCCCGCTGCGCGCCCTGCCGGCCGACCTGGTGGTGCTGGACCTGGGCGCGTTCGAGCCCAGCTTCGTCGGCAAGAAGATCATCGGCCACGTCGAGGGTCCGACCTTCACGCCCTATCCGGCCCGCGCCGAGATCGAGGCGGTCCCGACCGACAAGCCCCTGGCCTGGATGCGGCCCGAAGAGCTGTTCTTCCTGCAGATCCAGGGCTCGGGCGTGCTCGTCCTGCCCGACGGCCGCCGCGTCCGCGCTGTGTTCGCCGGCACCAATGGCAAGCCGTTCGTGGGCATCGCCAACGCCATGCGCGACAAGGGCCTGCTACCCGACAACAACACCTCCGGCGACGCCATCCGCACGTGGCTGGCCGACCATCGCGGGCCCGAGGCCGACGCGATCATGCAGCTGAACCCGCGCTACGTGTTCTTCAAGACGCTGCCCGACGACGGCAAGGAGCCCGTCGGTTCGGCCGGCGTGCCGCTGCCGCCCGGCCGGGCCATCGCCATCGACCCCAGCCGCCATTCCATGGGCGAGCTCTACTGGCTGGACGCCGCGGCGCCGAAGCTAGCCGGGGCCTTCCCGGCCTATCGCCGCCTGGCCGTGACGCTGGACACCGGCGGGGCGATCAAGGGCGACGTCCGCGCCGATCTCTACATGGGCACCGGGACCGCCGCCGGGGCCGAGGCCGGCCGCGTGCGCCACGCCCTGCGCCTCTACCGGCTCGTTCCGCAGTAGGATGGCCAAGAAGCCGCCGCCCGCACCTGAGGACGATCGCCGCCTCTGGAAACTCGTCGCCTCGACGGTGACCCCGCGCGCGCCGGAAAAGCCCGAGAAGATGCGCTCCAAGGCTCGGATACGGCCCGTGAAGAGCGATACGGCCATACCGGTGGAGCAGCCCACACACCTGGCCTCGATCGCGCCGCTGCGAGTCAGCCCCGAGGAACTCAAGCCGGCGCCGGCCAGGGCCATGAAGGGTCCCGCCCAGCGTATCGAGCCCAACCGCAAGCGCCGCATCGTCAAGGAGCACGACCCGATCGGCGCGCGCCTGGACATGCACGGCCTCGACCAGGACCAGGCCCGCGCGACCCTGGAGGGCTTCATCCGCCGCGCCTACGAGGACGGCCACCGGGCGGTGCTGGTGATCACCGGCAAGGGCCGTATCGGCCATGGCGTGCTGAAGCAGCGGACGCCGGAATGGCTGGCCGGCCCGGCTGTGCGTGAGATGATCGCGGGGGTCTCGACCGCCGATCAGCGGCACGGCGGCGACGGCGCGCTCTATGTGGCGCTGAAGCGCAAGGCCTGAAACCGCCACGATCGGCTCGCAAAGCTTCACTGAAGCTTGGAGGCGAGCATGGACATCGAGATCGGGGCCGAGGCCAAGGACAAGAGCCTGAATCGCAAGGTCGCGATCACCGTCGTGGCGCTGTCGATCTTCATGGGCGTGTCCGGCATCAAGGACGGCAACATCACCCAGGCCATGCAGCAGGCCCAGTCCGACAGCGTCGACGCCTGGAACGAGTACCAGGCCACCAAGACCAAGCTGCACATCGACGAGACAGCGCTGAACCAGGTCCGGCTGATGGCGGGCGACAAGCGCGCGGCGGTCCAGGCCGAGACCCTGCGGCTGCAGACCGAGATCGCCAAGTACAAGGCCGAAGCGCCGACCTTGAAGGCCAAGGCCGAGGACTTCTCGGCGCAGTACGACGCGCTGAACGTCCATGACGACCAGTTCGACGCCTCGGACGCCCTGATCTCGATCGCCGTGTCGATCGCGGCGGTGGCGGCGCTGGTCGAGATCCCGGCGGCGCTGTGGGCGTCGTGGGGCTTTGGGGCGCTGGGCGTGGTGATGGGCCTAGCCGGCTTCCTGGGCTGGAGCCTGCACTCGGCCTTCCTCAGCAAGCTGCTGGGCTAGCTCTCTGAGCTCACTTGGGGCGGGCGGCCTTTTCGGCGATGCCGGACGTGCCTTCGCGGGCTTCCAGCTTCTCGGCCACGGCGTCCAGCGAGACGCCCGAGGCGGCCATCAGGGCCAGCCAGTGATAGAGCAGGTCGGCGCTTTCAGCCGCCAGGGCGTCGGGGCCCTGGGCCACGGCGGCGATCACCGTCTCGACGGCTTCCTCACCCAGCTTCTTGGCGGCCAGGGCCGGGTCGTTCAGCAGCTTGGCGGTGTAGGACGCGGTCGGATCGCCGCCCTTGCGGCTCTCGATCGTGGCGGCCAGGCGGTCGAGGACGTCGGTCAAGCGACTCATGCGGCGCTCCGGTCAAGGCGCACGGGGATGCCGGCGTCGGCCATGGCTTGCTTGGCCTCGCCGATGCTGATCTCGCCAAAGTGGAAGATCGAGGCGGCCAGCACGGCGGCGGCATGGCCTTCGCGCGCGGCTTCGACCAGGTGTTCGGTCTTGCCAGCGCCGCCCGAGGCGATCACCGGCACGTTCACGGCGCCCGTCACGGCCTTGAGCAGCGGGATGTCGTAGCCGATCTTGGCCCCGTCGCGGTCCATCGAGGTCAGCAGGATCTCGCCCGCGCCGCGCTCGACCACCTTGGCGGCCCAGTCGACGACGTCCAGGCCGGTGTCCTTGCGGCCGCCATAGGTCCAGACGTTCCAGCCCGAACCGTCCTCGCGCAGCTTGGCGTCGATGGCCACCACGACGCACTGGGCCCCGAACGCGTCGGCGCCGGCGGCGATCAGGTCGGGGTTCTCGACGGCGGCGGTGTTGGTCGAGACCTTGTCGGCCCCCGCCAGCAGCAGGCGGCGCATGTCCGAGACCTGGCGCACGCCCCCGCCCACCGAGACGGGCATGAAGCAGACCTCGGCCGTGCGCGAAATGACGTCCAGGATCAGGCCGCGGCCTTCGCTGGAGGCGGTGATGTCCAGGAACATCAGCTCGTCGGCCCCGGCGGCGTCATAGGCGCGGGCCTGCTCCACCGGGTCGCCGGCGTCGCGCAGGGCCACGAAGTTGACCCCCTTGACCACCCGCCCGTCCTTCACGTCGAGGCAGGGAATGATCCGGGTCTTCAGCATCAGACGGCTGCCGCGATCAGGGCTTCGGACGGCTTGATCGTGCCGGCATAGAGCGAGCGGCCCAGGATGGCCCCGGCGATCTCGACACCCTTGCGGGCCTTGAGGCGCTCGATGTCGGCCACGGCGGCGACACCGCCCGAGGCGATGACCGGGATCGAGACGGCGTCGGCCAGCTCGCCCACGCCTTCGACATTGACGCCGGTCAGGGCGCCGTCGCGGCTGATGTCGGTGATGATCAGGGCCGCGACGCCGGCGTCCTCGAAGCGACGCGACAGATCGATGGCCGACAGGTCCGACAGGCCGGTCCAGCCATCGATGGCGACCTTGCCATCACGGACGTCGACGGCCACGGCGATCTGCTCGGGCCATAGGCGCGCGGCCTTCTTGACCAGTTCGGGGTCGTGCACGGCCACGGTGCCGAGGATCACGCGGGACACGCCCGCCTCGATCCAGGCCTCGACGCCTTCCAGGGTGCGGATGCCGCCGCCCAGCTGCACGGGGATGGAGATCGACTCCAGGATCTGCTCGACGGCGGCGGTGTTGATCGACTTGCCCTCGATGGCGCCGTTCAGATCAACGACGTGCAGCCACGAGAAGCCGTCCTTGACGAAGCGCTGGGCCTGGTCGGCGGGGCTGTTGTTGAAGACCGTGGCCTTCTCCATGTCGCCGTGCAGCAGGCGCACGCACTGGCCGTCCTTCAGGTCGATGGCGGGATAGAGGATCATGGGCGCCATTCCAGGAAGTTGGCGAGCAGGGCGAGCCCTGAAGCTTGTGACTTTTCGGGGTGAAACTGTACGCCCGCGACATTGCCCTTGGCCACCGCCGCGACGAACGGGCCGCCATGGTCGGTCGTGGCCACGACGTCGGCCGGATCAGCCGCGTTCAGGGCGAAGGAGTTGGCGTAGTACATGTGGGCGCCGTCCTCGATGCCCTGGAACAGGGCATGAGCGCGGGCGAAGGCGATGGCGTTCCAGCCCATGTGCGGGATGGTCAGCGAAGGGTCGGTCGGCTCGAGCTTCTTCACCTGGCCGGCGATCCAGTCCAGGCCCGGCGTGACGCCGAACTCCAGGCCTTCGGTGGCCAGGAGCTGGTGGCCGACGCAGATGCCCATGAAGGGCACGCCGCGACCGTGGACGGCTTCGTTCATCGCCTCGTAGACGCCGGTGGCGTCCAGTCCGGCGCGGCACGAGGCGAAGGCCCCGACGCCGGGCAGGAAGACGCGATCGGCCTTGGCGACAAGGTCGGGATCGGCGGTGACGACGATGTCGGCGTCGAGCGCGGAGCGGCGGGCCGCCTCACGCAGGGCCTTTTCGGCCGAACGCAGGTTGCCCGACCCGTAGTCGATCAGGGCGACGGTCTGCATAGGGTATCCTTACAGCACGCCCTTGGTGGACGGAGCCTGGCCGCCGGTCTTCGGGTCGATCTCGACCGCCTGACGCAGCGCCCGGGCCAGGGCCTTGAAGCCGCTTTCGGCCACATGGTGGGTGTTGTCGCCGTACAGGGTCTCCAGATGCACGCACGCCCCGCAGTTCATGGCGAACGCGTGGTGGAACTCCTTGAAGAGCTCGGTGTCCATCTCGCCGACCTTGGGCCGCTTGAACTCGACCTTCCAGATCAGGTACGGCCGGTTGGACAGATCGATGGCGCAGCGCGTCAGGGTCTCGTCCATCGGGATATAGGCCGCGCCAAAGCGCCGGATGCCCTTGAAGCCATCCAGCGCCTTGTTGATCGCCTGGCCCAACACGATGCCGGTGTCCTCGACCGTGTGGTGCATGTCGATATGCAGGTCGCCCTTGGTCTCGACCTTGAGGTCGAAGCCGCCGTGGCGCGCGAAGCTCTCCAGCATATGGTCGTAGAAACCGATGCCGGTGGAGATCGTCGAGACGCCGGTCCCGTCGAGATCGATCCAGACCCGGATCTGGGTCTCCTTCGTCTCGCGGACCACTTCAGCGGTGCGGGCCATGGCTGTCCTTAGAGTCCGTTCTTCGCGGCCAGCTCACGCAGATTGACCTGCGGGCGCGGACCGTAGTGGTCGATGACCTCGGCGGCGGCGAGACTGCCCAGCTGGCCGCAGATCGGCAGCGGGCGGCCCTGCGACAGGCCAAAGAGGAAACCTGCGGCGTATTGGTCGCCCGCGCCGGTCGTGTCCACGACTTTTTCCACGGGGTAGGCCGAGATTTCATAAAGGCTTTCGCCGGCGGCGATCACCGAGCCCTTTTCGCTGCGGGTGACCGCGGCGATCTCACAGCGCGCGGCCAGGGCCTGGACGGCGGCGGCGAAGTCGTCGGTCTCGAACAGCGAACAGACCTCGTCGGCATTGGCGAAGACGATGTCGCACTGGGTCTCGATGAAGCCCAGCAGGGCCGAGCGGTGGCGATCGACCATGAAGCTGTCGCTCAGGGTCATGGAGATCTTGCGACCGGCGCCGTGGGCCAGGGCGGCGGCCTTGGCGAAGGCGCGGCGGGCTTCCGGCGGATCGAACAGATAGCCTTCGAGATAAGAGTACTTGGCCGCTTCGATGATCTCGGGATCGACGTCGGCGCTGGTCAGCTCGACGCAGGCGCCCAGATAGGTCGACATGGTGCGCTGGGCGTCGGGCGTGACGTTGATCAGGCTCTGGGCGGTGGCCGGACCCTCGGCCAGGGCCGGGGTCGTGAAGGTGCAGCCGATGGCGTTCATGTCGTGGCGGAACACGCGGCCCAGCTGGTCGTCGGCGACCTTGCCGATATAGGCGGCGCGGCCGCCGAAGCTGGCGATGCCGGCCATGCTGTTGGCGACGCTGCCGCCCGAGGCCTCGATACCCGCGGCCATGGCGTCATACAGGCTCGCCGCGCGCGCCGGGTCGATCAGGGCCATCGAGCCTTTGGTCATGCCTTCCTTGGCGAGGAAGGCGTCGTCGCACTGGGCGATGACGTCGACGATGGCGTTGCCGATGCCGGCGACGTCGTAGAGCGCGGTCATGGAGCGGGACAAACCTTTGAAAGAACAGGGCGCGGAAGCCACAAACACTTGGCGATTAAAGGAAGTGGGCGCGCAAGGCAACGCGAGCCTTGCTCCGCGCCGCCCAACATCTTAGCTGCGGGGCTCCGTAGAACGTGAGTACGCCGATGGCCGACGTCCTGATCCTGGTCCCCGCTCGCGACGAGCACCGCTATGGCGACAGCTGGGCCGGTCTGTTCGAGCGCCTGGCCGGACCCCTGCGCGCCCAGGGCCTGACGCTCGCCGCCCAGCCCTGGACCGACGCCATCGAACCCGGCCAGGCGCGGCTGGTCATGCCGTCCCTGGCCTGGGGCTATCACGGGCGGCAGGCCGACTGGTTCGCAATGCTCGACGCCGTGGAGGCGGCCGGCGTCAACATGGTCAACCGACCCTCGGTGCTGCGCTGGAACTCGACCAAGACCTATCTGGTCGAACTGGCCGGCAAGGGCGCGCCGGTGGTGCCGACCCACGCTCATGATGCCCTGACGGCGGATCACGTCCACGCCGCCTTCGACGCCTTCGGGGTCGATGAGGTGGTGGTCAAGCCGCAGATCTCGGCCGGTTCGCACGAGACGATCCGCGTGAAGCGCCACGGCTTCTCGCTGGACGGCGGCCCGACCGGCCCGGCCCTGATCCAGCCGTTCCTGCCGGCGGTGGGCGAGGAGGGCGAGCTGTCGCTGTTCTATTTCGACGGGGTCTTCAGCCACGCCGTGGCCAAGGTCGCGACCCCGGGCGACTTCCGCGTCCAGCCGCAGTTCGGCGGCAAGGCCACCGAGATCGCCCCGGAGCCCGAGGCCCTGCGCGCGGCCGAAATGGTGCTGGAAGCGGCCGGCGCGCCGTTGACCTACGCCCGCGTGGACCTGATCCGCGGCCTGGAGCACACGCCGCAGCTGATGGAGCTGGAGGCGATCGAGCCGGACCTGTTCTTGGAGCACGCGCACGACGGCGGCGCGGCGTTCGCCCGGGCGGTGGTGCGGGCGATCGGCTAGGCGCCGAGGAACAATTCCCGCGACGGGCACAGGTCGCTGATCTTGCAGATTTCGCACTTGGGCTTGCGCGCCACGCAGACATATCGCCCGTGCAGGATCAGCCAGTGGTGCGCTCGCGTCTGGTAGGGCGGCGGCACGATCCGCATCAGGTCCTGCTCGACCGCGTCGGGGGTCTTGCCGGCCGACAGCTTCAGGCGGTGCGAGACTCGGAACACGTGGGTGTCGACGGCGATGGCGGGCTCGATGTCCAGCTCGTTCAGCACCACGGACGCGGTCTTGCGGCCCACGCCCGGCAAGGCCTCCAGATCCTCACGGTTCAGCGGCACCTGGCCGCCGTGCTTGTCCATCAGGATGTGTGCGGCGGCGATGACGTTCTTGGCCTTGGTGCGGAAGAGGCCGATCGAGGCGATGTACTTGATCAGCCCTTCCTCGCCGAGCTCCAGCATCGCCTCGGCGCTGTCGGCGACCTGGAACAGCGGGCCGGTGGCCTTGTTGACCTGGACGTCGGTCGCCTGGGCCGAGAGCGCCACGGCGGTGACCAGCTCGTAGGCGTTCTTATAGTTCAGCTCGGTCTTGGGATGCAGCTCCAGGCTCTCGAAGCGTTCGAACAGCACCTCGACCCGTTCGCGCTCGGCGGGGCTGATACGCTTTGCGGGCGGCTTTTTCTTCTTCGCGACAACGGGCTTGGCCATGCGCCGGACCATGCCGTGATGCGGACCGCTCGCCAAGCCGGGGGAGGGCTCCTAGATTCAGGACCGACCGCAAGAACCGGGCGGACGCCGTTATGCGAGGGCCGTAATTCATGAGCATGGCATACGACGCATCCCCCAACCCGGAGACCGCGAGCCCAGAGACCGCCAGCGAAGAGCTGGTCCGTCTGGCCGAGCGCTCGCTCGACTACCACCGCATGGCCAAGGCGTTGGACTGGCTGGCCGAGCGCTGGTCCGACCATCCCTCGCTGGACGAGGCCGCCCAGGCCGTGGGCCTGTCGCCGTTCCACTTCCAGCGCATCTTCACCCGCTGGGCCGGGGTCAGCCCCAAAAGCTTCGTCTCGGCCATCGCCCATGCCGAGGCCCGGCGCTCGCTGGAGGCCGGCGGCACGGTGCTGGACGCGGCCTTCGACGCCGGCCTGTCAGGCCCCTCGCGGCTGCACGACCTGTTCATCGCCCAGGAGGCCGCGACCCCCGGCGAGGTGCGCCGGCGCGGCGAGGGCATGAAGCTGCGCTGGGGCTGGGCCCCGACGCCGTTCGGCAAGGGCCTGTTCGTGATGGCTGATCGCGGCCTGGCGGGCCTGGCCTTCTCGGACGGCGACGACGAGATGACCTTCGCCGACATGCACCGCCGCTTCCCGGCCGCCGCCTGGACCCGCGACGACATGGCCGCCCAGGCAACGGCCCTGCACGCCTTCACGGGTGGGGAGGGGCCGTTGCCGGTGGTGCTGATCGGCTCGCCCTATCACGTGCAGGTCTGGAAGGCGCTGCTGCAGATCCCGGCCGGCGAGACGGCCACCTACGGCCAGGTCGCCTGCTGGGCCGGCAAGCCCAAGGCCTTCCAGGCCACCGGCGGCGCCATCGGGGCCAACCCGATCTCGCTGTTGATCCCCTGCCACAGGGCGATCGGCAAGAGCGGCAAACTGACCGGCTACCACTGGGGCCTGGCGCGAAAGGCGGCGATCCTGGGAATGGAGGCGGTCGCCGCCGCCTCCTAGTCGTCCCTAGAGGATGAACCGGCTGAGGTCGGCGTTGGCCGCCAGGGCGCCGATGCGCTCCTGCACATAGGCCGCGTCGATCGCCACGGTCTCGCCGCTGCGGTCGGCCGCTGAGAAGCTGATCTCCTCGACCACCTTTTCCAGAATGGTCTGCAGGCGGCGGGCGCCGATGTTCTCGACCGAGTTGTTCACGGCCACGGCCGCGTCGGCCAGGGCGTCGATGGCCTCGTCGGTGAAGGTCAGGGTCACGCCCTCGGTCAGCATCAGGGCCTGATGCTGGCGGATCAGGTTGGCCTCCGGCTCGGTGAGGATGCGGCGCATGTCGTCGCGCGACAGGCCTTTCAGCTCGACGCGGATCGGCAGGCGGCCTTGCAGCTCGGGCAGCAGGTCCGACGGCTTGGCGACGTGGAAGGCGCCCGAGGCGATGAACAGGATATGGTCGGTCTTCACCGGCCCGTACTTGGTCGAGACCGTGGTGCCCTCGATCAGCGGCAGCAGGTCGCGCTGCACGCCTTCGCGGCTGACGTCCGCGCCCGAGCGCTGCGAGCTGCTGGCGACCTTGTCGATCTCGTCCAGGAAGACGATGCCGTGGTTCTCGGCCAGCTCCAGGGCTTCCTGGGTCAGCGCTTCCTGGTCCAGCAGCTTGTCGCTTTCCTCGGCGATCAGCGGGGTCCAGGCGGCGGCGACGGTGGTCTTGTGGGTCTTGGTGCGACCGCCGCCGAACGACTTCATCATCTCCGACAGGTTCAGCACCTGGGCGCCCGGCTGGCCGGGGATCTCGAAGCTGGCGCCGCCGCCGGTGTCGGCGAGGGTCAGTTCGATCTCCTTGTCGTCCAGCTCGCCGGCGCGCAGCTTCTTGCGGAAGCTGTCGCGGGCGGCGGTCGAGCCGGGACCGGTCATGGCGTCGAGGATGCGCTCCTCGGCGGCGGCTTCGGCCTTGGCCTTCACGGCGGCGCGGCGCTTGTCGCGGACCATGGCCAGGGCGCTCTCGACCAGGTCACGGACGATCTGGTCGACGTCGCGGCCGACATAGCCGACCTCGGTGAACTTGGTGGCCTCGACCTTGAGGAACGGAGCCTGGGCCAGTTTGGCCAGGCGGCGGGCGATCTCGGTCTTGCCGACGCCGGTGGGGCCGATCAGCAGGATGTTCTTGGGCGTTACCTCGTCACGCAGGTCGGCCGGCACGCGCCGGCGGCGCCAGCGGTTGCGCAGGGCGACGGCGACGGCCTTCTTGGCCTCGGCGTGACCGACGATGTAGCGGTCCAGTTCGGAAACGATCTCGCGGGGGGAAAACTCGGTCATCGGTCGTTGTTCAAGGTCTCGAAGATCAGGCGCCAGCCTTCCGGCCGCCTTTGCCAGACATGCATATAGTGCGCGGCGACGGGTTTTTGACCCTCCGTCCACGACGCTTCGCCATGGGTCCAGACGAAATCGCCCGCTTTGGACGCTCCACCGCCCCGCAAGGTGAGGTTCATGCTGGCCGGACGAGCCGCCAGACGCGGGGCCAGAGCGGTCGCCGGTTGAGTGCGCATTCCGCGTGGGCCCAGAAGGCGGGCGTCGTCGGACAACACCGCCTTGTAGGCCTCGGCAGGGTTCTGGAGCGCGGACTTGGCCAGGGCCGTTTCCGCGTTTCGTGCAGCGTTGAAGGCGTCCGTGGACGACAGCTTGGCCACCGGGCCGACGCTCGCCGGCGTCTCCGGCCCGGGAACCGAGGCGGCTTCGGCGACCGCGCCGCCGTCATAGACCCAGCGCCACGTCCCGTCGGTGTCCTTGCGCCAGATCGTAGCGAACCAGCCGCCGCGCTTGCCGTCGATCGCCCAGGGGCCGGTGGAGAGGCCCATGTCGCCGGACTTGGCCGCCACCACCCAGACCGGCCACCATTGCAGCTTCGGCTCGCCCTCGGCCGACTTGGCCTCGTACAGCGCCTTGGCGTTGGTGGCGGTGGGGCTGAAGACGATGGCGTCGTCGGCCATGTGCTTCAGGAACGAGCCTTTGATCCCCATCACCCCGCCATCGGCGGCGAAGGCGCGTTCGGCCGCCTCGATCTGGGCGGCGGGGGTCGTGGCGACGGATAGGGCAAGCAGAGCGGCAATGAGCATGGTTGGTCCTCCCGACCGCGATCAAGCGTCGCCGGGAGAGCCCTCGCACCTGTCTTGCGACGAAAGCCTACAGGGCTTCGACCGTCAGGTTGCCGTTGGTGTAGACGCAGATCTCGGCGGCGATCGCCATCGCCTTGCGGGCGATCGCTTCCGCCGAAAGGTCCTGGTCGATCAGCGCCTTGCCGGCCGCCAGGGCGTAGTTGCCGCCCGAGCCGATCGCGGCCACGGCGTTGCCGTCGGCGCTCTCGCCCGGCTCCAGCACGTCGCCGACGCCGGTGACGGTGTAGATGGCGGTCTTGTCGGCCACCAGCAGCATGGCTTCGAGCTTGCGCAGGTAGCGGTCGGTGCGCCAGTCCTTGGCCAGGTCCACGCAGGCGCGGGCCAGCTGGTCGGGATACTGTTCCAGCTTGGCTTCCAGGCGCTCGATGAGCGTGAAGGCGTCGGCCGTGGCGCCGGCGAAGCCCGCCACCACCTTGCCGCCGGCCAGTCGGCGCACCTTACGGGCGTTGCCCTTGACGACGGTTGGCCCCATGGAGACCTGTCCGTCGCCGGCGATCACGGTCTGACCGTTCTTGCGCACCGCCAGAATGGTCGTGCCGTGCCAGTCGGGGAAGGAAGTCGAGCTTTGCATGGCTTCGCATGTGGCGAGGCCGGGCCGGAGGGTCAAGCGCCATGAGTTTTTCGGCAAGCGAGGTGGAGCGCTACGCCCGCCACTTGGTGCTGCGCGAAGTGGGCGGTCCGGGCCAGCAGAAGCTGAAGGCCGCGCGGGTGCTGATGATCGGCGCTGGCGGCCTGGGCGCGCCAGCCGCGCTCTATCTGGCCGCCGCCGGGGTCGGGACGATCGGCCTCGTCGATCAGGACACCGTCTCGCTGTCGAACCTGCAGCGCCAGGTGCTGTACGCTACCGCCGATTTCGGCCGGCCCAAGGTCGAGGCGGCGGTCGAGCACCTGGCCGCCCTGAATCCGCACACCACGGTCGAAACCCATCCGGTATGGCTGGATGCGGACAATGCCGGCGACATCGTCGGCCGGTATGACCTCGTCCTGGACGGCACCGACGATTTCGCCACCCGCTTCGCCGTCAGCGACGCTTGCCTCGCCCACGGCAAGCCGCTGGTCAGTGGAGCCCTGGGCCGCTGGACGGGTCAGGTCGGGGTGTTCCACGGCAAGCCCTGCTATCGCTGCCTGGTGCCGGAGGTCCCACCGGACGCCGAGACCTGCTCGCTGGTCGGCGTGGTCGGCGCGCTTGCGGGGGTGATCGGATCAATGATGGCGCTGGAAACGATCAAGCTGATCGTCGGCGCGGGCGAGCCTTTGTCCGGCAAGCTGTTGATCTATGACGCCCTTTCGGCCGAGACCCGCACCGTGCGGATCGGGGCCGATCCCCATTGTCCGTCGTGCGGCGCTTGACGGCGAACGCCGTTCGCTCAAGGCTTGCCATCGATTTCATATCGTCGGGGAGGGCGGGATGAAGACGCTTCTGCGCGGCCTGGGCGTGGCCCTGGTCCTGATCGTCGTCCTGGCCACGGCCGGGTGGTTCCTGCTGCAGCGGCCGGACATACCCTACGCCACGCTGGAGCAGCGGTATGGCTATGCCGACAGCCAGTACATGGACCTGCCAGGCGGGGTGCGCGTGCACTATCGCGACCTCGGGCCGCGTGACGCGCCAGTGATCGTGCTGGTCCACGGCTTCGCGGCCTCGACCCACGCCTGGGACGGCTGGACCAAGACGCTATCGCGGACCTATCGCGTCGTGGTGCTCGACCTGCCGGGCCACGGCCTGACGCGGACGCCGGCGGGCTATGTCGTCCGATCGGATAGTTTCGAGGCGGTGGTCGACCAGGTCACCCAGCGCCTGGCGATCCCGCGCTTCACCCTAGGCGGCAATTCGATGGGCGGGCAGGTGGCCTGGACCTATGCGCTGGACCACCCCGATCGCGTCGAGCGTCTCGTCCTGGTCGACGCCGCCGGCTGGCCGCAGCGCGAGCGGGGCGGGGCCACGATCTTCAAGTTCATCAACCATCCGATCGGTCGGAAGGTATTGAAAGATATCGAGATCCGCCCGCTGATGACCCAGGGCCTGCGGGCGGCCTATATCGATCCCCAGCTGGTCACGCCGGCCCTGACCAACCGCTATGTCGACCTGGCGCGGGCCCCGGGCCATCGCGACATCCTGCTGGGCCAGAGGCCTCGGCGCGTGGCGACGGCCGCCGACCTGTCGGCTATCCACGTCCCGACCCTGGTGATGGTGGGCCAGGACGATCGGCTGATCCCGGCCGCCGACGGCGAGAAGTTCCACAAGGCCATACCGGGCGCGACCCTGATCCTCTATCCGGCCGTCGGCCACGTGCCGATGGAGCAGATCCCGGAGCGCTCGGTCGCCGACCTCGAGGCCTGGCTATCGGCGCATCCGGCGTCAAATCCACGTTGATCTCGATCAAGATTCCGCCCCGACGCCCGGGTTAGACCTCCTTCGCTTGGACGGAGGCGACGACATGAGCCGGATCGGACTGGACAGCCTGAAGGCCCGGATCATGCCGGCCGAGGCGGCGGCGCGGCTGATCGCGCCCGGCGAGACGGTGGGCATGAGCGGCTTCACCGGCTCGGGCTATCCCAAGGCTGTACCGATGGCGCTGGCTTCCCAGATCGAAGCGGCCCATGCGGCCGGCGACCCCTTCCGCCTGCGGGTCTGGACCGGGGCCTCGACCGGCCCGGAGCTGGACGGCGCCCTGGCCAAGGCCGACGGCATCGAGTTCCGCTTGCCCTACAACTCCGACCCCATCGCCCGCGACAAGATCAATCGCGGCGAGATGGACTATTTCGACATGCACCTGTCCCAGGTCGCGCCGATGGCTTGGCAGGGGTTCCTGGGCCCGCTCGACACGGCGATCATCGAGGTCAGCGGCGTCCGGCCCGACGGCTCGCTGATCCCGTCCTCGTCGGTGGGCAACAACAAGACCTGGATCGAGCGGGCCTCGAAGGTGATCCTGGAGGTCAATCGCTGGCAGAACCTGGCGCTGGAGGGGATGCACGACATCTACTATGGCACGGCCCTGCCGCCGAACCGCGTGCCGATCCCGCTGGTCCGCCCCGACGACCGCATCGGCGAGGCCTATTTCCGCTGCGATCCGGCGAAGATCGTCGCGGTGGTCGAGACCGACGCCCCCGACCGCAACCTGCCGTTCGACGCGCCGGCCGAGGATCACCGGGCCATCGCCGGCCATCTGCTGGAATTCTTCCGTCACGAGGTCGCGCGCGGCCGGCTGCCGGCGTCGCTGCTGCCGCTGCAGTCGGGCGTGGGCAATATCGCCAATGCGGTGATGTCGGGCCTGGTCGACGGGCCGTTCGACAACCTGACCGCCTATACCGAGGTGCTGCAGGACGGGATGCTGGAGCTGATGGAGTCCGGCAAGCTCTTGACCGCCTCGGCCACCGCCTTCTCGCTGAGCCCGGAAGCTGCTGCGACCCTGAACGCCGACATGGCCCGCTTCCGCGACCGGCTGGTGCTGCGGCCGCAGGAGATCAGCAACCACCCCGAATTGATCCGGCGCTTGGGCTGTATCGCCATGAACGGCATGATCGAGGCCGATATCCACGGGGCGGTGAACTCGACCCATCTGATGGGCTCGCGTATCCAGAACGGCATCGGCGGCAGCGGCGACTTCGCCCGCAACGCCTATGTCTCGATCTTCATGGCTCCCTCGACGGCCAAGGGCGGCAAGATCTCGACCATCGTCCCCAAGGCCCCGCACGTCGACCACATCAACCAGGACGTCCAGATCCTGGTCACCGAACAGGGCCTGGCAGACCTGCGCGGCCTCTCGCCCCGCCAGCGGGCCGAGGTCATCATCGAGAACTGCTCGCACCCGGACTACCGCCCGGCGCTGAAGGACTACTTGGCCAGAGCGCGACGAGACTCGTACGGCCAGCAGTCGCCGACGCTGCTGGCCGAGGCCTTCGCCTGGCACCAGCGGTTCATCGAGACCGGCTCGATGAAGCCCTAGAGCATCGACGGAATGACACGGTCCGGTGGCCGGTGGCCGTCCATGAAGGTCTTCACGTTGACGATGACCTTCTCACCCATGTCGATGCGGCCCTCGACCGTGGCCGAGCCCATGTGGGGCAGCAGCACGACATTGGGCAGCTTCAGGAGCTTGGGATTGATCGCGGGCTCGTGCTCGTAGACGTCGAGGCCCGCGCCGGCGATCTCGCCCTTGGCCAGCATGTTGGCCAGGGCGCCTTCGTCGATCACCTCGCCCCGGGCGGTGTTGACGATCACCGAATGCGGCCGCAGCAGCTTCAGCCGGCGGGCCGAAAGGAGGTGATAGGTGGCCGGGGTGTGCGGGCAGTTGACCGAGACGAAGTCCATCCGGGCCAGCATCTGGTCCAGGCTCTCCCAGTAGGTGGCCCCGACCTCCTCGGCGATGCGCGGGCTGACGGGCTTCCTGTTGTGATAGTGCACCTGCATGCCGAAGGCCTTGGCGCGCCGGGCCACGGCCTGGCCGATGCGGCCCATGCCGATGATCCCCAGGCGCTTGCCCCACAGGCGGCGGCCCAGCATCCAGGTCGGTGACCAGCCGTGGAAGCCGCCGGACTTGACCACTTCGGCGCCTTCGACGATCCGGCGCGAGGCGGCCATGATCAGGGTCATGGTCAGATCGGCGGTGTCTTCGGTGAGGACACCCGGGGTATTGGTGACGATGATGCCGCGCGCATTGGCCGTGGCGACGTCGATATTGTCGACACCGGCCCCGAAATTGGCGATCAGCTTGAGCCGATCGCCGGATCGCGACAGAAGGCGGGAGTCGATACGATCGGTGATCGTCGGCACCAGCACGTCGGCGCGGCCCATGGCGTCGACGAGTTCATCCGCCGTCAACGGTTTGTCGGAGACGTTCAGTTCGGTATCGAACAGTTCGCACATCCGCGTCTCCACCGGATCGGGGAGTTTGCGGGTGACGATGACTTTGAGCTTGCGGGCGGCCATGGGCGGTTTGAAAAGCTCTCACTGACGGGCGTTTGAAAGCTGTAGCAAAGGGGCCCGAGGGGGCCAAGCAACATGCCGTCGAAAACAGAACATCGTTCGCTTCTTGCCGTTCCTGGAGCAAGCCTCCTTGGGGCGATCAGCGTGCTGACGGCCGGACCGGCCTTGGCCGAAGGTCCGAAGATCACGCCGTCGGGGCTGGAGGTGCCGCGCTACGTCTCGCTGAAATATGCCGAGGTGAACGCGCGCAACGGCCCGGACGAGGCCCACCAGCTGCTGTGGATCTACCACGCCAAGGGCCTGCCGGTGCAGGTGGTGGCCGAGACGCGCGAGTGGCGGCGGATCTGCGATCCCGAAGGCGGGCTGGCCTGGGTGCACAAGCGCACCACCGACGGCCGCCGCTCGGCCATGCGGGTGCAGCCCAGCAACCTGGCCCTGCTGAACGCCCCCAAGGACGGGGCCAAGGTCAGCGCCTATCTGAAGGGCCGCTCGGTCGCCCAGCTCGACAAGTGCGAGAAGGGCTGGTGCAAGCTGCGCGCCGACGGATCCTCGGGATGGGCCAAGGAAAGCGACATCTGGGGCGCCGACCCGGCCGTTCAGTGCCGCAAGGGTTAGCGCGACCCTGGAACACCCCGCGACAGGGAAACGTTGAGACCTGACCCAACGCCGTGCTAGGGGCGTCTCCATGCAGAAGAACGCCTATACCTTCGAAGAACTCCTGGCTTGCGGCCGCGGCGACCTGTTCGGCCCCGGCAACGCCCAGCTGCCGGCCCCGCCGATGCTCATGTTCGACCGCATCGTCCGGATCGAATCCGACGGCGGCAAGTACGGCAAGGGCTATGTCGAAGCCGAGTTCGACATCAATCCGGACCTGTGGTTCTTCGGCTGCCACTTCATCGGCGACCCCGTCATGCCAGGCTGCCTGGGCCTGGACGCCATGTGGCAGCTGGTCGGCTTCTTCCTGGGCTGGTCGGGCGGTCCCGGCCGTGGCCGCGCCCTGGGCGTCGGCGAGGTGAAGTTCACCGGCCAGGTGACCCCGGACGTCAAGAAAGTCCTCTACAAGATCGACCTGAAGCGGGTGATCATGCGTAAGTTGGTCATGGGAATCGCCGATGGTGTCCTGGAAGCCGACGGCAAGCCCATCTACGAAACCAAGGACCTGAAGGTCGGGCTGTTCACGCCCGAACAGATGGCGTCCTGATCCGTTAGACGAGACTGGCCCTCGAGAGCCGGCCCCTATCGGGTCTCCTGGGGGAGAAGAGGATTTACGATATGCGTCGCGTCGTCGTCACCGGACTGGGGATCGTCTCGTCCATCGGCAACAACGCCAATGAGGTGTTGGCGTCCCTGCGGGAAGCCAAGTCCGGCATCGTGGCCGCGCCGGAGTATGCCGAGCGCGGTTTCCGCTGCCAGGTCCATGCCGCGCCCCAGATCGACTGGGAGTCGCTGGTCGACCGTCGCGCTGCCCGCTTCCTGTCGCCCGGCCTGGCCTATGCCCACATCGCCATGGAGCAGGCCATCGCCGACTCCGGGCTGGAAGAGGGCGAGATCTCCAACGAGCGCACCGGCCTGATCGTCGGTTCGGGCGGTCCTTCGACCAGCATCATCGTCCAGGCCGCGGCCACGACGATCGAGAAGGGTCCCAAGCGGATCGGTCCGTTCGCGGTGCCCAAGGCCATGAGCTCGGGCCCGTCGGCCGTGCTGTCGACCTGGTTCAAGATCAAGGGCATCAACTATTCGATCAGCTCGGCCTGCGCGACCAGCGCCCACTGCATCGGCGCGGGCGCCGAGCAGATCCAGCTGGGCAAGCAGGACGTGATCTTCGCCGGCGGCTGCGAGGAGCTGGACTGGACCCTGTCGAACCTGTTCGACGCCATGGGCGCCATGAGCAGCAACTTCAACGACACCCCGGCCGTGGCCAGCCGCGCCTATGACAAGGCCCGCGACGGCTTCGTGATCGCCGGCGG
Source organism: Caulobacter sp. GW821-FHT10E02 (assembly GCF_059415225.1). Taxonomy (NCBI): domain Bacteria; kingdom Pseudomonadati; phylum Pseudomonadota; class Alphaproteobacteria; order Caulobacterales; family Caulobacteraceae; genus Caulobacter; species Caulobacter sp. GW821-FHT10E02. Next base: position 923,910 of record NZ_JBWKMV010000002.1, read on the forward strand.
CGCCGGCGTCGTGGTGCTGGAAGAGTACGAGCACGCCAAGGCGCGCGGGGCCAAGATCTACGGCGAAGTCGTGGGCTATGCGGCCAATTCGGACGGCTACGACATGGTCGCCCCGTCGGGCGAGGGCGCGGCGCGCTGCATGCGCCTGGCCATGGCCGAGGCCGGCAACCGCGCCATCGACTATCTGAACCCGCACGGCACCTCGACCCCGGTCGGCGACAGCCGTGAGATGGGCGCGGTGCGCGACGTGTTCGGCGACAAGGCCCCGATGATCTCGTCGACCAAGTCGCTGACGGGCCACAGCCTGGGCGCGGCCGGCGCGCAGGAAGCCATCTACTCGATCCTGATGCTCAACAACGGCTTCGCGGCCGAGAGCGCCCACATCGAGGAGTTGGACCCCGAGTTCGCTGACCTGCCGATCCTGCAAAAGCGGGTCGACAAACAGCTGGAAACGGTGATGTCCAACAGCTTCGGCTTCGGCGGCACCAACGGCACGCTGATCTTCAGCCGCGCCGACTAAGGCGCGCGGGTGGCGACCGCCCGCGACGCCTTCGCCCTCTATCAGGCCGGCCGTCTGGCCGAGGCCGTCGCGCTGTGCGAGCGGCTGGTTGTCGAGGCGCCCAGCGTCGAGGCTTGGCACATCCTGGGCGTTTCGCGGCTGGGTTTGAACCAGGCCGAGGCCGCCTTGACGGCGCTTGACGCCGGCCTGGCGCTGGATGGCCGGCGTCCAGGCCTGTTGTCGGCGCGGGCCCTGGCCCTGACCGCCCTGAGGCGCGACGAGGCGGCGGTGGTCGCTGCGCGGGCGGCGCTCACAGCCGATCCTGATAACCCACCTGTTTTCAAGGCCTTGGCGGTGTCGCTCCAACGGCTCGGCGGCTTCGAGGAAGCGCTGGCGGTGCTGGATCGAGCGCCGCGTGAGCCGAGTGTCCTGGCCCAGCGCGCGGCGCTGAAGTCGCTGCTGAACCGCCCGGGCGAGGCGGCGCGGGACCTGGAGGCGCTGCTGGAGCTGGACCCGCTGCATCCAGGCCTCGCCGGCGACCTGATGTGGGCGCGCCGCCAGGTCTGCGACTGGAGCGAGGATGCGGCGCTGGACATGCTGGTCAAGGCCGACCTGAAGCTGGGCCGCCCCGCCATCGCGCCGTTCGCGGCCCTGGCGATCTTCGACATCCCGGTCCTGCACCGCCGCTGCGCCCAACTGACCGTGCCAAAACCCGGTCCGACGCCGGTATGGCCGGCCAGACCGGCGGGCGAGCGGATCCGCATCGCCTACCTCTCCTCCGACCTTCATGAGCACGCCACGGCGCGGCTTCTGGCCGGGGTTCTGGAGGCGCATGACCGGTCGCGGTTCGAGGTCTTCGCGGTGTCGTATGGCCCCGAGACCGGTGGTCCGATGCAGGCTCGACTGAAGGCCGCCTGTGAGCGTTGGATCGCGGCGCGAGGCCTGTCGGATGCCGCGATCGCTCTGAAGTGTCGCGAGCAAGGCATTGATATCGCGGTGGACTTGAAGGGCTACACCCAGGATGGCCGGCCGGGCGTCCTGGCTCATCGCGCCGCCCCGGTTCAGGTCAGCTGGCTGGGTTACCCGGGCACGCTTGGAGCCCATGCCGACGTGGTCCTGGCCGACGCCGTGACCCTCCCGCCGGGCGCGGAGTCCGACTGGTCCGAGGCGGTGGTGCGCCTGCCGCACTACCAGCCCAATGACGCCCTCGGACTGGTACTACCGCCGCCCAGCCGCGCTGAAGCCGGCCTGCCGGAGGGCGCGCCGGTGTTTTGCTGCTTCAACAACCCGGCCAAGATCACCCCGGAAGTGTTCGCGGCCTGGATGGCGATCCTGAAGGCCGCGCCGGAGGCGGTGCTGTGGCTCTATGCCGGCGCGCCGGGAGCAGCCGACAACCTGCGGGTCCACGCCGTCGCGGCCGGGGTCGCGCCCGAGCGTCTGGTCTTCGCCGAGCCGGTCCAGCACGACCAGCATCTGGCGCGTCATGTCCTGGCCGACCTCGTCCTCGACACTTGGCCCTACGGCGCCCACACTACCGCCAGCGACGCCCTGCGGATGGGCGTTCCGGTGCTGACCCTGCCGGGCAAGAGCTTCGCCAGCCGCGTCGGGGCCAGCCTTCTGACCGCGATCGGCATGCCCGAGCTGATCGCTGCGTCCGAGGCCGATTACGTCGCCAAGGCTGCCGCCCTGATAGCTGATCCGACCCTGAAAACCCGCGTCGCCGACGCCGTTCAGCGCTCGACCCTGTTCGATCCCGTGGCCTTCGCGCGGTCGCTGGAAGCGGCGTACGCGGACCTCCTGCGTCGCTGAAGGGTTCCGCGCGGCCTTCGCCCCTGCTAACCAGCGAACAACGACTTCAGAAGGGGCCCGACACATGGCCGACGATTACGCGTTCCCCAAGGGCGAGCTGATGCGGGGCAAGAAGGGCCTCGTCATGGGCGTGGCCAACCACAACTCCATCGCCTGGGGCATCGCCTCGCAGCTGGCCGCCCAGGGCGCCGAGATGATCTTCACCTACCAAGGTGAAGCCCTGGAGCGCCGCGTCCGGCCGCTGGCCGAGAGCATCGGCGTCACCACCCTGGTCCCGGCCGACGTCACCGACGACGCCTCGATGGACGCGGCCTTCGCCGCCATCGAGGAGAAGTTCGGCACGATCGACTTCGTCGTCCACTCGGTGGCCTTCGCCAACAAGGACGAGCTGAAGGGCTCGTTCGTGGACAACACCACCCGCGAAGGCTTCCTGACGGCCATGAACATCTCGGCCTTCAGCTTCGTGGACGTCGCCAAGCGCGCCTCCAAGCTGATGCCGAACGGCGGTTCGCTGATCACCATGACCTATCTGGGGTCGGAGCGGACCATCCCGAACTACAACACCATGGGCGTGGCCAAGGCCGCCCTGGAAGCGGCGACCCGCTACATCGCTCGTGACCTGGGCCCCAAGGGCATCCGCTGCAACGCCATCTCGGCCGGCGCTATGCGCACCCTGGCCCTGGCCGGCATCGCCGGCGGCCGCGGCATGATCGCCCAAGGCCGCGCGTTCTCGGCGATGAAGGAAGACACCTCGATGGAAGGCGTCGCGGGCGCGGCCCTGTGGCTGGTCTCCGACCTTGGCCTGTCGACCACGGGCGAAGTCGTCCACGTCGACGCCGGCTTCCACATGATGGGCATGCCGGACCAAGAAGAAGCCTAAGGCTTAGGGAGCATATGCTCTCATGAAACGGACGGCCGCCTCCCTCGCGAGGCGGCCGTATTCGTCTGGGGTCTTGTCCGACGGCAGGCGCAGCAGCGAGCGCAGCTGGCTGTGGCCCATGACCATGCCGGAGAAGAACTCCGCCGCCTGGTCGAAATCCTCGACCTTCATCCGGCCCAGCTCGGTCTCGGTCTGCAGGAAGGCCGCCAACTGCTTGCGGGCGCTCAAGGGGCCGGCCTCGAAGACCTCCTTGGCCACGTCGGGCATCTCGCCCGAGCCCAGCATGATCACCCGCATCATCGAGTAGCTCTTGGAGGTGATCACCGTCTCCAGCACCGAGCGGGCATAGGCCTCCAGCGCCTCGGTCGGGTTCTCGATGGCGCCCGGCTCGCGCAGCGAGGCGGTGATGGCCTCGACCCGGCGGTTCATCAGGGCCCGCATCAGCTCGGCCTTGGAGCCGTAGTGGTTATAGACCGTCTGCTTGGAGACCCCCGCGCGGCGGGCGATCTCCTCCATCGGTGCCGAGAGGCCGCGTTCGCCGATCACCTCGACGGCGGCGTCGAGGATGGCTTCGGTCTTGGCGACGTCGATCTGTCCGGCGACTCTGGGCATCAGTGAGCGTCCGATGGCGGCGGGGGAGCGTTCTTGACCGGCGCGGCCAGCAGCGACACGCCAGCGGCGACGAAGCAGCCGATGGCCAACAGGGTGAAGCTGTCGCCGAAGGCCAGCACTGTGGCCTGCTGCTGCAGCATGCCGCCAATGGCCTTGCGCGCCGCGCCGCCGGGGTCGGCGACGCCCTGCTGCTGCATCAGCGCCATGATCCCGTTCATCATCCCGGCCGTCGCGCCGCCCTGGGTCACCTTTGAGGAGAGGTCGTCGTAGTAGAGCGCCGTCTGCTGGGTGATCGAGGTGGCGAGCAGGGCGAGACCGATGGCCCCGCCGGTGTTGCGCGATAGGTTCACGAGGCCGGAGGCGTTCTTGACCATGTGCGGGGGCAGGGTGCTCATCGTGATCTGCTGGGTGGCGATCATGGCGATCATGACCCCGACGCCTCGGCAAGCCTGAACGCCGGCGAATTCCCAGAAACCCCAGTCCTTGGTCACGCCGTGAGCCATGTACATGCCCCAACCGGCCAGAAGGAAGCCGATGAACATCGGCACGCGTGGGTCGGTCTTGCGCACCAGGCGGCCGGCGATCGGCCCCGTGAGGAACATCGACAGGCCCGAGACGATCATCGTCGTGCCGACCTCTGACGCCGAATAGTGGCGCACCCGGCCCAGGAACTGCGGCAGCAGGAAGGTGCCGCCGAACAGACTGGCGCCCGACACGGCGGTCATCAGTACGCCCACCGAGAAGTTGCGATTGGCGAAGGCCCGCAGCTCGACGATCGGGTTCTTGTAGGTCAGCTGCCGCCAGATGAAGAGCCCGCCGCCGATCACGGCGGTCACGGTCAGCCACAGGATGCCGCTGTCGTCGAACCAGTCGTCCTTGGCGCCCTCTTCCAGCACGAACTGCATGCTCATCAGGAAGATCGCCATGACGATCAGCCCAAACCAGTCGAAGCCCTTGGAGAGGCTGGGATCGCCCTTGTCGAAATCGGCCCAGCGATAGACGCCGAACAGCACGATCAGGCCCGTCGGGACGTTGATGAAGAACAGCCAGCGCCAGCTCAGCGCTTCGGTCAGGTGGCCGCCCAGCGTGGGACCGACCGTCGGGGCCAGGGTGACGATCAGGCCCATGATCACGCTGGCGGTGATGCGGCGCTCGGGCGGGAAGGCGGTGAAGGCCACGGCGAACACCGTCGGGATCATCGCCCCGCCGATGAAGCCCTGCAGGGCCCGCGTCAGGATCATCATGTCGATGGACGAGGACAGGCCCGTCAGCACGCTCATGACGATGAAGCCGGTGCACGAGATCAGGTAGAGACGCTGGGTGCCCCACAGGCGCGACAGGTATCCCGAGAGCGGGATCATCACGACCTCGGGGATCAGGTAGGCGGTCTGGATCCAGCTGATCTGGTCGGTGCTGGCCCCGACCCCGGCCTGGATCTGCGGCAGCGACGCCGCCACGATCTGGATGTCGAGAATGGCCATGAACTGGCCGATGACCATCGCCCCGAAGCCGAGGAACAGCTTGGTCCAGTCGACTTGGGCAGGAGCGGCAGGAGCGGGTGCGACGGCGTCGGTCATGACCGGACGCCTCGACTAGCGGTCCACGCCCTGGCGGGCGACCTGCGGCGTGGCCTGGCCGGCCTCGGCGAACGAGGGGCCCGAGCGGTCGCGGACATCGACCTTGATCTCGACCGACAGGCCCGGACGCAGGGCCTGGCCCAGCTGGCTGCGGTCGACCACGATCTTGACCGGCAGGCGCTGGGTGATCTTGGTGAAGTTGCCGACGGCGTTCTCGACCGGGATCAGGGCGAACTCCTGGCCGGTGGCGGGCGCGAAGCTGTCGACCTTGCCGACGATCTTCTGCTTGCCGAAGGCGTCAGCCTTGATCTCGACCGGCTGGCCGACGCGGATGCGCGAGACCTGGGTCTCCTTGAAGTTGGCGACGATGTAGGCTTGGCCGAGCGGCACGACCGACATCAGGGCCACACCCGGCTGGACCAGCTGGCCCGGACGGACCGAGCGGGCGCCGACCACGCCGCCAGCAGGGGCGCGGATCACGGTGCGTTCCAGGTCCAGCTTGGCCTGTTCGACGGCGGCGTGGGCGGCGGCGGCCTGGGCGATGGTCTGGGCCTTGGCCGAGCCCAGCGACTGAGCGGCGCGCTTCTCGGCTTCCAGGGCGGCCTGGGCGCTGGCGACGCCGGCGGCGGTCTGGGTGGCGCCGGCGCGTTCGGTCTGGACCTTCTGCTGGCTGACCCAGCCCTGCTTGGCCAGGGCGTCATAGCGCTCGAGATCGGCCTTGGCGCGGCCGGCGTCGGCCTGAGCGCTGGTCACGCCGGCGGCCTTCTGGGCGATCATCGCCTGTTCCAAGCTGTTCTTGTCGTCGACCGCCTTGATGGCCGCGTCGGCGGCGCTGGCGTTGGCGATCGCCTGGTCCAGGCGGGCCTGGAAGGTCGAGGGATCGATCTTGGCCAGCACCTGGCCGGCCTCTACCCGCTGGTTGTCGGCCACCAGCACCTCGGCGACATAGCCGCTGACCTGCGGGCTGACCTGCACGGTGTCGGCCTGGACGAAGGCGTTGTCGGTGCTTTCGAAGTGCTGCTTGTCGAGGAACCAGAAGGTCCCGCCGACGACCACGGCGATGACGACCGCCCCGCCGACGATCATCGGGACCAGCTTCTTGTTACCCGAAGTCTTCTCTGGCGAGGCCATGACCTGTTCCGATCGAATGAGTTCGAGCGCGCCGGATACTGGGACCCGGCGCGCGCTTCAAGGGATAAATGGACGCACCCGTCCAAAAATCAATGATACGGGAAGGTTCCCCGCCTTTAGGCGGCGCGACGGGTCGTCGCACCCTCGGCCAGGCGGAAGCGCTGCACCAGCCGGCCCAGTTCGCGCGCCTCGTTGGAGAGGGCGTGGCTGGCGGCGGTCGACTGCTCGACCATGGCGGCGTTCTGCTGGGTGGCCTGGTCCATCTGGTTCACGGCCGCATTGACCTGGTGCAGGCCGGTGGCCTGTTCCGTGGCCGAGGCGGCGATCTCGACGACGATGCGGTTGATGTCCTGGACGCCGGCGATGATCCGGCGCAGGGCCTCGCCGGTTTCGCCGACCAGATCCACGCCGGTCTCGACCTGCTGGGTCGAGGCGTTGATCAGGGTCTTGATCTCCTTGGCGGCCTCGGCCGAGCGCTGGGCGAGGGCCCGGACTTCCTGGGCGACCACGGCGAAGCCACGGCCGGCTTCGCCCGCCCGGGCGGCTTCGACGCCGGCGTTCAAGGCCAGCAGATTGGTCTGGAAGGCGATCTCGTCGATCACGCCGATGATGGCGCCGATCTCGCGCGAGCTGCTTTCGATCTGGCCCATGGCGGCCACGGCGCGGTCGACGACGTCGCCGCCCTTCTCCGCGTCGTTGCGGGCGCTGTCGACGGTGCGGCGGGCGCTGCCCGCGCCCTCGGCCGTGCGGCGCACCGTGGCGGTGATCTCGTCCAGCGCGGCAGCCGTCTCTTCCAGGCTGGCGGCCTGTTGTTCGGTGCGGCGCGACAGGTCGTCGGCGGCGTGGCTGATCTCGCCCGAGCCGGCCTGGATGCCGCCGACCGCGCCGTTGATCACGGTCATGGTGTCGGCCAGCTGGTCCATGGCGGCGTTGAAGTCGGCCTGCAGCTTGCGATAGGCGGGCGGGAAGATCTCGGTCAGGCGGAAGGTCAGGTCGCCGCCGGCCAGGGCTTCCAGCCCCTTGCCGACGCCGGCGACCACCTGGGCCTGTTCGCGGGCGTTACCCTGGCGCTCGACCTCGCCCGCCTCGCGGGCGCGCTCGGCGTCGGCGCGCTGGTCGGCGGCGACGCCTTCCAGGCGGATCTTCTCCAGCGCGGCTTCCTTGAAGGTCAGAACCGCGGCGGCCATGCCGCCGATCTCGTCCTTGCGGCCCACGGCCGGCACCGCGACGGCGTTGTCGCCGCCGGCCAGGCGGCGCATGGCGGCGGTCATGGCGGTGACCGGGGCGGCGATGGCGTTCGACAGCAGCCAGCCCATCAGCACCGCGACGCTGATCGCCAGCGCGCCGCCGGCGGCCAGAGTGAAGAGGCCGGTGCGGAAGGCCTTGGCCTGGTCGGCGCGACGCTCCGTGAGCTGGTCCTCCTCGACCTTGGCCATGGTCTCCAGCACCTTGCGGGTGTCGGTCAGGCGGCCGGTGGAGGCGATCTGGCTGCGGGCGATCTCCAGCGTGGCCGGATCCTTGGCCTCGGCGATCTGCTTGCCGACCTCGGCCTGGAACGCGTTGACGGCAGCGGTGAGGGCGTCGGCGCGGGCCTGCTCCTCGGGGCCTTCGACGCCGGCGGCGATGCGCTTGTAGGCCTGCGCGTACTCGGCCTGGTACTTGTCGCGCTTCGCCAGGAACGAGCCGTCCAGGCTGGCGACATAGCCGCGCACGGCGTTCTGCTCCTCGACCAGGGCCCCGGTCGTGTCGGCGATCGCGTCGATATAGGCGTAGCTGTGCTCGTTCAGCGCCGTGATCTTCTGGATCGACGACAGGCTGCCGGCGACTAGGGCGCCTGCTGCAATGACGCCGGCCACCAGCACGGCAAAGGCAAGCAAGAGCTTGTGCGCAACCTTGAGATTAGACATGAGCAGCGTCCCCGGACCCGAAGTCGAGGGGAAGTTGCCGCGATAGGGTTAATAAACCCGAAGGGACTTGATCAAGATCAATGTTAGGTCAAATGCGAGGTCGAGAAATCGATTTCTCGGCCTTTATACGCCTTGCGTGGCGCAAATTCGCGACGTTTTGACGCACGTCGCGCGCATCAATACTGGACAGGATTACTGTCTCTGTGCCGATCAATGCCTGAGTGGCCAAGATGCCACGCAAGCTTGACCATGCGACGACACGCCGCGATTTCACTTGCGTCGGAATCACGACAGACTAAAAGCCGCTCCCCAAGCGCAACCAAAGCCTCGGGAGTGCGTATCTCCTCCGGCGCCAGTTCCCGCCGGGCCCCGCTCAAGGTCCAGGAGGTTCCTTTGAAGTCCCATCCCCCGATCGGCCAGACGCCGCTCGACATGATCCGTCCGGTGCTCTGGATGGCCGCGGCCGCTTTCGCGGCCGGCTTCGGCGGCTACCTGATGCTGGGCCTGCGGGCGATCCACCCGGCTGCTTAGACGCCTGTAGAGCCGAAACCGCCGGCGCCGCGATCCGTGGCGTCCAGGTCCTCGACTTCCACCAGTTGCCATTGCGGCGCGGCCGCGATGACGCCCTGGGCGATGCGGTCGCCCCGGCGGATGGTGAAGTCCTCTTCGCCCAGATTGATCAGCAGCACGCAGACCTGGCCGCGATAGTCGCTGTCGACCGTGCCCGGCGCGTTGACCACCGTGACGCCGTTCTTGAAGGCCAGGCCAGAGCGCGGGCGCACCTGCATCTCATAGCCGTCCGGCACCGCCACGGAGAACCCCGTGGGGGCCATGCAGCGCGAGCCCGGCTTCAGCACGATCGGCGCGTCTTCCGGCACGTGGGCCCGCAGGTCGAAGCCTGCCGCGCCCGCCGTGGCGTAGGCCGGAACCGGCAGGTCGGCTTGGCCTTCCCAGCGCTTGAAGCGGATGGCGAGACCGGCGGGGATGGCGGACATGGGCGGTGCTCCTGAAAGACCGCCCGCCTGTAGCTGATTTGCCGGGCCTCAGGCCAGCGCCTGGGCGATCCTTTGAGCGATCTGCGCCGCCACCTGGTCCTTGGCCGCCCGGTCCCAGCGCTCTACGCCGCCCTGGGTGATCAGCAGCACGGCGTTCTCGCCCCCGCCCATCACGCCCGGCTCGGTGACGTCGTTGGCGATGATCCAGTCGCAGCCCTTGCGGGCCAGCTTGGCGCGGGCGTGTTCCTCGACATGGTCCGTCTCGGCCGCGAAGCCGACAACCAGCTTCGGACGCTGCGGGCCGCTGGCCGACAGGGTGGCCAGGATGTCGGGGTTCTCGACGAAGGTCAGGGCCGGCGGGCCGCCCTTCTCCTTCTTCAGCTTGGTTCCGAACGCCTCGTCCACGCGCCAGTCGGCGACGGCGGCGACGAACACGCCGACGTCGGCGGGCAGGGCGGCCTGGCTGGCGGCCAGCATCTGGCGGGCGGTCTCGATATCGACCCGCTTGACCCCGACCGGGGTGGGCAGGGCGACCGGGCCGGCGATCAGGGTGACCTCGGCCCCCAGCTTGGCCAGCGCCTCGGCGATCGCGAAGCCCTGCTTGCCGCTGGAGCGGTTGGTGATGCCGCGCACCGGATCGATCGGCTCGAAGGTCGGGCCGGCGGTGACCAGGGCGCGTTTGCCTTGCAGCGGCCGGGCGGCGGGGCCTTCCAGCTGCGCGATGATGGCGGCGAAGATCTCTTCCGGCTCGGCCAGGCGACCCGGGCCGAACTCGCCACAGGCCATGGCCCCCTCGTCGGGGCCGACGAAGCTGACGCCGTCGGCCTTCAGGGTGGCGATGTTGCGCTGGGTGGCCGGGTGCAGCCACATCCGCACGTTCATGGCCGGGGCCATCAGCACCGGCTTGTCGGTGGCTAGCAAGGTGGTGGAGGCCAGGTCCCCCGCGAGGCCATTGGCGGCCTTGGCGATTAGGTCGGCCGTCGCCGGCGCGACCACGATCAGGTCGGCCGAGCGCGACAGCTCGATGTGACCCATCTCGTGCTCGTCGGTCAGCGAGAACAGTTCCTGATAGACCTTGTCCTCGGCGAGCGCCGCCAGGGACAGCGGCGTCACGAACTCGGCCCCGGACTTGGTCAGGATCGGCCGCACGCCGATCCCGGCCTTGCGCAGCAGGCGCGTCAGCAGCAGCGCCTTGTAGGCCGCCACGCCGCCGCCGACGATCAGAAGAACCCGCTTGCCGCTCACGCTACGCTCCACGTTCACGTCCATCTCGCTCCTGCACATGCCCATGCCGACGGCAAAGCGCCAGCCGTAAAGATAGGGACTCGACTCGCGTTCCGCTTTCGTTCAGTAATCGTAAAAGTAGAATGAAAGGGCGGATACGATCATGAAGTTTGCACGACAAGTTGCGTACGGTGTGGCGACGGTCCTGGCCCTGGCGGCCTTGGCGGGCTGTGACAGCGGCGCCTCGGCGGTGAAGGCGCCCAAGGGCGGCGATCGGGCCCAGACCGAAACCTCGCCGGCGGCGGAGACGGGCGGTTCCACCGAGGACGGCGGTCGCCGCGCCGATCCGCGCGACGCTCCGGTCAAGCTGGTGGCCGGCAAGCCCTACTGGGCCGCCAACCGCACCCGCAGCGCCGAGGAGAACGCCGAGCGCTCGTTCCGCAGCAACGGCCAAACCTTCGAGGCCAAATCGACCGAAGACTATGTCGCCAAGGTCCACGCCTTCGTCAGCGACCCGCCCAAGGGCGCCGAGACGCTGAAGCGCGCGAACGGCGACCTGCTGATCTACGACCCCAAGGGCAATGTCTTCGCGGTGGTCTCTCGCGAAGGCGCGCCGCGCACGATGTTCAAGCCGGATGAGGGCGCCGACTACTGGGAAGAGCAGAAGACCCGCGAGGCGCGCCGGGCGTCTGCCGCCAAGCGGAGGGAGGCGGCGGAGGGCTAGAGCATCAGGAGGGCTCGATCTGGAAGCGCTCGATCCGGATGCCGACATCCGAGGTCGGGCCCCAGACGGCGATGCGCGTCCCCGTCGGCGCCGGGGTCGCACCGTCCGGATAGCGGGCGCAGATCATGCTGTGGGTCATGAAGGGCGCTTCCTGCAGCGCGAAGCCGGCGCAGGTGTTGCGATAGGCGCTCCTGTAGGCGCCGAGGTGAAGAGATCGCTCGCCGGGATGGCCCATGGCCAGGGTCCAGAACTCCAGGCCGGCCCCGTTGACGGCCAGGAAGGTGAGCAGGGTCGCGAGGATGGCAAAGGAGGCGGTGCGCGCGCGTCGATCCTTCATGACCGGGAAGCGGGCGATCATGCCCGCCTGATATGGCGCGTCGTCCGCGACGGGGTCGAACCAGGTCCCGAAGGCGGTCAGCAGGCCGACGCCCGCCGCAACCACCAGGGCGACGGCTTGGCCGAAGGGGCTGGAGACGAATTCGCTGACCTGCAGGGTCCACAGCATAAGGCCGCCGATCGTGAAGATGATGGCCAAGCGCAGGGCGCTCCACCTGCGGCGCGGGGCCGGGGCGATGGAAGTGGGTGACGACGTTCCGTGCATGACGCGAGCGCTCGGTTGATGTCGCCGCCAGCCTAACCTGGCCTGATCCTACCGCGCCAGCAGCAGCCCCGTCACGAACGCCGCGCCCGCCGTCGCCGCGCCGACCAGGAACCACAGCAGCGGCCAGCTCTGGGAGCGTTCGACCACCACGGCCGGCGCCGCCGGCGGGGTCTCGGCCAGGCGGGCCAAGGCGCGGATGGCGCGAATGGCTTCCTCGGCGAAGTCGCGAGCCTTGGCGGCGGGGGAGAGCTCGCGGCCGATCCAGCGGCGGACCACCGGGTCGGCGGCGGCCCACAGGTCGTGCTTGGGATCGATGCGGCGGGCGACGCCCTCGACGGTGACCATGGTCTTCTGCAGGAGCACCAGCTCCGGCCGCAGGGCCATGTCGAACAGGGCGGTGATCTCGAACAGCTGCGCCAAGAGGCGGCCCATCGAGACCTCGCGGGCGTCGCGGCCGAACACCGGCTCGCCGACGGCGCGCAGGGCCTGGGCGAAGGCGTCCATGTCCTGGTGGGCGGGCACATAGCCGGCGTCGAAATGGATCTTGGCCACCCGCGCGTAGTCGCGGTTCAGGAAGCCGTAGAGGATCTCGGCCAGGTAGCGGCGCTCGCCCGGACCCAGGCGGCCGATGATGCCGTAGTCGACGGCGACCACCTCGGCCGGGGCGGCGACGAACAGGTTGCCCTCGTGCAGGTCGGCGTGGAACAGGCCGTGGTCCAGGGCCTGGGCCAGGAACCCGCGCGTGACGTTCTCGGCCAGGGCCTTGCGGTCCAGGCCCGGCAGGTCCAGCGCGGCGGCTTCGGACAGCGGCGCGCCCTCGGCCCAGGTCAGGGTCAGGACCCGCTTGCCGACGCCCTCCCAGCAGACCAGCGGCGCGCGCATGTACGGGTCGACCGCCATGGCCTCGCCCAGCTCGGCGCAGCCGGCGGCCTCGAAGCGCAGGTCCATCTCCAGGTCCAGCGACCGGATGACGACCTCGACGAACTCGGTGGGCCGCAGGCGGCGCGCGGCCGGGGCCAGTTTCTCGGCCAGACGCGCGGCCAGGCGCAGCACGGCGCTGTCCTGGGCGACCTGGCGCTCGACGCCGGGACGCAGCACCTTCACAGCCACCTTGCGGCCATCGACCAGCGTGGCCGGATGGGCCTGGGCCAGGGAGGCGGCGGCGACCGGCTCGCCGATGTCCAGATAGATCTCGCCCAGCGGCTTGCCGAGGTTGCGCTGGATTTCGGCCTCGGCGACCGACAGCGGGAACGGAGCCAGCCGGTCCTTCAGGTGCGACAGGTCCTCGGCGAAGGCGGTCCCGAAGATGTCGGCCCGCGTCGACAGGAACTGGCCCATCTTGATCGCGGCGGGGCCCTGTTTCTCCAGCACCCGCGCCAGGCGTTCGCCTGGCCGGCCACGCCGGGCCGCGCCGCCGGCGAACAGGCGCAGCACCCGGCCGGCCAGCTTGGCGGACGGCGGCAGCTGCGGCTCGACCTCGCGCGGGATCAGGGCGTCGGCCCGGACCAGGGCCCAGCCCGCGCCGGTCAGGCGCCAGAAGGCGGACAGGTTGGCCACGTCTCTAGAGCGCCCAGCCCTGGTGCAGAGCCGCGACGCCACCGGTGAAGTTGGTGAAGGTCACCCGCTTGAAGCCGGCGTTCTCCATCATCCCGGCGAAGGTGCGCTGGTCGGGGAAGCGGCGGATGCTCTCGACCAGGTACTGATAGGCCTCGCGGTCCTTGGCGACCCACTCGCCGACCTGCGGGATGACCTTGAAGCTGTAGGCGTCGTACGCCTTGGCCAGGGCCTCGGTCACCGGACGTGAGAACTCCAGGCACAGGAAGCGGCCGCCGGGCTTCAGCACGCGGCGCGCCTCGCGCAGGGCCGCGTCGATGTCGGTGACGTTGCGGATGCCGAAGCTGATCACATAGGCGTTGGCGTAGTTGTCCGGCAGCGGCAGGCGTTGGGCGTCGCCGACGGTCCAGGTGATCTCCGGCTCGCCGCCGCGCTCGATGCCGGCCATGATCATTTCGGCATTGTAGTCGACGATGTTGATCGTCGCGTCCGGGCCGCCTCGGCGCTCCTGCGCGCTACGGGCCATCTTGGCGAAGCGGCGGGCCATGTCGCCGGTGCCGCCGGCGCAGTCGACGATCACCTCGCCCGGCTGCGGGTTGAGGCGCGCGGCCACGGCGTCCTTCCAGAGCCGGTGGACGCCACCGCTCATCAGGTCGTTCATGATGTCGTAGTTCTTGGCGACGCGGTCGAACACGCCGCGCACCATCCCGGCCTTCAACGAGGCGTCGACATCCTTGAAACCGAAGCTGGCGGAGGTGTTGCTCATGACGTCTTTGGGCCGCGCTCTCTATATGACAAACCGCTCTTAGCCCGCGTCTTCCGCCGAAGGAACACCCTTGCCCGAATTGCCCGAAGTCGAGACCGTCCGCAGGGGCCTGGAGCCCGTGCTGTCCGGGGCGCGCCTGACCCGCGTCCGCGCCAACCGGCCCGACCTGCGCTTCCCGCTGCCGGACGGCTTCGTCCAGCGGCTGACGGGGGCGAAGATCCTGCGGCTGGACCGCCGGGCCAAGTACATCCTGGCCCCGCTGGACCGGGGCGACACCCTGGTGATGCACCTCGGCATGACCGGCCGCTTCGAGATCGCCGCACCAAAGGGGACGGTGCGCCCTGGCGACTTCGCCCGCGAGGTCACGCCCGACGACAAGCACGCCCACGTGGTCTTCGAGACCGAGGATGGGGCGGTGGTCACCTACTACGACCCGCGCCGGTTCGGTTTCATGGACCTGATCCCGACAGACGCCGTCAGCCGCCACCCGTGGTTCGCGACCATGGGCCCCGAGCCGTTGGGCGACGGCTTCGACGCCAAGACCCTGGAAAAGGCCTTCGCCAACCGCAAGCAGGGCCCCAAGACCCTGCTGCTGGACCAGAAGACCGTGGCGGGCCTGGGCAATATCTATGTGTGCGAGGCCCTGCACCGCGCGCACATCTCGCCGTTCAAGCCGTCGGGCGGGATCGCGAAGAAGCGCCTGGGTCCGCTGACCACCGCGATCAAGGAGGTCCTGGGCGAGGCCGTCGAGGTCGGGGGCTCGACCCTGAAGGACTTCGCCGCCGCCGACGGGGCGCTGGGCTATTTCCAGCACCGCTTCCGCGTCTATGACCGCGAGGATGAGCCGTGCCCGACCCCCGGCTGCAAGGGCGTCATCGCCCGCGAGGTCCAGGCGGGGCGGTCGACCTTCTTCTGCCCGGTCTGCCAGGTCTAGGGGACGCGCAGGATCCGGGCCTTGGCGCTGGCGATCCTGACCGCCTGCGGCTGGCCATCTGGCTGGGTCAGGTCGAAGGTGACCAGCAGCTGATAGGACAGGGCGCGCAGCGCCTGCGGCGCGATCAGCCGCACGGTCTCGTCGCTGTCGCCCTTCGGTGTCCAGGTCCCGATCCGGTGGACGCCCACCGGCGTGTCGCCGGCCATGATGACGACCGGCCGGGCGCGGACGCCCGGGGCGCCCGAGGCCAGGACCAGGGTCAATTCGACGTCTCCACGCGCGGTCGAGGTCGGCAGCAGGACGGTCGGCGCGGCCGTGATCGACCAGACGCCCTGGCCGGGGATCTGGTTGCCCCAGCCCTCGCGCGCGGCTCCGCTTCCTTCGGCGCGATCGAACAGCACCGTGACGGCGCGGATGTCGTTGCGGATCGGCGTCGCGGCGTCGGCCGCGCTATCGGCGCGCTTGGCCAGCTGGACGAACAGGAAGACGCCCAGGGCGACCAGGCCCGCCAGGCCGGCGAGACGAAGGATCCTCATGCGGAAATCCTCAGCATCAGGGTCCAGGTCACCATCATGAAGCCGTTCAGGATCGCCAAGGCCGTGACGACGGCGACAGCGACCTTGGGCCGGTCGGCCAGCAGCTTGGCCGCCACGAGCCACAGCGGCAGGATGACCAGGGCGTAGCGAGCGTAGGACGCCACGCCGGCCGCCAACGGGACCAGCGTCAGGAAGGCCGCCAGCGGCAGCAGCGACCAGCGGCGCATGACGACCAGGGCGATCAGCAAGCCCACCGCCAGCCAGCCCGCGGCCAGGCCCAGCAGGTTGGCGTCATGGACCGCCGAAGGATGAAGTATCCCGTTGAGCAGCGGCGTGAACGGATCGCCCAGGGTGCGATTCCAGGCCTTCTGGATGTGGACGAAGGCCAGGGCGTCTCCGGTGCGGGCTTTCATATAGGCCATGAAGCCCTGCACGGCGGCGACCGGGATCAGGCCGCCCAGGACGAAGCGGGCGAACTCGGCGACCCGGGGACGCGGATCGGAGCGCAGACGTTCCAGCCCGGCCCAGGCATAGGGCAGCAGCAGGCCGACGCCGAGATTGCGGGTCATCACCGCCAGGGCCGCAACGGCTCCGGCCGCCAGCCAGCGCCGATCGCGCATGAGGATCAGGCTGCCGACCATGGCGGCCAGGAACAGCGACTCCGTATAGGCCGACGAGAAGATGTAGCTGCCCGGCGCGGCGCACAGCAGCAGCACGGTCAGGTCGGCGGTCTTGCCGTCGAACTCGTCCCGCGCGAAGCGGTGGATCAGGACCAGCGCCGCCAGGAAGGCCAGGTTGCTGACCACGAGCATGGCCTGGAACAGGGTCAGGCCGGGCAGGTGGGACAGGGCGACCGCCAGGGCGGGAAAGGCCGGGAAGAAGGCCCAGTTGGCTCCGCCGTCCAGGCCCGGCGCGCGTTGATAGCCGTACACAGCCAGGTCCGTGTACCAGCCGACATCCCAGGCTCCCCAGATGTTCAGAACTTGATGGTCGCTGAGGCGAACCGGGTTGCCGACGGTGGTGAGCGGCCGGATGTGGATCATGGTCAGCAGGCCGACGGCCAGCAGCGCCAGGCGGCTGGCGACATAGGCGTAGAGGACGACGGCGTGGTCGCTCAGCATCCGCCTCGCGGTCGTGATCAGCGCGCGCGCTTGAAGTCCGGTCACCAGTGGCTCCACCTTGGATGGAGCTCGTGTCGCCTGGCCCCGACCCCAGCGCAAGACGATATCGCCAAACGGCCTTCCGAGACTCCCCAACCTCGCGCGCCTCTTTATAACGGCTGCGTTCAAGCAGGAGACCGTGATGGCCGAGTACCAGACCCTGATCGTCGAAACGCCCGAAGCCGCGCCCGGCGTCGCCCTGATCCGCCTGAACCGGCCCGAGGCGCTGAACGCGCTGAACACCGCCCTGCTGGCGGACCTGGCCCGGGCGCTGGCGGCGGCTGAAGCCGACGACAGCGTGGGCTGCATCGTGCTGACCGGTTCGGCCAAGGCCTTCGCGGCCGGCGCCGACATCAAGGAGATGTCGGACAAGACCTATGCCCAGATGTTCAAGGCCGACTTCTTCACCGCCGGCGCGCGGGCGGTCGAGCAGTGCCGCAAGCCGATCATCGCCGCCGTCGCCGGCTACGCCCTGGGCGGCGGCTGCGAGCTGGCCATGATGTGCGACTTCATCCTGGCCGCCGACACCGCCAAGTTCGGCCAGCCCGAGATCAACCTCGGCGTCGCGCCCGGCATCGGCGGCACCCAGCGCCTGACCCGCTTCGTCGGCAAGTCCAAGGCCATGGACATGATCCTGACCGGCCGGATGATGGGCGCGGAAGAAGCCGAGCGCTCGGGCCTGGTGTCGCGGATCTTCCCGGCCGACACGCTGATCGACGAGGTTCTGGCCATCGCCGCCAAGATCGCGGGCCAGTCGCCGCTGGCCGTGGCCATGAACAAGGAACTGGTCGAGGCCGCCTATGAGACGACCCTGACGACGGGCGTGGCGCTGGAGCGGCGGCTGTTCCACTCGCTGTTCGCGTTCGAGGACCAGAAGGAAGGCATGTCGGCGTTCGTCGAGAAGCGTAAGCCGGCATTCAAAGGCGAGTAATCGATTGCGCCAAAATGGCCCGCAGGATTCCTGCCTGTGGACCGTTGACCCCGGCCAGCGCTTCCCGTATATCCGCGCGCTCTGTTTTCCCTGCTTCGCGGTCGCCGCGTGGCTGTCCGTTTGAAGGTCCGACCTAATGGCCAATAATCCCGGCGCCAAGAAAGCGATCCGCAAGATCGCCCGCCGCACCGAAGTCAACACCGCCCGTCGCTCGCGCGTGCGCACCTTCCTGCGCAAGTTCGAAGACGCCATCGCCAAGGGCGATGTGGCCGTCGCCAAGGCCGCTTTCGTGGAGGCTCAATCGGAGCTGATGCGCGCGGTTTCGAAGGGCGTGGTTCACCCCAATACGGGCTCGCGCAAAGTGTCGCGTCTGGCTGCCCGTCTGAAGAAGCTGGATAAGGCCGCGGCCTAGTCCAGATTCTGGACGAACGCCGTTCGTCCAACGATTACAAGTATTTACAGAAGCCGATCAGGTCCGCCTGGTCGGCTTTTGCTTTGAATCCAAGGCGCTATTCCTGCCGTTGCAATCTGTGATCTGAGTAGCTGGCTTAGCTATTCCCTTGCCGGGCGAGGGGCTCTCGCGAGTCAACAGAAATATCCGGGCTCGGACGCAAGTTTTCCGTTTGACCGGCGGGGGCCGGTGGCTAGTTTAAGCGTCTCAGCGCTTCTCCAGTCTTGAAAAAAACAAGGCGGCGGCGGACCCATTGCGTTCGCCGGGTAAGAACCTGTGTGCGTTGAGTGAACCGGCCGTACGCCTTTGGGGGGCGGGCGGCAGGAATGGTAGCGGCGGTTGTTTTTGTGCGAGGCGGTGGACGAATGACGATGAAGGGCGGGGTGGCCAGCCAGGACTTCTCGGCGGCGATTTCGACGGCGGCTTGCGAGCCGGCGACGAGCGTCTGGTCGAAAGTGTGCGTGGCCCTGAAGCGCGAGCTTGGCGATGCGGCCTTTGGGTCGTGGATCGCTCCGGCGATGTTGCGCGAGGCCTCGACCGGTGATGTCGTTCTGGTCACGTCGACGGGCATCGCCCGCGACTGGATCCGTCGCAGCGCCTGGCGTCGTATCGGTGAACTGTGGGCCGCGAACGACGCGACCGGTCGCCGTATCGACCTGAAGTCGCGCCTGGAGTTCGAGGCCGCGCAAGTCGGTTCGGGCGTCGCCTATGTCGAAGCCGCTCCGAAGGCCGCCGAACCCATCGAGATCGTCCTGCCCGTGTCCAGCGACACGCCGGCCGCCATGGCGCCGAGCGCCAAGTCGCCGCGCACCCAAGGCCTGCAGGAACGCTTCACCTTCGAGACCTTCGTCCCGGGTCCGGCCAACGAGTTCGCCCACGCCGTGGCGCGCCGGATCGCCAACTGGGCCGACGGCCACTTCAATCCCGTGCTGTTCCACGGCCCCTACGGCTTCGGCAAGACCCACCTGCTGAACGCCCTGGCCTGGGAAGCCATGCGCAACGCGCCGGAAAAGCGCGTGGTCTATCTCACCGCCGAGCGCTTCCTGTCGACCTTCGTGCGCGCCCTGATGGATCGCCAGACGGCGGCCTTCAAGGAAGAGCTGCGCGCGGCCGACCTGCTGATCATCGACGACGTCCACTTCATCGCCGGCAAGCAGTCGACCCAGGAAGAGCTGTTCCACACGCTCACCGCCCTGGTCGAGGAAGGCCGCCGCGTCGTGTTCTCGTCGGACCGTCCGCCGTCGGCCATGACCGAGATGGACGCCCACCTGCGCTCGCACCTGTCGGCGGGCCTGGTCTGCGGCCTGGAACCGGCCGACCGTTCGCTGCGCCTGGGCATCCTGGAGCGCAAGATCCAGACCCTGGCCGTGGCCCACGGCTTCGAGCCGACCATGCGTCCGGACGTGCTGCAGTTCCTGGCCGACCGCTTCACCGACAGCGTCCGCGAGCTGGAAGGCGCGCTGAACACCCTGTCGGCTCGCGCTGGCGAAGGCCTGTCGCGCATGACCCTGGACGAGGTGCAGGCGATCCTGCGTCCGCACCTGCGGTCGGGCGAGAAGCGCATCACCATCGACGACATCCAGAAGGCGACGTCCGAGCACTACGGCATGAAGCAGGCCGACCTGCTCAGCGAGCGCCGCAACCGCGCCGTGGCCCGTCCGCGCCAGGCCGCCATGTGGCTGGCCAAGCAGCTGACCACGCGCTCGCTGCCGGACATCGGCCGTCGCTTCGGCGGTCGCGACCACACCACCGTCCTGCACGCCGTGCGCCGCATCGAGGCCCTGCGCGCCGAGGACAGCGCCCTGAACCACGACCTGGAAGTGATCACCCGCAAGCTGCGCGGCTGATCTCTAGGGGTTCAGAGGTTTGAATTGGAAAGGCCGCTCCGAAAGGGGCGGCCTTTTTCATTGGGGGAGCAACTCGGCAAACGTCCGCGCGAAGGTGTGGGTGTCGCCCGGCCAGCGGGCCGAGACGTAGTTGCCATCGCGGACGACGAAAGCCGGGCTGGCGTCGGTCGCGGTGTCCCGCGCCAGGCCGTTGGTCTTCTTGCCGAATTGCGGATCATCGGCCGGCACGTCCAGGAAGTCGGCGGGCGAGGCGAGGTTGCGGGTGACCTCGTGCTGGACGGACATGTGGCCCTCCGGTTCGCCCGGCTGCTCCACATAGGTCCGATAGTAGTCCGGGTCCCAGAAGCGGCCCAGATGGGCGATGGCGCTAGCGGCCTTCTCCTGTTTCCAGGTCAGGGCGGTGGTCTTGCGGCCGTGGAGGACCGAGCGGTCGTTAGCGGCCTGGCTGCGGGCGGCCAGGAGCACGCCGTGGCAGATGGCGCCGACGAGCTTGTCGGCGGCGAAGGCCTGGGCGACCAGGCGCTGAAGGTCCGGGCTCTCCAGATACGGCTGCATCCCGCGCGCCCGGTGACCGCCGGGCAGCAGCAGGCCGTCGAAGTCGTCGATGCTCAGTCCTGCCCAGGTCTTCGGCGCTTGATAAGCCGCGTCAGCCAACATCGCCGCATAGGCCCGGCGGGCGTCGGCGTTGGCGCGCAGCAGCAGGCCGAACAGCTTCAGTTGGCCAAGGATCGGGATCGGGCTCCAGGGATCCAGGCCCCGGCCCGACACCATGATCGGATCGGCCTGGGCGGGCGTGCCGTCCGGCGTCGCGAAGGTGATGCGGTGGCCCGCCGCCTTCAGCACGGACCAGCTGACCGCAGCCTCGGTCGGGTCGAAGTCCAAGGCGGGCAGGGGGATCAGGACGTGGGCCATGCGGCCAAGAGACTACGCGTCGTTCGTTTTGAAAAGAGACAGTTGAAATTCGACACTATGGTGTCAGTATATCGCCATGTCCGACGATCCGCCCCGCTACACGGCCCGGGATCTGGCCGCCCTGTGCGACGTCTCCGAGCGCACCGTCCGCTACTATGTGGCCGAGGGCCTGTTGCCGCCGCCGGCCGCGCGGGGGCGCGGGGCCAATTTCGACGACAGTCACCTGACGCGGCTGCGGCTGATCCGGGCCATGCAGCAGGCCGGCAACGACCTAGACACCATCCGCGACTATCTGCGCGAGCTGGAGGTCGAGCTGGCGGGACGCCCGGCCGGCTTCGAGAGCGCCCTGGCCGTCTGGAGCGGCCGCACCGAGCGGCTGGAGATCGCCGAGCGCTTCCACGCGCGCTGGAACGTGCCCCAGCCGGTGCACCGCTATCAGGTGGCCCCGGGGGTCGAGGTGCTGATCTCCAGCGTCGGCGGCCCGCCGCAGGGACGGCTGCAGGCCGCGCTTAAGGCCATGCGCGAGGCGCTGGAGGACGAGGACGCCTAGCGCGCTCTGCGGAGCGTGAGATTGATCCGGCCGCCGCCGGGGACCAGGCTCGACGAGCCCGCCAGGATGCGGTCGACGCCGTGGAAGGCCAGCCTTGCGGGCCCCGACAGCCGGCAGACGTCGCCCGAGGCGAGCTTCAGGCTCCGCGTCGGGTCCTTGCGGCTCGTGCCACCGATCCGGAACACCGCCGTATCGCCCAGCGAGATCGACAGCACCGGAAAGGCCGGGTCGGCCTCGTCGCGATCCTGGTGCAGGCCCATGCGGGCGTCGCCGCGATAGAGGTTGATCAGGCACGAGTCCGGCGGGGTGTCCGGATCACCCAGCGTCTTCCAGAGATCGAGCAGGGCGGTCGGCATGGCCGGCCAGGGCTGGTCCGTGCCCGGATGGCGTTCGGCGTAGCGGTATCCGCTGGCGTCGCTGGTCCAGCCCAGCGGCCCGAAGGCGGTCATGCCCACGCTCATCGCCTTGCCATAGGCCGTGCCGTAGTGCGCGAACGGCGCGACCTGCGCCGCCGCCATGACGGCGTCGACCAGCGCGGCCTGGGCCGAAGGGTCCAGCAAGCCAGGCCAGAGGTCGAAACCCGGAACGACGGAGAGGGGTTGAAACATTACTGAAATTTAAGACGCGCCATAGGGACGGAAGGTGTTGGTTTGCGCTTCCGGCGAGGGGGCCGGACTATTTTTCCATATCAGGACCGTACATGCGCCGTCTTATGTCCTCCGCGGCCGTCGCCGTGATTTTGTTCGCCGCTGGGAATGTTTCCGCCGCGACCGCCGCCAAGGCCAAGCCGGCGGCCGTCGCCGCCCAGGCTGGCTCGAAGGGCGCGACGTTCGCCTCCGTGACGACCCAACTGCCGCGCAACGTCCGGCCCTCGCACTACGACCTGTCGTTCACGCCCGACGCCGACAAGATGGCCTTCAGCGCCAGCGTGAAGATCGCCATCGAGGTCGTCGAGCCCACCACCACCGTCACCCTCCAGGCCGCTGACCTGGCCTTCTCCAAGGCCGAGATCGCCGGCGTCGGCGCCGCCAAGGTCAAGGTCGACGACGAGGCCCAGACCGCCAGCTTCACGTTCGCCAAGGCCCTTCCGAAGGGCAAGTACGTCCTGGCCCTCGACTATACGGGCAAGATCTACACCCAGGCCGCCGGCCTGTTCGCGCTCGACTACGAGACCGAGACCGGCAAGAAGCGCGCGATCTACACCCAGTTCGAGAACAGCGACGCCCGGCGCTTCATCCCCTCGTGGGACGAGCCGTTCTACAAGGCCACCTACAGCGTCGAGGCCACGATCCCGACCGGCCAGATGGCCCTGAACAACATGCCGATCGCCTCGTCCAAGGACCTGGGCAACGGCAAGACCCTGGTGAAGTTCGCCACCTCGCCGAAGATGTCGACCTACCTGCTGTTCTTCGGCCTGGGCGAGTTCGATCGCGCCTCGGTCAAGTCGGCCGGCGTCGATGTCGGCGTGGTCACCAAGAAGGGCGACACGCCCAAGGCCGCGTTCGCGCTGAAGTCGGCCGCCGACATCCTGCCCTGGTACAACGACTATTTCGGCACCCCGTACCCGCTGCCGGTGCTGGACAACATCGCCGCCCCGGGCCGCAGCCAGTTCTTCAGCGCCATGGAGAACTGGGGGGCGATCTTCTACTTCGAATACGCCATGAACCTGGACCCGAAGATCTCGACGGAGTCCGACAAACAGGACGTCTTCACCACCGTGGCCCACGAGATGGCCCACCAGTGGTTCGGCGACCTGGTCACCATGGCCTGGTGGGACGACCTGTGGCTGAACGAGGGCTTCGCCTCGTGGATGGAAGGCCGCGCGACCGAGCACTTCCACCCCGAATGGAACGCGACCCTGAACGCCGTGGGCGGCCGTGAATACGCCATGGGTCTGGACGCCCTGTCGACCACCCACCCGGTGGTGCAGCACGTGACCACCGTCGAGCAGGCCAGCCAGGCCTTCGACGCCATCACCTACCAGAAGGGCGAGGCCGTCATCCGCATGCTGGAAAGCTATGTGGGCCATGACGCCTGGCGCGACGGCGTGCGCGTTTACATGAAGAAGCACGCCCACGGCAACACGGTCAGCGACGACCTGTGGTCGTCGGTCGAGGGCGCGGCCAAGAAGCCGATCCTGGCCATCGCCCACGACTTCACCCTGCAGCCTGGCGTGCCGCTGATCACCGTCGACGCGGCGACCTGCGCGGCCGGCCAGACGACCCTGACCCTGACCCAGTCCGAGTTCAGCAAGGACATGCCGGGCAAGAAGCCGCTGCTGTGGCGCGTGCCCGTCACCGTCCAGGCCGTCGGCGGTGGCGAGGCCAAGACCCTGGTCACCGGCGGCAAGGGCTCGGTCACGGTCGATGGCTGCGGCCCGGTGGTCGTGAACGCCGGCCAGGCCGGCTACTTCCGCACCCAGTACGGTCCCGAGCGCTTCACCGGCATCGTCCAGAACTTCGCCAAGCTGCCGGCGATCGACCAGCTGGGCGTGATGAGCGACGCCTGGTCGATGGGCCTGGCCGGCTACCAGCCCGCCACCGACTTCCTCGACCTGGCCAAGGCCACGCCCGACAACGCCGATCCGCAGGTGTTCTCCAAGATCGCCGGCGTCTATTCGGCCATCGACAGCTACTACCAGGGCATGCCCGCCGAGCGCGCCGCGTTCCGCAAGCTGGCCATCGCCAAGCTGCGCCCGCTGCTGGCCAAGGTCGGCTGGAGCGCGCAAGCCGGCGAGGCCGACCGCATCGCCATCCTGCGCGGCGAGCTGATCGGCACGCTGGGCGGCCTGGGTGATCCGGACGTCGTGGCCGAGGCCACCCGCCGCTTCAACGCCGACAAGACCGACCCGTCGGCCATCCCCGGCGCCCTGCGCAAGACCATCCTCAGCGTCGTGGCCCGCAAGGCCGACGCCGCCACCTGGGACAACATCCACGCCCAGGCCTTGGCCGAGAAGACCCCGCTGATCCGCGCCCAGCTCTTCTCGCTGCTGGCCTCGGCCGAGGACGAGACCCTGGCCAAGAAGGCGCTCGAACTGGCCCTGACGTCGGAGCCGGGCGAGACCATGTCCAGCTCGATGATCAGCCGCGTGGCCGGCTCGCACCCGGACATGACCTTCGACTGGGCCGTGGCCAACAAGGACAAGGTCAACGAGAAGGTCGACTCCACGTCGCGGACCCGGTTCATCCCGGGCCTGGGGGCTGGCTCGTCGAACCCGGCCACGGCCGAGAAGATCAAGGCCTGGGCCGCGGCCAATCTGGCCGAGGGTTCGCGCAAGGAAGGCGACAAGGCGGCCGTCTCGGTGCTGAACCGCGCCAAGATCCGTGAACAGCGCTTGCCCGCGATCACGGCCTGGGTCGCCAAGAACGGCTAAATCCTGGATAACACGATATTTTTCATGGCCGCGCTCGAAAGGGTGCGGCCATTTTTCTTTGTCTAGAAGCCAGAATCCCCCTCGCGGGATGGGGTTATGGCCTTGCGCCCTGTACCCTATCCCCCATATCCGGCTTCGAAGCGGGGTTGACGGGCTCGTCAACTTCGCACAACGCATTTTGCCCGCTCGGTTTTCGCCGACGGAACAGGATGTGGACCCAACCGTAAACGTACGAACCCATCGGGGACGGGAACGAGAAAAACCGGGGCGCTTCCGAGAAGGCCCTAGTCCACCGTCCGCCTTAAGGAGCGAACAGGTACCAAAATGAGCAAGATTATCGGCATCGACCTGGGCACCACGAATTCGTGCGTGGCCATCATGGACGGCAAGAACCCGAAGGTGATCGAGAACGCCGAAGGCGCTCGCACGACCCCCTCCGTGGTCGCTTTCCAGGAAGACGGCGAGCGCCTGATCGGTCAGCCGGCCAAGCGCCAGGCGGTGACCAACCCGACCAACACCCTCTTCGCGATCAAGCGCCTGATTGGCCGCAACGCGAACGACCCGGTGGTCGAGAAGGACAAGGGCATGGTGCCCTACGAGATCGTCAAGGGCCCGACCGGCGACGCCTGGGTGAAAGCCCAAGGCAAGGACTACAGCCCGCAGGAAGTGTCGGCCTTCATCCTGCAGAAGATGAAGGAAGCCGCGGAAGCCCACCTGGGTGAGACCGTGACCAAGGCGGTCATCACCGTCCCGGCCTATTTCAACGACGCCCAGCGTCAGGCGACCAAGGACGCCGGCAAGATCGCCGGCCTGGAAGTCCTGCGCATCATCAACGAGCCGACCGCGGCGGCCCTGGCCTACGGCCTGGACAAGAACGACGGCAAGAAGATCGCCGTCTACGACCTGGGCGGCGGCACGTTCGACGTCTCGATCCTGGAAATCGGCGACGGCGTCTTCGAAGTGAAGTCGACCAACGGCGACACCTTCCTGGGCGGTGAAGACTTCGACCTGCGGATCGTCGACTACCTGGCCGACGAGTTCAAGAAGGAGCAGGGCGTCGACCTGCGCAAGGACAAGCTGGCCCTCCAGCGTCTGCGCGAAGAGGCGGAAAAGGCCAAGAAGGAGCTGTCGTCGACGGCTCAGTACGAGGTCAACCTGCCGTTCATCAGCATGAACGCTTCGGGCCCGCTGCACCTGAACATCAAGCTGTCGCGCGCCAAGCTGGAAGCCCTGGTCGACGACCTGATCGCCCGCACCATCGGTCCGTGCGAACAGGCCCTCAAGGACGCCGGCCTGAAGAAGAGCGACATCGACGAAGTGATCCTGGTCGGCGGCATGAGCCGCATGCCCAAGGTCCAGCAGGCGGTGCAGGACTTCTTCGGCCGTGAGCCGCACAAGGGCGTGAACCCGGACGAAGTCGTGGCGCTGGGCGCCGCGGTGCAGGCCGGCGTGCTGCAAGGCGACGTCAAGGACGTGCTGTTGCTGGACGTGACCCCGCTGACCCTGGGCATCGAGACCCTGGGCGGTGTGTTCACCCCGCTGATCGAACGCAACACCACCATCCCGACCAAGCGCTCGCAGACCTTCTCGACCGCCGACGACAACCAGTCGGCCGTGACGATCCGCGTGTTCCAGGGCGAACGCCCGATGGCCGTCGACAACAAGGTCCTGGGTCAGTTCGACCTGGTCGGCATCCCGCCGGCGCCGCGTGGCATCCCGCAGATCGAAGTCACCTTCGACATCGACGCCAACGGCATCGTGCAGGTCCACGCCAAGGACAAGGCGACCAACAAGGAGCACTCGATCCGCATCCAGGCCAATGGCGGCCTGTCGGACGCGGACATCGAGCGCATGGTCAAGGAAGCCGAGGCCAACAAGGCCGCGGACGAGACCAAGAAGAAGCTGGTCGAGGCCAAGAACCAGGGCGAGGCGATCCTGCACTCGACCGAGAAGGCCCTGGCCGAGCACGGCGACAAGGTCGGCGCGGCTGAAAAGACCGCGATCGAGACCGGCCTCACCGAGCTGAAGACGGCTCTGGAAGGCGAAGACGTCGAGGCCATCCAGGCCAAGACCCAGGCGCTGATCCAGGCGTCGATGAAGCTGGGTGAGGCCATGTACGCCGCCCAGTCGGGTTCGGACGAAGGCGCTGACGGCGCCGAGGCCGCGGACGATGGCGTCGTCGACGCCGAGTTCGAAGAAGTCGACGACAACAAGCCGGCGAACTAATCGCCATGCGCGCGCCGCGGAACATGCTCGACAGACCTGTTCCGCGGCCGCGACCTCTTGCCGCTTCGCCCGAGGACGCCTTGCGCCGGGCCGCGTGCTATCCCACCTCTTCCTTCATCAACGCCACTTTCGTGGGCCTTTTGGGCGCCAGACGCTGACGATGCGCGACTATTACGAAATCCTCGGCGTGACCCGGACCATCGATGACGCTGGTCTGAAGTCCGCGTTCCGCAAACTGGCGATGGAACATCACCCGGACCGCAACGGCGGCTGCGAGAACGCCACCGGTCGGTTCAAAGAGATCAACGAGGCCTATTCGGTCCTCTCCGATCCGCAGAAGCGCGCGGCCTATGACCGCTTCGGCCATGCCGGGGTCAACGGTCAGCAAGGCGGCGGCGCGGGCGGCTTCGGCGGCCAGGGCTTCGACACCAGCGACATCTTCAATGACGTCTTCGGCGACGTCTTCGGTGAAATGTTCGGCGGCGGTCGCCGCCAGTCGAACGGTCCCCAGCGCGGCCAGGATCTGCGCTACGACCTGGAGATCTCCCTGGAGCAGGCCTATGCCGGCGCCGAGGTCGAGATCAAGGTGCCCGCCGCGATGACCTGCGAGGTCTGCGAGGGCTCGGGCGCCAAGCCTGGCACCAACCCCACCGTCTGCGGCACCTGCGGCGGCGCCGGCCGGGTCCGCGCCACCCAAGGTTTCTTCGCGGTCGAGCGCGGCTGCCCGCGCTGCGGCGGCTCGGGCCGTCTGGTCCTCGACCCCTGCACCAACTGCCACGGCCATGGCCAGGTGCGCCGCGAGCGCATCCTGTCGGTCCGTATCCCGGCCGGCGTCGATGACGGCGCCCGCATCCGCCTGGCGGGTGAAGGCGACGCGGGCGCGCGCGGCGGTCCGCGCGGCGACCTCTACATCTTCCTGTCGGTGACCCCGCACGAGCTCTTCGAGCGCGACGGTCTCGACCTGCTCTGCACCGTGCCGGTGCCGATGACCACGGCCGCCCTCGGCGGCGAGATCGAAGCTCCGTGCCTGCTGGGCGGCGAGACCTGTGACGGCGAATGCCGCATCACCGTCGCCGTCCCCGAAGGCGCCCAGACCGGCAAGACCGTCCGCCTCAAGGGCAAGGGCATGCCGTCCCTGCGCAGCCGCCAGCGCGGCGACCTGGTGGTCGAACTCTTCGTCGAAACCCCGACCCACCTGTCCGCCCGTCAGAAGGAACTGATGCGCGAACTGGCCGGCCTGTGTGGCGAAAAGCAGAACCCCAAGTCGGCCAACTTCGTCGGCAAGGCCAAGCGCTTCTGGGAAGAGGTCACGGGGAATTAACCTTTCCTCGTCGCCGCGCCCGATTTAGGGCGTTTCATCCCCGCATTTCCTTAACGCCGCCCCTTAACGGGAGTCGCGACGCTCTGTAGTTTCGGGCGTCATGAACGCCCACGCCACGCCGACCCCTGCGCACCTTCTCGACCCCACCGGCGCGACGCCGGTGATGCAGCAGTTCTTCGAGATGAAGGCGCGGCAGCCCGATGCGTTGATCTTCTTCCGCATGGGCGATTTCTACGAGCTGTTCTTCGACGACGCCTACAAGGCCGCCGCCGCTCTGGGCATCAGCCAGACGTTCCGGGGCACGCATGGCGGCCAGCCGATCCCGATGGCGGGCGTGCCGCAGCACGCGGCCGAGGCCTATCTGTCCAAGCTGATCCGCATGGGCTTCAAGGTCGCCGTCTGCGAGCAGATGGAAGACCCCGCCGAGGCCAAGAAGCGCGGCTCCAAGTCGGTGGTTCGCCGCGACATCGTCCGCGTCGTGACGCCGGGCACCCTGACCGAGGACGGCCTGCTGGACGCCCGCGGCGCCAACCGCTTGGCGGCCGTCGCCATCCGCGCGGGGCAAGCCGCCGTGGCCTCGGTCGAGCTGTCGACCGGCGAGGTCGAGGTCTTCGCCGTGGCCAAGGAGGCCGTCGCCGCGATCCTGGCGGCGTTGGCCCCGTCAGAGACCCTGGTCGCCGACAGGCTGTTGTCGGACGACAGCCTGTCCCAGACCCTGAAGATCTGCGGCGGCCTGGTGCAGCCGATGCCCTCGGCGCTGTCGGAGCCGCAGGCCTCGGAAGCCCGCGTGAAGCGCCTCTACGGCGTCGACACCCTGGACGGCTTCGGCGGCCTGACGCCGGCCGAGATCGGCGCCCTGGGCCTGATCGCCGCCCATCTGGAAATGACCCAGGCCGGCAAGCTGCCGGCCCTACGTGCGCCGCGTCGCGCCGCCGACGCCGACGTGATGGCCATCGACCCGGCCACGCGCGGCAGCCTGGAGGTCGACCGCACCCAGACCGGCGACCGCAATGGCTCGCTGCTGGCCTGTATCGACCGCACGGTTTCGGCCGGCGGCGCGCGGATGCTGGCCTCGCGCCTGGCCCGGCCGCTGCTGGACGTCGCCGCCATCGACCAGCGCCTGGACGCCGTCGAGTGGTTCGTCGAGCACCGTCAACTGCGCCAGCGCCTGCGCGAGGTGCTGAAGGGCTCCGGCGACATGGCCCGCGCCCTGTCGCGCCTGGCCCTGGGCCGAGGCGGTCCGCGCGATCTCGGCTGTCTCCGTGACACCCTGAAGGTTGGCGAGCGCCTGGCCGGCATGGCCGGTGGTTCGCCCGATCCGCTGTCGCCCCCGCCGTTCGAGCTGGAGCACGCCTTCAAGGCCCTGACCCCGTCGCTGCACGAGGGCCTGTCGCAGTTCCTGACCGTGCTGGAGCAGGGCCTCGGCCCCGACCTGCCGGCCCTGGCCCGCGACGGCGGCTTCGTCGCCGCCGGCATCCGGCCGGAACTGGACCAGGCGCGCGGCCTGCGTGACGATAGCCGCAAGGTGATCATCGCCCTCGAGGCCCAGCTGATGGCCGAGAGCGGCGTGCCGCTGAAGATCCGTCACAACGGCGTGCTGGGCTATTTCGTCGAGGCCACGGCCGGCAAGGCCGACCCGCTGTTCCAGCCGCCGCTGAACGCCACCTTCATCCACCGCCAGACCCTGGCCAACCAGGTGCGCTTCACCACGGTGGAGCTGGCCGATCTGGACGCCCGTATCGCCCAGGCCGCCGAGCGCGCCCTGGCCATGGAGGTGGCCGCCTTCGAGGACTGGCGCGAGCTGGCCCGCACCCAGGCCGACGCCATCCAGATCGCCGCCGAGGCCCTGGCGCGCCTGGACGTCGCCTCCGCGCTTGCGGAGTGGGCGGAAGATTCCGGTGCGGTGCGGCCGCAGGTCGACACGTCCTATGCCTTCGACGCCAAGGGCGCCCGTCACCCGGTGGTTGAGGCCGCCGTCAAGCGGGCCGGCGACCCCTACACCCCCAACGACTGCTGCCTGGACGCCTCGGGCGAGACCGGTGCGCGGCTGTCGATCGTCACCGGCCCGAACATGGCCGGTAAGTCGACCTTCCTGCGCCAGAACGCCCTGCTGGCCATCCTGGCCCAGTCGGGCTGCTACGTACCCGCCGCCAGCTTCCGCCTGGGCGTCGTCGATCGCCTGTTCAGCCGCGTCGGGGCCGGCGACGACCTGGCTCGGGGCCGCTCGACCTTCATGATGGAGATGGTCGAGACCGCCGCCATCCTCACGCAAGCGGGTCCGCGCAGCCTGGTGATTCTGGACGAGATCGGCCGGGGCACGGCGACCTATGACGGTCTGGCCATCGCCTGGGCCTGCGCCGAGGCCCTGCACGACACCAACAAGAGCCGCGCCCTGTTCGCCACGCACTATCACGAGCTGGCGACGCTGGAGGAGCGGCTGAGCTTCGTCTCCAACCTGTCCTTGCGGGCCAAGGAGTGGAACGGCGATCTGGTCTTCCTGCACGAGGCCGCGCCGGGTCCGGCCGACCGCTCTTACGGCGTGCAGGTGGCCAAGTTGGCCGGGGTGCCCAACCCTGTCGTGCTCCGCGCCCGCGAGGTGCTGGACCGCCTGGAGAGCAAGGACCAGTCGCCGGCCAAGCTGGACGACCTGCCGCTGTTCGCGGTGAGTCAGGCCGCCGCGCCCGTGCTCGTCAAAGCGGCGCCGAGCGCCGTCGAGGATACGCTGAGCGATCTCGACGTTGACGGCATGAGCCCCCGCGAG
Organism: Caulobacter sp. GW821-FHT10E02; assembly: GCF_059415225.1. NCBI lineage: Bacteria > Pseudomonadati > Pseudomonadota > Alphaproteobacteria > Caulobacterales > Caulobacteraceae > Caulobacter > Caulobacter sp. GW821-FHT10E02. The sequence continues at coordinate 955,191 of NZ_JBWKMV010000002.1, forward strand.
GCCCTGGAGGCGCTCTATCGTCTTAAGGGTCTGCTCAGGGCCTAGAGAGTAACCATATCTCCATCATGCCCCGTCGCCTTCGCCCCACCCGCCTGGAACACGTCGTCGACGGACACGCCCTGCGGGCCCGACTGTCGGCCGCCGCCCTCGATTCCATCGGCAACGAGGCCGAGCAGCGCTCGCGGGCCATCGAGATCCTCAAGCAGGCGCTGTTCCGCGGCCGGATGATCGCCAAGGAGCGGCTGGAGAACGGCGCCAGCGGCGTCGAGACCGCCCGCCTGATCAGCGGCGTCACCGACGAGGTGATCACCGCCCTCTACGACTTCACGACGGTCCACGTGTTCCGGGCCCGCAACCCGACCGAGGGCGAGCGCCTGTGCCTGCTGGCCGTCGGCGGCTATGGCCGGGGCACCCTGGCGCCGTTCAGCGACATCGATCTCCTGTTCCTCCGGCCCTACAAGCAGACGCCGCACGCCGAGAGCGTGATCGAGTTCATGCTGTATGCGCTGTGGGACCTGGGCTTCAAGGTCGGCCACGCCTCGCGGACCATCGAGGAGTGCGTGCGCCTCTCGAAGGAAGACTTCACGATCCGCACCTCGATCCTGGAGGCTCGCCGCCTGACCGGCGACGAGCGCCTGGCCGCCGACCTGAAGAAGCGCTACCGCGACGACGTCATGAAGGGCACCGGCGCCCAGTTCGTCGCCGCCAAGCTGAAGGAGCGCGACGACCGCCAGGCGCGGGCCGGGACCAGCCGCTACATGGTCGAGCCCAACGTCAAGGAAGGGAAGGGCGGCCTGCGCGACCTCCACACCCTGATGTGGATCGCCGAATATCTGCATCCGGTGGATCGTCCCGAGGACGTCTTCAAGATGGAGGTGTTCTCGGGCCGCGAGACCAAGGCCTTCATCCGCGCTTTCGACTTCCTGCACGCCGTGCGGGCCCACCTGCACTTCACGACGGGCCGGCCCGAAGAGCGCCTGACCTTCGACCTGCAGCCCGAGATCGCCCGCCGCATGGGCTATGGCGACCGGGGCGATGCGCCAGCGGTCGAGCGCTTCATGCGCCGCTACTTCCTGATCGCCAAGGAGGTCGGGGCCCTGACCCGCGCCTTCTCGGCCAAGCTGGAAGCCGAGCACTTCAAGAACGAACCCAAGGGCATTTCGCGGTTCCTGCCGGGCGGTCGGCCCAAGCGCAAGGCGCTGGATGTCGAGGGGTTCTTCGAGGACAACGGCCGCCTCAATATCGACGGGCCCAAGGTGTTCGAGGCCGATCCGGTCAACCTGATCCGGCTGTTCAAGATCGCCGACGAGCGGGACCTCGATCTCCACCCCGACGCCTTCACGGCCGTGACCCGCTCGCTGAGCCTGATCACCTCGAAGGTGCGTCGCGCGCCGGAGGCCTGCCGGGCGTTCCTGGACCTGCTGGCGCGGGGCAAGCGCAGCTACCGCACCCTGACCCTGATGAACGACGCCGGCGTGCTGGGCCGCTTCATCCCGGAATTCGGCCGCGTCGTCGCCCAGATGCAGTTCAACATGTACCACTCGTACACGGTGGACGAGCACACCCTGCGGGCCGTCGGCGTGATCGGAGACATGGCCGCCGGCCGACTGGTCGAGGACCATCCGCTGTCCGTCTCCATCATGCCGCTGATCGAGGACCGCGAAGCCCTGTTCCTGGCCATGCTGCTGCACGACACGGGCAAGGGCGGGGTGGGCGGCCAGGAGAAGGCCGGGGCCCGCGCCGCCCGCAGCGCCTGCGAGCGGCTGGGCGTGGACCGCGCCAAGGTCGAGCTGGTCGCCTGGCTGGTCGAGCATCACTTGGTGATGAGCGACTTCGCCCAGAAGCGCGACGTCTCCGACCCCGGCACCGTCGCCGCCTTCGCCCGCATCGTCGAGAACCCTGAGCGCCTGCGCCTGCTGCTGGTCATCACCGTCGCCGACATCCGCGCCGTGGGCCCGGGTGTGTGGAACGGCTGGAAGGGCCAGCTGCTGCGCGAACTCTACAACGCCACCGAGGCGGTCTTCCGGGGCGGGCGCGGCAGCGACGCCGCCGCCAATGTCCTGCGCCACCAGGAGAGCCTGGCCGAGAACGCCCGCGCCACGCTGCTGGAGATCGATCCGGCCGCCAAGGGCTGGGTGTCGGCGATGGAAAACGCCTATTTCAGCGCCTTCCCGCAGGAGGAGCTGTTCGAGCACGCCGCCCTGGCCCGCCGCGCCGCCATCCAGGGCGGGGCCGCCGCCGAGGGGCGTGTGCAGTCGGGCCAGAATGCCGCCGAGATCGTGGTCGCCGCCAAGGACCGTCGCGGTCTGTTCGCCGATCTCGCCATGGCCATCTCGGCCCTGGGCGGCAATGTCGTCGGGGCGCGGGTCTTCACCTCCCGCCAGGGCCAGGCGCTGGACGTGTTCTATGTCCAGGACGTCACCGGCGCGCCGTTCGGCTGTGAGAACCCCCGGGCTCTCCGCCGCCTGGCCGACGCGCTGGAGGCCGCCGGCAAGGGCGAGCCGCTGGGCGTCGAGCCGCGCCGGGGCTCGGAACTGTCCCGCGCCGCCGCCTTCGCCATCGCCCCGACCGTGACCATCGACAACGAGGCCTCCAACGACGCCACCGTGGTCGAGGCCTCGGGCCGGGATCGTCCCGGTCTGCTGCACGCCCTGGCCAAGACCCTGGCCGACAACGGCCTCTCCATCCAGTCGGCCCATATCGACGGCTATGGCGAGCGGGCGGTCGACGCCTTCTACGTCCAGACGCCGGAGGGCGGGAAGCTGACCGAGACCCGCAAGGTCAACGCCGTGAAGGCCGACCTGCTGGCGGCCCTGGAGCAGAACGAGGCCACGGCCCCAGCCGCCCGTCCGGGCCTGAAACGGGCGCGGGCCAGCGTGGCGCGGTAAGGCTGTCTTGCCGCCGTCACGGATCGCCGCCTAGACTCTATCCGCAACCGGGGGAACGACATGAAGCCGCCCATCAAGAGCCTGGCCGACCTCAAGCCCGCGGTGACCGCCGGCGCCTATGCCCGCCCCACCCCGAAGGTGGTGCGCCGCAAGACCGCCAAGGTGCTGACGCCCGAAGAGAAGGCGGCGTTCCTCGCCTCGCGCCCGGACCTGTCGTCGAAGTCCTGAGCGGGATCGACATCCCAAGGCCGGCTGCTTAGACCTTCCCATAGGTTGAGTCTGGGGCAGGCATGGCGAGCGACACATCGGGAAGCGCGACGACGAACGACGTCTGGGTGCTGTGGGATAAGCTCAAGCGTCTGTTCCCGAGCTGGAGCCTTCTGCCGGAAGCCTTCTACACGCCGGGCGCCTGGGGCTATGTCGGCGTCGACTTCGTCAGCGGCTTCCGCAGGAACCCCTCGACCCTGAAGACCTTCGAGTTGCTGAAGGACGTCGACGACGCCCGCTTCGACGCCCTGTCGGCCCTGGCCAACCTCAACGCCCGCCGCCAGGAGCAGCTGCTGCGAGCGGTGGTCATCGGCTACCTGACCCTGCCGCTGACCATCACGGCCCTGGCGGCCGACCTGGCCGGCGACAGCGTCATGGGTCTTCTGCGCGAGCACACCACGGCCGCGATCCAGATCGGCGCGATGATCACCCTGGGCCCGCTCGGCTATTTCCTCAGCCACTGGCGCTCGCGCCAGATCGTCGGGGTGCTGGACCTGATCCGCATCGAACGCGGCCAGGCCCCGTTCACGGCGCTGGAGCTGCGGGAGGAGTAGACGTCTCCGAGATGATCGATGATGATCGGAGCTGGTTTCAGTCTCGATCGTCCAGATGGATCCGCTCAGCGACGTCATCGCCCTGCTTCGGCCGAACTCGGTCATCTCCAAGCCGATCACCGGGCGCGGGACCTGGGGCGTGCGCTACGCCGCCCATGACGCGCCGGGCTTCACCATCGTGCTGAAGGGCGAATGCTGGATCGCCTTCGAGGACCAGCCGGCGTTCCGGATGGACCAGGGCGACTTCCTGCTGCTGCCCTCGACCCCGGCCTTCACCCTGAGCAGCCACCCTGGCGGCACAGGTGAGCTGCGTGAGCCGTCGAGCATCCCCGTCCGCCATGGCGAGCAGGAGGGCGAGGCGGACTTTCAGTCCCTGGGCGGCGCGTTCGGCATCGAGCGGGTCAACGCCCCGCTGCTGCTGGCCCTGCTGCCGCGCATGATCCACATCCCCGCCTCCGAGGGACCCGCCGACCGGTTGGGTCGCGTCATCAGCCTGATCATGGACGAGTGCGCCCGCGACGAGCCGGGCAAGGACATGATCCTGCAGCGGATGCTGGAGGTGCTGCTGGTCGAGGCTCTTCGTTGGCAGGGCGTGGCCCGCGACGACGCGCAGGCCGGCTTGCTGAACGGCCTACGCGACCCGGCCCTGGCCCGGGTCCTGCGCGCCCTCCATGCCGACGTGCGGGCTCACTGGACGGTCGCGGACCTAGCCAGGATCGCGGGGCTGTCGCGCTCGGCCTTCGCTGCCCGTTTCGGCGAAGTGCTGGGCTGCGGGCCGATCGAGTATCTGGGGCGTTGGCGCATGGCGCTGGCCAAGAACGCCCTGATCGGGGGAGCCAAGACCCTCGACACCATCGCCGGCGAGATCGGCTACGAGTCCGCCAGCGCTTTCAGCACCGCCTTCCGCAAGCGCCAGGGCTGCTCGCCGGGCCGGTTCGCGCGGAGCCTCGCGGCGTAATCTGGACGACCTGAAACAAATCTCGGACTTCTGAATATCGATCGTCCGACTTACCGCGCCTATTGAGGAGACCGTCCAATCCCTTGGAGGTCCCCATGCAAACCATCCTGATCACCGGCGCGTCTTCCGGCTACGGCCTCGAGACCGCCCGCTACTTCCTGGCCAACGGCTGGAACGTCATCGCCACCATGCGCCGGCCCGACCCCAGTGTCCTGCCGGCGTCGCCGCATCTGCGGTTCTTGGCCCTGGACGTCACCCAGCCCGACAGCATCGCCGCGGCGCTCGACGCCGCCGGGCCGATCGACGCCCTGGTCAACAATGCCGGCATCGGCGTCGTCGGCGCGTTCGAGGCCACGCCGATGGCCCACATCCGCAAGGTGTTCGACACCAACACCTTCGGCGTCATGGCCATGTGCCAGGCGGTGATCCCGCGGATGCGCGAACGTCGCGCCGGGGTGATCGTCAACGTCACCTCGTCGGTCACGCTGGCCGCCATGCCCCTGGCCGCCGCCTACACCGCCAGCAAGCAGGCCATTGAGGGCTTCACCGGCTCCCTGGCCCACGAGCTGGGCCATTTCGGTGTCCGCGTGAAGCTGGTCGAGCCCGGCTACGGCCCCACGACCCGCTTCGCCCAGAACACCGACGTCAAGGTCGAGGACCTGATCCCGCCGGCCTATGCCGACTTCGCCGGCCCGATCTTCCAGGGCTTCGCCAAGCCGTCGATGACCACCCGCGAGATCGACGTCGCCGAAGCCGTCTGGGACGCCATCGCCGACACCAAGGGGCGGTTGCACTTCCCGGGTGGCGCGGATGCGGTGGCGCTCTCCAAGGCGCGGTTCGGCTAGGCCACCGCGTGGTCCTTCAGCACGCCCAGGGTCACCACCGCCAGCATCTCCTCGTGGGTGGCGTCCAGCACCACCTGGGGGGCCATGCCGGCGTCGAGGGCTTCCTTCCAGCGGCCGGCGCACAGGCACCAGCGGTCGCCGGCCTTCAGGCCCGGGAAGGCCAGCTCCGGACGCGGCGTGGAGAGGTCGTTGCCCTGGGCCTTGGAGAACGCCAGGAAGTCGTCGGTCATCACCGCGCAGACGGTGTGCAGGCCAAGGTCGTGCGGACCCGTCTCGCAGCAGCCGTTGCGGTAGAAGCCGGTGACCGGGTCCATGGAGCAGGGCGAGAGCTCGCCGCCCATGACGTTCTTGGCGCTCTTGTCGTACCGGGTGGTGCTCATGCGGCGATCCTAGACTAGGGTCGCGGCCGAAGCGAGAAGAGCAGGGACTTCCAGTGACCGACACCGCTATTCGCCCCCGTCGTAGCGCCCTCTACATGCCGGCCTCCAACGCCAAGGCCGTGGAGAAGGCCCGCGCCCTGGACGCCGACGTGATCATCCTCGACCTTGAGGACGCCGTGGCGCCGGAGATGAAGCCGGCGGCGCGCGAGGCGGCCGTGGCGGCGGTCAAGGCTGGCGGCTTCGGGGCGCGTGAGGTGGTGATCCGGGTCAATGGCCTCGACACGCCCTGGGGCGCGGATGACCTGCACGCCGCCGCCCAGGCCGGGCCGGACGCGGTGCTGGTGCCCAAGATCAACGACGCCGACGACGTGCGCCTCTACGACCAGCGCCTGAATTCCGCGCCACCCCATACGCGGCTGTGGACCATGATCGAGACCGCCAAGGCCGCCTTCCATCTGTGGCAGATCGCCGGCGCCACGCACGGCACGCGGCTGTCGACCTGGGTGATGGGCGTCAACGACTTCGCCAAGGAGATGCGGGCCCGCCAGACGCCGGACCGCGCGCCGTTCCTGCCGCTGCTGACCCTGTCGGTGGCGGCGGCGCGGGCCCACGGCCTGACCATCCTGGACGGGGTGCATAACGACATCGAGGACCTGGCGGCGCTGGAAGCCGTCTGCGTCCAGGGCGTGGATTTCGGCTTCGACGGCAAGACGCTGATCCATCCCAAGCACCTGGAGATCTGCAACCGGGTGTTCTCGCCCTCGCCCGAGGAAATCGCCTGGAGCCAGGCGGTGATCGCCGCCTTCAACGCGCCCGAAAATGCTGGCAAGGGAGCCTTGCGGGTCGACGGCAAGATGGCCGAACGCTTGCATCTGTCGCAGGCACAGCGTCTTGTCGCGGTGGCGGAGGCCATTTCGGCACGAGCGGCCGAGGCTTAAGGGGCAGTCGAAGGTTTCTATGCGGGCTATCGTTCTTTCCGTCGTCTTGATGGCCAGTCCCGCGCTGGCGCAGCAGACTCCGGCGCCCGCGCCGCCCGCCGGTTATGTGCCGACCTTCGGGACCCAGGCCGCGCCGCCGACCGTCCCCGCGCCAGCCGCCGATGCGCCGCAGGCCACGGCGTCCGAGGCCGCGCCGGCCCTGGATTCCTCGCAGATCCCTCAGGCCCTCGACCCGATGGCCGACCTGATCTCGCAGAGCGGTCAGGCCGTCGACGAGGAGACGGCCGAGACCGCCAACAAGCCCGCGCCCAAGCACCGCGCCACCATCCTGCCGATCCCGCCGCCCGAGCCCGAGGCGCCCGCCGGCGGCGAGCTGACCAAGGCCCAGGTCTATGAGCTGCGGGTCAAGGGCTCGATCGCGGCCGCCCAGAACCTGCAAGGCCCTCTGGACGGCGGCTGGAACGTGGCTTCGACCACGGGCGGCCAGCTCTATGCGTTGCAGATCGTCGACAAGGCCGGCGGCTATGGCGAGCTGGAAGGCGCCTGGCGGGACGTCCGTCGCCCCGGGACCGTGGGCTCGACGGGCCTGATCGACGACCTGCGCCGCGATGGCAGCGACGTCGTCGTGCGCTTCAGCCCCAAGGGCGGCCAGTCCTCGGTGCTGACCCTGCGGCCGGCCGGCTATGAGCGCTGGTCGGGCGAGCTGGTCGAGAACGGTGTCACCCAGGCGGTCAGCGCCGAGCACATCCTTCCGCAGGCCCCGCCCGGCTACGAGTCGCAGGGCCGTGGCCCCTATGTCTGGCCGCCGCGCGTGGTCGCCCGTCCGGCTGCGCCGGTCGCTTCGGCGCCGGCCTGCTCGACCAAGGGCAAGAAGGGCAAGGCGCTGAAGGCCGCCAAGGCCAAGTGCGCCGCCGCGGCCCGCAAGGGCGGCAAGGCCTCGGCCCTGAAGAAGGGCAAGAGCGGCAAGGCCAAGGCGGTCGCCCGCAAGAAGGGCAAGGCGTCTGCCGCGAAGAAGAGCTCGGCGAAAAAGAAGAAGCGCTAGGGCTTGAGGGCCTGGCGCGCCGCCGCGATCGGGGCCGCGAGGTCCGCGTAAGCGACGGCCGGGCTGTGGCCCCAGACCGGACCCGGCCAGACCGGATCGTCCTTGCGGCGGCCCACGACATGGACGTGCAGCTGGGCGGTGACATTGCCCAGCGCCCCGACGTTCAGCTTGTCGATCGACAGCCCTAGCGCCGCCCCGATGGCGCGCACGGCGGTCCCGGCCAGGACGATCTCCTCCATCAGCTGGATGCGATGGGCGGTGTCCAGCTCCTCGATCTCGCGCAGGTCCGGCTGGCGGGGAATGAGCACCAGCCACGGATAGCGGGCGTCGTCATGCAGGCGCACTTCGCACAGCGGCAGGTCGGCGACCTTGTGCGAGGTGGCGACGAAGGCCGGGTCCAGGTTGAAATCAGCCACGTTTCGGAACCGCCGCCCAATAGTCGAAGTCGAGAATGACGGCCGGATTGTACGCGCCGTCGCCATCCTTGTCCGGGAAGTCGTCGCAGGGCCGATCCCTGGTCGCCACCAGCCGCAGGCGCAGGGCGCCGACCGAGCCGAGGTCGGCCTTGTCCAGCACCTGGCTCCACGCGAACACCGTGCCGCCGGCGAAGAACGGCGCCACGTGCCGCCCGCCGTTGATCGCCAGGATCAGCCCGGCGTTCTGCAGGCCGTTGAATGACAGCGCCTTGGCCGTCGAGATCACCACGCCGCCATAGATCAGGCGCTTGCCGGACGGGTCCTTGCTTCGCTCGAAGGCGTTGAAATGGACCTTGGCCGTGTTCTGCCAGAGGCGTGTGGCCATCTGGTGCTCAGCCTCTTCGACCGCCATGCCGTCCACGTGATCGATGGTCTCGCCGACCGCATAGTCCTCGAAGGCGTGCGGCGCGCCGGCCAGGTCCCAGTCATAGCCGCTGAAGTTTAGACCCTCAGGGACCGTGAGGTCGGCCGGGGCCACGGCCGCCGACAGGGTCGGGGCCGCCTGCTCGGCGATCTGCGCCTCCGGATCGCGTTTGCGCACCATCACCCAGCGCACATAGCTCAGCACCGCCTCGCCGCGCTGGTTCGTTCCGGTCGTGCGGACATAGACGACGCCGGTCTTGCGGTTGGAATTTTCCTTCAGACCGATCACGTCCGAGACGGCGCTCAACGTGTCGCCGGGGAACACCGGCGCCAGGAAGCGACCCTCGGCGTAGCCCAGATTGGCGACGGCGTTCAGGCTGATGTCCGGCACGGTCTTGCCGAACACCACATGGAAGGCGATCAGCGGATCGACCGGCGCGGCGGAAAGGCCACAGCTACGGGCGAATTCGTCAGATGAGAACAGCGAAAAGCGGGGTCCATAAAGCGCCGTGTACAGCGCGACGTCGCCGGCCGTGACCGTCCGGGGCGTGGCGTGGACCAGTCTCTGGCCGAGGCGGAAGTCCTCGAAGAAATGGCCCGGATCGGTCTTGCTCATCCCCGGTTCCTCTTATCGTTATCCGGACAACTTTGCCGCAGTGCAGCGAAACCGGAAAGAGGGCTTGAGACTGAGCCGCGACGGGTCTAGACCGCGCCCCGACATTCCACTGTCCACAGCCTTGATGGAGACCCCATGGCTCGCGCGAAGATCGCCCTTATCGGCGCCGGCATGATCGGCGGCACCCTGGCCCACATCGCCGCTCGCGAAGAGCTGGGCGACGTGATCCTGTTCGACATCGCCGAAGGCACCCCGCAGGGTAAGGCGCTCGACATCGCCGAAGCCTCGGCCGTGTTCGGCAAGGACGTGGCCCTGAAGGGCGCCAACGACTACGCCGACATCGCCGGCGCCGATGTCTGCATCGTCACCGCCGGCGTGCCGCGCAAGCCGGGCATGAGCCGCGACGACCTGCTGGGCATCAACCTGAAGGTCATGAAGGCCGTCGGCGAAGGCATCAAGGCCCACGCCCCGAACGCCTTCGTTATCTGCATCACCAACCCGCTCGACGCGATGGTCTGGGCGCTGCAGCAGTTCTCGGGCCTGCCGAAGGAAAAGGTCATCGGCATGGCCGGCGTCCTCGACTCGGCCCGCTTCGCCTACTTCCTGTCGGAAGCCACCGGCGTGTCGGTCGAAGACATCCACGCCTGGACCCTGGGCGGTCACGGCGACGACATGGTCCCGATGGTCCGTCACTCGACGGTCGGCGGCCTGCCGCTGCCGGAACTGGTCAAGCAAGGCTGGCTGACGCAAGAGAAGCTGGACGCCATCGTCGAGCGCACCCGCAAGGGCGGCGGCGAGATCGTCGCCCTGCTGAAGACCGGCTCGGCCTTCTACGCCCCGGCGGAATCGGCGATCGCCATGGCGACGTCGTACCTGAAGGACAAGAAGCGCGTCCTGCCGTGCGCCACCTTCCTGACCGGCCAATACGGCCTGGACGGCCTGTATGTCGGCGTGCCGGTGGTCATCGGCGCCGGCGGCGCCGAGAAGATCGTCGAGTTCGAAACCAACGAAGCCGAAAAGGCGATGTTCGCCGCCTCGGTCGCGTCGGTCCAGGGCCTGATGGAAGCCTGCAAGGCCATCGACAGCTCGCTGGTCTAAGCGAACCTCGATCCTAGAATGACGAAGGGCGGCTCCTCGCGGGGCCGCCCTTTTTCTTTTCTTGTCGCAAGCTTTGTGAACCGACCAGGGCCGTCTCAGTAGGTGAGATTACCGTTGTTGTTGCCGATGTTCAGCGGCACGCTGCTGGAGCTGACGGCGCCGCCCGAGTTGCGGCACAGGGCCGACAAGGTCGCGCCGCTGGCGCTGGTGTTGATCGTGATGCTGCCGCAGCTCTTCTGGAAGCTGCTGGGGCCGCTGCCCAGGACCAGCTTGCCGTTCTGGTTGGAGATGCCCAGCAGGACCAGACGGCTGCCGTTCGCCGAACCGTCGGCCTTCAGGCACATAGCCGTGATCGTCGCGGTGCTGGACGCATCATAGGCGAACGAGATGTTCGAGCATGTGTTCTGGAAGCCGCTGGCGGCCATGGCCGGAGCCGCGGCTGTCAGGACCACGGTGGAGCCGAGGCCGGCGATGACGGTCGCGGCGACGCCGGCCAGGTTGGAAAGCTTGGACATGGATACCTCCCTTTTGGTTCGCGCTCGGATGGCGCGAACCTAGAGATATCACAACTTATTATTGTTATCAAAATCGATAAAACCCACGGTTTCAGTGGGCGGCGTCGCCAGGCTCCTGGGAGATCTCTTCCAGGGTCTTGCCGACCTGCTTGGCGCCGTAGTCCTTGGCCACGTCGCCCAACGAGAGGATGCCGGTCAGGTTGCCGGAGTCGTTGAGCACGACGAGGCGGCGGACCTGGTTGTTGGCCATCTTGGCGGTGGCGTCGGCCAGGATGTCGTCTTCCTTTACGCTCAGCACATCGCCGTCGGACATCACGTCCGAGATGGCGCTGTCGAAGCTGCGGCCTTCGGCGACCACGCGCAGGACGATGTCGCGGTCGGTGACCAGGCCGAGCACCTTGCCGTTCTCGACGATCGGCACCACGCCGCTATCGACCTTGGCCATGGTCTCGGCGACCTGGCGGATGCTGTCGGTGGGACGGGCGACGGAGACCTGGCTGGTCATGGCGTCACTGACTTTCATGGCGGAACCTCATCGGTTGGAATTCTGAGGCTGTAAAACCCACAGCTTGGCCTAACCGTTCCGCTTTCGGTCGTCACGCGACACGCCTATCTAGGCGCTTCGTCTTCCCGGAGCTTCCCATGTCGATCTCGATCCACCAGGCCAGCGTGCCCGTGTTCATCCAGGGCCTGAAGGGTCTGAAGGGCGTCCTGTCCAAGGCCGCCGACCTCGTCGAGGCCAAGAAGTGGGACCCCGAAGGCCTGCTGAAGGCGCGTCTCTACCCGGACATGTTCCCGCTGATCCGCCAGGTGCAGATCGCCACCGACTTCGCCAAGGGCGGCGCCGCGCGCCTGGCCGCGCAGGAGGTTCCGGCCTGGGACGACGTCGAGACCTCGTTCGCCGAGCTGATCGCCCGCGTCGATCGCGCCATCGCCTATGTCGAAGGCCTGGATGTCGCCGCGTTCGAAGGCGGCCACGACCGTGACGTCCAACTGGTCCGTCGCGGCGAGACCTACACCTTCAAGGGCCTGGACTATCTGCAGGGCCAGGCGATGCCGAACTTCTTCTTCCACATCACCACGGCCTACGCGATCCTGCGCCACAACGGCGTCGAGGTCGGCAAGCGCGACTTCCTGGGCACGGCCTGACCCATACCCCCGGGGCGGCCCTGGAGGCCGCCCCCTTTGACTCCTCGCCCTTTTCTGTGCATAAGCCCCGGCTTCCGGCGCTTTATCAGCAGCGCCTCCACCGTCACGACCCCGGCCTGTTAGCGCAGGATCCATCCGGACGAGGACGGCGAGGACCCCCATCGACGTGATCGTCCATGGGGGCTGATTGCGTTTGGACCCCGGTCTGTTCTTCGAACAGACCGAAGCAAGACAAAGAGTCGGAACGTGACGCGTCACGTTCCAGGGTATTCAACAGGGTTCGACATGTTCGACGGCCTTACAGAGCGACTTTCCGACGTCTTCGAACGTCTTGGCGGTCGCGGCGTGCTGTCCGAGAAGGACATCGACGAGGCGCTGCGCGAAGTCCGCGTGGCCCTGCTCGAGGCCGACGTCGCCCTGCCGGTCGTCAAGGACTTCATCAGCAAGGCCAAGGAACTGGCCGCCGGCGAAGCCGTCATCCGCTCGGTCAAGCCGGCCGACCAGGTGGTCAAGATCGTCTATGACGGTCTGGTCGACATGCTGGGCGGCGAGGTCCCGACGGGCCTGAACCTGGCGCTGAACCCGCCGTCGATCATCCTGATGGCCGGCCTGCAGGGCTCGGGCAAGACCACCACCACCGGCAAGCTGGCCCTGCGTCTGTCCAAGACCGAGCGCAAGAAGGTGCTGGTCGCCTCGCTGGACACCCGTCGTCCGGCCGCCATGGAACAGCTGGCGACCCTGGCCAAGCAAGTCGAGGTCGAGAGCCTGCCGATCGTCCCGGGCCAGAGCGCCACGGACATCGCCAAGCGGGCCATGACGGCGGCAAAGCTGGGCGGCTACGACGTCCTGATCCTCGACACCGCCGGCCGCACCACGCTGGACGAGGCGATGATGACCGAGGCGGCGGAAATCGCCCGCATCGCTCAGCCGTCCGAGACCATCCTGGTCGCCGACAGCCTGACCGGTCAGGACGCCGTGCGCACCGCCAAGGCGTTCCACGAGCGCCTGCCGCTGACGGGCCTGATCCTGACCCGCGCGGACGGCGACGGTCGTGGCGGCGCGGCGCTGTCGATGCGCCACGTCACCGGCCTGCCGATCAAGTTCCTCGGCGCCGGCGAGAAGATCGACCAGCTGGACGTGTTCGACGCCCGCCGCGTCGCCGGCCGCATCCTGGGTCAGGGCGACGTCGTCGCCCTGGTCGAGAAGGCCGCCGCCGACCTGGACGTGGCCGAAGCCGAGCGCATGGCCAAGAAGCTGGCCAAGGGCAAGTTCGACCTGGACGACCTCGCCGCTCAACTGCGTCAGATGCAGAAGCTGGGCGGCATGGAAGGCATCATGGGCCTGCTGCCCGGTGTCCAGAAGGTCAAGAAGCAGATCGCCGAGAGCGGCGTGGACGACAGCATCTTCCGTCGCCAGCAGGCGATCATCGGCTCGATGACCAAGGAAGAGCGCAAGAAGCCCGACATTCTCGCGGCCTCGCGCAAGCGCCGCATCGCCGCTGGTTCGGGCGTCGACGTGGCCGAGGTCAACCGCCTGCTGAAGCAGCACCGCCAGATGGCCGACATGTTCAAGGCCATGTCCAAGGACGGCGGCAAGGGCATGGCTCGCATGGCCGCCATGATGGGCGGCGGTGATATGGCCCGCATGAAGAACATGGGCGGCGGCAAGATGCCCCAGCCCGATCCCAACGCAGCGGGGGGCCAAGGCCTCTCGGGGCTGCCCGGTCTGCCGGGCCTCGGGGGCGGCGGCGACGCCAAGCCCAACCCTCTCTCCGGCCTGGGCCTGCCCGGCTTCAACCCGTTCAAGAAATAGAACTTTAGACCAAGGACTACCGATATGCTGAAGATCCGTCTCGCCCGTGGCGGCGCCAAGAAGCGTCCGTACTACTCGATCGTCATCGCCGACAGCCACTCGCCGCGCGATGGCCGCTTCATCGAGAAGGTCGGCACCTACAACCCGCTCCTCAAGAAGGACGACGCCAACCGCGTCACCCTGAAGGTCGAGTCGATCCAGGAGTGGCTCAAGAAGGGCGCTCAGCCGACCGACCGCGTCGCGCGCTTCCTGGCCGCCCAAGGCCTGGTCGCCTGGACCCACGGCAACAACCCGCAAAAGGGCGAGCCGGGCAAGAAGGCCAAGGAACGCACCGCCGAGCGCGCCCAGCGCGAAGAAGAGCGCATCCAGGCCGAAGCCGACGCCAAGGCCGCTGCCGCTGAAGCCGCCGAAGCCGCCAAGGTCGCCGCCGCTGAAGCCGCCGCTGCCGCCGCTGCCGCTCCGGCCGTCGAAGAAGCTCCGGCTGAAGAAGCCTCGGAAGGCTAATCAGGGTTCCAGCGCCGTCGTCTCTTCCCGAGGCGGCGGCGCGACTCTGTCTGCGCGATGGCTGTATCCCCCGATGATCCGTTGATCCTGGTCGGCCGCGTGGCCGGCGGCTTCGGCGTGCGCGGCGAGGTGCGGATCGCGACCTATACCGAAGACCCGCTGAGCATCGCGGCCTTCAAGGCGCTGAAACGGCAGGACGGCTCGCCCGCCCTGACCATCGCCTCGGCCCGCAAGACCAAGGACGGCGTCGTCTGCCGCTGTCCCGGTGTCGAGACCAAGGAAGCCGCCGACGCTCTGCGCGGCCTGCGTCTCTACGTCCCCCGCTCGGCCCTGCCGACCCCGGACGAGGACGAGTTCTACCTGACCGACCTGGTGGGCCTGTCGGTCCGCCACATCGCCACCGACGTGCTGCTGGGCCGCGTGAAGAGCGTCCAGAACTTCGGGGCCGGCGACATCCTCGAGATCACGCCCGACCTGGGCGGTCCGACCTGGTACCTGCCGTTCACGCGGGCGGCCGTGCCCGAGGTCAAGATCGGCGAAGGCCTGATCCTGGCCGACCCGCCCGCGTTGGTGGGCGAGCCGGAAGGGCCGGAAAAAGATAACCAGGGCGAAGACGAAGAGCTGGGCGACCGGGACTGATTTCCGAAAGGACCTTGGTGATGTCGGACGGAAAATGGCGGGTCACCGCCTCGCGCCACATTCACAAGGACCGCTGGATCAGCCTGCGCGCCGACGACTGCGTGACCGACGAGGGCGCGGTGGTCGCGCCTTACTACGTCCTGGAATATCCCGACTGGGTCGAGATCGTCGCGCTCGACGCCGACAATAACGTCCTGCTGGTCCGCCAGTATCGCCACGGCCTGGGCGACATCTCCACCGAACTGCCGGCCGGCGGCATGGATCCGGGCGAGACCGACCCGGTCGCCGCGGCTGGGCGTGAACTGCTGGAAGAGACGGGCTGCGCCGGGACCCTCAGCCTGGTCGGCGAGAGCCGGCCTAATGCCGGCACCCACACCAACCGCACCCACATCGTCCTGGTGCGAGACGTGGTCCGCGTGGCCGCGCCGAAGGACGATCCCGGCGAACGCATCGAGACCCTCTGGGTGTCGGCGGCCGAGGCCATCCGCATGGCCCTGGCCGGTGAGCTCACCGTCGGCATGCAGACCAGCGCCCTGCTGCGGGGCCTGGCGGCCGCCGGCGTGGCGCGGATCGAACTCGCCTAGAGCTACTTACGAACTCGCATCAGGCATTCCTGGGCGACCGAGGCGACCAGCTTGCCGTCGTGGCTGAACATCTGGCCGCGCACCAGGCCACGACCTTGCGAGGCGCTGGGGCTGTCCTGGGCGAACAGGGTCCAGTCGTTGAAGTTGAACGGGTGGTGGAACCACATGGCGTGGTCCAGGCTGGCGGCCTGCAGGCCCGGCGTCGTCCAGATCAGGCCGTGCGGGCGCAGGGCGCTTTCCATGAACGCCATGTCCGAGGCGTAGGCGAGGGCGGCCTGTTGCATCCGGACATCGTCGCCCAGCGGAGCCTTGGCGCGCAGCCAGACGTTCTTGGTGCCCGACTTCTTCACCGGCGCGACCGGGTTCTGCATGTCGACCCAGCGCACATCGACGGGGCGCGGGCGCTCGGAAATGGCCAGCATCTTCGGATGGATCTGGTCGCCCAGGCTCTTCAGGAACTCGGTCTCGGTCGGCAGGCTCTCGGGATCGGGCGCGTCGGGCATGTCCGACTGGTGCTCGAAACCGTCTTCCGGCGTCTGGAACGAGGCGGCCAGGTTGAAGATCTGCTCGCCGTGCTGGATGGCGGCGACGCGGCGGGTCGTGAAGGTGCCGCCGTCGCGGGCCCGCTCGACCTCGTAGAGCACCGGCGCGTTCACGTCGCCCGGGCGGATGAAATAGGCGTGCAGCGAGTGGCAGATCCGGTCCGGCACGGTCTTGTAGGCCGCCAGCAGGGCCTGGGCGATGACCAGGCCGCCGAAGATGCGCGGGAAGCCGTCGTTCGGGCTGACGCCCCTGAACAGGTTCACCTCGATCGGTTCGAGGTCGAGGATGTCGGCGAGGTTCTCGGTCGTCTGCATGGCGCAGTGCGATAAGCCTCGTTTTGCTGCATCGCAAGACGTCACCTTGCGTCAGGCGAACCGGGTCCCCATCGTGGGACGATGCGCCGCAGCCCGCCCGTCATCCACCACCCCGCCTTCCGCGCCGAGATGCCGGCCGGGCACCGCTTCCCGATGGACAAGTTCTCGCGCCTGGCCTCGGTGCTGGAGGCCGAGGGCGTTCCGGGGCCGGATGGCTTTGCCAAGCCCGAGTTCATCGACGTCGAGACCCTGCGGCTGGCCCATACCGAGGACTATGTGCGCGGCGTGATCGAGCTGTCGCTACCCGCCGAGGTGGTCCGGCGGATCGGCATGCCCAATACCGACAGCGTCGCCACGCGGGCGAGGGCGGCGACCGGCGGGACCCTGCTGGCGGCGCGCTTGGCCTTGGAGCACGGCATCGCCTGCAACACGGCGGGCGGCAGCCATCACGCCTCGGCCGAGAGTGGCGCGGGGTTCTGCGTGTTCAACGACGTGGCGGTGGCGGCCAAGCGGCTGCTGGCGGAGGGCGCGATCGGCCAGGCCCTGGTCGTTGATCTCGACGTCCACCAGGGCGACGGCACGGCGCGCATTTTCGAGGGCGATGCCAGCGTCTTCACGCTGTCGATGCATGCAGAGAAGAACTTCCCGCATCGCAAGGCCGTCAGTGATCTCGACGTCGAACTGGCCGACGGGACCGGGGACGAGGCGTATCTGGAAAAGCTGGGGGAGATCCTGCCGGCGCTGCTGCGCAGCGTCCGGCCGGACATCGTCTTCTTCAATGCGGGAGTCGATCCGCACGCGGACGACAAGCTGGGCCGCCTGTCGCTGACCGATGACGGTCTGGGGCGACGGGAAGCCTATGTCCTGGGCGCTTGTCTTTCTCTTGAGATCCCCGTGGTCGGGGTCATCGGCGGCGGCTATGACGCGGATATCGATCGTCTGGCGGCTCGCCACGCCATCCTGCATCGGACGGCGAAATCTCTTTATTCTTCGGTAGCTTAGTCGCTGTGTCTGTCGCCATCTCCGTCGAGGCGGCCCTTGCGGGCGGCCCGACGGAGTCTACGCGGCGATCACTTAGAAGCTCGTGACGAGCGAACCGGCGATGACGACGAGCGGCAGAACGGCCAGAACGAGCGAGGCGAAACCGGCGACGGCGTTGGTCTTCATGGTCATGGTCTTGATCCCTGTTTTTGTGTCTCGGCGCCGTTGCGGCGTCCGATGACCAGAGATGTAGGCGCTGACTCTCGTTAATGCACGTTACTCATGCTTCATGACGCCGATTTAAGAAACTTTGTCGCACCTAATCGGCATTACAGAGGATTAATGTGGTCGCGGAATTTAGTTTCGCGGGAAACATTATCCTCTGAGGCCATCGTTCTGGTCCCTGACGATTAATCATCACTAGGCGCGACGAGGAACAGTCCCCGCATCGTCGCGATGGGGGCGGATCGTGTCTCCTGCCAGGCCTCGACGTGGACGTTGGCGATGCGGCGGCCCAGCTTCTTGATGCTGGCGCGGGCATAGGTGGTCAGCGGCCGGCCCGAGCGGAGGTACTCGATCGAGACGTCGATGGTGCGCGGCTGGCGCTTCATCGGCGCGGCCACCGACAGTTGGGCCAAGGCCGTCATCTCCATGAACGCCCCCAGCACGCCGCCGTGGATGGCGGGCAGCATCGGATTGCCGACGATGTGATGGGCGAAGGGCAGGATGGCGGTCATCTCGTCGCCGGCCAGCTCGGCCTTGATCCCCAGGAAGCGGGCATAGGGGATGGAGTCCAGCATCGAGACCAGACGGGTGTCGACTTCGCTCATTGGCCGGCGCTCCCGGTCTTGGCCCGCGTCTCGCGCGGCGGCCTGAGGTTGGCGCCCGGCTTCTTGCCGGCGCTGCTGTCGAGCATGAAGGTCGCCTGGGCGGTGGCGACGGGGTCCTCCGGATCGCGGTCGTACGCCACTGCGCGGACGAAGGCGATCGAGCGGGTCAGCTTGTAGCAGTGGGCGCGGGCCAGGACGTCCAGCCCCGGCTCGGCGGCGCGCATGTAGTCGATGCGCAGATCGAGCGTGGCGATCGAGGTGAAGGTCTCCATGGCCGCGTGCACGGCCTGGCCGCTGGCGTGGTCCAGCAGGGTGGTGACCACCCCTCCGGCGATGACCCCGGTCTCCGGATCGCCGACGATCTCGGGCCGGTAGGGGACCTTGAGGATCGCGACGGAGTCGCCGATCTCCAGGGTGGTGAAGCCCAGCGCCTTGGCCTGCGGGCTGCCCTCGTTCATCGCCGTGGCGATGAGTTTCGTCTGCTCGTGATCGCTCATGTGGATAGGCTTAGCGCCTGAGGCGTTGTCATATCCAGACGTGATCAAGCCCGAAGACCTTCTCTGTCCCCGGCCGGACGGCCTCTACTGCCCGCCGGGAGACTTCTATATCGACCCCGTCCGCCCTGTGGACCGGGCCGTGATCACCCATGGCCATGCCGATCACGCTCGCGCCGGGCACGGGACGGTAGCCGCCACGCCCGAGACCCTGGCGATCATGGCGACCCGCTATGGCGAGGACTTCACCGAGCGTCGCCAGGCCGTCCCGTACGGCGAAACGATCGCCCACAATGGCGTCGAAGTGACCCTGGTCCCGGCCGGCCACGTGCTGGGCTCGGCCCAGGCGGTGGTGCGCTGGAAGGGCCTGACCATGGTGGTCTCCGGCGACTACAAGCGCCGCCGCGACCCGACCTGCGCCCGGTTCGAGCCCGTGCCGTGCGACGTCTTCATCACCGAGGCGACCTTCGGCCTGCCGGTCTTCCGCCATCCCGACGACGCCGGCGAGATCAGGAGCCTGCTGGCCTCGGTCGAGCAGTTCCCCGAGCGTTGCCACATCGTCGGGGCCTATGCGCTGGGCAAGGCGCAGCGGGTGATCAAGCTGCTGCGCGAGGGTGGCTGGGACAAGCCGATTTTCGTCCATGGGGCGCTGGAGCGGCTGAACGCTCTGTACGAAGCCCATGGCGTCGAGCTCGGCCCACTGGCCCCGGCGACGTCGTCCGGCCCAAAGGCGGCCTTCGCCGGCCAGATCATCATTGCCCCGCCTAGCGCCATCGCCAACAGCTGGTCGCGGCGGTTCCCCGATCCGGTCGACTGCTTCGCTTCCGGGTGGATGCGGGTGCGGGCTAGGGCGAGGCAGCGGGGCGTGGAGCTGCCGCTGATCTTGTCCGATCACGCTGACTGGGATGAGTTGACGGGGACGTTGAGCGAGCTCCGCCCTGGCGAGGTCTGGATCACCCACGGCCGCGAGGAGGCCCTGGAACGCTGGTGCGAGCTGGAAGGCTTGCCAGCGCGCGCGCTGCGGCTGGTCGGCTATGACGAGGAGGAGGGCGAGTAGCCTTCCGGCGCGACGCCGACATAGCGCGCTCTGGGTCGGATCAGCCGGCCCGTCTGCAGTTGCTCGATCGCATGCGCCGCCCAGCCGGCGCTCCTCGCGGTGGCGAACAGGATGAATGCCGCGTCGGCGGGTAGTTTCAGCGTCCGCGCCAGGGTCACCAGCGCGAAGTCTATGTTCGGCAACAGCCCCGTAGCAGTCTCCGTCGTCGTGCGGAGGTCGGCCAGCAGGGGAGGGGCCTCGAAGGCCGCCAACAGCGCCGCCGCGCGCGGGTCGCCGTCGGGATAGAGCGGATGGTCGAAGCCGGGCATCGATGCGCCCCGTGCCAGCCGCGCCGACACTGCGTGGGCGGCGTCGCGGCGCTCGGCCTCTTCGACGAAGGCTTCGACTCGCGCGGCCATGCCGCCGTGCAGGGGCCCCGACAGCGCCGAGAGCCCCGCCAGGCAAGCTGCCGATAGCGACGCCCCGGTCGAGGCCGCCACTCGCGCAGCGAAGGTCGAGGCGTTCAGCTCGTGGTCGGCCAGCAGCGCCAGGGTCCGGCGGACAAGGTCGGCCCCGGCCGCGTCCAGGCCCCAGGCGGCGGCGAAACGGGCATGGGCCGGGCCTTCGCCGGCCTGGCCGGTGGCGGCGTCGACCACGGCCTCTAGCAGGTAGGCTGCTTCCATGGCGAGCGCGAGCGGCGCGCGGCCCCGGGCCGGTGGTTCACGCCCAGCGCGGGCCGCCAGCGTCTGGAACAGTCTCGCCCGCGCGCTGTCGGCGACCGGTGGCTCCGGACGGCGGGACGACTTCAGCGCCGCGCCATGGCCGCCGCGCAGCAGCCGGCCGACGTTTTCCAAGGTCAGGCCCTGCTCGGCCAGTTCGACGGCGTCGCGGCCGCGATACCAGAGGCGGCCGCCTGCGACGGTGGTGATGGCCGAGGGCAGCACAGGTTCGCCCCAGGCGATGGCCTCGGCGGCGACGTCGGCGGCGCGGCGGCCGCGCGCCTTCTTCTGGGCCAGGGCGGCGACGTCGGAGGCGCGGTAGAGGCTGCGGCGCGGGTCGTGCGGATGGGCGGCGGCCTCGATCCGACCCCGGCTGACATAGGCGTAGAGAGTCTGCGGCCGGATCCCCAGCCGTTCCAGAACCTGATCCGCGTCCAACCAATCGGCCATATAGATTGATTATATTGATCAAGATTGACGATCAAGCATTGCGAGCGCTTTTCGACATCACGAAAGGAGACCGCACATGTCCGATGGTCTTGAGGGCGTCATCGCCGCCCGCACCGTTCTGTCCGATGTCGACGGGGCCAGGGGCCGCCTGGTGATCCGGGGCTACGCCGTCGAGGACCTATCGGGCCGCACCCGCTACGAGGAGGCCGCGCACCTGCTGTTCGACGGCTTTTTCGAGGACGCGCCGTCCGACCTCGCCCCGGCCCTGGGCGAAGCCCGGGTCCGCGCCTTCACCGAGGTCGCCGCCCTGGATGAGGGCCTGGCCCGCCGCGATCCGGTCGAGGCCATGCGCGCCTTGCTGGCCCGCCTGCCGGACGGTGACGATCTGCCGACCGCCCTGCTGTTGATCGCCGCCCCGGCCGTCTTCACCCCCGCCGTGCTGCGCGTGGCCAAGGGCGAGAGCCCGGTCGCGCCTGATCCCGCCCTGTCGCACGCCGCCGACATCCTGCGGATGACGCGCGGGACGCCCGCTACCGACGCCGAAGCCGCTGCGCTGGACGCCTATCTGGTCACGGTCTGCGACCACGGCCTCAACGCCTCGACCTTCGCCGCTCGCGTGGTGGCCTCGACCCGCGCGGGCTTGACTTCGGCGGTGCTGGCCGGGCTGTCGGCCCTGAAAGGCCCGCTGCACGGCGGTGCGCCGGGGCCGGTGATCGAGATGCTGGACGAGATCGGCACGCCGGAAAACGCTCGGCCCTGGCTGGAGAAGGCCTTGGCGCGCGGCGACCGGCTGATGGGCTTCGGCCACCGCATCTACCGCGTTCGCGACCCGCGCGCCGACGCCCTGAAGGCGGCCGTGCGCAAGCTAGCCGGCGCTTCGCCGAGCCTGCCCGGCCGCGTCGCCTTCGCCGAGGCCGTCGAGCAGGCGGCGCTGGAGATCCTGCGCGAGCACAAGCCCGACCGGCCGCTGGACACCAATGTCGAGTTCTACACGGCGCTGCTGCTGGAGGCCCTGGGCCTGCCGCCGTCCAGCTTCACCTGCGTCTTCGCCATGGGCCGCGTGTCCGGCTGGCTGGCCCACGCCCGCGAGCAGCTGGCCGGCGGGCGCCTGATCCGGCCGCAGTCGGTCTATGTCGGACCGGAGGCTCGCGCGGCGGCTTAGTCTTGCGGTAGATAGGGACATGTCCCTGTCCGCCGCCGCCGATCCGAAGGCCACCCGCAACGTCGCGCTGCTGTCCGTGGCGACGGCCACCGTGCTGATCATCGTCAAGGCGATCGCTTGGCGGGCCAGCGACAGCGTGGCCATCCTGGCTTCGCTGTCGGACTCGGCGCTGGACCTGGTCGCCTCGCTGATCACCCTGTTCGCCGTCCGCTACGCCGCCGAGCCGCCGGACGCCGAGCACCGCTTCGGGCACGGCAAGGCCGAGGCCTTTTCCAGCCTGATGCAGGGTGGTCTGGTCTTCGCCTCCGGGGCGCTGATCGGTCGCGAGGCGTTCAACGCCTTCCTCCATCCGCGTCCGGTCGAGCATGGCTTGGCCGGGGTGATCGTGATGATCGTCTCGATCGTCCTGACCCTGGCCCTGATCACTGCCCAGAGCCGGGTGCTGAAGGCCAGCGGCTCGATCGCCATCGCCGGCGACCGCGCGCATTACGCCGCCGACCTGGGCTCCAACGCCGTGGCGCTGGTCGGGGTGGCGGCGGCGTCGTGGCTGGGCCTGTCCTGGGTCGACGCGGCGGCGGGCCTGGTCGTGGCGCTGTGGCTGATCTGGGGGGCGATCGGCGTGTTCCGCGACGCCTCGAACCAGCTGCTGGACCACGAGCTGCCTGAGGAGGACCGCGCCAAGATCCTGACCCTGGCGACCGCCGACCCGCGCATCCTGGGCGTCCACCAGCTGCGGACACGGGCGTCCGGTCCCTACATCCACATGCAGATGCACGCGGACCTGGCCGCCGAAATCTCGCTGGCCGAGGCCCACACCATCATGGTCGAGGCCGAGAACCGCCTGCTGGAAGCCTTCCCGGCGGCCGATATCCTGATCCACCCGGACCCGCGCGGTAAGGCCGAACCGCACGGCGGCCTGTTCGCCCAATCCGTCGAGGGTTGAGTTCCCAGAGCGTGTGAGAGTACGGAAGCCTTATGGACGACGCCCTCTCCCATCTCCCCCGCGCCTTCGCCGGCAAGACCGTGCTGGTCCTCGGCGACGTGATGCTGGACCGCTTCATCTATGGCGCGGTCGATCGCATCTCGCCCGAGGCGCCGGTGCCGGTGATCGCGGTCGAGAAGGAGACCGCCATGCTGGGTGGGGCGGGCAATGTCGCCCGCAACGTCGCCGCCCTCGGCGCCAAGGCGGTGCTGATCGGCTTGGTCGGCAAGGACGACGCCGGCGCGGCCCTGCGCGGCATGATCGACGCCGAGCCGGGCCTGGAGGCCGAGCTGGTCGCCGATCCCCAGCGCCGCACCACAGAAAAGGTCCGCTACATCTCCGGCTCGCACCAGATGCTGCGCGTCGATCGCGAGGACCGGGGTCCCGGCGACGCCGCCACGCTGCTGGCCGCCTTCAAGACGCATCTGGCCGCCGCCGATGTCGTGGTGCTGTCGGACTACGCCAAGGGCGTGCTGACGGTCGAGGTCGTGCGCGGCGCGATCGACGCCGCCCGCGCCGCCGGCAAGCCGGTGATCGTCGACCCCAAGAGCCGCGACTTCGCCCGCTATGACGGCGCGACCCTGATCAAGCCCAACCGCAAGGAGGCCGCCGAGGCCACGGGCGTCACCGACAATACCGACGAAGCCTCCGAGGACGCCGGCGCGGCGATCCTGGCCATGGCCCCGGGCCTGGACGCGGCCCTGATCACCCGCGGCGGGGCCGGCATGACCCTGTCGGTGCGCGGCCAGCCCCACGTTCACCTGCCCGCCACGGCCATCGAGGTGTTCGACGTCTCCGGCGCCGGCGACACCGTGGCCGCGACCCTGGCCCTGGCCGTGGCGGCGGGCGCGAGCCTCGCCGACGCCGCGCATCTGGCCAACCTGGCCGGCGGCCTGGTGGTGGCCAAGCTGGGCACCGACGTCGTCACCGCCGCCGAACTGACCGCTGTCGCGGTCTCGGCCCAGGGCGAGCCGGGCGAGATCAAGATCGCCGACCGCGAGCAGGCCAAGGCGATCGTCGAGGGCTGGCGGGCGCGCGGCCTGAAGGTCGGCTTCACCAACGGCTGCTTCGACCTCCTCCACCCCGGCCATGTCTCGCTGCTCAGCCAGGCCAAGGCCGCCTGCGACCGGCTGATCGTCGGCCTCAACACCGACGCCTCGGTCTCCAAGCTGAAGGGGCCGACCCGTCCGGTGCAGAAGGAAAGCGGCCGCGCCACGGTGCTGGCTTCGCTGTCGTCGGTCGACCTGGTGGTGCTGTTTGGCGAAGAGACGCCGCTGGAGTTGATCAAGGCCTTCCACCCCGACGTGCTGGTCAAGGGCGCCGACTACACGATCGAGACGGTGGTCGGGTCGGACATCGTGCTGGGCTATGGCGGCAAGGTCGTCCTGGCGGAGCTTAAGCAAGGCCAGAGCACCACGAACCTGATTGCTCGCATGAACAGCTGATCCCCAACAAAAGCGCCGCACAAAGGCCTGCTTTTCTTGGGTAAACCCCGTTCGGCAATCTCTTGTTAAGCAAAGCGGCGCATCGCTCTTTCGATGCAGCCTGAGCGCACCTGGGCATGAGCGTCGAACGCACCCTTCACCATTTCCCGCTTGATCCCGCCTCGCGACAGGTGCGTCTGGCGCTGGGCGAGAAGCGGCTGCCGTTCCTCGAGGTGCAGGTCCGCTACTGGGAAATGCCGCAGGAGTTCACCTCGCTGAACCCGTCGGGCATGCCGCCGGTGCTGGTCGAGACCCGCCATCAGCGCAACCTCGTCGTCTGCGAGACCCGGGCCATCCTCGAGCATATCGAAGAGACCGAGAGCGAGCCGGCCCTGCTGGGCCGAGACGCCAGCGAACGCGCCGAGGCCCGCCGCCTGCTGCAGTGGTTCGACCGCAAGTTCGACAACGAGGTCAACGGCTTCCTCCTGCACGAGAAGATGGAGAAGCGGCTGCTGCGGATGGGCGCGCCGGACCTGGCTGCCCTGCGCCAGGGCCGCGAGGCCTTGAAGATGCACCTCGGCTATATCGACGGCCTCTTGCAGACCCGCGACTGGCTGGCCGGTCGCCGCATGAGTCTCGCCGACTTCGCCGCCGCCGCGCACCTGTCGGTGATCGACTATTTCGGCGACGTGCCCTGGAAGGACTTCCAGACCGCCAAGACCTGGTACATGAAGCTGAAGTCGAGGCCGGCCTTCCGTCCGATCCTGGCCGACCGCTGGCCCGGCCTCGCGCCGGCCGCGCACTATGACGACCTCGACTTCTGAGCTGACGCCTCAAGGCATCAAGGACGAGATCCGCGCCGAGGCCCTGAAGCTAGGGTTCTCGACCTGCGGCTTCGCCGACGCGGCGGCAGCCTGGCCCAATGGCGAGTGGCTGAAAGCCTTCGTCGAGGCCGAGCGCCACGGCGACATGGGCTGGATGGAAGAGACGCTGGAACGGCGTTCCCACCCCACCGCCATGTGGACCGACGCCAAGTCGGCGGTGGTGCTGGGCGTCAACTACGGCCCCGACATCGATCCGCTGGAGCAACTGGCGCGCGGCGACCACGCGGCCATCTCGGTCTACGCCCAGGGCGACGACTATCACGACGTCATCAAGAAGCGCCTGAAGCTGCTGGCCGGCTGGATGCACCGCCGGTTCGGCGAGGACGTGAAGGTGTTCGTCGACACCGCGCCGCTGATGGAGAAGCCGCTGGCGCAGCGCGCGGGTCTTGGCTGGCAGGGCAAGCACACCAACCTGGTTTCGCGCCAGTTCGGCTCGTGGCTGTTCCTGGGCAGCGTGCTGACCACTCTGGACTTGCCGCCCGACGAGGCCGAGGTCGATCACTGCGGCCGGTGCAGCGCCTGCCTGGACATCTGCCCGACGAAGGCCTTCCCGGCTCCGCGCCAGCTGGATGCGCGGCGGTGCATTTCGTACCTGACGATCGAACTGGCCGGTCCGATCCCGGCCGAGTTCCGGCCGGCGCTGGGCAACCGGATCTATGGCTGCGACGACTGCCTGGCGGTCTGCCCGTGGAACAAGTTCGCGTCGCTATCGAGTGAGGCCAAGCTGCAGGCGCGCCAGGAGCTGCGCCAGCCGACCCTGGCCGAACTGGCGGTGCTGGATGACGCCGAATTCCGGGCTTTGTTCTCGAAGAACCCGATCAAGCGGATCGGCCGCGATCGCTTCGTGCGCAACGTGCTCTACGCGATCGGCAACAGCGGCGATGCGGCGCTGATGGCGGTGGTCGAGCCGCTACTGGCCGACCCCGCGCCCGTCGTGCGCGGCGCGGCCGCATGGGCCGCGCGACGTCTGCTGGGGGAGGGCGCCTCGGCGCTGAAGCGCGCCGAGGACGATCCCGAGGTGCTGGCCGAGTGGGCCTAGAGGCCTACTTCAGCAGGTCTTCGATGGCGGCGCGGGCGGCGACGCCCAGCTCCGGATTGGCCAGGGCCAGGGCGACATTGGCCCGCAGCAGGCCGATCTTGTCGCCGCAGTCGTAGGTGACGCCTTCGTATTCCAGGGCGTGGAAGTCCTGGCTGGTCAGCAGCTTCAGCATCGAGTCCGTCAGCTGGATCTCGTTGCCGGCGCCCTTTTCCTGGCTGGCCAGCAGGTCGAAGATCTCGGGCTGCAGGATGTAGCGGCCGCTGATGAACAGGTTCGACGGCTCGGTGCCCTTCGGCGGCTTCTCGACCATGCCGGTCATGCGGTTCAGGCGGCCGTCCTGGCCGTCCAAGGCGACGATGCCGTACTGGTGGGCCTGGCCCTCGGGGCAGGGCTCGACCACGACGATGTTGCCGCCGACCTGGTCATAGGCCTCGATAGCCTGGGCAAGGGCGGACTTCTGGGCGTGCATGACCATGTCGGGCAGCATGACGGCGAAGGGCTCGTCGCCGATGATGTCGCGGGCGCACCACACCGCGTGACCCAGGCCCAGGGGGGCCATCTGGCGCACGAAGCTCATCTCGCCCGGCTTGGGCAGTTCGGCCAGCAGCTCGTCGAGCAGGGCGGTCTTGCCCTTGGCGGCCAAGGCGGCTTCCAGCTCGACCTGGTGGTCGAAATAGTCCTCGATCGCGCCCTTGTTGCGGCCGGTCACGAAGACGAAGTGCTCGATGCCCGCCGCGCGGCCTTCGGCGATGATGTAGGACAGGATCGGCCGGTCGACGACGTTCAGCAGTTCCTTCGGGGTGGTCTTGGTGCCGGGCAGCACGCGGGTGCCAAAGCCGGCGACGGGAAGGACGGCTTTACGAACGGGTTTCATGAGCAACTCGTCTGGTGTTTGGGAGGCTGTTTCTAGGAGGGGCAGCGGGCGAAAGCCACCACTGTTCCGTGAAATCTCGGCCAAGTCTTGATGATGCGGGTACGGAGATGGATTTCCGGGCGGTCCGTGTTAGCTGGGTGACCTGATCGTTCGAGGTTCTTCCCATGCATCGCCGCGCTGTCTTCGCCACCCTCGCCGCCGCCGGTCTCGTCCTGGCCGCCTGTGGACCCAGCAAGAAGGCGCAGGAGAACCTGACCGTCGCCGACGACTTCATGGCCAAGAACGCCAAGGAGCCCGGCGTCGTCACCCTGCCGGAAGGCCTGCAGTACAAGGTGGTGCGCGAGGGGGCGAACGGCGGCATGCATCCGACCAAGGCCGACGAGGTCAAGGTCCACTACGAAGGCAAGCTGCTGGACGGCACGGTGTTCGACTCGAGCTACGAGCGCGGCGTGCCGGCGGTGTTCCCGCTGGACGGCCTGGTGCCGGCCTGGGTCATCGCCCTGCAGCGCATGAAGGCCGGCGACGAGTGGATGCTCTACGTGCCGCCGGCCCTGGGCTATGGCGCGCAGGACAAGGGCCCGATCCCGGCCAACAGCGTGATGATCTTCCGCATCGAACTCCTGGGCGTGAACCGCCTGGGCCCGGGCAAGCCTAAGGAATAACCCGCTTTAGACGACCCGCGGCGGGTAACCCTTATCGCGCAGGGCGTTCATGACGTCTTGCGTGTGCTGGGCGTCGCGGGTCTCGATGGTGATGTCGAACTCCGCGCCCTTGGCGGGGACGTCCAGGGCCAGGCGGTTGTGGTTGACCTCGATGATGTTGGCGCCCATCGCGCCGATCTCGTGGGCCACGGTCGACAGCAGGCCCGGACGGTCGTCGCCGATGATCCGCAGGCTGATCAGGCGCTGGGCGCGGACCAGTTCGCGGGTCAGCACCGAGGCCAGCAGGCGGGTGTCGATATTGCCGCCGCACAGGATCAGGCCGCACTTCTTGCCCCGGAAGCGTTCCGGATAGGCCAGCAGCGCCGCCAGCGAGGCCGCGCCCGCGCCCTCGGCAATGGTCTTCTCGACATTGCAGTACAGCGCCACGGCCTGTTCGATGTGCGGCTCTTCCAGCAGCAGCACATCGTCGATCAGCGGGCGGGCGACGCCATAGGTCAGCTCGCCGACTGTCTTGACCGCCACGCCTTCGGCGATCGTCTGGCCGCCGCAATGGGCGGTGATGCCGCGCATCTTGGCGGTGAACGACGGATACATCGCCGGCTCGCAGCCGATGATGTGAATGTCGGGTTTGATCGCCTTGGCCGCGGTGGCCACGCCGCTGATCAGGCCGCCGCCGCCGATCGGCACGGGCAGCACTTCCAGGTCCGGCACGTCTTCCAGCATTTCCAGGGCGATCGTGCCCTGGCCGGCCATGATGTCGTAGTCGTCGAACGGATGGACGAAGGTCAGGCCCTGCTCTTCGCGCAGCTTGCGGGCGTGGGCGTTGGCGTCGTCATAGGTCTCACCCTCGATGACCACGGTCGCGCCGAAGTCGCGAGTGTGCTGCACCTTCACGAAGGGCGTGGTCTTGGGCATGACGATGGTGACCGGCACGCCCAGGCGGGCGGCGTGGTAGGCGAGGCCCTGGGCGTGGTTGCCGGCGCTGGCGGCGATGACGCCCTTGGCCTTCTCGGCGTCCGAGAGCAGCATCAGCTTGTTGAGCGCGCCGCGCTCCTTGTAGGCGGCGGTGAACTGCAGGTTCTCGAACTTCACCCACACCTCGGCGCCGGTAATCTTCGACAGCGTCTTGGAGTGGCGGCACGGCGTGCGC
The DNA here is from genome assembly GCF_059415225.1 of Caulobacter sp. GW821-FHT10E02. Classification (NCBI taxonomy): domain Bacteria; kingdom Pseudomonadati; phylum Pseudomonadota; class Alphaproteobacteria; order Caulobacterales; family Caulobacteraceae; genus Caulobacter; species Caulobacter sp. GW821-FHT10E02. The sequence continues at coordinate 984,363 of NZ_JBWKMV010000002.1, forward strand.
TCGATCTGACCCTTCAGGCGGCCGGCGGCGGCTTGGATGGCGGCGAGGTCGAGGGTCATAGGTGCTCCAGCACGAGAACTCGCCGGGGCTCTAACACGGCCGCACCGTCCGGGCACACCCCTTTAGGGCGCGACCTCCAGCAGGTTTTCTATCGCCGCCCAGGCTTCCGGTTCGGTCAGCATCGGGGCGTGGCCGACGCCGGGGACCTCGGCATAGGCCATGTGAGGCGCGGCGGCCTGCATGCGCTCGGCGATGGCGGGGTCGATCAGGTCGGAGATCCCACCGCGCACCAGCAGCAGCGGGCGGTCCTTCGCCAGGGCCCGGAACAGCGGGTACATGTCGGGCGGGGCCAGCGCGGCGCCGCCTTCGGCCTGGGATTTAGCGGCGGCTTCGGCGGCGGCCTTGATCGGGGCGGCGATGTCGGGGTCGTAGGCCAGGACGAACGCGCCGTCGGCCCCATCGAACAGGCGGCGGGCGAAGGCGTCCCAGTCCTCGGGGCCGTAGCTTGGGAAGGCGGCCTCGTTGATCGCCTTGGCGTAGGCGACGGCGGCGTCCCAGGTCTCGAACCGGCTGGCCATACCGGTATAGCCGGCTATGCGGGCCAGGCCGACGGGCGACAGCTCGGGGCCGACATCGTTCAACACCGCCGCCGCGATCGCCTGGGGCATGATCGAGGTCAGCACCAGGGTGATCAGCCCGCCCATGCTGGTGCCGACGAACACCGCCTTGTCGATCCGGGCGGCCTGGAGCAGCGAGACGACATCGGCGGCGTAGGTCCCCGGATGGTAGTTCATCGGGTTCGGATCGCGCGCCGACAGACCTCGGCCGCGCACGTCGACCGCCAGCACGCGGCGGCCTGTTGCGGCGATCTTCGGGGCCAAGTCCTCGAAGTCACGGGCGTTGCGGGTCAGGCCGTGGATGCAGATCACCGGCAGCTTCGTGGCTTCACCGACGGGGGCGTAGTCGCGGGCGTGCAGCGGCAAGCCTTCGTGCGAGGTCCAGAAGAAGTCGGTGAAGCTCATTGGGTCAGGCCTCGTACGTGAAGGGCGACTCGATCTCGCTCAGTAGCGGGGCTGCGTTGTCGCGGTCGTTGGCGGTGATCTCCGAGACCGGCACCGGCCAGTCGATGCCGATGGCCGGGTCGCTCCAGCGCACCGCGCCCTCGGCGGCCGGGGCGTAGTAGCCGGTGACCTTGTAGAGCACTTCGCAGGCGTCGGTCAGGGTGACGTAGCCGTGGGCGAAGCCCTTGGGCACTAGCAGTTGCTGGCGGTTCTCGGCCGACAGCTCGGCCCCGACCCACTGGCCGTAGGTCGGCGAGCCTTTGCGGATATCGACCGCGACGTCGAAGATCGCCCCGACCACGCAGCGCAGCAGCTTGTCCTGGGCGTGGGGCGGCTTCTGGTAGTGTAGGCCGCGCTGGATGCCGCGCGTCGTGGAGCGGACATGGTTGTCCTGGACGAACGCGGCCTTAAATCCAGCTTCCTCCAGCGCCGACTGGCGGAAGGTCTCGGAAAACCAGCCACGCTCATCGCCATGGCGCGCGGGCGTGATAAGCAGCACTTCGGGGATCGCCAGCGGCGTGATCTTCATGACGCGTGATTTGCCTTGAGAAACGAACCGGCCACCGATGCCGCCTGAAGCCTCCGAAAACAACCCCGCGCCGGCTGTCACGGTAATCATCGTCTCGTATCAGAGCGGTCCGACCCTGGAGCCCTGCCTGGAAAGGCTGGCGGCCCAGACCTTCCGCGACTTCGAGACGATCCTGATCGACAACGCCTCGACAGACGGCGCGCCGCAGGCGGCGGCCAAGGCCCATCCGTGGGTCGATTTCGTCGAGGCGGGCGCCAATCTGGGCTTCGCGGCCGGCAACAACTTCGCGGCCCGGCGGGCCAAGGGCCGCTGGCTGGTTTTGCTCAATCCCGACGCCTATGCCGAGCCCGAGTGGCTGGCCGAACTGATGGCCGGCGCCCTTCGCCACTCGACGGTGAAGAGCTTCGCGTCCTTGCAGCTGTCGGCCGACCGGCCGGGCCTGCTGGACGGGGCCGGCGACAACGTCACCAGCGCCGGCATACCATTCCGAGGCGGGTATGGCCGCCGCGAACCGGCGGTCCTACCCGAGGGCGAGGTGTTCTCGGCCTGCGGCGCGGCCATGCTGGTCGACCGGGAGCTGTTCCTGGAGGTCGGCGGCTTCGACGAGCGGTACTTCTGCTACTGCGAGGACGTCGATCTGGGCTACCGCCTGCGGCTCTACGACTATCCGACCCTGCTGTTGCCCAAGGCCAAGGTCGCTCACGTCGGCTCGGCCAGCACCGGCGTGCGGTCGGACTTCTCGATCTTCCATGGCTCGCGCAACCGCATCTGGACCTTCGTCAAGAACACGCCGGGCTGGCTGTTCCCGGTGACCCTGCCGTTGCATGTGGCGGTGACGGCTGGGCTTTTGCTGCTGCATTGGCGACGTGGCGACGTCGCGCCGGCGATCCGAGGCATCAAGGCGGCGTTGAAGCGCGAGGACCTGGACCAGGTGTTCGCCGACCGCCGTGCGATCCAGGCCAAGCGCAAGGCCTCGCCGGCCGCGATCCTGCGGGTGATGTCCATCGACCCGGCGGCGTTCGTCGGCCGCCGGTTCGTTATCCGGCGCTGGAAAGGTCCTCGATCAGCCGGCGCATGAACGCGGCCCCGCGCTGCATCTGGCTGACCTCGACATACTCATCTGGCTGGTGCGCCTGGTCGATCGAGCCTGGGCCGCAGATCACGGTCGAGAAGCCCGCGCCCTGGAACTGTCCGGCCTCGGCCGCATAGGGCACCACCCGCGCGGGACCGTTGTCGCCGGCCAACTTGCGGGCGAAGGTCTCGGCGACGCCGTCCTCTTCCGGCGCGAAGGCAGGGGTCAGCGAGCGGCGCTCGACCTTGACGCCGCCTTCGGGGGCCTTGGCCTTGATCTCGGCGTCCATCGCCTCGGCGGCGGCGAAGAACTCGGCCAAGATCGTCATCGGATCCTGGCCGGCCGGCGTGCGCAGATCGAACAGGAACTTGCACTCGCGAGCCAGGATGTTGCCGGCCGTGCCGCCATGGACCATGCCGACCGTCAGGGTCGCGCCCTTGGGCGTGAACGGTGAGGCGGGGTCGGCCTCGCGCTCCAGCTTTTCCGACAGCGCGACCAGCATCGCCATCAGCTTGATCGCGACCGTATTGGCCGAGACGCCCAGGTGGGTGAGGCTGGAATGGGCCTCGCGGCCGGTGACCGTGACCGTGAAGGTGGCGATGCCCTTGTGGCCGCGCACGGCGACCATGTCGGTGGGCTCACCGACCACCACGAGGGCCGGGCGGGGCAGCTCGGTGGCGATGACCGCGATCATGTCGGGCGCGCCCAGGCAGCCGACCTCCTCGTCATAGGAGAAGGCCAGGTGCACCGGCTTGTTCAGCGTCGCCTTGGCCAGGTCAGGCGCGGCGGCCAGGGCCAACGCCAGGAAGCCCTTCATGTCGCAGGTCCCGCGACCGTAGAGCCGGCCATCCCGCTCGGTCAGCACCCACGGATCGCTGGACCAAGGCTGGCCGTCGACCGGCACCACGTCGGTATGGCCCGACAGCACGACCCCGCCCTCGACCGCCGGGCCGATGGTGGCCATCAGGTTCGACTTGGTCCCGTCGGCGTTGGGCACCCGGCGGGTCGGCACCTGGAGGTCGGCCAGATAGGCCTCGACCCACTGGATCAGCTCCAGGTTCGAGCGGCGCGAGGTGGTGTCGAACGCCACCAGCTTGGCCAGGATGTCGACGGCGAGTTCAGACAAGACTTCGGATGAGGAAACCATGATCAGAGCCTAGACCGCTTCTCCGGTCGCCGCCTACCCGCGCGCAGCAAGATCGCCAGGCCGCGCGTTGTTGATCCCAAAAGCGAGCAGGGAACGCCACCATGATCGACCTCTACACCTGGACCACGCCCAACGGCCGCAAGGCCTCGATCATGCTGGAGGAGATCGGCCTGCCGTACCGGGTCCACCCGGTGAACATCGGCAAGGACGAGCAGTTCGACCCGAAGTTCCTGGCCATCTCGCCCAACAACAAGATCCCGGCCATCGTCGATCACGACGCGCCGGGTGGCCCGCAGACGGTGTTCGAGAGCGGCGCGATCCTGATGTATCTGGCCGAGAAGACCGGCAAGTTGCTGGTCCCGAGCGGTCCCGAGCGCTGGGCGGCGCTGGAATGGACCTTCTGGCAGGTCGGTGGGCTGGGTCCCATGGGCGGCCAGTACGGCTATTTCGCCTTGCGGGCCAAGGAGAAGGTACCGGCCGCCATCGACCGCTTCGGCGACGAGGTCACGCGCCTGCTGGGCGTGATGGACCGGCGGCTGAACGACCACCCTTGGCTAGCCGGCGAGCACTTCTCGATCGCCGACATCGCCAGCTACGCCTGGACCAAGTCGATCCTGGAGGGGATGGCCAAGGCCGAGCCGGACCGCGAACCGGGCGTCCCGGCGGTCGAGGCCTGGCTGAAGGCGGTGGGCGACCGTCCGGCCGTCCAGCGGGGCATGGCCGTGCCGCAGGTTTAGGAAAACTCCCGTCGCCCGAGGAAAATCAGCCTCGCCTGACGCGTTCAGCCGCTTTTCTTCGGCGATACAGTTCTCTAGAGGGAGCTGACCATGATCCTGACCCTCTCCTGCCCCGACCAGCGCGGCATCGTCGCCAAGGTGTCCGCCTTCCTCTTCGAGCGCGGCTGCAACATCCTCGACGCCCAGCAGTTCGACGACCAGGAGACCGGTCAGTTCTTCATGCGCGTGGTGTTCGACGCCGATGGCGCGGATCGCGCCGAGCTGCGCGAGGCGTTCGCGACCTTGGCCAACGCCTTCAAGATGAAGTGGACGCTACGCGACCGCGCCGAGCGCTATCGCGTGCTGCTGCTGGCCAGCAAGTTCGACCACTGCCTGGCCGACCTCGTCTATCGCTGGAGGATCGGCGAGCTGCCGATGGACATCGTCGGGGTGGTCTCCAATCACCCGGCGCAAACCTACGAGCATATCGACCTGTCGGGCCTGGCCTTCCACCACATGCCGGTGACCAAGGAGACCAAGTTCGAGCAGGAAGCCGAGCTCTGGAAGCTGATCCAGGAGAGCAAGACCGACATCGTCGTCCTCGCCCGCTACATGCAGGTGCTGTCGGACGGCCTGTCGGCCAAGCTGCAAGGCCGCTGCATCAACATCCACCACTCGTTCCTGCCGGGCTTCAAGGGCGCCAAGCCCTACCACCAGGCCCATGCGCGCGGCGTGAAGCTGATCGGCGCCTCGGCCCACTATGTGACCGGCGACCTCGACGAAGGTCCGATCATCGAGCAGGACGTCGAGCGCATCAGCCACCGCGACACGCCGGAAGACCTGGTCCGCAAGGGCCGCGACATCGAGCGCCGCGTCCTGGCGCGCGCCCTGCGCTACCGCCTGGAGGACCGGGTGCTGCTCAATGGTCGCAAGACCGTGGTCTTCACGGATTAAGGGTCACGTACCCAGGTTTCGACCCTGGCTGTTGCGCGTACACTAAAAACTGGAGTAGGGGGCTCTTCCCCGACGTCCGAGAGCTTTTCAGCGTATGTCGCAGCAGAATCTTCGCGTGATGGTGACCGGCGGGTCGGGCTTCATCGGCTCGGCCGTGTGCCGCCATCTGGCCGGCCAGAACGACGTCGCGATCCTCAACTATGACAAGCTGACCTACGCCGCCTCGCCGGCCAGCCTGGCCATGCTGGAGGGCAAGGCCGACTACCAGTTCGTGCAGGGCGACGTGGCCGATGCCGCGGCGGTCTCGGCCACAATCAAGGCGTTCCGCCCCAACGTGGTCATGCACCTGGCCGCCGAGAGCCACGTCGACCGTTCGATCACCGGCCCCGGCGACTTCGTCCAGACCAACATCGTCGGCACGTATGTGATGCTGCAAGCCGCGCTGGAGCACTGGCAGGGCTTCGAAGGCGCCGAGAAGGAGGCTTTCCGCTTCCACCACATCTCGACCGACGAGGTGTTCGGCAGCCTGGGCGCCGAAGGGCTGTTCAGCGAGACCACGCCCTACGATCCGCGCTCGCCCTATTCGGCCTCGAAGGCCTCGTCCGATCACCTGGCCCGCGCCTGGCATCACACCTACGGCCTGCCGGTGGTGGTCTCCAACTGCTCGAACAACTACGGGCCCTATCACTTCCCCGAGAAGCTGATCCCGCTGGTCACGCTGAACGCCCTCGAAGGCAAGCCGCTGCCGGTCTACGGCAAGGGCGACAATGTCCGCGACTGGCTGCACGTCGAGGACCATGCCCGCGCCCTGCACCTGATCGCCACCAAGGGCGTCCCCGGCGAGAGCTACAATGTGGGCGGCCGCAACGAGCGGACCAATCTCCAGGTCGTCGAGACGATCTGCGACGTGCTGGACGAACTGCGCCCGATCGCCGGCCAGCGCCGCCGCGACCTGATCACCTTCGTCGCCGACCGCCCGGGTCACGACGCCCGCTACGCCATCGACGCCACCAAGCTGGAGACCGAGCTGGGCTGGCAGGCGCAAGAAACCTTCGACACCGGCCTGCGCAAGACCATCCAGTGGTACCTCGACAACGAGGCCTGGTGGGCCCCGCTGCGCGAGCGCTATGCCGGCCAGCGTCTGGGACTGAAGACCGCCTGATGCGTATCGCCCTCTTCGGCGCCAACGGCCAGCTGGGGTCGGACCTCGTCGTGCTCGCCGCCCAGCGCGGCCTGGACCTGACAGCCGTGACCCGCGCCCAGGTGGACGCGGCCGATCCGGCGGCGGGCTTCGAAAGCCTGGACTTCGACGTCGCCATCAACTGCGTGGCCGTCACCAAGGTCGACGCCTGCGAGACCGATCCGGCGCCCGCCGTGGCCATCAACGCCCACTTCGCCGGCCGCCTGGCCAGGGCCTGCGCCGCCAAGGGCGCGCGGTTGGTGCAGGTCTCGACCGACTATGTCTATGGCGGCCAGGCCCAGCGTGAGCCCCTGACCGAGGCCGTCGGCCGCGCGCCGGTCAATGTCTATGGCGCGACCAAGGCCCTGGGCGAGGACCTGGCGAAGCTTGAGCATGACGACGTCATCGTCGCTCGCGTCGCCTCGCTGTTCGGCGTGGCCGGGGCCAGCGGTAAGGGCGGCAACTTCGTCGAGACCATGCTGAAGTTCGGCAAGGAGCGCGGCCGCCTGACCGTCGTCGCCGACCAGGTGATGTCGCCGACCGCCAGCCTGGACGCCGGCGAGGCCATCCTCGACCTGATCGCCGCCAAGGCCCCGGCGGGCGACTATCACGTCGTCAATTCGGGCGTGGCCAGCTGGTGCGAATTCGCGGAAGCGATCATCGCCAAGGCCGGCGTCGCCGCCGAGGTCGTCCCGATCCCGACCCGCCAGTTCCCGACCCCCGCCCGCCGGCCGCCCTACAGCGTTCTGTCGAACGCCAAGTTGGTCGCCGCGATCGGTCGTCCGATGCCGGACTGGTCGACGGCGCTCGACCGCTATCTCGGGACCAAGGGGCATGTTTGAGCCCCAATCGGCCCAGAAATCTCCAGAATCATCGCGTTGAAGACACAACCCCTGAAACTAAGGGCTCACGTCGCCGTGAATTCCGCTCTAGGTTTCGACCGTCAGGATTGAAGAAGAAGACGTAATGAAGGGTATCATCCTCGCGGGCGGGTCGGGCACGCGCCTCCATCCCGTGACCATGGCGATCAGCAAGCAGCTGCTGCCGGTCTTCGACAAACCCATGATCTACTATCCGCTGTCGGTGCTGATGATGGCCGGCGTGCGCGATGTCCTGATCATCTCGACCCCGCGCGACCTGCCGCTGTTCGAGGGCCTGCTGGGCGACGGCGCCAAGTGGGGGATCAACATCACCTATGCCGAGCAGGCGAGCCCGAACGGCCTGGCCGAGGCCTATCGCATCGGCGCGGACTTCGTCGGCAACGAGCCGTCCGTGCTCGTTCTCGGTGACAACCTGTTCTACGGCGCGGGCCTGGGCCGCATCCTGCAGGGCGCCAAGGAGCGCTCCAAGACCGGGGCCAGCGTCTTCGCCTATTTCGTCAACGACCCGCAGCGCTATGGCGTCGTCGAGTTCGACACCGCCGGCAAGGCGGTGTCGATCGAGGAGAAGCCGGAAAAGCCGCGCTCGAACTGGGCGGTGACCGGCCTCTATATGTACGACCATCGCGTCGTCGATTTCGCCCGCGACCTGAAGCCGTCGGCGCGGGGCGAGCTGGAGATCACCGACATCAACCGCCTCTATCTCGAGGCCGGGGACCTGTCGGTCGAGCGCATGGGCCGCGGCTTCGCCTGGCTGGACACCGGCACCCACGACAGCCTGCTGGAGGCCTCGGAGTTCGTGCGCACCCTGGAGCACCGCCAGGGCCTGAAGATCGGCTGCGTCGAGGAAGTGGCCTACCAGAACGGCTGGATCTCGACCGAGCAGCTGATGGGCCTGGCCCACGACTTGGCCAAGTCGCCCTACGGCGCCTATCTGAAGCTGGTCGCCACCCAGGAACGCGATCTCACCTGATCCCAGGCTGATCTACGACTACGACACGCTGGAAAACCGCCCCAACGTCAGCGACAGTCCCGCGCAGTCATAAGAAGCGTTCGGGGAAGGCCACGTGTCCAAGAAGATCATCCTCGCCGCGATCGCGGCGACGCTGCTGGCCGTTCCGGCCGCGCCGGCCTTGGCGCGTCCCGCTCCGACGGCTGAAACCGTTGCTCCCGTCAAGATCGACAAGGCCCGGATCGACGCGGCCCTGAAGGCCATGGTCGACAGCGGCCGCGCCGTCGGCGTCTCGGCCCTGGTCTGGCAGGACGGCCAGGAGCGCTATTTCGGGACCGCCGGCATGGCCGACCGCGAGGCCGGCAAGCCGATGCGCCGCGACACGCTGGTGCAGATCTTCTCGATGACCAAGCCGGTCACCGGCGTGGCGCTGATGCAGCTGTGGGAACAGGGCAAGTTCGGTCTGGACGACCCACTGTCGCGCTACCTGCCCGAATTCGCCGAGATGAAGGTGATGGACGCGCAAGGCAAAGTCGTGCCGGCCAACCGTCCGATCCTGATCCGCGACGTCCTGCGCCACACGGCCGGCTTCTCGTACGGCGGGCGCGGCCTGCCGGCCGACAAGGTGTTCGCCACCGTCGACCCGCTGAACCTGAAGAACGATCTCGCCGAATTCAGCCGCCGCCTGGCCACCGTGCCGTTGCTCTACCAGCCCGGCGAGCAGTGGAGCTACAGCGCCGCCGTCGACGTCCAGGCCCGCCTGGTCGAGGTGTTGAGCGGCCAGCCGTATGAGGCCTACGCCAAGGCCCACATCCTCGATCCGCTGGGCATGAAGCAGACCGGCTGGACCCAGCCCGAAGCCGCCTTCGCGCGCCTGGCCGCCACCTACAACAAGGGCGCGGACGGCAAGCTGGCCCGCCAGGACGACGCCGAGACCCGCAAGCTGAACTTCGACCCCAGCCGTCGCCTGACCATGGGCGGGGCGGGCCTGGTCGCGCCGATCGACGACTACGCCCGCTTCTCGCGGATGCTGCTGAACGGCGGCGAGCTGGACGGCGTGCGGATCCTCAAGCCCTCGACCATTCGGCTGATGAGCACGGATCATCTCGACGCCCGGGTCACCGAGAAGTGGTGGCTGCCCAGCAAGGGCTCGGTCGGCTTCGGCTTCGACTTCGCGGTCCGCAAGAGCCAGCCCAAGACGGCCGAGGAAAACCGCGGCGCCACCGGCGAGTTCTTCTGGGACGGCCGCGAGACCACGCTGTTCTGGGTCGATCCGGCCAACAAGCTGACGGCGGTGTTCTTCGTCCAGACCTTCCCGTTCGAAGGCACGCTGCATCGCGACTTCCGCGCGGCGGTCTATGGACCGAACTATCTGGGTCCGAAGGGCGACTAGGGCTTGGGCTGAGCGGCCAGGTCCTGGGTCTTCGAGGCGCAGCCCCGCAGGGTTTCGCCGTCGATCCAGACCTCGGCCGAATAGCCGTAACGGCGGTCGGACATGCCGTCCGAGCAGTCGCCGGGCGTCAGGCGCAGCACGAGCCGCTGCTTGTCCACCGTGCCGTCCCATACGCCCTGGTCTCCGTCGGCCCGCACGCCGGGATTGGCGGTGGCGACCTCGGCGTGGTCTGGACGGGCCAGGGTCATGCTGGCGGCGCGGATCTTGAGGGTCCAGAACGGCTCGGTCCCGACCGCGTCGAAGTCGCCGCTGTAGTCGGGCCCCACGGTCACCGGCGCGTCGGCCGGCGGCGGGGCGCTCTCGTTCGAGCCCAGCGGCGCGTCGCAGGCGGCCAACAGGACTGTGGAAAGAGCGGCGATCAGGACGGCGGTGCGCATGTCTCTGGCTATCCCGGCTAGGCCCGGTGAGGCTAGACTCCGCTTCGATGAATCGCACCGGCCAACACGCCTTCCTTGAATTCTTCGCCGGCGGCGGCATGGCGCGCCTCGGCCTGGGCGAAGGCTGGTCCTGCGCATTCGCCAACGACTTCGACGCGGTGAAGGCGGCGACCTATCGCGCCAACTTCCCGGGCGACGCCGAGGATCACTTCCACACGGGCGATGTCTTCGAGCTGGCCGCCGACGCCCTGCCGAGCGCGGACCTGGCCTGGGCGTCCAGCCCCTGCCAGGACTTCAGCCTGGCCGGGGCCCGCGCGGGCCTGGCGGGCGGCAAGTCGTCGGCCTTCTTCGGCTTCTGGACCCTGATGAAGGCGCTGTCGGCGCAAGGCCGCGCCCCGCCGGTGATCGTCATCGAGAACGTCGTGGGCCTGCTGACCTCGCACCACGGCGACGACTTCACCGCCCTGTGCGGCGTGCTGTCTGAAGAGGGCTACCGTTTCGGAGCGCTGGAGATCGACGCCGGCGCCTTTGTCCCGCAGTCACGGCCCCGCGTTTTCGTGGTCGCCACCCGCCTGCCGACTGGCGAGCTGGAGGGCTCCAGCGCCTTCCACACCCGCGCCGTGCGCGAGGCCGCCGCGCGGCTGCCCGAGGACCTGCAAGCGAGCTGGATCTGGTGGGGCGTCCCGTCGCCGCCAGCCCGCAACACCGATCTGGCCGTCATGCTCGAGCCCGACACGGCCGTGGCCTGGAATCCTCCCGAGCGCACCGAGGCCCTGCTGGCCCTGATGGCCGACAGCCACCGCCAGGCGGTCGAGACGCGGCGCCAGGCCGGCGGTCGTTCGGTCGGCGCGGTGTTCCGCCGGATGCGCGGCGGCGAGCAGCGGGCCGAGGTGCGGTTCGACGGTCTCGCGGGTTGCCTTCGCACCCCGCGCGGGGGCTCTTCCCGCCAGACCCTGCTGGTCATCGAGAACGGCGAGGTCCGCTCGCGCCTGGTCAGCCCGCGCGAGGGCGCGCGCCTGATGGGCCTGCCCGACAGCTACGCCCTGCCGCGCTCGCAGACCGCCGGCCTGCAGGTGATCGGCGACGGCGTCGCGGTCCCGGTGGTGCGCTGGCTGGCGCAAAGCCTGCTGGAGCCCCTGCTCGATAGCAAAACTGCAAGCCTCGCCGCCGAATGACCCGCTGACAGTCCCCGCTTCGGGGGCTAGTGTGCGGCCGCTTCCCGCAACCTAAGGCTCTGGGTTCTCAGATGGACGACGCTTCCTCCCTCTATGACGCCGCGCGTTTCAAGCGTGCTGGTCGCGGCAAGATCTACGACTCGATCATCGACACCATCGGTGACACGCCGCTGATCCGCCTGCCGCGCCTGTCGGCCGAGCTGAAGCCCAAGGGCGAGGTGCTGGCCAAGCTGGAATTCTTCAACCCGATCGCCTCGGTCAAGGACCGCATCGGCGCCTCGATGATCGAGTCCCTGGAGGCCCAGGGTCTCCTGAAGCCGGGCGCGACCATCATCGAGCCGACCTCGGGCAACACCGGCATCGCCCTGGCCTTCGTGGCCGCCGCCAAGGGCTACAAGCTGATCCTGGTCATGCCCGAAAGCATGTCGATCGAGCGCCGCAAGATGCTGCTGCTGCTGGGCGCCAAGCTGGAGCTGACCCCGGCCGAGAAGGGCATGCGCGGCGCCGTCGCCCGCGCTCAGGAGCTGATCGAGGCCACGCCGGGCTCGGTCATGCCGCAGCAGTTCGAGAATGGCGCCAACCCGCTGGTCCACCGCGTCTCGACCGCCGAGGAAATCTGGAACGACACCAACGGGACGGTCGATGCGGTGGTCTCGGGCGTCGGCACCGGCGGCACGATCACCGGCGTCGGCCAGGTGCTGAAGGCCCGCAAGCCGTCGCTGAAGATGGTCGCCGTCGAGCCGGAAGCCTCGGCCGTGCTGTCGGGCGGCGCGCCCGGCCCGCACAAGATTCAGGGCATCGGCGCGGGCTTCGTGCCGGGCGTGCTGGATCGCGGCGTGATCGACGACATCGTTCAGGTCAACAATGACGACGCCTTCGCCATGGCCCGCCGCGCGGCGGCGTCCGAGGGCCTGCCGGTCGGCATCAGTTCGGGCGCGGCCCTGACCGCCGCCTTCGACCTGGCCCTGCGCGACGAGTACAAGGGCAAGGTGATCGTGGCGATCATCCCCAGCTTCGCCGAGCGCTATCTGTCCACGGCGCTGTTCGAGGGGCTCTGACACCCTTGCGGATCGGCGTCGTCGGGTGCGGCGTGGGCGGCATGGCCGCCGCGCTTGCCCTGGCGCGCCCCGGCCACGCCGTCACCCTGCTGGAAGCCTTCGCCGCCCCGCGTCCGCTGGGCTCGGGCCTGCTGTTGCAGCCGACCGGCCTGGCGGCGCTGAAGGCGCTGGGCCTGGACGAGGCCATCCGCGCCGCCGGGGCTCGCGTCGACAAGCTGGAAGGCCAGGACACGCGCGGCCGCCGGGTCATGGATCTCGACTACGGCGACTGGCGGGCCGGCGCGCATGGGGTCGGCATCCACCGGGCGGTGCTGTTCGACACCCTGCATGACGAGCTGGCACCGGCCGGAGTCGAGGTCGTCACCGACGCCCGCATCGTCCGCATCGAGAACCCGGCCAAGCCGGTGCTGCACGACCAGCACGGCCGCGTCTTCGGCCCGTTCGACCTGGCCATCGTCGGCGATGGCTCGGCCTCGACCTTGCGGACCACCGTGCGGCCCAGCGCGCGGGCGCCGGTCTATCCGTGGGGCGCGGTCTGGACCGACGCCGCCGATCCCGAAGGCCGCTTCGCAGGGGCCCTGCGACAGGTCTATCACCGCGCCGAGGTGATGACCGGGGTCCTGCCGATCGGGCGAGATCAGGTCAGCCTGTTCTGGTCCGTGCCGGTCAAGGCCATGGACGCCTTCCTGGCCGGCGACTTCGAGACCTGGCGGCGCGAGCGACTGGGCGGGCTGTGGCCCGACGCCGCCGCCCTGCTGGAAGGCCGCGAGGACTGGGAAGGCTTCTCCCGCGCTATCTATCGTGACGTGTCGGTCGGGCGTTGGAACCGCGAGGCCTGCGTGCTGATCGGCGACGCGGCGCACGGCACGAGCCCGCAGCTGGGGCAGGGGGCGAACCTCGCTCTGGTCGACGCCGTCGAGCTGGCCGCGCGTCTCGACCGTGATCACCGCCCGACCGCCGTTGCCGTCCGCGCCTGGCAGGAAGACCGGCGACGCCACACTGGCATCTATCAGCTGACCTCCAAGGCCTTGACGCCGCTCTTCCAGGCCCACGGCGCGTTCTGGCCCCTGATGCGGGACTGGTTCTTCACCCCGATGTCGCGTTGGCCGGGCCTCAAGAAGCTGGGCGTGCTGCTACTGACCGGGACCTTGCGCCTGGGCCGCTTCCCGCCGGAAACACGCCCTTGAGTGTTTTGGCATGACCACCGACGTCTACGACAAGGCCAAACGCTCGGCCGTCATGGCCCGCGTGAAGAGCAAGGACACCACGCCGGAGAAGGCCCTGCGCCGCATCCTGACGGGCCTGGGCGCGCGTTACCGCCTGCATCGCAAGGATCTGCCCGGCAATCCGGACCTGGTGATGCCGGGCCGCAAGCTGGCCTTCTTCGTCCATGGCTGTTTCTGGCACGGGCACGACTGCGCGCGGGGCTCGCGCGTGCCGAAGGCCAATCGCGACTACTGGCTGGCCAAGGTGGCCCGCAACGTCGCCCGCGATGAACGGTCGATCGAGGCGCTGAAGACAGCCGGCTGGCGGGTCGAGGTGATCTGGGAGTGCGACTTTAAGGACGAAGCGGCCCTGACCGCCCGCCTTCAGGCCCTGCTGACCAGCACGTCAGAGTCTTCGACCGCGCCCGCCAGCACCTGAGCCAGGGCGCTGAACAGCTCGACCGGGTCGATCGGCTTGGCGACATGGGCGTTCATGCCGGCGTCGATACAGGCCGCCCAGTCCTTGGGCGTGGCCGAGGCGGTGACGGCGATGACCGGGATGTCGCGGTTGGGGCCGTTGCTGGCCCGCAGCTGGCGGGTGGCCTCGCGACCGTCCATGCCGGGCATGTAGAGGTCCATCAGCACCGCGTCGAAGACCTCCGCGGCCAGTAGCTCCAGCGCCTCCTCGCCGGATTCGGCCAGGGTGGCGTCGACGCCGAACGGTTCCAGAACCAGCTCGATGGCCCGGCGGTTGACGACGTGATCGTCGACGACCAGCACCCGCAGGCCGGTGATCGAGCGGCCCTCCTCCTCGACGCGCGGCGCCTCGGCCGGGTCCAGGGTCGCGGTCAGGGTGAAGCGAGCGCCGTCGCCTGGCGCACTGGCGGCGGTCAGGTCGCCGCCCATCAAGCGGGCCAGCTCGCGGCTGATCGCCAGGCCCAGGCCTGAGCCGCCGTGCTGGCGAACCACCGAGGCGTTCAGCTGGTCGAACGGTGTGAACAGCCGGGGCAGGGCGGTCTCGGCGATCCCGGGACCGGTGTCATGCACCGTGATCGAAAGCAGCAGCTGGTCGCCGACAGGACGGGCGTCCAGCACGACGGTGACCGCGCCGCGCTCGGTGAACTTGATGGCGTTGCTGAGCAGGTTGTTCAGCACCTGCTTCAGGCGCATGGCGTCGCCGCTCGTCCAGCGGGGCAGGCTGGCCGCGCCGGTGACCCGTAGCCGCAGGCCCTTGCGCGCGGCCTCGGGCCGCCAAAGACGCAGGGTGTCCGACAGGCTCTGACGCAGGTTGAACGTGGTCTTCTCGACCGACATCCGGCCGGCTTCCAGCCGCGAGAAATCCAGCAGGTCGTTGAGCAGGGTGCGCATCAGGCCGCCGGCGTCGGTGATCAGCTGAGCGTGGACCTTGGAGCTGGCCTCGGGGACCTCGCTGTGCAGGCGCGCCGCGCCGGCCAGGATGGCGCTGATCGGGGTCCGCAGCTCGTGGCTGATCATGGCCACGAAGGCGGACTTTGCGGCGACGGCTTCCTCGGCCTCATGGCGGCGGCGTTCGGCCTCGGCCTTGGCGTCGGCCTCGGCCTTCAGGGCGGTGCTAAGGGTGCGGGCGGCCACGGTGACCGAGACGATCATCAAGAGCGCCCCGAACCACAGCATGTCGGCGAGATTGGCCCCCGGATTGGCCGCCTTGGCCACGAACGGGACGATCAGCAGATAGAGGGCGTGTGGCGCGGCGGCCATCAGGGTGGCCGAGCGGTTGCCAGCATTGACCACCACGACGTTCAGCAGTGCCCCGGCCAGCAGCATGCCGCCCAGGGTGGGGGCGAAGCGGATGTGGGACGCGAACAGGATGATCGACAGGGCGCCGAACGCCGTCGAGGTGATGGCCGGCGCGACGAAGGCGGCCCAGCGGCGCCAGGTGGCGACGGGCGCGCCCGGGTTGAACGCCAGAGGACGTCGCACCCACAGCTCGAATGTGTAGCAGAGCGTGTAGATCGACGCCCACACCCAGCCCCAGGCCGGACGCATATAGATCTGCAGCATCGCGGCGATGACCAGGGTGGCGCCCAGGCGCAGATAGGTGTTCGCACGCCGCGAAGCCGCGGCGCGAGCCACATCCCCCTGAACTCCAGTCCTCGACATGGACGCCTGACACCCCCAGGGATCCCCCGATCCCCTTCGCGACCAAGGCTAGGCGCGAAGGGCTAAAGGAAAATATAGAAAACCCCGCCACGTCAATGGCTTGGCTCAAAATGGGGTTGAGGCAAGATCGTGCGTCAAAACGCCCGTTTGGCCCACGGTGGAGGTAAGTTTTTCCTGGTTAAGCTTGGGCGGGGCGCGGACCGAACGCCCGCTCCAGGTCCTGGGGCGTGACGTCGTCCAGCTCCAGCCGCTTGACGCGGGCGGTGTCGCCGGCGGCCAGACGGACGGCCGAGCGCGGAATCTTCAGGGTCTTGGCCAGGAAGGCCAGCAGGGCGGCGTTGGCCGCGCCATCGACGGGCGGACTGGCGACGCGCACCTTCAGATACGGGCGTCCGTCGCCGTCCAGCGCCCAGCCGTCGACCGCGTCGCGGCCGCCGCGCGGGGTGAGCCGGACGGCAAGAACCTGATTAGCCAAGGAGGTTCAGCAGCGTGCCTTGCAAGGCCGGCATGATGAAGAGCTGCAGGCCGCGCAGCAGCAGCAGCACGATGATCGGGCTGATGTCGACGCCGCCGATCGACGGGATGATCCGGCGGAACGGCGCCAGGATCGGGTCGGTGACGCGGTCCAGGAAGGTGGCGACATTGTAGACGAACTGGTTGCGCCGATTGATCACGTCGAAAGCGAACAGCCAGCTCAGGATCGCCGAGATGACGATCGCCCACCACAGCAGGTCGAGCAGGGCGTTGATGATGAAGAAGACGAGATTGATGATCGGGGCCATGGGATTTCCGTTGGACGCCACAGCTTCTTGCCGCGCCCGGAGGTTGCTGGCAAGGCGCGGTGAGAACCCCGCTTGACGAGCGCGCTCAGGGGCCGTATCTCCGCCGCTCCTTGGGGCCGTAGCTCAGATGGTAGAGCGCCTCGTTCGCAATGAGGAGGTCAGGGGTTCGATTCCCCTCGGCTCCACCAAGGACCTTCCAGAGAAATTCCTGTTCGCGTCGATCGGCCGCCACGGCTGACCTCCGCACGTTTTTGCCTTTGAGCCCGCGCGACATGCGACGACTCGCCACAGGCCTGGTTTACCGGATGGCGCCTCCTCCCGAGCGATGACGCTCAAGCCCGATCGAATGTCGGGTCAGCGGGGGCGAAATGCGCCAATCGACGACTTACCGCGCGGCCGCCGCCGCGTTCCTGATCGCCGCCGGGTGCCTGGCCGCCCATGCCGCGCATGCCGAGGATGTTCCGGCCTTCAAGCTCAGCGGCAACTACACCGCCGACGTCGCCGGCACGGTGAGCGGGGGCTTGGCCAAGCGCGGCCGCGTGCTGGACGATCTGCAGGTCTTCGGCGATCTCGACCTCGACAAGGCCGTCGGCTGGAAGGGCGCGACCGCCCACTTCGAGCTGCTGAACAACAGCGGCGCCATGCCCAATGACGACGCCGGCACCCTGCAGGGTGTCGACAATATCGAGGTCACCCGCCAGCGGACCCGCCTGTTCGAGGCCTGGGTAGAGCAGGGCTTTGGCGACAAGGCGTCGGTGCGCGCCGGCCTCTACGACCTCAACAGCGAATTCTATTCCAACGACAGCGCCGGCATGCTGCTGGCCCCGGCCTTCGGCATCGGTTCGGAGCTGGCGGCCACGGGGCCGAACGGGCCGTCGATCTTCCCGTCGACCGCGCTGGCGGTGCGGGTGCGCTGGACGCCCAACGAGCATGTCTATGCCGAGGTCGCGGCGCTGAACGCCAATGCCGGCGTGCTGGGCGACCCGGGCGGCATCAAGACCTCGTTCGACAACGGCCTGCTGCTGATCAGCGAGGCGGGCTGGACGGGACGCGGTAAGATCGCGGTCGGCGCCTGGCGCTATACCGACAAGCAGGACGACATCCGCGCGGTCACGCCGGCCGGCGATCCAGCCCACGCCACCGCCCAGGGCGCCTATGTGCTGCTGGAGCGGCATCTGCTCGGTCAAGGCGATGAGGCCCTGCGCAAGACGACCGCCTTCGCGCGTCTGGGCGTCTCGGATGGCGACACCACCGCCTTCAAGGGCGGCTGGCAGGCCGGCGTGCTGGTGGAGCATGTCTTCGAGAGCCGCCCCGACAGCGCCTTCTCGGTGGGGGTCAACCAAGCGTTCCTGTCGGGCAAGTTCCGCGACAACGCCTTCGACGCCGGCCAGCGCCTGCAGCACTCCGAGAGCGCCGTCGAGGTGACCTATTCGGACAAGATCGGACCGGTCACGATCCAGCCCGACCTGCAATATGTAAAAGACCCGGGCGCCGACGGCGGCGTCGGTCACGCCCTGGTGGCGATCCTGCGGGTGGGCGTGGAGTTCTAGAACTCCACGCCACCACGGTGTTTTAGGCGCCGGCCGCTTCCGCGACGGCTTCGGCGGTGATGCCGAATTCCTTGTAGAGGCGCTCGAACGGGGCCGAGGCGCCGAAGCTCTTCATGCCGACGAACTTGCCGTCCTCACCGATGAAGCGCTCCCAGCCCATCTTGATGCCGGCTTCCACGGCCACGCGCACCGGCGCCTGGCCGATGACCGAGGCCTGGTAGGCGGCGTCCTGCTGGGCGAACAGCTCCCAGCAGGGGGTCGAGACGACGCGGGTCGGCTTGCCCTTGGCCTGCAGGATGTCGCGGGCGGCGACGGCGACGCCGACCTCGGTGCCCGAGGCGAAGATCGTCACGGCCGCTTCACCGCCCTCGGCGGCCAACAGTTCGTAGGCGCCCTTGGCCGACAGATCGCCGCCGCTGGTGCGGACGTGCGGGGTCTTCTGGCGCGACAGGGTCATGACCGACGGGGTGCGGGCGCTTTGCAGGGCGACCTTCCAGCACTCGGCGGCTTCCACCGCGTCGGCCGGGCGGAAGACCAGCAGGTTCGGAATGGCGCGCAAGCTGGCGACCTGTTCCACCGGCTGGTGGGTCGGGCCGTCTTCGCCCAGGCCGATGGAGTCGTGGGTCATCACGTGGATGACGCGGGCTTCCATCAGCGCGCCCAGGCGGATGGCCGCGCGGCTGTAGTCGGCGAAGGCCAGGAAGGTGCCCGAATACGGGATCACGCCGCCGTGCAGCGACATGCCGTTCATGGCCGCGGCCATGCCGAACTCGCGCACGCCGTAGTGGACATAGCGGCCGGTGTATTCCGGCGCGTCGAACGCGCCCATGCCCTTGACCAGCGTGTTGTTCGAGCCGGTCAGGTCGGCCGAGCCGCCGATCATTTCCGGGATGGCCGGGATCAGCTGATCGAGCGCCGAGCCGGAGTGGACGCGCGTGGCGTTGACCGGCTTGGCCTCCACGGCCTTGGCGATGTGGGCGTCCAGGGCTTCGAAGGCGCTGGCGGGCAGCTCGCCGGCCATGGCGCGCTTGAAGTCCGAGGCGTGGGTCGAGGCGGCCAGCTTGGCTTCCCAGGCCTTGCGGACCTTGGCGCCGCGACGGCCGACGCTCTTCCAGGCCGTGGCGATGTCGCCCGGCACGGTGAAGGGCTCGGCGTCCCAGCCCATGGCGACGCGGGCGTCGCGGATCTGGTCGTCGAACAGGGTGTAGCCGTGGCTGTGGGGGTCGCCTTCTTTCGGACCCGCGCCCTTCGAGATCAGCGTCTTGCACGCGATCATGGTCGGGCGGTCCTGCTTGGTGGCCCAGCGCAGGGCGGCGGCGATCTTCGTATGATCGTGGCCGTCGACGACCTTCACGGCCCAGCCGGCGGCCTTGAAGCGGGCGACCTGGTCGCCGGTCTCGGCGATGGTGGCTTCACCGTCGATCGTGGTGTTGTTGTCGTCGAACAGCACCGTCAGCTTCGAGAGCTTCAGGCGGCCGGCGATGCTGATGGCCTCGTGGCTGACGCCTTCCATCAGGCAGCCGTCGCCGGCGATCACCCAGGTGCGGTGGTCGACGATGTCAGAGCCGAAGCGGCCAGCCAGATGGGCTTCCGCCATCGCCATGCCGACGGCGGTGGCCAGGCCCTGGCCCAGCGGGCCGGTCGTGGTCTCGACGCCGGGGGTGTGGTGCACTTCCGGGTGGCCGGGGGTCAGCGAACCCCACTGACGGAAGTTCTCGATCTCCTTCATCGTCACGGCCTTGAAGCCGGTCAGGTGAAGCAGGGAATAGAGCAGCATCGAGCCGTGGCCGGCCGACAGCACGAAGCGGTCGCGGTCGTGCCAGTTGGGCTGTGCCGCATCAAACTTCAGGAACTTGCCCCACAGGACGGTCGCCACGTCGGCCATGCCCATCGGCATGCCTTGGTGACCGGACTTGGCCTTGTGCACGGCGTCCATGGAAAGGACGCGGATCGCGTCGGCCATCTTGATGGGCGAAACGGGCATGGGGGCTTCCGTCTTTGTTATGTTTTGCAGGGCTGCGCGAGGGGCGCACTCGCATGGGAGGCCCCGGGGGTCAACCCGCGCAGGACTTCTGGCGACATGTTGAGGACGCTATGCAACATCGTCCGCGGGCGTTATAGCTGGAGCCCGACTTATGCTCAGTTTAAGCATAACCCTGAAAGGCCGGTAGCTTGGCTCGTCCGTCGTTCTTCTCGCCCTATCGTCATGGCTTCGTCCGCGTGGCCACCGCCGTTCCCAAGGTGAAGCTGGCCGGTCCCGCCGTGAACGCCCAGAGCGTCCTGGCCCTGGCTCGTGAGGCGCATGACGTCGGCGTGGCGGTCATCGTGTTCCCGGAGCTGGGTCTGACCGGCTACACGATCGACGACTTGCTGCAGCAGGACGTGCTGCTGGACGCCGTCGAGGCGGCGATCGCCACCCTGGTCGAGGAGAGCGCCGCGCTCGCGCCGATGATCGTGGTCGGCGCGCCGCTGCGCGACGGCGGCCGGCTCTACAACACCGCCGTGGCCATCCAGGGCGGCAAGGTCCTGGGCGTCACGCCCAAGAGCTTCCTGCCCAACTACCGTGAGTTCTACGAGCGCCGCTGGTTCACGCCGGGCGCCGGGGTGACCGGCAAGAGCCTGGTGCTCGCGGGTCAGACTGTGCCGTTCGGAACCGACGTCCTCTACTGCGGCGAGGGCGTCACGCCGTTCACCGTCGGCGTCGAGATTTGCGAGGACGTCTGGACGCCCACCCCGCCCAGCACGGCTCAGGCGATGGCCGGCGCGGAGATCCTGCTGAACCTGTCGGCCAGCAACATCACCATCGGCAAGTCCGAGACCCGCCGCCTGCTCTGCGCCAGCCAGTCGTCGCGGATGGTCGCGGCCTATGTCTATTCGGCGGCCGGGGCGGGCGAGAGCTCGACCGACCTGGCCTGGGACGGCCATGTCGACATCCACGAGATGGGCAATCTGCTGGCCGAGAGCCCGCGCTTCTCGACCGGTCCGGCCTGGACCTATGCCGACATCGACGTCGATCGCCTGCGCCAGGAGCGGATGCGGGTGGGCAGCTTCGGCGACGCCATGGCGCTGAGCCCGCCCAAGGTCCCGTTCCGGATGGTGCGGTTCGCGTTCGAGCCGCCGGCCGGCGATCTGGCCCTGGCCCGCCCGATCGAGCGCTTCCCGTTCACCCCGTCCGATCCCGCCAAGCTGCGGGAGAACTGCTACGAGGCCTACAACATCCAGGTCCAGGGCTTGGCGCGGCGGCTTGAAGCGTCCGGCCTGAAGAAACTGGTCATCGGCATTTCGGGCGGCCTCGACTCGACCCAGGCGCTGCTGGTCGCGGCCAAGGCGGTCGACCAGCTGGGCCTGCCGCGCACCAACATCCTGGCCTACACCCTGCCGGGCTTCGCCACCTCCGACCGCACCAAGGACAATGCCTGGGCGCTGATGCGGGCCATGGGCGTGACCGCCGCCGAGCTCGACATCCGCCCTGCCGCGACCCAGATGCTGAAGGACCTGGACCACCCGTTCGGGCGCGGCGAGCCGGTCTATGACGTGACCTTCGAGAACGTGCAGGCGGGCCTGCGCACCGACTATCTGTTCCGCCTGGCCAACCACAATGCCGGCTTGGTGGTCGGCACCGGCGACCTGTCGGAGCTGGCCCTGGGCTGGTGCACCTACGGCGTCGGCGACCATATGAGTCACTACAACCCCAACTGCGGGGCGCCCAAGACGCTGATCCAGCACCTGATCCGCTTCGTGGCTCATTCGGGCGATGTCGACGCGGCGACCACGGCGCTGCTGGAGGACATCCTAGCGACCGAGATCTCGCCGGAGCTGGTGCCGGGCGAGGTCACCCAGGCGACGGAGAGCTTCGTCGGCCCTTACGCCCTGCAGGACTTCAACCTCTACTACATGACCCGCTACGGCATGGCGCCGTCCAAGATCGCCTTCCTGGCCTGGACCGCTTGGCACGATGCTTCGAGCGGTGGCTGGCCGGTCGGCCTGCCCGACACCGGCCGCCGCGCCTATGAGCTGGCCGAGATCCGGAAGTGGCTCGAGCTGTTCCTGAAGCGGTTCTTCGCCAACCAGTTCAAGCGCTCGGCCGTGCCCAATGGGCCCAAGATCTCGTCGGGCGGCGCGCTGTCGCCGCGCGGCGACTGGCGGATGCCTTCGGACGTCACCGCCGACGCCTGGCTGGCCGAGCTGAACGCCAACATTCCGAACTGATACGAGCAGGGCCGAAAAAGCTTTCGTTTTCCGCGCGCTTCACGATATCCCCACGCCCAAGCAGGGGTGCTTGTCAGTCTGAGGTTACTCTTGGCCGCGATCTATCCGGTTATCCTTTGCGGCGGTTCGGGCACGCGCCTCTGGCCCGCCTCGCGCAGCGACCAGCCCAAGCAGTTCCTGAAATTGGTCGGCGACCGCTCCAGCTTCCAGGAGACGGTGCTGCGCGTGCGCGACCTGCCGGGTGTGGCCGAGATCGTCGTGGTCACCGGCGAGGCCATGGTCGGCTTCGTCGCCGAACAGACGGCCGAGATCGACACCTGGGTGACCATCCTGGTCGAGCCCGAAGCCCGGGATTCCGCGCCGGCAGTCGCCGCCGCCGCCGCCTATGTCCAGACCCTGGACGCTGATGGTGTCGTGCTGATGCTGGCCGCCGACCACCACGTCGCCGATCCCGAGGTGTTCGGCGAGGCCGCCGTCACCGCCGCCAAGGCCGCCGAGCACGACCTGATCGTCACCTTCGGCGTCAAGCCGACCGTGCCGGCCACGGGCTTTGGCTACATCCGCCCCGGCGCGCCGCTGCTGGACGGTTCGGTGCGCGAGGTCGCCGCCTTCGTCGAAAAGCCCGACCGCGAGACCGCCGAGCGCTATCTGCTGGAAGGCTATCTCTGGAACAGCGGCAACTTCGCCTTCAAGGCCTCGACCCTGATGGGCGAGTTCGAGGCGTTCGAGCCGACCGTGGCCGTCGCGGCCCGAGCCTGCGCGGCTGTATTGCAGCTGGAGGCCGGCGTCGGCCGCCTGGACCGCGAGGCCTTCGCCGGCGCGGCCAAGATCAGCCTCGACTACGCGGTGATGGAACGCACCACCAAGGCCGCCGTGGCCCCGGCCTCGTTCGCCTGGTCGGACCTGGGCGCCTGGGACGCGATCTGGGAGGCCTCTGACCGCGACCACGCCGGCAACGCCAGCGATGGCGATGTCGAGCTGCACGGAACCTCGAACGTACTGGTGCGCACGACGGGCCCTTATGTCGGCGTCATCGGGGTCAGCGACATCGTGGTGGTGGTCGAGCCCGACGCGGTGCTGGTCTGCCGCCGCGAGGACAGCCAGGCCGTGAAGAGCCTGGTCGATGGCCTCAAGGCCAAGGGCCGCTCGATCGCCTCCCGCAAGAGCGCTCAGCCGAACGGCACTGAGACCCTCGTTTCGACCGACGGCTTCGACGTCGAGCTGCGCCGCGTGCCGGCCGGCGAGACGATCACCCTGCCGACCGCGACCGTGCAGTTGCTGGAAGGCGTGCTGGAGATGGACGGCGACGTCTATGCCGCCGGCGCGATCATCCCGCTGGACGCCGAGACCCGGGCGCGGGCCATTGGCGCGGCGACCTTGCTCGTCACGAAGCCGCGCTGACCGCGCGGTCCATCTCCAGGATCGACAGCACGATGTGGTAGAAGGAGCTGGCGGGCGCCGGCTCCTCCACGAAGGTCTCGTCGGGCTGGTACTTGTCGCGCCACAGGCCCGTCACCGGCGTGCGCAGATAGGCCAGCAGGCCCTCGGCGCCGGCGGCGGCCATGTCCCAGTAGCGCGCCTCGCCGATGGTCTCGGCGGCCAGGACGGCGGCCTTGATCCGCTCGGTCTGCGGCCACAGGCGCGCGCCGTTGTCGTGGATGGAGAAATCGTCCAGCAGGGCGTTGATGGCCACGCCGCGCGCCAGGTCGGTTCCGTGCGCCTCGCCGGCGTCGATCATCTTCAGCGCCGCGGCGGTCGCATCGGCGCGGCCCGCCAGCTTGCCCCAGCGCAGCAGCAGCCAGCCCCATTCGAACTGATGGCCCGGCTCGCAGATCCGGCCTTCGACGTCCGGCGCCGGGTTCCAGTCGAGGTCGAAGAACTCGCGGACCATGCCGGTCTCGGCGTGGACGAACCTGCTCAAGGCCAGTTCCGCGATCTCGTCGGCCAGGGCGCGCCAGGCGGGGTCGCTATCGATCTCGCTCCAGGCCAGCATGGCCTCGAACAGGTGCATGTGCGGGTTGGACTGCAGCGGCGCGGTCGGCGGGTTCGACTGATGGAAGCCGGCCACGGGATGCTTGCGTTCGGCAACCAGTTTCTCGCGCACCGCCACGGCGATCGCCTTGGCCTCGTCGGCGCGGGCCGGCAGCGCCTTGGCGACGGCAGCCAGGGCGAAGATCGCGAAGGCCTGGTCATAGAGGTCGGCGGTCTCGTCCAGGCTCTCGCCGTCCGGGCCGACCAGGGTGCGGAACAGGCCATCCGGGCGGCGATAGGATGCCAGATAGAAGTCGAGACCATGCTCGACCGCCTCGCGCCACGGGCCGCTCCAGCCCAGCTCGCCGGCGATGGCGAATGAATAGATCTGACGGGGCAACACCCGGCCGCGACGCGGGCCATCAACCGGCGCGCCCTCCAGGTCGATCTTTTCGAAGAAGCCGCCCTTGTCGTGATCGGCCCCGACCCGCCACCACAGCGGATAAGCCGCCTCGGCCGCCCAGGTCTTGAGGCGGTCGCGCAGGCGGGTGGCGTCGGTGAGGGCGTTCGTCATGGCGGCATTTCTAGGCAGCTTGGGCGACGAGGCCAAGACATCCGGCGCGACGCGCGGTAGTGCTCACGTCCATGACCACGCTCGTCGACCTCCCGCCGCTGAAGGCCGTGTTCCTGGATCGGGACGGCGTGCTGAACGTCGACCACGGCTATGTCTACGACCCCGCCAAGTTGACCTGGATCGACGGCGCCCGCGAGGCGGTGGCGGCGATGACGAAGGCGGGCCTCAAGGTGCTGGTGGTCACCAACCAGTCGGGCATCGGCCGGGGCTATTTCGACGAGGCGCAGATGGACCGTTTCCATGCCGCCATGCAGGCGCAGCTGGCCGAACTGGGCGGGCGGATCGACGCCTTCTACCACTCGCCGTTCCACGAGACGGCCGTCGTCGAGGAATTCCGCATCGCCGACCATCCGGACCGCAAGCCCAATCCCGGCATGATCCTGCGAGGGCTCTCGGACTGGAGCCTCGCGCCGGAAGAGGCCGTGATCATTGGCGACCGCCACATCGATGTGGAGGCCGGCAACCGGGCGGGCCTACCGGGCTACCTGTTCAAGGGCGGCAATCTGCGGGCCTTCGTCGGCCAGATGCTGGGCGACCGCGTCCCCTCCCTGAAGTGAAGACTGGGCTGAAATGAGGATCCTGCAGTTCGGCAAGACCGGCCAGGTCGCGACAGCCGTCCAGGCGGTCGCCGCCGGACGGGCCGAGGTGATCGCCCTGTCCCGCGCCGACTGCGATCTGCAAAACCCTGAAGCTGTCCGCGCCGCGATCCTGGCCGCCGACTGCGACCTCGTCCTCAACACCGCCGCCTTCACCCATGTCGATCCGGCCGAAGCCCGGCCCGACGAGGCCTTCGCGGTCAACGCCACGGCGCCGGGCGCCATGGCCGCTGCGTGCGCCGAGCGCGGCCTGCCGTTCGTGCATCTGTCGACCGACGCGGTGTTCGATGGCCTGACAGGCCACCCCTATGTCGAGACCGACGAAGCGCGGCCGATCAATGTCTACGGCCGCTCCAAGCTGGCCGGCGAGCAGGCGGTGCTGGCCCAGCCCAAGGCGGTGGTGCTGCGCATCTCGTGGGTCTTCTCCCGCTACGGCCGCAACTACGTCAGCTTCATGCTGAAGCTGGCCCGCGAGCGTGAGGTGCTGAAGATCGTCGCCGACCAGTACGGCACGCCGACCGACGGTGAGGCCCTGGCCGATTTCCTGGTCGCGACCGCGCCCCGCTGGACCGCCGCGTCGGCAGAGGACCCGGTCTTTGGCCTGTTCCACTTCGCCAATGCCGGCGAGACCAGCCGCTTCGACTTCGCCAAGGCCGCGATCGATCGCGATCCGCAAGCCAAGGCCCGCCTGGAAGCGACCACCCAGGCCGCCTTCGCCGAGCCCGCGCCGCGTCCGCCGCGCTCGCCGCTCGACACGGGCAAGCTCCAGCAGGTGTTCGGTTTCACGCCCGAACCCTGGCGGACCGCGGTCGAGCGAACGGCCGATCGTCTCGTCCAAGCTGGTATGACGAGTCTGGCGTGACGCCGCCGCTCGGGCTAAACCGGCGGCAACTCCCGACATAACAAACAGCGCGAGCGACCATGCAGATCTTCCTCGACAGCACCGACACCAAGGTGATCGCCGACCTGGCCTCGACCGGCCTGATCGACGGCGTGACCACCAACCCGACCCTGATCGCCAAGTCGGGCCGGCCGATGCTGGAAGTGATCGCCGAGATTTGTGACATCGTCCCGGGCCCGATCAGCGCCGAAGTCGCCGCCACCACGGCCGACGCCATGATCGCCGAAGGCCAGAAGCTGGCCAAGATCGCCCCGAACGTGGTGGTCAAGATCCCGCTGACCCGCGACGGCCTGATCGCCTGCGCCGCCTTCGCCGACGACGACATCAAGACCAACGTCACCCTGTGCTTCTCGCCGACCCAGGCCCTGCTGGCCGCCAAGGCCGGCGCGACCTTCGTCTCGCCGTTCATCGGCCGCCTGGACGACTACGGCTTCGACGGCATGGACCTGATCCGCGATATCCGCACGATCTACGACAACTACGGCTACGAGACCGAGATCCTGGCCGCCTCGGTGCGCAACGCCGCCCACGTCAAGGAAGCCGCCATCGTCGGCGCCGACGTCGTCACCATCCCGCCGGCGGTGTTCGCCGAGCTCTACAAGCACCCGCTGACCGACAAGGGCCTGGAACAGTTCCTGAAGGACTGGGCCTCGACGGGCCAGTCGATTCTGTAAGGAATTCCGCGTTCCCGGGCGGGTTTCCACTCGCCCGGGAGGCGATCAAGTGATCACAGTTTATTTCGCATTGGCGAAGCTGGTTCGCAAATGCGAGTTCGTGCGTTAAGTCTTGGTCCGTTCACAGAGGGCCGCGCACATGGTTCCGACTGCCGCTGAGACCGAAGTCCGTTTGGCCGGCCCCGAAGAGGCCGACCGCTTCTCGCGATTCCTCCACGGCTTCCTGTCGGCTAACGGTTTTCCCTTCGTGATCGTCCACGACACGCCCGAGTTCCTGGGCCAGTTGCGCCGGGTGGTGTTCGAGGACGTCTGCCTGTCGAAGAAGTTCGCCAGCGAGTGGCTCAGCCAGCGCGGCACGCTCGGGACGGCCTGATTCCAAATCTAGCGGCGACCAGGGACGCGGCGCGGAACCGCGTCTCGAGATCGGCGGCGACGGCGTCGGTCATATAACGGCGCTATGAGGGGCTCGATCCTTCGTAAATCCCGTGCGACCCCCCTATATCCGACGGCCCTGGCCCTCTTTCCTTCGTTCGTGAAACTGGCCTAGCTAGGGGAAATCGTTTCACCCGTCGGCGGAGCTGCGCCATGAACGACCTCAAATCCGGCCTTCCGGGCATCGCTGGTTCCGCCCTGGACCTGATCGGGCGCACGCCCATGGTCGAGGTCAGGCACATCGACACCGGCCTTTGCCGGCTGTTCCTCAAGCTCGAGAACCAGAACCCCGGCGGCTCGATCAAGGATCGCGTCGCCCGCTCGATGATCGAGGCTGCGGAAGCCGACGGCCGGCTGAAGCCGGGCGGCACCATCATCGAGGCCACGGCCGGCAATACGGGCCTGGGCCTGGCGCAGGTCGCGACGATGAAGGGCTACAAGCTGATCCTGATCGTCCCCGACAAGATGGCGCGTGAGAAGATCCTGCATCTGCGGGCCATGGGCGTGGACGTGCGCCTGACCCGCAGCGACGTCGGCAAGGGCCACCCGGAATACTACCAGGACATGGCCCAGACCCTGGCCCAGTCGATCCCCGGCTCGCTGTACGCCAACCAGTTCGAGAACCCGGCCAACCCGCTGGCCCACGAGACCACGACGGGTCCGGAGCTGCTGACCCAGATGGACGGCGACATCGACGCCATCGTCGTCGGCGTCGGCTCCGGCGGCACCCTGACGGGCGTCGGCCGTTACATGAAGGCCCATTCGCCCAAGACCAAGATGGTGCTGGCCGATCCGGTCGGCTCGATCCTGCGCGACTATGTCGAGACCGGAACCTTCGGCGAGGCCGGCAGCTGGATCGTTGAGGGCATCGGTGAGGACTTCATCCCCGACAACGCCCAGATGGACCTGGTCTCCCAGGCCTATTCGATCAGCGATCGCGAGAGCGTCGACACCGCCCGCCTGCTGCTGAAGAAGGAAGGTATCCTCGCGGGCTCTTCCTCGGGCTGCCTGCTGGCCGCGGCGCTGAAATACTGCCGCGAGCAGACCGAGCCCAAGCGGGTCGTGACCCTGGTCTGCGACACGGGCTCGAAGTACCTGACCAAGATGTTCAACGACTTCTGGCTGGCGGCCCATGGCTTCGACGGCCGCGAGCTGCATGGCGATCTGCGCGACCTGATCGCCAAGCGCTACGCCGAGGGCGGCGTGATCGCCATCGGCTCCGACGACACCCTGCTGACCGCCTATAGCCGCATGCGCTCCAGCGACATCAGCCAGCTGCCCGTGGTCGATCACGGCAAGCTGGTCGGCATCCTCGACGAGAGCGACGTCCTGGCCGCGGTCGAGGCGGGCGACGACGCCCCGCGCTTCAAGACCCTGGTCGGCGCGGCCATGACCCGCGCGGTCAACACCCTGCAGGCCCACCAGAGCGTGGATGACCTGCCCGAGGTGTTCGATCGCGACGAGGTGGCGCTGGTGGTCGACGGTGAAGAATTTCTGGGTGTCATCACCCGGGTCGATCTGATCAACCACCTGCGTCTGAGCGCCTAGAGGATCCCCGCATGACCGACAACCCCGGCAAGAACCGCCTGGACTTCGCCACGCGGACCATCCACGGCGGCCAGTTCCCCGATCCGACCACCGGCGCCGTCATGGTGCCGATCTACGCCACCTCGACCTACGTCCAGTCCAGCCCCGGCGAGCACAAGGGCTTCGAATACAGCCGTAGCCACAACCCGACCCGCTTCGCCTTCGAGCGCAGCATCGCCGATCTTGAGAGCGGCACGGCGGGCTTCGCCTTCGCCTCGGGCCTGGCGGCGGCCTCGACGATCCTGGAGACGCTGGACAGCGGCGCGCACGTCATCGCCAGCGACGACCTCTATGGCGGCTCGTTCCGGCTGTTCGACAAGGTGCGCAAGCGCTCGGCGGGCCTGACCTTCAGCTTCGTCGACATGGCCGACCTGGCGGCCGTCGAGGCGGCGATCACGCCAGACACGCGGATGATCTGGGTCGAGACCCCGACCAACCCGATGCTGCGCCTGGCGGACCTGGCCGGCATCGCTGCCCTGGCCAAGAAGCACAATCTGGTCACCGTCGCCGACAACACCTTCGCCAGCCCGTTTATCCAGCGGCCGCTGGAGCTGGGTTTCGACATCGTCATGCACTCGGCGACCAAGTACCTGAACGGCCACTCGGACGTGGTGGCGGGCGTGGCGGTGGTCGGCGACAACGCCGAGCTCGCCGACAAGATGAAGTTCCTGCAGAACGCGGTCGGCAGCGTGCTGGGCCCGTTTGACAGCTTCCTGGCCCTGCGCGGCGTCAAGACCCTGGCCCTGCGCATGCAGCGCGCCTGCGACAGCGCCCTGGAGATCGCCCAGTGGCTGGAGAAGCACCCGGCCATCGAGCGGGTGATCTATCCGGGCCTGGAAAGCCATCCGCAGCACGACCTGGCCAAGCGTCAGATGATCGGCGGCTTCGGCGGCATCATCTCGGCCGACGTCAAGGGCGGCCTGGCGCCGGCCCGCAAGATGCTGGAGCGCACGCGCCTGTTCACGCTTGCGGAAAGCCTGGGCGGGGTCGAGAGCCTGATCGAGCATCCGGCGATCATGACCCACGCCTCGATCCCGGCCGATCAGCGCGCGGCGCTGGGCATCTCCGACGGCCTCATTCGGCTTTCGGTGGGGATTGAGTCTTGCCGGGACCTGATTTCCGACCTCGACGCGGCTTTATCAGGCTGAGCAGGTGATGGTGTTCGCCCTCGCCCGGCATGACGGGTGAGGGGTCCTTGGCCTTGGTCGGGCGCGGCGGCGGCAGGTCGGTGCGCGCCGGGTCCTCGGCCAGCAGGTGGGCGGCCAGCATCAGGTCGGTCTTGACCGGGCCGAAGTCGGCCGCCGCCGTCCAGACGCGGATCGCCGCCTGGGCGAAGGCCTCCGACAGGTCGACGACCTCGATCATCACCGCCGGGTCCTTGCGGATGCGCGCGTCGCTCTCGGCGCGCTCGCGCAGGCGCTTGAGCACCATGACCAGGTCGGTCTTCAGCGGCACCTTGAACAGCACGTCGGCCCGTCGCGTGCGGTGGGTCGAGTAGTTCAGGATCACGTCCCCGAACACCTTGCTGTTGGGGATCATCACCTTGACGTTGTCCGGCGTGGCGATCTCGGTGAACAGCAGGTCCAGCGACTTGACGGTGCCGTTGCGGGTCGAGGTCTCGATGACGTCGCCGACGCGATAGGGCCTAAATAGCAGGATCATCACCCCGGCCGCCACGTTCGACAGAGCGCCTTGCAGGGCCAGGCCGATGGCCAGCGAGGCCGCGCCCAGCACCGCGATAATCGAGGTGGCCTGCACGCCCAGCTGCTGCAGCACCGCCACCAGGCCGACGGCGATCACCGCATAGCGCACCAGTGAGGCGCCGAAGCTTTCCAGGGTCGGGTCGGGATTGTTCCGGTGCACCCGGCCCAGGCCCCGCCGGATCACGCCCGCCGCCCAGCCGGCCACCCAGAAGGTGATCAGCAGGATCAGGGCGGCGACCACCAGGTTCACCGCCAGCTTGCCCAGCCAGTCCAGGAAATGTCCGAACATGGTCTCGTCGGCCTTCACGTTGGCGAGCGACGGCAAGGACGTATCCGCCGGGATGATGCTGGGCTTGGTCTGCATGGAGTTCTCGATAGGCGCCCCCGCCGTGTTCGGTCAACGACAAGGCGAGCCTGGGGTTCCGGTTTGTAGTTTCTTGCGAGTGGAAACAGTCGGTTACATCAATTGGCTCGAAATCGCCGTGAACCGACACTAGAGGCTGCGCTCATGAGCATGCCCTTCATCGACCTCGCCGCGCAGCAGCGCCGGATCCGCGACAAGATCGACGCCGCGATCGCCAAGGTGCTGGACAGCGGCGCCTATGTCATGGGCCCGCAGGTCCGCGAGTTCGAGGCCAAGCTGGCGGAGTTCGGCCAGGCCAAGCTGGCCCTGTCCTGCGCCAACGGCACCGACGCCATCGCCCTGCCGCTGATGGCCTGGGGCGTGGGCAAGGGCGACGCGGTGTTCTGCCCGTCCTTCACCTTCGCGGCGACGCCGGAAGTGGTGCCGTGGGTCGACGCGACGCCGGTGTTCGTCGATGTGCTGCCCGACACCTTCAATATCGATCCGGCCAAGCTGGACGCCGCCATCGCCGCTGTGAAGGCCGAGGGCAAGCTGACGCCAAAGGTGGTCATCGCCGTCGACCTGTTCGGCCAGCCCGCCGACTACCCGGCCATCAAGGCCATCTGCGACCGCGAAGGCCTGAAGCTGATCGCCGACAGCGCCCAGGGCTTCGGCTGCACGCTCCATGGCAAGCATCCGCTGCATTGGGCGGATGTGGCCACCACCAGCTTCTTCCCGGCCAAGCCGCTGGGTTGCTACGGCGACGGCGGGGCGGTGCTGACCAATGACGCCACCCTGTGGGACCTGATGGACAGCTACCGCGTCCACGGCAAGGCGGTCGGTCCGGACCTGGAAGGCAAGACCTTCGACCACGACCCGAAGTACCTGAACACCCGCATCGGCATGAACTCGCGCCTGGACACCATCCAGGCGGCGATCCTGATCGAGAAGCTGGCGATCTTCGCCGAGGAGATCCAGCTGCGTCAGGCCGTGGCCGATCGCTACGCCGAGGGCCTGAAAGGCGCGGTGATCGCGACGCCGGCGGTGATCGAGGGCGGTGTCTCGGTCTGGGCCCAGTACGTGATCGAGCACGAGAACCGCGACGGCCTGGCCGCGCACCTGAAGACGCAAGGGATCCCGACGGCGGTCTACTATCCCGTGCCGATGCATGTGCAGGCGCCTTATGCGGCCTTCCCGCGCGGCGCCGGCGGCCTGCCGGTGACGGAGGCCAAGGCCGAGACCGTGCTGGCCCTGCCGATGCACCCTTATCTGGGCGAGGCCGACCAGCAGAAGATCATCGACGCGATCCGCGCTTTCAACGGCTAGGCGGCTTTCAGCGCCCGACGACGGTAGAGGTTCACCGCCTGCAACGCCGTCGCCGTGGCGGTCAGCGCCACGCCCATGGCGCAGACGCCGGTCCAGCCCATGGACTTCCATAGCGTGACCGCGATGCCCGACCCGGCCGCGCCGCCCACGAACATGCCGCCCATGAAGACGGTGTTCAGGCGGGCGCGGGCCTCGGGCTTCAGCGCGTAGACGATGTGCTGGTTGGAGACGAGGACGCTCTGGATCGCGAAATCCAGCAGGATCACTCCGGCGATCAGGGCCGGGATGCCGTCCCAGATCCCGAAGATCAGCCACGAGACCAAGGCCAGGGCCGCGCCCAGCATGATCACCGGTCGCGGGCCGCGCTTGTCGGCGAAGCGGCCGGCGATCGGCGCGGCCAGGATGCCGACGGCCCCGATCACCCCGAACAGGCCGGCGATGTCCGAGCCCAGATGGAACTCCTGCAGATGCAGGGCCAGCACCGTCCAGAACGACGTGAAGGTCGCGAACAGCAGGGCCTGGGTGGCGACGGCCAGGCGCAGCGACGGGAACTCCTTCCATAGCTGGCCGAGCGAGATCATCAGGCTGCCATAGGACAGGCCCGACTGCGGATGGCTGCGCGGCAGTTTCAGCGCCATCCAGCCGCCGGCCGCCAGAGCCACCGGCGCGGCCAGCCAGAACATGGTCCGCCAGCCGTAGTGCGCGCCGACAAAGCCGGCCAGGGTCCGCGACAGCAGGATGCCGCACAGCAGACCGGCCATCACCGTGCCCACGGTCGCGCCGCGCTTCTCGGGGCTGGCCAGGTGGGCGGCGAACGGCACGATCTGCTGGGCCACCGTGGCGGCCGCGCCCATCAAGAGCGAGGTCAGGATCATCAGGCCGGCGGTCGGCGCCAGGGCCGTGGCGACCAGCGAGACGGCCAGGGCCAGGAACTGGAAGGCGATCAGTCGCTGCCGCTCGACCAGGTCGCCCAGCGGCACCAGCAGGAAGAGACCGGCGGCGTAGCCGGCCTGGGTGGCGGTCGGGATCATCGCCGCGGCCTCGCCGGGCAGGTCCTTCAGCATCAGGCCCAGCATCGGCTGGCTGTAATAGAGGTTGGCGACCGCCAGGCCCGTGGCCGCCGCCATGGCCAGGGTCAGGCCCCGGCCCAACACACTCGCTTGGGGGGCGCCGGGGACGATGTCTTTGTTACGCATGGCGCTGCATATAGGCGGCGAGACCCCTTGAGGCGACCCATATCAAGGGATGAGGAGCGACCGGCGGTTGGCGCGGCCGGCTCCGGGCCCTATATGGCCCGCAAGACTTCTCGCGGGACCGGGATGTCACCCGCGGGAAAATTCGTATGTCAGACACCAACCCCTCGCCGCACCCCGGCATGGGCTTCGGCCAGTTCGTCGCCCTGATCGCGGCGATGATGGCGACCAATGCGCTGGCTATCGACTCGATGCTGCCGGCCCTGCCGCACATTGGCGAGGCCCTGGGGGTGCATGACCCGAACGCCCGCCAGTGGGTGATCACCTCGTACCTGCTGGGCTTTGGCGTGGCGCAGCTGGCCTATGGTTCGCTGGCCGACCGCTACGGGCGCAAGCCGGTGCTTATGGTTGGCCTGGCGCTCTACACGCTCTTCGCCGCCCTCTGCGCCTTCTCCAACTCGTTCGAGATGCTGCTGATCGCGCGGTTCCTGACCGGCCTGGGCGCGGCCTCGACGCGGGTGCTGTCGGTGTCGATCGTCCGCGACTGCTATGCCGGCCGCCAGATGGCGCGGGTGATGTCGCTGGCCTTCATCGTCTTCCTGGCCACCCCGATCATCGCCCCGTCGCTGGGCCAGGCGGTCATGCTGTTCGCCTCGTGGCGCTGGATCTTCGGCATCCTGTCGATCTTCGGCCTGGTGGTCATGGCCTGGGCGGCGATCAAGCTGCCCGAGACCCAGCATCCGGAAGACCGCATCCCGATCTCGGTCGCCGGCGTCACCTCGGCCTTCAAGACCGCCCTGACCGACCGCATCGCCATGGGCTACACCCTGGCCGCGACCCTGGTGCTGGCCGGCCTGTTCGGCTTCCTCAACTCGGCCCAGCAGGTGTTCGCCGAGGTGCTGGGCGCGGGCGACATCTTCCCGCTGATCTTCGCCGCCATCGCCGGGACCATGGCGGTCTCGTCGCTGCTGAACTCGCGGATCGTCGAAAAGCTGGGCATGCGCAAGGTCTCTCACTGGGCGCTGATCGGCTTCATCGCCTTCGCCGCCGTCCACGCCGCGGTCGCCATCACCGGCCACGAGACGCTGCTCAGCTTCGCCCTGCTGCAGGCCGGCATGATGTTCTGCTTCGGCCTGACCATGTCCAACTTCGGGGCCATCGCCATGGAGCCGCTGGGCCACGTGGCCGGCGCCGCCGCCTCGATCCAGGGCTTCATCACCACCATCGGCGGGGCGGTGTTCGGCTTCTTCATCGGCCAGCTCTACAACGGCACCACCGTGCCGCTGACCATCGGCTTCACGGGCTTTGGCCTGGCGGGCCTGCTGATGGTGCTGGCCACCGAGAAGGGCAAGCTGTTCCAGACCGGCGCCTCGGCGCCGGCGCCATCAGCCGCCCACTAGGCGTCGACCTTCGGCCTCGCGCGGTCCAAGGCCGCATAGAGCGCCCGAATGTCCAGCGGCTTGGCCAGCCAGTCGGTCATGCCGGCGGCGTGGCAGGCCTGGACCTCGTCGTCGGCGACCCCGGCGCTGAAGCCGATCACCGGCGTGTCGTGGTTCAGGCCCTTGTTCGCCCGCAGGCGTCGTGTGGCCTCTCGGCCGTCCAGGCCCGGCATGTTGACGTCCATCAGCACCACGTCGAAGGCCTGAGCTTCCAGACGCTTCAGTGCCTCCAAGCCGTCGACGGCAGTGGTCAGGTCAACACCCATGGGCTCCAGCACCAGGGCCAGGGTCCGACGGTTCACCTCGTGGTCGTCGACGGCGAGGATGCGCAAGGTCCCGATATCCGGGGCCGCGTCCTCGGGCTCAGCGGCCGGGCGGGCGGTGTCCTGCTCCTGGCCGGCGGGCAGGACGAGGGTCAGGCGCAGGATGGCGCCGCGCTCGGCGGCTGGACGGGCGTCCAGGTCGCCGCCCATCAGCCGGGCCAGCTGGCGGCTGACCGCAAGACCAAGACCCGTGCCGCCGTATGTCCGCGCCGTTTCCTGCGAGGCTTGAGCGTAGGGGGTGAAGAGCCGGCTCATGGCGTCTTCGGCGATGCCGGGGCCGTTGTCCTCGACCTCGATCGTCACCCGCACCTGGCCGTCGTCGGTGGGCTTGGCGCAGAGGCGCAGGGTGATCACCCCGTCCTCGGTGAACTTCACGGCGTTGCTGAGCAGGTTGTTGAGGATCTGGCGCAGGCGGAACGGGTCGCCGCGCACCCAGGCCGACGGCTGTTCGCCCGGCG
Organism: Caulobacter sp. GW821-FHT10E02; assembly: GCF_059415225.1. Taxonomy (NCBI): domain Bacteria; kingdom Pseudomonadati; phylum Pseudomonadota; class Alphaproteobacteria; order Caulobacterales; family Caulobacteraceae; genus Caulobacter; species Caulobacter sp. GW821-FHT10E02. Next base: position 1,020,380 of record NZ_JBWKMV010000002.1, read on the forward strand.
GTTCGCGCAGGGTCAGGCCTTTGGCGCGGGCGTTGGCGCTCCAGAAGCGGGTGGCGTCGCGGATCGCGCCCAGGGCGTCGAAGTCGCGGTCTTCCAGGCTCATGGCCCGGGCCTCGATCTTGGCCTGATCCAGCATGTCGGTCAGCAGGCCGGTCATCAGGTGGCCGGCGTCGACGATCAGGTCGGCCGTGGCGTGGGTCTGGGCCGGGTTGGTCCCGGCCCGGATCAGGTGGGCGCCGGCCAGGATCGCCGACAGCGGCGTGCGCAGCTCGTGGCTGACGATGGCGGCCATGGCGGTGCGCTCCGACAGGGCTTCTTCCGTCTGGATGCGGCGGCGGTCGGCCTCCTCGCGGGCGGCGACCACGGCGCGGCGGTCGTGGTGCATCCGGCCCCAGATCGTGTGCAGGGCCAGCATGAAGAAGCCGACGCACACCGCCAGGATCGTCACCTGCCCGTGGGCCGAGCCCCAGGCCAGGGCCGGCATGGCCGCCATGCTCAGCGCGTAGGGCGTGGCGCCCAGATAGAACAGCGGCCGGCTGTCGACGCCCGAGGCGACATTGTTCAGGGCCCCGCCGACCAGCACCATCAAGGCCAGGGCCATCAGCGGCGGCTGTCCGCTCTGCCAGAAGATCAGCACCGCGCCGGCATGGACGGCGGCCATGGCCACGCAGGCCACCAGCATCAGCACCACCCGCGCCTGGAGGTGCCGCTCGGGGAAGCGGCCCTTGGCGAACGGCCGGACCGCGTACAGCTCAAGCGCCTGCACCGACAGGCTGGCGACCAGCCACAGCGGGATCAGGTCGGCGCGGTCGATCAGGCTCAGCGCCCAGCTCAGCAGTCCGGTCAGGCCGAGGCGGGAGTAGATCTGGCGATAGCGTTCGGTGGCGTTGACCCGCAGATGCGGCAGCAGGGACGCAAGAAAGGGGGACATCGGCGTACTCCTCGCAACCTTGCGTAGGGGCACATGGCAAACGAGAGGTGAACGCCGATCACCGATCCAGCATAGCTTCCAATGTTTTGAGTTCGTCGGCCTCGCGCGAGGGCTTGTCCCAGCGGATGCGGTTGATGCGCGGGAAGCGCATGGCCACCCCCGACTTGTGCCGGGTCGAGCGCTGCAGGCCCTCGAAGGCGACCTCGAACACCAGGCCGTGCTCCAGGTCGGCGCGGACCGAGCGCACCGGGCCGAAGCGCTCGATCGTGTGGTCGCGGACGAACTTGTCGATCAGCTTCAGTTCCTCGTCGGTGAAGCCGAAATAGGCCTTGCCGACCGGGGTCAGGTGGCGAACGCCCGCCTCGTCCTCGCGCCAGACGCCGAAGGTGTAGTCGGAATAGAAGCTGGACCGCTTGCCGTGGCCGCGCTGGGCGTACATCAGCACCGCGTCGATCAGGTGTGGGTCGCGCTTCCACTTGAACCACGGACCCTTGGGGCGGCCGGGTTCGTAGACGCTGTCGCGGCGCTTGAGCATTAGGCCTTCGGAGAGGCGGGCATCACCTTCGGGCGGGTCCAGGCGCAGGGCGGCCAGCTCCTCCCAGGTTTCGAAGGGCTGGACAGGCGAGAGGTCGATACGGGGGGTCTTCAGCCGCGCGACGAACGTCTCCAGCCGCGCGCGGCGTTCGACGAAGGGCAGGCCGCGAACATCTTCCTCGCCATCCATCATCAGGTCGTAGGCGCGAATACCGGCCGGGAAGGTCGCCAGCTGCTTGCCGTCGACGGTCTTGCGATTCAGCCGCTGCTGCAGGTCGCCGAACGGGGCCAGGGCGCCGTCGCGCAGCACCAGCAGCTCGCCATCGATCGCGCCCTCGAAGTCGAGGGCCTCGACCACGTCCGGGAAGCTCGCCGAGATGTCGTCGCCGGTGCGGGTGTAGAGCCGCCGCTCGCCGCGTTCGGACACTGCCTGCACGCGGATGCCGTCCCACTTCCACTCGGCGACGTAGGCGGCCGGGTCGAGCTTGGCGAAGTCCACCGCCTCGTCGATCGGCTGGGCCAGCATCACCGGCCGGAAGCGGCCCGGGGCGTCGGGGGAGGGGCGTTCGGAGCGGCCTTCCAGCCAGGCGAAGAGGTCGCCATAGGGCGGCTCCATCGCATGCCAGACCTCCTCGATCTCGCCGATCTCGACCCCGCCGAAATTGGCGCAGGCCTGCTTGGCCAGGCGAGAGGACACCCCCACCCGCAGACCACCGGTCATCAGCTTCAAGAGCGCCCAGCGGCCGTCGGGGTCGAGCGCATCGAGCCAGCCCTCGATCAGCCGCTGGACCTCGGTCCGCGAGGCCGAGTGCAGGGCCTCGATCACTTCGGACAGTTCCGGCGGCCGGTTGGCGCCGGGCTTGGCGGGCCAAACCAGGGCGACGGTCTCGGCCAGGTCGCCGACATAGTCGTAGGACCAGGCGAACAGCTGGGCGTCCATCCGCGCCTCGACCGCCTTGCGGATGAAGGCCGGCTTGGCGGCGTTGAACGACAGCGCGCCGGTCAGGGCCGCCAGGGCGTAGCCGCGATCGGGATCGGGCGTGTTGCGCAGATGGTCGGCGATCAGGGTCAGCTTGGCGTTGCGCGAGCTGGTCAGGGACAGCCGGTCGAGCAGGTGGGCGAAGGCGCGCATGGACATGGAACGCCGTACCCGCGCTTTAGCTCGCTCGAGCTTCGTCCAGCTGGCCCAGGATCATGATCTTCTGCCAGATCTTGCGGCCCAGGTCCGAAGCCAGGGTCTCGATGTCGTTGACGGCGGCGACGATGACCGGGTCGTCGCTCTCGCCGGCATAGAGGGCGGCCAGCTTGGCGGTCAGGGCCAGCATCTCGGCGCAGTAGTCCAGGTAGCGGGAGAGCTGGAAGCTGGTCATGTCGCGCTTGGGCGAATGGCGGGTGGTCGGCCCCAGGATCACGGTCGGATCCTTGGTCAGCTGGTGCATGTCGATGACGTGGCAGAACGAGCGCAGCTCGTGCAGGGCCTTTTGGACCCGCTGCTGCTTCCAGCGCCGCTCCAGCGAGGCCAAGAACCAGGCGGCCGCGCCGGACAGCAAAGCGAGGTTGGCCGCCGACTCCAGCCCCTGGGCCAGGCCGAAGCCCTCGCGGGCGCGGACGATCGCGCTCCAGTCCAGACGCCAGACCAGCATGGCCTCCAGACCTATGCCGGCGATGACGATCAGCGCCACCAGCAGGCGGAGGAAGAGGTAGGGCCGGGAGATGCGGCGCGCGCGGGCCGCCGTGCGCTGGCCGGTGTCGCTGAGCCGGCCGCAGACCTGCGCCAGGCCCGAGGCCGGGAAGCGCTCGGCCACGCGGGCGTAGAGGTTGTCGAGCGTCTCGACCACCTTGTCGGCGTCCAGCTTCTGACGATCCCGAGCCATGCCGCTTCATAGCGCAGGTTCATGACCGCTCGCGCAAGAGGATGAACGGTGTTAGATTAAAACAATTGTTTGAAATCTAGCGAGGCGAGCATGGACGACGTTCCCGAGGGCTTCGTCCCTCACAGCCGCAAGAGCCCGCTGACCGATCCGTGGGAGCCGCTCTACGCCCGCCAGGCGCCGGATCGGCTGGTGCTGGGCGTCCGCGTGCGGCCCGAGCACTGCAATTCGCGCAGCATGCCGCATGGCGGCTTCCTGGCGGCGCTGGCTGACAACGCCATGGGCCTGTCGCTGGGCGTCAACCTGGCGGCCGCGCGCCAGCCGGCCGGCGGTCTCGTCACCGTGTCGCTGACGCTCGACTATCTCGGCTCGGCCAAGCTCGGGCAGTGGCTCGAATTCGACACCGACTTCATCAAGCTGGGCCGGTCGATCTGCTTCGCCGAGGCGACGGTGCGCGCGGACGGGGTTCCCGTCGCGCGCGCCCGTGCAACCTTCAAGCTGTTGGAGGCGAAGGCCGCGGCCTAGGCCCGTTCGTGCACCGCTTCCTCGGCCGCGAGCGGCTGGGGCAGGCGGCTGATCATTTCCTTCGGGCAGACCTGCCAGAACTGGTCCCGCACGCGGTCCCAGTCGCGCAGCAGGGTCGCCGCGAACACCGAGTCGGTCTCGCGAGCGTGCTCGGCGATCAGCGAGCGCAGCACGCCTTCCCAATAGGGCGAGGCCAGGCGCTGCACGACGATGCTGTCGGGGTTGATGTTGTCCTCGAAGCGCTCGTGCTGGTCGAGCACGAAGGCCATGCCGCCGGTCATGCCCGCGCCGAAGTTGCCGCCCGTCGGGCCCAGGATCACCACCTGGCCGCCAGTCATGTATTCGCAGCCGTTGGCGCCGCAGCCCTCGACCACCGTGGTGGCGCCCGAGTTGCGGACCGCGAAGCGCTCACCGGCCTGGCCCGCCGCGAACAGCCGGCCCGAGGTGGCGCCGAACAGCACGGTGTTGCCGATCAGGGTGTTGGTCTCCGGAGCCGCCAGGCCGCGCGCCGGCTTGATCACCAGGGTCGCGCCCGACAGGCCCTTGCCGACATAGTCGTTGGCCTCGCCGGTCAGCTCGATGCGCAGGCCCTGGACCGCGAAGGCGCCCAGGCTCTGGCCGGCCGAGCCCTTGAGCTGGACAGTCAGGTGGCCCGAGGGCAGGCCCTTCATGCCGAACTTGCGGACGATATGGCTGGAGGTGCGCGTGCCGATGGTGCGGGCGGTGCTGCGGACCGTGTAGGTCAGCTGCATCTTCTCGCCGCGCTCCAGCAGTGGAGCGGCGTCGCGGACGATCTGGGCGTCCAGGGTGTCCGGCACCGCGTTGCGGCCGACGACCGTGTTGTAGGGCTTGTTGTTGCCCGGATCGGCGCGAACCAGCAGCGGGTTGAGGTCGAGGTCGTCGAGGTGCTCGCCGCCGCGCGACACCTGCGCCAGCAGGTCGGTGCGGCCGACGATTTCCTGCAGGCTCTTGAAGCCCAGGCCGGCCAGGATTTCGCGCACTTCCTCAGCCACGAAGGTGAAGAGGTTGATGACCTTGTCCGGCGTGCCGGTGAACTTGGCGCGTAGCGCCTCGTCCTGGGTGCAGACGCCGACGGGGCAGGTGTTGGAGTGGCACTGGCGCACCATGATGCAGCCCATGGCCACCAGCGAGGCGGTGCCGATGCCGAACTCCTCGGCGCCCATCATGGCCGCGATGACGATGTCGCGACCCGTGCGCATGCCGCCGTCGGCCCGCAGGACGACGGAGTGGCGCAGGTTGTTCAAGGTCAGGACCTGGTTGGCTTCCGACAGGCCCATCTCCCACGGACCGCCGGCGTACTTCACCGAGGTCTGGGGCGAGGCGCCCGTGCCGCCGACGCCGCCGGCGACCAGGATCACGTCGGCCTTGGCCTTGGCGACGCCGGCGGCGATGGCGCCGATGCCGGTGGCCGCGACCAGCTTCACCGTGACGCGCGCGACCGGGTTGATCTGCTTCAGGTCGTAGATGAGCTGGGCCAGGTCCTCGATCGAGTAGATGTCGTGGTGCGGCGGCGGGCTGATCAACATCACGCCGGGCGTGGCGTGACGCAGGCGGGCGATCATCTCGGTGACCTTGAAGCCGGGCAGCTGGCCGCCCTCGCCCGGCTTGGCGCCCTGGGCGACCTTGATCTCCAGCTCGACGCACTGGTTCAGATATTCGGCGGTGACGCCGAAGCGGCCCGAGGCGACCTGCTTGATGGCGCTGTTAGGGTTGTCGCCGTTCGGCAACGGCTTGTAGCGGGCCGAGTCCTCGCCGCCCTCGCCCGAGACCGACTTGGCCCCGATGCGGTTCATGGCGATGTTCAGGGCGCCGTGGGCCTCAGGGCCGAGAGCCCCCAGGCTCATGCCCGGCGTGACGAAGCGCTTGCGGATTTCGTTGACGCTCTCGACGTCGTCGGTCGAGATCGGGTTGCGGTCCGAGCGCCAGTCCAAGAGGTCGCGCAGCTGGATCGGCTTCTGGGTGCGCAGGCCGTTGCTCCAGCGGCGATAGAGCTCGTAGTCGCCGGTGTCGCACGCCGTCTGCAGGGTGTGCATCAGGCGGGCTTCGAAGGCGTGGGCCTCGCCCGAGCGGCGCGACTTGTAGAGGCCGCCGACCGGCAGGGTGATGGCGCCGGCGCTCCAGGCCTTGCGGTGCAGCTCGACCGTCTTGCTCTCGATACCGGCCAGGCCGATGCCCGAGATGCGCGAAGGCATGCCGGGGAAGAACTCGGCGGCCAGGGCCCGCGACAGGCCGACGGCTTCGAAGTTGTAGCCGCCGCGGTACGAGGAGATGACGCTGATGCCCATCTTGGAGATGATCTTCAGCAGGCCGCCCTCGATGGCCGTCTTGAAGTTGATGCAGGTGTCGCGCAGCGACTTCTCGCCGATCAGGCCGCGTTCCAGGCGATCCTGGAAGCTTTCCTGGGCCAGGTAGGCGTTGACCGCCGTGGCGCCGACGCCGACCAGCACCGCGAAATAGTGCGTGTCCAGGCACTCGGCCGAACGGACGATGATCGAGACGTACGAGCGCAGGCCCTTGTTCACCAGGTGGGCGTGGACGCCGCCGGTGGCCAGGATCATCGGCAGGGCGACGCGACCGGCGTCGCTGGCCTCGTCGGTCAGGACGATGGCGCCGCAGCCGCGCAGGACAGCGTCCTCGGCCTCGGCCCGGATGCGGTCGAGATTGGCGCGCAGGGCGTCGCCGCCCCGGGCCTCGGCGGCCGGCAGGGGCATGGTGCAGTCGATGACCGCGACGTTCTTCTCGCCCAGCAGGGTGTGGACCCGCTCATACATGCCGGTGGTCAGCACGGGGCTTTCCAGCACGTAGACGTCGGCTTGCGCGGCGTCCTGGGCCAGGATGTTGCCCAGGTTCTTGAAGCGGGTCTTCAGGCTCATGACGCCGGTCTCCCGCAGGGGGTCGATCGGCGGGTTGGTCACCTGGCTGAAGTTCTGGCGGAAGTAGTGCGACAGCGGACGATACTTCTCCGACAGCACCGCCAGCGGGGTGTCGTCGCCCATCGAGCCGACGGCTTCCTTGCCTTCCTCGACCATGGGGGCGAGGACCATCTCCAGGTCTTCCAGGCTGTAGCCGGCGGCGGCCTGGCGACGGGTCAGCTCTTCACGAGCGTATTTGCGCGGCTCGGGGCCGGGGCCGATCTCCTTTTCGAGATCGACCATGTTGCCCAGCCAATCCGTATAGGGGTGGCGTTCGGCCAGTTCGTCGATGATCTCGTTCTCGCCGTACAGGCGGCCCTCGGCGAGGTCGATGGCGATCATCCGGCCGGGCGAGATGGCCAGCTTGCGGGTGATGCGGGCTTCCTCGACGCCGCACATGCCGGCTTCCGAGCCCATGATCACCAGGCCGTCGTCGGTATAGGCCACGCGCAGCGGGCGCAGGCCCGAGCGGTCCTTGCCGGCCACGACCCAGCGACCGTCGGTGGCGCACAGGGCGGCCGGACCGTCCCACGGCTCCATCACGGCGTTGCAGTACGAATAGAGCGCCTTGTGGGCGTCCTTCATTTTCGGATTGTTGGCTTCCGGCACCAGCAGGGTCTTGGCCATCGGCGCGTCACGGCCGGCGCGCACCAGCACCTCGAAGGTGTTGTCCAGGTTGGCGCTGTCAGAGCCGCCCGGCTGGATCACCGGCTTCACGTCGTCCCCGAACTCACCGAAGGCCTGGGCGGCCATCTTGATCTCGTGAGACTTCATCCAGTTGACGTTGCCCTTGATCGTATTGATCTCGCCGTTGTGGGCGAGCATCCGGAAGGGCTGGGCCAGGCGCCATTGCGGGAAGGTGTTGGTCGAATAGCGCTGGTGGAAGATCGCCACGGCGGCCGTGAAGCGCTCGTCCTTCAGGTCGGGATAGAACTCGTCGATCGCCTCGGCCAGGAACATGCCCTTGTAGATCAGGGACTTGGCCGACAGCGAGCAGATGTAGAAGTCGCTGATGTTCTGGGCGTGGACGCGCTTCTCGATGCGCTTGCGGCACAGGAACAGGGCGCGCTCCAGCGCCTCGCCTTCCAGGCCGGCCGGACCGGCCAGCATGATCTGCTCGATTTCCGGACGGGTGGCGTTGGCCTTCTCGCCGATCACCGAGGTGTCGACCGGCACCTGGCGCCAGCCATAGATGTAGAAGCCGAAGCGCAGGGCTTCCGCCTCGACGATCGTGCGGCAGGTCTCCTGGGCGCCCAGGTCGGTGCGCGGCAGGAAGATCTGGCCGACGGCGATCGGGCCCTGGCGCAGGGCGTGGCCGGTGCGGCGCACCTGGTCGATGAAGAAGTCCTGCGGAACGCTGACCAGCACGCCGGCGCCGTCGCCGGTCTTGCCGTCGGCGTCGACCGCGCCCCGGTGCCAGAGGGCCTTCAGGGCCTTGATCGCCAGCTCGACGACTTCGCGGCGCGGCTGGCCGTCGATGGCGCAGACCAGGCCGACGCCGCAGGCGTCGCGCTCGGTGGTCGGGTCATAGGCGTGACCGTCGATCAGCGCCTGGCGGTTCTTCAGATAGAGGTCCATCTCGTTCATGGCTTCGGGTCCTCTCTCTTATTCCGCCGCGATCAGCGCGGGCGCGCCGACCTTGGCCTGCAGGTAGCGGTGGATGGCGTCGGCGGCGTCGCGGCCGTCCTTGATCGCCCAGACGACGAGCGAGGCGCCGCGCACGATGTCGCCGGCGGCGAACACGCCGTCGAGATTGGTCATCTGGTTGCGGACGTCGGCCTTGACCGTGCCCCAGCGGGTGACCTTCAGGTCCGGCGCCGACCACTGCTCGGGCAGGTTCTCGGGCTCGAAGCCCAGGGCCTTGACCACCAGCTGGGCCGGACGGTCGAAGTCGCCGCCGGGGATCTCCTCGGGGCTCTGGCGGCCCGAGGCGTCCGGGGCGCCCAGGCGCATGCGGATGGCGCGCACGCCGGTGACGGCCTCGGCTTCACCCGACAGGGCGCGCGGGGCGGCCAGCCATTCGAAGGTGACGCCTTCTTCCTCGGCGTTCGACACTTCGCGCATCGAACCGGGCATGTTGGCCTTGTCGCGGCGATAGAGACAGGTGACGGAGGCCGCGCCCTGGCGGATGGCCGTGCGCACGCAGTCCATGGCGGTGTCGCCGCCGCCGACCACGACGACGTCCTTGCCGTCGGCGTTCAGCACGCCGGACTCGATCTCCGGCACGGTGTCGCCCAGGTCCTGGCGATTGGAGGCGATCAGGTAGTCCAGCGCGGGCACCACGCCCTTGCTGCCGCCGCCGGGGACGGTCAGGTCGCGCGCGGCATAGACGCCGACGGCGATCAGCACCGCGTCGTGCTTGGCGCGCAGGTCTTCCAGGGTGGCGTCCTTGCCGACCTCGAAGCCCAGCTTGAAGTCGACGCCGCCGTCGGCCAGGCGCTTGGTGCGGCGCTCGACGACGTCCTTCTCCAGCTTGAAGCCGGGGATGCCGTAGATCAGCAGGCCGCCGGCGCGGTCGTGGCGGTCATAGACGGTGACGTCGTAGCCGGCCTCGCGCAGCTTCTCGGCGGCGGCCAGACCCGCGGGCCCTGCGCCGACCACGCCGACCGACTGGCCGCGGGCTTCACCGGCGACCAGAGGCTTCACCCAGCCCATCTCCCAGGCCTTGTCGGTAAGGTAGCGTTCGACCGAACCGATCGTCACGGTGCCGTGACCTGATTGCTCGATAACGCAGTTGCCTTCGCACAGGCGATCCTGGGGGCAGATCCTGCCGCAGACTTCCGGCATGGAATTGGTCGCCTGCGACAGGGCGTAGGCTTCTTCCAGGCGGCCCTCGGCCGTCATCCGCAGCCAGTCGGGGATGTTGTTGTGCAGCGGACAGTGGGTCTGACAGAACGGCACGCCGCATTGCGAGCAGCGCGAGGCCTGCTCGGTCGCCTTGGCGTCGATGAAGTCGGCGTAGATCTCGTGGAAGTCGCCCGAACGCTCGGCCGCCGCACGCTTTTCAGGCGTCTTGCGGCCCACCGTCGTGAATTTCAGCATGCGCTCGGCCATGCGACTTCCCTTGTCCCCGTCACGGGAGAAAAATTGCTCAGACGGGCCTCATACGGACTCTTTCGGGCAAGAAGAATGTCATGGTCAAATAAGTAGACCTATATATCCGTGTTGTAGGCGGGGTCTTTGAGATCGACTCGCAATATGACCTCAAAATAGTCCACTTTGTGGATTTACGACCTGTTTACCGTGTCGGGCGCACGCCAGATCGGGGTTTGGAGCCGAGAATATGCCGGATTGGCTGAGCGCGATCATTCTGGGTCTGGTCGAGGGGCTGACGGAGTTCATTCCCGTCTCTTCGACAGGCCATCTTCTGCTGACCAAGGAGCTGATGGGGCTCAAGGACCCCTCGTGGGACACCTTCATCGTCCTGATCCAGCTGGGCGCGATCCTGGCGGTGGTGGCCCTCTATTTCCAGAAACTGTGGGGCGTGCTGATCGGCCTGCCGACCAAGCCCGAAGCGCGCCGCTTCGCGCTCAGCGTCATCGTCGCGGTGATCCCGGCCTTCGCGGCGGGTCTGCTGCTGCACGACGTGATCAAGAAGTTCCTGTTCGAGAGCCCGCTGATCATCTGCTGGTCGCTGCTGATCGGCGGGATGATCCTGCTCGCCATCGACAAAAAGGCTCCGCCGGCCGTCGATCACGACGCCATGGACCTGCCGCTGCACAAGGTTCTGATCGTCGGCCTGTTCCAGTGCCTGTCGCTGATCCCGGGCGTCTCGCGCTCGGGCTCGACCATCGTCGGCTCCATGCTGTTCGGCATCGAGCGCCGGGCCGCGGCCGAGTTCAGCTTCTTCATGGCCATCCCGATCATGGTCGGGGCCTTCGCCCTGGACGTCTACAAGAACCGCGACGCCCTGGACGCGGGCCATATCGGCATCGTCGGCATCGGCTTTGTCGTGTCGTTCCTGTCGGGCCTGCTGGCCATCAAGTACATGCTCGACTTCATCGGCAAGCGCGGCTTCGCCCCGTTCGCCTGGTGGCGGATCGCGGTCGGCATCGGTGGCTTGGCGGTGCTGTACCTGCACCACTAGGTCGAGCCGGCGGCGAGAAGCCGAAAACAAAAAGGGCGGGTGCCTCGCGGCGTCCGCCCTTCTTCGTTTCGACAGGCCGTGAAGCCCTAGAACGCGCCCGCCGGGGTCTCGGCGTACTGGCCGCCCTTGCGGTAGCGGTAGAGGTAGGTCGGGACCACGGCCTCGACGGCCGTGCCGATGACGCCGGCCTCGGCCAGGCCCGGCAGGCCATGGTCGGCGACGTTGTCGGTCTTCAGCATCTCGACCTGGTCGCTGGTCAGCGGCGGGGCCCAGGGGATGAGTCCGGCCTGGATGTCGCCCAGCGAGCCGATCAGCGAAGCGATCGGCCAGGGCAGCGGGGCCAGCGGACGGTTGCGGCCGGTCTCGGTCAGGATCAGCTGGAGGATCTCGCGCATCGTGTAGACGGTCGGGCCGCCCAGTTCGTAGGTCACGCCGACGGCGGCCGGGTTGGCCACGGCCTTGGCGATCACGGCGGCGACATCGGCGACGAACACCGGCTGGACGCGGCTGTCGCCGCCGACCAGCGGCATGATCGGCGACAGGGCAGCGATCTGGGCGAACTTATTGAAGAACTTGTCGTCGACGCCGAACACCAGCGACGGACGCACGATGGTCGCGCCCGGGAAGGCGGCGCGAACGGCGGCTTCGCCCTCGGCCTTGGTGCGGAAGTACTTCGACTCCGACTCGGCGTTGGCGCCCAGGGCGCTGATGTGGACCAGGTTCTTCACGCCGGCCTTGGCGGCGGCCTGAGCCACGTTCTGAGCGGCCATGACGTGGATCGACTGGAACTTCTGGCGGCCGCTCTCCCAGAGCACGCCCACCAGGTTCACGCAGGCCTCGGCCCCGTCCAGCGCGCGGGCGATGGAGGCCGGGTTGCGGATATTGGCCTGGACCACCTCGATCTGGCCGACATCGCCCAGCATCCGCATCTTGTAGGCGAGGTTGGGCTGGCGCACGGCCACCCGAACGCGATGGCCCGCCTTGGCGAGCGCCCGCACGACCTGGCCGCCCACGAAACCGGAGCCGCCGAACACCGTGACCAGACCTTGCATCTTCATTCCTCGTCGCCTGCGATGACCCCATCGCGATAACGGGGAATTAGACGACTGAGAGCGGCTTCGCAATGAAATCGCGACTTATCGATTTTTGTCTGTTGACGGCGTCAGAAGCTTTCCCTAAACGTCCCGGCCTCGCAGCGACCTACCCGGTTGCGCAGCGGGCCCAGGTGGCGGAATTGGTAGACGCGCTGGCTTCAGGTGCCAGTGACCGAAAGGTCGTGGAGGTTCGAGTCCTCTCCTGGGCACCACCCCTTACAAGCTTCTTTGAAGCGGGGGTGGCGCCAACTTCCTGACGGCGAGACCGCCCGACGGATAGATATCCCGTTCATCGTGAGTATAAGTGTCACGCGCTCTTATCGGGCGTGTGGTTCGTCGTGTTCACGCGAGCGCGACCAGACATGTTCGCCGGAGATTTCTGAGACTTGGCCAATTTCGTTCACGAGGGCGACCTGCCCGATGGCGTGTTCGCCGGCGTTGGCGTCATCGCCATCGATTCGGAGACCATGGGCCTGCGCCTGGGCCGTGACCCGCTGTGCGTGGTCCAGCTGGGAGCCGGCGACGGCGACGCCCACGTCGTGCGCCTGAATCGCGACACCTATGACTGCCCGAATCTGAAGGCGCTGCTGACCGATCCGAACGTGCTGAAGCTTTTTCACTTCGGCCGCTTTGATATCGCCATGTTCGAACTCCATCTGGGTGTGGTGACCGCACCCGTCTACTGCACCAAGATCGCCTCGAAGCTGGCCCGCACCTATACCGACCGCCACGGCCTGAAGGACGTGACGCGCGAGTTGCTGGGCGTCGAGCTGTCCAAGGTGCAGCAGTCTTCGGACTGGGGCGCGCCCAGCTTGAGCGCCGACCAGGTGGCCTACGCCGCCTCGGACGTGCTGCACCTGCACGCGCTGCGCCTGAAGCTGAACGCCATGCTGGAACGTGAAGGCCGCATGGCCCACGCCCAGGCCGCCTTCGACTATCTCCCCCACCGCGCCTCGCTCGACCTGGCCGGCTGGGAAGAGATGGACATCTTCGCCCACAGCTGACGGACGCGATGCAACAGGCCGCGGTCATGACCGGACGAACGATGAGCGCCGACCTCGCGCGCTGGCGTCGCCGCTCGCGTCGTGTCCTGGCCGCGCGCATCCTTCTGCCGGCCGCGATCGCGGGCCTGCTGCTGATCGTCGCCTCGCAGGTCGGCTGGCGCACCTACATGGCCGCCACCCATCCGCCGACCGAGGCCAAGACCGAGATCCGTCTGATCACGCCGCGCTTTTACGGTCAGTCGACCGACGGGCGCAGCTTCATGATCACCGCGCGCTCGGCGATCCGCGACGACAACGACCCGCGCCGCATCATCCTGGACGAGCCGGCCCTGACCCTGGATCTGGGCTCGCCCACGCCCACGCGGATGACCGCCAAGCACGGCGTCTACCGCCAGGACAATTTCGGCCTGAACCTGAAGGACGACGTCCGGCTGGACGATGGCACCGGTTACCGGTTCGCGTCGGAGGAATCCTTCGTCGACACCAAGAGCGGCGACGTCACCGGCGAAAGCACAATGAATGGCGAAGGCCCCAGCGGACAGGTGCAATCCAACGCCTACTCCGTATATGACAAGGGCGATCGCGTCATATTCCGGGGTGGGGTTCGCGCCCGGTTCGAACGGCAGTAAAGAAGATCAATGGCGCAGGTTCGCTCAAAGAAGCGGGCCGCGACGGATAAGGACATGGTTCTGATGAAGCGACGGACGGCGGCGGCGATGATGACCGCGTTGATCCTGGGTGGGATGGGCACGGCCTATGCCCAGGATTCCAGCACGCCCGTGGACGTTTCCGCTGACAATCAGGAAACGATCAACAGCAAGTGCATCACGATCTTCACCGGTAACGTGGAGATCCTGCAGAACCGCTCGCGCCTGCGCGCCCAGAAGGTGACCGTCTACAGCGCCAAGAAGCCCGGCGCTTCGGCCGACGGCGCCAATTCCTGCGGCGCGGCCCAGCGCATGGAAGCCGAAGGCGGCGTCTACATGGTCAGCGACACCCAGACCGCCCGCGGCGACCGCGCCGTCTACACCTTCGACAACAACATCGCGATCGTCACCGGCGACGTGGTGCTGGTGAAGGGCAAGGACGTGGCGCGCGGCGACAAGCTGACGGTCAACACCAAGACCAACGACGCCAAGCTGGAATCGAACGCCAAGGCCTCGCCTCGCCGGGTCCGCGCGGTGTTCTACCAGGACGACAAGAAGAACGACGCGCCGGCCGCGCCCGCTCAACCCGCCGCCCCGCGCTAGGATTCGCGTTACATGGCCCTGAACCCCAACGACACGGACGGCCTGTTCGTCGATTCCGTGGGCAAGTCGTTCGGCGACCGTCCGGTCGTCAAGAACGTCTCCCTGCGCCTCAAGCGCGGCGAAGTGGCCGGCCTGCTGGGCCCGAACGGCGCCGGCAAGACGACCTGCTTCTACATGGTCACGGGCCTGATCGCCGCCGACTACGGCGCGATCTATCTGGACGGCGAGAACATCACCTCGCAGCCGATGTTCCAGCGCGCGCGCCTCGGCGTCGGCTACCTGCCGCAGGAAGCCTCGATCTTCCGGGGCATGACGGTCGAGCAGAACGTCATGGCCGTAGTCGAGATGCGCCAGAAGGACCCGCGCAAGGCGCGCGAGCAGGTCACCAGCATCCTGGAAGAGCTGCGCATCACCCATATCCGCAAGTCGCCGGCCGTCGCCCTGTCGGGCGGTGAGCGCCGCCGCGTGGAAATCGCCCGCGCCCTGGCTTCCGAGCCGTCGTTCATGCTGCTGGACGAGCCGTTCGCCGGCATCGATCCGCTGGCCATCGCCGACATCCGCGAAGTGATCGGCTACCTCAAGGGTCGCGGCATCGGCATCCTGATCACCGACCACAATGTGCGCGAGACGCTGGACATCATCGACCGCGCCTCGATCATCCACGCTGGCGAGGTCCTGTTCGAGGGCTCGCCGCGCGAGATCGTCGAGAACCCGGAAGTTAAGCGCGTCTATCTGGGCGACAGCTTCAGCGAGCCTCGCCTCGGTGATTAATCCGCGCAGGGGTGGGCAAAAGGCGCCTGCGTCACCCCTCCGCACCCGGATCAAGTGCTTGCTCCATAAGGGTTAATGGCCCTGGCACGATATTTTCCGGGACGGAACGTCGCACCGGCCCAAGAATTGCAGGCGTTGGCGACCCGTTAACCAAACAGGCCCTTCAATGGCGATCGAAGTTTTTCGATTTGTCAGGAGGGCGCATTGGCGCTCAGCCACCGCCTCGAGATCCGTCAGGGTCAGGGCCTCGTCATCACCCCGCAGCTGCAGCAGGCTATCAAGCTTCTGCAACTGTCGAACATCGAGCTCGACGCCTTCGTCGAGCAGGAGCTGGAGCGTAACCCGCTCCTGCAACGCGATGAGGGCGAGTCCGAACCGGCCAAAGAGGTCGAGAGCGAACGCGACGCCAGCCTGACCCAGCTGGACGCCGTGGCCGACACGACGGCTGGGCGCGAGATGGACACCCCGCACGAAGACGTCTCGCCGGGCGAGCGCGCCACGGGCGACGGCGCCGAAGCCGAACACGCTGGCGGCCAGATCGACTGGTCGCGCGCCGGCGGCGGCGGCTCGTTCGAAGGCGACGAGGGCTATGAGAGCGCCCTGACCGATGTCCCCACGCTTTCCGCTCACCTGCGTTCGCAACTGGTCCAGGCGGCCCTGTCGCCCGCCCGCAACGCCATCGCCGAGATCCTGATCGACGCCGTCGACGAGGGCGGCTACCTGCGCCTCGACGTCACCGAGCTGGCTGAGCGCCTGGGCTGCGCCCTGGAGCTGGTTGAGGAGACCCTAGCCACCCTGCAGGGCTTCGAGCCCGTCGGCGTCTTCGCCCGCGACGTCCGCGAGTGCCTGGCGCTGCAGCTGAAGGACCAGAACCGCTACGACCCCGCCATGGCGGCGATGCTCGACAATCTCGAGCTGCTGGCCAAGCGCGACATGGCCAGCTTGCGTCGCCTGTGCGGCGTGGACGAGGAAGACCTGCGCGAAATGGTCGCCGAGATCCGCGCGCTGAACCCGCGTCCCGGCGCGGCCTATCACAGCGAGACGGCCGAGACCCTGGTGCCCGACGTCATGGTTCGCGAAGGCCTGGGCGGCATGTGGCACGTCGAGCTGAACACCGACACTCTGCCGCGCGTGCTGGTCGACCAGCGCTATCACGCCCGCGTGGCCAAGGGCGCGCGCAGCGACCAGGAGAAGACCTTCGTCGCCGACTGCATGGCCACCGCCAACTGGCTGGTGAAAAGCCTGGACCAGCGCGCCAAGACCATTCTGAAGGTCTCCAGCGAGATCGTCCGCCAGCAGGACGGCTTCCTGGCCTTCGGCGTCGAGCACCTGCGCCCGCTGAACCTGAAGACCGTCGCCGACGCCATCGGCATGCACGAGAGCACGGTCAGCCGCGTCACCTCCAACAAGTACATCGCCACGCCGCGCGGGGTGTTCGAGCTGAAGTTCTTCTTCACCTCCGCCATCCAGTCGTCGGAAGGCGGCGAGGCCCACTCGGCCGCCAGCGTCCGCCACAAGATCAAGGGCCTGGTCGAGGCCGAGAAGACGGAAGCCGATGTCCACTCCGACGACGCCATCGTCGAAATTCTCAAGGCCGCCGGGGTCGACATCGCCCGCCGGACCGTGGCCAAGTATCGCGAGGCCATGCGGATCCCGTCGTCGGTGGAGCGTCGCCGTCAGATGAAGGTTTCGGCCTGACGCTAAAAGCGCCCCTCGCGCGTTCCTGAGCGGGCCGTACGAGGTTTGAATGCACGAGAAGTCGCTTGCGGACGTCATCGAGGGTTTCGGCGAGGACGCCCGACCCGTCCTGACGGTGGGCGAGATGCTCGAAGCGTTCGACAGCCGCGCCTTCGGGGCCATGCTGCTGGTTTTCGGCCTGCTGAACACCCTGCCGCTGCCGCCGGGCTCCTCGACCCTCCTGTCGCTGCCGATCCTGTTCCTGGCCCCGCAGATCGCCATGGGCGCCGACACGCCGTGGCTGCCGCGCGGGCTGATGGAGAAGCCGCTGAAGCGCGACGACCTGCGCGGCCTCTTTCGCCGGTTGGGTCCGATCGTGCGCAGCATGGAGCTGATCACCCGTCCGCGCCTGCGGCCGATGTTCGCACCATTGGGCGAGAGGGCGATCGGCGTGGTCTGCACCTTGCTGGCTTTGGTGCTCGTTTTGCCCATCCCCCTGGGCAACCTGGCGCCCGGCGCGACGGTCGCCGTACTGGCGCTGGCTCTGCTGCAAAGGGACGGCGTTCTGGCGCTGTTGGGCTACCTGATGGCCCTCGGTAGCGGGGCTCTGCTGTTCGTCAGCGCGCACGTTGTCGTGATGGCCGTGCGCAAGCTCCTCGGGGTGTTTTCAGGCCTGTTCTGAGACCGTCCACAGACGTTTAAAGCCCCGCTTGACACCCGCCTGCGACAGGCGCGTTGTACTCGAATGCAAGTCCAAGTCTCCGGCAAGCATGTCGACGTTGGTGAGGCTCTGCGAGTGCGAGTCTCCGACGAAATCGCCCTGAGCATTGGGAAATACTTCGATCGCGGCGGCAACGCCGAGGTCGTGGTCAGCAAGGAAGGCTACGCCTTCCGTGTCGATTGCTCGGTAAAATTGGCTTCGGGCCAGCAGCTCATCAGTCATGGATCGGGAGGCGACGCGCACGCCGCGTTCGACTCCGCGCTGTCCAAGATCGACACCCGGATTCGACGGTACAAGCGGCGGCTGAAGAGCCACTCGGAAGCGGCCACGGCCAAGCAGGTCGAGAACGCCGCGATGTTCGTCCTCAAGGCTCCCGAAGTCGAAGAGCACGAAGAGCACGACTGGGATGTGGATGCCGACCACCCGACGGGCGCGCCCGCGGCGATGGTCATCGCGGAAACCCAGGCCGCCGTGAAGACAATGACCGTTTCCATGGCTGTCATGGAACTGGACTTGACCGCATACCCGGCAATCGTGTTTAGGAACGCCGCCCACGGCGGGTTGTCCGTGGTCTATCGACGTCCAGACGGGAATATCGGCTGGATCGACCCCGAACGCACGAAGTCGCTGAACGGGCACGGGTCAACTGCGAGCTAACCAGGTCCTTCATGGTCTGGCGCCGTCGCGGCGGATTCGCGGCGACGGCGCCAAGACGGTCGGCATCTAGCGAGCTTGTTACGTCCATGACCATTGGCGATCTTCTGGACCCCGGGGCGGTCGCGCTGCGCGCTGGCGCGCCCGGCAAGCGCCAGGCGCTTTCCCTGGTCGCCGACGTCGCCGCCCGCGTGCTGGGTATCGACGCTGATCTCACCCTCGAAGGTCTCGCGGACCGCGAAGCCGCCGGCTCGACCGGCGTGGGCGAAGGTGTGGCCATTCCGCATGCGCGTATCGATGGCCTGGACCGCGTCCGCGCGGTCTTGGTGCGCCTGGACGCCCCCGTGGCCTTCGACGCCCTGGACGACAAGCCGGTGGACCTTCTGGTGGCCCTGTTCGCCCCGCGCGAAGCCAATGCCCAGCATCTGCGGGCCCTGGCGCGGGTGGCGCGGATGATGCGCCAGCCCGCGATGCGGACGGCCCTGCGCCAGGCGCGCTCGGCCGACGCCATCCATGTGCTGCTGACGCACGAAGCGACCAGCACGGCCGCCTAAACCCTGCCTTTGGCAGGCTTTAGCTTTCTCATTACAAGCGCGCCCAGGCGCGCTTTGGAAAGGCCGCCCAACGCGGGCGGCCCTTCTCAAGATTTTAGTGAACCGAAACCGGCGCCAGTTCGTGGGCGAGGGCGGCGGCGATCGCCGTGTCGCGGTCGATCATCACGGCCAGGCGCGCGCCGTCGGCGCGGCAAACCGCGTAAAGGGTCTGATCGGGCGCCAGGTTGAAGTCCTCCACGCCCTCGGGGACGTCGGCAAGAATCTCGGCCGCCTTGATCGGCCGAACATAGACGAGGTCAGGGGCGCCAAGGGCCGCGAACGCTTCGCTCGTGAAGAGCGGGTTGTGGTGGGTGTTAGGCGTCATGATGACCACCTCCTTGATTAGGGAACGCGCCTTTCTCCAGCCGGTTCAGAGCCAATGCCGGAGGGGACGGGTTCCGCGCGGCTTTCAGCCCGCGCTACGGATAGGAATGCGCTTGATCAGGCGCTCGGGTTCGGGGCGGGCAAGGTCGACGTGCAGCAGCCCGTGTTCGAGGGTCGCGGCGGTCACCTCCATGCCCTCCGCGAGGACGAAGGTGCGCACGAAGCCCCGCGCGGCGATCCCTCGGTGCAGGAAGGCCCTCTCGGCCTCCGTACGGCTGTCTAGGGCGTCGCGCTTGCCGGCGACGACCAACTGCCCGCCCTCGACCGTCACCTGCAGCTGATCGGGCGAGAAGCCCGCCACGGCGAGGGTGATGCGCACGCCGCCATTGTC
This sequence comes from Caulobacter sp. GW821-FHT10E02, assembly GCF_059415225.1. NCBI lineage: Bacteria > Pseudomonadati > Pseudomonadota > Alphaproteobacteria > Caulobacterales > Caulobacteraceae > Caulobacter > Caulobacter sp. GW821-FHT10E02. The sequence continues at coordinate 1,039,740 of NZ_JBWKMV010000002.1, forward strand.
GGCCTGCTCGACATTGTATGGGGGATAGCTTTCCGAGGCGGCCTTGGCGGCGCGCTCGATCAGGTCTCGGGTGTGTTCGAAGCCCAGCAGGAAGGGGCTGTCGAACAGGATCGTCCGGGTCATCGCGAAGTCCTCGCTCAAGCGACTTCGTTCGCGGAGACAGACCCGAGGATCGGCGCCGATCCCCGCGACACGCTTCCAGATGTGGAGGCCGTGGACGGAGCGTTCAAGGGGAGGTGGCGCTGTGGCAGGCTCTGGCTGAGAAGGGATCGTCGTTATGGCTCGGAATAAGTCGCCTCAAGGGCAATGCTGTATCTGCGGTACCGATGCGAAAATGACTTTCGAGCACATACCGCCTCAGTCTGCCTTCAATAATGAAAAGGCATTAGAGGCGGATATAAATTTCATTATGCGCGCGCAGTCCTTCGAGGACATTGCAAATGCCCCACGCAAGCAGAACCAGCGTGGCTCTGGGCGATTTAGCCTTTGCCAAGATTGCAATAACAATACGGGATCCTGGTACGGTAGTGCATACGTTGCCTGGGCCCGACAGGGAATGGAGAGTCTATCTAGGCCCGTGGGTCAGCTTAGCTTTGAGATAAAGCCGTTACGTGTCGCCAAACAGGTCCTCGCCATGTTCGCTAGCGCGTGCGGTCCGGAGTTTTTTGCAAACCGCCCGGACCTTGCTCGTTTCGTTCTAAATCGAGAGGTATCTGGCCTGCCGGACGATGTCAGGCTCCATGTGTGCCTGATGGATCCAGCTTCCACGAGTTCGAGGAGATCGGGAATCTCTGGGCTTGTGGACCTATCCGAGGCCACTGGGCGGGTATTTTCGGAAATTTCCCATCCGCCTTTTGGCTACATTCTATCGTTGGATAGTCCGCGGGTTGATGAGCGATTGGTCGACATTAGCTTCTTCGCCAATTCCGCCTTTGGGGATGTCCGTACGCTCGCTCTACCTCTTCAAAAGTTGGAAGTTCACAGCGTGTTGCCGGGAGACTTCAGATCCTTGTCGGAAATTGAGGCTGCGTTCGCAAAGGCGCGAGATGAGCGAGCGGGCTAGCTCAGAGCCAGAAATGGACAAGGCCCGGACGTTTCCGTCCGGGCCTTGATGGTGGAGCTAAGCGGAGTCGAACCGCTGACCTCTTGAATGCCATTCAAGCGCTCTACCAGCTGAGCTATAGCCCCAAATTTTTCCTCGAACACCTTGCGGTAACTCTCGGAAATCCTTGGTCTCTTCGGCGTTTCGACTTGCGTCGCCCTCCGAAGAGGCGCGGAAACTAGTCCGGGATTTTTTTGGGATCAAGCCTCTTCTCGAACTTTTTTCGAGAAAAATGTCGCACCCCTGAAAACCCCTGTGGATAGCCGGTTTCGAACGTCCGAAACCGGCTATCCCGCCAGGTATTCTTAGTCGTCGGCGCCTTCGCCGGGCAGGCCTTCGATCTCGTCGTCGAGATTGTCGTCGTCGTCCTCGTCCTCCAGGAACGGAACGTCGTCGGCTTCCTCGTCTTCGAGTTCTTCGTCCTCGGCGAAGTCCACGCCCAGGTCGTCGCCGCCCGCGGGGGTCGGCGCGCCCGGGTCGGCGTCTTCGTCTTCGGTCTCGATGACGTCCGGCTCGACCTTGTCGAGTTCCGGCGTTTCATCGGCCTCGTCCTCGAAGCCGTCCTCGTCCTTGGGAGCGGGGGCGGGCTTCTCGTCCTCGGCGTCATAGTCCGGCGTGATCGAACGAGCACGGACGCGGCGCGACTTCAGCGCCTCTTCCGGGTCGAACGTCTCACCGCACTTCGGACACACGGCCGGGCGACGGTCGAGATCGTAGAATTTGGATTGGCAGTTGGGGCAAATTTGTTTTGCGCCCAATTCGGGATTGGCCAAGTGGCGACCCTTTGATCCGGATGGGAAAAGCGGCCGGTCACTTGCCATGACGAGAGCCCGCTGTCAAAAGCAAACCCCTTCGCGAAAACCACCAAGTACTAAGGAGCCGGTTTCGGCATGTCGTCGGCTGGATTGAAGAGCGCACCCGCAGGCGCTCTGCGAGGGATCGTGCGGGCCCCGGGTGACAAGTCCATTTCCCACCGATCGATGATCCTGGGCGCGCTGGCGTCTGGGACGACGACGGTGGAAGGCCTGCTGGAAGGCGATGACGTTCTCGCCACCGCGCGGGCCATGCAGGCCTTCGGCGCGCGGGTCGAGCAGGAAGGCGTCGGCCGCTGGCGGATCGAGGGTAAGGGCGGCTTCGAGGAGCCCTCCGACGTCATCGACTGCGGCAACGCCGGCACCGGCGTACGCCTGATCATGGGCGCGGCGGCGGGTTTCGCCCTCTGCGCCACCTTCACCGGCGACGCCTCGCTGCGTGGCCGGCCGATGAGCCGGGTCCTTGATCCGCTGGCCCGCATGGGCGCGACCTGGATGGGGCGCGACAAGGGCCGCCTGCCCCTGACCCTGAAGGGCGGCAATCTGCGCGGCCTCAACTACACCCTGCCGATGGCGTCCGCTCAAGTGAAGTCGGCCGTGCTGCTGGCCGGCCTGCACGCCGAGGGCGGCGTCGAGGTCGTCGAGCCAGAAGCCACCCGCGACCACACCGAGCGCATGCTGCGCGCCTTCGGGGCCGAGGTGCTCGTCGAGGACCGCAAGGTCGGCGAGAAGACCTTCCGCCACGTGCGCCTGCCTGAGGGCCAGAAGCTGACCGGCACCCACGTGGCCGTTCCGGGCGACCCGTCGTCGGCGGCCTTCCCGCTGGTGGCCGGCCTGATCGTCCCGGGTTCGGAAGTGACGGTCGAGGGCGTGATGCTCAACGAACTGCGCACCGGCCTCTTCACGACGCTGCAGGAAATGGGCGCCGACTTGGTGATCTCGAACCAGCGCGTCGCCAGCGGCGAAGAGGTCGGCGACATCACCGCCCGCTACTCCAAGCTCAAGGGCGTGGTCGTGCCGCCCGAGCGCGCGCCGTCGATGATCGACGAATATCCGATCCTGGCCATCGCCGCCGCCTTCGCCGAAGGCGAGACGGTGATGCGCGGCGTCGGCGAGATGCGCGTCAAGGAAAGCGACCGCATCAGCCTCACCGCCAACGGCCTGAAGGCCTGCGGCGTCCAGGTGATCGAGGAGCCGGAAGGCTTCATCGTCACCGGGACTGGTCAGCAGCCCAAGGGCGGGGCCACCGTGGTCACCCATGGCGATCACCGGATCGCCATGAGCCACCTGATCCTGGGCATGGCCGCGCAAGAGGCCGTCTCGGTCGACGAGCCGGGCATGATCGCCACCAGCTTCCCCGGCTTCGCCGACCTGATGCGCGGCCTGGGCGCCACGCTCGCCGAGGCCTGAGGCATGGGCTTTGTGATCGCCGTCGACGGGCCGGCCGCTTCGGGCAAGGGCACGATCGCCGCGCGTCTGGCGGCGGCCTATGGCCTGCCGATGCTGGACACCGGCCTACTGTACCGCGCCGTGGGCGTGCGGATCCTGGCCGCCGGCGGCGATCTCGACGACCCCACCTTCGCCGAGGCCCAGGCTCGTGGCCTGACCCTGGCCGAGCTGGAGAAGCCGCAAGTGCGCACCCGCGCCGCCGGCGAGGCCGCCAGCCGCTGCGCCGTCCATCCCGGCGTGCGCTCGGCCCTGTTCGACCTGCAGCGCGCCTTCGCCACGCAAGAGGCGGGCGCGGTGATCGACGGCCGCGACATCGGCACGGTGATCGCCCCCGAGGCGCCGGCCAAGCTCTATGTCACCGCCAGCCCCGAGGTCCGCGCCGACCGCCGCTGGAAACAGCTGGTGGGGCAGGGCGAAAACGTCACCTTCGACGAGATCCTGGCCGATATCCGCAAGCGCGACGAACGCGACGGCGGCCGCAAGGACGCGCCGATGACGCAGGCGGCGGACGCCGTCTTGCTCGACACCTCTGAAATGAGTATAGAGCAGGCCTTCGATGCGGCCCGCCGTATCGTCGAGGACGCGCGCGCCCGCTAGGAGCCTTCAAGCTCTGGGCAAATCCACCGCCGACCTCGCCGCGATAGAGAGAAATCGCGGGATCGCAGAAACCCATTTCATCCGGAATCCCGAGAACCGCTTTCTCCAGCGGCGCTCGCTACAGGGCTTCCCCTAACCTCAGAGACTAAAGATCAGCATGGCTGACGATATGAGCTTCAACCCGACGCGCGACGATTTCGAAGCGCTCCTCAATGACTCGATGGGCGGCCGCGACTTCGCGGAAGGCACCGTCGTCAAGGGCCTGGTCGTCGGGATCGAAAAGGACTTCGCCATCATCGACGTCGGTCTGAAGACCGAAGGTCGCGTCCAGCTGAAGGAATTCGGCGTCGACGAAAATGGCAAGGCCACCATCAAGACCGGCGACACCGTCGAAGTCTTCCTGGAACGCCTCGAAAACGCGATGGGCGAAGCGGTCATCAGCCGCGAAAAGGCCAAGCGCGAAGAAGCCTGGACCCGTCTGGAAGGCGTCTACGCCCGCAACGAACCCGTCATGGGCGCCATCGTCGGCCGCGTGAAGGGTGGCTTCACCGTCGACCTGGGCGGCGCTTCGGCCTTCCTGCCGGGCTCGCAAGTCGACATCCGTCCGGTCCGCGACGTCGGCCCGCTGATGGGCAAGGAACAGCCCTTCGCCATCCTCAAGATGGACCGTCCGCGCGGCAACATCGTCGTCTCGCGTCGCGCCATCCTGGAAGAAGCCCGCGCCGAGCAGCGCACCGAACTGGTGTCGCAGCTGCAAGAGGGTGAAATCCGCGAAGGCGTCGTCAAGAACATCACCGACTACGGTGCGTTCGTTGACCTGGGCGGCATCGACGGCCTGCTGCACGTCACCGACATGAGCTGGAAGCGCGTCAACCACCCGAGCCAAGTGCTCGCCGTGGGCGACACCGTGAAGGTCCAGATCGTCAAGATCAACCCGGACACCCAGCGCATCAGCCTCGGCATGAAGCAGCTGCAGTCGGATCCGTGGGATGGCGTTGAAGCCAAGTACCCGGTCGGCGCCAAGTTCACGGGCCGCATCACCAACATCACCGACTACGGCGCCTTCGTGGAGCTGGAAGCCGGCGTTGAAGGCCTGGTGCACGTCTCGGAAATGTCCTGGACCAAGAAGAACGTCCACCCCGGCAAGATCGTCTCGACCTCGCAAGAAGTCGACGTGGTCGTGCTGGACGTCGATCCGTCCAAGCGCCGCGTTTCGCTGGGCCTGAAGCAAGCCCTGGCCAACCCGTGGGAAGCCTTCGTTGAGGCTCACCCGGTCGGCTCGTCGGTCGAAGGCGAAGTCAAGAACGCGACCGAATTCGGTCTGTTCATCGGCCTCGACAACGACATCGACGGCATGGTGCACCTGTCGGACATCGACTGGAGCGTCCCGGGCGAAGAAGCCATGGCGCGCTACAAGAAGGGCGACGTCGTCAAGGCGAAGGTCCTGGATGTCGACATCGAGAAGGAACGCATCTCGCTGGGCATCAAGCAGCTGGCTGGCGACCCGATGTCGGGCGACACCTACCGCAAGAACCAGACCGTGACCGTGACCGTGACGGAAGTCACCACGGGCGGCATCGAAGTGCGCTTCGGTGAAGAAGACGCTCCGATGTCGGCCTTCATCCGCAAGTCGGACCTGTCGCGCGACCGTCAGGAACAGCGCCCCGAGCGCTTCGCTGTGGGCGACCGCATCGACGCTCAGATCACCAACATCGACAAGGCGGCTCGCCGCGTGTCGCTGTCGATCAAGTCGCTGGAAATGGCCGAAGAGAAGGAAGCCATCGAGCAGTTCGGCTCGTCGGACTCCGGCGCTTCGCTGGGCGACATCCTGGGCGCCGCTCTCCGCGAGCGCGCTTCCAAGGAATAGTCTTCGGCTCCACTGGAGTTGAAGTCAGCGGCGGCGGGAGCAATCCCGCCGCCGTTTTCTTTTGCGCGAAACCCTGCCACAGATGCTTCAGGTTGAGTGCTTCGGGGGTGTGGCGTGGTTCAGCGGTGGGCGGCTATGGCCGCGGTTTCGGTCGTGGCTCTGGCTACTGCCGCGTGGGCCGATGAGAAGCCCGCCTATGGTCCGCCGGCCGCGTGGGTGCGGGTGGCCGAGGTCCCGACCCCGCCGCCCAGCGACGACCAGGCTCCGGCCCTCCAGGCGGTGCTGGACGACAGCCAGGCCCTGCTCGGCAAGGACAGCCTCTACAGCTACAGCCGCCGCATCGCGCGGGTGACCAAGCCCCAGGGGCTGTCGGCCGGCTCGCGGTCGATCACCTGGCAGCCCGACCGCGACAAGGTCACCCTGCACACCCTGGCCATCATCCGCGACGGCCAGCGCATCGACGTCCTGAAGACCGGCGAGGACGTCCTGGTCCTGCGCCGCGAGAAGGACCTCGAGCGGGCCATGCTGGACGGCCGGATGACCGCCACGATCCAGATCAAGGACCTGCGGGTCGGCGACATGGTCGACTGGGCCTACAGCATCGAGCGGCGTGACCCGATCCTGGGTCCGCGCGTCAGCAGCTTCGAGCGCATGAGCTGGCCCGGGGTGGCCGGGCGCTATCGCGTGCGCATGCTGTGGGCCGACGGTACGCCGCTGGTCTGGAAAGCCACGCCCGGCTTCCCCGATCCGAAGATCGGCAAGGCGGGCGAGCTGAACGAACTGGTGGTCGACCAGACCAACGTGACCGCGCCCAAGCCGCCGACCGGCGCACCGATGCGCTTCCAGAGGGTCGGCGAGCTGCAGGCCACGACCTATCGCGGCTGGGACGACGTGGTCGCCCCTATGGCCGCGCTGTACAACGAGGCCATGACCCTGAAGGCGGACTCGCCGATCAAGGCCGAGATCGCCGCCATCGCCGCCGCCAGCCCCGACCCCAAGGTCCGCGCTTTCAATGCTCTGAAGTTGGTCGAGGACAAGACCCGCTACCTGCTGCTGGCCATGGGCGACGGCGGCTACAAGCCGGCCAGCGCCGACGAGACCTGGGCCCGCCGGTTCGGCGACTGCAAGGGCAAGACCGTCCTGCTGCTGGCCATCCTGAAAGGCCTGAACATCCAGGCCGAGCCGGTCGTGGTGTTCGCCAACCCGGCCGCCGACGGCCTGGATCAGCGCGTGCCCTCGGCCAGCCAGTTCAACCACGTGCTGGTCCGTGCCACGATCGACGGCAAGGCCTACTGGCTGGACGGCACCCGCTCCGGCGATCGCGGCGGTCTCCAGACCCTCAGCGCGCCGCCGTTCCTGTGGGGCCTGCCGATCAAGGCCTCGGGCGCGACCCTTGAGGCGATCGTCCAGAAGCCGCCGACCCGTCCCGATCTGGACGCGGCCATGCGCTTCGACGCCTCGGCCGGCCTCGACAAGCCGGCCAAGGCCGTCGTCACCCTGGTCCTGCGCGGCGACACGGCCCGGTCAATGGCCCGCCTGATCGAAAACGCCCCGCGCGCCGAGGTCGAGCGCGCCTTCCGCGAGAGCTTCTCCAAGACCAACAGCTGGATGCGGATCGCCACGATCGACTGGACGCTCGCCGACGACGGCGTGGTGACCCTGGTCATGGCGGGGGACGCCGACATGGAGTGGCGGCTGAACGACGATGTCGGCCTGATGGAATGGCGTCTGCCGATGTCGGGGAACAACAAGCCCGCCCAGTTCCCCCGCCGCGAGCCGGGCCCCAACGCCGACGCGCCGTTCGCCGTGGCCTTCCCCAGCTTCAAGAAGGCCCTGGTCGAGGTCACCCTGCCGGACGGCGGGGTCGGCTTCACGGTCAAGGGGCCGACCTTCAATGGCAAGCTGGCCGCGGCCGACGTCATCCGGACGTCCGAGATTGTCGGCGGCAAGGCGCGTTTCTTCGAGTCCGATCAGGTCCTGGAGCGCGAACTGCCCTTCGATCAGGCCGAGGAGGCCAACAAGGTGCGTCGCCGGCTGGCCGAGCAGGCCATGATCATCCGCGCGCCGAAGGGTTCGTAAGGGGCGGTTGTTAACCGAACCCCGTTCGAGAATCGCATGCAACCCCTTGAAGACTCAGCCATCGTTGGGCAAAGGTCCGCTCGCGCCTTTTCCTCCCAAGGGCGTTCCGGGGATATCGATGATCAAGTCTGAACTCATCGCCAGGCTCGCGAATGAAAATCCGCACCTGACGCAGAAGGACGTCGAACGCGTAGTCGGCGTGATCCTGGAACGTATGATTGGCGCCTTGGAAGATGGCGGCCGGGTTGAGTTGCGTGGCTTCGGGGCCCTGTCGGTCCGTTCGCGTCCCGCACGCACCGGCCGCAACCCGCGCACCGGCGAGGCGGTGGACGTCCGCGCCAAGCACGTGCCGTTCTTCAAGAGCGGCAAGGAACTGCGCGCCCGCCTGAACGCCGACGGCGACGAATAACAACAATCGTGACCCGGGGTTGACCCTGGGCGGCGAACGCCTTCAGCCTTTGCGCCTTGTTTTCAGGGTGACGAGGGATTTGTCATGAGCGTCGTCAAGGAATTCCGCGAGTTCATCGCGCGGGGCAACGTCATCGACCTGGCCGTCGGTGTGATCATCGGCGCGGCGTTCAACGGCATCGTCAAAAGCCTGGTCGATCAGGTGATCATGCCGCCGATCGGCCTGCTGACGGGCGGCCTCGACTTCTCGAAGCTGGAATGGGTGCTGCGCCCCGAGAACCCGGCGACCGAGGCGATCGAGAAGGTCTCGATCCAGTACGGCGCCTTCATCAACACCCTGATCCAGTTCTTCATCGTCGCGATGGTGGTGTTCCTGCTGGTCAAGGTGGTCAACGGCATCCGCCGCGCCGACGCCGAAGCGCCCGCCCCAGAAGTCCCGCCGGCCCCGACCCCGCAGGAACTGTTGTTGACCGAGATCCGGGATCTGCTGGCTAAGAAGTAAGGCTTTCGATCGCCGCCCGCGCCGCGGCCTGGCCCGTCTGCCAGGCGCCGTGGGCAGTGGAGAAGAAGTTGGGGCTGCAGGCTTCGCCGGCGAAGAACAGGCGCTGGTCGACTGGCGCCGCCAGCACCGCCCGCGCGCCGGCATGACCGGGCAGGGCGTGGGAATAGGAGCCGCCGGCGAACGGGTCGGCGGCCCAGTGGGTCTCGGCGATCACGTGCACCTTGGAGCGGATGTCGGCGCCGTAGACTTGGGCCAGTCCGTCGACCGCGAAGGCCGCCGCCGCGCCAAGCCCCTGGCCTTCCAACGCGCGGGCGTGGGCTCCCCCTAAGAACACCTCGATCATCGGCTTGTGCAGCGGCCGTAGATGATAGGCCCCGGTCGCCGTGGTGTGGGGATCGGAATAGAGCTGGGTCTCGGCCGCGAACATCTCCGGCTCGTCCAGCGACAGGAACACCTTGTCGGCCAGGCCCAGCGGCAGGCCGGCGGCGGCGTCCAGCTTGTCCTGCAGGGCGGGCAGGAAGCGAAGGGCGCCGGTGGCCAGGATCGCGGTCGGCACGCAGACGATCACCGCCCGCGCCGAGATCGTCCCGAGCGGGGTCTCCAGCTCCACGCGCGGTCCGTCATGGCGGATCAGGCTGACCGGGCAGGACAGCCGCGTCGACAGCTTGCCGCCCAGGCCGGCGATCGCCGTGCCGTAGCCCTCGGCGACTCGCCAGTTGACCTCGGTGTCCTCATAGGCGGCGTAGTCGTGCAGCGAGACCTGGTCGAACTCCGCGCCATTGTAGAAGGCGCTGAAGGCGTTCAGGAGCGGGGTCCAGCGGTTCTCAGGATCCATCAGGTCGGAGGCCGGGCGGTCGGGGCCGCCGTCCTGGGCGGCGGCTTCCAGTCGCGCGTCCAAGGCCATGAACGCCTCGCCGAATTCGGCGCGCTCCTCGCGGCTGAAGACCGGATTGTCGGTGATGTTGGCCCAGGGCGGCGGGGTCTTGTCGATCGTCAGGCCCAGGGCCTCGACCTTGCCCACCAGCGGGTTCTCGTCGGCCGAGTGCAGCCACTCGCAGCCGAGGTCGATCGGACCGACCGAGGATTGGATGGTGTGGGCGCGGCCCCCGAGGCGGTCGCGGGCCTCCAGCAGGACGCCCGTCAGAGCGCTGGCGGCCACGGCCTCGGCGGCGGCCAGGCCAGCGGCGCCGGCGCCCACGATCGCGATGTCGACCTCGTCCATGAGATCTCCGTCGGATCGTGGGACCTAAAGCTTCCCTACTTTTGCAGGCTCGGCGCGTCGAGGTCCAGCTTGTCGGCCGGGATCACCTTGGCGTTCGGCGCGGCCTTGGAGAGGTCCTCGCCCATGGCCTTGGCGTCGCCGGCGACGATGACGCTCATCTGGGCCGGATCGAGCTTGGCCTTGGCGAAGGCCTGGACCTCTTCCGGGGTCACGGCCTCGACCTTGGCGGCGTAGCTCTGGATCTCGGTCAACGGCACGCCGTAGACGGCGTAGTTGCCCAGGATGTTGGCCAGGCCTTCCGAGGTGCCGAGGTCACGCCCGAAGTTGCCGACCAGCACCGACTTGCGGGCGGTCAGCTCGCCAGCCGAGGCTGGTTCGGCGCCCAGGCGGGTCAGCTCGGCGCGGGTCAGGGTGACGACCTCGCCGGCCGACGGGTTCTTGGTCTGCACCCGGGCCGAGAAGCCGCCGAAGCGGCCCTGCGGCGTCAGGCTGGAGCCGGCCCCGTAGGACAGGCCGCGCTTGATGCGGATCTCCTGGTTCAGGCGCGAGCTGAAGCCGACGCCCAGCACGGTGTTGGCCACGATGCCCTGGTAGTAGTTCGGGTCGGCGCGGGTGATGGCCGGCTTGGCCAGCACCACGGCGGCCTGGCCGGTGCCGGGCAGGTCGATGACGACGTTGCGCGGCGTGTAGCCGGTCGGCGCGGCCGGCGGGGCCGGCGGCGGGGTGGCGGGCTTCTTCCAGCCGCCGAACGCCTTCTCGGCCAAGGCGAAGCCGGCCTCGGGCGTCAGGTTGCCCGTCAGCACCAGCACCGCATTGTCCGGACGCCAGTAGGTCGCGTGGGTCTTGGCCAGGTCCGTGCGCTTGATCTTCGGCAGCGAGCCCGGCGTGCCGCCGGCCACATGGCCATAGGCCGAGCCGGCATAGAGCACCGGCGCGGTGGCGAAGGCGGCGAGGGTGCCCGGGCGCTGGAACGACACCGACAGGCCGTCCAGGGTTTCGGTGCGGACGCGGTCCAGCTCCTCGGCCGAGAAGGCTGGGTGCTCGGCGACGTCGGCCATGATGGTCATGGCGGGCGCGGCGTTGTTGGCCGTGACGCTAAGCGTCAGCGAGGCGGCTTCCCAGCCCGAGCCGGCTTCCAGATTGGCGCCCAGGGCCTCGGTCTCGCGGGCGACCTGGGTGGCCGAGCGGCTGGTGGTGCCCTCGGTCAGCAGTTCGGAGGTCAGGTTCGAGGTCCCGGCCAGGCCGGTCGGATCGGAGCTGGCCCCGCCCTTGACGGTCAGGTCGGCGGTGATCAGCGGCAGGTCGCTGGACTTGGCGACGATGACCCGCAGGCCGTTGGCCAGGGTCTTCTCGGCCGGGCTCGGCATCACGGCCGAGACCGGGGCGCCGACGGCCGGCGGCTTCTGGCGCTCGCTCTCGGGGGCCAGGGTGGTGACAGGGCCGTCGTACTTGACCGAGGAGACCTTCGGGATCGCCGGCGTGGCGTCCTTCTCGCCGGCGGGTTTGTCCTTTTCGGCCAGGTAGCGGATCACCGTGCGGCGGTCGTCGGCCAGGTACTTCTTGGCGACGCGCTGGATGTCGGCGGCGGTGACGGCTTGCAGCTTGGCGAGCGCGGTGTTGGCGACGGCGGGATCGCCCTCGGTTTCCAGGGCGTAGCCGATGGCGAAGCCGCGGCCGTCGATCTCCTCGCGGCGGCGGACGGCGTCGGCCAGCAGACCGGCTTTGGCTTCAGCGAGTTCGGCGGGGGTGACCATGCCGTCGCGGACGCGGGCGACCTGGGCGCGCAGGGCGGCTTCCCCCTGGGCCACGGTCTTGCCGCCAGCCATCACCGCGCCGACGTAGAACAGGCCCGGCTGGGCGTTGTTCGGGGCGCTGGAGAACACCGACTGGGCGATCTTCTGGTCGTAGACCAGGCTGTCATAGAGGCGCGAGGACTTGCCGGCCGACAGCACCGCGTCCAGCACGGTCAGGGCCGGTGTGTCCTTGTCGGCGGCGGCCGGGGCCAGCCAGGTGATGGCCAGGGCCGGCAGCGGCACGTTGGGGCCGTAGGTGTTGACCGACTTGGGACCCGTGCGGGCCGGCTCGACCACCGTCACCTTCGGGATGTCGCCCGCCGGCTTGGCGATCGGGTTGAAGTACTGGTCGATCAGCGCGTCCAGCTTGGCCTGGTCGAAATTGCCGACGACGATCAGGGCCGCGTTGTCCGGGCGATAGTAGGTCTGGTGGAAGGCGCGCACGTCGTCGACGGTCGCCGCGTCCAGCTCCTCGATCGAGCCGATGCCCGGGCGCTGATAGGGGTGGGCGGTGAACGACTGCTGCGGGATCGACAGGGCGAAGAAGCGGCCATAGGGGTCGGCCAGGACCCGCTGGCGCAGCTCTTCCTTCACGACGTCGCGTTCGGAGGCGAACACGCTTTCGTCGATGACCAGCGATTTGAGGCGATCGCTCTCGGCCCAGAGCAGGCGCTCCAGGTGGTTGGCCGGCGCGACCTCGTAATAGTTGGTGAAGTCGTCCCAGGTGGAGGCGTTGTTAAAGCCGCCCACGTCCTCGGTCAGGCGGTCCAGCGTCTCGCTGGGCATGTTGCGGGTGGCCTTGAACATCAGGTGTTCGAAGAGGTGCGCGAAGCCCGAACGGCCGCGTGGGTCGTCCTTGGAGCCGACGCCGTACCAGACCTGCACCGTGACGTTCGGGGTCGTGGTGTCACGCGAGGTGTAGACCTTCAGGCCGTTGGCCAGCACGCGCTGCTGATAGACGATCGGCGGAACCGCGATGGCCGAGGACGCGGGCGCGGCGGCGGCCGGCTTGGGCTTCGGCTTGGCCTGGGCGGCCATGGCCAAAGGTGAAAGCGCGGTCGTGGAAAGGGCCGCGGCCACGAGGGCCAGCTTGGCGGTGCGGATCATGCGCGAAGGTCTCCTGAAGCAGTCCACAGCGACCGTAGCACCGCGCCTGACGGGGTAAACCTTACTGTCCTGTCATGTGGGCGGAACCAAGCGGCGCCGTCCGTGTTACAGATAACCGTGTCGCCCCCTCAGCCTGACGGGCTCGATTCGCGTGGGGGAAAACTTGTCCGACAGTTCGCTTCGCGACCGCCTGCGCGCGGCCACCGCCGAGAGCCACGCGACTCTGGACGCCATGGTCGCCGCCTGGAAGATCGAGACGCCGCTGGGCTACGGGGCCTTCCTCTCCGCCTCGGCCATGGCCATCGCGCCGCTGGAACTGGCGCTCGAGCGGGCCGGCGTCTCCGACTGGCTGCCGGACTGGCCCAAGCGTGTGCGCCGCACCGCCCTGGCCCGCGATCTCGCCGCCCTCGGCCTGGAAGCCCCGCCCTTCGCGGCCGCCGTCGTCCCGTCGCCCGACTTCGGAGCCGGCCTGCTCTACACGCTGGAAGGCTCGCGCCTGGGCGCCCGTTTCCTGGCTCGCCAGGTCCGCGCCGCCGGCCACGGCTTGCCGCTGGCCTACCTGACCCAGGGCGAGGGCGACGACCTTTGGCGCACATTCCTGGCCTGGCTGGAGGAACCCAATGTCGGGACGCGGACAGACGAGGTCGAGGCCGGAGCGCGATATGGGTTTCAGTGCTTCTCGGACGCGTTCGAGACGATAGCCCCGCCTGGAGCCCTGCATGTCCGTACTGGCGCCCATGTCCGGGTTTGAAGTCAATCTGACCAATTGCGACCGCGAGCCGATCCACGTCCTCGGCGCGGTTCAGCCGTTCGGCTTCCTGCTGGCGGTCAATTCCGACTGGCTCGTGGTCCACGCCTCGACCACCAGCCTGCGCTATCTGGGCGTGGCCCCGGCCGACCTGGTCGGCAAGCCGCTGACCCAGGTGCTGAGCGGCCACGCCATCCACAACATCCGGGGCCGCCTGCAGATCATGCGCGGCGCCGACGCGGTCGAGCGGATGTTCGGCCAGCCCCTGGCCGATGGCGGCGAGGACTTCGACCTCGCCTTGCACTATTCCGGCCGCCTGCTGATCGTCGAGGGCGAGCCCAGCCATCCCGACACCCTGATCGAGGCCGCCTCGGCCGTGCGCTCGATGACCACGCGGATCGCCGCGCGGCCGACCTTCGAGGAGTTCTGCCACGAGGCCGCCCGCCAGGTCCGCGCCCTGACCGAGTTCGACCGGGTGATGGTCTACCGCTTTGCGCATGACGGCGCGGGCGAGGTGATCGCCGAGTCGGTGCGGCCGGGCATCGGCTCGTTCCTGGGTCAGCGCTATCCCGCCCAGGACATCCCGGTGCAGGCCCGGGCCCTCTACGAGCGCAGCTGGCTGCGGATCATCGCCGACGTCGACGCCGAGGTCTCGCCGATCTTCCCGCCGACCAGCCCCGCCGGCGAGCCCGTCGACCTGTCGATGAGCATGCTGCGGGCCGTCTCGCCGATCCATATCGAATACCTGCGCAACATGGGCGTGGCCGCGTCGCTGTCGATCTCGATCCTGCGCGACGGCAAGCTGTGGGGCCTGTTCGCCTGCCACCACTACGCGCCCAAGCACATCAGCTACGAGCGCCGGACGGCCGCCGAGCTGTTCGGCCAGCTGTTCTCCCTGACCCTGGAGAGCCGCGAGCGCGAGATCGAGACCCGGCGGATGTCCGAGGCGCGCAACCTGCACGACCGGATGATGAATGCGGTGGTGAAGACCAACCAGGGCGCCGACGGTCTCAGCCCCTATCTGGAAGACCTGTGCCGCCTGGTCGGCTGCGACGGCCTGGCCCTGTGGCTGGAAGGCCGCCTGACCCTGCGCGACTCCACGCCAGACGCCAGCGACGTCCACACCCTGGTGCGGGTGCTGCGCGAGAAGGACACCCATTCGGTCTTCGCCACCCACGAGATCGCCAGCCTGCTGCCCTCGGCCGCCGCCTGGTCGGAGAAGGCCGCGGGCATGATGGCCGTGCCGCTGTCGCGCACCCCACGAGACTACTTGATCTTCTTCCGCAAGGAGGAGGCCAAGACGGTGGTCTGGGCCGGCAAGCCGGCCAAGCTGGTGCAGGTCGGACCGCTGGGCGACCGCCTGACCCCGCGCAAGAGCTTCGAGGCTTGGGAAGAGACCGTGCGGGGCCAGAGCCGCCCGTGGACGCCGGTCGAGCGCTCGCTGGCCGAAAGCCTACGCACCAGCCTGCTGGAGATCGTCTTCCGCCTGACGGATCTCGCCGATGAGGAGCGCCAGCGCGCCAACCAGCGCCAAGAACTGCTGATCGCCGAGCTGAACCACCGGGTGCGCAACATCCTGGGCCTGATCCGCGGCCTGATCACCCAGAGCCGGTCCGGCGTCGCCAGTGTCGAAGAGTTCGCCGAGGTGATCGGCGGCCGCGTCCAGGCCCTGGCCCGCGCCCACGACCAGATCACCCGCCACCAGTGGGGCCCGGGCGCGCTCAGCGACCTGATCACCGCCGAGGCCGAGGCCTATCTGTCCGCCAAGGCCGAGCGCGTGCGTCTGAACGGCGCGCCGACCGCCCTGGCCCCGGACGCCTTCTCGATCCTGTCCTTGGTCATCCACGAGCTGATGACCAACTCGGCCAAGTACGGCGCCCTGTGCGACCAGCGCGGCCACGTGGCCATCGACTGGAAGCGCGACGCCAAGGGCGACCTGATCATCGACTGGCGCGAGCGCGACGGTCCGCCCGTCAAGCCGCCGACCCGCCGGGGCTTCGGCTCGACCATCATCGAGCACTCGATCCCGCACGACCTGAACGGCGAGGTGGAGCTGGACTACCGGCCGGAAGGCTTCCAGGCCCGTATCCGCATCCCCGGCCGTTACGTCTCGACCGAGAACGTGACCACGGCCGTGACCCAGCCGCGCCGCTCCGACACCCCGGTGCGCGCGCCCGAGCGGATGCTGGTGGTCGAGGACAACATGATCATCGCGCTGGACCTGGAGGACATGCTCACGCGCCTCGGCGTCAAGCAGATCACCGTCGCGTCCAGCGTCGCCCAGGCCCTTGAAGTGCTGGCCGAGGGCCATCCGCCGTTCGCGATCCTGGACGTCAATCTTGGCCAGGAGACCAGCTTCCCGATCGCCGAGGCGCTGCAGGACGCCGGCGTGCCGTTCGCCTTCGGCACCGGTTTCGGCGACAGCGCCGCGTTCCCGGACCGGTTCAAGGAAACGCCGGTGCTGCAGAAGCCCTACAGCGCCGAGAGCGTGGCGGCGCTGTTCTAGCGATTGCCTCCCTGGCCGCACGCCTTAGGGTGGAGCAGTCTGGGAGGAAGCCGCATGAAACTCGTGATCCTGGGTCTGGCGCTCGCGCTGACGATGTCCGCGCCGGTGGCGGCGCAGAACGAGGGCGTCGAGGAGATCGTCGTCACGGGCTCGCGCCTGACCGAGTACGACCCGATCAAGACGCCCTATGTCGTGCTGCGCACGCGGGCCGACAACATCGTCACCACGGTCCGGGTGATCTGCGACACGCGCGATCTGAGCCAGCGGCGCGAGGAGCTGCGGGCCACCCTGCGCAACATGATCAAGGCCGCGGCGGGGGCGAAGGTCGAGCTGGGCCTGGGCGACGAGGTGATCGGGCGCTTCGACGACACCATGCTGGACGCTGTCATCCAGCCCGACAGGAAGGTCGACACCAGCGTCGCCATCCTGGTCGTGAAGACCCGCATCGCACCGGGCGACACGTTCGACGCCGCGACCGGACGCATCAAGGCCTTCGCCGGGAAGACAGCCAAGGTCGGCCGGACCGAGATCTTGCCCGACGACGAGTGGAACCTGACCCTGATCGGCCCCCAGAAGCGCCGCCCCGAGGTTCTGGACCTGGTCGCCGAGGACGCGCGCGCGACCGCCAAGCGGTTCGGCGACGACTACGCCGTCTCGGTCGAGGGGTTGCAACTGCCGTTGTCCTGGTACCAGTCGGGACCGCTGGAGCTGGCGCTGTACGTCCCTTATCGGCTGACGGTGACGCCGAGACGCCCACTGTAGCCGAAGATCACCCCGATCCACGGGTGGGCGACCAGCACGCGGAAGCGGTAGACGCCATCGCGGGCGAAGGTCCGCGCCCGCACGCGTGGCGCCCAGGCGGCGGGCAGGGGCAGCGGTCCGATCCGCCAGCCCTCGAACATCCACGAGAAGCCGCCCGGATAGTCGGCAGCGTGGAAGCGGAAGGTCAGCGGGCCGGCCGTCTCCTCGAAGGCGTAGGCGTCGTGGCGGACGCGGACGATGCGCGAGCGGAACCGGCGTGTTCCAAACCGTCGGGTCCAGGTCTCGCCCAGCTCGTCTGGCGCGATCGACACCGCCGTCTCGTGGCGGCCGCGCTCGGGCAGGCCTTGCAGCATCCGGACGAGGCGGGCGGGACCGCCGGCGCCGCGTCCACGCGCCCAGCCGGTCAGGCTTCTCGCCGAGCCATCGTGGGCCTGCTGCACGACTTCGGGCAGGGTAACCAGGCGCGGACCGAGCGCGCGAGCGAAGACGCCCTTGGCGCGTGGCGAGGCCATGTCGACGCGGGTGCGGATCGGGAAGGGCGTCAGCGGCGCCAGCAGGTCCTCCAGAGGCAGCAGGTCGACGCAGGACGTCGCGCGCGGTGGTCCCGTCAGCCGATCGTCGAGTAGAGCGCGCAGGATCGCGGCGGCGGGCGAGGCCGGCGTGTTGGGTCCCGCGCCAGCCTCGGCCCATAGGCCCCAACGGGCGCGGATCGTCTGGTGCTGGGCATCCTTGCCGACGGCTTCGACGACCATGCCGCCGCGATCGGTCCCTAAGCGCGCCAAGGCGTCGGCCAGGACGCCCAGGGGTTTGGCGAAGGGCGCGAGATCCCGCACCAGGCCCTTGCGCCGCGCCCAGCCCAGCAGCGCCAGGCCGTGGTGGGCGATCGGCAGCTCAAGCCCGGCCTCGAACCGTCCCACGTGACACGGCTTGTAGCGGCGCGGCAGCAGGTCGAGGTCGGGCGTCTCGGCCAGGGCGACCCAGCGGCGGCCCAGGCCTGGGAAGAGCTCTCTGCGTGAGCCGCTCCAGCCCGGTCGTTGGGTCCAGGCCCCGCCCTCGAACACGCGCACCGGCTGGCCGGTCCACGAGAAGATCGCCGCGATCACCGACGCGCCGCGCGGGGCGTCGGCGCCCGGTGAGATGGCGGTGTTGACCGCGTCGATGCGAGTCCAGTCGGCGGTCAGCCGATCCAAAGCCGCCGTGCTCAGCGCCGGGGTCGAGCTGGCGCCGGTGATCGCCCAGCGGTTCGTGGCCGTGGCGGCCTGGGTCATCGCGTCCGGGAACTGCTCCACGAAAGCGCGGCCGTCGGCGAGGTCGACATAGTGCGCGCCAGAGGCCAGGGCCGCCTTGGCCAGGCGCAGATCGCTGGTCTGGAACGGCCCGGCCGCGTCGACCACGGCGAAGGCGTCCAGGCCTTCGGGCGCATTGCGGTCGAGGGTCATGATCTCGATCGTCGCCGGGCCTTCGAGGCGATCGCGCAGGGCTTCTAGCGGTTCGCGCCGGCGGGCGGCCAACACCAGCACGACGTCCGGCCAGCGGGCGATCATCGCGGCCAGGCGCGCGCCGAACACGCCGCTGGCCCCGACCAGGACGATCCGCCGGCTCATTCGAGGATGAACCGCGCGCGTTGCTCGGCCGTCGGGACCATGCAGCGGTCCTTCTTGCCCATCAGCCGGTAGCGATTGCGGGCAATCCAGTCATAGGCCGCGTCGGTCGGGCCGCGCGGCAGGTGGTCGACGAAGGCGAACCAGCGCCAGGGGGCGTCCAGCCGGCGCAGCAGGGCGCCGATGGCCTCGGTCTTGGCCAGGGCGCGGCCGTGGTCGAGGAACAGGAAGCTCTCGGGCGTCTCGGGATCGATGCCGTGCTTGCGGGCAAGCGCCCGCCCGTAGGCAGACTGAATAGGCGTGAACCGGATCACGCCCTTGCGGTCCAGGCGCAGCACCGCCTGCACCGAGCCCGTGCAGAAATTGCAGACGCCGTCGAACAGCCACAGGCCGTCGGGCGCGTCCTCTTCGATCATCGTCCCTCGCACTCGCGGCGCAGCGCCTTCAGGGAGCTTGGCACGTCCTTGCGCATCATGGCGCTGATCATGCCGCTGGGAACGACGAAGGGGGCGGTGGCCCACATGTCGTAGGTGACCCGGGTGCGTCGGCCGCCGTCCAAGGGTTCCAGCCGCCATGAGCCGTCGCAGGCGCGGATGTCGCCGCCGATGCAGGTGAAGTGGATCTCGCGATCGGGGATCAGCGTCACCCGCGAGGTCGAGCGCATGGTCGGCAGGAAGATGCTCCAGCGGACCGTGTGCTCGCGGATCTCGGTCCCGTCCGGGGCGCGGGAGACCACGCGGCAGCTCTTGACGCCCGGGCTCATGCGGGCGGCGCGATCGCAGTCCAGGATGATGCGGAACACCACGGCCGGCGGAGCGTCGATATCGACATTGGCCCGGACCATGCCGCGACCGTGATTGTCGGCCTGGGCGTCGACCGTGATGCCGTCGCCCTTCGTCTCCCACTCGGCATCGGCCCGGGCGGGACCCGCCAGGGCGATCAGGAGCAGGAAGGGAACGAGCCGACGCATCACACTCAAGCTAACGCAGCCGGCTTGCTATTCGTTACGCCCCGGCTCTGTTTTTTACGAGATCATCGACCACCGACGGATCTGCGAGCGTCGAGGTGTCGCCCAGGCTGCCCAGCTCGTTCTCGGCGATCTTGCGCAGGATACGGCGCATGATCTTGCCCGAGCGGGTCTTGGGCAGGCCCGGCGCCCACTGCAGGACATCGGGCGCGGCGAACGGGCCGATTTCATGGCGGACCCACAGGATCAGGTCCTTGCGCAGCTGGTCCGTGGCTTCGACGCCGGCCTTCAAGGTCACATAGGCGTAGACGCCCTGGCCCTTGATGTCGTGGGGGTAGCCGACCACTGCAGCTTCGGCGACGGTCTCGTGGGCGACGAGGGCGCTCTCGATCTCGGCGGTGCCCAGGCGGTGGCCCGAGACGTTGATCACGTCATCGACCCGGCCGGTGATCCAGTAGTAGCCGTCGGCGTCGCGGCGGCAGCCGTCGCCGGTGAAGTACTTGCCGGGATAGGTCGAGAAATAGGTCTCGAAGAACCGGCCATGGTCGCCATAGACCGTCCGCATCTGGCCCGGCCAGCTGTCGGTCAGGACGAGATTGCCCTCGGTCGCGCCGTCCAGGACCTTGCCTTCGGCGTCCACCAACTGCGGCTTGACGCCCGGCAGCGGCTTGGAGGCCGAGCCCGGCTTCAGGGCGGTGGCGCCCGGCAGAGGGGTGATCAGCATGCCGCCGGTCTCGGTCTGCCACCAGGTGTCGACGATCGGGAGGCGCTCCTTGCCGACCACGCGGTGGTACCAAAGCCAGGCTTCCGGATTGATCGGTTCGCCGACGCTGCCGAGGATGCGCAGGGACGACAGATCGTTCTTGGTCACGTGCTCGTCGCCCTCGCGCATCAGGGCGCGCAGGGCCGTCGGGGCGGTGTAGAAGATCTCGACCTTGTGCTTGTCGACCACCTCCCAGAAGCGGCTGGGGGTCGGATAGTTGGGCACGCCTTCGAAGATCAGGCTGGTCCCGCCATTGGCCAGCGGGCCGTAGACGACATAGCTGTGGCCGGTGACCCAGCCGACGTCGGCGGTGCACCAGAACACTTCGCCGGGGCGGTAGTCGAACACCGCCCAGAAGGTCCACGAGGCCCAGGCCAGATAGCCACCGGTGGTGTGCAGCACGCCCTTCGGCTTTCCCGTTGAGCCCGAGGTGTAGAGGATGAACAGCGGGTCCTCGGCGTTCATCGGCTC
The DNA here is from genome assembly GCF_059415225.1 of Caulobacter sp. GW821-FHT10E02. NCBI lineage: Bacteria > Pseudomonadati > Pseudomonadota > Alphaproteobacteria > Caulobacterales > Caulobacteraceae > Caulobacter > Caulobacter sp. GW821-FHT10E02. The sequence continues at coordinate 1,060,496 of NZ_JBWKMV010000002.1, forward strand.
AGGCTCGCACTCCGGCGAGGCGGCGTCGCGGACGTCGTTCCAGACCACGTCACGGCCCTCGACGACGGGGACCTCGGCGCCGGTCCAGCGGATCAGCAGCACCTTGTCGACTTCCGGGCACTGCAGCAGGGCCTCGTCGACATTGGCCTTCAGCGACACGCGCTTGCCGCCGCGGCGACCCTGGTCGGCGGTGATAACGATCCGGGACTCGCAGTCCTGGATGCGGCCGGCGATGCTGTCGGGCGAGAAGCCGCCGAACACCACCGAGTGCACCGCGCCGATGCGAGCGCAAGCCAGCATGGCGGCGGCGGCCAGCGGGACCATCGGCAGATAGATCGTGACCCGGTCGCCCTTCTTGACGCCCAGGTCCTTGAGGACGTTGGCCATGCGGCAAACCTCCTCGTGCAGCTGGCCATAGGTCAGCGTGCTGGAGGTCCCGGGCTCGTCACCCTCGAAGATCAGGGCGACGTCGTCGGTCTTGGCCGGCAGGTGGCGGTCCAGGCAGTTGGCCGAGACGTTGAGGACGCCGTCCTCGTACCAGCGGATATGGAAGTTGTCCTTGGCGTAGGAGACGTCCTTGATCTTGGTCGGCGGCGTGATCCAGTCGAGGCGGGCGGCGATGTCGCGCCAGTAGCCTTCCGGATCGGCTTCGACGCGCGCCAAGGCGGCGTCATAGGCGGCGGCGTCGATATGCGCCTTCTCCACCAGATCCTGAGGAACCGGGAAAACCTGTCCGTCGCTCACGCCGCCTACTCCCTTGGTCTTGTTGCGGCGGAGTTATGCGCGGGCCGGGGGAAGGCGCAAGCAGACCAATGCGGTTTCTTGCGTTGGCGCAAGGCGAGGTCCAATTGAAGGGGGTAGTCCTAGGAGTTTCCCCATGCTGCTTGCCCTGTCCACCTGGTCCGAGATCGAAGCGCGCATCAAGACCAGCCAGGCCGTGGTCGTGCCAATCGGCTCCAATGAGCAGCACGGACCGACGGGCCTGCTGGGCACCGACTGGCTGTGTCCGGAGATCATCGCCCACGAGGCCAGCAGGCGCGCCGGCGACAGGATCCTTGTGGCCCCGACCTTCAACATCGGCATGGCCCAGCACCACCTGGCCTTCCCGGGCACCATCTTCCTGCGGCCCTCGACCTTCATCGCCGCGATCGGCGATTGGGTGCGATCGCTCTCGGCCCACGGCTTCACGCGGATCTACTTCCTGAACGGCCACGGCGGCAATGTCGCCTCGATCGAGGCGGCGTTCTCGGAAATCTATGCCGACTACAGCTTCCGCCAGCAGCGCGCGCCGTTCGCCCTGAAGCTGAAGAACTGGTGGGACCTGGCCGGCGTCAACGCCCTGGCCAACCGCCAATTCCCCGTCGGCCACGGCAGCCACGCGACCCCGTCCGAGATCGCCGTGACCCAATGGGCCTATCCGGAAACGATCAAGACCACGGCCTATGAGCCGCAGATCGCGCCGTCGGGTCCGATCCGCGAGGCCCTGGACTTCCGCGCCCGCTACGCCGACGGCCGCATGGGCTCGGACCCGGCCCAGGCCACGCCCGAAAAGGGCGGCGAGCTCGTGAACATGGCCGCCAACGCCCTGCTGGAAGACATCGCCGCGTTCGGGGCCGAGAAGGCGCCGGCCTAGGCTTCGACCGCCCGGCGTTCCAGCGCCGGCTGGCCGTGGCGGGTAGCCATGATCTCGCCGATCACCGCTACGGCGACCTCGAACGGGGCCTTGCCGCCCAGGTCCAGGCCGATCGGGGCGCGTAGCTTGGCGAGGTCGCGGTCGGTGAGGCCGGCCGCCTTCAGCCGCGCCAGCCGCTCCGGCAGTCGCCGCCTTGCGCCCAGCAGGCCGACATAGGGCGCAGGCGAGGGCAGGGCGGCCATCAGCGCAGCGTGGTCGACTTCCATGTCGTGGCCGCAGACGGCGACGGCGGTCCAGGCGTCCAGGGCGATGCCGGCCAGCGCCGCCTCGGGCGTCTCGCGGCTGTAGGCGACCCCGGCCAGGGGCGGCGGCGCGGCCGGGCCCTTGGGGCGGACCAAGAAGGTCTCGAAGCCCGACTGCGCGCCGAGACTGGCAACGGCCAGCGCCGTCGGGTCGCCCCCCAGCACCACCAGGCGCGGCGGCGGGTCATAAGCGCGCTCGAAGGCGCCCGGCCACGGGGCCTGTGGCTCCTCGACACATAGGCGCTTGAGGCCGTCGGTGACCCAGAAGGCGGGCGCGCGGGCCTCGGCCAGGTCCAGCAGGGTGCGGACGGCCGGGTCGTCGGGTTCGATCTTCTCGACAAGGATCTCGATCCGCGCGCCGCACAGCAGGCGGATGTCGGGCCAGGGGCTGCCCTCGCCATAGACGAGGCGGCGCGGCTGGCCGTCCTCCAGGCAAGCTTCGGCATGGACCTCGACATCGGCCTCGATGCAGCCGCCCGACAAAAATCCCGAAACAATATTTTCGCCGAACACCATTTGCGCGCCGACCGGACGCGGTCCGCCGCCGGAGAGGGCGACGATGGTAGCCAGGGCTGCGGGGCCCCGTAAAAGCGTGGCGGACAAGGCCGGGCGGGCGTCGTCGGCCATGCCGTGCATGGGCCAGGCATCGTCTGAGCGGTCGGTCATCATCATGCCGACGTTAACGCCTCCGCAAGTTTCCAGAAACCTGATGTTCAAACCTTGGCGCGTACCGTTCGCATCTGTTTGATGTTTTCGCGCACGGATGGCGATGTCCATTTCGGTCACAAAACTCGGTTTGGCTGCGGCCCAGTTCGGTCTCGACGGCGGAAGCTCGTCGGCGCCGCGCGGTCGTTCGCCTGAAGCCGAAGCGCGCGACATCCTCAACATCGCCGCCCGCGCCCGCCTGTCGGTGCTGGACGCCTCGGGTCTGTTCGGCCGCGCCGAAACCCTGCTGGGCGACCTGATCCCGCGTCCGGTGCCGTTCCGCGTCTGCCTGGCCACGGCCCGCGCCGATCGCGGTCCCGATTTCGTCGAGGCCGAAGCCCGCGCCGCCCTGCGCCGCATCGGCGTCGAGCGCGCTGATTCGATCATCGTCCATTCGCCCTCGGAACTGTGCGGCCCGCACGGCGCGGCCCTGTGGGACCGCCTGCACCGCCTGAAGGACCAGGGCCTGTTCGCCAAGGTTGGCGTCGCGGCCCACGCCACCGACGATCCGGTCGGCGTCGCCAAGCGCTTCAAGCCCGACATCCTGCAAGCCCCGGCTTCCTTGCTCGACCAGCGCCTGCTGGCCGACGGCTCGCTGCAACGCATCGCCGGCATGGGCGTCGAGGTGCACCTGCGCTCGATCTTCCTGAACGGCCTGCTGTTCCTGCCGCCCGACCGCGTGCCGGCCCAGCTGAAGGGCGCCTCGGGCCGTCTGTCGCGCGTGCGCCGGATGATCGCCGAGGGCCGCTCGGATCCGCTTCAAGCGGCTTTGGGCTTCGCTCTGTCGCGCCCGGAAGGCTCGGCCGTGCTGGTCGGCGTCAACTCGGCCGCCGAGCTGTCGGCCGTGGTCGCCGCCGCTTCGAGCCCGCCGCCGGACCTCGACTGGGACGAGATGGCCATCGACGATCCGGTCGCGCTCGACCCGCGACGTTGGGTCGCCTGATCTAAACCTGGAATCACCAGCGACACTGTGACGGTCGACAGGCCGCGCTTTCTTGCGCGCCGATTAAGCTTGTCGATTAAGGTCCTGTAAGCTTCTGATTCACTTGAGTTTTATCTGTCTGGTCTAGCTTATCCGCAAGATAGGGAGACGCGTCATGATCCTTGCCGTCCTGCAAGCCCGCATGGGTTCGTCCCGGTTGCCGGGCAAGTCGATGGCCACCCTGCAGGGTGAGCCGATGATCATGCGCCAGCTGGAGCGCCTGCGCGGCGCGCGCTGCCTCTCCAAGATCATCGTGGCGACCAGCAACGAAGCGGTCGACGACGCCCTGGCCGGGTTCCTGGTCTCGCGCGGCCACACCGTCCATCGCGGGGCCGGCGCCGACATTCTCGCGAGGATCGCCCGCTGCGCCGAGGCGATCAGCTCGGTCACCCATGTGGTCCGCCTGAAGGGCGACGCGCCGTTCATGGACCCTGGTGTCATCGACGACGCCGTCCGCATGGCCCTGGCCAGCGGCGCCGACTACACCTCCAACCGCGTGCATCGCACCTTCCCGGCCGGTCTAGAGGTCGAGGTGATCAAGGCCAGCGTGCTGCGCGAGGCCGCCGCCGAGGAGCGCGACCCGCAGGCCCGCATCTCGCCGACCGCCGCCATCCGCAACCAGCCCCAGCGCTGGAGCCAGGCCCACCTGAAGGCCGCCCGCGACTGGTCGCGGTTCGACTGGCGGGTGAAGACCGCCGCCGATCTCGCCTTCGCCCGCTCGGTCTACGACGCCCTGCACCCGGTGGACCCGGACTTCCGGATGACGGACGTGCTGGACATGGTCGAGAGCCGCCTGGACATCGCCCGCTTCGCGGCCTGATCCCACGCTCAGAATAAAAGAAGGGCGCCGTGCGAAGCCGCGCGGCGCCCTTCTGCTGTCTGGTTACTTCCAAGCCCCGTACGGATCGACCGAGCTCTTGCCCAGCGCCTCGGCCACGGCCGGGTGGGTGAGTTCGCCCTTCAGGACGTTGAGACCACGCGCCAGGTGGACGTTGGTCTTCAGCGCGTCCAGGCCCTTGTCGGCCAGCGATAGGCCGAACGGCAGGGTGGCGTTGCCCAGGGCTTCGGACGAGGTGCGCGGGGCCGCGCCCGGCATGTTGGCCACGCAGTAGTGGACGACGCCGTCGACCGTGTAGGTCGGCTCGGCGTGGGTGGTCGGCTTGCTGGTCTCGAAGCAGCCGCCCTGGTCGATCGAGACGTCCACGAGGACCGAACCCGGCTTCATCTGCTTCAGGTGCTCGCGACGCACCAGCTTCGGCGCGGCCGCGCCGGCGGTCAGCACCGCGCCGATGATCACGTCGGCCTTGAGGATCTCTTCCTCGACCGCCGCGAAGGTCGAATAGCGGGTCAGAATGCGGCCCTGATAGAGGTCGTCCAGCTCGCGCATGCGCGGGATCGAGCGTTCCAGCACCACGACCTCGGCGCCCAGGCCGGCGGCCATGCGGGCGGCGTTGGAGCCGACCACGCCGCCGCCGAGGACGACGACACGCGCCGGCGGCACGCCGGGCACGCCGCAGAGCAGCAGGCCCATGCCGCCATTGTGCTTGAGCAGGGTCTCGGCCGCCGAGAACACGGCGATCCGGCCGGCCACTTCCGACATCGGGGCCAGCAGCGGCAGGCCGCCCTTGGCGTCCGTGACGGTCTCATAGGCGATGGCCGCGCAGCCACTCTTCAGCAGGCCTTCGGTCTGGGCGGGATCGGGCGCCAGGTGCAGGTAGGTGAAGAGGATGTGGCGCGGCTCGAGCTTCTCCCACTCGACCTTCTGCGGTTCCTTGACCTTCACGATCATGTCCGCGCCGGCGAACACCGCGTCGGCGTCCGGAGCGATGGTCGCGCCCGCTTTCACATAGACATCGTCGGCATAGCCGGCGCCCAGGCCCGCGCCCGACTGGACGAGGACGGTGTGGCCGTGGCCGACATATTCACGGACGGCCGTGGGGGTCAGGCCGACCCGGTGTTCACCCGGTTTGATCTCGGAAGGGACGCCTACGCGCATGATGCTTTCCTCCAAAAGCGATTTGACGCCGGTTTACGCCTCGCAGCCTGCAGGTTCCTTGGGTATTTCGTGCGACACAAAACGTGTTATGCAGGAATCCTGCGCAATAGGGGCGTTCTGGTGAAGAAACCTCCCGTCGACCTCGACAGCTTCGACCGGAAGCTCCTCCACCTGCTGCAGCGGCGGGGCCGCGCCAGCTATGTGGAAATGGGCGAGGCGGTGAATCTTTCCGAGTCCGCGTGCCTTCGTCGCGTGCGGGCGCTGGAGGAGGCCGGGGTCATCGGCCGCTACGCCGCCGTGATCGACGAGCGGGCCGTGGGCCTGCCGCTCAGCGTCTTCGTCACCGTCACCCTGTCTTCCCAGGCCGAGAGCGCGCTGAGCGCCTTCGAGAAGGCGGTGACCAATGTCCGCGAGGTGGCCGAGTGCTACCTGATGACCGGCGGTTCGGATTACCTGCTGCGGCTGGTGGTGCGCGACGTCGACGACCTGGAACGGGTCCACGCCCAGGAGCTGACCCGCATTCCCGGCGTGGTCCGCGTCAGCAGCAGTATCGCCATGCGGACTGTCGTTAAGCGCGTCGAACTGCCGCTTTGAGATATCGCAATGCTGTTAAGCCCGGTTAACCTAAATCGGGTATGCTCCCCGCCGACATCAAACCGCGTCGGGGGACGAGATGGTTTCGAGACGACTTCTGCTGGGGGCCCTGGCGGGTCTGGCCGCGCCGGCCATCGCTTTCGCAGAGGGTGACGGCCCCGCGCCGACCATCCTGACCAAGAAGGGCCGCCGCACGCGCTCGGCCCTCAAGCACCAGACCTCCGACAAGGCCGCGCTGGACAAGGCCCTGGCCAACGTCAAGCCGCTGGAGGCCGAGCCGGCTCACGCTCCGGCCGCCGCCGAGCCCGCCCAGGAGGTCGCGCCCGAAGAGGCCCTGGGCCGTCTGAAGCACGGCAACGCCATCTTCGCCCGGGGCGGCGCCAACCTGATGCTGCCGACCCTGGCGCGGGTCAGCGAGCTCTCCAAGGGCCAGAAGCCGTTCGCGGTGATCATCGGCTGCGCCGACAGCCGCACCGCGCCGGAGCTGATCTTCGACTGCAATCTGGGTGAGCTGTTCGTCGTCCGCGTGGCGGGCTCTACCGTCAGCCGAGAAGGCCTGGGCTCGATCGTCTACGCCGTCGAGCACCTGGGCGCGCCGCTGATCGTCGTGCTGGGCCACACCAAGTGCGGCGCGGTCGGCGCGGCGGTGGACGTGGCGACCAAGCACGCCAATCTGCACGGGGCGCTGTACGAGATGGTGCTGCCGATCATCCCGGCGGTGCTGGAGGCTCAGGAGAAGCACCCGGCCGACCTGCAGGACGCCGCCATCCACCAGAACGTCCGCGACATCGCCGGCCGCCTGAAGGTCGCCGACGGCGTCCTGGCCGAGCGCATCGAGGAAGGCCGCCTTAAGGTCGTCTCGGCCTGCTACGACCTGGCGACGGGCGTGGTGTCGTTCGACGCCTGATCAAGCTTAAGTATTCAGCGTAACACTGTCATTCGACTGCCGTTGACCCCTGGTCGCGCTTAGGTTCAATTCGCCCTGAACCTGCGCAAATCACTTGGGAGATAACGGATGTCGACGGACGAGACGCCGCCGGAAGGCGCTCGCGACACCCAAGCCTCCTGGCGTGACCGCTGGGACAAGCTTCGCGGCCAGGTTTCCGAACGCTGGCCCGCAGCCCTGAAGGGCCCGGTGGCGATCGCCGTGGCCGGGGCGCTGGTCGTCGGTTTCGGCGGCGGCTTCGCCGTCGGCAAGGCCGGCATGTTCTTCGGCGGCGGCAAGCCGGCCGGCGCGACGGCGGTCAAGGGCGAGGCCTGGAGCCTGTTCGGCAAGCCCCGCTCGGCCAACGCCCCGCGTCGCGGCATTCCCAAGCCCGAAGGTTTCGCCGTCTGGCAGACCCGCGTCGACAGCTCCGGCCCCGACCCCCTGGCCTGCATCCGCATGAGCAAGGACCTGGACCCGTCCAAGTCCTATGCCGACTTCGTGCTGGTCTCGCCCGATCTGGGCCGACAGCCCTCGGTGCGCGTCAAGGGCGACGAGCTGTGCCTGGGCGGCGTCGGCTTCACCGATCATCGCATCACCCTGCTGAAGGGTCTGCCCGCCAAGGGCGGCGACACCCTGACCGCCAACGCCGATGTCGACTTCACCTTCGGTGAGAAGCCGCCGTATGTCGGCTTCGCCGGCGACGGCGTGATCCTGCCGCGCGAGGAGTCGGACGGCGTCGGCATCGAGACGATCAACGTCCAGGCCCTGGCCATCGAGGTCTGGCGCGTGCCGGACCGCAACCTAGTCCGCAAGTCGATCTCCGCGCCCGATCCGACCGGCGAGGGCGACTGGGCCGGCGAGTATGGCGATGACGCCGTGGGCGAAGACGGCCGCCAGGTCTGGAAGGGCACGATTCAGGTTACGGGCGGCGCGACCGGCCAGAAGGCCACCACCGTCTTCCCGCTGGGCGCGGTGCTGAAGGACATGAAGGCCGGCGCCTTCGTCATTAAGGCGCGCGACGCCTCGGGCGGCCGCGATCCGGACGACAGCGAGAACAACCCGGCCCAGGCCCGCCGCTGGATCGTCTTCACCGACATGGCCATGCTGGCCTATGACGGCTCGGAAAGCCTGGATGTCGTGGTCCGCTCGCTGAAGAGCGCCAAGACCCTGTCGGGCGTCAACGTCAACCTGGTGGCCGCCGATGGCGAGCCCCTGGCCGAGGCCAAGAGCGACGCCGACGGCCGCGTGCGCTTCCTGCGTCCGCTGCTGAAAGGCACGGGCGCCGAGCGCGCCAAGATGGTCATGGCCTATGGCCCGCAAGGCGATCTGGCCGTGCTGGATCTGGACCGCTCGCCGGTCGATCTCTCCAAGCAGGGCGTCGGCGGCCGCACCGAGGGCGGCGTCGACGGGCGCAGCGTGGCGGCCGATATCGACGGCTACCTCTATGCCGACCGCGGCATCTACCGGCCTGGTGAGACCGTCCACCTGACCTCGATGGTCCGCGACCGGATGGCCAAGGCCGTCGCCGACCGCAAGGGCGAGGTCATCGTCAAGCGGCCCTCGGGCGTCGAGTTCAAGCGCTACGCGTTCGGCCAGGCAAACGCCGGCGCGGTGCTGACCGATATCGCCCTGCCGCGTTCGGCCCCGCGTGGCCGCTGGACCGCCGAGCTGCATATCGAAGGCATCGAGGAGGCGACCGGCAGCTTGAGCTTTTCGGTCGAGGACTTCGCGCCGCAACGCCTGGCCGTGACCACCACGGGTCAGGAAGCCCGCCCCGTCGGGGCCGGCGAGACCCGCCAGGTCGATGTCTCGGCCCGCTTCCTCTACGGCGCGCCGGGCGCCGGCCTGCAGACCCAGGGCGAGGCCCGTCTGCGCGCCGACAGCGACCCGTTCCCGGCCTACAAGGGCTTCGAGTGGGGCGACCAGTCCAAGACCTTCGACGAGAAGTATCTGGACCTCGGCTCGACCGTCACCGACGGCGAGGGCCGCGCGATCCTGTCGGTCGCCACCACCGATGCCGGCGACACGGCTCAGCCGCTGGTCGCCTCGGTCACGGCTTCCGTGTTCGAGCCCGGCGGCCGGCCGGTCCGCGAGGGGCTGGAGCTGAAGGTTCGTCCCAAGGCGCTGTACTACGGCGTCAAGGTCGACCAGGGCGAGGCCGGCAAGGGCGATCCGCCCGTCAGCCTCGACATCATCGCCGTCAACGCCGCCGGACAGCGGGTCGGCGCGACCGCCACCTACACCCTGGTGGCCGAGCGCTGGGACTATGACTGGTTCCAGCAGAACGGCCGCTGGCAGTGGCGCCGCAGCAGCCGCGACGCGATCGTGGCCAAAGCGCAGGTGAACATCAGCGCCGGTTCGCCGGCCAAGTTCACCCGCCGCCTCGGCTGGGGCGACTATCGTCTCGAGGTCGAGGGCGCGGACGGCGCCAAGACCGTCACCCGCTTCTCGGCGGGCTGGGGCGCGCCGGCCCGCGAAGGCGAGGCGCCGGACGTGGTCCGCGTTTCGGCCGGCACCCAGACCTACAGCCAGGGCGATACGGTCGAGATCACGCTGAAGCCGCCTTATGCCGGTGAAGCCCAGATCGCGGTCGCCACCGATCGCCTGATCGACCTGAAAACCGTTAGCGTCGGCGAGAACGGCACGACCGTGCGCCTGAAGACCTCGGCCGCCTGGGGCGGCGGGGCCTATGTCATGGTCAGCGTCATCCAGCCGCGTGACCCGGTCGCTTCGCCCAAGCCGCGCCGCGCGCTCGGCCTGGTCTATGTCCCGATCGATCCGAAGGGCCGCAAGCTGACGGTGGACCTCGGCACGCCGACCAAGATCGACAGCAAGGCGCCGGTCGAGATTCCGGTGAAGGTGTCGGGCCTGGGCTTTGGCCAGAAGGCCAAGGTCACCATCGCCGCGGTGGACGAGGGCATCCTGCAGCTGACCCACCAGGACAGCCCCGACCCGGTGAAGTGGTACTTCGGCAAGCGCGCCCTGACCCTGAACTACCGCGACGACTATGGCCGCCTGCTCGACCCGAACCTGGGCGCGCCGGCGAACGTGAACTTCGGTGGCGACGAGGTCGGCGGCGAGGGCCTGACGACCACCCCGATCAAGACCGTGGCCCTGTGGTCCGGCATCGTCGAGACCGGTCTGGACGGCAAGGCGGTGATTAAGCTGCCAGCCGCCGACTTCAACGGCGAGCTGCGCATCCAGGCCGTGGCCTGGACCGACACCGCCGTCGGCTCGGCCTCCAAGCCGCTGACCGTGCGCCAGCCCGTGGTGGCCGACCTCAACCTGCCGCGCTTCCTGGCGCCAGGCGACCAGGCCTACGCCACGCTGGAGCTGCACAATGTCGAGGGCAAGCCGGGCGCCTATACCGCCGAGGCCTTCTCGACCAACGGACTGAAGGTCGCCTTCAAGAAGGTGTTCCAGCTGATCCTGGGCCAGCGCATCGCCGAGAAGATCCCCTTCCTGGCGCCGGACGTCACCGGCATCGGCAAGATTGGCTTCAAGGTCGCTGGCCCAGGCTTCGCGACCCAGAAGGACTATCCGATCCAGACCCGCCTTGGCTGGGGCGACATCGTGCGCACCACCACCGAGGTCCAGAAGCCGGGCGAGAGCTTCACGCCCTCGTACCAGCTGTTGTCGGGCTTGGCGGCGGGCGACGTGACGATGCAGGTCAGCTACTCGCCGATCCGGGGCTTCGACCCGTCGGCAATCGCCGTGGCCCTGCAGCGCTATCCGTACGGCTGCACCGAGCAGCTGGTCTCGACGGCCTATCCGCTGCTCTACGCCCAGACCTTCTCGAACGATCCGAAGCTGAAGCGGACTCCCGCTGCGCTGGCTGGAGCAGTGGGCAAGCTGCTGGATCGCCAGACCCTGGATGGGGCCTTCGGGCTCTGGCGCGTCGGCGACGGCGAGGCCGATCCGTGGCTCGGCGCCTATGTCGTCGACTTCCTGCTGGAAGCCCGCGCCCAAGGCGTAGCCGTGCCCGACAACGCCATCGACAAGGCGGTCTCGGCCATGCGCCAGGTCAGCCGGCCCGAGGGCTTCTCGTCGGTCGCCTACCGCATGGAATATCCGGGCTGGTGGGCGAGCAACGAGGACGCTTCGAAGAAGGCGACGGAGCGCATGCGCCGCCGCGCCAGCGCCTACGCGCTCTACGTGATGGCCAAGGCCGGCAAGGGTGACCTGGCCCGTCTGCGCTGGTGGCACGACGTCCAGATGAAGGACGAGAGCCAGCCGATCGCCAAGGCCTATGTGGCCGCCGGCCTGGCCCGCATGGGCGACAACGCCCGCGCCCGCTCGGCCATGCGTCAGGCGGTGTCGAGCCTGGGCTATCGCGACGAGCAGGACTGGTACCAGTCGAACCTGCGCGACACCGCGGTGATCACGGCTCTCGCGGCCGAGTCCAACATGATGGACATCGCTCGCCAGATGCAGGGCCGCCTGGAGAACGTCAGCAAGGATCCCGACAGCCTGAACACCCAGGAGCAGGCGGCGCTGCTGCACGCGGCCAACGCCCTGATCCAGGCCTCGGGCCCGATGTCGATCCAGGCCAGCGGGGCCAACGCCCTGCCGCCGGCCGGTGGCGCGCCGCGCTGGGCGGTCGGCAAGCTGACCGACGCCCACTTCGTCAACGCCGGCAAGGGCGCGATCTGGCGGACCGTCTCAGTACGCGGCACGCCGGTCTCGGCTCCGGGCGCGGAGGCCAACGGCCTGTCGGTGTCCAAGCGCCTGCTGTCGATGGGCGGCGGCGCGATCGATCCGGCGACCATCCGCCAGGGCGACCGGATCATCGTGCTGGTCTCCGGCCGCTCGATGCAGGCCCGCTCGACCGCTCTCGTGGTCGACGACGCCCTGCCGGCCGGCTTCGAGATCGAGACCACGCTCGGCGCCGACGACGCCCAGAACGGACCGTTCAAGTTCCTCGGCGAGCTGACCGCCGCCGACGTCCAGGAAAGCCGCGACGACCGCTTCATCGCCGCGCTGGACCTCGAAGGGAACAAGGGCTTCGCCCTGGCCTATGTGGCCCGGGCCGTGACGCCGGGGAGCTTCTTCCTGCCCGGCGCCGTGGCCAAGGACATGTATCGCCCGGCGGTGGTGGGCCGCTCCGAGGCCTCGCGCGCGACGATCGCGCCCGGTCAGTGAGGGACGACAGACTTGGGGCGATCACCAAAGGCCTGGTGATCGCCCTCGCCGTCGAGGTCGGGCTGTTCGCCCTCAGCGCCGCGTTTCCACCCGACATGACCCGGGCCAGGCACTCGTCGCCGGTCGTTCTCGACCGTCGCGGCGCCTGGCTGCGCGCCCTGCCGGTCGAAGACGGCCGCTGGCGGATCCGCGCGGACCTGTCGCGCACCGATCCCACCTTCCAGAAGCGCCTGATCCGCACCGAGGACGCGCGGTTCTACTGGCACCTGGGCGTCGATCCGCTGTCGCTGGTCCGCGCCGTCGGCTCGGCGGTGGTGCATGGCCGGGCCACGTCCGGCGCCTCGACCCTGAGCATGCAGACCGCGCGCCTGCTGGAGCCGCGCCCGCGCAATCTCAGCTCGAAGCTGATCGAGATGGTCCGCGCCGTGCAGCTGGAATCGCGGCTGTCCAAGCGCGAGATCCTGGCGCTGTACCTGACCCTGGCCCCCTATGGCGGCAACCTGGAAGGCGCGCGGGCGGCCAGCCTCAGCTATTTCGGCCACGAGCCGTCCAGCCTGACCGACGGCGAGCAGGCCCTGCTGATCGCCCTGCCGCAGTCGCCCGAGGCGCGTCGCCCGGACCGCCGTCCCGACGCCGCCAAGGCCGCCCGGCGCGGGGTGCTCGACAAGATGGTCCGCGCCCACACCATCACCCAGGCCGCCGCGTTCGAGGCCGAGAACGAGCCACTGCCGCGCCGCGCGCCGTTCCCGACCCTGGCCTGGCACGCGGCCGGCGAGCTGGCCCGCAACGCGCCGCAAGGCCAGGCCAGCGTGGTCTCGACCCTCGACGCCGACCTGCAGTCGCGACTGGAGCCGATGGTCGCCGCCGTGGCGGGCGCGCAAGGCCCGGACGCCACCGCCGCTGTGCTGGTGGTCGAGATCAAGAACCGCGCCGTCCGCGCGTCCGTCGGCTCGGCCGGCCGCGACAGAGCCGGGGGCTGGGTCGACATGACCCGCGCCCTGCGCTCGCCGGGCTCGGCGCTGAAGCCGTTCATCTACGCCATGGCCATGGACGACGGCCTGGTCGCGCCCGACACCCAGCTGCAGGACAACGCCACTCGCTTCGCCGACTACCAGCCCGAGAACTTCGACCGCGTGTTCCACGACAAGGTCACGGTGCGCGAGGCCCTGGCCCACTCGCTGAATGTCCCGGCCGTGGCGACCCTGGAGAAGCTCGGTCCTGAGGCCTTCGCCGGCCGCATAGAGGCCGCCGGCGCGCACCTGGCGCGTCCGAAGGCGCAGCTGAAGGAGGCCGGTCTGGCGCTGGCGCTCGGCGGCGAGGGGATCACCTGGCGCGACCTCGTCATGCTCTACGCCGCGCTCGGCGACGGCGGCATCGCCAAGCCGCTGGCCTGGACCGAGGAGGACGCCAAGGCCCGCGAGCATATGGCCGGCACACGCATGGTCCGTCCCGAAGCGGCGCGGCAGGTGCTGGACATCCTCCGCGAAGCCCCGGCTCCACGCGGCCGAGCCCCGTCAGCCTTGACGCGCGGTGGGCCGTCGATGGCGTTCAAGACTGGCACCTCCTACGGCTTCCGCGACGCGGTGGCGGCGGGGGTGGTCGGCGGCTATGCGATCCTGGTCTGGACGGGCCGGGCCGACGGCGGCGCGCGGGGGGGGCTGACCGGCCGCGACGCGGCCCTGCCGCTGCTGTTCGACGTCGCCGACGCCATCGGAACCCAGAGCTCGGCCCCGCGCCCGATCGCGCCGAAGCTGGCGCCGCTGGCCTTGCAGAAGCTGCGCGCCGCCGACGAAGGCCCGCGCCTGATCTTCCCGCCCGACGGCGCGTCGGTGCAGGTGGACGCCTTCAGTCCGAAGGCGCGCGGCCTGGTGCTCGCCGCCGAGGGCGAGGGCCTGACGTGGTACGTGGAAGGCCGGCCGCTGGACCTGGACCCGGTCAGCGGCCGCGCGATCTGGAAGCCGGTCGCGCCGGGCTTCTACAAGCTGTCGGTGGTCGACGCGCAGGGGCGCAAGGCGACAGCCAAGGTGCGGATCAAGGGCGGTTAGAGCCTACGGGCAGTTGTTGTCCGCCATCATCCGCTCGTAATCGGCCAGGCTGCTGATGCCGATGTTGAGGTCGTTCACCAGGCCGTTGTTCAGCGAATAGACCCAGCCGTGCACCGACAGCGCCTGGCCGCGCGCCCAGGCGTCCTGGACGAAGACGTCGGCGGCGACGTTGCGGACCTGGCGGGCGACGTTCAGCTCGGTCAGGCGGTCGAGCATGGCGCGCTTCTCGGGGATCGCTTCCAGCTCGTGCTTGTGCTCGGCATGGACCTCGCGGATCGGGTGCAGCCAGTGATCGACCAGGCCGCGGCGCTGGCCGTCGATGGCCGCCGCCACGCCGCCGCAGCCATAGTGGCCGACGACCATGACGTGCTTGACCTTCAGCACCTCGACCGCGAACTGCAGCACGGACAGGTAGTTGGCGTCCTGCGGCGGGGCGAGGTTCGCCACATTGCGATGGACGAACAGTTCGCCCGGATCGAGGCCGACGATCTCGTTGGCCGGCACGCGACTGTCGCTGCAGCCGATCCAGAGATATTCCGGGCTCTGCTGGCCTTCCAGACGCTTGAAGAAGTCCGGATCGACCTGGGTCTTGCGTTCCGACCACGCGGCGTTGTTGGCTTTCAGGTCCTCAAGCATCTAGCGCTCCGGATGGTGGTCGGGGTGGGCGGCTTCGATCGCCGGGTGCTTGGCCGCGCGGGCGGTTGCGGCGACGATCGAAGGGAAGGGCGACAGGTCGACATTGAAGCGGCCGGCGTTGAACACCTGCGGCATCAGCAGGCAGTCGACCAGGCCCGGGGCGTCGCCGAAGGCGAAGCCGCCAGAGTGCTTGGCGACCATCGGCTCCAGCGCGTGGAAGCCGTCGCTGATCCAGCGGGCGGTCCAGGCGTTGCGGTCGGTGTCGCCGACGCCCAGCGCCGTCAGCTGGCGCTGGACCCGCAGGTTGTTCAGCGGGTGGATATCGCAGGCGATGATCTCGGCCATGCTGCGGACGATGGCCCGCTCATAGGCGGTGTGCGGCAAGAGGGCGGGCTCGGGCGAGACCTCGTCCAGCCATTCCAGGATCGCCAGGCTCTGGGTCAGCGGCCGGCCGTCGACTTCCAGCGTCGGCACCAGGGCCTGGGCGTTGAGCGCGCGATAGCTTTCCGTGTGGTGGCCGTTGGCCGGCAGGTCGACGGGGCGCAGCTCGTAGGCGAGGCCCTTCAGGTTCAGGCCGATGCGCACTCGATAGGGCGCGGCGGCGCGCTTGGCGCTGTGCAGGACCAGCTTCATCGAAGCGCTTCCTAGACCAGGGTGAACTCGAGACGGCCGACGCCCTCGACCTCGCCGACGACCTTGTCGCCGCGCGCGATGGCGCCGACGCCTTCGGGCGTGCCGGTGAAGATCAGGTCGCCGGCGGCCAGGGTCCACAGCTCGCTGGCCTTGGCGATGACCTCGCCGACGTTCCAGATCATGTCGCCGACCTCGCCGCGCTGACGCTCGGCGCCATTGACGGTCAGGGTGACGGCGGCTTGCGGCGCCGGAGCGTCCATCACGCGGATGGCGGTGATCGGAGCGCTCTCGTCGAAGGCCTTGCCGGCTTCCCACGGTTGGCCCTTGGCCTTGGCCGCGCCTTGCAGGTCGCGGCGGGTCAGGTCGACGCCGACCGCGTAGCCGAACACGGCCTCAAGGGCCTGCTCGACCGAGAGATTGGCGCCGCCGCTCTTCAGAGCCACGACCAGTTCGATCTCGTGATGCAGGTCGCTGGTCGCCGGCGGATAGGCGATCTGGGCCTTCAGTGGCGCGATCGCGTCGGCGGGCTTGGCGAAGAAGAACGGCGGATCGCGGGTGTCGGCGCCCATTTCGCGGGCGTGGGCGGCGTAGTTGCGCCCCACGCAGAGGATCCGGCGGACCGGGAAAACCGCGTCGGAACCCTCCACCGGGACCGTCGGGATGGCGTGCGGGGGGAAGGCGTAGCTGGTCATGGCGCTTCGTTTAGACCCAAAAGCGGCTGGCCAAAACCCCTCTGCGGTTCAAACGATGTCCGTCAACGCCAAGGGCCTCAAAGTGGTCGCCGTTCAGAAATCCTGCGGTTGAACCCAAGTCCTAAACGTTCTTTCACTTGCCCCAATCTCCGCCGTGGAGTCATGTCGGCGATGGGGTAGTGGGCGCTTATTTTGATCGGGGGCAGATCATGCTGATCATCGAGAACCTGACGCACGTCTATGGCAATGGTGTGCGGGCCTTGGACGAGGTCAGCCTGACGATTCCGCGCGGCATGTACGGCCTGCTGGGTCCGAACGGCGCCGGCAAGTCGACCCTGATGCGCACCATCGCCACCTTGCAGGCTCCGACCTCGGGCCACATCCGGTTCGGCGACATCGACGTGCTGAAGAACCCCGAAGAGCTGCGCAAGACGCTGGGCTACCTGCCGCAGGACTTCGGCGTCTATCCGCGGGTCTCGGCCTACGACATGCTTGACCACATGGCGGTGCTGAAGGGGATCAGCAGCGCCAAGGACCGCAAGGAAACGGTCGAGAACCTGCTGAACCAGGTCAATCTCTGGAACGTCCGCAAGAAGGCCATCGCCGGCTTCTCGGGCGGCATGCGCCAGCGTTTCGGCATCGCCCAGGCCCTGATCGGCGATCCGCGCCTGATCATCGTCGATGAGCCCACCGCGGGCCTCGACCCTGAAGAGCGCAACCGCTTCCTGAACCTGCTGGCCGAGATCGGCGAGAACGTGGTGGTGATCCTGTCGACCCACATCGTCGAGGACGTCAGCGACCTCTGCCCTGCCATGGCCATCATCTGCGACGGCCGCATCGTCCGCGAGGGCGCGCCGGCCGATCTGGTGGGTCAGCTCAAGGGCAAGATCTGGAAGAAGATCATCGACAAGCCCGAGCTGGAGGCCGCCAAGGCCCAGTACAAGGTCATCTCCACCCGCCTGCTGGCGGGCCGCACGGTCATCCACATCCTGTCGGACGATAACCCTGGCAATGGCTTCACGCCGGTCGAGGGCGGGCTGGAGGATGTCTACTTCTCCACCCTCTCGACCACCCGGCGGGCGGCCTGACGGGGAGCGGCGGCATGTTTCGCAAGATCGCGGGCTTCGAGCTCCGCTACCAGCTGAAGTCACCCGTCTTCTGGGTGGTGGCGATCATCTTCTTCCTGCTGACCTTCGGGGCGGCGACGATCGACCAGATCCGCATCGGCGGCGGCGGCAACATCCACAAGAACGCGCCGTACGCGATCGCCCAGACCCACCTGATCCTCTCGATCTTCTACATGTTCGTGACCACGGCCTTCGTGGCCAATGTGGTGGTGCGCGACGACGAGACGGGCTTTGGGCCAATCCTGCGCTCCACCCGGGTGCGCAAGTTCGACTATCTCTACGGCCGCTTCACCGGGGCCTTCCTGGCGGCGGCGATCTCGTTCCTGGCCGTGCCGCTGGCGATCTTCATCGGCTCGTTCATGCCGTGGATCGATCCCGAGCGCCTGGGTCCCAACGACCTCCACGCCTACCTGTTCTCGTACTTCGCCCTGGCCTTGCCTTCGATCCTGCTGACCTCGTCGCTGTTCTTCGCCCTGGCCACGATCACCCGCTCGATGATGTGGACCTATGTCGGCGTCGTGGCCTTCATGGTGCTGTGGATCATCGCCAACATCGCGCTGGACAAGCCCGAGTTCGAGAAGGTCGCCGCCTATTGGGAGCCGCTGGGCACCGCCGCCTATGGCCTGGTCACCAAGTACTGGACGGCCAGCGAGCGCAACACGCTGATCCCGCCGCTGTCCGGGGGATTGCTGTTCAACCGCCTGTTCGCGGTGGCGCTGTCGGCCGGCTTCCTGACGCTGGCCTACAGCCTGTTCCGCTTCCAGTCGGCCGACCTGTCGGGCCAGCGCAAGGTCAAGACGGGCAAGGCCGAGGCTGACGCCACGCCGGTCCTGACGACCGGCCCGCTGCCGCAGCCGAAGTTCGACCGCGCCACGGCCTGGGCCCAGCTGGTGGTCCGCACCCGCCTGGACATGGGCCAGGTGTTCAAGAGCCCGGCCTATTTCGTGCTGCTGTTCCTGGGCCTCGCGAATGCGATGGGCGCCCTGTGGTTCGCTACCGACGCCGGCCGCTACGGCGGGGTGATCTATCCGGTCACCCGCGTGCTGCTGAACCCGCTGCTGGGCTCGTTCGGCCTGATCCCGATGATCATCGCCATCTACTATTCGGGCGAGCTGGTCTGGCGCGAACGCGAGCGCAAGACCCACGAGATCATCGACGCCACGCCCGTGCCCGACTGGGCCTTCGTGGCCCCCAAGACCCTGGCCATCGCCCTGGTGCTGGTCTCGACCTTGCTGGTCAGCGTCTTCGCCGCCATCCTCAGCCAGGTCTTCCACGGCTATTTCAAGCTCGAGCTCGACAAGTACCTGATCTGGTACGTGCTGCCGCAGGCGGTGGATTTCATCCTCGTGGCCGTGCTGGCGGTGTTCCTGCAGTCGATCAGCCCGCACAAGTTCATCGGCTGGGGCCTGATGGTGATCTACATGGTCACCACCATCACCTTCGTGAACCTGGGCTTCGAGTCCAAGCTCTATAACTACGGCTCGACCACCGACACGCCGTTCTCGGACATGAACGGTCTCGGCAAGTTCTGGATCGGGGCCTGGTGGCTGCGCGCCTACTGGAGCGCCTTCGCGGTGGTGCTGCTGGTGCTGGCCTACGGCCTGTGGCGGCGCGGGACCGAGAGCCGGCTGCTGCCGCGCCTGCGCCGGCTGCCGACGCGTCTGAACGGCGGGGCGGGCCTGCTGATGGGCGGGGCGCTGGTCGTCTTCGTCGGCCTCGGGGCCTTCATCTACGTCAACACCAACGTCTGGAACCCCTACCGGACCCGGATCGACAACGAGAAGTGGCAGGCCGACTACGAGAAGACCCTGCTACCGTTCGAAACCACGCCGCAGCCGAAGATCGTCGCGATGACGCTCGAGGTCGATCTGAAGCCGCACGCGCCCAGCCTTGAGACCAAGGGCTCGTACGTGATCGAGAACAAGACGGCCGCGCCGCTGAAGGAGATCCACGTCCGCTTCGACCGCGACCTGCAGGTCAAGGGCCTGTCGATCGAGGGCGCGCGGCCCAAGAAGACCTTCGAGAAGTTCAACTACCGCATCTTCGCCTTCGACACGCCGATGGCCCCGGGCGAGCGGCGGAAGATGAGCTTCATCACCCTGCGTTCGCAGCGCGGCTTCCCCAACAGCGACCAGGAAAGCCGGGTCGTCGACAACGGGACCTTCGTCAACAACCTGGAGATCGCGCCGATCCTGGGCATGGCGCGCGATGGCCTGCTGCAGGACCGCGCCAAGCGCCGCAAGTATGGCCTGCCGCCCGAGCGTCGGATGGCCAAGCTGGGTGACGTCACGTCCCGCCAGTTCAACGGCCTGCGCAAGGACGCCGACTTCGTCACCTCGGACATCACGGTCACCACCGAGGCCGACCAGACGCCGATCGCGCCGGGCTACAAGGTCTCCGACACGGTCACGAACGGTCGCCGCAAGGCCCGCTTCGTCACCGACGCGCCGATCTTGCCGTTCATCTCGATCCAGTCGGCTCGCTACCAGATTGCCGAGGAGGCCTACAAGGGCGTCCAGCTGGCGGTCTACTACGACCCCCAGCACGCCTGGAACATCGAGCGGATGAAGACCTCGATGAAGCGCTCGCTCGACTATATGAGCGCCAATTTCAGCCCCTATCAGTTCCGCCAGCTGCGCTTCCAGGAGTTCCCGGACTACGCCCAGTTCGCCCAGTCGTTCGCCAACACCATCCCGTGGTCGGAGGGGATGTTCTTCATCTCCGACTATCGTGATCCGACCAAGATCGACATGGTCACCTATGTCGGCGCCCACGAGATCGGCCACCAGTGGTGGGCCCACCAGGTCATCGGCGCCGACCAGCAGGGCGGCGCGATGCTGGCCGAGACCTTCGCCCAGTACTCGGCCTTGATGGTGATGAAGCACACCTATGGTGAGCCGCAGATCCGCAAGTTCCTGAAGTTCGAGCTGGACAGCTATCTGCGCGCGCGGGGCGGCGACGTCATCGACGAGCAGCCGCTCTACAAGGTCGAGAACCAGCCCTATGTCTATTATCGCAAGGGCTCGCTGGTCATGTACCGCCTGCAGAGCGAGATCGGCGAAGAGGCCGTCAATCGGGCTCTGCGCAAGCTGATCGCCGACCACGCCTTCAAGGGCGCGCCCTATGCGATCACCACCGACTTCCTGACCGCCCTGCGCGCCGAGGCTCCCGCCGACAAGCAGGCCCTGATCACCGACCTGTTCGAGAAGATCACGCTCTACGACCTGAAGACCAAGAGCGCGGCGGTGAAGAAGCGCAGCGACGGCAAGTTCGACGTGACCATCACGGTCGACGCCCAGAAGAAATACGCCGACGGCAAGGGCAAGGAGACCAACGCCGCCCTCGCCGAGACCATGGACATCGGCCTGTTCACCGCCAAGCCGGGCGACAAGGGCTTCGACGCCCAGGACGTCGTCGCCTATGAGCGCCGGCCGATCCGTTCGGGCCTCCAGACCTTCACCTTCACGGTGGCCAAGGCGCCGAAGTTCGCGGGGATCGACCCCTACAACACGGTGATCGACCGCAACGGCGACGACAACACGGTCGCGGTCGGCAAGTGAGCGATGAGGTTATCAAGATGGATGCGGGAGCGCTGAACGCGTTCCTGCATCGCGCCTTCCCGGATATCGATCCCCAGCAGATGGCGTCGGTGGTCGAGGTCGGGCCTGGGCGGGCTTTATTGAAGCTGCCGCATCTGAGCCGCCACCTGCGGCCCGGCGGGACGATCTCGGGACCGACACTGATGGGCCTGGCCGACACGGCGGCCTATGCGGTGATCCTGGCGCATATCGGCGAGGTGGCCATGGCGCTGACCACCTCGCTCAACATTCACTTCCTGAGGGGCTGCCAGCCCGGCGATCTCTATGCCGAGGCGACCCTGCTCAAGCTCGGCCGCCGCATCGCGACGGCCGATGTCCTGATGTGGACGGAAGGGCGCGAGCGGGCCGCGGCCAAGGCCACGGTCGCCTACGCCATTCCCTAGGCGTTAGTGGCCGGTGGCCTTTTCGTCGGCCTTCATCTGCGCCTTGTCGGCCTTGTCCTGGGCCTTGGCGACGTCCTCGCCGGTGCCGAAGCCCTTCTTCAGGCCCTCGGCCATGTTCAGGTGCTCCTGGACCTTCGGGGCCGTGGCGGCGGCAAAGGCCTTGATGGCGGCGGTGTCACCGTCCTGGGCGTAGCGCTGCAGCAGGTTCAGAGCCGCCTGGTGGGCGTCGACCTGGCCGTCGGCGTACTTCTTGTCGAAGTCCTTGGCGTCGGCCTTGGTCAGGTCGTCGATCTTGCCCTGGGCGTCTTCCGACAGCACGGTCGGCAAGGTGATGGCCGCGCCCGAGGCGGCGATGGCCGACTTCAGCTCGGCGCTGGTGGCCGTGTGGGCCTTTTCCATCGCGGCGGCGAACTTCTTCACGGCCGGGTTGGTCGAGCGCGTGGCGGCCAGCTTGGCGGCGGCGATCTCGAACATGTCGCTGTCGGCGGCCTTGGCGGCGAAGACGTCGGCCTTGGTCTCGTCCGACGGGGTCGGGACGGTGGCGGCGGGGTTGGCGTCCGGGGTCGCGGCCTGCTCGGCCGGGGTGGCGGCGCCCTTGGTCTCATCGGCCTTCTGGCCGCAAGCGGCGAGGCTCAGTGCGGCGACTGCTGCGCCGACAATCATCAGGTGACGGGTCATGGCTCTGTCTTTCCCTACGCGTTTTTCTTAGAGGTTCTTGAAAGCTCGGCGGCGCACTGCGCCGGGTGATCAACAAAACCTCACGGGGCCGTGAACGGTTCCGATGACGGCGGGGGAGATTGACGATGACCCTAGAAACCAAGGCTGGGGGACCGCTGGCCGGATTGCGGGTGATCGAGATGGGCTCGCTGATCGCCGGGCCCTTCTGCGGCCAGGTGCTGGGCGACTTCGGGGCCGAGGTCATCAAGCTGGAGGACCCCAAGGTCGGCGACCCGATGCGCCAGTGGGGACGCTCCAAGCCCAAGGGCCTGTCGCCCTGGTGGCCGGTGATCGGCCGCAACAAGAAGTCCGTCACCGTCGATCTGCGTACGGACGAAGGCCGCGACATCGCCCGCGCCCTGATCGCCAAGGCCGACGTGGTGGTCGAGAACTTCCGCCCGGGCACGCTGGAGAAGTGGGGCATGGGCTATGAGGCCCTGGCCAAGACCAATCCGGGCCTGATCATGGCGCGGGTCTCGGGCTTCGGCCAGACCGGCCCCTATTCCAGCCGCGCCGGCTACGCCCTGGTCGGCGAGGCCATGGGGGGGCTGCGCCACATCACCGGCGAGCCTGACCGCAATCCGGCCCGCGCCGGCATCTCGATCGGCGACAGCCTGTCCGGCCTCAACGCCGCGCTCGGCGTGATGATGGCGCTCCACGCCCGACAGCGCACCGGCAAGGGCCAGGTGGTCGATGCGGCGATCTACGAGAGCGTGCTGACGGTGATGGAGAACCTGATCACCGAATACGACCTGACGGGCTATGTCCGCGAACGCTCGGGGGCGGTGCTGCCCGGCATCGCGCCGTCGAACGTCTATCCGACCAAGTCCGGCGAGCTCGTCCTGATCGGCGCCAACCAGGACACCCTGTTCCGCCGTCTCTGCGACCTGATGGGCCGCCCGGACCTGGCCGACGACGTCCGCTACCGCGACCACACCGCGCGCGGGGCGCATCAGGGAGAGTTGGATGCGAGGATCGCCGCCTGGACCGCCGACCAGGTGATCGAGGAGCTGCTGCCTAAGCTGGAGGCCGCCGGCCTGGCGACGGGGCGGATCTATCGGGCGCCGGATATGATCGAGGATCCGCAGTTCGTGGCCCGGGAGTCGATCGTGACCGTGCCGCATCCGGTGTTCGGCCAGATCAAGATGCAGAACGCCTTCCCGAAGCTGACCGAGACGCCAGGCGGCGTGCGGTGGCCGGGACCGACCTTGGGGGAGCATACGGATGCGGTGCTGGCCGAGGTGGTGGGGATGAGTGCTGAAAAGCTGGCCGACCTTCGGAAGGCGGGCGTGCTGTAGCGCCTAAGCCCGCCCGGTAACCCCCGCCACGGCCCGCGCAATCTGGTGCACGTTGTAAGGCTTGCGCACGATCGGCGCGTCGAACCCCATCGGCGCCGCCTTGTCCGCATAGCCCGTGGCGAACACGAACGGCCGACCCATCGACCGCAGGATCTCGGCCACGGGAGCCACCGACTGGCCGTTCAGGTCCGCGTCCAGCACCGCGACGTCGAAGTCCAGCTCGACCATCGACAGGGCCTCGCTGAGTTCGGCGGCGCAGCCGACGACCACGACCCCGGCGTCTTCCAGGCCCGCTTCCAGTTCCAGGGCCAGCAGCAGGCTGTCCTCGACGATCAGCACCTTCAGGCCGGCGATGGCGCCCGGGCGGACGGTCTCGTCGGCGGCGACCACGGTCTCGACGATACGCTCCGGCGCGGCTTCGACGGGCTCGGGCGGCGGGGCGTCGGCCAGGGCCTCGGCCGCGCCGGTGATCATGGCGGTGACGCCGCTGGACTTGTAGTTGATCTTGGCCGAACCGCCCAGTTCGCGGCCGGCCACGTCCTCGATCAGGGTGGCGCCGAAGCCCTTGGTCGTCGGAGCCGTGGCGGGCGGGCCACCGGTCTCAAGCCATTCCAGGGCGAAGCCGCCTTCGGGCGTGCGCCGCCAGACCACCTCGACCTTGCCGTTCTCGGACGACAGCGAGCCGTACCGCATCGCATTGACGGCCAGCTCGTGCAGGGCCAGCGACAGGGCCGAGGCCGCGCGCGGGGTCAGGAACATCTCCGGCCCGTCCCAACGGGTCTGGGTCGGCGAGAGGCCGCCCAGTTCGGCGGCGGCGATCCGCGCCAGGGTCGCGCCGCGCCAGCGGGCGGCGGTCAAGAGGTCGTGAGCCGAGCTCATCGACTTCAGCCGGCCGGCGAAGGTCTTCAGGAACACGTCCAGCGAGGCCGACTTGCGCGCCGACTGGGCCGCCACCGACTGGACCACGGCCAGCAGGTTCTTGATGCGGTGGTCCAGTTCGGCGACCAGGTTCTCGCGCTGGTCTTCTTCTTCCTTGCGCTCGGTGATGTCCTGGACGACGCCGATCAGATAGGCCGGCTCGCCGTCGGCCCCCAGCAGCACGACGCCCGAGCCATGGTTCCAGGTCTCGCGGCCTTCCGGACTGGTGGGGCGGCGATACTCGACGTCGTAGCGGCCGGTTTCCTTCAGCTGCTTGTTGATGAAGTCCGGCGCCCATTCCCGATCCTCGGGATGCAGGTAGTCGAACAGCACCAGGCCATTGTTGGCGGGGACCTCGCCCGGCTCGATGTTGGAGATGGCGGCCAGGCGCGGGCTGACCGTGATGGTGTCGCGTTTGATGTCCCACTCGAACTCGCCGAGGCTGGCGGCCGAAATGGCCAGCTCCAGGCGCTCGCGCTCGAGGTTGCGCGAGGCGCAGGGCGCGTCGGTAAGGCTTTCGACGGCCAGGGCGGCCAGGTCTTCCAGCGCCTGCAGATCGTCTTCGGAGGCCGGGCCCGTCAGGCCGGGGCCTTCGACGACCAGCGCGCCTAGCGCCAGGCCTTGCGCGTCGCGGAGCGGCACGCCGAGGCCGACGGGGCCGTTGGCTTCGATCACCTGGGCGGCCAGGTCGCCGGCGCGCGGACTCTCGGGGCCGGCATGGCCGACATAGGCCTTGCGCCAGACCCGATCCGCATCGACCAGCGCGATGGCGGCCTTGGGCGCGTCGAACAGGCGAGCGGCCAGACGCACGAGCCGCAGAAGGCCGGGTTCGTTGACCGCGCTGTCCAGGATGTTCAAGGCCTTCAAGGCGTTGAGCCTGACGGCTTCCTGGCGGTCGTCGCTGGCGATGGGAGCGTCCATGATTCGAGCTTAGACTTGCTTCGCGTCAGGCGCGAGCGCTTTGGACGGATCTTTTGGGCGCTCAGCCGGGGCTCCACAGGGGATTCGACTGTGGTGAAGCTTTGGCCCTTACGCTAACGTGGAACCCCGACGTCGAGCAGGCGTTGACGAGGCGCAGCTTCAGCGTCCCCGGTCGGTCGCGTCGCGAACAGGAGATGATCATGCCCACCGCCGCCGCCAAGGAAGCCGACAAGGCCAAGACCGCTTCGCTGGAAGCCGTCGAGCACGCCGAGCGTAGCTTCGCCCAAGCCGCCGAGGCCGCTCGCGCCCAGCTGACCGAAGCCGCCAAGCGCGTCGAGAAGTCGGTCACCGAAGGCTTCGAGACCCTGCGCGCCCAGAGCCGCACCTATACCGACACCGCCGGCCAGCAGATCGAGGACGCCCAGCGCTACGCCAGCGAGCGCATCCGCGAGCGCCCGATCACCGCCACCCTGGCCGGTCTCGGCGTGGGCGTGCTGATCGGCCTGCTGCTCTCCGGCGGCCGTAGCAACAACCGGTGATCTTCGAAAAGACCCTGATGACGCTGGCCGCGGCCGCGGCGATCGCCGCCGCCGCCGCGGTGGCCGTCGTGTCCGCCGCCTTCGCGATCTATGCGGTGCTCGTGCCGCTGGTCACGGCGGCCGGCGCCGCCGCGATCGTCTCGGCCGTCGCGGCCCTGATCGTCGCCATCGCCGGCATGATCGCCGCCCGCAAGGTCGAAGGCCGTCATCACCATCATGGTCAGCAGGCTCCGCCGCAGGCGTTCGACATGACCAGCAAGGTCGTCGAGATCGTGCGCGACAAGCCGCTGATGTCGATCGGCATCGGTCTGGCCGCCGGGATCTTCGCCCTGAAGAACCCGACCCTGACCGCCTCGCTGGCCAAGGCCTTCCTGGACCCGAAGCCACCGCAGCGCTGATCGCGCGTTTCAATCAGATCGCCGACCGCCGCCGGGCTTGCTCGGCGGCGTTTTGCGTCCAGAGATTTCCTGGAAACCCCAAGTTTCAAAGGGAATTTCTCAACTAAAGTTGACGCGCCCAGCCGCTTTAAAAGCTTACGCTTTGGGCTCGCGCGTTCTAGATGCCTTCGCGCGTTCCCTTACCTCTCCATGGGAACGCCTTCCCATGGAGTGAACATGACGTACAAGCTGCCGGAACTGCCCTACGCCTATGAGGCGCTGGAGCCGACCATCTCCGCCAACACGCTGCGCTTTCACCACGACAAGCACCACGCCGCCTACGTCACGGCCCTGAACGGCCTGCTGAACGGCGACGACAAGGGCTCGCTGGAAGCGGTCATCAAGGGCGCCGGTCCGGGCAAGGTGTTCAACAACGCCGCCCAGGCTTGGAACCACGCCTTCTTCTGGGACGGCCTGTCGCCCACCAAGACCGCCCCGGGCGCCGACCTGGCCGCCGCCATCGACTCGACCTTCGGCGGCCTAGACGCCCTGAAGGAAAAGTTCGTCGCCGAAGGCATCGGTCACTTCGGCTCGGGCTGGGTGTGGCTGGTCTCGGACGCCTCGGGCGCCCTGAAGATCATCTCGACCCACGACGCCGAGAGCCCGGTCACCCAGGACCTGACGGCCCTGGCCGTCGCCGACGTCTGGGAGCACGCCTACTATCTGGACTACCAGAACCTGCGGAAGGGCTTCCTGGAAGCCGTGTTCGACAACGTCCTGAACTGGACCCTGGCCGACAGCCAATACGCCGCCGCCAAGGCCGGCGAGCAGGGCTGGGCCTATCCGGCTCCGGAATAGGCGCTTCGCCCAAATCCGGAACGCCCGGGAGTCGGGTGCGTTGTTTCGAAGCGAGGCCGTGAGCTTCGATACGCAACAACCACCCGGCTCGTGAAGCCGGGCCGACCGGAGAGGCCAAATGCTGAATTGGGCTGTGACCTTCCTGGTGATCGCTCTGATCGCCGCCCTGCTGGGCTTTACCGGCATTGCGGGCACGGCGATCGGGATCGCCAAGATCTTGTTCTACGTCTTCCTGGTGCTGTTCCTGGTGTCGCTGGTCACCCAGCTGTTCCGAGGACGCGGCGCGCCACGCTAGGCGAAGGCCGGACGAGACAAAGAAACGGCGCGGCCTTCGGATCGCGCCGTTTTCGTTTTTAGCCCCGGCGGTCGCAAGCCCAGGTGCGCCAGACCTCGAACTTGCCGCGCTCATAGGCCATCGCCTGCACGCGCACACAGCCCGGCTCGACCTCGATGACATTGAAGCCCGGCGCCGCGCCGCGCTCGCGGTGCGACAGGGTGCCCGAGCCGATCGCCTGGGTCTTGCCGTCGCCGAACGGGATGGCGGTGACGAACGGCAGGTGGATGTGGCCCGACAGGATCACATCGGCGCCGGCGGCGACGAAGCGGTTGGCCGCGTCGACCCCGCCATGGACCTTGGCGGTCATCGGCCCGCCCAGGATCTCCATCAGCGGGTGGTGACAGACCACGACCTTCAGGTCGCCGGACGGAGCGGCCTCCAGCTCGCGGACGATGCGGCGGACCTGGCCGTGCGAGACCGCGCCCTTCGACCAGTTCCAGCGCACCTGAGCGGCGCGGGCGGTGTTGAGCGAGGTCACGGTGACTCCCGGCGCGCGCCAGGCCGCGCCGTCCTCGTCGCCGAACCGGTCCTTGAACCGCCGCCACGCGCGGGTGAAGCGCTCGAACAGCTCGGCAGGGCCGACAAAGGGCGTGTCGTGATTGCCCGGCACGACGATCATCGGGTCGGGCAGGCGCTTCAACCACGCCGCCGCCGCGTCGAACTCGGGGGTCTTGCCGTCGAGCGTAAGATCGCCGGCCACGACCACGAGGTTGGGCCGAGCCTCGTTGATCCAGGCCGTCGCGGCCTCGACGGCCTCCTTGTTCTCGCCGCCGAAATGGATGTCGGAGAGCTGGACCAGTCTCATTCAGCGCTCTCGTCGGGCGGCACCAGGGCGCGGAAGGCCTTGGGGCGGAAGCTGATGGCGACCTCGGGATCGAACCTTGCCGGCTCGCCGTCCAGGATCGCCGGAATGCGGCCATGCGCCCAGACCTTGCCGAGGCGGCAGCGGCCGGCGTCGACCGACGGGTCCTCGCGCCACTGGCCCCG
Source organism: Caulobacter sp. GW821-FHT10E02 (assembly GCF_059415225.1). Taxonomy (NCBI): domain Bacteria; kingdom Pseudomonadati; phylum Pseudomonadota; class Alphaproteobacteria; order Caulobacterales; family Caulobacteraceae; genus Caulobacter; species Caulobacter sp. GW821-FHT10E02. The sequence goes on from NZ_JBWKMV010000002.1 coordinate 1,088,845, forward strand.
CGCGGCGTTGAAGCCCAGGCGGAAGACGTCCAGCGCGCTGGAGGGGTCGAGGGCGGCGGCCTCCAGGGCCCGGTCCTCGGCGTCCAGGGCGGTCGAGACCAACGGGCACATCAGGGTCAGGGCCTCGGCCTTCACCTCCGGACGTCCGTCCAGCGAGAACCGCAGCCGGCCGGAGAAGGCGCGGCGGAAGGCGCGATGGGCGCGGGCCAGGGCGATGTTGAAATTGCCTTGGCGCGCCGCCTCGCGGGCCGTGGCCCACAGGGCCGGGCTGCCCAGGATGGCGGCGACGAAGAACAGCCGTCCGCCGACCTCGCCGCCGGAGATCATCCTGGCCTCGCCGCTCTCCAGGCAGGCCTTCATGGCGTCCTGCCAACTGCGTTGGCCATAGAGGGCGTGAGGCAGCATGTTCATGGTGCCGCCGGCCAGCGGCGCGATCATCGGACCGTCGGGACCGGCCAGCTCTGCCGCCGCGCGGGCCGTCCCGTCGCCGGCCACGACCAGCACCGCGTCCGGCGCGCCGTCGATCACGCTGCGCAAGCAGTCCATCAGCTCGCCCGGCTGCGGCGCGTGAACGACACCGGAGACGCCGTATTCGGCCAGCAGCCGCTCGGCGATCTGCGGCGCGTCAGGCCCCACCGATCCCGAGGCGATGTTGGCGACGATGTCGATGCGCTTCACGCGCGCCCCCTTCTATTCCAGGACTTGGCTATTCAAGACTCGGCGAGGCAACGGGCGAAGCTCAGCCGTGGTTCCGCCGGCAAACGGAACCGTCGCCCCCGGGAGTCGTTTGCTCGACACGGGGACAGGAAGCTCGGAACGGAGAGCCAAGATGAAGATGACCATGATCGCCCTGATGGGCGTGGGTGTGCTCGCCTCGGCGTGCACCTCGACGGGCAATGTCGAACGCAACGCCGCCGGCGGCGCGGCCATCGGTGCCCTGGCCGGCGCGGTGATCGGCAACAATGTCGGTAGCGGCAGCGCCGGCACCGGCGCGTTGGTGGGCGCGGCCATCGGCGGCACCGTCGGCGCCGTCAAGGGCTGCAAGGAAGACGGCGGCTGCGGTTCGACCAGCGCCAATCGCCGCCAGTACTATGACGAGCGCGCGGGCCGTTATTACTATTACGACTCCCGCGGCGGTCGATATTACTGGGAAGACGGCTCGCCCCGCTACTAAGCTGGGCGGGACGCGACGACGCCCCATGCAAGGCGATCGGCCAAGCCGGTCGCCTTTCTTGCGTTCTTATGGGCTTGTGTTCGCAGGTTCGAGGAGGAGGGTTCGAATGAAGACGACGAAGATCATAGCCACCGTGCAGGCGATCAGCCTGACGGGTGTGGTCCTGGCCCTGGCGGGTTGCGCCACGTCCGAAAGTCCCTGGCGGGTCCTGCGCAAGCCCGTGGCCGCCGCGCCGGCCGCCTGCGCGGACTTCCAGTCCTCGGTCTATTTCGAGCAGGACAGCGCCGACCTGAGCCCGGAGGCTCGCATGCTGCTGGCCAACGCCCGCACCCAGGCGCGCGGCTGCGTCGTCAAGTCGGTGCGCGTGGTCGGCCTGGCCGACGCCGTCGGCACATCGGAAGCGAACCTGGCGCTGTCCAAGCGTCGGGCCGAGACCGTGTCGAGCGCCCTGGCCAAGCACGGCTTCGGCAAGGTCGAGATCGACAAGGCGGCCGTCGGTGACGCCGGCGCCGTGGCCGCCTCGGGCGCCGCCGCGCCCCTGCGCCGCCGGGCCGACATCCTGTTCGACCTGGAGAGCAAATAGCCAAACGCAGGAAAGGCGGGCCGGGGACCGGTCCGCCCAAGCGCGCCGAGCGCGCGTTAAACGAAGGAAAGGCGGGCCGGTGACCGGTCCGCCTGAAGTTCGCATCAACAAAGGGGGGTGCGAAGGCGGCAGACTGGCTATCGCCAGTCTCAAGTCGGGGGGGCGTCGCCGCCTTCGCAAAGATAAAAACGACGTCTCGCGCCAACGGTTCCCGCTTGGCGCGATTTTTTTTAGCGACGCTCGAAAGGGCCGGAAACGGGAACGGCGAGACGCGGAAGACGTTGATTTTGCAAGGCGGACATGAGGTCCGCCGGGGCAGGGGAGCAACGTCGTGATCCGGACCTATCAAGCCGAGCATGGCGGAATGGTTTTCGTTTCGACGCTCACACAGCGTCAGAGAAAAGTGCGTTCGCGGGTCATGGCCTTGGTCGTGATCCTGGCGATCGGGGCCTCCGCCGGGACGGTGCAGGCCTTCAACGATCGTGATCGCGCGGACGCCGCCCGTATCTGGACGCCATAGGAGGTATGAGATCATGCCCGCCGACATTCATCACGCCGCGCCGCCCGCCGGTGGCCCGCGCCTGAACGCCACCCGCGCCCGCCAGGGCCGCTGGGGCCGTCACGTCTTCTGGGTGCTGGTGGTCTCCACCGTGCTCGCGGCGCTGGCCCTATTTGGGGCCTGGACCTTCAAGGCGCAGGACCTGGCCTCGGTCGAGGTCAACAACGGCGCCAAGACGACGGCCGAGGCGCAGCGGTACGACACCCCGCAGCAGCCGGTGAGGCAGACGCCCACCAACTGACGCTCCTTTGGGTGAAGACAGAAACCGCCGCGACAGCCTCAGCGCCGTCGCGGCGGTTTTCGTTTGTGCTGCCCTTCATCCGGTCCTTCGGGCCTCTCCCGCGAGGGGAGAAGGAAACCGCCCAACGAAAAACGGCCCTCCTTGCGGAAGGCCGTTTCACGGTCTCGGGAAAACCTAGCTTCAGGCCGCCTTGGCGGTCCGGCGCGGGTGGAAGAACAGCGCCTGGCCGATCGCCGCCTTCACCGTTTCCGGCTGGAAGGGCTTGGTGATCAGGAAGGTCGGTTCCGGGCGCTCGCCGGTCAGCAGACGTTCCGGGAAGGCGGTGATGAAGATCACCGGCACGTCCATCCGGCCCAGGATGTCCTTGACCGCGTCGATGCCCGAACTGCCGTCGGCCAGTTGGATGTCGGCCAGGACCAAGCCCGGGGTGCGGCGGGCCACGGCGTCCAGCGCTTCGCCGCGGGTGGCGGCGATGTCGGTGACCTGGTGACCCAGTTCCTTGACCAGGGCCTCGATGTCGGCGGCGATGACCGGTTCGTCCTCGATGATGAGGACTTCCGTGGCCAGTTCGGCGTCGATCTCGGCCTGGGCGTCGGCGATCAGGCGTTCGACCTCGCCGAAGTCGCAGTCCAGGATCTGGGCGGCCTCGGTGGGGGTGAAACCTTCGAGCGCGGTCAGCAGGAAGGCCTGGCGCGAACGGGGCGCGATGCGCATCAGGCGCTGGGCGGCGTCGTCGCCGGCCGTCAGGCCTTCGTCGCGGCGCGCTTCGAGCTGAGCGCCCGAGCTGAGCCAGATGGCGTGGAACACGCGATACAGCGCCACGCGCGGCGACAGGTCGTTGTCCAGCGAACGCTCACCGGCCGCCAGGGCCTCGAGGGCCACGCGGACATAGTGATCGCCGGTCGACTGATCGCCGGTGAGGGCGCGGGCGTAGCGGCGAATGTAAGGCAGATGCGGCGCTAGCCGAGCTAGAAGACTCATGACCCCTCCCGATGCGGTGTCTTCGGAAACCATACTAACGAACGGCAAAGCTGAGCCGTTCCGTCGAAGGTCGATAACGTGCCCTCGAATGAGCGGTTCCGTCCTTTGCGGATTTTTGACATCCTATGCCCAAGCTTATGGAACCCGGTACGGAAAACCACGTTGTCGTCTGGCGGAAAGACATTCGGCCAAAGGGGGCGGACGCCGATGCATATGCACTTCGGTGTCGAGGACATGATCGAACACGTACCCATGGAAGACAAACGCAAGAGCGCCGCGGCGCTGGATGAAGCGCGTCTGCGTCAGCAGGCGATCGGTGTGAAACTGCGTCAGATGTTCGATGAGGTCGTCAACGAGGCTGTGCCCGACGAATTCCTCGAAATCCTCCGCAAGGCCGAGCCTCCGAAGGGAGAGCGCTGAGCATGAGCGAACCGCAAGTCGGCCGCTCGCCGCCCGACCCCGTCCGCGATCCCGCTTTCAAACGCGAGCTGGTCACGCTGATCCCGCATCTGCGCGCCTTCGCCCGCACCCTGACTGGTGATCCGACCGCCGCCGACGACCTGGCGCAGGACGCGATGATGAAGGCGTGGGACGCGCGAGCGTCCTTCCAGCTTGGCACGAACATGAAGGCCTGGACCTTCATGATCCTGCGCAACCAGTTCTATTCGGAAAAGCGCCGCAGCTGGCGTCAGAGCCAGCTGGACCAGGAGGCCGCCGAGCGGACCTTGGTGGCGGTCGATGATCCAGAGGCGCCGGTCGCCCTGGACGAACTGCGCCTGGGCCTGGGCATGCTGCCGGCCGAACAGCGCGAAGCCCTGATCCTGGTCGGGGCCGGCGGCTTCGCCTACGAGGAGGCCGCCGAGATCTGCGGCTGCGCCGTGGGCACCGTGAAGAGCCGGGTCAGCCGCGCCCGCCGGGCGTTGCAGGCCATCCTCGAAGCGGGGGCCTATGATCGTGACGGCGCATCGGCGGGTGACGCCATGCATGCGATCCTCGCCGACGCGGAGCGATTGAGCTCTCTGCGGTGAAAACTTTTGCCGGCCGCGCGGGGCAGGCCGTAACCTCTATCCGTGTCCGCCTGGCGCTTGCCCTGTGCATCGCCCTATTGCCGGTGCTTGTCCTGGGCGGCGCGCAGTCGTTCTTCGCCTTCCGGGCGGAGGCCGATTCGCGCCGTCAGAGCCTGGAGCTGGCCGCCGGCCAAAGCGCCGCCAACGCCCGCGCCCGCATCGAGGCCGCAGGCGTGCTGCTCCAGACCTTGGGTCCGGGCACGGTCGGGCTGGAGTGCGCCCAGCGCCTGGCCGACGTGCGCGCCCGCCTGCCGGGCTACGCCAACCTGATCCGCTTCGATTCGCGTGGCCGGGTGGCCTGCGCGGCGGCCACCACGCCGTTCGACACCCAGCGCGGCGAGCGATCCTGGTTCCAGGAGCTGCGCAACGGCGCGACCATGGTCGTGGCTTCCGATCCGGGGGCGGTCTACGCCAACGAGCCGGCGGTGCTGGCCGCCGTGCGCGCCGGCACGCCCGACAAGTTCCAGGGTGCGATGGCGGCCGTCCTGAACCTGCAGGACCTCAAGGTCGGCACGGTCAGCCGCTTCATGCCCAATGGGGCCGAGGTGGCTCTGGCCGATTCGAACGGCACCATCTTCGCGGCCACCGATCCCCACGCCTTCTCGACTCCGCCGCGCGGCTGGCGCCAGCGCGCGGCCAAGAGCGGCGCGGCGATCTGGAGCCACGAGGACGCCGCCCATCACGAGCGCACCTATTCGGCCGCGCCGCTGGTCAATGACGACGTCTTCGTCGTGCTGTCGGCGCCCGCGCCGGGCCTGGTGTCCTGGGCCTGGATCAACCCGATCTCACGCCTGCTGCTGCCGCTGCTGGCCTTCGTCCTGGCCCTGGGCGCGGTGCTGATCGTCGCCGAGCGCGAGGTGATCCGCTGGATCGTCTATCTGCAGCGCGTGGCGGCCATCTATGCCCGCGGCCGCTTCACCGTCCGGCCGCTGCAGGCCGAGCGCGCCCCGCCCGAGATCCGCGAGCTGGCCGCCACCCTCGACGCCATGGCCGGCGCCATCGTCACCCGCGACGCCTCGCTGCTGGACAGCCTGGCCGAGAAGGACGCGCTGATGCGCGAGATCCATCACCGGGTGAAGAACAACCTGCAGATCATCACCTCGCTGCTGAACATGCAGCAGCGGGCCCTGGCCGATCCGGCCGCCAAGGCGGCGATGAACGACACCCGCCAGCGGATCACGGCCTTGGCCCAGATTTACCGCGCCCTCTACCAGGGGCCGGACCTCAAGCGCGTCGACCTGCGGCCGTTCCTGGAGGAGCTGACCGCCCAGCTGCTGGCCAACGACATGGCCACCTCGCCGCTGGTGCGGACCGAGGTCCATGCCGATCCGCTGGTCATCGATCCCGACCGCCTGGCCCCGATCGCCCTGTTCGCCGTCGAGGCCATCACCAACGCCCAGAAGCACGCCTTCGGCCCGAACGGCGGCATGCTGGCGGTGGGCTTCCACGTGCGCGGCGAAGAGGCCGAGCTGTCGATCAGCGACGATGGTCCGGGCGTGCCGGACAGCGTCGGCGGCGGCGTCGGCCGCACCCTGATGACCGCCTTCGCCCGCCAGCTGCGCGGCAAGGTGTCGTTCGAAAGCCACGAACCGCGCGGCCTGACGGTGCGTCTGACCTTCCCGACGCCGCAGGCGGTGATTCCGCCAACCTAGGCCGGAACCGAGCTTCGCCGCTCACGTTCTCTCCGGGCAATCGTTTCAACGCCCCTTCCCCATCCCTTCGGGGGCGAACATCGGAGAAGACCATGCGTAAGCTCGTGATTATCGCCGCCGCTCTGGCGTCGCTGTCGGTCGCTGCCTGCAACACCGTTGAAGGCGCCGGCAAGGACGTCTCGTCGGCCGGTAAGGCCGTCAGCGACACGGCCAAGGACGTCAAGTAAGTCGTCCTACCCGACCTTAGCGAAAGGCCCGCCGGTTCCGCCGGCGGGCCTTTTTCGTTTGCGGCCACAAAGCGTCGCAGTATTGCGACGGTGCAACCTTGAGCCGTTCGGGCGATATCTCGCTGCAAGATTGGCAAGCCAGGCTGTAGCCTTGCCGAGGGGGCTGCCCGCGCTTGTCGCATACCAACACCGTTTTCGTGCACAGCGGCTGGCGCTGCTCCAGCACCTATGTCTGGCACCGGTTCCGGGCGCTGGCGGGCGTACGCGCCTATTACGAGCCCTGGCATGAGCAGTTGGCGCGGCTGACCGCCGAGACGATCGACGTCGAGACCCCCGAAAACAGCGGCCTGCGCCATCCGGGCGGGACTCAGCCCTATCTGAAGGAATTCGAGGTCGTCCTCGATCCGGCCGGCGGCGTGCGTCGCTTCGAGCCCGGCTTCGCGCTGGACCGCTTCTGGATCGAGTCCGAGGCCAGTGACCTAGCCCAACAGGCCTATGTCGAGGAGCTGGTCGGGGCCGCGCGGGCGCGGGGCGAGGTTCCGGTGCTGGCCTGCTGCCGGACCCTGGGCCGGGTCGGCTGGCTGAAACGCCGGTTCGGCGGCTTCCACGTCATGCTGATCCGCGACCCGGTGCAGCAGTGGCTGTCGTTCTATTCGCTGCGCAAACGGCCCCGGCCGACCTATTTCGAGCTCTGCCACTATGTTCTGCTGTCGGAGATGGCCGGCTGCGCCGAAGCCTCGCGGACCTTGCTGGGTCGCGACTTCGACGCGGGCGGCAGCCTGGACGACCGCATCGCCGCCGTGCGTCGGCATCTGAAGCGCGCCCCGGCCAGCGTCTCGTTCCAGGCCTTCCTGGCGGTGTGGCTGCGCTCGTACCTGAAGGCCCTGCCCGAGGCCGACCTGGTGGTCGATGTCGACCGCTTGGCCCGTGACCAGGCCTATGCCCGGCAGGTCGAGGCGGCGATCGAGGCGGGTAGCGGCCTTAAGCCCGACTTCTCCGACTGCCGCGCCCCGGCCCCGCACGGCATCGCCCCGCCGGTCGAGTGGCGCAAGGCCGCGCGCGAGGTGGTGGACCTGCTGGACCTGCACGGCGCGATCGTCGGGCCGGAGGCGTCGCCGATCCTGTTCCGCAAGCTCGCGCCGGCCTTCGCGGCGGTGACGCCGGCGCCGGTGGGCGGGATAACCAAGCTGGGAGAGACCCTGGGCGGCCTGATGGGCGGGGCGACGGTGACCCGCGCGCCCGCCAAGGCCTATGCGGCGGCCGCGACCCGCACGGACGGATCACGCAGATAGAGCCCTGACCCGCCTGGCGCGGCGGTCAGCACGTCGTCGAACTCCGAGACGTCGTCTTCCGGATCCAGGGCCAGCACGCCGTCGGCCGGCAGCAGGCTGACCAGGGCCTGGATGACCTTGCCGCGCAGCGAGGCGTCCATGTTCTTCAGCACGCCGCGCAGCAGGATGACGTCGAACCGACCCATGGCTGACAGGTCGGCCAGCAGGTTGATCCGCTTCCAGCGCACGATCTGGCGGATGCGCGGCGAGATCGCCCAGGTGTCGTCCTGGTTCTCGAAATACTTGATCAGCATCCGGATCGGCAGACCGCGCTGGACCTCGAACTGGGTGTAGATGCCGGCCTGGGCCTTCTCAAGGCTACGCTCGGAGAGGTCGGAGCCGAAGAACTCGAACCGGGTGCCGGTCGCCAGACCCGTCGATTCATTGGCCGCGATGGCCAGGGAATAGACCTCCTGGCCGGTGGCGCAGGCCGCGCTCCAGATGCGGATCGGCGCCTCGGGGCGGCGATGCGACAGGGCGGGCAGCACTTCGTCGCGCAGCTGGGCGAAGGCCTCGCGGCCGCGGAAGAAGGTGGTCTCGCTGCGGCACAGGGCCTCGACCACGGCCCAGATCAGCCGGTCCTCGCGCTTGGCCCGCAGGGCCGCGATCAGGGCGTCGATCGAGTCATAGCCTTCGCGCCGCGCCAGCGGCGAGAGGCGGCTTTCCACGATATAGGGCTTTTCGGTCTCGACCCGCACGCCGGCGCGGGCGCGGCCCAGGGCCGCCAGCAGGTCCATGTCCTCAGGCGTCACAGCAGGCCCGCCTCGGCGAACTTCGCCTCGATGATGTCGCCGTCGAACGGCTTCATGATGTATTCGTCCGCCCCGGCTTCCAGGGCGGCCAGGATGTGCTCGGCGCGGTTCTCGACCGTGCAGAAGATGACCTTGGGCTCAGTCCCGCCGGGCTCGCTGCGCAGCTGGCGCAGGAACTCGATGCCGTTCATCACCGGCATGTTCCAGTCGAGCAGCACCGCGTCGGGCATGGCCGCGCGGCACCACGCCAGGGCCTCCATGCCATCGGCGGCCTCGGCGATCTCGAAGCCGATGTCCTCGAGGACCCGGCGGGCGACCTTGCGGATCACCCGGCTGTCGTCGACCACCAGACAGGTCTTCACGGCATGCTCCAGTTCAGACCGCCATCGTGGGGGCGGTCTGGTTAAGGAGCGGTTTGCCTCAACCCGGATCGGGGTGCGGCAAATGTAACTTTTGTGGCAGAGCTTGTGCCGGAACCCCTATGCGGGGACCCAGGCAGCGATGCTGGCGCGGTCCTCGCCGATCTCGACGGCGATCTGGCCGCCGGCCGCGCGGACCAGGGCGTTCAGATAGGCCGCCTGGACCCACGGACCGCCCAGACCCTCGGCTAGGGGCTCACCCTTCAAGCCGGCCAGCACCTCGGGACGCAGGCGGGCGCGGGGACCGACCGAGTCGGAGATGATCGAGAAGCGGCCGTCGGCGGCGACGCCCTTGACCGTGGCCACGCCGCCGGCCGGCAGGGCGCTGGCGGCGATCTGGGCGATGTTGAGGATCGCGCGCGACGACGGCTTGTTCATCGCCTGCGGCTCGATCTGCCAGTCCAGGGTCGGGCGGACATGGGCGAACACGCCCTGGGCCAGCTTCTCCAGCTCGCGGGAGTCGAAGTTCTCGGCCGAGGCCGAGGCGCCGAACGCCACACGGGTGAACTGCAGCAGATCGGCCAGCTTGCGGGCCGACGAGGCGATCAGCCCCATGGCGTCCTCGCGCATGTCCTGGGCGGCCGGATCGTCCAGCAGATCCAGGCCCGAGACGATGGCGCTGGCCGGACTGATGAAGTCGTGACACAGGCGCGCGGCCAGCATGGCGGCGAAGTCGGGGCCCTGGACGTCCGTTTCGGGGGACGCGGGAGCCGGGGTGTCGGAGACGATGTCGGTCATGGCGGCGGACTCTGCCGTGATTTGAGGCTTTGGCAAACGGGGCTGGTCCCTCTACAGGGAAGCCCGTGATCGATCCGTTCTTAGAGCCCGGCGTCCTCGTGCGCCATCCCGGCCAGCCCGATTGGGGTCTGGGGCAGGTTCAGTCCGTGATCGGACACCGCGTGACCGTCAATTTCGAAGAAGCCGGCAAGCAGACCATCGACGCCACGCGCGTGCGTCTGGACTTCGTCGGCGACGACCCCAGAGGCCAGGGGTGAGGGGGCAGGAATGAGCAGCGAAAATCTCGCCGACTGGGGCCGCGCCCTGGCCAAGATCACCGAGGAAGCCGCGGTGATCATCCTGCCGTTCTGGAAGACCGAGCTGGCCGTGGCCCAGAAGGCCGACGAAAGCCCGGTCACCGAGGCCGACCGCGCCGGCGAGCGCCTGATCCTCGAACGCCTCGCCGAGCTTTATCCGGACGTGACGGTGATCTCCGAGGAGCACGCCAGCGAGTTCGGCACGCCGGACGCCGTCGGCTCGCGCTTCTTCTTGGTCGACCCGGTGGACGGCACCAAGGCCTTCGTGCGCGGCGATCCCAACTTCACGGTCAATATCGGCCTGATCGAGGACGGCGTCCCGGTCGCCGGCGCCGTCTGCGCCCCGGCCACGGGCGAGGTGTGGTTCACGACGGCGCAGGGCGCGATGAAGCGCACGACCTCGACCGGCGTCGATGCGCCCGTGCACGTGCGTCCCTGGCCGATCGGCAAGGCCCTGGGCCTGGTCAGCCACACCATGCACGAGGATAAGGCCGCCGAACTGGCCGCCCAGTACGGCTTCGACCTGCGCGCGCCGATGGATAGTTCGATCAAGATGTGCCGCATCGCCGAGGGCTCGGCCGACATCTATCCGCGCCATGGCCCGACCTCGGAGTGGGACACCGCCGCCGCCCACGCGGTGGTGGTCGCCGCCGGCGGGACCTTCACCCAGCCGGACGGTTCGCCCTTCCTGTATGGCAAGGCCGACCAGGCGTTCCGCAACGGCTGGTTCGTGGCGCGCGGCGCGCCCGCCGCTTAAGGCGCGTCTTCGAGGATGGCCTCGGCCGGCGTCGTCAGGATCACGCCCGCCGAGGCCGAGACGATCGCGGCGATGGCCAGCCACTGGGTCAGGGCCAGGTGCTCGTGCAGGATGATGAGGCCCGCCAGCGCCCCGGCCGCCGGCTCCAGGCTCAGCATGACGCCGAAGCTGCGCTTGGGGATGGCGCGCAGGGCGATCATCTCCAGCGAATAGGGGATGGCGCTGGACATCACCGCCGCCACCAAACCGAGTGCGATTAGCTTTGGCTGGAAGAGCGCCATGCCCGCCGAGGCGAAGCCGATCGGCACCACGATCAGGGCTGCGGTGACCATGCCCAACGCCACCGAACGTCCGGCGTGCAGGTGCCCCGTCCGCTTGCCCAGGATGATGTAGAGCGCCCACATCACTGCCGCGACGCAGGCGAAGCCGACCCCGACGGGGTCCAGCGGCTTGGCGTCCGGATCGATCGGCAGCAGCAGGCCAAGGCCCAGCACCGCCAGGCCGATCCAGACGAAGTGGATCAGCTTGCGCGAACTGGCGACCGAGACCAGCAGCGGCCCGGTGAACTCGATGGCCACGGCCACGCCCAGCGGCACGGTGCGGATGGCCATGTAGAAGCTGAGATTCAGCACCCCCATCACCGCGCCGTACATCGCCACCTTGCCAAGGTCGGCGCGCGAGATCGGATGTCTCCAGGGCCGCCAGACCAGAACGAGGATCAAAGCCGCGAACCCGACCCGATAGGCGCTGGTCCCCTGCGCCCCGACGATCGGGAACAGTCCCTTGGCCAGCGACGTGCCGACGCAGAGCGTGACGATGGCCCCGATCAGGGCCGCATAGGGCAGGAGAAGCGGACGCGCGGCGGACATGGGCCGCTTTTAGGGGCGCGAACCCCTATCTGTCATCCCGCGCGAGTGCGCGGGATGACAGGGAGTGTCAGCTACTTCTTCACCCAGCCGCCATCCAGCGGCTTCCAGAACTGGCCGGGGGCCAGGCGGCTGTAGAGCTGTTTGGCGGTGGCCTGGCCGGCGGCGTCCTGGGTCACGCCAGTCTTGGCGGCGATGTCCTTGTAGGCGGCGGCGCGGCCGGTGTTGATCTCGGCGACCGAGGCGCGGAGGCTGGCGTCGCCGCCGGCCACGATGCCGAGATAGCCGTCGGCTTGCTCGCCGACCGTGCCGGCGCTCTTGGCGGCGTCCACGGCGGCCTTGGCGGCGGCCGATTGGGCCATGGCCAGATTGGCGCCGGCGGCGGTCATCGCCAGGCCCAGGGCCAGAACCGTCATCGTCTTGCGGATCATGTCGGCTCTCCTTCTTAGAACAGGTTGGGGTTTTGCTGGATCAGCGACTGGACTTCCTTGTCCAGCCGCACGCGCACGTCGGCGTCCAGCTTGGCGTAGATGTTGATCGGGTCGACCTTCACGCGGACGGTGGGCGTGCAGGCGGCCGCGCCGAGCGCTCCCGTCGCGGTGAGGGCCAGCAAGAGGGCGCGCGTCTTCATGCGTGAAGTCTCCAGTTCGTATCCAGGGTGACCGATCACGGTTGAACGGCGCCTGAACGAGGTTGAGCCGCTTCCTCTTCGGGAGCGAAAGAACGGCGCCAGGCCGCCAGAAGCTCGTCGAAGTTCAGCGACGTGTCGAGGGTCAGGTCGACCGGCGTCTTGGCCGGCAGGGCGATGCGCTTGTCGAAGGCCCGGCCGCGCAGCAGGTCGAGGATGCCCACGCGCGCCTTCTCGGCGACCTTCGGATCGTGCTCGCCCTTGATGTGGAAGAGGATCCCTAAGCGCCCCTTGTCGGTGCTGTTCACGCCGGCTTCCAGCTGGTCGAAGGCCAGGTTCTCCATGGCCTGGTAGGCGAAGTCCTGGATGGCGTTCACCTGAGCGGGCGCGGCCGGCGGCGCGCCGGGGCTATCGGCGGGGCTGGCCTGGACGCCGGTCAGGGCGGTGCGGTTTAGCTCGATCCGGCCCGGCTGGATGGCGTGGATCTTCCCTTCCTGGAAGCGCAGACCCTCGGGACCGAAGGTGAAGGGCAGGCGGCCATCGACCACGGCGACGACCTTTACCTTGTCGGCAAGGGACGAGGCGGCGATCAGCTCTCCCAGGTCCAGGTGCTCGATGACGATGGCCCCGCGCATGGTCTTGTCCAAGGCCAGTGGCACGTCGATCGGCTCGATCGAGATTCGGCCCTTGGCGGCCTCGAACGTGGCCTTGGAGACGTGCAGGGCGTCCGCGCCCAGCTGGAACACCGACTCCACGGCCGTCAGCGGCACCAGACTGTCGATCTTGACGATCTTCAGGGTCTGGCCCGGCGCGGTGGTCAGGGGCGCCAGGCTGTCGAAGTCGACGGCCCCGTCCAGGGTGGCGACGAAACCGATAGGGCTGGTGAAGTCGATGCGGTTGGCGACCAGATGGCCTCGGCTGGTCGCGCCCTTGGCGTCCCAGGCGAACACGCCGGTGAAGCTGGCGGGGCCCTGGGCGTTGGTGGCGAAGGCGGCCATTGGCGACAGGGCGGCGGGCTGCAGCCCGCCCTTGGCGAAGGCCAGTTTCGAGGCGTCGATATCGGCCTGGCCGACGCCGGTGGCCACCACGTGGCGCAGGCGGATTTCGCCCAGCGGCGCGCCCACCGGCGTCGTGGCCTGGAAGGTCCCGCTCCACAGGCCGCCCGAGAGGCCCAGCTGACCCTTGGCGAGGATGGGGTTGAAGCGGCGCTCGGGGGCTGCGTCGGTGACGGCGGCGCTGGTGACCTGGACGGTGGCGCGGTCGAAACCGCCGGCGCCGCCCAGGGTCGCCTCGCCCTTGATGCCTTGGAGCTTGGCCTCGGCCACGGCCAGTTCGCCCTCGGCGTCCTGGAAGCGGACGGCGGCGCTCCAGCCGCTGGCCCCGGCGGTGACCAGCGGAGCCTTGGCCGGGCAGAGGGTGCCCTTGATGGCGGTGACCGGCGCATCGCCCAGGGCATAGGCCTTGGCGGTGATCGGCGCGCACTTGGGCATGGTCAGGGTGAAGCGGCCACCGGCGATCCGGGCCTGGCCGGCGATGGTGCCGGTGATCCCCTCGATTGGCGGCAGGTCGAAGCCTTCTGTCGCGATGGTCAGCGGCGAGGCCATGACCCCGCCCGAGGCGCGCCAGTCGTTGGCCGCGATCCGCACGACGGGCAGGCCGCCGCCGGACAGCGAGGCTTGCAGCGCCCCGCGCGCGCCGTCCGGGCCGGCGTCCATCAGCAGCCCCTTGGGCGCGACGGCGGTCAGGGTCACGCCGTTGGGCGCGGACAGGCGGGCCTCGCGAGGCAGAGTCAGTTTGGTGCGGGCGCCGCTGACCTCCAGGCCGACGGCGGGCAGGGCCAGTTCGAAGGTCCGCAGGGCCTGGCTCAGCGGCTTGCCGTAGTCAGGATTGGGGATCAGGGCCGCCAGACGCTCGGCGTCGGGACCCGAGATGGCGCTGCGGCCGCCCGCCGAGCCGTTCAGGGTCAGGAACAGGCCCTTTGTACCCTGGTCGATGCGGCCGCTGGCGTTCAGCCGGGCCGAGGCCAGGGCCAGAGCGCCGGCGGCGATGCGATCGGCGCCGGCCTCGATCTTCAGCGGGCCATTGATGCTGGTCCCGTCCTTGTCGGCGACGAGGCCCAGATTGTCCGAGGTCGCCTTGGCCCGCACCGCGCGGACGGCGGTTCCGGCCGCCACGGCCTCGCCGGCCCGCAGCTCGGCGCTGGTCGCGCCCCTCAGGGTCAGGCGGCCGTCCTGGCGACCGCCGGCGATACGGGTGAGGTCCAGGATCAGGCTGGCGTCGCGGGCGTCCAGCGACGGGGCCGACAGTCGCTCGCCACGCAGAGCCGCGCGGCATCGGCCCAGGAAGGCGAAGCTGTCCAGCCCGCCGTCGAGGCGGCCGGTCAGGGAGACGTCGCCGGTCGCCGCTTCGCCCTGGGCGTCGCCGAAGCGGCCATCCTCTGCGCGCAGGGTGAGGCGCGCTTCGAGCGGACCGCTGGCGGTCATCTTGGTCAGGTCGGGGTAGGGCAGGTCGGCGGTCAGCTTGGCGGTGGTCCCGGCCAGGTCGGCGCCTTGCGCCTCCAAGCTCTCCAGCGCCAGCGAGATGTCGATGGTCAGGCGATCGCCGCGCTTGCGGGCCGAGACCGTCGCGCCCTTGGCGTCGATGGCCAGGTCGCGGACGGCGTAGTGCAGCGGCGCCAGCCGGCCGTCGAAGCGCAGCAGCTGACCGTCGTCCAGGCTGGCGTCGCCGGTGATCCGGGCGCGGCCGCCGGGGGTGATCAGATCGAGCCGCGCATCCTCGACCAGCACGGCCGGGCCGGGGCCGGTAGGCTGCTTGGGCGACTTCAGGAATTCGTCGAGCAGTGGTTGCAGGGCGCCGAAGCGGACCTGGCCCTTGTCGTCGATACTGGCCAGCACGCGCGGGCGGACCAGACGCACGGCCTTGGTCTGGATCCCGAACTTCTGGCCGTTCCAGGGCGCGGCGAGATCGTAGGCGACCTCCAGCCGGTCGGCGGCGAAGACGGGGTTGTCGCGGGAGCCGAGGCGGACCTTGCCGGTGAAGCCGGTGGCGTCCAGGTCGTCCAGCTCGACGGCGGCCTCGATGCCGTGATCGCGCAGCCAGGCCTCGGCCAGTTCGCGGCTGATCTCGCGGCGGCCCGACCAGACGACCAGGCCCGTGGCGATGAAGGCCAGCATCGACAGCGACACGGCTTCCAGGCCGAGATCGAGCAGGCGCGCGCGGTCCCAGGTCCTGCGGGGCGTCTTGCTGGTTTCGGGAGCGGTCGCGGGGTCGGCCATCAGGTCCTTGGCAGTCCAGATCCTAGTAAGAAGCCCCCCGGCTCAGCTTAGCTCCCTAGCGTGAAAAACCGAGCACGTCCTGCATGTCGTACAGGCCTGGCGGCTTGCCCTTGACCCAGACGGCGGCGGCGATGGCCCCGCGGGCGAACAGGCCGCGGTCGATGGCCGAGTGCGACAGGGTCAGGCTCTCGCTTTCGCCGGCGAAGATCACGCTGTGCTCGCCGATGATCCCGCCGCCACGGACGACCGAGAAGCCGATCGCGCCTTCCTTGCGGGGACCGGTGACGCCGTCGCGGCCGCGATCGGCGACTTGGCCGAGGCCGACATTGCGACCCTCGGCGGCGGCTTCGCCCAGCATCAGGGCGGTGCCCGACGGGGCGTCGATCTTGCGCTTGTGGTGGGCCTCGTAGACCTCGATGTCCCAGTCTTCGGCGGGCAGGGCGGCGGCGGCCTGGCGCACCAGGCCCATCAGCATGTTGACGCCCAGCGAGTAGTTGCCCGAGCGGACGATGGCGATCTTGGTCGCGGCGGCGTCGATGCGCGCCAGCTGCTCGATCGAGAAGCCCGTCGAGCCGATGATCAGGGCTGGCCCGCCCTTGGCGGCGGCCTCCTCGGCCAGCAGCACCGAAGCTTCCGGCAGGGTGAAGTCGATCACCGCTTCCGCCGTGGCCAGAGCTTCGTCGCGCGAGAGCAGATCAGCGCCCTCGACGCCCGGACGCTCGAAGCGCGCGGTGACGGTCGCGTCCGCGCGGCCTTCCAGAGCCTTGGCCACGGCCTGGCCCATGCGGCCGTTGGCGCCGGCGATCGCGATCTTCACGGGCTGGGACAAGGGACTTCCTCTAAATAAGCGATATCGGAAATCGCCTATTCCGGCCCCTCGGGTCAACCTCGCGCCGACTTCCCGAAGGTCAGCGAGGTTGACGCAAGGCCAAGCCCAACAAGCGTTTGCTGGGATTTTCGCATCCGTCCCCGGTTGTGACGCTCCGCACCCGTCGCTACGGTGAGCGCACATAAGGGCGTGTCCGCATCGATCGGCGCGCCCCTCTTCGACTTGCGCAGCAGGAATGGGAAACGCCGGATGAGCGACGCGGAACGCAAGACCTTCACGGATGAGGAGGCCTTGGCCTTCCACCGTTACCCCCAGCCCGGCAAGCTGGAGGTGACCCCGACCAAGCCGATGGCGACCCAGCGCGACCTGTCGCTGGCCTATTCGCCCGGCGTCGCCGTTCCCGTGCACGCCATCGCTGCCGATCCGGACGCGGCCTACGAATATACCTCCAAGGGCAACATGGTCGCCGTGATCAGCAATGGCACCGCGATCCTGGGCCTGGGCGACCTGGGCGCGCTGGCCTCGAAGCCGGTGATGGAAGGCAAGGCCGTCCTCTTCAAGCGCTTCGGCGACGTCGACAGCATCGACATCCTGGTCAGCTCCAAGGACCCCGACGAGATCATCACGGTGGTCAAGAACATCGGGATCACCTTCGGCGGCATCAATCTGGAAGACATCAAGAGCCCCGAGTGCTTCCGCATCGAGACCGAGCTGCAGGAGCTGCTCGACATCCCGGTGTTCCACGACGACCAGCACGGCACGGCGATCATCTGCGCCGCCGGCCTGATCAACGCCTGCCACATCACCGGCAAGAAGCTGGAGGACGTGAAGGTCGTGCTGAACGGCCCCGGGGCTGCGGGCATCGCCTCGCTGGAGCTGATCAAGGCCATGGGCGTCCACCCGGCCAATGTCATCGCGGTCGACTCCAAGGGCGTGCTCTACGAGGGCCGCACCGAGGGCATGAACCAGTGGAAGAGCGCCCACACGGTCAAGACCGACAAGCGCACCCTGGCTGAAGCCGTCGCCGGCGCCGATGTGCTGTTGGGTCTGTCGGCCAAGGGCGCCTTCACGCCCGAGATGATCGCCTCGATGGCCCCTAACCCGGTCATCTTCGCCATGGCCAATCCCGATCCGGAGATTACGCCGGAAGAAGTCCACGCGATCCGCAAGGACGCGATCATGGGCACGGGCCGCAGCGACTATCCCAACCAGGTCAACAACGTCCTGGGCTTCCCCTACATCTTCCGCGGCGCCCTCGACGTGCGCGCCCGTCGCGTCAATCACGAGATGAAGATCGCCTGCGCTCAGGCCCTGGCCATGCTGGCGCGCGAGGACGTTCCCGATGAAGTGGCCGCCGCCTATCACGGCCGCCAGCTGAAGTTCGGCCCCAACTACATCATCCCCTCGGCCTTCGATCCGCGCCTGATCTGGTACGTGCCGCCGTTCGTAGCCCAGGCGGCCATGGACACCGGCGTGGCCCGCAAGCCGATCGCCGACATGGACGCCTATCGCGCGGGCTTGGCCCAGCGCCTCGATCCGACGGCGGGCTTCCTGCAGAAGATCTCCGGCGCGGTGCAGGCCAATCCCAAGCGCATCGTGTTCGCGGAAGGCGAGGACCCCAGCGTCATCCGCGCCGCCTACGCCTACCAGACGGCCGGCTACGGCAAGGCCATCCTGTGCGGCCGCGAGAACCTGGTGCACGAGAACATGAAGCTGGTCGGCCTCGATCCCGAGACCGTCGGCCTGGAGATCGTCAACGCGCGCCTGTCGGATCGCAATCCCGACTATGTCGACGCGCTGTATCACCGCCTGCAGCGCCAGGGTTACCTGAAGCGCGATGTCCAGCGCCTGATCAACCAGGACCGCAACAGCTTCGCCGCTTCGATGGTCACGCTTGGCGAGGCCGACGGCATGGTCACCGGCGTCACCCGCAGCTTCGACCAGGCCCTGGAAGAGGTGCTGCGCGTCGTCGATCCCGCGCCGGGCGGCCGGATCATGGGCATGTCGGTGGTGCTGGCCAAGGGCCGGACGATCTTCGTGGCCGACACCAACGTCACCGAGCTGCCCGAGGCCGACGAACTGGTCGAGATCGCCTGCGAGGCCGCCCGCGCCGTCAAGCGCCTGGGCTTCAAGCCGCGCGTGGCCTTCATGAGCTACTCGACCTTCGGCAACCCCATGGGTCTGCGCTCGGAGAAGGTCCGCGAGGCCGTGGCCATGCTCGACGAGATGGATGTCGAGTTCGAATACGAGGGCGAGATGCCGCCCGAACTGGCGCTCGATCCGGAAAAGCGCGCCAACTATCCGTTCATGCGCCTGACCGACAGCGCCAACATCCTGATCATGCCGGCCATCCACTCGGCCTCGATCGCCACCAAGCTGGTGCAGTCGCTGGGCGGGGCCACGGTGATCGGGCCGGTGCTGCTGGGCCTGTCGAAGTCAGTGCAGATCGCGCCGCTGTCGGCCTCGGTGTCCAAGATCCTGAACATGGCGATGATGGCCGCCTATGACCAACCGGTGGACGGCGAAGCCGACTAAGCTTCGCCGGACAACCTCCGCGACAGGGCGTCACAGGGCCTTTTGGGCCCGTATGGCGTACCCATCTTGTTCTCGTCGGCATCAGTACGCCGACGCGTAAGCCCTCCGGCCGGCGTCATCCCCTTGCGACGCCGGCCGGCCCTTACCGTTTCTGCGGATAGATCGTCTCGCCGCGTTCCAGCATGGCGACGAATTCGGCGATCTTCTTCTTCCGCCCCGCCTCCGTCTTCAGATTGTGCACCCGGAACGCCAGGGCGAAGCGGTTCTGCGCCGACAGGGTCGGCAGCATCGCCGTGGCCTTCTCGCTAGCGTCGATCGCCGCCTGGAAGTCGTCCCCGATCTTCATGTCCTGGCCGCTGCCATAGGCGCGGTCCCAACGGCCGTCGGCCTTGGCGGCCTCGACCTCGCGCAGGCCATGCGGCGTCATCCGGCCCTCGTCGACCAGGCGGGCGACATTGTCGACATTGATCTGGCTCCAGATGCTCTTCTTTCCGCGCGGCGTGTAGCGCTGCAGGAAGCTCTTCTCGTCGAAGCTCTTCTTCACCCCGTCGATCCAGCCCCAGCACAAAACGACGTCGATCGCCTGCTTGGCGTTGATCGACGGCAAGCCCGAGCCGACCTTGTGGATCTTGATCCAGGCCTCGGGGGCCTTGTCGTGGTTCTTTGAGAGCCAGGCATAGAAGGCCTCGGCGTCGATGAACTCGTGGACATGGGCGGGATCGACCTGGATCGGGGCCATCGGAACCTCGTGGAAGCGTCTTCTTTTCTGGGCGATGCTCTATTGGATCAACCCGAGCCTGGTTCTGTCATCAGAATCCCTGGGCTTGCATCCCCGCTTCCCCGCACGTAACTCCCCCGGACCATGACCACGGCCAAGATCTGCGGACTATCGACCCCCGAGACGGTGAAGGCCGCCTTCGATGGCGGGGCGGCGTTCCTGGGCTTTGTCTTCTTCGAGAAGAGCCCGCGCAATGTCGCGCCGGAAACGGCCGCTCGCCTGATCGAACCGGTGCGCGGTCGCGGCGTGAAGACCGTCGCCGTCACGGTTGATCCCGACGACGCCCTGATCGACCGCCTGATGGCGACCATGCAACCCGACCTGATCCAGGTGCACGGCAAGGAGACGCCTTCGCGGGTCCGCGAGATCGCCGCCCGGGCCGGCGTCGGCGTCATCAAGGCCTTCTCGGTCTCCAGCGCCTCGGATGTCGACCAGGCCAAGGCCTTCGACACCGTCGCCGAGCACCTGATGTTCGACGCCAAGCCGGTGGAAGGTTCCGCCCTGCCCGGCGGCACCGGCGCACGGTTCGACTGGGGACTGCTGGAAGGCCGGCGGTTTTCTCGCCCGCATTTCCTGGCCGGGGGGCTCGATCCGTGGAACGTGGCCGAGGCCATCAAGACCTCCGGAACCCCCATTATCGACGTTTCCTCTGGCGTGGAGCGCGGTCCGGGCCTAAAGGACCCCGCTCTGATCACGGCGTTTCTCGACGCCGTCAAACGCGCGTAGCTGTTGGATGAGCCTTTGAACGCCCCCCAAAAGCCTAACGACTGGTCCGCCTATCCGGACGCCAAGGGCCGCTTCGGCGACTACGGCGGCCTCTATGTGGCCGAGACGCTGATGCCGCTCGTGTTGGAGCTGGACCGCGCCTACACGGAAGCCAAGAACGATCCGAGCTTCCAGAAGGAGCTGAAGGGCTACCTGACCCACTACGTGGGCCGGCCCTCGCCGCTCTATTTCGCCGAACGGCTCTCGAAGCACCTCGGCGGCGCGAAGATCTATTTCAAGCGCGAAGAGCTGAATCACACCGGCGCGCACAAGATCAACAACTGCATGGGCCAGATCCTGCTGGCCCAGCGCATGGGCAAGACCCGGATCATCGCCGAGACCGGCGCCGGCCAGCACGGCGTGGCCTCGGCCACCGTCACGGCCCGCTTCGGCCTGCCCTGCGTCGTCTATATGGGCGCCGTCGACGTCGCCCGGCAAAAGCCCAACGTCTTCCGCATGAACCTGCTGGGCGCCGAAGTGCGACCGGTGACCTCGGGCGCGGCGACCCTGAAGGACGCCATGAACGAGGCGATGCGTGACTGGGTCACCAACGTCGACGACACCTACTACATGATCGGCACCGCCGCGGGTCCGCATCCCTATCCGGCCATGGTTCGCGACTTCCAGGCGGTGATCGGCAGCGAAACTCGCGAGCAGATCCAGGAACTGGAAGGCCGCCTTCCAGACGCCGTCGTCGCCTGCGTGGGCGGGGGTTCGAACGCCATCGGCATGTTCCATCCTTTCCTGGCCGACGAGAGCGTCAAGATCTACGGCGTCGAGGCCTCGGGCCACGGCCTGGAGACCGACAAGCACGCCGCGTCGCTGACCGGCGGCCGCCCGGGCGTCCTGCACGGCAACAAGACCTACCTGCTGCAGGACGAGGACGGCCAGATCCTGGACGCCCACTCGATCTCGGCGGGCCTGGACTATCCGGGCATCGGTCCGGAGCACTCGTTCCTGCACGACATCGGCCGCGCCCAGTACCTGACCTGCACCGACGACGAGGCCCTGAAGGCCTTCCAGCTGTGCGCCGAGCTCGAGGGCATCATCCCGGCCCTGGAAAGCGCCCACGCCATCGCCAAGCTGCCGCAGCTGGCCAAGGAGATCGGCGAGGGCGGCGTGATCGTGCTCTGCCTGTCGGGCCGGGGCGACAAGGACATCTTCACCGTGGCCGACGCCCTCGGGCGGACGATCTAGAGTTCGCATGACCAAGGACCGTATCGACCGTCGCTTCGCGGCGCTGAAGGCCGAGGGCCGCGCCGCTTTCGTGGCTTACGTCATGGCCGGCGATCCGGACGCGGCGACCGCGCTCGAGATCGTCAAGGGCCTGCCGGGCGCGGGCGCCGACCTGATCGAGCTGGGCTTCCCGTTCTCGGACCCGATGGCCGAGGGCCCGACCATTCAGCGCGCCAGCCAGCGCGCCCTGGCCCAGAAGATGACGCTGAACGGCACGCTGGACATTGTCCGATCGTTCCGTGAAGGCGACCAGGACACGCCGATCATCCTGATGGGCTATCTCAATCCGCTGGTGAATCGCGGCTTCGAGACCTTCGCCAAGCAAGCCAACGAAGCCGGCGTCGACGGCCTGATCGTCGTCGATTGCCCGCCGGAAGAGGCCGATCCGCTGTCGGACGCGCTGGAGGCTGAAGGCCTCGCTTTGATCCGCCTGGCCTCGCCGACCACCGACGACAAGCGCCTGCCGGCCGTGATCCGCCGCACCTCGGGCTTCGTCTATTACGTCTCGGTCGCGGGTGTGACCGGGGTGAAGGAAGCCAATGCCGACGCGGTGGCCCCGGCGGTCGAGCGCATCCGCAAGGCCTCGGGCCTGCCGGTCGCGGTCGGCTTCGGCATCCGCACGCCGGAACGCGCCGCCGAGGTGGCCCGTGTGGCCGACGCCGCCGTCGTGGGCTCTGTGCTCGTCGACGAGATTGAGTCGGCGGCCAAGTTGAACGAAAACGTGACCGAGAAGGTTCTTCTCAAGGCGTCGGAGCTGGCTAAGGCTGTGCGTTCGGCGCGAGTCGGGACGAAGTGAGGCTCTAAGGCTATGGCTATGGCTGAACCCCAGGACCCGAAAAAGGGCGATAAGAAAGTGGCGACGGACCGCCGAGGCGGCTGGCTGTCGCGGATCGCACCGGGCGTGCGCGGCGCGTTCGCCAAGCGCGAGACGCCCGAGAACCTCTGGGTTAAGTGCCCCGACACGGGCGAGATGATCTTCCGCTCCGACCTGGAGGCGGCCCTGTGGGTCACGCCGGCCGGTCGTCACATGCGGATCGGGCCGGAAGCCCGCTTCAAGTTCACCTTCGACGACGGCCAGTACGAGGCCCTGCCGACCCCGGCCGTGCCGGAAGACCCGCTGAAGTTCTCGGACGGCAAGCCCTACAAGGATCGCCTGATCGCGGCCCGCAAGGCCACCGGCGAGCCGGACGCCATGGCCATCGGCTATGGCAAGGTCGCTGGCGTCGACGCCGTGGTGCTGGTCCAGGACTTCGCCTTCATGGGCGGTTCGTTGGGCATGGCCGCGGGCGAGGGCTTCATCGCCGCCGCCCAGGCCGCCGTGGCCCGTGAAGTGCCGCTGATCGCCTTCACCGCCGCCGGCGGCGCCCGCATGCAGGAAGGCGCGCTGTCGCTGATGCAGATGGCCCGCACGACCCTGGCCATCAACGAGCTGAAGGACGCGGCCCTGCCGTACGTCGTGGTCCTCACCGACCCGACCACCGGCGGCGTCACCGCCTCCTACGCCATGCTCGGCGACATCCACTTGGCCGAGCCGGGCGCCCTGATCGGCTTTGCCGGTCCGCGCGTCATCGAGCAGACCATTCGCGAGACCCTGCCGCCGGGCTTCCAGCGGTCGGAATACCTCGTGGAAAAGGGCATGGTCGATCGCGTCACGCACCGCAAGGAACTCCCCGAGGTGCTGGGCTCGGTGCTGGGTACCCTGATGATGGGCCGCAACCGCAAAGCCGCCTGAGCTCGGGCTTGACCGACCACCTCCGCGCCCACGACGCCGCCCTCGCGCGGCTCCAGGCGCTGCATCCCAAGCTGATCGACCTGTCGCTGGACCGGATGAAGCGGCTGTGCGCCGCCTTGGGCGATCCGCAGGACCGCCTGCCGCCGGTGATCCACGTGGCCGGCACCAACGGCAAGGGCTCGACGGTCGCTTATCTGCGGAGCATGGCCGAGGCGGCGGGCTTGAAGGTTCACGTCTTCACCTCACCGCACCTGGTCCGCTTCGCCGAGCGCATCCGCCTGGCCGGGACACTGATTACAGATGATCACCTGGCCGATGTGCTGGACCGCGTCGAGGCGGCAAACGCCGGCTTGCCGATCACCTTCTTCGAGATCACCACGGCCGCCGCCTTCGTCGCCTTCGCCGAGGTCCCGGCTGATCTCTGCATCGTCGAGGTCGGGCTGGGCGGGATCCTGGACGCCACCAATGTCGTCACGCCCAAGGTCAGCGTCATCGCCCCGGTCGACATCGATCACCGCGAGTTCCTCGGCGACACCCTCGGCAAGATCGCGGTCGAGAAGGCCGGGATCATCAAGCGGGGCGCGCCCGCCGTCTCGGCGCGCCAGCAGGAAGACGCCGAGACCGTGATCGAGGCCGCCGCCGAACGGGCCGGCGTTCCGCTGACCCTGATGGGCCGAGACTTCGACGCCTGGAACGAGCGCGGCCGGCTGCTGGTGCAGATGGAAGACCGCCTGCTGGACCTGCCCGCGCCCTCGCTGCCCGGTGACCACCAGTTCGCCAATGCCGGCCTCGCCGTCGCCGCCTTGCTGACCCTGGCCGATCCGCGCATCGACGAGGCGGCCATGGGGCGCGGGATCGCTTCCACCGTCTGGCCGGCCCGCTTCCAGCGCCTGACCGCCGGCCCGCTAGCCGAGCGCGCCAAGGCGGCCGGGGCCGATCTTTGGCTGGACGGCGGCCACAACCCGCACGCCGGCCGCGCCGTCTCCCGCGCCGTCGCCGATCTGGCCGCCCGCGACGGCCGGCCGGTGGCGCTGATCGCGGGCTTGCTGGCCAACAAGGACGCCACCGGCTTCTTCGGCGCCTTCCGGGGCGTGGCGGCCAAGGTCTTCACCGTCACCTTCGAAGGCCACGCCGCCGCCAGCGCCGCCGACACGGCCGCCGCCGCCGAACTGGCCGGCTTGCGCGCCTCGGCCTGCGACAGCGTCGAAGCCGCCCTCGACAAAGCCTTGGCCATGGACCCCGTGCCGCACGTCCTGATCTGCGGTTCGCTCTACCTGGCCGGCGAGGTGCTGGCGATGAGCCCAGAGACTTGGCCCGTCTAAGCGCGTAAGGCTGGTCCCACGCCGATAGGGCGGCTCGGCCGGCCGGACACCTCGGCGGGCGCGTTCGCCCTGGCAGGAACCGCCGATGGCCAAGGGTCAGAAGAAGTCCAACAAAGAAGTCCGCAAACCGAAGGCCGAGAAGAAGGCTCCGCCGGTCTCGGTCTCGCCGTTCATCGTCACGGGAAAGAAGTGACGGCCCGTAGGGGCTTGAACGCAAAAACGCCCGCCCCGGAAACCGGAGCGGGCGTCTTCAATTCAGCTGTAAGAGCTGCTTAGGCCGGTTGGACGCCGGCTTCGTTCAGCCATTCCAGGATCTTCTGCTTGGGCATGGCGCCGACCTTCATCGAGGTCATTTGGCCATCGCGGAACAGCATCATGGTCGGGATGCCGCGGACGCCGTAGCGCGACGGGGTCGTCGGGCTGTCCTCGATATTGACCTTGGCGACGGTGACGACGTCGGCCAGTTCTTCCGAGATCTGCTCCAGCGCCGGGGCGATCTGCTTACACGGACCGCACCATTCGGCCCAGAAGTCGACCAGCACGGGCTTGCTGGCCTTCAGGACGTCGGATTCGAAGGTGGCGTCGGTCACCACAACGGTGCTCATGGCTTGCTCCAGTCTGGCGTCACGCGGCGACGCGGAGGACGCGATAAGGTCAATGTGCCCGGATTCGTTCCGGACGCTTGCGGAAGATGTAGGGCGACATGGGCCGTCCGGCAACGGGATCAGGTCAGTCGCGCCAGCGCCTGGGCCATCACCTTTTCTGGAACCGGCATCAGTTTGGGGCCGTCCGTCCACACCAAAGCGGCTTCGACTGTCCTTCCGGGGAACACCTCGCGCAGCACGGCGGCATAGACCGCCATCTGGGCCAGATAGGCCGGATCGGCGTCCTCGATCTGGTCGGGCGAGGGACGATTGGTCTTGTAATCGACGACCAGCACCCGACCCTCGTCGACCACCAGCCGATCCACGCGGCCCGAGACGGCCAGGCCTTTCGGCAGATGGGCGCTGGTCCCGGCCAGGGCGACCTCGGCGCGAGAGCCAGGGCCGAACACGGCGGAAAAGCGCGCATCGTCCAGCACACCGAACGCGGCGGCGGCCATTTCCTCGCGCTGCTCGCCGGTCAGGTCGCGCTCGGCGGCCAGCAGGCGGCCGGCGGCGATGGCCCGCTGCTCCGGCGCGACGTCGGGCAGCAGCTGCAGCAGCTTGTGGACGATCTCGCCTCGCCGATAGCGGCCCAGGCCCGAGACGCGAGCCAGCGGCGAGGGGGCCGGGACCCGGGCATTGTCCTCGATCCGTGATGGTGCGGCGTAGCGAGCGGCGGCCGGCTCCGGCGGAGCCTCGGCCTTGATCCAGGCCGGCGCGGTCGCCGGAACGCGGACATATTCTTCGACACCCGGCGCGGCCACCGGATCGGGGCCGTAGCGCAGGAAGCCGGTCTCCTCGTCGCCGATCAGCCGTACCTCGGGCTGGATGTCGGCATGGGCGAAGGCGGCGCGGGCGGCGGCGTACCAGCCGCCGACCTTGTCATCCTTGGTGCGGGCGTCGATGCGGCCGCACAGGATCAGCCGGTCCCGGGCCCGGGTCAGGGCCACGTACAGCAGGCGCAGGGCCTCCTGGCTTTCCTTGTCTTCGCGTAAGCGTCGGGCCTTGGCCGAGGCGTCGCAGTCGCCCTTGCCGCTGGTGGCCCACAGCAGGCCGCCGTCCTCGGTGACCAGCAGCGGCGAGCCGCCGGCCCCGCGCTTCACGGTGGTTTCGGGCAGGAAGACGATCGGCGCCTCCAGGCCCTTGGAGCCGTGGGCGGTCATGACCCGCACCTCGCGTCGGGCGCCTTCCATCTCGCGCTTGACCACGATGTCGAGCGCGGCGAAGTCGGCGACCAGGGCCTCAAGGTCGCGGACGCCCCGCTGCTCGGCTTCCATGACCTGGGCCAGGAATTCGTCGAGCGCTTCCTCGGCTTCCGCGCCCAGGCGGGTCAGCACCTTGGCGCGGTGCGAGCGGCCGGCGGCGTCGGTCAGGCCCAGCCAGCCGGCGAAGAACTCGAACGGCTGACGCTTGCGACCCTCGGTGAGCGCCCAGTCCAGCACGGTGCGCGCGGTGGCCCACGCGGGCTGCTCCTCGGCTTGGCGACGCAACTCCATCCACAGCGTGGCGCGGCGGCCCTTGGCCAGGGCGTAGACGTCCTCGTCGGTCAGGCCGCAGAACGGCGACTTCAGCAGCGCGGCCAGGGTCAGGTCGTCATCTGGGAACAGGATGAACCGCCCCAGGGCCAGCAGGTCCTCGAAGGCGATGTGGCTGGACAGCGAGAGGCGATCGGCCCCCGCCACCGGCACGCCGCGCCGCTTCAGGGCCCGGATGATCTCCTCGAACAGCACCTTGCGGCGGCGGACCAGGACGAGGATGTCGCCGGCGTGGGCGGCGCGATGGCGGCCGATCTCCTTGTCGAAGACAGCGTCGCCGCGCTCCAGGATCGTCTTCGTCTCGGCGGCGATGGCCTCGGCCAGGCGGCGGTTGGCGCTGCGCTCGCCCTCGGCGTCGACCGGCGCCTCCCAGGCCTCGCGCTCCTCACCGGGCAGCTCGCGTGTCAGGGGCCACAGATCGACGCAGCCCGGATGGCCATGGCGGAACAGTTCATGATGGACCAGGTCCATCCCCGTTGGCGGTGGAACAGCCGCATGGGTTTCCGGATCGGACAGGAGCGCATCGACGAAGCTCAACACCTCTCGGGTGGAGCGATAGGAGGTGGTCAGGGGAACGCTCTGGCCGCCGCCAGGGCGGACGGCTTCGATGCGAGCGATGTAGCCCTGCGTCTCCTCCAGAAGCCGCGTCGGATCAGCGCCCTGGAACGAGTAGATCGACTGCTTTTCGTCGCCCACGATGAAGAGGGTTCGCTCGGCGCGTCGACCGCTCCAGCCTTCTGAGGTCGCGCCAGCAAAGAAGTCGGCCGTCAGGGCGCTAAGAATCGCCCACTGTTCGGGCGCGGTATCCTGGGCCTCGTCCAGCAGGATGTGGTCGATGCCGCCATCCAGCTTGTAGAGCACCCAGGCGGCCTCGACCTTCTCGGTCAGCAGCACGCGGGTCTTGTCGATCAGGTCGGTGAAGTCGAGCGCGCCGCGGGCGTCCTTCTCGATCCGGTGCGAGGTCACGTACAGCACCGCCAGCCGCAGGGCGCCCTCGGTATCCTCGGCCACCTTGGCGGCCCGGACCCGCTCGCGGGCGGCCTCCAGCTTGGCCTGGTCCAGCACCAGCGCCTCGCGCAGGTCCTCGCGGCTCTTCAAGCCCGAGGTCTTGCCCGGCCAGGTCGCCGGCGTGCCTTCGCCGCCTTCGGTGAACAGGGCGCGGAGGGCGAGATCCAGCGTCGCATCCGGATCGCGGGCCACGGCGGCGAGGGCCTCGGCATATTTGGCGTCAGCCTTGCCGCCGCCGTCGAACAGCACCGTGGCCGCCGCGCGCCACGCGCCGAGGTCGAGCCGCGCCATGGCCTGGGCCGCGAGGTCAGCGGCCGAGCTCGGCGCGTCGAAGCCACAGCGCGTCCAGGCGTCGGCGACCGCTTCCTGCAGCCCGCCGCACTTGGTGACATAGGCCATGATCTGACCGCGCCGCGCCTCGAAGCCCGCGAACATGTTTTCGAAGCTCTGGAAGTCGAGCGCCACGGAGAAGCGGGCATAGGCTTCGGCGTAGGCGTCCTCGTGCGTATCGACCCACTTGGCCGTGGCGCGGCGGGCGGCGCGGGCGATGGCGGCGCCGGCCTGGTCGTCCATCACCGTGAAGCCGGGCGACACGCCGGCCTCCAGGGGAAAGCGCCGCAGCAGCTTTTCGCAGAAGGCGTGGATGGTCTGGATCTTCAGGCCGCCCGGCGTCTCCAGCGCCTTGGCGAACAGGGCGCGGGCGTTGGAAAGGCCCTTGGCGTCGTAGATCGCTTCCGCTTCGCCCACCAGCTTGACCAGTTCGACCCGCAGGTCGGCGTCGCTGGTCACCGACCACTTGCCCAGGCGCTCGAACAGGCGGCGCTGCATCTCGGCGGCGGCGGCCTTGGTATAGGTGACGCACAGGATCGCCTGCGGTTCGACCCCGGCCAGCAGCAGGCGCGCGACCCGGTCGATCAGGGTCTTGGTCTTGCCCGAGCCGGCATTGGCGGTGACGAAGGCCGAGATCGTCGGATCGGCGGCGACGCGCTGGGGATCGTAAGCGCTCATTCGCCGTCCCCGTCATCGCCGCTGGTCGACCATTCGAACACCCGCGCCAGGTGGGCGTAGTCGCCGGGGTGCTCCTTGACGAACTGCGGCGCGACCCGCGAGCGGTAGGGCTCGTCTGGGTCATCATAGCGGGCGATCAGGGTCGAGAGGCCTTCCAGGGCCTTGTTGGCGGCGGCGCTGCTTTCCTCGCCGGCCAGGGCGCGGACTTGCTCTTCGCCCGCCGGCTTGCGGCCGGTGACGCGGACATAGGTCAGGTCGCCGGGCGTCGGCTTGCCCAGGTCCGGGAAGCCGCCGTGCATCAGGATCGCCGCCGTCAGGGTCAGCTGCGGCGAAAAGCCGGTGTCGACTTGCTTCTGCGACGGCGCGGCGCCGGTCTTGTAGTCGAGGATGTGGGCGGTCCCGTCGGCGGTCGGCTCCAGGCGGTCGGCCTTGGCCGTCAACGTGAAGGGGCGGCCGTTGATGCTGAGCTGGAGCTCGCCGGCGGCCTCGACGACGACCTTGCGGGCCGTGGTCCGGCGCGAGCGTTCCCAGTCGGCGACCCACAGGGCGGCTTCGCGGGCCAGGGCCTTTTCCCGGGTCAGGGCCGTGGGCGGCATGCCGGCCGTGATCAGGGCCTCGATATAGAAGGCCTCGAACACGCCGGCGGCTTCGAGCGGCACGGCGTCGGGGTAGGTCTCGGCGAACTTCTCGAAGGCGGCGTGGATCGCCGTGCCTCGCGCCCGTGCCTCGACCGGCTCGTCGGGACGCTCCAGCGGATAGAGCTTGAGGATGTCGCGGGCCCAGACGGCGTAGGGATCGCGGGTCAGGGCCTCGACGCGGGTTACGGCCATCTTGCGCGGGCGGTCCTCGACCGGCGGCGTTGGGGCCGGGCGGCCGATCGGGGCATAGGGATCGGGCGCGTCGAGGGCGCGGACCCAGTCCAGCACATCGTCGCGGCGGGGCAGAGCGAGGCCCGCCCCAGCGGCCAGGGTCTTCAGTCGCCACAGCCAGCGCGACTCGACGGCCGGCGCGCCGCCGCGCCGTTCGCAGTGGACCAGCACCACATCCGGCGCGCTGGCGGCCTGGGCGAAGTCGTGGGCGGTCAGGCCGATCTTGCGCTCGGGCGGCGGTAGGCCCAAGCGCTGGCGCATCGGCCGCGACAGGAACGGATCGATCGGCGCGCCCTGCGGCCAGACGCCTTCCTCGAGTCCCGCCAGCACCAGGCGGTCGGCGCGGACCAGACGGGCCTCGATGGCGCCCAGGATGCGGAGGCGAGGGTGCGTGGCGCCGCCGACCCGGACCGTCTCCTCGTTGACCAGACGGTCGAGGATGTCGGCGAAGGCCTGGGGCGAGGCGTCGGGCAGGGGCTCGCCGTCCTGGATCAGCGCGGCCATCAGCCCGCCCAGGCTCTCGCCGGCGCCGCCGGCCCACAGGCGGTTGACCGCGATCAGGCCCTCCAGCGCCTCGACCAGCGCCTGGGCGGCGCGGCAGGGCGGGGCGAAGTTGTCGATGTAGGGGCTGGCGGCGTGGTCGATGGCGGCCAGGACGCGGTCGACCAAGGCCAGGGCTTCGGGCGCATCCTTCAGCCGAGCGCGCAGAACCTCTTTCGAGCCCGGCGCGGCGCCGCGCAGGCCCTTGCGCTCCAGCATGGCGGCGGCCGGCGCCTCGTCCTCGCCCAGCACCAGCGGATGCTTGGCGAAGGCCAGCAGGCGGACGGGATTGAGCGGCTCCTCGACCAGTCGCGCCAGGTGCAGGGCCAGGATCGCCGAGCCGGCGGCGGCCAGCGGCGCGCCGGCCGAGCTGTCGGGGATGACGCCCCAGCGCTGCAGGCGGGTCATGACCCGGCGGGCCAGGGTCTGGTCGGGGGTGACGAGGGCGGCGGTGCGCTCCGGGTCCTCCAGCGCCTCGCGCAGCAGCAGGGCGCAAGCGCCGGCGGCCTCCTCCTCGGCGCGGGCGGCGATGACCGAGAAGCCGGTCAGGCCCTCGGCGACGGGGTCGAGGTCGGGAGCCTCGGCGCGCAGGGCGGCGATCTGGGCCAGCCAGTCGGCGGTGGCCTCGGCCGGGCGTAGGGCCTCGTTGACGATCCGTCGGCGCCAGCGGCCTCGGCTGTCGACATCGGGGACCCAGGCGCGGACCTCCGAGCGGTCGACGCCGGCCCGGTCCAGCAGGCGCTTCATCGCGCCCTGCGGATGCTGCTCGCCCTGGGAGCCCTCGATCTGGGTCCAGGCGCTGTCGGCCAGGTCTTCGTCGAGGCCCGGCAGGACCACGGCGCCCTTCGGGGCGGCGGCGACGACGCGCAGCAGGTCGGCGGTGGCGGGCGCGGTACCGGTCGAGCCGGCGGCGACCAGCACCTCGGTCGGCGGGTTCTCGGCCCACTGCTTCTCCAAGGCGCGCAGCAGCTTCACCCGGCGCTCGGAGACGTCGATCAGGCCCAGGGCGTCCAGGCGCTTGGGCCAGGCGGTCAGCACGCCTTTCAGGAACCGCGCCGAGACCTGCCAGTGCTGGGCCAGGTCGCCTTCGGCCAGGCCGTCCAGCCGGTCGGCGAACGGGACCTCCTCGATCTGGCAGCTGTCAAGAAAGTCCGACAGGGCCTTGGCCAGTTCCAGCGCCTGGACCGGGCCGGGCTTGAACGACAGCTTGTCGCCGTGATCGACGACCAGCCGCGCCAGCTCGAACCGGCGACGGCGCGAGGAGATGGCCGGCGGCAGGTCCAGGGCGAGGTCGCCCGGCTCGAACGGCGGCTCGCCCTCGTCGAGATCGCCCAGCGGCCGGATCTGCGGCAGCAGCAAAGCGCGCCCGCCGCCGACGGCGAGGAAGGCGTCGGCCAGGGCGCGAGCGCCGCGCCGGGTCGGGGTCAGGACGGTGGCGCGGGGCAGGGCCTCGGGACCCAGCGGCTCCAGGGCGTTCAGCAGGCCACGCGCCAGGTCGTCGACGAACGGGCGGTGGGCGGGGATCGAGAACCAGCGCGGCCCCTCACGCTCGAAGAAGGGGGCCGGTCCGGTCATCCCTCTGAAAGTCTCGCTTCGGCCGCCAGCTTCGCGTCGGGGTCGCCGACATGCATCCAGAGTCCGTCGGGGGCGACGCCGTGGACGCGGTGGTCGGTCGCCAGCCGCTTCCACAGCGGCAACAACGAGAACGGCCCCTCCGGCCCGTCAGCCGTAATCGCCGGCTTGCAGATGTGGACGCCGACATAAACCAGCGGCGCGGTCTCGCCAGGTTTCTTGAAGCGGACGACGCCGTCATTGAGGAACACGTCGCCGGTGTCGTGGAAGCCCAGCGACTGCGTGGTCGAGGCCAGCATCAGGCAGACGTCCATTGCCTCCGGATTCCAGGCCGCGGCCACGGCGTCGATGGCCGCGCCGCCGTGCTCGATCCAGACGGAGTCGATATTGGCCACGAACACGGGGCCTTCACCCAGCAGCGGCAAGGCGTGCTTGATGCCGCCGCCGGTCTCCAGGGCCTGGGGGCGTTCGTCGGAGATGACGATGCGGGGGCCGAGACCCTTGGCCTCGCGGGCCTTCAGGTGGGCTTCGACCAGGTCGGCGAAATAGTGGACATTGACCACGGCGGTCTCGACCCCGGCGGCGGCCAGGCGGTCCAGCATGTGGTCGATCAGCGCCTTGCCGTGGACCTCGACCAGGGCCTTGGGCCGGTCGTTGGTCAGCGGGCGCATGCGGGTGCCGAGGCCGGCGGCCAGCACCATCGCGACTTTGGGAGCATTCATCGGCGGGCCTCGGCGGGAACGTACTGGTCGAACCAGGCCTTGAGGCCGGTCATGGCCGGATCGCTCAGATTGCGTTCCAGATAGCGCCAGGTGCGCGGCATGAAGGCCTCGTACTGGCGGCGTCCCAGCAGGGCCTGGCGGGCGAAGACCCGGCCCAGGATGCGGGCGGCGTTCGAGGCGGCGAGCGCCCGGTAGTCGGCGATGAAGGCTTCGCGGTCGACGCCCGGGCGGGCGGCCAGGTAGCGGTCGAGCATGGCCGCCTCCAGTTCCGGCGAAACGTCGCGGCGGGCGTCCTGCAGCAGGTGGGTCAGGTCCCAGGCCGGGTGGGCGCGCAGGGCGTCCTGGAAGTCCAGCAGGCCGACGCGGGCGACGCCGTCGCGGGCCGGCAGCCAGAGCAGGTTCTGGGCGTGGTAGTCGCGGTGCGTGAAGACGCTGGCCCCGGCCTCGCCGCGCACCCAGACGGGCGCCCATAGCGCGTCCCACTCGGCCACGGCCTGCGGGCTGAAGGCCGGGATGCCGGCGAACTGCGGCCACCATTCCAGGAAGGTGTCGGTGGCGTGCTTCAGGGCCAGGGTGTCGTAGGTCAGCAGCGGCCAGCGGACGTCATCGACGGCCAGCACGTCCGGTGGCGTCTCGGCGTGCAGAGCGACTTGGAGATCTACAGCGGCTTCGTACAGCGGATGCTCGTCCTGGCCCTCGGCGATCAAGGTGGCGTAGAGGCCATCGCCCAAGTCCTCCAGCACGGCCAGGCCCTGGGCGACGTCATAGGCGAAGATGCGCGGGGCCGAGAGGCCGCGCTGGCGCAGATAGTCCGCCGTCGCCACGAAGGCCCCGACCGATCCAGCGGCCAGGCGCGCGGCGGCGTTGTAGCCCAAGGCTAGGCGCTCGGCGTCCGTGGCGCCCGGCGGACAGACGACGCTTTCCAGCGCCGGCGGCTGGTCCATGAAGATGAAGTTCTCGTCCCCACGATGCAGCCGCTCATAGGCCCGCGTCGAGGCGTCGCCGCCCAGGCTTTCACGGCGGACGTCGCCGAAGCCATTGGCCGAAAGGAACGCGGCCTTCGCCGTCTCGCGCTCAGAACTCAAGATCACGTCCTTCGAAACCGCCATGCCGCACGATGACCGCGCGTCGCGCGTCGCCATCCAGGGCGATGTCTATATCGAGCCGAGTCGGGGGCAAACGCCCTTCGAGCCGCTGGGGCCATTCGATCAGGGCGACGCCGCTGTCCAGGGCCTCGTCCAGGCCGATCTCATAGGCCTCGTCGGGATCCGACAGACGGTAGAGGTCGAAGTGGGCGAGGGGGAAGGCGGCCGTCTCGTAGAACTGCACCAGGGTGAAGGTCGGGCTGGGCACCTCCTCGTCCGGCGTGGTCAGGGCGCGGATCAGGGCGCGGGCCAGGGTCGACTTGCCGGCCCCCAGCGGACCGGTCAGGCACAGGGCGTCGCCGGGGCGCAGGGATGCCGCCAGCTTGCGGCCCAGGTCCTGGGTCGCGGCCTCGTCGGCGAGGAAGAGTTCTGTCACGTCGGGCGGCTCGTCGGGTCGATGGGCAATGCGCGCTCCACATAGCGCTTCAGCGCCTCCGTGGCTTCTGTCGCGTCACCGGGCAAGGCCTCGGGATCGATCGGCGCCCCGACGATCAGCGAGAAGCGCCGGCCCTTCTTGTTCAACAGCTCGTGGAAGAGGGTGATGTCGCGCATCTCCTTCCAGCGCTTGTCGAACAGGTGGAACAGGTTAGAGCGCGGGCCGGTCAGGTGGATCGGCACGATCGGCGCGGCGTATTTGCGGGCGAGCGAGACGGCCGAGGCCATCCAGGGCGGGTCGGTCAGGACGCCGGCCTTGTCCTCCATGGCCAGGCGCCCGGCCGGGAAGATCATCAGGGCGCGCTCGGCCTCCATGGCGTCGCGGGTCATGGACAGGGTCACCCGCATCCGCTCGCGGCTGCGCTTTTCCTCGACCCACTCGACCGGGATCAGCACCTCGTCGAAGCGGCGGCAGACGCGATGGGCGTCGGCATTGGCGTAGAAGACGACGTCGGGCCGCCGGGCCTTGATCGCGTCGTACACGGCGACGCCGTCGCCGATGCCGGTCGGATGGTTGGACACCAGGATGCAGCGGCCCCGGGCGGGCAGGTTCTCCAGCCCCGAGACCTCGACTTTCAGAGCCAGCAAGTCGGAGACATGGTCCAGCGCCGCGCGGCCGCCCAGCTGGCAGATCGTTTCCGCCATCCGCCGGGCCTTGCGATAGTCCAGCATCCGATAGACGACCAGCCGGACGAGCGGCCAGATCGGCGACCCCGTCAGGCGCGGCGCGCGCTCGGCGATCAGGGTGTCGATGATGTGGGGCTCGGGCGTCTTTCGCGCCCCGACCACCCCGACGGCCGGAACATGAACCATGACGGGAGCTTAGGCCGCGTCGGCGAGGCTGTCAGCCGGCAGGTGACGCATGGGCGGGCTTCCATTGAAGGCCCTCACGCGCTAACCGCACTGGCGATGCCGACATCCCTACGCACCGCCTATCGCGAGCGCCTGGCCCAGGGCGAGATCCGGCCCGACGTGGCCCAGGCCGCCGCCGTCGACGCTCTGTCCCGGCTGGAAGCCGATCTCGACAACGCCGGCGAGCCCGGCTTCTCGCTGTTCGGCCGCAAGCCCAAGAGCCAGCGCGGTGTCTACCTCTGGGGACCGGTTGGGCGCGGCAAGTCCATGCTGATGGACCTGTTCTTCGACAGCGCCCCGATCGCCAAGAAGCGCCGCATTCACTTCCACGCCTTCATGGCCGAGGTCCACGCCGACATCGACGCCTGGCGCAAGGGCGACGCGGCGGCCCGCAAGGCGCGCTTCGGCCAGCACAAGGGCGACGATCCGATCGTCCCGACCGCCGAGCTGATCGCCCAGAATGCGCGCCTGCTGTGCTTCGACGAGCTGCAGGTCACCGACATCGCCGACGCCATGATCCTGGGGCGGCTGTTCGAAGCGCTGTTCGCGCGCGGCGTCACCCTGGTGGCGACCTCGAACCGGCCGCCGGACGACCTCTACAAGGACGGCCTCAACCGCCAGCTCTTCACGCCGTTCATCGCCATGTTGAAGGACGCGATGGACGTCGTCGCCATCCGTGGCCCGGTCGACTTCCGCCTGGACCGCCTGCGGGCGGCCCGCACCTGGCTGGCGCCGAACGACAAGGCCAACCAGGCCGAGTTCGAGCGGCTGTGGACCGACATGCTGGATGGAACGCCCGAGACCGGCGCGACGCTGGAGGTGCTGGGCCGCAAGATGCGTCTGCCGCGCGCCGCCGGCGGCATGCTGCGCTCGTCCTTCGCCAGCCTGTGCCAGCAGGCTCTGGGCCCGCAGGACTATCTGGCGATCGCCGAGCGCTTCCACACCATCTTCCTGGAAGACATTCCGCGCCTGACGCCTGACCGGCGCGACGCGGCCAAGCGCTTCAACACGCTGATCGACGCGCTCTACGAGGCCGACGCCAAGCTGGTGGCCCTGGCCGACGCCGAGCCGGAAGCGCTCTATCCCGAGGGCGACGGGGCCTTCGAATTCGAGCGCACGGTGTCGCGCCTGCAGGAGATGCGCTCGGCCGATTATGTGGCGCGGGTTCGGGACTAGGAGACAGAGATGACCGTCAAAGATCGCCTCCGGGTCCACGAGACCAAGCTGCTCTCCGACAACTGGTACGTCCTGAAGACGACGAGCTTCGACTGGAAGCGGCGCGACGGGACGTGGCAGACGCAGCATCGCGAGCACTACGACCGCGGCAACGGAGCGGCGCTGTTGCCCTACAACCTGGAAAACCGGACGGTGCTGCTGGTGAAGCAGTTCCGCTATCCGGCCTTCGTCAACGGCTATGACGACCTGCTGATCGAGGCGGCCGCTGGCCTGCTGGACGACGCCGAGCCGGAGGTCCGCATCCGCGCCGAGGTCGAGGAGGAGCTGGGCTATCGCCTGGGTGAAGTCCGCAAGGTGTTCGAGGCCTTCATGAGCCCGGGCTCGGTGACCGAGATCCTGCACTTCTTCGTCGCCGAGTACGACGCGGCCATGCGGATCGGCGACGGCGGCGGCCATCCCGACGAGGGTGAGGACATCGAGGTGCTGGAGCCGACGATCGACGAGGCCCTGGCCATGATCGCCGACGGCCGCATCCGCGACGCCAAGACCATCATGCTGTTGCAGCACCTGGCCCTGACGGTGTTCCGCTAGTCGAAGTCCCTGGCGAGCGGCACTTCGAAGCGCACGACCAAGCCTTCCTCGCCGTAGTCCGTCTCGATGGTCCCGCGCAGTTCGCTGGTGATGCTGCGCTCGATCAGGCGGGAGCCGAAGCTCTTGCGCTCGGGATGGCGGGCGGCCGGGCCGCCACGCTCGCGCCAGGCGAAGCTCAGGGTGTCGCCGGCGTCGGACAGGGTCCAGTCCAGCAGCAGGCGGCCAGCGCCGGTCGACAGCGCCCCGTACTTGGCGGCGTTGGTGGCCAGCTCGTGGAACACCATGCCCAGCGACAGGGCCACCCGCGCGGGCAGATGAACATCCGGCCCGTCGACGCGGATGCGCTCGGCGCCATAGGGGCCAAGCTCCTGGAGCAGGATCTGCTTGAGGCCGGCTCCGGCCCACTGGCTGTCGGTCAGGGCGTTGTGGGTCTGGGACAGGGCCAGCAGCCGCGCCTCGAACGCGGCGGCGAAGGTCTCGGGCGTGCTGGCGCCGCGTAGGGTCTGCTGGGCGATGGCCTGGACCGTGGCCAGGGTGTTCTTCACGCGGTGGTTCAGCTCGTCCAGCAGCAGGCGCTGGCGCTGGTTGGCCAGGACCCGGTCGGTCATGTCCGAACCCTCGACGAAGACGCCCGAGACCGAGCCGTCGGCCTCGACGATCGGCTGGTAGATGAAGTCGAGGAAGCGCTCCTCGGGCGCCTCGCCGGCCTTGCGGACCAGCATGACCGGGACCTCGCGGCCGATGAACGGCTCGCTCGAACGGCGCACCTCGTCAAGCAGCTCGATGAATCCCTGGTCGCGGATCTCGGGCAGGGCCTCGGCCAAGGGGCGACCCACCACGTCCTGCCGGCCGATCAGGCGCAGATAGGCCTCGTTGGCGAAGTCGAAGATGTGGTCGGACCCGCGCAGGATGGCGACGAAGCTGGGCGCGCGCATGAACAGGCGGCGGATCTGGACGCTCTGCGACTGCAGGGCCTCGACGCGGCGGAGCACCGAGTCGCCGAGCATGGCGGTGGTCGGCGGCGCTTCGGGGCGGAAGGCGTTGTCCTTCAGCTTGCGCAGCTCGGTGATGTCCTGGGTGTTCTGCAACACGAAGCCGCGCCCGTCCGCCCCAGGCACATAGGTGTGGGTGGCGCTCCAGTAGCTGTCATAGAGGCCGCCCTCGGCGCCGGCGCGCGGGATGGCGTAGTGCAGCATGGCGATCACGTCGGTCTGGCCGGTGTCGCGCGTGCGCAGGATCGACTCTTCCAGCAGCCGGCGGCTCTCGCCCTCGGACGGGAAGGCGTCGAAGACGTAGCGGCCCAGCAGCTCGTCGCGGCGGCGGCTGGTGACGTCCAGATAGGCCTGGTTCATTTCGACGATGACCAGGTCGTGGTCCATCATCATGTACGGGGTCGATATCCGATCGAACACCGCTCTGAAATCGATCGGACTCTTCATGGCCCTGGACGCATTTCCCCCTGAAACGACCGATCGTAACGCAACCTTGGCCTTAGGGGTTCCTTAACCTACCCGGAGCGGGACTGAGAACGTTTCTCAACACGGCCCCGTTTAATTGACACCCCCGCCCTCGCGCTTAAAAGCATCCCGCAACGCACAAAGGCTACTGAGGTTGGACCTCCTATGACCGACACGAGCCGGGGGCTGCCTGAGCGCCCGATGTCACCGCACCTTCAAGTGTGGCGTTGGCATATCACCATGGCCTGCTCGATCCTGCACCGCGGCTGCATCGTCGGCCTGTGGGTCGGCGCCGTGATCCTGGCCGCCTGGGCCGCGGCGGTCGCCGCTGGTCCCGAGGCCTATGCCGGCTTCCTGAGCATCCTGGGCTCGCCGATCGGCAAGTTGGTGCTGTTGGGCGAGACCTTTGCCGTGTTCTTCAACATCGCCTACACCATCCGCCAGACCTTCTGGGACGCCGGCAAGGGCTTCGCCCCGCGCATCGCCGACATGACCGGCGCCATGGCGATCGCCTTCGCGGTCGTGGCGACGATCGTCACCTGGGTCATCGCCGGCGCGAACGGAGCGTTCTGATGAGCAGCAACAAGGATCTCTTCCAGCCGATCCAGTTCCGCACCCCGCTGTCACGGGCCCGCGGCCTGGGCGCCTCGCGTCACGGCGTGTCGCACTTCATCACCGAGCGCGTCTCGGGCCTGGCCCTGGCGCCGCTGAGCGTCTGGGGCGTGTTCGCCGCCCTGAAGATGATCGGCGCCGACCAGCACACCGTGGCGGCCTGGATCGGCCAGCCCCTGAACGCCGTGCTGCTGGGCCTGCTGCTGATCTCGGCCCTGATCCACCTGTCGAACGCGGTCCAGGTGGTCATCGAGGACTACATCGAGCGCTTCACGAGCAAGTCGGCCCTGGTGATCGGCAACCTGTTCGTCTGCGTGCTCGCCGGCGCCGTCGGGATCTTCTCGATCCTGAAGGTGGCCCTGACCGTGACCGGAGCCCATTGATGTCGGCCTACAAGTTCATCGACCACAAGTTCGACGTCGTCGTCGTCGGCGCCGGCGGCTCGGGTCTCCGCGCCGCCCTGGGCGCGGCGCAGGCCGGCCTGAAGACCGCCTGCATCACCAAGGTGTTCCCGACCCGCAGCCACACCGTGGCCGCGCAAGGCGGTATCTCGGCCTCGCTGGGCAATATGGGCCAGGACGACTGGCGCTGGCACATGTTCGACACCGTCAAGGGTTCGGACTGGCTGGGCGACCAGGACGCCATCGAGTACCTGACCCGCAACGCCCCGGCGGCGGTCTATGAGCTCGAGCACTGGGGCGTGCCCTTCTCGCGCACGGCCGACGGCAAGATCTATCAGCGCGCCTTCGGCGGCATGACCAAGAACTACGGCGAAGGCCCGATCCAGCGCACCTGCGCGGCGGCCGACCGTACGGGTCACGCCATGCTGCACACGATGTACGGCCAGTCGCTGGCCCACGACACCGAGTTCTTCATCGAGTACTTCGCCCTCGACCTGATCATGGACGACGGCGTCTGTCGCGGCGTGACGGCGTGGAAGCTGGACGACGGCACTCTGCACCGCTTCCAGGCTCAGACGGTGATCCTGGCCACGGGCGGTTACGGCCGCGCCTACTTCTCGGCCACCTCGGCCCACACCTGCACGGGCGACGGCAACGCCATGGCGCTGCGCGCCGGCCTGCCGCTGCAGGACATGGAATTCGTGCAGTTCCACCCCACCGGCATCTACGGCGCCGGCTGCCTCATTACTGAAGGCGCGCGCGGCGAAGGCGGCTACCTGACCAACTCGGAAGGTGAGCGCTTCATGGAGCGCTACGCGCCGTCGGTGAAGGACCTGGCGCCCCGCGACATGGTCAGCCGCGCGATGACCATCGAGATCCGCGAAGGTCGCGGCGTGGGCCCGAACAAGGACCACATCTTCCTGCACCTGGATCACCTGGATCCGAAGATTCTGCACGAGCGCCTGCCGGGCATCTCGGAGACCGCCAAGGTCTTCGCCGGCGTCGACGTGACCAAGGCTCCGATCCCGGTGCTGCCGACCGTCCACTACAACATGGGCGGCATCCCGACGAACTATCACGGCGAAGTTGTCACCAAGTCGGGCGACAACCCCGACCAGGTGATCCCGGGCCTGATGGCCGTGGGCGAAGCCGCCTGCGTGTCGGTGCACGGCGCCAACCGCCTGGGCTCGAACTCGCTGATCGACCTGGTGGTCTTCGGTCGTGCTGCCGCGCTTCGCTGCGCCGAGGTCCTGACCCCGGGCGCCAAGCAGCCGGAACTGAAGGACGCCTGGACCGACGGCCACGTCGCCCGCTTCGACAAGTTCCGCAACGCCTCGGGCTCGACCGGCACCGCCGAACTGCGCCTCGAAATGCAGAAGGCCATGCAGGAGGACGCCGCGGTGTTCCGCACCGGCGAGAGCCTGGTCAGCGGCGTGCAGCGTCTCGCCGAGGTCTGGAAGAAGAAGGCCGACATCAAGGTCAACGATCGGGGTCTGGTGTGGAACACCGACCTGATGGAGACCCTGGAGTTCGACAACCTGATCAGCCAGGCGGTGGTCACGGTGAACGGCGCGGTCAACCGCACCGAAAGCCGCGGCGCCCACGCCCGCGAGGACTTCTCGAGCCGCGACGACGCCGAGTGGATGAAGCACACCCTAGCCTGGCTCGACATGGAGTCCGGCGCGGTGAAGATCGATTACCGCCCGGTGCACAGCTACACGATGTCCGACGACATCGCCTACATCCCGCCGAAGCAACGGGTCTACTGAGGGTACGATGGTCGAACTCGCACTCCCCAAGAACTCGCAGGTCAAGTCGGGCAAGCACTGGCCGGCCGCCGCGGGCGCCAAGAAGGTCAAGACCTTCAAGATCTACCGCTACGATCCGGAAGCGGGCGGCAATCCGCGTTGGGACACCTACGACGTCGATATGGACGCCGTCGGCCCGATGGTCCTGGACGCCCTGCTCTATATCAAGAACAACATCGACCCGACCCTGGCCTTCCGCCGGTCGTGCCGGGAAGGCGTCTGCGGCTCGTGCTCGATGAACATCGGCGGCCGCAACACCCTGGCCTGCACGCATGGCTGGGCCGAGGTTCCGGGCAAGGCCGTCCAGATCAGCCCGCTGCCGCACCTGCCGGTGGTCAAGGACCTGATCCCGGACCTGACGCTGTTCTACGCGCAGTACGCCTCGATCGAGCCGTGGCTGCACACCGATACGCCCGAGCCGCAGACCGAGTGGAAGCAGTCGCCGGACGACCGCGCGAAGCTCGACGGTCTCTATGAGTGCATCCTCTGCGCCTGCTGCTCGACCTCGTGCCCCAGCTACTGGTGGAACGGCGACAAGTATCTGGGCCCGGCGGCCCTGCTGCACGCCTATCGCTGGCTGATCGACAGCCGCGACGAAGCGACCGGCGACCGCCTCGATGCGCTTGAGGATCCCTTCAAGCTGTATCGCTGCCACACGATCATGAACTGCGCCCAAGTCTGCCCGAAGGGTCTGAACCCGGCCAAAGCCATCGCCGAGATCAAGAAGATGATGGTCGAGCGCGTCGTCTGACGGGCTCTCTATAGAGACAAACGCGGGGCGGCTTCGGAAACGGGCCGCCCCGTTCTATATCGGCCTCTATCGAAGGCGCTTGCCAATAGGTGACGCCGGCGTCATTTTTGACGAAAGGGAGGGCGTCGTTGAGCGCTGAAGCCAATCAGAACGCATGCGTCGTCATCGTCGGCGCGGGTCATGCCGGCGGCTCGGCCGCGGCGTTCCTGCGTCAGTACGGTCACGAGGGCCGTATCGTCCTGATCGGCGACGAGCCGCTGCTGCCCTATCAGCGCCCCCCGCTCTCGAAAGCCTGGCTGAAGGGCGAGGCCGACGCCGACTCGCTCTCGCTGAAGCCGGCCGAATGGTACGCCGACAATAATGTCTCCCTGCGCCTCGAAGGCGTGGCCGAGCGGATCAACCGCTCGGAGAAGACGGTGACCCTCGCGTCGGGCGAGGCGATTTCCTACGACTTCCTCATCCTGGCCACCGGCGCCCGCGCCCGCGAACTGCCGATCCCCGGTTCCGACCTGGCCGGCGTCCTGGCCCTGCGCACGGCGGCCGACGCCGAGTTGCTCAAGCACGCTCTGGGACCGGACAAGCGCCTGGCTGTGATTGGCGGCGGCTATGTCGGCCTGGAAGCGGCGGCCTCTGCCCGCGCTCTGGGCAGTCACGCCATGGTCGTCGAGCGTGAGAGCCGGGTGCTGGCCCGCGTCGCCTGCGAGACCCTGTCGCTGTTCTTCCAGGACTATCACGGCAAGCGCGGCGTCGCGTTCGAGCTGAACGCCGGGGTCGCGGGTTTCGAAGGCGAGAACGGCCACGTCACCGGCGTGAAGTTCTCCGACGGCCGTGTGGTCGCCTGCGACGTC
The DNA here is from genome assembly GCF_059415225.1 of Caulobacter sp. GW821-FHT10E02. Classification (NCBI taxonomy): domain Bacteria; kingdom Pseudomonadati; phylum Pseudomonadota; class Alphaproteobacteria; order Caulobacterales; family Caulobacteraceae; genus Caulobacter; species Caulobacter sp. GW821-FHT10E02. Next base: position 1,131,562 of record NZ_JBWKMV010000002.1, read on the forward strand.
GCCCTGGTCGGCGTCGGCGCGGTGCCCAATGACGAGCTAGCCAAGGATGCAGGTCTCGAGACCGCCAATGGCGTGGTCGTCGATCTGGAGGCGCGGACCGCTGACCCGTCGATCTTCGCGATCGGCGACGTCACCCATCGTCCGCTCCCTTTATATGAGCGTCAGTTCCGCCTCGAATCCGTGCCGAACGCCCTGGAGCAGGCCAAGCAGGCCGCCTCGGCGATCCTCGGCCGGCCGGGTCCTTCTCCGGAAGTGCCGTGGTTCTGGTCCGACCAGTATGATCTGAAGCTGCAGATCGCCGGCCTGCCGTTCGAGGCCGACCGCCAGATCGTGCGCGGCGACGTCGCCGCCGCCAGGTTCGCGGTCTTCCATCTGAAGGGCGACCTGCTGCAGGCCGTCGAGGCTGTCAATGCGCCGCCCGAGTTCATGGCCGGCAAGCAGCTGATCGCCAAGCGCACGCCGGTCGATGCGACCAAGCTCGCCGATCCGTCGGTGTCCATGAAAGAGGTGGCGGCTTAGGTCGCCCTATAGAGAGAAGCCTCCAGGGGTAACGGGAAACAGATGGCCAAGATCACCTACATCGAACACGACGGCACGGAACACGCCCTCGACGTGAAGCCGGGCCTGACCGTCATGGAAGGCGCCGTGAAGAACAACGTGCCGGGCATCGACGCCGACTGCGGCGGCGCGTGCGCCTGTGCGACCTGCCACGTCTATGTCGATGACGCCTGGCTCTCCAAGACTGGCGACAAGTCAGCCATGGAAGAGTCGATGCTGGACTTCGCCGAGAACGTCGAGCCCAACAGCCGCCTGTCGTGCCAGATCAAGGTGAGCGACGCGCTGGACGGCTTGATCGTCCGCCTGCCGGAAAGCCAGCACTAGTACAAGAGGCTGGAGTCCGCCCAAGCCTCTAAGGGACGGGCTCCAGAGCGCGGCATTAGTCACGGCGTCAAAAGAGCGTCGTTATATTGTCGCGAGGGGGTTGCCAGTCGCCGGGACGGGGACTAGATCAACGCCTCGCTCGGAACGGCATCGCGACCGGACGACGCGGCCCCCGAAAGGGAGTTGCATCGGTCCAGACGCTTCGCTAGAAACCGCGCTCCAATCGACTCGATGACGGATCCGCAAAGGGCGGCCACGGTGGCCCTGGGATCCTTCTTTTGTCTCTTCGCTCCCCGGGTTTCCGGAGTTCGAAAAAGCCGAAAAGAGTTGGTTGACTTCGGAATGGCTCCTCTTTAGAAGCGCCGCTCCGATGCATCGCCGCCAAGACTTCGCAAGAAATCAGCGGCGCGATGCAAGGTTAGGCAAGTAATCGTTTTGAAGTTTCTTCGAAATAATCGCTTGACTGACTTGGGTGGCTTCTCTAAGAAGCGCCCTCCGAGAAATACCGAAAAGTTCCTTCGGGGCTTTCAAGTGTTTCTCTCCAGTCTGGTTCTTCTTTTCTTTGAAAAGATCACTTGACTGGTTCTGGTGGTTTCTTTAGAAGCTGCCGGCTCTGCCGAAGACCTCCGGGTTGGTTGGCGGATGGGTCAA